>CAWIEE010000006.1:0-579340 GCA_963835075.1 uncultured Actinomycetota bacterium | reverse complement strand
CGCCATCACCTCATCAGGGATATGACCGGGGATGAACGGGCAGGTGATCAGTCGGCCGGTGTTGGCGGCGAGGTGAATCGAATTCGACAGCACCGCGACGTAGAGTTCACGGCTGCTGTCTTGGCGCGGTGCGATGTCGCCTGGCGCGATCACCGACCCGCGGCCCGGTTGGCCTCATAGACCTGCTCGGCGTAGGCGTCGATGTCGAGCGCCGGCGCCGTACGCGTCGTGTACGTGTGCAGGGCGCGACGGAGGTGCTCGTTGCGCAGCGCCCGCTCGATCAACTCCGACCGGTTGAGCCCGGCCGCCTTGGCGTCGGCGTCGGCCTCGGCAAGCACGGCCGCGTCGACAGTCACCGAGATCTTCTCTTTCGCCATATGTTCATACTACCAATCGTCCTACCATGGCCTTCGACCACAACTCGCAGGTTGATGCCATTGGCGACGCCTTCAAGTGCGTCGAAGTCGTCATCTTGCGTCACTACCGGCAGATGCTTAGAAGCCGCAATCGCGCCTTCGGCACCATTTCGCGAGTCGCGGCGCCCGGGCTGCAATGGGTCGTCAATGTCGTGAGTGCAATCCGCCCAGTCCCGACAAAGCGGCGGCTGGCATCCGCAGACGGTGACCAGCGAAAGTGACGGCTAAAGAGCCCTATTGCGGAGATGCTGTGGAGATCCCGAGGTCCGCTGCTGCTGAACGCATTCGGGTGTCATACGTGATCACCACACGCAATGCGTCGCCCGCTCGCCGTGCCGCGGCGAGGTGTATGGCGTCTAGGCTGCGTAGGCGTAGCGGCCTCAAGGTTCCGGCGTCGTCGAGCAGCTGTCGCGTCAGCAGGACGGTGTCCAGCCTGTTGAGGAGGTCGCGAGCGTCAGCGACAGCCTGGTCCCCGTTTGGTGCCACTGCGCGTACCAGCTCAGTGCGCGCCAACGCCGCCGAGAAGAAGCCGTCCTCAGCGTGTACGCCTAGGAAGTCCTTGAGTGCCTGCGATTCACCCTCAGCGACAACGAGTTTGACCAAGGCTGAGGTGTCTAGATAGGTCCGCACAGGCTAGCGCTCGTCTTTTCGAAGGCGCTCAAGGGTTTTAGAGGCACTGTGCTTGTAGGCAGCGGGTTTTAAGTCATCGATAGTCATTGGGCGGGGCGCCTCGACGACTTCACCAGCGTTGATGAGGTCCTGCCAGGGATCGCGGCTGATTGGCACGAGACGCGCGACGGGATGACCGCGGTCAGTAATCTCGATCGATTCCCCGGCGGCAACTTCTTCGAGGTACTTACTCGCATGTTGCCGCAGCTCACGCACCCCGATCGTCTTCATGTGCTACATGGTAGCACATGAACATCAGCCCGACGCAACGACCACCGGCGCGGCTAGACCCGCAGGCCCAACCCTGCCCCTGACCTCATCCGTACCAAACCGTCGGTTGCACTGCCCGTTAGCAGCCGACTGAAGCCGGTTCCAACACCTTCCCGAACGCACATTCGGGCGACGCCGGAAGACAGACGACGAACACTGCGGCCGAAACGATCTAGAGCTCGCACATCGGATGGGCGACGGCCGGTGGGGCAGAGCTGTGGGCTCAACGTAGGGGGTCGACCCCGCCGACCGCCTTGCGGGCGGCGCCGACGCAACCCTCGCCGATCGCTGCCCACTGAGCCATCAGTTGCCGAAGTACACGGTGCCTAAACCCCGTACTCGCGCGGCATTGCGTGGCGCCCCTGCGACCGGCGATACCCGCGCATCCGGGCCGGCGCGGTCGCCAGTGGGCTGTCCCAAACCGCACCCGTCAACGCGGCGGCAACCAGGCTCATCGACCCGGCCATGGCGATCAACGTGTTGGCGTTCATGTCATGACTGGTACCCACGGCACGCCGCACAAACACCCTGCGCCCCTCAATCGGCGTGTCAGTCATGGGAAAGTGCTCATTTCCAACCGAGATTGCGGCGGCGGCGCCCGAGCGGTTTCGCCGGCTCGCGACGGGTGCAAGAACCGGCGAAACCTAGACGTCTGCGATGGCCGACCAACGCATACGCCTGCGGCAACGGATGCCCGCGACTGGAAGGACTGAAACGTCCGCAACGGCGAGTGCCACCTCCGCCCAACCGCTATCTCTGCCGCGGGTGACCAGCGGGTCGAACTACCTTGCGCGGTTGGGCTTTACGGACCCCGCGACAACGACGCGCCGGATAGCGATCGGGCCGACGCTCACTGCGACTCGACACCCCGCAGCACGAGTATCGAGCGCCCTTCGACGGTTAGCGACGACGCGGCGTCGGCAGGCTTGGCGCCATCGACGCCGACGGTGTCTGCGGTGTAGATCTTCGGCTCCCAGCACGCGGCGAATTGCACGGGAGGCAAGACGAAGTCGATGGGCTCGTGGTGGCCGTTGAAGCACAGGAAGAATGAGTCATCTGTGACCCGCTGACCCCGGATATCGGGATCGGCGATGCCTTGGCCGTTGAGGTACACGGCGATGGACTTACCAATCCCGATTCCCAGTCGTCCTCCGTCATTTCCCTTCCATCGGGCGGAAACCAGGTGATGTCGGGCATGCCCTGCGCCAGGCGCGGCCGCACTGGCCGGCCCGAGAAGAACCGTCGCCTTCGGAACACCGGATGCGCCGTGCGCAGCGCAGACACCGCTCGCGTGAAGTCCATCAGCTCGTTGTCGGCGTGTGCCCAGTTGATCCAGGACAGCTCGTTGTCCTGGCAGTAGACGTTGTTGTTGCCCTGCTGGGTGCGGCCGAGTTCGTCGCCGTGCGAAATCATCGGCACGCCTTGGGAAAGCAGCAGCGTGGTCAGGAAGTTGCGTTGTTGACGGGCGCGTAGCGCCTTGACCTCGGGGTCCTCGGTGGGCCCTTCGACGCCGCAGTTCCAGGATCGGTTGTGGCTCTCGCCGTCGCGGTTGTCCTCACCGTTGGCTTCGTTGTGCTTGTCGTTGTAGGACACCAGATCGGCCAGCGTGAACCCGTCGTGGGCGGTGACGAAGTTGATCGATGCGACGGGGCGCCTGCCGGTGTGCTCGTAGAGGTCGGCCGATCCGGTCAGCCGAGAGGCGAATTCGTCGAGGGTGGCAGGCTCGCCGCGCCAGTAGTCGCGCACGGTGTCGCGATACTGACCGTTCCACTCCGTCCACTGCGGCGGAAAGTTGCCCACCTGGTAGCCGCCGGGCCCGACGTCCCACGGTTCGGCGATCAGCTTGACCTGGCTGACGGTCGGATCCTGCTGCACGAGTTCGAAGAAGGTCGACAGCTTGTCGACGTCGTAGAACTCGCGGGCCAGCGTCGAGGCGAGGTCGAACCGGAAACCGTCGACGTGCATCTCGCTCACCCAGTACCGCAGCGAGTCCATGATCAGCTGAAGCGAATGCGGGTGCCCGACATTGAGGCTGTTGCCGGTGCCGGTGTAGTCCAGGTAGAACCGCTTGTCGTCCTCGACGAGCCGGTAGTAGGCGGCGTTGTCGATGCCCCGCATGGACAGCGTGGGCCCGAGGTGGTTGCCCTCGGCGGTGTGGTTGTAGACCACGTCGAGGATCACCTCGATATCGGCCTCGTGCAGCGCCCGCACCATGGCCTTGAACTCCTGGACCTGTCCGCCCGGGCTGGAGCTGCTGCGGTACTTGGGGTCGGGCGCGAAGAAGCCGATCGTGTTGTAACCCCAATAATTGGTCAGTCCCTTCTCGATGAGCGTGGAGTCGTTGGCGAAATGGTGCACGGGCATCAGCTCGATCGCGGTGACGCCCAACGACTTCAGATGCTCGATGATCACCGGGTACGCCACCGCGGCGTAGGTGCCGCGGATCTGCTCGGGAATATCGGGGTGGGTCTTGGTCAGCCCCTTGACGTGGGCCTCGTAGATGACGGTGTCGGCGTACTCGTGTCCCGGCGGCCGATCCACCCCCCAGTCGAAGTACGGATTGATCACCACCGACTTGGGCATGCTGGCCGCGGAGTCCTCGTCGTTGCGGCTGTCGGGATCGCCGAAGTTGTAGCCGAACAGCGACTGGTTCCACTCGAAGGTGCCGTCGATCGCCTTGGCGTACGGATCGATCAGCAGCTTGTTGGGGTTGCAGCGCTGCCCCGCCGCCGGATCATGCGGGCCATACACCCGGTAGCCGTAGCGCTGGCCCGGCTCGATAGTGGGGATGAAGCCGTGCCAGACGAAACCGTCGACCTCTGGCAGCGTCACCCTGCTCTCCACGCCATCGGCATCGAACAAACACAGCTCAACGCGGTCGGCGGCCTCGCTGAACACCGAGAAGTTGGTGCCGTAGCCGTCATAAGTCGCGCCCAGCGGATACGCCTTGCCTCGCCAGATTTCCGACACCCCGCCATCGCCCACGACGGCGACGATACGGTGTCGGTCGATGCCCGTTTATCGCACGTTGTTGTTCGCGGTCGACCGCGGCGTGGCCACAATCACGCTCAACCGGCCGCGACAACGCAACGCCATCGGTGATGGGATGCGCGACGAACTTGCCGATGCCTACCGCGCCTGCGACCGCGACGACTCTGTGCGGGTGATCGTGCTGACCGGCACTCCGCCCGCGTTCTGCGCAGGCGCCGACCTCGGCGGCGGTGAGCAGACCTTCGGCGCACCAGGGCCGGGCTTTTCCGCAGCCGGGATCGCGGTGCCCGCATGGTCGCTCTCCAAGCCGGTGATCGCCGCCGTCAACGGCCACGCCCTCGGCCTTGGCCTGACACTCGCCCTGCAATGCGACATCCGGATCTTCGCCGCCGAAGCACGTTACGGAGTGGTGCAGGTCAGGCGGGGCGTCGTCGGTGACGCATATTCGCACTGGGTTCTTCCGCGGCTGGTCGGGATCGCCAACGCGGCCGAAATCCTGTTGGCGGGAGCGGTTTTCGACGGGCACCGGGCAGTGCAGCTTGGGCTGGGCAGCAGGGTGCTCGACGCAGGCGATGTTCTACCCGCCGCGCTGGAACTCGCACACGACATCGCCGAGAACACCGCGCCCATGTCGGTGGCGGCCAGCAAGCGACTGTTGTGGGATTCGGTCGATCTCGATCGTGAGACCGTCGGCGCCCGCGAGACAGACATTCACCTGCACCTCATGGGCCACGAGGATGCCCGCGAGGGGGTGCGTGCCTATCTGGACGGCCGCTCACCGCGGTGGACAGGGGCCCCGCGCGACCCGACGGTCTAGGCGACCTCGACGCCGGCAGCCCGCATATCCTCGACGGCCTCGGCGGTCGACTCGGGCGCGACGCCTGCGGTCAGGTCCAGCAGCACCCGGGTGGTGAATCCGGCCTTACGGGCGTCGGCCGCGGTGGACACCACGCAGTAGTCGGTGGCGATGCCGACGATGTCGACCTCGTCGACGCCGCGTTGTCGCAGCCAATCCGCCAGCGTCGTGCCGGACTCGTCGGCGCCTTCGAAGCCGCTGTAGGCCGCCGAGTGGTGGCCCTTCATGAACACCGCTTCCACACCGGCGGGGTCGAACTCGGGATGAAAGTCCGCGCCGGACGTGCCCGCGACGCAATGCCGGGGCCAGGACACCGCGTAGTCGGGGTGTTCGGAGAAGTGCTCACCGGGGTCGATGTGGAAGTCCTTGGTCGCCACCACGTGGGCGTAGCGCGGACCGCTGGCGAGCAATTCGGAGATGCCGCGGGCGACCGCGGAGCCTCCGGCCACCGCGAGTGAACCGCCCTCGCAGAAGTCGTTCTGAACGTCGACGATGATCAGCGCCCGCATGAGACTTCGCCGCCGAACGTCGAGTTGTCGTCGTAATCCAGGCCGATCGACAACGACAAGTCCACGCTCGAGCAACGTTAGCCGCCGAACAACAGGTACAGCCCGGTGAACGTGTAGCCGACCATCACCAGCATCATTGCCAACTGCCCTGTCAGCTGGTGGCCCGCGGGCAGCAGTCGCAATGCCCTGTCGTGCGCGGCGATCACGCCTGCGATGTGGCCGGCCACCACACATCCGACCTTGATCGTCGCCAGCACCGTCGGGTGCATCGACAGCACGTAGTGCACCTGGGCGTCACCGAGACCGAACAGCAGGACGACGTCTGCTGGCTGCGCTCGACGAGATACGTCAGATAGTGGGCGAACACGTAACCGACGACGATCGGGATCAGCGAATGCGCCATCAGGCCGGGCAGTTCGCGGCGACGCTGCCGGTCGACGCCCCCGGTGGCGCGCGCCGCGAGGGTGAACATTCCCGCGACGACGCCGGCGAACACCAGCAGCCCCGCGGTCTTCAACAGCGACGCCGTGACGGTAGAAGCCGTGTGGTCGTCGACGAAGGTGCGCCATTGCGGCGTCGCCGAGAAGCTGTCGAACGCGGTCGATCCCAACAGCACCGCCAGCACCGCGACGGTGCCTGGGCGCACCGGCAGCGACAACAGGTGGTCGAACGGGTTGCCGATCGCGATCCGGCCGTCGCGGTTGCGACGCAGCGCCGACAGCCGCGACGCCACGACGCTGTACACCTCGAACGGATCGGCACGGGCGCACCAGCGCTCACCGCAGCACAATGCCCCGGTCATCGTCACGACAAGATAGCCGAGTAGCCAAATCTTGATCGCCCCAAGGGATCCTGGGTCAGGGCTGGCCAGCTCGAGCCAGACGAACGCGAACAGGCCGGACACCGCGGGCCAGTAGCCGGCAGATTCGGGATAGCGCAACCCCAGCGACCGCCGCCCGAGCAGCCGGTGCACGGTGCGCACGGGAGAGCTCGCGCGCCACACCGGTCCGACGGCCAGCGACAGCGCCACCAGCCCGACCCACAACAACACATAGAAAACGCCGGGCAGCGGATTACGCGCGTCCTGCGGTCCGAACACCGCGGCGATCGCCACCCAGACTGCGAACAGCAGCGAGGCGATGGCAACGGCCCACCGGGTGGCCGGTGCGTCGACCAGCGTGGTGACCCACTGTGGCAGCGCACGGCCCGGCTTGTCGGGATCGAACCGCGGACGCCGCCAGGCGAGCGCGACGACCGCGAAGGTGAACGTCAACGCCCACGCCGCACCAACGAGCGCATAGCTCAAGGGGATCGGGAGATCGGTCGAGCCGCCGAGGCCATGGGCCAGTACTGCGGTCGACCGATCGCCGATCACTGCACAGTGATCGTGGCGATGGTCTTGTCCAGGTGGTGCAGTTCCACGTCCACCTTTCCGGGCACGTCGACGGTGAACTGGAACATCTGCATCGGCTTGGCGTCGATGTTGAACTTGTGCTCGGGGGTGGAGTGCACGTGCAGCTCGTCGGCCGCATCGCTGTTGACGCGAATGATGATCTGCTCCTTGAGACCCGCCTGCAGCTGCTGATTGGTGGGGGTGACGTTGCCGCCCTTGATGTCGACGTCGATAGTGAGCCGTGTCGGCGGCGCCTGGTCGTTCGACATGTCCGACGGGCCGACGGTCGACGGCGGACTGCTCGAGGCGCTGCTCGACGCGTTATCAGTGCTGCTGGATCCGCCGCATCCAGCGGTGATCAGCGCAGCGGCCGTCAAAATCAGAAGGGTCCTTGATGTCGTCACGGTGAACCATTGTGGCCGGGCGCGTCTGAGTTCTCAGTGTGAGCCGAGTCGCTGTTGCGACGGCGGTCCCTCAGCGCGACGTAGATCACCACGCCGGCGACCGCGATGGCGGGCGCGAACGCGGGTATCGCGAGCAGTAGCCCGTGATGGGCGAGGATGTCGATGTGGGCGTAGCCCATCACGCCTGCGCCGTCGGTTGGAGTTCGGCCTTGCTGCCCGATGCCTCGCTGCGGTTGATCCGACCCGCGCCCCAGCTGAGGCCACCGATCAGGACCAGCGTGCACACCAACACAACGAGGCCACCGATGGTCCACAACACCATTGGTGTGTCGGGATTGCGTTCCCGCTGCAGGATCGTGATCTCGGCGACGAACGGCCGGGTGAACGACGCCTGTGCCGGAACTTCTGCCGCGCCAATGCCCGGGTCGCCCGCCAGATAGATCGGCACGGCGGCCAACGTGGTTCCGTCATGCAGTCGTAGCAGCGTCTTCCAGGTACCCCACACCGGGACGGGTTGGGTCGTGCGGTAATGGCCGGGTCCCAGCTTCTCGAGATTGGTGACGACCTGGCCGCGCTGGTTCTGTAAATGGCCCTGCCACCCGAGTATCGACACCCAGTTCGGGTCCTCGCTGACGGAGTTCGGCGGATTGATCTTCACGTCGGCGTTGACCAGCCGCTGGCCCGGGCTGGTGACGGGAACATCGGTGAGCGTGACGGTCGCGGTGACGTTCTGCGGCACGTTGTAGCGCAGCCCGTTCGCCGTTGCACCGCCGATGGCCAGCACGGTCAGTGCCACCAGGCAGATGCTGATCGCCCGCGACGGCAGCCGACGTGACGTGAGGACCAGGCCGAACATCGCGCCGCACGCGCCGGTGAGGATGGCGACGGGAATCGCCATCGCGAGCGCCTCGGGCCAGATGCTCGTCGGCCACCGATAGTGGTAGACCGTCCCGATCCACAACGACTCCAGCCACAGTCCGACGGTCGCCACGCCAAGTCCGCTGACGGCTCCGAATACGACGGGACGCTTCAGCAGTGGCGTCAGGCCGATCAACTCGACGACGATCGCCGGTCCGAGGTATAGCGCGAACCAGTTGATCGGTGCGCCAAGGATCGGGCCGACGATGAGTGCGACACCGCCGCGCAGGCCGATGGCGAGCAGGGCGGCGATGATCGCAGCGCCGCGGCCGAGCATGACCCGGGCCGCAACCAATGCGAATGCGGCGGCCGCCGCGATCAGCATCGGCTCGAACACCTGGCGGAATTGCGGTACGCCGAAGTCGAATTCGATCTGGAACACCGACAGCCCGACGATGATGCCGCCGAAGCCGAGGTACTGGATGAACTTGACGAAGAACGAGTCGGCCGGGGCGTCGTCGCCCATCGCGTTGAGCCCCTCGTGGTTGAGCATGAGCGCGGACAAGGTGGAGAAGCCAGCGCCGCCGATCATCATCAGGTGCGTGGGGCCCCAGAGCGTGACGTCCTGGCCGAAGATGCGGTGCCAGATGTCGTCGAGGGGAAAGCCGAGCAGGGCATACAGGCCGCAGCCGGCCATCAGGATGCCGCCGACCGGCGCATACCAGCTGCTGGTGATCCGCACGGCCGAAGGCCCGGGCTTGTCGTACGGCAGCACGCAAGCCAGGCAGCCTGCAATGAAGAGCAGGAACAGTCCGAACAGGATGAAGTAGTGCGCGGGGTTGGCCAGCGGTCCCGGGTCGCGGCCCTTGCCGATGTGCAGGCTGACGTCCCAGATGAACCCGAACAGCGCGCAGATCAGTGTCGTGATGAACAACGCCATCGGCAGCGCAACCCACGACGGCCGCTTGAACTTCCTGGCCGCGTACTCCGCCAGGTTGTTCAGCCACGTGATCCGCCGCTGCCGGTGCATGTAGCCGATCCACAGCAGCCCGGCGGTGACCACGAAGGCGACCACCGACATTCCGATCACCTGGTCGAGCGCGGCGCCGCCGCCCTCACTCCCCCTGGCGGTTATCGAAACTGATTCTGATCCCTGTGAAAACCCCATTGTCGTCCCCACCCGTTAGTTTCGAGTCGGACCCAACTGACTCATGAGTAATGTTGCCAGAATTGCCCCGGATGAAACCAGGGGTACCGGGTACTGGCCGGAGTACCGTGGCGCGGTGACAAATGCGGCGGCCTACCCGGCGGAAGAGCGGTGATGAGATTCCAGAGCCGGACGGCGGTGATCACCGGAGGCGCGATCGGTTTCGGCAGGGCGTTCGCGCGGGCGCTGGTCACTGAGGGCGCCAACGTCGTGATCGCCGACATCGACGTCGAAATGGCTGAACGCACTGCGGCCGAACTCGTTTCAGCGGGCGGTCAGGCGATCGCGGTGAACTGCAATGTGGCGGACGCCGACCGGGTCGACGCCGCCGTCGCGACGACGGTCGAACGGTTCGGCGGCATCGACATCGTGATCAACAACGCGGGCCTGCACCTGACGAAATACAACCAGCCGTTCGCGGCGTTGTCGCGCAACGACATCCGCAATCTGTTCGACGTCAACGTGATGGGCGTGATCAACGTGACGCTGGCGTGCCGCGACTCGATGCGGGACCGCGGTGGCGGGGTGGTGCTGAACATCTCGTCGATGGCCGGCTACATGAGCGCGACGCCGTACGCGGTGTCGAAACTGACCGTGCGCGGCCTTACCGTCGCATTCGCCACCGAACTCGCGCCGGATCGCATCCGAGTCAACGCCATTGCGCCGGGCCTGATGAACACCGAGAACGCGCTGGCCGATCTGCCGAAGCGGTTGATCGAAGAGTTCACACATCGACTCCAGCTTGTGCAGCGGCTCGGCACCATGGACGACATCGTCTCGGCGATGTTGTTCCTGTGCTCCGACGAGGCGTCCTTCATCACCGGTGAGACACTGAAGGTCAGCGGAGGCTACCCGCTGAACTTCTGATTCGCATAGCGCGTCAGACGCTCCTGCATCTCGGGATACGGATCGGCGGCAGGCAAGTCGGTCCCATCGCGGAAGGCGACCGCGACCCGCGCGGCGGCGTGGATTGCGGCACGGTACGGCAGCGAGCCCGTAGACACCCTCCGCACCCCCAGCCCGGCGAGGTCGGTCAGTGAGCGTCGGGGAATGGCAAGGACATTGACGGGCAGCGGGATGGCCGCGGTGAGGTCTCGCAGCACGCCGGGCTCGGTGGCCCCTGGGACGAAGATGCCGTCGGCGCCCGCTTCGACGTACTGCGCCGCCCGGTCCAGCGTGGCGGCCACCGTCGCCTCCTGGCCGAGCCAGTAGGTGTCGATCCTTGCGTTGATGAACACATTGGGCGAACGTTGTTTGATGGATTGCACTTTCGCTGCGTGCCGCGGCGGCTCGATCAGGTTCCCTTCGGTGCTGTCCTCGACGTTGATGCCGTCGACGGGAAGCCGGGCGACGTAGTCGGCGACTTGTTCCGGATCGTCGGAGTAACCATCCTCGATGTCCATGCTCAGATAGCAGTCGAGTGGTCGCAGTGCGGCGGCCAAGCCGAGATTGGCCTGACTTGTCGACCGTCGGCCGTCGGGCATGCCGAGGCTGGACGTCACGCCGAAGCTCGTCGTTCCGATGGCGGCGAAGCCGCACTCCAGCAGTGCCAGCGCCGAAGGCACATCCCATGCGTTGGGCAACAGCAGCGGCAGCTCGCCGCGGTGTAGGTCGGCGAACGTCATTCGGCGGTCCACGGTGTGACGGGCCGGTCGCGGCGCTTGCCGTCCACGATCACGTCAACGCGTTCGTCGAAGAAGCAGATTCGATCGCGGACGGGTTCGGCATCGTGCAGCGGCTCGTGATACGTCCACGCCATGTCGCGCGGCCCGCCGGGCACGGAGAAGTAGGACGCCCGGCCCTTGTATGCGCAGTAGGTCGCCGTGTCGCTGAGTTCGAGTTGGATGGCCACGTCCTCGCGAGGCAGATAGAACCGCACGGGCAGCAGAGTTTCGAACAGCGCCATCGGCCGAGACGATTCGGCGAGCAGCCGTCCATCCAGCTCGATTCGGACGTGGCGGCTGCTGCGCAGCACCTCGATGCGGCTGAACGGATCATGTGGGTGGCTGACCACCGGTTCGTCCTCGTCGAGCCACTCGAATGCGGCGAATTCGAGGATGACGTAGTCGGCGAGGTCCGAGTCGTCGGGTCGGAAGGCCGCGGCGGCGCCCGTCTCTTCGCCGGCAATCACATCGAACGCCGTGCCTGAACATGAGTGGGCGCCGAATGGCACGGTCGGGTCCAGGATGGGTCGCGAACTGATCGCGGGAAGGCGCGCCCCCACATCCTCGTCGGCTCCGGACTCGGCGCCGGCAGGCACCAGCTGCGCCGTCAGCGCGGCGATCGGCACCGCGTAGCTCGGGACGACGCGGCGCGGCTCCCAGACCAGTCTGGCCTCGCACGTGTCGGCGACCGGCTCACCGCCGGCACATACCCGGACCCGCTTCGCGGTTGGCTCGTATCGCAGGGTGTCGAGATTGCCGCTGAGCAGATCCATCATCCTGACGCCCATCGCGTTCCCCTTTCACTTGCGGGGTGGACGCAACACGTTCATCGCCAACCGCATTATCGGGTCCGGGACGTAATCCTTGGCCGAAAGCGCGGCATCGGCGGCCCTGCGTCGCGCAGCCGGGGTGCCGCGGCCGAACATCTTGTTGAGTGGTCCACCGGTCGGCTCGAGGTCGAAGTGCATCGGTGGCTTGCCGTCGGCGGCACCGAGTGCATTGGAGATGACGACGCGCTGTATCTCGCTGGTGCCCTCGAAGATGGTGTACAGCTTGGCATCTCGATACCACTTCTCGACGGGGTGGTCGGTGATGTAGCCCCAGCCGCCCATCGTCTGGATCGCGCGTTCGGTGGTTTCGACGGCGTCTTCGCTGGCCATCAGCTTGGCACATCGACCCCTCGCCGCGTTCGAACGGCACTCCGGTCGCCGCCATCCAGGAGGCACGCCAGGTGAGCAGTCGGGCGCCGTCGATCTGCGGTGGCCAGGTCGGCGAGTGGGAACGCGATGCCCTGGTTGTCGATGATCGGTGCGCCGAACGCCTCGCGCCGGTTGGCGTACTCGGTGGCGTATTCCAGTGCAGCCCTGGCGATTCCGAGGGCCTGCGCGGCGACCATCGGCCGGGTCTGTTCGAAGGTGCCCATCGTGGCTGAGCCGGAGTGCCTGCCGCCCTCGATCGCTTCGCGGGCCTTGGCCAGCTTGTGCTCGAGCTTGTCCTGGCCGCCGAGCAGGTTCTCGGCGGGAACGCGGACCCCGTTGAACTTCAGCTCGGCGGTGTGCGACGCCCGGCAGCCGAGCTTGTCCAGCTTGCGGACAAGGTCGAGCCAGCGGTACCGCCGGGCACGATGAACAGTGCCTGCCCTTGTGGCCGAGCTCCTGGTCGACGACGGCGTTGACGACGTGGACGCTGGCGATGCCGCCGTTGCCGATCCACATCTTGTGGCCGTCGATGATCCAGTCATCCCCGTCGCGGTCTGCCCGGGTGCGAAGGTTGCGCACATCGCTGCCGCCCTCAGGCTCGGAGATCGCCAACGCGGCCAGCTTGAGGTCGCCCGGCGTGCCGAAACATTCGGGCGCCCACTGCAGCATCTGTTCGGGCGAGGCCGCCTGGCCGATTGCCGAGAGCGCGAGTGCGGGCATCACTATCGCAAGGCCGATGCCTGCACAACCCCAGAACAACTCCTCCATGAACATCGGCAGCGACAGTCCGGTCGGATCACCGATCAGATCGCGGTAGAACAGCGGGCTATAAAAACCTCGAGCAGCCGCTTCCTCCAGTATCGGCCACGGAAACTCCTGGCGTTGGTCGTACTCGGACGCGACCGGACGAACTACCTGTTCGGCGAATTCATGTGTGCGTCGGGCCAAGTCTTGTTGCGCCGCGTTGGGGGTGATATCAAAGCTCATCGCGGGTCGAGTACCCGGCGAGGCCGCTGGCGAAGCGTTGTCTGCTAATCGACGCCGATGGCGACCTCGGTGGACTTGACGAATACCGTCGCGGGCATGCCGGGCTGCAACCCGAGATCCTCGGCGGCGTCCTTGGTGATCGACGACGTGATGACCTGATCGCTGCCGTCGAGGCGGACCTTCACGGTCGCCATCACGGCGCCGAGGTTGACTTCGGTGATGACCCCGGTCAGCTGGTTTCGAATCGATAGCCGCATGTTGTGCAGCCTATGCGCCTAGCGTGATGGTCGATGAAACTTGCCGCCCTTCATCTTCGGCAGCGCGACGGCGTCACGTGCGGACCGACCGTCGCGGTGGTGGCGGGTGCACTGCTGGATCCGGGCAGGCAGGGCGAACTGGCCGATCCGGCATGGTTCGCCGACGAACAGGCGCGGGGACACGCCGAAGTGAACCGGATCTGGCCGCGCAGGCTGGGCACCACGCCGACCGGGATGGCGCGCGCGCTCACCGCACGCACGTCGTCGTCGGGCGTGCGCTACCGGTGGAGGCTGTTCCGCGGTCGGCGGGACGCACTGTCTGATGTTCGGCGCGCGGTGCAAGGGGACTGGCCGGTCGCGATGTTGATCGGACGGTTCATCCCACGGCATTGGGTGCTGATCGTCGACGTCGACTGCCTCCAGTGGCAGTGTTACGAACCGTCGTCGGGCGAGGTGCGTTCGGTGCAGGTCGCCACGGTGCGGCGGTCCCGGCTGAGCGGGTTGGGGTATCCGCGGCCGTTCGCGTTTGTGCGTCCGAAAGCGTCGACTCGGTCGGCGACGAGCTGATCGTGCGGTTCGTCGGATACTTTGAGGCCTGCGACCACTCCCGTCCGGTTGCGTTCGGGTTGGTTCTGCGACATCTTCGCTTTGCCTTCGACTTTCGAGATGACACGCTCGACGCCGACGATCCCGCGTAGCTGCGCGTGTGTGTAGCTTTCGGGTGCGTCGGTGACCTGCCACGGCTGGGTGCGGCGCTGCTCGTGTCGATTCGTCAGCATCGTGACGAGGTTGAGCACCCAATCCGCATCGTCGTGTATGACAAGCCTGCCGTACACATTGAGCACCTCGTAGTTCCAGGTCGGCACCACCTTGCCTGTTTCCGCCTTGCTCGCGTAGAAGCTTGGCGAGATGTAGGCCTGCGGGCCGGAGAAGATGGCCACCGACTCACGGCCGTCGGCATGCCAATGTGGGTTGGCCCGTGACACGTGACCGACGAGCGAGTGCCCGTCGTAGATAAGGGGAAGCGGCGTGATCAAAGAACCCCGACGAGCCGTGGGTTACCAGTTGCGCGAAGTCGGCGTGGGTCAGCGCGGCCTCGGTGTCCTTCTCGGATAGGGCGAAATGTCGGGGTATGTACATGGCCACCTCAGGGTAGAACGGCGAGGCCGTTCAGGGCCTGTGGCAATGGGCCGTAGTGCAGGACGCCGAGGCGCTGGGTGGCGCGGGTGAGGGCGACGTAGAGCTCGGCCGCGCCGCGTGGGCCACCGGCGATGATCCGTTCCGGTTCCACCACCAGGACGGCGTCGAACTCGAGGCCCTTCGTCTCCGATGCAAGCACCGCGCCCGGCACACCCGGTGGCCCGATCACGACGCTGGTACCAACGCGTTCGGTTTCGTCTCGGACGAATTCCTCGATGGCAGAGGGCAGTTCGTCCTCGGTGACCCGCCTGGACCATGGCCGGACGCCGCACGCACGGACCGACTCGGGTGGCTGGACTCCTGGCGCGAACTCGGCGAGCAGCGCGGCGGCGACGGTCATGATCTCCGCTGGGGTGCGGTAGTTCACCGACAGCGACCGATAGACCCAACGGCCAGGCACATACGGCTCCATCATCGTGCCCCACGACGTCGCTCCGGCCGCCGAGCGGCGCTGGGCGAGATCGCCCACCACCGTGAAGGATCGGCTCGGGCATCTCCGCATCAACACCCGCCAGTCCATTTCGGAAAGTTCTTGGGCCTCGTCGACCACGACGTGCCGGAAGGTCCAGTCCCGGTCCGCGGCAGCGCGTTCGGCGAGATCCCGGTGGTCGCGCTCTTCGAATCGCTCGGCGAGATCCTCCGCGTACAGCAAGTCCTGGGCGAGCAGGTGATCCTCGTCGTCCATCAGGTCCTCGCGGCTGATCATGTTGTCCAGCACGGCGGCGGCGTACTCGGCCTCGGCCTTGCGTTCGCGCTCGGCGGTCTTCTCGGCGGCCTTGTCGCGGCCCAGCAGGTCGACCAGTTCGTCAAGCAATGGCACGTCCGACACGGTCCAGGCATCACCGTCGGCGCGCCAAAACGTCGGGTCGGCGCCCGCCGCGCGCAATCGTTCCTGCGACGTGTACAGCTGTGCCAGTACAGTTTCCGGCGTCAGAATCGGCCAGAGTTCGTCCAGCGCAGCGGTGAACTTGTTGTTGTCCGCGAGCTCAGTGATCAGGTCCGCCCGCAACTGCTCCCATGCTTTGCGGTTCTCCCGGGTCAGCCAACCGTGGCCGATGCGCGCTATTGCCCGTTCGGTGAGCACGTAGGTGACGATCTCGCGGAACACCGCGCGGGCTTCATTGTGCGGCTGCCCACTGGCGCGCGCCTCCTGGATGGCCCACTCCGTCGTCTCGGCGTCGATCCGCACGGTGACGTCCGCAAGTTCGATCGTCAGCGGATGTTCGGGCAGTCGCTGGTGATCGGCGACCGCCGCCGCGAGCACGGCCAGCATTCTCACCGAGCCCTTGAGCCGCGCGGTCTCGGGGGTGTCCTCGGCGGTGACGCGCATTCCCGGCACGAGGTCGCCGGTCGTCATGAACACCACGTTGGACTCGCCCAGCGACGGCAGAACGCGGCCAATGTGGTTCAGGAATGCGGGGTTTGGCCCGACCACAAGCACGCCATGGCGTTCCATGCGCTCCCGCTGGGTGTAGAGCAGGTATGCGACGCGGTGCAATGCGACCACGGTCTTCCCGGTACCGGGGCCACCCTCGATCACCAGCACCCCTGGGTGATCGAGCCGGATGATCTCATCCTGTTCGGCCTGGATCGTCGCAACGATGTCGCGCATTCCGTCACCACGCGGCGCGTTGACCGCCGCGAGCAGAGCGTCGTCCCCCCGTTCGCCAACACCAGGGCGACCGAGGACTTCGTCGGTGAAATCGACCACTTGACGTCCGAGGGTGTGGAACTGGCGGCGCCGGCGCATGTTCTCCGGGCTTGCGGCGGTGGCGATGTAGAAAGCGCGCGACGCCGGTGCCCGCCAATCGAGCAACAGCGTCTTGTAGTCGTCCTCCTCGTCGGAGAGGCCGATCCGGCCGATATACAGGTGTTCACCCGATACGGCGTCCAGCCGTCCGAAGCACAGTCCGTCATCTGCCACGTCCAGGCGCCTCATCGTTTTGCCCAGCGCACGCACCGCGGCATCTCGAGCCACGAGTGTCCCGCCATCCTGGACGTCGATGGGGCCCCGCAGCGCCGCGCGGTACCTACCCTTCACACGCGCGCGTTCGGCGTCGAGTCGCGCGTAGAGCCCGGAGACGTAGCTCCGCTCGGACCGCAGTTCCTCGTCGTATCCCTGAGTCGACATGTACCCCCGTTTCCGCACCTTCTGGCCTTGGCCAGCGATTGTGCGGCACGACCGGGGTCTTGCCGCAAGCCCCCCGGTGCGCTATAGGTTGGAAGTGGAAGGCGTTGAGTACTCGCCTTCCCTTCATCGTCCGCTATGGACCGACAATCTCCCTAAAGCCCAACGAGTCGCTAGCGGGCAATCGATCCGAACGTATGATCGAACAGTGGGTGAGCTGAAGGCGATCGGCTACAACGGCCAGCCCGTGCAACAGGCCTTCCGCCGCGTCGACCCGCCGGTTACCGTGCTCGTCGACCTAGCCGCGCTGTTGCCGCGAGAGCCGCATCGCCGGCAGGACTGCAGATGCATTCGGTCCTCGCCGGTCGGCTCACCTGCTGGGGCATCTGCGAGCAGGGCAACTGGGGGGCCTCGTCACCTACGAGATCGCGTACGGAGTGCGGCGCAAGTCCGTGACCCAGTGGATCCCGGCATGGATGCTCACGCGGAAGACTGACTAGGCGCTACGCGCCTCGGTTATTCGTCTCTGCGCTTCGCCGCGCGAGATCCGCAGCCGTCTGGACAGCACATCTGCCCACGCCGCCCCGCCGAACAGGGCCGGGTCGCCTTCGGTGACCAGCTGCCCGATCAATCTGCGGTCCAGGGCCGTCATTTTCTTGTCGAGCTCCTCAAGCCGATTGAGGAGCGACTGCTTCTCGGGGCGGGTCAGCGCTTCCAGCGGCAACGCGGCAAGCTCCCGGTAGCCGGCTTCTGCGGTATCGAGCGCCGCGATGACCTTATCTCTACTCGAACTCATGTTCGAATCATATCGACACGTACCGACACGTGACGAAAGTTGTCGCTCAATCGGGCTACGCGTCGTGGCCCGGATCGAGGTCCCGGACTTCCGAGAACGTGACGAGCTGCTCGAACCTGTCCGGCGCACTGCCGTCGACGGGTTCGAGCAGGAAGCCGACGTGATCTCCTAGGTCGTAGCGGCTTAGCACCTCGCCGACGAACCACCCTGCCGCGTCGTCGAGAACCGGCTGTCCGTGTGGGCCCGAGTGCCAGGCGCAGCGCGTGAACTTGTCGGTCTCGTCGCCGGTCTCGCCGCCGAACAACCGGGCGAGGTCGCCGTGTCGACGCTCAACAAGGTGGACCGCCAGATGGGTGGCGCCCACGGCCACCGAGAATGTGTGGTTCCGTTTCGACAGTCCGACCATGAACCGGGGCGGTCGGATGCTCACCTGACTGGTGAATCCGACCAGACAGCCGGCCGTCTCATCGTCCACGCGGGTGGTGACGATGAACATCGGATAGTCGAGCAACGAGACCAGCTTCTCGAACGCTTCCGTCATCGCTGCGTCGCTAGTGTTGTCGGATGGCCAGAAAGTACGCGACCGCCGACGCGGTGAGCCTGTCCGACCTCCTGGAGTTCATCCGGCCGCGACATCGCATGGTGCTCAACACTTTTCGAGCGGACGGCTCGCTGCAGAGCTCCCCGGTATCGGCTGGGGTCGACGACGCAGGCCGCATCGTTATCGCCAGCTATCCACAGCGCGCCAAATCGGCCAATATCCGCCGAACGCCGCGCGCCAGCGTCATGGTGCTCTCGGACGAATTCAACGACGCCTACGTGCAGGTCGACGGCGACGCGGAGGTGATCGACCTGCCCGACGCCGTGGAGCCGCTGGTCGACTACTACCGGTCCATCGCAGGCGAGCACCCCGATTGGGCGGAGTACCGGCAGGCGATGGCCGACCAGGGCAAGTGCCTGATCCGCGTCACTCCGCGACGGTGGGGTCCCGTCGCCACCGGCGGCTTCCCTCCGCAGTAGCGCTATCAGGCTCCTTCGAGATCGAGCGTCAACGAACCGGCTGGATCGGCCAGAAACTTTCCGGAGCCAGCCACATTCGCCAGCTCTTTCGTGCCGGACGCGACACTCAGTCGTCCGGAGGCGACGCCGTTGCGGTACCCGCCCTCGTGAAGCAGCACGATGCTCCCCTGCTTGCCGCCGATCGTCCCTGTGATGTGCTCGATGCCGACAAACTGGGCACTCTTGTCGGGCGCGTAGGCCATTAGCCACTTCGTGGTGGAGTCGCCCTCGATGTCGCCCTGATAGCGTTTCGATACCAGCGCCTCGGTGGGTTTCGTCGCGTCATCGCCGCCCTGGAACGGTGTCTCGTCCCAGCTGACGACCTCGAAACGGGCTTCGATGTGTCTTGTCATGGCATGGCGAATACCCCGCTTGCTCCCTTTGAAATCGAAAGGCCCGAATGGGACGCCCGGCACCGACTGTGATAGTCAGGGAAAGGTGACCGCGTTGCGTCCGCTAGCACGTCAAACTATAGTCTGGACACATGTCCAGAGGGTTCGGAGTTTTTGCGTGACACCATTTGTCCAGCTCACCGCCCCCGGACGTTCCGACTACTGCGCAGTCTCGTGAGCTGACCATGCGCATCGCGTTGTTGTCCTATCGGAGCAAGACCCACTGCGGTGGGCAGGGGGTCTACGTCCGCCACCTGTCGCGCGGGCTCGTCGAACTCGGCCACGACGTCGAGGTGTTCTCCGGACAGCCCTACCCCGAAGTGCTCGACCCGCGGGTGCGGCTGACCAGGGTGCCCAGCCTCGATCTGTACCGGGAGCCCGACCCGTTCCGCATCCCCTGGCCGAGCGAGATCAAGACGCGGATCGATCTGCTCGAGCTGTTGACGACCTGGACTGCCGGCTTCCCCGAGCCCAAGACGTTCAGCCTGCGCACCGCCCGACTCCTTGCCGACCGGCGCGGCGACTTCGACGTCATCCATGACAACCAGTGCCTCGGCACGGGGCTGTTGACGATCGCCGGGCTTGGCCTTCCGGTGGTGGCGACCGTGCACCACCCGATCACTAGAGACCGGACCCTCGACGTGGCGGCCGCGCCGTGGTGGCGCAAGCCACTGGTTCGCCGGTGGTACGGGTTCGCGGCGATGCAGCAGAAGGTCGCCCAGAAGATCCCTGAACTGCTCACCGTCTCATCGACGTCGGCGGCCGACATCAAAGAGGACTTCGCGGTGTCGTCCGACCAACTCCACGTCGTGCCGCTGGGGGTGGACACCGAACTGTTCAAGCCCGCTGAGCACCGAGTCCGCAATCGGATCATCGCGATCGCCAGCGCCGACGTACCGCTCAAGGGTGTCAGTCATCTGCTGCATGCCGTTGCACGCCTTCGTGTCGAGCGGGACCTCGAGCTGCAGCTGGTCGCCAAACTCGAGCCCAACGGACCGACCGAGAAGCTCATCGCCGAGCTCGGCATCTCCGACATCGTGCACAGCTCGAACGGGATCTCCGACTCCGAGCTGGCCGACTTGTTCGCTTCGGCCGAAATCGCTTGCATTCCTTCACTATACGAAGGTTTCTCGCTGCCCGCCGTCGAGGCAATGGCCAGCGGTACGCCGATTGTCGCAAGTCGCGCAGGCGCGCTGCCCGAGGTGGTCGGCGCCGACGGTGAGTGCGCCCGGCTGGTTCGGCCCGCCGACGTTGAGGAGCTGACCGCGGTGCTCGGCGAACTCCTCGACTCGCCACTGGAGCTGAAGCGCCTTGGCGCCAACGGCCGACAGCGTGCGCTTGACGTGTTCAGCTGGGAATCCGTTGCGGCGCAGACAGTCGCGGTCTACGAACAGGCTTGTCAGCGAGTCGCGGCATGCTGACCGTCGATTTCGACCGGCTCGCCATCGGCGCAGGCACGAAGGTGATCGACGTGGGCTGTGGCGCAGGAAGGCACAGCTTCGAGGCCTACCGCCGCGGCGCGGACGTCGTCGCGTTCGACCAGAACGCCGCCGATCTCAACGACGTCGACGAGATCCTGCAGGCGATGGCCGACAAGGGCGAGGCGCCCGAATCGGCGCGGGCCGAGGCTGTCAAGGGCGATGCGCTCGAGTTGCCGTACGCCGACGGCACTTTCGATTGCGTCATCGCTTCCGAGATCCTCGAACACGTCCCCGAGGACGACCGGGCCATCGCCGAGTTGGTTCGGGTGCTGAAACCCGGCGGTGCGCTGGCGATCACGGTTCCCCGCTGGCTGCCCGAGCGGGTGTGCTGGGCGCTGTCTGACGAGTACCACGCCAACGAGGGCGGGCACATCCGGATCTATCGTGCCGATGCGCTGCGTGACAAGGTGCTCGCTCACGGGCTTCGGCTCACCCACACGCATCACGCGCATGCACTGCACTCGCCGTTCTGGTGGCTGAAATGTGCTGTGGGAATGTCGAAGAACGATCATCCCGCCGTCGCCGCCTACCACAAGCTGCTTGTGTGGGACATGATGAGCAGGCCACGGCTCACCCGCACCGTAGAGTCTCTGATGAATCCACTCATCGGCAAGAGCGTGGCCCTGTATTTCAGGAAGCCGGAGGTGCCGGTTGCCGCTCTATGACGTGCCCGCAGTGCGCGGAGTTTTGACCCCCGCACAATGCCGCCAGACCGCGCAGTCGATCGCCGCAGCACAGGAATCTTCAGGCGCCATCCCGTGGTTCGATGGTGGCCACACCGACCCGTGGGACCACATCGAGAACGCGATGGCGCTGACCGCCGCAGGCATGCTGGACCCGGCGCGTGGCGCGTTCGACTGGTGTCGCACTGCTCAGCGGGCCGACGGGTCGTGGCCTATCCAGATGCGCAACGGCGTCATCGAAGACGCCAACAGCGACAGCAACTTTTGCGCCTACATAGCCACCGGTGTCTGGCACCACGTTCTGGTCACCGGCGATGGCCGTTTCGCCGAATCCATGTGGCCCGTCGTCACCAAGGCGATCGACTTCGTGGTGGACCTACAATCCCGAAGTGGTGAAATCTCTTGGGCCAGAAGCCCATCCGGCCCGGAACCCGAAGCCCTGCTGACTGGAAACTCCAGCATCTACCACAGCATCCGGTGTGCCTTGGCGTTAGCCGATTATGTCAACGATCCGCAACCGGAGTGGGAGGTCGCCGTGGGCCAGCTGGGGCATACGATCGCGCGTCACCCCGAGGCATTCGTAACCAAGGACCGCTGGTCGATGGAGTGGTACTACCCGGTCCTCGGTGGCGCGCTGCGTGGCGGCGTCGCGCGGTCACGCATCGACGAGCGGTGGGACGATTTCGTCGTCGCGGGCCTTGGCATCCGCTGCGTCGACGACCGGCCATGGGTCACCGGTGCCGAAACATGTGAGCTGGTAATGGCATTGGACGCGATCGGCGACACGATCCGGGCGCACGAGCAGTTTGCAACCATGCACCACCTCCGTGAGGAGGACGGCTCCTACTGGACCGGCCTGGTGTTCGCCGACGGCAAGCGGTGGCCAGAAGAGCGCACCACGTGGACGGGTGCGGCGATGATCCTGGCCGCCGACGCGCTGTCGTCCACCACCGCGGCCAGCGGCATTTTCCGCAGCGCGGACCTGCCCCGCGGCCTGGAGGGCGAGTACGACTGCGCCTGCGCTGCCAGCGATAGGTAGTCGCCGCTTCTCACAGAAGTTCGGCAAGCAGTTCTGCGGCCCTGGCCGCCCCGTCGGTTTCGACTTGTCTGCCGGGTTGTTGGGCCGCGGATTCCTCGACGATGGCCGCAGCCAACCGGTCGGGGTCGATGACGTCTTGGTACCGCAGCTTGCGGCCGGCGCCGTACCGAGCAAGTCGGTGTGGCACATGGATGTTCTGCTCGAAGTGATGCTCGAGAGGCACATAGATGAACGGGGTGCCCGCGGCGGTCAACTCCATGCACGTGCTCAGGCCGCCCTGGACGACAGCGAAGTCGGCGGCCGCCAACAGGTCGGCCAAGTCGGGCGCGAAGCCGAGCATTCGGACGCCGTCGGTGCGCGGCAGCGACTTCGGGTCGATCCGAGGACCGGCCACCACAACGAACTCCAACTCGGGTGAATGGCGTCGAGCGGCAGGCACCGCCTCGAGCACTTTACGCAGCAGAGGTTCGCCGACCGCCGTCCCGCCGACCGTTACGACGCACAGGCGTTGATCGGGCCCGACGCCGAATCGCCGCCGTAGCGCCTCCTGCTGCTCCGGGGACGGCGGGGGCGTGCCGATGACGTATCTGGAGAAATCGAAATTGCGCGCGCCCATTCCCGGATAGCGGGCAGTCCTGGGCCGAACACATCGGTGACCACGTCGTCGGGGTTTCCGATGAAAACGGATCGGTCGCGTAGCCGGGGGTACCGGTCGCGCTGTGCGATCATCTCGGCGTTGTAATCGGCGGTGAGCGCTTGTTCCGCCGGTCCTCCGTCGGGCATCGGCAGCCAGCCGACGAAATCCGTGAGCCACGCGAGGGGGAAGCGTTTCAGCTCGGGGTTCTCATGCAGGAAGTAGTCGACTTCCCATGCCTCGTCGGCGATTCCGAGATCCGGCGCCTGCGCCTCGACTATCTCGGAGAACAGCATGAAGTTCGCGACCAGGATCTCGTCCAGCGCATTGACGTGCCCGGACTCCGCTGAGCAAGCCGCGTTGTTCGACCAAGCGCTCGAATTTCACGGACATAGTCTCGACGTGTATGAGGAGGCGCGTACTCGACTCGCGTTCGGCGCCGCGCCTCGCCGTCACCGCGCCCGCGCCGCCGCACGGCCGCAGCTTCGGCTGGCGCTCAGCGCATTTGACCGATTGGGTGCCCAGCCATGGGCTGACGCCGCCGCCCGTGAACTTGATGCGACAGGCGAGCGCACCCAGCGCGGCGCCAAGGCTACCTGGCAGTCCTCACCGCACAGGAGGCACGCATCGCACGACTGCTCGCGTCGGGCCGAACGACCAAAGAGGCTGCGGCTGAACTGTTCCTCAGCCCTAAGACGGTCGAATACCACCTGCGGCACATCTATCAGAAGCTCGGCATCGGGTCACGCTCCGAACTCGCCGCGGCGATGGCCGAACCGGACTGACAGCACGGTCGTCGGATCAATCTACGAACGACTCGCCAACGGCTCCTGAGATCCGCTCCAGCACCCGCATCGACCCGATGGCCGCCACCTCACGGAAGTCGCCGGTGCCCAGTGCGCGCTGATAGATGTGAAACGGGGCCTGGCCGCCGTCATCCGGGTTGGGAAACACGTCGTGGATGATCAGCCCGCCGCCGACGTCGACCCACTTCGCCCAGCCGTCGAAGTCCCGTTCCGCCGCCTCTTCGGTGTGGCCACCGTCAATGAACAACAGCCGCAACGGCGTTCGCCAACCCCGGGCCACGATCGGTGACTTCCCGACAACCGCGACGACGTGATCGTCAAGTCCTGCGGCGTCGAGGGTGTGCCGCATTGTCGGCAGCGTGTCGAATAGTCCGGTGACCGGGTCGACCATCGACGTGTCGTGGTATTCCCAGCCCGGCTGGTGTTCCTCGGAGCCGTGATGGTGATCGACGGTGTAGACCACGCCACCGGTCTGTTGGGCCGCGGCGCCAAGCAGCACGGTGGATTTCCCGCAGTACGTACCGATTTCGACGCCAGCGCCGTCGCCGAGATACTTGACGGCGGCGTCGTAGAGTGCGCGCCCCTCTTCGGCGGGCATGAAGCCCGTGACCTGTTCAGCGAGGGCGAAAAGTTCGTCTGTGCGGCTCATCGGGGTCCAACCTACCGTTGCTGGTGTATCGCAGTTGTAGTAGCGTCCGGACATGTGTCCGATCCGGCTCTGGAGTCGACTCGGCGCCGTCTGACCGCCAAACAGGCCGACACCGTCGACCGCCTGGGCAGGGCCGCGGTCGAGCTTCTCTGTCGTGAGGGATTTGCCGGCCTGACCGTGCGGCGGGTGGCCGCCGAGGCCGGCGTCGGGGCTGCCACCGCCTACACATACTTCTCGTCCAAGGAGCACCTCGTCGCAGAGGTCTTCTGGCGTCGGTTGGCCGCCTCACCGCCCGCGGAACACGAGTCAGACGAGCCCGCCACCCGCGTCTGCGATGTATTGCGCCACATTGCGCTGTTGGTCGCCGACGAGCCGGAGTTCGCGGGTGCGGTCACCAACGCGCTGCTCGGCAAGGAACCCGATGTCGAGGTGCTGCGGCAGCGCATCGGCCGCGATATTCGGGACCGGTTGGCCGCCGCGCTCGGGCCGGACATCGATCCCGATGTCATCGATTCGCTGGAGATGTTGTACTCGGGCGCGTTGGTGCGCGCGGGAATGGGTTACGCGTCGTATGCGGATATCGCTGCGCGGCTTGAGAAGTCGGCGCGGCTGATCCTGGGCTAGCTTGGCCTGCCGAGCATCGCGGTCGATGCGGTGATTGCAGGCTCGACGATGCCTTGCAAGTCGCGTCCGTCCTCGACGAACAGCGCCGTCAGCTCTCGTAACCCGCCGAGCAGGATCAGGGCCAGCGGCCGCGAGACCGGCGCCAGGTTGGCGCGCCGGAACCCCGGGCTGTCGCTGAGATCCACCAGCATGTCGGTGAGGTGCTCCATCGCCAACCGATTCAGCGGCAGGGCCTTCGCCCCGAGCGCGGGCGCCTCCCGGATCCAGCTCAGCGTGACCGCGGGCCGCGACGCGATGTGGTCGACGTACGCACGTGCCGCCTGGCCGATCTGCTCCTGCCAGTCGGCCTCGGGATCGGTGGCCGCCCGGATATTGGCGATCAAGTTCTCGTTGTTCCTGCGGAGCACCTCGATCAGGCACGCTTCCTTGCTGGCGAACTGCTCGTAGAAGGTGCGCTTCGAGGTTCGCGCATGCCGGACGATGTCGGCGACGGTGGTGTCGCGATACCCGCGTTCACCAATCGATGCGGCCAGCCCATCGAGCAATCGGTCGCGAAAGGCGTCATCGACGGTTGCAGCCCTGTCCAGCGCTGTCGTCATTTCGCCTCCTCAACACCCCTTGCGCATGTCTGGTACCAAGCGGTACCGTACTACACACACCTACGGTACATCGTAGTACCAAGGAACTGGGCTGGGAGTGAGACACGATGACCGAAACGGCAGTGAGCGTCGACGCGAAGGCCCCGACGACTCCCGCGAAGATGCCACCGGTGGTGCCGCTGCCGAAGCCCGTCCAGGGCGTTCTGCTCTCCGGGTTCCGGCGGTGGTTCCAGCGGAATGCGCAGAAGCGATACGGCCCCGTCTTCGCCATCAACGTTCCATTCTTTGGCCGCAGCGTTGTCGTCTCGGACCCGGCGCTGGCGCGGCAGGTCTTCCTCGCGAGCACCGACGATCTTTTGAACGTGCAGCCCAACCTCAGCAGGATCTTCGGACCAGGCTCGGTGTTTGCGCTGGACGGCAAGGAACACCGCGCGCGCCGCAAGCTGCTCGCCCCGCCGTTTCACGGCCAGAGCATCAAGAACTACGAGAGGGTCATCGAGGAGGAGACGCTGCGAGAGACAGCGAATTGGCCTGAGGGCGCCGAATTTCCGACGCTGGAACCGATGAACAGGCTCACGCTGAATGTCATCCTGCGCACCGTGTTCGGGGCCGACGGCGCGGAACTCGACTTCCTGCGCACAATCATTCCGCCGTGGGCCAAGCTGGGGTCGCGGATGGCCACCCTTCCGGAGCCGCCGTTCAGCACGGGGCCCTACAGCCCGTGGGGCAGGCTTGCGGAATTCCGCCGCAACTTCGACCGCACCGTTTTCGCGCTCATCGACAAGGCCAAAGCGGACCCGCGCCTCGACGAGCGCACCGACATTCTGGCGCTCCTGCTGCGCAGCCGCTACGAGGATGGCACCCCGATGTCGCCTCAGGATGTTTCTGACGAGTTGTTGACCCTGCTGGGCGCGGGACATGAGACCACCGCGTCGACGCTGGGATGGGCCTTCGAACGGCTGCGCCGCCATCCCGACATTCTCGCCAAGCTTGTCGAGGAGAACGACGAGGATGGCAACGAACTCCGCCAGGCCACCATCCAAGAGCTGCAACGGCATCGGACCGTGATCGACTTTGCCGGGCGACATGTCCAAGCGCCGTACTTCGATCTCGGTGAATGGCGGATTCCGCACGGCTACACCGTGATGATCGCGATCGCCAACGTGCACGCCAATGCCGACATGTTCCCCAATCCCGAACGCTTCGACCCCTACCGATTCGTCGGCACCAGGGCGCCGACAGCGTGGGTGCCGTTCGGTGGCGGAACCCGCCGCTGCATCGGCGCCGCGTTCGCCAACGTCGAACTGGATGTCGTGCTGCGGACAGTGTTGCGGCACTTCGTGATTGAGACGGACGACGCCCCGGACGAGAAGATCCACTTCCGGGGCATCGCCTTCACGCCCAAGAACGGCGGACTCATCACTGTGCGCCGCCGCAATGCGGCTGCCTAAACTTCGGCGCGCTTCGGCAGCTTCCAGCCCGGTCGCGGGAAGTGGCAGGTGTACCCGCTCGGGTAGCGCTCGAGATAGTCCTGGTGCTCCGGCTCGGCTTCCCAGAAGTCGCTCGCAGGCGTCAGCTCGGTGACCGCCCTGCCCGGCCACAGTCCTGACGCGTTGACGTCGGCGATGGTGTCCAGCGCGACGCGCTTCTGGTCATCGTCGACGTAGAAGATCGCCGACCGGTAACTGGTGCCGACGTCGTTGCCCTGCCGGTTCTTCGTGGTCGGATCGTGGATCTGGAAGAAGAACTCCAGCAGATTACGGAAGTCCGTCTGCGACGGGTCGTAGACGATCTCGATGGCCTCGGCGTGGCCGGGGTGATTGCGATAGGTGGCGTTCGCATTCTCCCCGCCCGTGTAGCCGACGCGCGTCGAGACCACGCCGGGCTGCTTGCGGATCAGATCCTGCATGCCCCAGAAGCAACCGCCGGCCAGGATCGCCTTCTTGTACTCGCTCACGCGTTCTCCTTTGTAAACAGCTTCTTGTAGTCGCCGTACCCCTCGGCCTCGAGATCGTCGAAATGGATGAACCTCAGCGAAGCCGAGTTGATGCAGTAGCGCAACCCACCCTCGGCGCGCGGACCGTCGTTGAAGACGTGTCCGAGGTGGCTGTCGCCATGCGCCGACCGCACCTCGGTGCGCACCATGAAAAGGGAGCGGTCGCGCTTCTCAACCACATTGTCGGAGCCGTTGGGCTCTCGAATTGGCCGAGTGAAGCTCGGCCAGCCGGTGCCGCTGTCGAACTTGTCGACGGAGGCGAACAGCGGCTCGCCCGACACCACGTCGACGTAGATGCCCGGCTCGTGGTTGTCCCAGTACTCGCCGGTGAACGGCCGCTCGGTGCCGTTCTTCTGCGTCACCTGGTACTGCTCGGGTGATAGCGCACCGACCGCGGCCGGATTCTTGTTGTATTCCTTCGCCACAGAACCTCCTAAGTTGGCTAGCGATACAACCTCAATCGGAGTTGGGTTAGTTCCTCGCGTCACGCTAGGTCACACATCCGTCACCGCCTACCCACTTTGTCGACGACCGCGACGATCCTGGCGGCGACGACTTGTGGCGCGTAAAGCATGATGTCGTGGTCGTGGCCGCTGCCATCACGGTGATGACCAGGACCAGCCCGAAGAGGGCCCTCACACCGTCTGACGATAGAACCGAACCTCGACAAACGGAGGTAGAACGTGTTCTAGTTCTGGGTGTGACGAGCAAGACCTTCACCCGCGACGAGCTGGCCGCGGCCTTTGAAAAATTCGAGGCGACGGTCGATCGTGCCGCGCAGACCCGCGACTGGGATCCCTGGGTTGAGCAGTATGCATCCGACATCACCTATGTCGAGCACGCCGCGGGCACCATGCACGGGCGCGACGAGGTGCGCGCATGGATCTGGAAGACCATGGAGAGCTTTCCCGGCAGCTACATGACGTCGTTTCCGTCGCTGTGGTCGGTGATCGACGAGTCGACTGGCCGGATAATCTGCGAGCTGGACAACCCGATGCGCGACCCCGGTGACGGGACGATCATCACCGCCACCAACATCTCGATCGTCACCTACGCAGGCGACGGTCTGTGGTGCCGCCAGGAGGACATCTACAACCCGCTGCGGTTCGTATCCGCGACGATGAAGTGGTGCCGCAAGGCGCAGGAGCTGGGCATGCTTCCCGACGAGGCGGAGGCGTGGATGCGCCAGTTCGGAGAGCGCACGTGAGCGCGAAACTGGTCATCGGTGCCAACGGATTCCTCGGCTCGCATGTCGCGCGCCGACTCGCCGGGGATGGCCATGACGTGCGTGTCATGGTTCGCGAAGGCGCGAACACCATCGGCATCGACGACCTCGTGGTGAGGCGGTTCGTCGGCGACATCTGGGACGATGACACCCTGCGCGATGCGATGCGCGGCGTCGACGACGTGTACTACTGCGTGGTCGACACCCGTGGCTGGCTGCGCGATCCCGCGCCGCTGTTCCGCACGAACGTCGACGGCACCCGCAACGTGCTCGAAGTCGCAAAAAATGCAGATCTGCGCAAGTTCGTCTTCACCAGCAGCTACGTGACCGTCGGTCGACGGCGCGGACACGTCGCCACCGAGGACGACATGATCATCGACCGTGGCCTGACCCCATATGTCCGCTCGCGGGTGCAGGCCGAGCAACTCGTGCTGCAGTACGCCAAGGAGCACGGCCTGCCTGCCGTCGCGATGGGGGTGTCGACGACCTACGGAAGCGGCGACTGGGGCCGCACTCCACACGGCGCGATCATCGCAGGGGCCGCGTTCGGCAAGCTGCCGTTCGTGATGAACAAGATCGAACTTGAGGCGGTCGGCATCACCGACGCGGCCAGCGCGATGGTCTTAGCGGCCGAACGCGGGCGGGTCGGTGAGCGATACCTGGTCTCGGAGAAGATGATCAGCAACGCAGAGGTGGTCAGGATCGCCGCCGAGGCGGCGGGTGTGCCCGCGCCGACTAAGTCAATCCCGCTGCCGATGTCGTACGCACTGGCCATCGCTGGCAGTGCCAAGGCGAAACTGCGTGGCACCGACGAGCAGCTCTCACTGGGGTCGCTGCGGCTGATGCGCGCAGAAGCGCCGGTGGACCACGGCAAGGCGACCCGCGAATTGGGTTGGGAGCCACGGCCTGTCGAAGAATCGATTCGCGAAGCCGCCCGGTTCTGGGTAGGCCTGCGCGACGCCAAACGCAAGAGCAAGGCGAGCTAGCCAGTCGGGTGCCGCATCGATCCTCGTGTTAGTCAACGGTATTCGCTGAACGCCACGCCGACGGGTGTTTAGTGCATACCCATCACGACTGGACCAGGACTAGCCTCGGCTGACGTGACCGAGAAACTGCACGTCGATCTGTCCGGGGCAACGCAGACCATGCTGGCCACGTTCTACGCCAAGGCGGCGGATGCAGACCTGGACAAGCCGATCCTCGGCGACCGCTACGCCAAGGAGATCGTCGACCGAATCGACTACGACTGGAAGAAGACGTCGATCACGGCCGCGAACTCGCCTGCGGTGACCACCCGCAGCGCGCATTTCGACAAAATGGGCCTGCCAGTTCCTGGCCGCGCACCCCGGTGCCGTTGTGCTCCATTTGGGCCGTGGACTGGACGCCCGGTTCTTCCGCCTGGACCCTGGCCCCGGTATCGAGTGGTATGACGTCGACTACCCCGATGTCGTCGACCTTCGCCGTCAGCTCTATCCGACCCGCGACCACAACCACCTTGTCGCGGCATCGGTCACAGACCCGGCTGGCTCAAGACATTCCGGGTGACCGTCCGGTGTTGGCGACCGGTGAGGGCCTGACCATGTACCTGACCAAGGAAGACGGTGTTGCGCTGCGCAGCATCGTCGACCACTTTCCGTCAGGGGAATTGCAGTTCGACGCGTTCAACCGGCTCGGCATCAAGTCGCAATGGACCAACACGGTGGTCCGGCGTTCGGGAGCGACGCTGCACTGGGGCATCGACGGGCCGGATGACATCACCGAGGCGGTGCCCGGCGTTCGGCGACTGGCCTGGGTGTCGCCGATCGACGACGAGGCGTTCGCCAATGTGCCGTGGTACTACCGGCTGACGCTGAAGGCAATCAGGCCCGTGCCTGTGCTGCGCTACATGGCGCAATACCACCGCTATGTCTTCTGAGCCCGCGCACCGAGCACCGGTTGCTTTCTTCGACCGTCGCAGAACGCGGCAGACCACGGCCAGCGCCCGCGACCGTCGGCCCACACGAGCTGAAGCGCCCGAATCTCGGGGCCGCCGAATGCGACTGCGAAATTCAGGTGCGCGTCAGGGTGGCTCATCTCGACGATCTCAATGAGTGGTCCGGCAGGCACCTTGATCTGTTGGCCGGGTACCAAGGTCTTGCCGGTCACGACATCACGGGCCACGGTGTTCAGAAGTCGGTTGGCACGCTGCGGGGAAACGGCGGTGATCGACAGTTCGGGAAACCCCCAGTCATGAAGTCCGATCGTGTAAGCGAATGGGGTCCGGTCGCTTTCGACGTACTGCACCATCCAGCCGCGCGTGCGAATCGTCTCGCGGACCTCATCGAAGTAATCCTCGATCGTGAGATCGGGGTTGTCGCATTGCCAGCACATGGCGCCTCTCTCTGTCGTCGGTGGGGCCAGCTTTCCCCGGGGTCCGACAAGTACGGCGTCCTGCGAGAATCGGGCGGTGCCCACTGCAGGTCCCGTCAACGGCCGCGTCTCCAACTGGTTCAGCGAGTACCCACCACCGCGTGCGCGCCTTCCGGGAAACCGCGACGCCGACGTGTGCATCGTCGGCGCCGGATACACCGGGCTGTGGACGGCGTACTACCTGAAGCGGGCCGACCCGTCGCTGCGCATCGGGATACTCGAGGCGCGCTTCGCGGGCTTCGGCGCCTCTGGGCGAAACGGCGGCTGGCTTTCGGGGCTGGTGCCGGGTGACCGCAACCGGATGGCCGCACTGTACGGCCGCGACCGCGTGCTGGCCTGGCAGCAGGCGCTCAACGAGGCCGTCGACGAGGTCATCGACGTCGCGGCGGCCGAGGGCATCGACGAGGGCATCGTCAAGGGCGGCGCCATGCAGATCGCCCGCAACCCCGCGCAGGCGTCGCGGCTGGCCGCCGAGATCGACGAGGAACTGAGCTGGAAGGTCGACGGCATCGCGCCGTTGACCAAAGCCGAAGCGGCCGAACGGATTCAGTTCGACGGCGTGGTGTCCGCCTATCACACACCGCACTGCGCGCGGATCCAACCCGCCCGGCTGGCCCGCGGTTTGGCCGAGGTAGTCGAGCGGCTCGGAGTCGACATCTACGAGAACTCGCCCGTCACGGCGATCGAGTCGGGACGCGCGATCACGTCCCTCGGCACAGTCAGTGCGCCGATCGTGCTGCGCGCCACCGAGGGCTTCACTGCGCGGATGCCAGGGCTGCGGCGGCGCTGGCTGCCGATGAACAGCTCGATGATCGCCACCGACCCGATTCCCTCGAGTGTCTGGGGGTCGATCGGTTGGGAGGGCCGCGAGACCGTCGGCGACACCGCGCACGGCTTCTTCTACGCCCAGCGCACCGCCGACGACCGGATCGCGATCGGCGGCCGCAGCGTGCCATACCGATACGCGTCCCGGACCGACGTCGATGGCCGGGTGCCCGAGCACACCATCAAGCTCCTGACCGCGGTGTTGCACTCGATCCTTCCGCAGGTTCGCGACGTCCCGATCGCCCACGGCTGGTGCGGCGTGCTCGCCGTCCCGCGCGACTGGGAGGCCAGCATCATCTTGGACAAGTCGACCGGTTTGGGGTGGGCAGGCGGATACGTCGGCCATGGCGTGACCGCCACCAACCTCGCGGGCCGCACGCTGGCGGACCTGGTGCTCGACCAGCAGAGCCCGCTGATCGAGTTGCCGTGGGTCGGCCACCGGTCACGCAACTGGGAGCCCGAACCGCTTCGCTGGATCGGCGTGCGCGGCATGTACCTGGCATACAAGGCCGCCGACTGGCATGAGGCTCGGGGGACGGGGACGACGTCGCCGATCGCCGTCGTCGCCGACAAGATCGCGGGCCGGTCGCACTAGCGCCCTTCGGCCTGTTCCTTCAGCCGCTGCAACGTCAGCTTGATGTGCTCGGTGTTGACCGTTGGGCGGTCCATCACACCCGTGGCCACGCCGCCCGGCTTTACGAACCAGCCCGGTCGGCGGTCCCACATCCGTTCGGTCACTCGAGAGCCTCCGTCCACGCCATCGATGTCGTAGCGCCAGTGCGCCACCGGGATCCCGAAATAGCCGACATCGAAGGCGAAGGTGCTGCCAGGCTCGGCATCAGTGACGGTGCACCTGGTGGTCCACCTACGGATTCCGTTGCGGTTTGTCCCCCTGAAAACGGCGCCGGGGCGGGCCGCGTCGCCGCTCACCCATTTCATCGCCGCGGCCTCCTCGGCGCATGCGGCCAATGTCGAAAGATCGGTGATGAGGGCGTATACCGCCTGCGGGTCGGCGTCGATGGTTACTTCTGCCTGCGCACAGGCCGGCTCCTGGACAGTCATTGCGTGATCGTATCGGCGGATTCCGGAACAGGGACCGTTGCGACGGTGTTGCTTGACCTATGAGTGACCGACCCGTACTTGAGCCCACCGCCTCCCACCCGATCACCGTCGAACCGACCGGTAGGCACATCACTGTGCGCGTCAACGGTGAACTGGTCGCCGACACCAACGACGCGCTTACTTTGCAAGAGTCCACCTATCCCGCGGTGTACTACATCCCCTTGCGCGACGTCGTCGGCGAACGGCTCAAGGCCAGCGACACCGAGACGTACTGCCCGTTCAAGGGTGACGCGAGCTACTACCACGTTGTCACCGAGGGCGGCGAGACCGTCGACGACGCGATCTGGACCTACACGAAGCCCTACGCCGCGGTGGGCGAGATCGCCGGGCACGTCGCGTTCTATCCGGACAAGGCGGAGATCGAAGTCGCATAGCCTGGTGCGGTGCATTGCTCGGTCAGCGTCGCCTTCAGCGGACCTGCTAGCCCTGGGCTAACGCTGTCGCCGCTGCGCCGCGGCCGCGGCGACCCGTGCTATCACGTCGCCTCCGACGGTGCGATATGGCGCACCAGCCTGATGCGCAGCGGACCGGTCACCGCGCGCATCACGAAGTCGGCGTCCGATACCGTTGACTGCGAGGCATGGGGAACGGGCGCAACGGAATTCGTCGACACGCTGCCGAGCCAGCTCGGTGTGGACGATGACGCGTCCGGGTTCGCACCCGATGAGCCGACCATCGCGGCCGCGCACCGGCGGGTGCCGCACCTTCGCCTGGGCCGCACCGATCGAGTGCTGGAGGCACTCATCCCGGCGGTGCTGGAGCAGCGCGTGTCCGGTATGGACGCCCGTCGCGCATGGCGTGCGTTGATCACCACGTTCGGCTCGCCGTCGCCTGGACCTGCGCCTGCGCACATGCGAGTGCCGCCATCGGGCGACGTGTGGCGGCGCATCCCGTCGTGGGAGTTCCATCGTGCCAACGTCGATCCCGGCAGGGCCCGCACGATAGTGGCGTGCGCACAGCGCGCCGACTCGCTGGAGCGACTCGCCACCCGATCGCCGGAGCAGGCACGCGTCGCACTGATGTCGGTACCGGGGGTCGGGGAGTGGACCGCCGCCGAGGCCGCGCAGCGCGCCTTCGGCGATGCCGACGCATTGTCCGTCGGCGACTACCACCTGGCGAAGATGATCGGCTGGACCCTGCTGGGCAATCCGATCGACGATCCGGCGATGGTGGAGTTGCTCGAACCACTGCGGCCACACCGGCACCGCGCGGTAAGGCTGCTGGAGGTCAGCGGTCTCGCGCTCAATCCCCGGTTCGGGGCGCGCCAGGCGATACCGAACCTGCGCGCGATCTAGCGGGGTTACCTGATCCGCCGCACGGGTACACACCGCGGATGACTGAATTCACCATCCCCGGCCTGTCGGACAAGCAAGGCGGCGAGGTTGCCGACATCTTGCAGAAGGCGCTGAGCACCTACAACGACCTGCACCTGACACTGAAGCACGTGCACTGGAACGTCGTCGGCCCGAACTTCATCGGCGTGCACCAGATGATCGACCCACAGGTCGAACTCGTGCGCGGATACGCCGACGAGGTCGCCGAACGCATTGCAGCGCTGGGCAAGTCACCGCAGGGCACGCCCGGCGCGATCATCAAGGACCGCACCTGGGACGACTACTCCGTCGGCCGTGACACCGTGCAGGCGCACCTGGGCGCGCTCGACCTGGTCTACACCGGCGTGATCGAGGACAACCGCAAGGGCATCGGCCGACTCGAGGACCTCGACCTGGTCTCGCAGGACCTGTTCATCGGCCACACCGGAGAGCTGGAGAAGTTCCAGTGGTTCGTCCGTGCCCATCTGGAGAACGCGGGCGGTCAGCTGGCCAACCGCGGTGCGCGGACCGAGCGCGGCGCCGCCAGTAAGGCCAAGAAGAAGGCGCCGGTCAAGTCGTAGCTGCGTCCTCAAGGGCGTCGTCGCGTACCGGGCGATCGGCGAGAGTGACATGCGCGACTGTAGCGAGACCGACGGTTGCGTATTCGTCGACGGGGTTGGGCCCTGTGTCAACCGCGACCGCGGTCTTCGATGGACGCTTCGTCGGGCATCCGCTCCCGAAGACTCTCGTAGATCGGCGGCGATTTCACGACGTACGCGGCGAACACGGCGGCAGCGGTCGCGGCCATCATCGGCACAAGCGTCTCGGTCGTGGCCGTCATCTCTGTGACGACGACCATCCCGGTCACCGGCGCACGCACAGTAGCCCCGAAGAAGGCCGCCATTCCGACGAGCGCCATCGGGACGGCCAACTGCGCTGCGTTTCCGCGCCAAACCGCGTTGAAGCCGCCGGCGAACAGGAGTCCCCACAGCGCACCCACGGCCAGCAGTGGCGCGAACAGCCCGCCCGGCACCGCCGCCGAGTACGACAGGGGGCCTGCAACGAACCGCACCGCAAGGATTCCGACGACGACGGTCAGAACAAAGTGTTGCCCCCCGAGAATCTGTTGTGTCAGGTCCTCACCGCCGCCAACGGCGAGCGGGTACACAAACATTGCGAACCCGACGATGGCTCCGATGCCGGCCGCCTTTGCCATCGCCGGGATTCGGCGTATCGCTGCGACGTGATCAAGAAACCACAACACCAGCCAGTTGTAGGCGGCACCCAAACATCCGGTCAGAAGCCCGAAAACGAGGAATAGGGGCAACCATGCGAGAGCCGGAGCGCCGATGGGTTCGACCCGAAAGTCGGCATGGTTTCCCAGCACCAGCCGGGAGCAAGCCACGGCTGCGGTAGCCGAAAAGAGGCTCGCCAGAACTGTTTTCACCCGAAACGACTTCGTGACCTCTTCGAGGGTGAAGAGAGTGCCGCCGATCGGAGCGTTGAACGCCACCGCCAGACCCGCCCCGCCCAACGCCGTCTGCATCATCCTGACCTCGGAGTCGGGTAGCCGGGCACGCCGCGCCGTTTCGGCTCCGATCGCTGCGCCCATGTGCACCGTCGGCCCCTCGCGGCCCAACACGAGCCCCGATCCGATGCTCAGCACGCCGCCGACGAACTTCGCAGGCAGCAATCGGATGAGCGGTGGCTTGGCATCACCCAGAAAAACCGCTTCGACATGTTGGATGCCGCTCCCGGCCGCCAACGGCTCCCACCGCACGATCAGGGCGGCAACGGTGGCGCCGACCGCGGCGGCGGCTATGGGTACCAGCCAACCCGGCCCAGGTAGCTTGTGTGCCCAGTCGGCCAGGTCGATCCGCAACTCGTCGGCTGCCTGCAGGCACCAGCGGAACGCGCCGCCAACGAAGCCGATCAGCACGCCCGCGACGATTGCCGTCCCGCAGATGTGTGCCAAGCCCCGCATGGAATCGTCGGACCGAGCCTCGGACATGAGGCGGATGCTATCCGAGGTAGCCGGTGAGGCGGGCCATGATCGCCACCTTGCCATCCGCGTCAACCGCGCGCGCCTCTGCGACGCCGCTACTGCGACCGACCCGCAAAGCGGTTCCCTCGTAACGAGATTCGGGCCCACCGGGAGAGGTACAGAACTGGCGCAGAAAGTTCACGCGAAGCGATGCGGTGTTGAGCGGCCGATCGTCCCGGTTGTCGTTGATGGCGGCCGAGCCGACAAGCTCGAGCGCCATCGCGGATACTCCGCCGTGCACGATGCCAAGGCTGTTGTTCAGCACCGGGTCCGAGTCCTGGACGAGCACCTTGCCCGCACCGCCGCTCTCGGCGACCCGGACAGCCATCCTGTCGGCGAGCGAACCGCGTGGCAGCGGACCTGTCGGGCCTTCTGGCCATTTGGCGAGATCGCCTGGAGCCTCGATGTAGAACGAGCGCACGGTGGCGGTCGCGACCACCGAGCCACGGTGGGTGAATTCGGACAGCCCGAGCGCATTGGGGCCCTTTCGTCCGCATGGTCGCCCCGTCCCGATCACAGGGAGCTCCGGTGCTGAGGCGATCTGCGTCAGCGCGTCGGGGGCGAGTTCCAGCGACAACTCGCTGCTTACCGTCCATTCGCCGGGTCCCCGGCGGTGGTGGTTGATCAAACCGCCGATGTGGTCCACCAGCATCGCCAACGGCGCAACGGTCGGCATACCGCTCAGGGGATTGATCATCCCGCCGGCGGGTAAGGAGGCGGTGCAGCGGTGGGGCCCCTCCTCGGACGTCACGATGCCGAACCGGCCCAGTGGGGTGTTGAGCGGATGCGACATCGTCAACAAGCGTGACCGGTGAGGGCCTGTCGTGATACCCCTAGGGGGTATATAGTGGTGTGCATGACGGAGGTCAACCACTCGCAGCACCAGACCCATGCCGACCACGCGGAGCACGGTCACGCTGGCCACGGCGACCATGGCGACCACGTCGCGCAGTTCCGCCGGATGTTCTGGACCATGCTCGTGCTGGCGATCCCGACGGTGGCGCTGTCGCCATTGTTCGCGATGATCCTCGGCTACACCGTGCCGGAGTTCGCGGGATCGCTATGGGTGTCACCGCTGCTGGGCACCGTGATGTATTTCTGGGGTGGCCGGCCGTTCCTCACTGGTGCGATCAGTGAAATCCGTTCCCGCGCACCGGGAATGATGCTGCTGATCGGTCTGGCCATCACGGTCGCGTTCGTCTCGTCGTGGGGCGCGAGCCTGAGCGCGCTGCCGCACAACCTGGACTTCTGGTGGGAGCTCGCGCTGCTGATCGTGATCATGCTGCTCGGCCACTGGATCGAGATGCGGTCGCTGGCGCAGACCACGTCGGCGCTTGACTCGCTGGCTGCGCTGCTGCCTGACGAGGCGGAGCGCGTCGCCGGAGACGGCACCGAGCTGGTGGCACCAGCCGACCTGCGGGTCGACGACGTCGTGATCGTCCGGCCCGGCGCCAGCGTGCCCGCCGACGGCGTCATCGTCGACGGTGCCGCCGAAATCGACGAGTCGATGGTGACCGGCGAGTCCCGGCCCGTGCGCCGCGGCGTAGGTGACACGGTCGTCGCTGGCACTGTCGCCACCGATTCCGGGCTGCGGGTCAAGGTGACGGCGGTCGGCGACGACACCGCGCTGGCAGGTATCCAGCGGCTGGTGACGGAGGCTCAGAACTCATCGTCACGGGCGCAGCGGCTCGCCGACAGGGCTGCGGCCTGGCTGTTCTGGTTCGCGCTTGGATCGGCCATCGTGACCGCGGTGGTGTGGGGCATCATCGGGCAGCCCGAAGACGCCGTGGTCCGCACCATCACGGTGCTGGTGATCGCCTGCCCGCATGCACTCGGCCTGGCGATCCCACTGGTGGTGTCCATCGCCACCGAACGCGCCGCCCGCGGCGGGGTGCTGATCAAGGATCGACTGGCGCTGGAAAGCATGCGGACTGTCGGTGCCGTGCTGTTCGACAAGACCGGCACGCTGACCAAGGGCGAGCCAACGGTGACGGCCATCGCGACCACCGGCGTCCGCACCAAGGACGAGCTGTTGGCGATCGCGGCGGCCGCCGAATCCGATTCCGAACATCCCCTCGCGCAGGCCATCGTCGAGGCCGCGCACCGCAGGGGGCTGACGGTGCGCGCGTCGTCAGACTTCACCTCGTCACCGGCCGTTGGCGTGACGGCACGGGTCGACGGCAAGACGGTGCGGGTCGGCGGGCCCCGTCTGCTCGAGGAGGCCGACCAGGCCGAACTCACCGATGCGGGAGGCTGGCGCGACGACGGCGCGATCATCCTTCATGTAATGGTCGACGGTGTCGTCGCCGGTGCGCTGGCCCTGTCCGACGAGGTCCGCGAGGAATCCCGGCAGGCCGTCGACGCCCTGCACAAACTGGGGATTCAGGTGGTGATGATCACAGGCGATGCGCAAGCCGTTGCGGAGTCGGTCGCCGCCGAGCTGGGAATTGACCGGGTATTCGCAGGCGTACGTCCCGAGGACAAGGCCGCGAAGGTGGCGTCACTACAGCAAGAGGGGCTGCGGGTGGCCATGGTCGGGGACGGCGTCAACGACGCTCCCGCGTTGGCTCAGGCGGATGTCGGCATCGCGATCGGTGCTGGCACCGACGTGGCGATCGCCTCGGCAGGCGTGATCCTGGCCATCTCGGACCCCCGCTCTGTGCTGTCGGTGATCCAACTGTCGAAAGCCTCATATCGCAAAATGCAGCAAAACCTTTGGTGGGCAGCCGGATACAACTTGATCTCGGTGCCGCTGGCCGCCGGTGTACTTGCGCCCATCGGCTTTGTGATGCCGATGTCGGTCGGCGCGATCTTGATGTCGATCTCGACGGTGGTGGTGGCGTTGAACGCCCAGCTGCTGCGGCGGCTGGATTTGCGGCCCGAGGCCAGTGTGCAGGCCATTCTCTAAGAATCTGAGAAGGCTTTGCGCAAACTAGTGTGACGTAGTCGCCGCAGCACACGCACCCAGATCCCGATCACAGCAAACATAGTGGAGGATTTGGCGAAGAATGTGATCAACCCCGCACCCGGCCGGGGACACCCGCGCGTAGGCGAAACATGAACAGTGGCAATGTTATTCGTTCGTAATCGGCGTGTCGATCGTCGGGTTTGAGAATCCCCGCGGTGGGTAAAGTTAGGCATGACTAAGTTGGCATGTCAGGCGGTGTTTGTCATATCGTTTTGTCCACTTGTGGCGAGTGGGAAAAGGGCCGTCGTTCAGTGGTGCACGAAGGCGCCTCCATCGCCAAGCCGGCTAATGCCGTCGTCGACGGCTGCCTTGCAGAAGCTTCACGAAGGCGTGCGGAGAAAAGGATAGGTGGGAATGGCGCCCAGCAGTCAAGGGCTGTACAACCCCGCGTTCGAGCACGACGCGTGCGGTGTGGCGATGGTGGCCGACATGCACGGTCGCCGCAGCCGCGACATCGTTGACAAGGCCATCACGGCTCTGGTGAACCTGGAGCACCGCGGTGCTCAGGGCGCTGAACCGCACAGTGGTGACGGCGCGGGCATCCTGCTGCAGGTTCCCGATGAGTTCCTGCGCGCAGTCGTCGAATTTGACCTGCCCGAATACGGCAGCTACGCCACCGGCATCGCGTTCCTGCCGCAGTCGTCCAAGGACGCCGCCGCGGCCTGCGAGGCAGTCGAGAAGATCGCCGAGGCCGAGGGGCTCGAGGTGCTCGGCTGGCGCCAGGTCCCGACCGACGAGTCGTCGCTCGGCGCGCTGGCCCGTGACGCGATGCCAACGTTCCGTCAGCTCTTCATCGCGGGCGCGTCCGGTATGGACCTCGAGCGTCGCGCGTACGTGGTGCGCAAGCGTGCCGAGCATGAGCTGGGCACCAAGGGGCCAGGCCAGGACGGGCCCGGGCGCGAAACCGTCTATTTCCCAAGCCTTTCCGGCCAGACCCTTGTCTACAAGGGCATGCTGACCACGCCGCAGCTGAAGGCGTTTTACCTTGACCTGCAAGACGATCGGCTCACCAGCGCCCTTGGCATCGTGCACTCGCGGTTCTCCACCAACACGTTCCCGTCGTGGCCGCTGGCGCACCCCTTCCGGCGGATCGCCCACAACGGCGAGATCAACACCGTCACCGGCAACGAGAACTGGATGCGGGCACGTGAGGCGCTGATCAAGACCGACCTGTTCGGTCCCGGTCAGGACCTCGACAAGGTTGTGCCGATTTGTACTCCGGGCGCCTCGGACACCGCGCGCTTCGACGAGGTGCTCGAACTCCTGCATCTCGGCGGCCGCAGCCTGCCGCACGCGGTGCTGATGATGATTCCCGAGGCGTGGGAGCGCAACGAGTCGATGGATCCGGCGCGCCGCGCATTTTACGAGTACCACGCGTCGCTGATGGAGCCGTGGGACGGCCCTGCGTCGATGACGTTCACCGACGGCACCGTGATCGGCGCGGTGCTCGACCGCAATGGTCTTCGGCCGTCGCGCATTTGGGTGACGAGCGACGGCCTGGTCGTGATGGCGTCGGAGGCCGGTGTGCTGAACCTCGACCCGTCGACCGTCGTCAAGAAGATGCGGCTGCAGCCGGGCCGGATGTTCCTTGTGGACACCGCACAGGGACGCATCGTCGACGACGAGGAGATCAAGACCGAACTGGCCGCCGAGCATCCCTACGCCGACTGGCTCGACGCAGGCCTGTTCCTTCTCGACGACCTGCCGCCGGGTGACTACGTCCGTATGCCGCATCACCGGGTCGTATTGCGCCAGCAGGCATTCGGTTACACCTACGAGGAGCTCAACCTGCTGGTGGCGCCGATGGCGCGCTCCGGCGCCGAGCCGCTCGGCTCGATGGGCACCGACACTCCTGTCGCTGTGCTGTCACAGCGTCCTCGGATGCTCTACGACTACTTCCAACAGTTGTTCGCCCAGGTCACAAACCCGCCGCTGGATGCCATTCGCGAAGAGGTGGTGACCAGCCTGCAAGGCACTGTCGGACCCGAGGGCGATCTGCTCAACCCGGACGCCGAGTCGTGTCGCCAGATCGTCCTGCAGCAGCCGATCCTGCGTAACGCCGAGCTGTCGAAGCTGATATGCGTCGATCCGGATCACGAGATCCGTGGCCACAAGCACGGGATGCGCGCCGCGGTGATCCGTTGTCTGTATCCGGTGAATCGCGGTGGGCAGGGCCTCAAGGAGGCCCTCGACAACATCCGCGCCAAGGTGGCAGAGGCCATCCGTGACGGTGCACGCATCATCGTGCTGTCCGATCGCGAGTCGGACGAGTCGATGGCGCCGATCCCGTCGCTGTTGAGCGTCTCCGCCGTGCACCACCACCTTGTCCGCGACCGAACCCGCACCAAGGTCGGGCTCGTCGTGGAGACAGGGGATGCCCGCGAGGTGCATCACATGGCGTGTTTGATCGGCTTCGGCGCCGCGGCGATCAACCCCTACATGGCGTTCGAGTCCATCGAGGACATGGTCGATCGTGGAGCGATCACCGGCATCAGCAGTGACCAGGCGAAGGCGAACTACGTCAAGGCGGCGGGCAAGGGCGTGCTGAAGGTGATGTCCAAGATGGGCATCTCGACGCTGGCGTCCTACACCGGCGCGCAGTTGTTCCAGGCGATCGGCATCAGCCAGCAGGTGCTCCACGAGTACTTCACCGGATTGACGTGCCCGGTTGGCGGCATCGACCTCGACGACATCGCCGACGACGTCGCGGCCCGTCACGCACTGGCCTACCTGGACCGGCCCGACGAATGGGCGCATCGCGAGCTCGAGGTCGGCGGCGAGTACCAGTGGCGCCGCGAGGGCGAGTACCACCTGTTCAACCCCGACACGGTGTTCAAGCTGCAGCACTCGACCCGCACCGGCCAATACTCGGTCTTCAAGGAGTACACGGCTCTGGTCGACGACCAGAGCGAGCGGATGGCATCGCTGCGCGGCCTGCTGAAGTTCCGCGACGGCGTGCGTACGCCGGTGCCTCTGGATGAGGTGGAGCCGGCCAGCGAGATCGTCAAGCGGTTCTCCACCGGTGCGATGAGCTACGGCTCGATTTCCGCCGAGGCCCACGAGACCCTGGCGATCGCGATGAACCGCCTTGGCGGCCGGTCGAATTCGGGGGAGGGCGGCGAGGATGTCGGCCGCTTCGACCGCGATGAGAACGGCGACTGGCGGCGCAGCGCGATCAAGCAGGTCGCCTCGGCGCGGTTCGGCGTCACCAGCCACTACCTGACCAACTGCAGCGACATCCAGATCAAGATGGCCCAGGGCGCGAAACCCGGTGAGGGTGGCCAGCTTCCGGGTAACAAGGTCTACCCGTGGGTCGCCGAGGTGCGGCACTCGACCCCTGGCGTCGGCCTGATCTCCCCGCCGCCGCATCACGACATCTACTCGATCGAGGATCTGGCGCAGCTGATCCATGACCTGAAGAACGCCAACCCGCAGGCCCGCGTGCACGTGAAGCTGGTCTCCGAGAACGGCGTTGGCACCGTCGCCGCGGGTGTTTCTAAGGCGCACGCCGATGTGGTGCTGATCTCCGGACACGACGGCGGCACCGGCGCGACCCCGCTGACTTCGCAGAAACACGCCGGTGCGCCGTGGGAGCTCGGCCTGGCGGAGACGCAGCAGACGCTGCTGCTCAACGGGTTACGCGACCGGATCGTCGTTCAGGTCGACGGCCAGCTCAAGACGGGCCGCGATGTGGTGGTCGCCGCGCTGCTCGGCGCCGAGGAGTTCGGCTTCGCGACCGCGCCGCTGGTGGTATCGGGCTGCATCATGATGCGGGTGTGTCACCTCGACACCTGCCCGGTCGGCGTGGCCACCCAGAACCCGGTGCTGCGGCAGCGGTTCAACGGCAAGCCGGAGTTCGTCGAGAACTTCTTCATGTTCATCGCCGAAGAAGTCCGGGAAATGATGGCCCAGTTGGGCTTCCGGACCGTCAACGAGATGGTCGGCCAGGTCGGCTCGCTGGACACCACGCACGCCGCGGAGCATTGGAAGGCCTACAAGCTGGACCTGGCGCCCGTGCTGTACGAGCCCGAGTCGGCGTTCATGAACCAGGACCTGTACTGCAGTTCGCGTCAGGATCACGGCCTGGACAAGGCACTCGATCAGCAGCTGATCGTGATGAGCCGGGAGGCGCTCGACTCGGGCACTCCGGTGCGGTTCTCCACCACGATCGCCAACACGAACCGCACCGTGGGCACCATGCTCGGCCACGAGCTGACGAAAGCCTATGGCGGGCAGGGGCTTCCCGACGGCACCATCGACATCACGTTCGACGGCTCGGCGGGCAACAGCTTCGGCGCATTCGTGCCCAAGGGCATCACGCTGAGGGTCTACGGCGACGCCAACGACTATGTCGGCAAGGGCCTTTCGGGCGGCCGCATCGTGGTGCGCCCGTCGGACGAAGCGCCTACGGACTACGTGGCCGAGGAGAACATCATCGCGGGCAACGTGATCCTGTTCGGCGCCACGAGCGGCCAGGTGTTCCTGCGCGGTGTGGTCGGCGAGCGGTTCGCGGTCCGCAACTCCGGCGCGCACGCGGTCGTGGAGGGTGTCGGCGACCACGGGTGTGAATACATGACCGGTGGCAAGGTCGTCATCCTCGGGCAGACCGGCCGCAACTTCGCGGCGGGCATGTCGGGCGGTGTTGCTTACGTCTACAACCCGCACGGCACGTTCGAGAAGAACCTCAACCCCGAGATGGTGGACCTCGATTCCCTCGACAGCGACGACGCCGACTGGCTGCGCGACACCATCCAGGCACACGTTGACGCGACGGATTCCGCTCCTGCGCAACGGATCCTCACCGATTGGGAGAATGAGCTGAAGAACTTCACCAAGGTGATGCCGCGCGACTTCAAGAAGGTGCTGCAGGCGATTGCGGAAGCCGAGGCCCGCGGGGCCGCGGGAGATGAGATAGACACGGCGATCATGGCGGCGGCGAATGCCTGATCCCAAGGGCTTCCTCAAGTACACAAAGCGCGAGACCCCGCAACGGCGGCCGGTCCCGCTGCGGCTGCGCGACTGGAAAGAGGTCTACGAGGAGTTCTCCCACGACACGCTGCGCGAGCAGGCGTCGCGATGCATGGACTGCGGTATCCCCTTCTGCCACAACGGGTGTCCGCTCGGCAACCTCATTCCCGAGTGGAACGACCTGGTTCGCACCGACCGCTGGCATGACGCGATCGAGCGGCTGCACGCCACCAACAACTTCCCGGAGTTCACCGGCAGGCTGTGCCCAGCGCCATGTGAGGGCTCGTGTGTGCTCGGCATCAACCAGGACCCGGTGACCATCAAGCAGGTCGAGGTCGAGATCATCGACAACGCCTTCAACGAGGGCTGGGTCGTTCCGTTGCCGCCAGAGAAGCTGACCGGCAAGACCGTCGCCGTCGTCGGATCTGGCCCCGCCGGGCTTGCGGCCGCACAGCAGCTGACCCGTGCGGGCCACACGGTGACCGTGTTCGAGCGCGACGACCGCATCGGCGGCCTGCTGCGCTACGGCATCCCCGAGTTCAAGATGGAAAAGCGCCACATCGACCGGCGGCTGGAGCAGATGGAGGCGGAAGGCACCGTCTTCCGTGCCGGGGTCAACGTCGGCGTCGACATCACCGCTGCAGAGCTGCGATCCGAGTTCGATGCGGTGGTCTTGGCCGGTGGCGCGACGGCGTGGCGCGATCTGCCCGCTCCCGGCCGCGAGCTCGACGGCATCCATCAGGCAATGGAGTTCCTGCCGTGGGCCAACCGCGTGCAGAACGGCGATCCGGTGGTCGACGACGACGGCCTACCGCCGATCCACGCCAAGGACAAGAAGGTCATCATCATCGGCGGCGGCGACACCGGCGCCGACTGCCTCGGCACCGTGCACCGGCAGGGTGCTGCCAGCGTGCACCAGTTCGAGATCATGCCCCGCCCGCCGGAGAGCCGCGCTGACTCCACCCCCTGGCCGGTCTACCCGCTGATGTTCCGGGTGTCCTCCGCGCACGAGGAAGGCGGCGAGCGCGTCTACTCGGTCAATACCGAGGAGTTCACCGGCAGCGACGGGCACGTGACCGGGCTGCGCGGCCACGAGGTGACCATGAACGCGGGCAGGTTCGAGAAGGTCGAGGGAAGCGACTTCGAGTTGGACGCCGACCTCGTGCTGCTGGCGATGGGCTTCGTCGGCCCCGAGCGCGAGGGCCTGCTGACCGACCTCGGCGTCGAGATCACCGACCGAGGCAACGTGGCGCGGGATCCGGAGTTCGCCACGACGGTGCCCGGCGTTTTCGTCGCCGGTGACATGGGCCGCGGGCAGTCGCTGATCGTGTGGGCCATCGCCGAGGGCCGCGCCGCCGCCGCAGGTGTTGACAGATACCTGATGGGGGACACCGCGCTTCCTGCGCCGATCAAGCCCACTGCCGTACCGCAGCGCTGAACCTGTGGGCTAGATTGCAAACGGCCGCGACACGCCGCGGAATCAATGGCTTTTGCGTTCGGTCGCGAGACAGTAGTCCCGATGACTGGCCGCAAACCTATTACCTACGCCGGGACCGAGCTGAACCGGCGGCACTTCCTGGCGGGGCTGTCTGTGGCAACCCTTGCCGGTGTGGGCCTCGCTCGTTGGACCGTCGGTGTGCAGCCGCGGATCGCTCAGGCTGCAACGGAACCCGCCGGACCCCCGACAGTGCTCGCGGCGCGGATGCCGCTGCCCGGCGGCGGCTCGCTGAGCAGCATCCCTGGCGACGGCAACCTGCTGGCGCTGACGCTGGACGACGGCGTCAACAGCGACGTCGTGCGGCTCTACACGCAGTTCGCCAAGGACACCGGTATCCGGCTGACGTATTTCGTCAACGGTAGGTATGCGTCGTGGACCGACAACCACGACCTGCTGCGGCCGCTGGTTGAGTCGGGGCAGATTCAGCTCGGCAACCACACGTGGTCGCATCCCGACCTAGCTACGCTGCCCAAAGACCAAGTGGCCGAACAACTTCGGCGCAACCACCAGTTCCTGATGAGGAATTATGGCGTCGACGCGCGGCCGTACTTTCGACCGCCTTACGGCAGTCACAACCCCGTCGTCGACTCCGTCGCCGCCGAGCTCGGCTACGCGGTGCCGACGATGTGGTCCGGCTCGCTGGAGGACCAGAACGTGATCGCCGAGGACGAGATCGTCAAGATGGCCAACAAGTACTTCAACCCGCAGGCCATCGTGATCGGTCATCTCAATCACTTGCCCGTCACGCACGTCTACGACCAGCTGGCCGACGTGATCCGCTCGCGTAATCTGCAAACCGTCACGCTCAACGACGTGTTCGCCAAGCCCGCGCAGGTGTGACGCACCCGAGCGCACAGGCTTGCTGTGAGACGCCACAAAAACCACACAGGCCACATAGAAAACATCAGACGATTATTTCGGCGCGCCTAATTGAGTTTGCCAGGTAATGGGTATCTAATGACTTGGTGAGGGCACTGCGGTAATGTGGGCCCCCGGTTCAGCTATTGCTATGTCGCAGGAGTGAGCACCGTGCACCACAACCCGCTATACCGATCCCGGGTGAGTCGAATCGCCTGGTTATGGTTCCGTCACCCGGTCAGGAGTCGTGAGTTCCCCGCCAAAGCCGAGCGATTGATCACGGCCGACGAGCTAGTTCGCTACGGCGTCTAGCAAATCCGAACTACGCCGGAACGCCGATTTGACGGGTTGTGATCGGGCGTTTGCCTAACTGTTAAATTTTCGTTATCGTCACTTATCTTTGCTGGTGAGCAGCCCGGAGTCCCTGATCGCCTCGGCGAGCGGCTCCAGTACTAACGGCGTGTGCGGTGTCGGCAGGTACACGATCGCCAGATCCAGGCCCTGCTTGCCCAGGGCGGCGGCTTCCTCGATTGCGTGGCCATAGTCCAGCGGCTGACCATGCTCAAGGTGGTTGTCGCTCAGCCGGATGTGCGAGGACAGCATAATCTCTTTGGGATCGCGGCCGATATCGGCGCAGTGTGATGCGAGGACATCGCGCTTCCTCGCGAATTCCTCTGGCGAACCGCCCACGAAGTTCCAGTGCTGGGCGTACTTCGCCGTGATGCGCAGCGTGCGCTTCTCACCGCTGCCTCCGATGCAGATCGGCGGGTGCGGCTTCTGCGGACCCTTCGGCTCGTTGCGGGCGTCCTTGAGCTGATAGAAGCAGCCGTCGAAGGTCGTGGTGTCCTTGCTCAACAGGCTGGTGAGCACCTCGCACGCTTCCTCGAAGCGGTCGAAGCGCTCCTTGATACTGCCGAGCTCGATGCCGTAGGCCCCTGACTCCTCCTCGTTCCAGCCCGCGCCGATGCCCAGCTCGAGCCTGCCGTTGGAGATGATGTCCAGTGCCGCCGCCATGTTCGCCAGCACCGCGGGGTGGCGATAGTGAATGCCGGTGACGAGGGTGCCCAGCCGCAGCCGCTTGGTGGCCTGTGCCAGCGCGGTGAGCGTCGTCCAGCCCTCCAGGCATGGCCCGGTGGAGTCGGTGAAGATCGGATAGAAGTGATCGAAGGTCCAGCCGGACTCGAAGACGTCGATGTCGTCGGCCGCCTGCCAGACGGCGAGCATGTCGGACCAGTTGGTGTTCTGCGGGGATGTTTTGAAAGCGAATCTCACAACTTCGCAAACTAGTCGCAGACGCTGATTAATTCCTGGTGCTGGACAGGATTGTTGTCCTGAGTGGACGGGACCCGGCACTGCGCGGGTAGCGGCAGACTGGAGGCATGGACCCGGTAGTCGCACTGCGCCAGATTGCCTATTACAAGGATCGGGCACGAGAAGACCCACGGCGGGTGATGGCGTACCGTAACGCGGCCGATATCGTCGAGGCGCTCTCGGAGGCCGACCGGGAACGCCACGGAACGGCCAACAGCTGGCAGTCGCTGCCCGGCATCGGACCCAAGACAGCGAAAGTGATCTCCCAGGCGTGGGCAGGCCGCGAGCCCGACGCCCTCGCCGCATTGCGGTCGGAAGCGAAGGATCTCGGCGGCGGTGACATCCGCGCGGCGCTGCGCGGTGACCTGCACGTGCACTCGAACTGGTCGGACGGGTCGGCGCCCATTGATGAGATGATGCTTGCTGCAAAGGAATTAGGCCACGAGTACTGTGCGTTGACCGACCACTCTCCGCGCCTCAGGGTTGCCAACGGGCTGTCCCCGGAGCGACTGCGCAAGCAACTCGACGTCATCGACGAACTGCGCGAAACCGTGGCGCCAATGCGAATTCTGACGGGCATCGAAGTGGACATCCTCGACGATGGATCCCTGGATCAGGAACCCGAGCTCCTCGAGCGTCTCGACGTGGTGGTGGCCAGTGTGCATTCCAAGCTGTCGATGGACGCCCCGTCGATGACGCGGCGAATGGTCAAGGCGGTGACCAATCCCTACGCCAATGTGCTTGGGCACTGCACCGGCAGGCTCGTGACCGGGGGGCGCGGCGTCCGACCCGAATCGAAATTCGACGCGGAGAAGGTGTTCACCGCCTGCCGCGACAACGGCACCGCGGTGGAGATCAACTCGCGGCCTGAGCGCCGCGACCCGCCGACCCGCCTGCTGAACCTGGCGCTGGAAATCGGCTGCCTGTTCTCCATCGACACCGACTCCCATGCGCCCGGCCAACTGGAGTTCCTCGGCTATGGCGCCCAGCGCGCGCTGGACGCGGCAGTGCCGGTGGAGCGGATCGTTAACACCTGGCCCGCAGGCAAGCTGCTCGAGTGGACGGCGTCCTAATCCGGCAGGTGCGGCATCTCGAGGCCGGGATCGCGGCCGAGCAGAACGCCGCGGGTGACTGAGGCGTTGCCGTAGCGCTGCCGCACTCGGTCGACGGCGTCATCGATCGCGACGGTGTCTGCGTGTTCTTCGAACGGCAGTTCCAGCTGCTGTGCGCCTTCCCTGTCGATGTTGGACACCGCGAACCCGACCAGCGTGAGGCCACGTTCGGCGATGAGGGGTGCCGCCGCCGCGACCAGGAGGCGCGCCGTGTCGAGGATCGTATCTGTCGATGCCGTCGCCCGCGGCATGGTGTGCGACCGGGTGGCCCGGCCGAAGTCGTCAAACCGCAATCGCAGCACCACAGTTCGGCCCGTGCGGCCCGCCTTGCGCATTCGCCGGGTAATGCGATCGATCAGATTGATGACGACCGCGTCGACCTCAGCCGCCGACATCGTGTTGCCAGCCCGGCCCAACGCCCGCTGCGCGCCGACGGAGCGGCGCCGCACCCCCGTCACCACCCGGCGTCGATCGATGTTGCGGGACAACGCAAATAGCTGACGGCCCATCGCCCCACCGACCATCGACCCGAGCGTGGACTCGCTGAGCTCGGCGACATCGGCGACCGTCTCGATGCCGTGCGCGTGCAACTTCTCGGCCGTCTTCATGCCGACGCCCCACAGCCGGCGCACGGGCAGCGGATGCAGAAAGGCGAGTTCACGGTCAGGCGGCACCAGCAGCAGGCCGTCGGGCTTGGCCTCCTGGCTGGCCACCTTGGCCAGGAACTTGGTGCGCGCGATGCCGACGGTGATGGGCAGCCCGACGCGGTCGCGGACCTGCGCGCGCAGCCGCGCGCCGATCTCGACCGGGGTGCCCGACAGCCGCCACAGGCCCGACACATCGAGGAACGCCTCGTCCACCGACAGCGGCTCCACCACTGGCGAGGTGTCGTGGAACACCTCGAACACCGCATCGCTGGCTTGCGAATAAGCCGACATCCGTGGCGGCACGACGATGGCGTGCGGACACAGTTGGCGGGCCTGGCGACCGCCCATAGCCGTGCGAACTCCGTATGCCTTTGCTTCGTAACTGGCGGCCAGCACGACACCGCCTCCGACGATCACCGGGCGACCCCGCAGTGACGGGTCGTCGCGCTGCTCGACCGATGCGTAGAACGAATCGAGGTCAGCGTGCAGGATGGTGGCGGCCGACGGCCGAGCCGTCGATCCAACCCGAGACACGAACATATGTTCGCATCCGGGTGTGACACGGCGCCAAGGTTGGGGTGCTACAACACGCACCATGGGTACGGGTGAGCGATGATGACGTCCCCACAGCCACGGGTGCTCGTCGTCGAAGACGCCGAAGCGATCCGGCTGGCGGTGCAGTCGGCGCTACAGTCCGCCGGTCATGTCGTGCGGGAACGCGCTGACGGGCGCCGGCTGGAAACCGACCTGGCCGAGTTCCGGCCGGACGTCGTGATACTCGACGTCATGCTGCCGGGCCGCGACGGATTCGCGCTGCTGGAGGTGGTGCGGGCGCGCTCTGATGCCGGGGTGGTGATCTTGACCGCCCGCGACGCCGTCGATGACCGGCTCCGGGGTCTGACCGCCGGCGCCGACGACTATGTGATCAAGCCGTTCGTCCTGCCCGAAGTCGTCGCGCGCGTCAACGCGCTGCTGCGACGTATGGGCCGCATGCAGTCCATGCTGGTCGTCGGCGACCTGGTCGTCGACCCACAGGCGGCGACCGTACGCCGGGGTTCAGCCGAGATCACGCTCACTGCTACCGAATTCAAGCTACTGTGCTATCTGGCCGAGCACCGCGGCCAGGTCGTCACCAAGACTCAAATCCTTTCGGCGGTATGGGGTTTCGACGCCTACGACCCGAACCTCGTAGAGGTGTTCGTCAGTGCGCTGCGCCGAAAACTGGAGACGAACGGGCCACGACTGCTGCATACCCTGCGCGGGCTGGGATACGTGCTACGGGTGGCGGAATGACCGCGTCGAGCTCGAAGACCGGTTTCGGCAGCGCGTCGCTGCGCCGACGGGTCACCGTCCCGACGATCGCGGTGTTCAGTGTGGTGCTTGTGGCGGTTCTGGTCGCCGTCAACGCCGCATTCGGGGTGATCGTCAACCGCTCCGTGACAGCCGTGCTGACTGATCATGTCCAGCTGGCAGAACAGCTCGCATCCCAGAACACGCCCCCCGCCGAGCTGATCGCCCGCCTCGAGACCCATTCGGTGCGAGCACAACTGGTGCTTGCCGACGGCCGTGTGTTCGGGGGCCTACATCCGCGGGCCGACAACACGATTCGGTCACGAAAACTGCGGCTTGCCAATACCGATGGACCTCTGGCTGGTGCGCAGCTGACTCTGCAGGCCGACACGCGCCTGCTCGCCACCGCCCACAGCAGGCTGGAACGTGTGCTGCTGGTGATCGCTGCCGGTGCGCTGGTGACGATCGCGATGGCCGTACCGATCGCAGTCCGGTTCGGGTTATCTCCGCTGGACGCGATGACCCGGTTGGCGCGGGGCATCGTGGCGGGCCGGCGTGGTCAACGGCTTTCGCCGCAGCCTAGCGACACCGAATTGGGCCGCACCGCAGCCGCGTTCGACGAGATGCTTGACGCTCTGGAAGGCGCGGAACGCCGGGCGATGGCGTCCGAAGAGAGCATGCGCAGGTTCGTCGCTGACGCCGCCCACGAACTGCGCACGCCGCTGGCGGGCATCTCCGCGGCCACCGAAGCTGTGCTACAACACCCGGCCAACGGCGACCCGGCCGACCGCGAGCGATTGCTGATGGTGCTGGGCCGGGAAGCCCAGCGCGCCGGAAGGCTCGTCGACGATCTGCTGGACCTGGCGCGCATCGACACCGGTCTGAGCCTGCACCCCGAACCGACCCCGCTGCGCGACGTCGCTGCCGGTCAGCTCGATCGAATCCAGTTGCTGCGCCCAGATATTCAGCTGGACCTCCACGGTCCGGAGGTGTTGGCGATGGTCGACGCGGCCCGGATCGGGCAGGTACTCGCCAACCTGCTCGACAACGCATCGGCCGCCACGCCGCCAGGCGGCCGCATCGACATCGCTCTGGTCCGGCTGGACAACGCGGTCGAAGTCGTCGTCTCGGATACCGGGCCGGGCGTGGCGGCCCAGGACCGCGAACGCATCTTCGAGCGGTTGGTGCGCCTCGATAATGTCGACTCCACTGCCGGACGGGGTTCGGGGCTGGGCCTCCCGATCGCCCGCGGTATTGCGCGTGCACACGGCGGGAACCTGTGGTGCTCGGCGCCGCCGGCGCGAAGGGGTGCGGCCTTCGTACTGCGGCTCCCGGTCGATCCCTGAAGATGTGCTGAGAGTTCGGTTGTAAGGACGGCTCTTCAGGTCGGCTTCAGCTTGGCGGCCCAACCTGACTGACATGTACCCGAGTGATGAAGACCCCACGTCGGTAATGCCCGCCGTCGTGCCGCCCCGTCCGCTGGGACACCGTTGGCGCGTCGCCGCGACCGTTGTGACGGCCGTCCTGATCGCCGCCGGCGGCGCCGGGATCGGCATGGCCGTCATCGGTGGCGGCCCGATCGATGACATGACCATGAACACCGAAGTCACCAAAACAAGCAAGGGCGACCCGTCCCGTCAAGCGTGGGCCCATCAGTACGGCCAGGACCGCTCGCAGATGCCGAACCTGCCCGACGTTTCGTCCGCGAGTCCACAGCAGCAGGCCGCTGCTGTGGACCTGCTGGCGCGCACGGAAGCCGCCACAGCTGTCTATGCCGATCCCGCGAAGGCGCAGGCCGCAGGGTACGACCTGTCGGGCAGCCTCGCGCGCGCCGAGCAGAAGAACCCGAGACTCGCCGCGCGCCTGGCGCGGGTCGACTCCGGCGCACAACTGGCGATGATGCCGATGCTGCATGTAGCCAAAAAGGCCAACCGCCACGACGGCAAGGTGCTCGATCCAACCGCCCCCGAAACGCTGATGTACGAATACCAGGGCCACAACGCGTGGAAGCTCGTCGGCGTCATGTACACAGCCAACGAGTCGTATCCGCAAGCACCACCGGACCCGGGTGGCCCGATAACGCGCTGGCACTACCACGACAAGGGCGGGGGCGCGGCGCTGATGATGCATATCTTCTTCGTTCCGGGAAACGACCTCTCGCATGCGTACGCGCTGTCGATGGAGCCGATGTGATGGCTCCGGTTGCGGGCCCGCTCGACATGTTCCTTTGGACGCCGTTACGGCATCGGCTGCGATGGGTCCTCGCAGGCTCCGCGGTTGTCTCGGCCGGTGCGCACGTACCGGTCGTCAGCGATCACCTGCACGAGGCCCCGTACATGGGTTGGGAGTTCGTGGTGTTGATCGCAGCGTGTCTCTGCATCGCGATCGGCGCGCTCGTGTGCGACAGCGGCGCCCTGTATGCGGCGGCAGTGTTTACTTGTGGCTCGGCCGTTCTGGGCTATGCGGCCACCCGCACGGTGGCCTTTCCACGCCTCGCCGATGACGTCGGAAACTGGTTCGAACCGCTTGGCGTGGTATCGATTCTGGCGGAGTCCGCGGTCGTCATCACGGCGGTATCGGTGTTAGCGCGGCAGAGCCAGCGAAGCGGTTGAAATCTAAAGCGATTCGCCGTAGATGCTCGTGGTCCAGATGTGCACGAGGTTGTCCAGCACGCGGTCGTCGGGCAATGACGGCTGATGGCCGGCGAACGACGCGGTCATCACTGACTCGTTCATCAGGTTGAGCGCGGTTGACAGTTCATGCGCGGGAAGCGTGACGGGCGCGGCGCCGCTGGCTCGTTCGGCCTCGATCACGCCTGCGATGTGATCGATCCACCGCTGCATCGAGGTGGCCCATAGTTCCTGCGCCTCTGTGCCGGTGGTTTTGCAAGCCACTGCGGCGGCGCACACCGATCGGTGCGCGCCAAACGTCTCGAAGAACACGTTGATCCCGTTGCGCCATAGCAGGCTGCGGTCCTCCGGCCGCTCTTCGATCAGCTGCTTGAGCGCGGCGTCCGCCTCGGCGATGACCCGCTCGAGCAGCGTCAGCAGCACTGCGTCCTTGGACGCGAAGTAGAAGTAGAACGTCGGGCGAGAGATACCTGCTCCCTTGGCCAGATCGTCCACGGAGATATCGGCCAGCGGGCCCCGCTCGAGAAGTCGCTCGGCGGTCTCCAGAATGGCCAGCTCACGGTCATCTCCAGACGGCCGGGCGGCACGGCGGCCACGGCCTGGTCGGGCTTGGCTGGCGACGGTCACGACCAAGACTTTACAGCATGTCGAATTCCTCAACATCCTGTTGACTCAGTCGACACAGTGTTGATAGCTTTACAGCATGACCGAATTTGTCGACGTCGTCATCGTCGGAGCGGGAATCTCCGGCATCAGCGCGGCCTGGCACCTGCAGGACCGCTGCCCCAACAAGAGCTACGTGGTCCTCGAGCGCCGGGAGAATCTCGGCGGCACCTGGGACCTGTTCAAGTACCCCGGCATCCGCTCCGACTCCGACATGTTCACTCTTGGCTTCCGGTTCAAGCCGTGGACATCGGAGAAGGCCATCGCCGACGGGCCGTCCATCATGTCCTATCTGAAGGAAACGGTCGCCGAGTCCGGCATCGACAAGCACATCCGCTACGGACAGAAGGTCGTCGCCGCCGACTGGTCCGATGCCGACAACAACTGGACCGTTCACATCGAACGCGACGGCGAGGAAGTCGACATCAAGACCTCCTTCCTCTTCGCGGCCAGCGGCTATTACAACTACGACGAGGGCTACACGCCTGAGTTCGCAGGCTCGGACGACTTCGAGGGCACGATCATTCACCCGCAGCATTGGCCGGAGCAGCTGGACTACGCGGGCAAGAAGATCGTCGTGATCGGCAGTGGTGCCACCGCGGTGACATTGATTCCGGCGCTTGCCGATTCGGGCGCAGGACACGTCACGATGCTGCAGCGGTCGCCGACGTATATCGGCGCGCTGCCCGATGTTGACCCGTTCACCGTGCGAACGAACAAAGCGCTGCCGGAGAAGCCCGCCTACGTGTTGAACCGGTGGAAGAGCATTCTGTTCCAGTCGGCGCAGTACAACATCAGCAGGCGCTTCCCGAACTTCATGCGTAAGACGCTGATGACCATGGCGCAGCGGCGCTTGCCCGAGGGTTACGACGTGCAGAAGCACTTCGGTCCCAGCTACAACCCGTGGGATCAGCGACTGTGCCTGGCGCCGAATGGGGATCTCTTCAAGACGATCCGAGCGGGTAAAGCGGACGTCGTGACCGACAAGATCGAACGCTTCACCAGGACGGGCATCAAGCTGGCCTCCGGGGAAGAGTTGGAAGCCGACATCATCGTCACCGCAACGGGGTTGAACCTCCAGTTGTTCGGCGGCGCCGAGGTCAAGCGCAACGGCATGCCGATCGAACTCACCGAAACCATGTCCTACAAGGGCATGATGCTGACCCACATGCCCAACATGGCATTCACCATCGGCTACACCAACGCGTCCTGGACGCTGAAGGCGGACCTGGTCTCGGAGTTCGTCTGCCGAGTACTGAATTACATGGACGTCAACGGCTTTGACACCGTCGAGCCGCAGCACCCGGGTAACTCGGTCGACGAGCGTCCGCTGATGGACTTCACCCCGGGGTACGTGCTGCGCGCGTTGGACTACCTGCCGAAGTCGGGGCACGTCGCCCCGTGGCGGCTCAAGCAGAACTACCTACTGGACCTGCGGCTCATCCGGCGCGGCAAGGTCGACGACGAGGCGCTGGCGTTCACCAAACACCGTGCGCCGGTGAAGACTTCGGCCTAGTTGCTCAGCCTGCGACGACGACGATTCCGTCGTCGTCGCTGTAGGCGATCTCGCCAGGCCTGAACAACACACCGCCGAACTCGACGACCACGTCACGCTGGCCCTCACCTGTCTTGCCGCCCTTGCGTGGGTTGGTGCCGAGTGCCTTGATGCCGATGTCGAGCGTGCGCAGCGTCGCCGCATCGCGGACCGCGCCGTTGATGATCAACCCGGCCCAGCCGTTGTCGACGCCGAGGCCTGCGATGACGTCGCCGACGAGTGCGGTGTGTAGGGAGCCGTCGCCGTCGATCACCAGCACCCCGCCGTTGCCCGGATCTGAGAGCACCGACTTCAGCAGTGCGTTGTCCTGAAAGCACCGCACGGTTGTGATCGGTCCCGCGAACTGGGACCGGCCGCCGTATTGGCCGAACTGCAGGTCGCAGCTTCGAACGTCGGGGCCGATCTCGTCGACGAGGTCAGCTGTGGGGCGGGGCTCGATGGTCACCGGTCGATGCTAGCGATCGGACCTGCCTGAAGCTTCGGGTCGATGCTGGCAAGTGCATAGGTGATCGCGTCGTCCATGCGCATCGCCGCACCTTCGGCGCGCAGTGCGCGTCTGCGCTCGTCGCCGAGGGCGGCAGCGACGATGTCTCCGGTCTCGTGCATCGCCGTCAGAACGAAGTTGGCGTTTGGGCCGACAACGGCGGTAGTTGACCGCCCTGCGCCGGCGACCTCGGACGCCGCGCGCTTGAAGACGACATACGCGGCGCTGTGTAAGATTCCGGCGATTTCGGGTCGATCTTCGGCGAATGCGCGCGCACACATGGCGAGGCAGGGTGCGACTTGCAGTGGGGCCATGATCCACCGCTCCATCTGCATCGACTGGGCAGCCAGCGCGAGAGTGAGGTCCCAGTCCATAAGTCGGCCTGCGACCAGACACGCGGTGAGGACTCCCGACGGGCTCGCGTCGCCCGGGGTGGCGCTGCGCGCAATGCTTTCCTCGAGAAGGGCTTTCGCGCGCGCGGGATCGAGGTCTGTGAGAGTGAGTGCGAGCGAGTTGAGGCTTATGACGATCGCTGCGTGCATTCCGGACCGCCGGGCCAGCGTGAGCGCGTCTTCGGCCTGTGCGACTGACTCGTGGCTCGCGCCGCCACCGAGCAGCGTTGTGTTGACCGCGACCGCAAGGTTGATGGCGGCAAGCCCCGGACAGTCGTTGGCGATGGCCAGTTCGGCGCCTCGACGGTACGCCGAGACCGCATTGGCGTAGTCACCCGCAGCAAGAGAGGCCATCGCCGTCACGTTGCAGGAATCCACCTCAACACTAGGACGGCCCCGTGTCGTCGGATGAATCGAGTCGGCTTCGAGCGCTTGGCGGCGAAGTTCGTCTGCGCTGTCGAAGTCGCCGCGCATATACAACTGCCACGCCGCCGCCATCAGGACACGGGGATACCCGGTCTCCTCGCCGGCATTGGGCAAGTCGAGTACACGCGAAGCAGGCACCTCGATGTCGTACACCGCTCCTGTCCCACCGTAATTGTGGTGGTGCGGGTGGTTGGCCACTAGCTGTACGGCCAGCGCCGCGTTTGTCGCATCAATCGCAGTGACCAGGGCCACCCGGATGTTGTCGCGCTCGAGGGCGATCTGCCTCGCCCAGACAAGTTGGTCGGGCCCGTAGAAGTGCTCGGCCGCCCGGGCCGATAGATCTGCGTAGAAGCGGGCGTGCCGGATCAGTAGGGCCTCGGTCTCATTCCAATCGGCAAGCCGTTCCTCGCCGTACTGGCGGATGGTCTCCAGTAAGCGGAAGCGAGTGCCCGGCGTGCCGTCTTCGGCTACCACGAGCGACCGGGCCACCAAGCTGGTGACTAGATCCATCACTTCCTCGGCGTCGACGGGGTCGCCGGTGCAGACCGCTTCGATGGCTTCGAGCGTGCAGCCGCCGGAGAACACGGCGAGTCGGGCGAGGAGGCGTTGTTCGGCGGCGCTGAGCAACTCGTACGACCAATCGATTGCCGCGCGAAGGGTCGCGTGCCGCTGCAACTGCGCCCCGTCGTCCGCCCGCCAGCACGTGGAATCGGCGGTCAAGGCGGCGCGCGAGATCGGCGGGACTCAGTGCGATCACCCGCGCGGCGGCCAACTCGATGGCCAGCGGTACACCGTCGAGGCGTTGGCAGATCTCCACAACGGCACGGGCGTTGTTGTCGGTAAGTGCGAAGTCGGCCTTCACATGCCGTGCCCGCTCGACGAAGAGGGTGGCGGCATCCGTGGCGATCAAATGTGCCAGGTCGTCATCCGGCGCGCCAATTTGCAACGGGGGCAAGGCAATCAGCTGCTCTCCGTCGATGGCTAGGCCCTCACGACTGGTGGCAAGCACGAAGACGCCCGGACACTCCCGTTCTATGCGCGTCACCAGCCTGGCCACCGCGCCAACCAGATGCTCGCAGTTGTCCAGAACCAATAGAAGCTGCTTGTTGGCCAGCACGTCGAGAAGGGACGCCTCGATTGCCTGTCCGCTTCTGTTGGTGAGGCGGAATGCGGCAGCGACCGCCGCGACGACGCCGTCGGGATCGCGCACTGGCGCCGAATTCCACTAGCCAGGCGCCCTCGCGAAAGCGGGGCAGCAGATCGGCGGCGACCTGGATGGCCGACCGTGTCTTGCCTACACCGCCCACACCCGTGATCGTGACCACGCGGGAGTCTTCCAATGCGGAGGCGACCCGTGCGACCTCGGCCTGCCGCCCGATGAAAGAACTGACTTGCGCCGGAAGGTTTCCCGGGAAGGCATCCAGACTGCTAATCGGCGCGAACTCCTCGGTGCGGTCCGCAGGACTGAGTTGGTATACCTGCAAGGGCCTGCCAAGGTCGCGCAGGCGGTGCTCGCCCAGATCGACCAGCCCAACACCGCCGGGTAGTTGATCGCGGACGAGTGCCTCGGTGGCGCCGGAGATGACGATCTGTCCCCCGTGGGCGGCTGCCGTCAACCGGGCGCAGCGGTTGATCGGCAGGCTGGCATAGCCGCCGTCGTCGACGATGACGGCCTCCGCGGTGTGCAATCCGATGCGCGCCTTTAACGGCACCGGGGTGCGCCAACTTTCGTTCGCGAGAGCGTCCTTGATCGCGACGGCGGCGGATGCTGCGTCGCCGGCCGTGGCGAACGCGGCAGCCATGCCGTCGCCCATCCGCGAGAAGATGAACCCGCGGTTGCCCGCAATCGTCTTCTCCAGGATTTCGTCGTGGCGGACCATGGCAGCCTTCATCGCCGTGGGATCCTGCTCCCACATGCGCGTGGACCCCTCGAGATCGGTGAGCAGGAACGTCACCGTGCCCGAAGGTAGCTGCCCTGCCATGCCCCCAACCCCCGCTGATCTCGGGTTATATGCGAGCTAAGGGTAACTGGCCACCACGATGTCGTGGACGAATTGCGCCAGCCCTGGCTCGACGTCGTCGTAATACCGGGTGAACCGTTCGTCGGCCAGATACATCTCCACGAGGTTGCGGTGCATCTCGTCGCCGCAGTCGTAGAACCGCTCGATCGACGCACGGTGTCGAGTCGCCAGCTCCTTGGCTGCGGCCGAACCAGGCACCACCTCGTCGTGCTTGGCCTGCGCCAGGTCGGCGAGCAGGGCGTCCCCCTCGTCCTTGATCGCGATCCAGTCCTGCTTGCCGAACTGCGAAACCCGTTGCTGTGACTGTTTCCACGCGTCGTTGTCGCCCCAGCGCTCTTCGGCCTCGGCCGCGTACTCCGAGGCGAACGCGGTGGTGCCGAAGATTTCGACTTGTTCCTCCGCGGTCAGCTGGATGCCGTCGTGATGTGCGCTCATCAGTTCCTCCACTGCTTTGATGGTGTGCTGCAGCCGCTCGGACTGCTCCAGCAGCGATGTGTGCTGGCGCCGCAGGTGCTCGAGAACGTCCGCACCCGAGTCGTCGAGGACCTTGCGGATCTCGTCGAGCGGCATCCCGACTGACCGGTACACCAGCACCAAATGCAGCCGTTCGATGTCGGCATCGGTGTATCCGCGGTAGCCGGCCGGGGTACGGAGGCTCGGCACCACAAGGCCGATGTGGTCGTAGTGGTGCAGGGTGCGCACGGAGACACCCGTGAGGGCGGCTACCGCACCGACGGTATTGGCGTCCATGCCGCCACTATCGACCCTGACGCCGCGTGAGGGTCAAGCGATTTAGTCCTCGGAGTGCCTGCGAGCCAGAAGGACCACCAAAATGGCCAGCACTCCGGCGGCAATGGCGGCGGCCAACGGCAGCCGTGACGCCGCAGGTCCGATCAACGGGACCGGCGCAGGACCTGCGACGGGGTTCGGCGCACTGGCAACGGTCGATTTCGCTTGCGCCGCAACCTCTTTCGCTGCAGACGCGAGGTCGCCGTTGGTGTCTGCGAGTTTCGGAGCCACCTGCGCCTTCTTCGGGGTCGGCTTCTTGGCTGCGGCCTTCTTCGCCGGAGCCTTTTTGGCAGGCGCCTTCTTCGCCGGAGCCTTCTTGGCCGGTGCTTTCTTCGCAGCCTTGGCAGGCGGGGTCTCCGTTGGTGGTGCCGGTGGTTCGGGGGCTGGCGGGACCGATTCCGCGCCGGGAGCGACGGCCGGGGGCACGGCGTCAGGCTTCTCGTCGGGTCGATCCTGCTGGTCTGCCATTTGGCTGCTCCTTTTGCAGTGTCTCGTCTACCCCGCAGTTGTCCCCATCATGCCAGGCGGGTTTGGGCCCTAACCCGTGACGGCCAGGGCGGCCGCCAAGGTCAGCGCGACGGCCATGATCGCCAGTTCGAACAGCGACCGCGATCGTGACACCACCGCCGTCGCGCGGTGCGAACGTGCGGCGGGCAGCCACATCGTCCGGTTGCGGTACGCCAGCACGACCAGCGCCACCGTCACCACGACCTTCGCGGACAGCAGCCGGCCGTACCCCGTCGCATACAGCTGACTCGGCGAGGCGATCGTCACCGCCGCGGCAAGCACACCGCCGAACAGCAGTGCCGCCACACACATCAGGGACAGCTGCGAGAACCGCGGGAGCACTCTGGCCCACTGGCCCCGGCGCTCGACCGTAAGCAGCAGTGCCGCCAGCACGCCGCACCACATGGCCGCCGCCAGGGTGTGTACCGCCACGGCCACCCCGCCAACCGCACTGTCGGAGAGATGCCCCGTGAGGGGGCGCGCCGCCAGCCCGGCCGCGGCGATACCCGCGACCGCGACGTTCATCGGCATCGATCGGGGCGCCGCCACCGCCGCGAGACCCACGAGGCCCGCCGCTACCGCGCTGAACAGTCCCGATCGCCCCGCGGTCGTGTGCAGTGCGAAGTCAACCGTGGTGTGGACGCCGAGTCGGGTGACGGGAATCGCCGCGGCCTGTGCGGCTGCAACGCCAAGCCGGAGCAACTCCGCAAGCAGCCACGCGGCGGCGGCGATCGTCAACGGTGCGGTGGCACGGCGGATCAGCTCGCCGCGGTATCGGTCGATGTCGAGCATGGGGACCGCGGCCAGACCCAACGTCACGACCGCCGAGCCGTCGGCGAGGGCCCGCACCACCGTCGTCGCCAGTGAGTTCTGCTGGCGGGCAAGCGAGCACGCCGCCAATGACGCGACCACCACGACCACGGCTGCGCCTGCCACCGCCCGTCGACGGATCACCTCTGCCGTCGCACCGCCCACAACGCACCCGCGGCGACGATCACGCCTGCGGCGACGAAGAACGGCCACACCGGAATTCCGTCACCCGATGGGTTCGTTGCCGACGCCGACGGACCGGGGGTGCCGGTACCGGCCACGGTGAGCCGGAACGACCAGGACCCGGACACCACATGCCCGTCGGCCGACGTCACCCGGTAGTTCACCGTGTAGGTGCCGGACGGGCCGAGCGGCCGCACGCCGACGCTGACGACGGCGCCTACCACCTGCGGGTCACCGGCCGACCACAGGTTGCCGTCGGGGCCCACCACCGTCATCGCCGCGAACTGGGGTTGCAGCGTCTCGTTGAACGTCGCGCTGACCTTTTGCGGGGCCTGGGACAGCTCGGCGTTCTCCACAGGGTCGGTCGCGACGCGCGTGGCGTGCGCCGACGCGGCCCCTGCCCCTGCCACCGCCATCACGATCAACGAGATGGCCAGAACCACTGTCGCGACAACGCGATTCACGCTCAGACCAGGCCGAGCCGTGCCATCAGATCGGCGTCGATGCCGTCGAGCTGTTGGGCGATCGCCGCGTGCGCGGGACGACGGCGCGACGCGGGCATGTTCTCGGCGGCCGTAACGGCCGCCGCCAGGTCACGAAGCCGCTCGGTGATGGCAGTGACGAACTGTTTGGTCTCGGCGTCTTTCGGCTTCTTCTCGGCAACCATTGCCAGCGAGTGCTCGGCCCCGGCGATCCGCGCCGACAACGCAGCGCCGTGCCCAGAGAACTGACCGATCTGGCTGAGCGGAACGCCCAGCCGGTCGGCCCGGCGTTCGTCGACAAAGCCGCGCGCGGCGATCGAGGCGCGATAGACCAGCGGCACCACGATGGGTGCGAGCAGTCGGCTCACCGTCAGCACGCGGCGAATTCGCGTGGGGGAGAACAACTTACCTTCCCTGGCCGCTTTCAGCTGAGTCTCAGCGACCTTGACCGCGGCCTTGTTGCTGTCGCGCTGCGATCTGAGTTGCGCCTTCAGCGCTCTGGTTTCGGCTCTGCGGTCGGCCTTGATGCGACGGGCGTCGTTCTTCGCGGCGAGCCTGGCCTCGAGTTTTGCCTTGGCCTTGATAGCGCGGGCCTCGGCCCTACGGGTCGCGCGGGTTTTGCGCTTGAACAGGCTCATCCCGGCGGCCTCCCGATCTCTCGTTGACGATGCATGATAAAGCAGCGATGCTGCAGCCCAACACTATCGTCCGGATAATCTGCGGGTTCGGTGTGTCCCGGTGGCGCGTAATGTCAGATCGACCGCAAACCAGTGTGTGGTGACGCCTTGAAGGGTGGTGGCGACGTGGGTTCGCGTGTGCATCGCGCCGCGTCGGCCTGCGTCGTGGGCCTTGGCGTCTTCCTGTGTGGCCTGGGCGGGGCTATGGCCATTGCCGAGCCCTCGGCTTCTACGGAGACTGCCGGTAGAACGCATTCGACTGACGTGCCGGGCCAGGGACCCAAGGGCGATTCCGACGCCAGCGGCGGCTCAGGAGCGAGCACCGGCAACAGCGGGAAACCCGACACCGGCAACACCCCCGCGGGAATCCGGCCAACGGCAACTGCGGCAACGACAAAAGCAATGGGAACGCGCAACACTGTGGTGGCGGAAGCTCGGAGTCAAGTCCGCCGAGCGTTACCCCACCGTCGACGGCGAAGACCACGACGGAGACGACACCGAGTACAAAGACGACGACATCTCGGACGACAACCAGTCGAACTACGTCCGGTGAGACGACGTCCAGCAAGACCACCTCGAGTGAGACGACGTCCAGCGAGACCACCACACCGACGACGACCACTGCGCCCGGCCTGCCCCCACCCGGAGGTGGTGGTGGCGGGGGCGCCATTGCGGTGCCGCCCGGCCGTCCGTCACAGCCGCCAAACATGCAGCTGCCTGCCACCGAACCGCCCGTGATCGACGTCGTTCCGGGCGTCGGCGCGGCCGCCGCGCAACTCCCGATCGCGCCGATCACACTGCCGGTCATCGTGGCGCCTGCCGCTGGCCTCGGCGCCGGCGGCGCGCCCGCCGAGCCGGCCTTCCCTTCATTGCCAGTTAACCCGCGCGGTGTGACCGCCGAGCCATTAGCAGGTCGGGAGCCGCTGCCAGCCAACGCGGGCAGCAACGTCGCCGTGCCTGCGAACTCCTACCGGGTCGGGTACACAGAGTATTTGCGGGACGCGGGGTTGTCCCAGGTCGCGGCCTTGGCAGTGCCCGGGGTTACGGGCATGCTTGTACTCACCTGCGCCGGCGGACTGGTTGGATATCGCCAGGCGAAGGCGGGCCATGCGGTACACACAAGCGGCACCGCACGGTTCGTGAACTGACAAACTGCCCGCCGTTAGGGGGGCGGACAGCGCATAGTGGATTCGTCGAAAGGGGGATTTATGCCTGCCAGCCGCCGCGTCACCCGCGCCGTCGGTGAGGTGCTCGATCTCGCCCCACGCCGCGGGGAAGTGTCATTGCCCCGTCTCGTTGATGCCGTGAGCGAGCATCGCAACCGGCCGATCGAACTCAAGATGGCAGACCTGCCCCCCGGAGTGTGCGGGCAGTGGCGCCAATATGGGGATCGCGACGTGTTCTTGATCCAGAAGGGCCTGCCTGCCTGGGATCGCACCCTCGCCCATGAGCTCGGACATCTGGTTCTCGGCCACGAAGGCATCCCGGTTGTCCAGGCGGCCCGTGAAAACGTCGACCTGGCCAGCTCCGACTTGATCGGATACATGCTCAACCAGCGAACCGGCTGCATGGGCCCCGCCGGCGAGGACGCCGAACAGGAAGCCGAAGACTTCGCGGCCCTGCTCATCTATCGCCTCGGCCGGCTGCCGTCGGATCGCTCCTCCATCGTTCAGGTTCGACTCGGAGAGGCGTTTGGTTGATCATCTGGGTGATCGCCGGTCTGCTCGGATTGGCCACCGGCCTGCGAATTGGGTGGGCACTGGTCAACAAGCAATCCCTGGTGAGCACCGCGATGATCCTCGCGCTGGGCTGCCTCGCGATGGTGGCCGCACTCAACTGGCAGCCCTTGACCCTGCTGATCGATACGGTGCTGCACTGGCCGAACATTTCGATGGGGCTTTCCCAGATCGCCTTGATCGGCTGCGCGGCAGGCAGCTGCGTAATGATCACGACAGTGTCCTCGGAGCGGTCACCCGCCACCATCCGCAAGATTGCTATGGCGCAGTACGGCTTTGCCGGGTTTATCGCGGTCGTGAGTTTGGTGATCTTCTTCGTCGAGGGCCAGCAACCGGAGATGTCGCCAGAGGAGTACCTCAAGCGAAACCTCGGCTCCAGCGACGGGAGGTTGCCGTGGCTGCTGCCGCTGCTCTACGTGTTCCTGGCGCTGACCCTGGTTTCGTGGGCAGGCATGCGGCACTCCAATCGCACCAGACGTGGCCGCGCCCTTTTCGTGTTCACCATCGGCATCGTGCTCATCGTGCTGGCGTCCGCGTTCTTCTTGCTGAGGGCCGCGGGTAATACCCAGCTCATCGGTGTGGGCGCGGCTGCCACGCTGCTGGGCTGCGCCATGTTGGTGGTCGCCGCGGGGTCCCTGCTGCCCAGCGTCGAAGACTGGTTCGGTGCCCGTTACGAACTGCGCACGATCCAACCGGTGCTGGCCGAGCTCGGCAGGCGCCACCCCGATGTGGGCATCGGGGTACGCCCCCGCGGTCCCCTGGTGTTCCGGGTCGCGGAACGGATGTCGCTGATCTCTGACGCGCTGTTTCTTGAGGCCACGTCCGCCGATGCCGCGCGGAAGCGACCGGTCGGAGCGGGACCGACGCGCGACCTTGACGGTGTCGACGACGGATCCGAACTCGAGTCACCGCCGGTGCCGCCGAAGGAACAGGCCCGCACGGTCGCGCAGTGGATCTATGACGGCCGCGAGGACGCGCCGAAGGGCACTAGCCCGACGTTCCCCGGACTTGGCTGGCTGCGCCAGCCCGCGTCATTTTCTGACCGCGAATGGATCCTTGAGATCGCGCAGCAATATCGCGAACTCACGCTCTCCAGGAGTGGGAAGGCCTAGGCGGCCAAATTTCCCAAATTCGCCGGACGCCGCATTGCGGCGAGCGGCGGGCTAATCGTCCAGGTGCTCCCGGCGACGTAGCTCATCGACCTTAAGGGCGATGTCCTGCTGGGCCTCTGCGGACAAGCCGACCGTGCGCGCCGCAATACGGCGAACACCCTCGTCGCGCATATTCGCCAGCCAGGTCAATTCCTTGTCGAGCTTCTCGTAGTACTCGTCGTCGGTGAAGTACGCCGGCTTGATACGGAAGAAGTTGGCAAGGGCTGCCATGGTGGCTGCCGAGGGGTTGGTGCGGTTGCCTGAGCGCAGCTGCGACAGGTAAGGAGCCGACATCGTGATGCCCTCAGCCTTGAGCGCGGCGATGACCTCAGCGGACGTGTGCGGGCCGCGTCCCGGCGGGTAAACCGTGTCGAACAGGCGGTTTAAGCGGTCTGAGAAGGTGTTGCTCATCGATTTGACCTCCACATGCGTGACGAGCGGGTTTCCAGGGCGGCGTATTTGCTGACCATCGTAGCGAGAGTTGTGCCAACAACCAAGTGCAAACCGCGGAAAAGTTAACCCGCCTTTGGTTTCGTGTGGCCGCTAGAGGACTTAACGGCGTTGTCGGTGTGCGCCGGCACCGTCATCCTACGGTGCGGCGAAGCAAATAATAACGGTTGGGCGTCGATGACTTTCCTGGACGTTCGGCGCAGTTCGTCACAGGGACACCGATGTTCACCACGGGCAACTGCAATCACTTCCCGCGAAGCGGAATCACTGGTTTGCTAGTTGTCTACGCAAGCGAGTGGTGTTGGGTGCTGTGGGTCCACTTCCCGGCACGTGGCACCCGATAGCGAGCCGACCATGGAAAGCTGGTCAGTCGTTTGACCGACAGTAGCCAGCCGGGCGGCCGCCCGGACCCGGCGACGATTCAAGCGGCGAGAGGCCCAGCGGATGCTCGCGACGTCTGCGTACGAACGCCACGACGGCCGCGGTCACGATTGCCAGGGCAGCAGCGGCGGTGACTCCCACTGCGACCCACCGAAGGCCGAGGGCCCCGTCGAAGAGCAACCACAATCCGAAGAGCAGGAACAGCACACTGGCCACGCCGCGCAGGAAGTGCTCGGGCAACCGCTTGTGCAGCAGCGCACCCACTGCGATCGCTGCGCCGTCGGCGAGCACCATGCCTGCCGTGGCACCGATCCAGACCCCGGCCCAGTTGTGATCACTAGCCAGGGCGACAGTGGCCAGCATCGTCTTGTCTCCGAGTTCGGCAAGAACGAACGAAGAGATGACGGCGAGCAGCACATGCCGCGGCTCGGCGACCTTGACGGCTTCGTCGCCGCGGGTGGCGCGACCCTCCCGCCAGGTCCACACCGCGAACAGCAGGAAGGCGATGGCCGCGGCGAACGCGATCGGTCGCTCCGGCAGCGTGAGCCCGACGAAGTGCCCGATCGTCACCGACAGGCCGTGCACCAGGAACGACGCGATGCCGACGCCCGACAGCACGACCCACCACCGGTGGCGGAGTGCATAGGTCATGGTCATCAGCTGTGACTTGTCGCCGAGTTCGGCGACGAACACCACCGAGAGACTGACCACGGCGGCGGTGAGCATGGGATACGACCTTTCGACACGTTGCCGACGCGTCACTTGCTCGCGACCCGTTCAGACTTCGGTCGAAGGTCTCGCCCACCGCGTTGCGGTTCGCCTGCCGGGCTTTCGCCAGTATGTCGACACGGCGATTGGGGGCTACTCCCCTTCGCTGACTCCATCGACGATAGCGGCCAATGCGCGGGCGCGCCACCGGCGCGGGGAGTTCGGGAACCCGAATCGAGCATTCCGGGTAACGAATCAAATCGTTCGAAAACCCTTATGCCGCAAGCAGCATGGCCAAGATAGCGGTGTCGGGATGGCTGATCGGATCGACGCCGACCCGGCTCACCATCGACGTCACCGTTCCGTCGGACTCCGCCTCGACCCATGCGGCGCGATGCTCGAGGCCGAGGTGAGGCAGCCCGGGAAGCAGCACGCAGCCGGATGCGGCGCCAGTGCACTCAGGAAGCGAGGGCATGGTCTCCGACGGCGGGTGAAGCATCAACAGCGCAGGTGGTTGATGGTCCGCGAAATACCCTGGCGGCACAGCTGATTCGCCGACGACAGTGCCCTCTGCGACCACCAGGCCGACGGTGTTCGGCTCGGGTTCATCGGGCAACTCTTCGCGGGCACCGAAAATCGTTGTGGTGGAAAGCAATCCAGGCAGAGACGCCACACGCACGGCGACCATCAGAAGTTGCGCCCACTCCTTGGTGGAATCCGGCCACCGACCGGATATCACGAATCCCTTGAGCGATCCGTGCGAATGAAACGGGGCGATCTCGATCGCCCGACCGGACCCCATCTCCATGTCGCCTCCGCGCCACCAGTGTTCGACGCCGGCCGGGCCGGCACATTGAACCCGACACGGCTGTGGGTCGATCCGTTCAGAATGCGCAGGTTCGGGCCGGGGTGCAAGCGGACACGCAAATCAACCGTCGCGGCTTTGTGGGCCCCGGACGGTCCACAGCACGCGGTAAGAGCCTGCCGCAGGCACCCAACCGAATTGCCGCGAGTCGACGACACCTGGCGCCCGGGGGTTGTCGGAGCGGGCCTCAAAGGTCGCGTCGCGGCCCGAGCCACGCACGGTGCCGACCCGCTTGACGAGCCACCGCGACGGCATCGTCGGATCGCGGAACACCCGCAATTGACCGAAACGAGGATCGCCACCGCGCAACGCCAACAGGCCATCTCCCGGACTGAGTGCCGGCCGCATCGAGTCCTCGACGACTGCGAACCGGCGCAGGGGCCAGCGTCGCAACGGATGGTTTGCGCGCACCCCCTGAGGGTAGGTTAGGGCCATGCTGCATCGACTTTTCGCTAACGCCACCCCTGCCCATGCCCACTGCGACCTCTACTGCGGCGTCTACGATCCCGCCCAGGCCAAGATCGAGGCGCTCTCTTGCCTGAAGACTCTCCAGAAGTACAACGACTCCGATGATGAGCACTTCCGCGCCCGCGCCATCATCATCAAGGAGCAGCGTGCCGAAGAGGTCAAGCATCACCTGATGGTGCTGTGGGCGGACTTCTTCGCCAAGGAGCACTTCGAGCAGTTCCCCAATCTGCACCAGTTGTTCTGGGATGGGGTTCACGGCGCGGGTGACGTGAAGAAGTCGACCGACGTCGCCTCCGCCGAGAAGCTGCTCAAGACGATCGATGAGATCTCCGACATCTTCTGGCAGACCGAAAAGGCCAAGGGGATGGGCGTCTACGCGCCCGCCTGAGAAACATCCGTCAAACAACGATCCGCGGCTCATCGAGTTTTGAGCCGCGGATCTTTTCGTTCAGCCACTTACGTGGCTGGTTCAGAACAGAACGATCAGGGCCAGAATGCCCAACAGCACGAGCGCGATGACACCGGCGCGCAGGAAAGCCATCATCTGGCCGCTGGCATACGCATGTGAGGACGCTTGCCACTCAGACGGTGGCAATGCCGATCCCGGACCCATCGGATGTGACGCCATCAAACCCTCCTGACCTGCACGATCTTTGGCCCTCCCCCAGTGAGATCTGTCACAACATCTCGTGTGACGCCGATCATAGCCCCTGTTGTGACGACTGAAAAATCGACGCCCCCATCGTGAAAGCCCCATGTGGGATCTCGCCGGCCAGCAAACTTCTCGAAGCTCGGTCGACGGCCACTGGCAGAGCCGCCCAAGTGGCCCGAACGGACGACAACGCTGGTCCTCCGGTTGGCGTGCGGAGTCGGAAACTTAGTGTGCCAACCCATTTCGCTCAGGGCCCCTCCGCCTGTTGATCGGCGCGTGCCTCTCACGCAAGGTTATCCACAGTAACCCGCAGCAAGCCCACAGATTCACCGGCTCACGAGGGGTTTCGGCCGATGGAAGCCTGTGGATGAACCTGTGGAAACTGTGGATAGCCCGGAATTGCTGACGGTTCATCCTTGACACCTGTCGAGGCGCACGGGCGGAGCGCCGTTAGCGGGGGCGTGTCAGCATGAACGGCATGGACGAGATCGAGGTCGCGCAAGCGCAGATCGCCGATGTTCCCTCGACGTTCGACGGGTCTGTGGTCCTGCTCGATGTGCGCGAGGACGATGAGTGGCAACGTGGTCACGCGGCGGGCGCTCAGCACATCCCGATGGGCCAGGTGCCTTCGCGCATCGATGAGATCAGCCCTGACGCGAAGCTGTTCCTGGTGTGCCAGGCCGGTGGCCGGTCGCAGCGGGTGGCACAGTATCTGGCCCGCAACGGCTACACCCCGGTCAACGTCTCGGGAGGCATGCTGGCATGGGCCGGTGCTGGCCGTCCGGTGATCACCGACGACGGCAGGACGGGCGTCATCTGACAACACGCCGCTAGGCTTGTCCGGTGATTCCGCGCACACGAGGAGCGAAATGATTCAGGTGTGTTCTGCGTGCGGAACGCGGTGGAACGTGCGCGACCGCAGGCGGGTCTGGTGTCCGCGCTGCAACGGCACACTTCTCGCGCCGTCGGGTCCCCCGCCTGGAGCCGAGTGGGGCGCCCGTCCCGCTGGCTCGCCGCAACAGGGCGGCCCGCCCCGAGGCAGGGCACTGCCGCCCGGCTATCGCTGGATCGCGGTTCGGCCTGGCGCCGCACCGCCCCCGCGCCGCGGCAGGCGGCCGCTCGGACCGACGCCCCGATACGCGGTCATCCCCAGGTGGGGTCTGGTGGACCGCTTCGAGGCTCCCGAGCTACATGCGGCTGCGCCGCGGAGCGGGCCATCGCTCGGGATGGTGCGCGTCACCCTGATCGCGACGATGGTGGTGCTCGGAGTTGCCGCCCTGGCGCACGTGGTGCGCTACGCACTCCTGATCGTCAATCGATCGGTGTTGTTGAACAAGGTGGTGGCTCTCGTCGCAACCTGGGGTGGCGTGCTCGCAAGCGTCGTCGCGATGTTCATGGTCGTTGCAACTGCCGTGGTGCTCACCAACTGGCTGACCGCGCGGCGGGCTGCGGCCTTCGCGCACTACCGGCGCGAGGATCCCCGCCCGACTTGGGCGCTGCGTGCGGGTTGCCTTGTGCCGCTGGTGAATCTGTTCTGGGCACCGGTGTTCGTGATCGAGCTGGCCGCCGTCGAGGAGCGGCTCAATTGGCTGCGAAGGCCGATCCTGGTGTGGTGGATCGTGTGGGTGTTCAGCACCGCGTTGTCAGGCTTCTCGATCGCGACAAGTTTCACCCACGATCCGCAGGGCATCGCGGACAACACGGTGACGACGATCGTCGCCTATCTGCTGGGGCTGGCGGCGCTGCTGTTGGCCATGAAGGTCTTCCTCGGCTTCGAGCGCCAACCGGTGGAGAAACCCGCCAAGCGCTGGGTGATCGTGCGCGACGACCAGAAAGACGAAGCCGCATCGGCAGGCAAGCAAAGCGAATCCGAGCTCGAACCGGCGGCTGCGGTTGAGTCTCAAGGGCAGAACCCGGCAGCATAGCCGTATGAACTCGGGCGACGGCACGCTCGGCGGCCATCCGTTCGTGGTGGCGCACAGGGGCGCATCGGCCGAACGTCCGGAGCACACCCTCGCGGCGTACGAGCTGGCGCTGGCAGAAGGCGCCGACGGCGTCGAGTGCGATGTCCGGCTGACCCGCGACGGCCATCTGGTGTGCGTGCACGACCGGCGGGTGGACCGGACATCCAACGGCACCGGACTGGTCAGCGAGATGACACTGGCGCAGCTGCGTGAACTCGACTTCGGGGCGTGGCATCCGAGTTGGCGTGCAGACGGTGCCCAGGGCGCGACCGGGCTGCTGTCGCTCGACGACCTGGTTTCCCTCGTTTTGGACTGGAGCCGACCCGTCAAGCTCTTCATCGAGACCAAGCATCCCGTCCGATACGGCGCGCTGGTGGAGAGCAAGGTGCTTGCACTGCTGCACCGGTATGGCATCGCGTCGCCTGCGTCGGCGGATCTGTCCCGCGCGGTCGTGATGTCGTTCTCGGCGGCCGCGGTCTGGCGGATCCGGCGCGCGGCCCCGATGCTGCCAACGGTGCTGCTCGGCGAGACCTCCCGATATCTCGGCGGCGGTGCCGCCACCACCGTCGGCGCCACCGCGGTCGGGCCGTCCATCGCGACACTGCGCGATCACCCAGAGTTGGTGGATCGGGCCGCGGCGCAGGGCCGCGCGCTGTACTGCTGGACCGTCGACCACTACGAGGATGTGCAGTACTGCCGCGACGTCGGAGTGGCCTGGGTGGCGACGAACCACCCCGGCCGCACCAAGGCGTGGCTGCAGAACGGGCTGAAGGGCGCGGGCCGAGACTAGTGTTCGTCAGCCCGGCTTGGCGGCGTCGAGGACGTCCTGCGGGACCGGCGAGTCGGATGTCAGCGCGGCGAACAGCCTGCCCGCGGCGTCGCTGTTCCACACCACGACCGAACCCGAGTCGCTGCTGGTGAACTCTCCGATCGGCACCGTCGTGGTGGTGATGTCGCCATTCAGCGCCCACGCCAGCCGCGCCAGATCCCAGATGTGGTCGCCCTGGTTGACGGTCAGTGCGCCGGTGGCGGCATGCGCCATGGGTACCAGCGCAGCGGGTTGAGCAGCACCGCAGGGCTGGCTGCGCGATGCAGAAGCGCCGACATGAACTGCCGCTGGTTGATCATCCGGTCCAGGTCGGCGCGCGGGGTGGCACGGGTACGCACGTAGCCGAGCGCGTTGCGGCCGTCGAGTTTCTGACAGCCTGCGGGCAGGTCGATACCGGCGAGGGGATCGCTGATCGGTTCGGTCGGGGCACATGGTCACTCCGCCGATCGCGTCGACAAGGACGGCGAAACCGTCGAACCCGATCTCGGCGTAGTGGTCGACCCGGATCCCGGTGGCCTGCTCGACCGTCTGCGCCAGCAGTGGGGCGCCGCCGAAGGCGAATGCCGCGTTGATCTTGTCCTCGCCGTTGCCGGGAATCGGCACGTAGGAGTCCCTGGGGATGGACACCATCGTGGTTGGCGTGCTCGACCCGATGGCGGGAACGTGCACCAGCAAGATGGTGTCGGTGCGGCCGGTGCCGAGGTCGTCGCCGGTGGTCAGCTCGGCCTGCTGCTCCGGGGTCAGGCCCTGGCGGCTGTCAGAGCCGACCAGCAGCCAGGTGGTGCCCTTGCCCGTGGCAGGCCGCTCGGGGTAGTCGGCCAGCGCGGGAACGCGGTGCAGCGACGAGTCCATCCATGCGCCTGCGCCGACCACTGCGATGACGAACAGCAGCAGGAAAGCCAGGACGATGCGGCCCCAATATCGTTTGCGGCGAGGCTTTTTCGCCTTCGGTGGCGCTGGTGGTGGCTGTGTGTGCTACCGGTGCGGGCCGGTGGGGTGGCCTGCCTATCGGCGGACGGGCAGCGGGACGTGGAGGTGGCGGCGGGCGCCGCGGGGGAGTCTGCGGGTTCGGCGGCCACGCCTGCGCCGCCGGCGGCGGTCGGTAGTTGGGGTCACGCCGGATCACTTGCGACGGCTCCCGGCGCGCAATGGGGTCTGGACCCCCTGGTCGCGGTCGGTTGTCGTTCACCCACTGAATCTACGACAGCCAGCCGAGATGGCCTGCGGCCAACGCGTAGCCGACATAGGCGACCGAGTCGATCACCCCGTGCGCGATGATCAGCGGCCACAACCGTCCGGTGCGCCGCCACACATACGCAAACACCAGTCCCATCACGACGTTGCCCAGCCCGGCGCTGAAGCCCTGATAGAGGTGATACGCGCCGCGCAGCAGGCTGGATGCCAAGAGTGCGGCCACCGGGTTGACCCGCAGTTGACGCAGCCGCGTGAGGAGGAACGCGACAACGATGACTTCCTCTGCCCAGCCATTGGCGAACGCGGTGATGAGCAGGACCGGTATCCGCCACCAGGTGTCGTAGAGTTCCGCAGGTTCAACCGACGCGCTGAGCCCCAACGCTCGGGCCGCGATGTAGAACCCGAGCCCAGGTACGCCGATCAACGCTGCGAGTCCGAGGCCGCCGAGTACGTCAGGCTTCCATCGGATCCGCCCAAGACCGATGGCGCGTGGTCCAAAACCGCTGCGCCACAATAGGTATACCGCAAGAAACCCCCACGCGACCAACTGGAACACGACGGCGAGATTCAGACCGAGGTCGATCAGGTCGAACGGTGATCGACGCGGGTTGAGTGCCACCCGCCTGCCTGCGAGCCCGAGCAGCACCGCCTCGATCAACTGCAGTAGCGCGGTGTATGCGCTCAGCCCGAACGTGATCGCAAGGACGACGGCGATCTCGATGCGCAGACCACGCCGCTGCGGGTCGGTCAGCTCGTCGGGCGTCCCTGTCACCGGAGATACGGTAGCGGCAGCGGGGCCCTAGAGTCGTCGCGCACGCAGCCCGTTGAGGAATGGGCAGCCCATCAAGATGCGGATCGCCTGGCTGAGCCCGGTCACGTCATCGACGGGTTTGGCGAACGGTAGCCGCACGTCGTGATCACCGTCGTCGCCCTCGACGCGTAGTTGCATGCCATAACGGTCAAGGCCCAATGGCCGGACCCGGCCGCGGCGCAACTGGCATCGGCAGTCGGTTGGCCAGCCGGTCGACGACCTCGCGATGCGCCGACTCCATGTGCTGCAGCCAGCATGACTCCATCGCGCAGAACGGGTCAGGGCTGGCTCCCAACAGCGTGCCCACCCCGACCGACTCGGCGCCGGTGGAGTCCGCGACCACCACCGACTCGATCTCCAGTCGCATCAATGCATACCTGGTGTCGGCGACGGAGTCGGAATTTACTTGGAGCAGAGCGGGATTGGGGTTCTCGGCGGCGATCAGGTCGAGAAGGGCGGCGACCTCGCCGACGAGGACTGCGTGCAGGCGCCCACGAATCCACACCAATGAGCGCACCGGTTCACGCAGCGGCAACGGGGCGTAGTCGGTCATCTCCAGCACCGCCTGTACGCCCGCGGTCCCCGCGGTGACCACCATGCCGCCGAGCAGGCCGTCGCCAGGAACCGTGATCGCGAACGATCCGTCGTCAAGCAGGTGGTGCACCGGCGTGGAGATGGGCTCGACGCCCTCGACGGCCAGCATGGCGCCGCCGGCGCGCACGCATGCGCTGCGGATTCGCTCGGCCGTCGTCGGTGCCGCTGCTGTCATCGCACCGCCCTTCAGAAGATGAGGTAAGCCTAACTTAACTAGGCGGCCGCTGTGAGACGCAAGGCCTACCAGAAGCGGCATCACGGGCAGCACGCGCGACAACCGATAGGGTTGAAATGTGCCGCGCATCGCCTATCTCGGACCCGAAGGGACCTTCACCGAGGCGGCCTTGCTCGAGATGGCCGCCGCGAAAATGGTGCCGTTGACCGAGTTCGAACCGTTCGCGGCAGGCAGCCCTCCGGCGGCACTGGAAATGGTTCGCGCCGGCGACGCCGACTACGCATGCGTGCCGATCGAGAATTCGATCGAGGGATCTGTGCTGCCGACACTGGACAATCTCGCGGCCGGGTCGCCCGCTTCAGATCTTCGCCGAGTTCACGCTCGACATCGCGTTCACCATCGCCGCGCGATCGGGCGTCGCCGAGCCCGCCTCGATCGCCGCGTATCCGGTGGCGCGTGCGCAGGTGGCGAGATGGGTTGCGAAGAACCTGTCCGAATGCCAGGTTCCAGCCAGCCGACTCCAACGCCGCAGCAGCCGTCGACGTGGCCGAGGGCCGCGCCGATGCCGCCGTAACGACCGAATTGGCCACAACGCGCTACGGTCTGACGGCGCTGGCCGCCGGTGTCGTCGACGAGCCCAACGCGCGCACCCGGTTCGTGTTGGCAGGGCAGCCGGGACCGCCGCCGGACCGGACAGGAGCCGACCGCACGTCGGTGGTGCTGCGTCTCGAAAACGTCCCAGGCGCGCTGGTGTCGGCGATGACGGAGTTCGCGATCCGCGACATCGACCTCACCCGCATCGAATCCCGGCCCACCCGAATCGAACTCGGCACCTACATCTTTTTCCTGGACTGCGTCGGCCACATCGACGACGACGCGGTCGCCGAGGCACTCAAAGCGCTTCACCGTCGTTGTGTAGACGTGCGCTACTTGGGTTCATGGCCGACAGGAGCAACAGGCGGCGCTGCGCCGCCGCGGCTTGATGAGGCGTCCCGCTGGCTGACGAAGTTACGGGATGGCAAGTCGTGAGTGGGCGGCTGGTGCTGGTCCGACATGGACAGTCGCACGGCAACGTCGACCGGCGCCTGGACACCAGGCCGCCGGGAGCGGCGCTTACCGACCTTGGACGCGATCAGGCCCGTGGCCTTCGCCCGTGACCTGCCGCAGCCCGCAGGCATGGTCGCGCATTCGGTGGCGCTGCGGGCCGCCCAGACCGCCGAGGCGATCGGCGGCGAGCTAGGCCTGGACACCCACGAAATCGAGGGCATCCACGAGGTTCAGGTCGGTGAGCTCGAGGACCGCAACGACGACGACGCGATCGCGTCGTTCGAAAGGGTCTACCAGCGCTGGCACCAGGGTGATCTGGACGTGCCGATGCCAGGCGGCGAGACCGGCACCGAGGTGCTCGACCGCTATGTGCCTGTGCTCACCCAGCTGCGGATGCGCTACCTCGACGACGACGCGTGGCACGACGACATCGTCGTCGTCAGCCACGGCGCGGCGATCCGGCTGGTGTCCGCCGTAGTGGCGGGCGTCGACGGCAGCTTCGCCCTCGACCATCACCTGGCCAACGCCGAATCCGTTGTGCTGGCGCCCATTACCGACGGGCGGTGGAGCTGCTTGCAATGGTCGACTCTGACGCCGCCGTTCTACCCCGAGCCGGATGTGCACCCGGTCGAGGATGCGTTGTCCTCAGCCGACCCGATGGGCTGACTCGAGGGCGCCGCATGCGCACCCGAGCGCGTCGCAATCGAGGCTGAATGCGTGGGCCACCTCGGGGGTGACGCAGTCGTCCTCGGTGCATTCGGACCGATGCCAGGCGTGGTGAACGACGGTGCCGTGGCAGTGCTCGAGCCCGGCACGGCACTCGCGGCACTGAGCTGTCTTGCTCCTTGCGTGCACACCACGGCTCATGGCCCTTTCATAGCGCGAGCAGACGCAAAAGCCCCCATTTCAGCGGCGTGTCGGGGCATTTTGCGTCTGCTTCGCGCAGTTAGCCCCAGCCCAATTCGTGCAGCCGGTCGTCGTCGATGCCGAAGTGGTGGGCGATTTCGTGGATCACCGTGATCGTGACCTCCTCGACGACCTCTGCCTCGTCCTCGCACACCTCGAGCAACGCGTCGCGATAGATCGTGATGGTGTCGGGCAGCGAGCCTGCGTACCACGAATCCCGCTCGGTCAATGCCACCCCGTGATACAGGCCGAGCAGGTCGGGTTCGTCGGGATTGCGGTCCTCGACCAGAACAACGACGTTGTCGATCGCCGCCGCGAGCTCGGGTGGAATCGCGTCGAGTGCGTCGGAGACCAGCTCGTCAAACCGTTGCGGGCTCATCCGCACGGCCACGCGGTTACTGCCCCGGCAGCAGGGCGGCGGCAGGGGCCCGCCAGGTGGTGGCGCCAAGGCAGGCCCGGCATCGGGCGCAGGGGCAGCGGCGGGCCAGGAGGCGCGCCCGGACCCAGCGGCGGGACGCCTTCGGGCGGCGGCGGCCCATCCTGCGGCGCCCCTGGCGGCGGCGGTGGCCCGTTGAGGAAGGTGTTGCCCCCCGGAGGCGGAGGCGTCGCTGGGCCGCAGACGTCCCCGACGTCCCTGTCGGCCCGCCGAATGCTGTCCAGGCATGTGCTGAGTCTGCTGACCTGAGTCGCTGCTCTGAGAACCGCTGTCTGAGAACCGCTGCTCTGCGACGAACTGTCCGGCATCTGCGGCTCGATCACCGGGATCGGCGGCAGGTTCAGCCGGTCATCGGGGATGTCCGGCGGCGCGATCGGCGGCTGACCGTTGATCATCAGCGGACCCTTGGCGCCGTTGAGCAGCGTCGACCAGCCGCCGTTGCCCAGCGTCGCGCCGATGCTGCACGACACCTGATGGCTGCCCGCAGACCAGCTCGGCAGCGAGATGGTGCTGTAGATCAGCGTCAGCGTCGTGCTGCGCAGCTGGATCGGCGCCAGATAGGCGTCCGTCATCCGGGTACACGCGTCCTTGATGAAGCTGTCCTGATCGGGCTCCGGTGGCAGGTCGGTCGGGAACTTCTCCGCGAGGTTGACCGCGCCGGTGACCTCCATGGCGTGCGGGGCCGCGCAGTCGACCGGGATGTCGGTGGGCTGGTTGGTGGACGGGTCGATGCCAAGGCAGGTGCCAGCGGGCCAGACCTTCGACTGGTCGACGTCTGCGACCTTGCCCTTGAACGCCAGCTGCTGATTGTTCGGTCCCGGCAGCTGCAGACCGCACAGCATGCGCCGCTCACCCGACTGCCGCCACGCCTTGTCACCCGACCACAGCATGCTGATGGTGAAGCGGCTGTTCGGGTCGAATCGGTCGCCGAGGTAGTGCTTTACGGCCGTCGAGCACTGCTCCTGGCTGATCTGCTGGATGCGGGCCGCCGACGGCGGATCGGCGCCGGGCCCGTATTCGCTGCCCGGGAAGGTCCGCATGTCGACCGACTCGGCGACTTCGAAGCGGTGGTCGTCCTTGCACTCGACGATCGAGGCGGCATCCGGCGTGCGGTCCGGCCAGTTCAGGCAGTCGCCGCTCTTGGCGTGGTCGAACGTTTCGTTGCCGCGAGGGCCGAGCGAGATCGAGTTGGCGGTCAGCCCGTTGGAGCCGTCCTTGCCAGGCATCGCCGTGATGAACCCGGCGATGAGCAGGCCACCCAGCGCGGTCAACAACAGCGCGCGGCGCGTCGAAGCGGCCTGCAGACTCTGCCACCACGCCGCCCGCTCCGCCGGCTGCGCGCCCTCGCCCTTGTGCGAGTCGGCGAGCAACTGCTCCCGCTCAGGTGCCTCCAACATCCGCTCCATTGTGACAGGCGTGTCAGGCGCTGTGACAAGAGATGCAGTTGTAACGTTATGAGGTTGTGCCTGACCGGGGCCGATGCCGTCGAGGCCGCCGACTGGTCGAGGAATGTTGGACGCCGGCGGTGCAAATAATTCGCCTCGACGTCCACCTCGACACTTCGGAGTCCGTGACCGAAAGTAGGGTTGCGGCCGTGATCGACCTCAAGCTACTGCGCGAAAACCCGGATGTGGTGCGCGCATCGCAACGCGCCCGTGGCGAAGACCCTGGGCTAGTCGATGCGCTGCTGGAAGCCGACGCCGCGCGACGGGCCGCGGTGTCTGCCGCCGACAATCTGCGCGCCGAGCAGAAGGCCGTCAGCAAGAACGTGGGCAAGGCGTCGCCCGACGAGCGGCCGCTGCTGCTGGAGCAAGCCAAGGCATTCGCGGAGAGGGTCAAGGCCGCCGAGGCCGAGCAGGGCGAGACCGAAAAGGCTTTCACCGCAGCGCATATGGCGATCTCCAACGTGATTATCGACGGTGTGCCCGCGGGCGGCGAGGACGACTTCGCGGTGCTCGACACCGTCGGCGAACCGCGCACCATCGAGAACCCGAAGGATCATCTGGAACTCGGGGAATCGCTGGGCCTTATCGACATGGAGCGCGGCGCGAAGGTGTCGGGCTCGCGATTCTACTTCCTCACCGGCGCGGGGGCGCTGCTGCAGCTCGGCTCTGCTGCAGCTTGCCGTGCGCCTGGCGACCGCCAACGGTTTCACCCTCGTCATCCCGCCGGTGTTGGTCCGGCCGGAGGTGATGGCGGGCACCGGCTTCCTCGGTGCGCACGCCGACGAGGTCTACCGCGTCGAGGCCGACGACCTCTACCTGGTCGGAACCTCCGAAGTGCCGCTGGCCGGCTACCACGCCGACGAGATCGTCGACCTGTCCGACGGCCCGCGGCGGTACGCGGGCTGGTCGTCGTGCTTCCGCCGCGAGGCGGGCAGCTACGGCAAGGACACCCGCGGCATCATCCGCGTGCACCAGTTCGACAAGGTCGAAGGTTTCGTCTACTGCAAGCCGGACGAAGCCGAGGCCGAGCACCAACGGCTGCTCGGCTGGCAACGCCAGATGCTGGCGCTGATCGACGTGCCCTACCGCGTAATCGACGTCGCTGCAGGCGATTTGGGATCGTCGGCGGCTCGCAAGTTCGACTGCGAGGCGTGGGTTCCGACGCAAGGGACCTATCGTGAGCTCACCTCGACGTCGAACTGCACGACGTTTCAGGCCCGGCGGCTGTCGGTGCGCTACCGCGACGAGAACGGCAAGCCGCAGACCGCGGCGACGCTGAACGGGACGCTGGGCACCACGCGGTGGCTTGTCGCGATTCTGGAGAACCATCAGCAGCCCGACGGCAGCGTCCGCGTTCCTGCGGCCCTAGTGCCGTTTGTCGGCACGGAGGTGTTGGAGCCGAAAGGCTAGGAGGCCAGCAGCTCGTCGAGCCTTGCCAGAAACTCCTTCGGGCGCTGCGGCGTGAATGCGGGACTGGGCCGAGCACCTTCGACGTCGAGCGTCACCAGCGTCGACTTGATCGGGCGCCACACGTCCAGAGGCATCCATCGGCGCGGGTCCGTGCTGCCCCAGATACGGAATCGCTCCGTGAACAACCCAAGAGATTCGGCTTTGTAGCCACGGATCGACCGCAACGGGATGATCTTGGACGTCCCGGACGGGAAGTGATAGCGCCGCAACGTGATCGCCTCACGATCCAACTGGATCATGCCGTCGTCGTAGTACTGGCGCGGCGTCGTCATGCGCGCTCCGAGCGCAGCTCGTGGCCCTTGGTGGTCAGGCAGCGGCCGGTCTGCAGGTTCCACTCCCAGCCGTGCAGATTGCACGTCAACGTCGTCCCCTCCACCACGCCGAACTTCGAAAGGTCGGCCTTCAGGTGCGGGCAGCGGCGCTGAATCTCCCAGCCGTCCAAGGTGATCGACGCGGTGTCGTCGTGTGCCTCGGCGAACCAGCCGTCGGCGTAGGCGATGCGCTCGTCGGTGAGGCATTTGAAGAACGTGTACAGGTACTCGTTGTAGCCGCCGACCCGCCAAGCCGAAAAGCGGGTAGACAGGAAGATCGTGTTGACCCAGTCCGGCTCGTTGTCCCGCAGCACGGTGCGCACCAACTCGGGCGCGATCGCGAATCCGTACCGGAACTTCTCGTCCGGAATGGGCTCGCGCACCACGCGTTTCGGAAAGTCGAGAACGACGGTTTCGGCGCCGAGCCGCAGTTCCACCGGATACCCGATGCCGTCGCAGATCTGATCGCTCTGCAGCATGATCGGCTCGAGCACCACGCGCAGCGGCTCGAGCAGGGGTTCTCCTGCCGCCGGTGCCCAGCTGGCCTTCTCGGCGGCCAGTGTTGGTGCCATCCGTTCGGCGTAGTCGGCGATGTAGGCGGCCTTGCCTGTGGTGAAGACGGCCTGCACTTCGTCGTCGGGCAGCGGATGGGTCAGTGAATTCATCTGTGCCCAGTGAAATCCGCCGTCGAGCCGGGAATCATCAGCAGACCGCGGTCGTGGCCGTGCGCTCGCATCTGGTCCAGGAACACCACCTGGTCCGGAAAGATGTTGGCAGGGTCGCCGTGGTCGTCGTTGAGGTCGCGCAGCTCGGGATCGAGGAAGCACGGCGGGCCTGCCGACGGCACCACCCACGTCGCGCCGACCTGAGCGATGTACTGGCGGCAGCGATCCATCTGGCGCTGACGCTTCTGGGTGCCGAATGCCTCCTTCGCCCGCGCAGGCATGTCGTAGACCATCGGATACCAGATCGCGCCGGAGTACTGCAGCATGTGCACGTCGACGGGGCCGAAGTCGGCATGCAATACATCGAGGTCCACGGGCCGCGCGTCATTCATGTTGAAGCACACGGTTTCTCCGTCGTCGACCACCAGACCGGAGTCGCCGATCGGACCGTCGGCGGGGGCGCGCAACGCGATGATCATCACGTCGAGATCGCCCTTGGGCCCGCTGACGCGGTGTTTGACCGAGTCCGTCGTCTCGAAGAACCGGTGGAACCCCACCTTCTCGAGTTCGCGTTGCAGGTCCGGCACGGGAAAGTCGGGCAGCAGCACGACCGCGTCCTTGTTGACGTGCTCGCGAAGATTCTTCGGGTCGAAGTGGTCTCGGTGCAGGTGCGAGACGTACAGGTAGTCGACGTCGCCGAGGGCGTCCCAATCCAGCCGCTGTTGTCGGGGAACGGGAACCACGATGCGAAGTACGCCGGGTTGACCCACGGGTCGCACAGGATGCTTCCCGCCGTTGTGTCGATCCGGAAACCGGCGTGCCCGACGCTCGTGACCTGCACTGATGACCTTTCTCTGCGGTGTTGCGGCTCGCGCGAGTCTAGCCCGCCAGCGGGTCTGATCGTCGCCGGAAGCGTCCCACGCCAGCTCGGTAGTACGCCGATGCGGTCGACGTCCGCTGTCGACGCCGTACGCGTCGAGCAACTTCCTGGCCCTCCCAGCGCCCTCGGTCGGGAAGTTCCAGTCCAGCGACAGCGTGGCGACGGCGAGGTCGGCCCACCGGTCGGCGACTCCGAGATCGCCGAGGTCGACGTGGCCACTGCAGGTGCCGTCGTCGCCGATGCAGCGTGTTGGGGCGCAGGCGTCGCCGTGGCAGACCACCAGGCGGTCGGCCGGTGCGCGTGCTCGGGCACCCAGGACGGTCTTGCCGAACGGACACTCGTCGACCGGCAGCGCGTCGTGCAGCCGCCGCAGACCCTCCCCGATCGCGCGCGCTGCGGTGCAGCGGATCGGCGACCCAGACGCGGATCCACGGCCGAGCGCCCCGGCAGGCGCGCGGTGTGCAGCCAGCCGTCGCCGGACGCCAGCACCCGCGCCACCCGGATATAGCGCGTCGGCCCACGCGCAGCCGCTCGCATTCGGCCACCAGCTGGTGCGCCCATTCGGACGTCGGGATACACCTTGACGAACTCGGCGTCCGCCATCCACCGCGAATGTGACGCCACCCAGCTCGTTGACCCACACCGCGGCCACCGGCCGGCCTGCGGCGATGTCGGCGACGACTTGGGAACCGGCGAGGGCTCGCTGGGAAAGCTCACCCGACTAGGCTGCCTGATGTGGAACCGGTATACGGGACAGTGATCCAGCTCGCCCGCCTGGTCTGGCGGGTGCAGGGGCTGAAGTTCACGGTTACCGGCGTGGAGAACCTGCCCCGCACCGGCGGTGCCGTCGTCGCGATCAACCACACCAGCTACTTCGACTTCACGTTCGCCGGACTGCCCGCCTACAAACAGCACCTGGGCCGCAAGGTCCGGTTCATGGCGAAGAAGGAAGTCTTCGACAACAAGATCACCGGACCGATCATGCGCGGCCTGCGGCACATCGAGGTGGACCGCGACAGCGGCGCCGACTCGTTCGAGCAGGCCTGCCGGGCGCTCAAGGAAGGCGAACTTGTCGGCGTCTACCCGGAAGCCACGATCAGCCGCAGTTTCGAGATCAAGGGTTTCAAGTCGGGCGCGGCGCGCATGGCCATCGCCGCCGATGTGCCGATCGTGCCGCACATCGTGTGGGGCGCACAGCGCATCTGGACCAAGGGGCATCCAAAGAAAATGTGGCGTCCCAAGGTGCCGATCACGGTTGCCGTCGGCGAGCCGATCATGCCGACGCTGCCGCCCACCGAGCTCACCGCCTTGCTGCATTCACGGATGCAGCACCTGCTGGAGCAGGTGCAGGACGCGTACGGCCCGTACCCGCCCGGTGAATTCTGGGTGCCGCACCGGCTGGGCGGGGGAGCGCCCACGCTTGGCGAGGCCAACCAGATGGACGCGCGAGGAAGCCGCCGAAAAGGCCGCTCGTCGCGAGCAACGGGACGACCCCTCCGGGCCGCCGGGGTAGCGGCTATGGAGCCGGTTTTCCGCACACTGGAGATCGCAGTCAGCGGGGCGACCAAGGCCATCGGGACCCGGATCACGTACTACGGCCTCGAGAACATCCCCGAACGCGGCGGCGCCGTCATTGCGATCAACCACACGAGTTACCTCGACTGGTACCCGTCGGCGCTCGCGGCGTATCAGCGGCACCGCCGACTGCGGTTCATGATCAAGTCCGAAATGCAGGACGTGAAGGTCGTCAACTTTCTGATCAAGCACTCAGGGACGATTCCGGTGGACCGTGACGCCGGGGGCGGCGCCTACGCGGTTGCGGTGGAGCGCCTACGCGCCGGGGAGATTGTCGGCGTGTATCCCGAGGCCACGATCAGCCGCAGCTTCGAGCTCAAGGAGTTCAAGTCCGGTGCCGCGAGGATGGCGTGGGAGGCTGCGGTGCCGATCGTCCCGATGATCGTGTGGGGTTCGCAACGAATGTGGACCAAGGACCATCCACGAAACTTGGGGCGCAAGAAGATTCCGGTCACCGTCGCGGTGGGCACCCCGTTGCCTGCCGTCGAATCCATCGATGAGACCAGCGCCGCGATGCGCGAAGCGATGAACACGCTGCTGCGGCGAGTCCAACTGGAGTACCCGCATCCGGAAGGTGCGTATTGGGTGCCGCATCGGCTCGGTGGCTCGGCGCCGACGATGGATGAGGCAAAGGTGCTCGAGGAGGCGGAACTGGCCGAGCGGGCGCGCAGGCGGGCCGAGCGTGAGGCGAAGAGTCGCCGGTGACGCCTGCCCTGATTGCCTCCGATGTGGATGGCACGCTGCTCGACGACGACGAGAAGATCACGCCACGCACCCGCGAAGCCGTGACTGCGGCCGTGGACTCCGGCGCGGTATTCGTGCTCGCGACCGGCCGCCCACCGCGATGGGTGCATCCGGTGGTGGATGCGTTGGGTTTCGCGCCAATGGCGGTGTGCGCCAACGGCGCAGTGATCTACGACCCGGCCACCGACCGCATCATCTCGGCCCGCACGTTGTCCGCCGACGCGTTGGCCGAACTCGCCGAGATCGCCACCCGCGTCATCCCTGGCTCGGGCCTGGCCGTCGAGCGCGTCGGCACGAGCGCTCACGATGCGGCCACCCCGCAGTTTGTCAGCTCACCGGGCTACGAACACGCCTGGCTCAATCCCGACAACACCGAGGTCTCCGTCGAGGATTTGCTCAGTGCGCCCGCGGTCAAGCTACTCATCCGCAAGGCAGGCGCGCGCAGCTCCGACATGGCCGCTGCATTAGCCAAACATGTTGGGCTGGAAGGGGATATCACCTACTCGACCAACAACGGTCTTATCGAGATCGTGCCGCTTGGAATCAGCAAGGCGACCGGCGTTCGACGAGCTGGCCCGCCCGCTCGGCATCACCGCCGACGATGTGCTGGCGTTCGGTGACATGCCCAACGACGTGCCGATGCTGGGGTGGGCGGGCATCGGTGTGGCGATGGGCAACGCACATCCGGATGCGATCGCCGCGGCCGACGAGGTCACCGCCTCCAACGCCGAGGACGGCGTCGCCCGCGTTCTCGAACGCTGGTGGCACTGAGCGGTCGTCGCCCAGTTCTGCGCGACCTAGGCCGGGTTGATCGGCGGGGTGAACCGCTCGAGTTGGATCGGCTCGGCCTCGATGGACGGCGGCGGCAGCTCAAGCGGGACACCGTCGATGACGCGCGTCACCGTGCCCTTCTCGCGGTCGTAATTCAGGGTGCCGTGCTGGAAATTCTGCACGATCCACTGCGGCTCTTGGATTTCGGCGCTGGTGGGCAGCCCAAGTGCGCCGCGCTCAAAGCCAAGCGACCCCCACGCCTTGTAGATCGCACCGGTGACCGGCTCTGCTCCGCTTTCCGGTGACCAGTACACCGCACCCCTGTCGAAGGTCGCATACCGCGACGAGCCCTCACCCGACGCCTCCGGCGAGGTGGGTGCGCCGAGCGGGCTGTTCGTGCCGCCTATCGAATCCCATCGAGCCAAGATCGCCCCGCCGCGCAGCGAATCGACCAGATCCTGCGGCCCAGGCGGATCGTTGAACCGCGCCGCGATGTCGCGGAGCTGATCCATCGCCGCGTACGCCGCGTTGCCGGGGCAGTCGGTGTTGCCGACGTCGCGGTGGGTGAAGATCGTCGGCAGTGTCGGCGTCGCACCGACCGGAAACTTGGTGAACGACCCACCCGCGGAGGGCAATACGACCGTGCCCCGCGGATCGATGTGGTCGATGCCGAGCCGCCAGCCGATCAGCCTTGCGGTGGTGTCGCAGCTGAATCGGCGTCGGCGGCACATCGTCGAAGTTGCCCATCATCGCCACACCCCAGGTGTTGCGGTTGAAGCCGCCGGTGTGCGAACCCTCGACCGGTTTGTCCATGCCGCCAGCGCGGCCCTCGAAGACCTGGCCGTACTTGTCGACCAATGCGTTGTATGCGATGTCGCACCAGCCCAACGTGCGGGTGTGGTACTCGTAGATCGACCGGACGATGCCCGCCGAATCCTCCGGGGCGTAGTCGTTGCTTCCTGCCGTGTGGTGGACGACAGCGGCCCGGATTCCATTGTCGTACACCGTGTTCCCGCATCGCATCGCTTCGTCGGCGCCCCATTGTGCGCGCCCGATGATGTTGGGCGGCTGCCCGGGAACCGTGACGGCTGATGGCAGCGGCAAGTTATCGACGGGCGCCTGCGGTGGGCTGATCAACACCGCGTTGATGTTCTGCGCGAACGGCTGCTCGACGTTGGCGGGCACGTAGCCCAGCCCCGGCTTCGCGGGTGCCTCGGGCGTCGCACCGGTGGTCGGCGCCCCGACCGGGCGGGTGACCGAGATCTGCACCGTGGTGGTGCGGCCGACGAACACCGGTTCAGTGCCCCGTGGCACCGCGGAGTCGGGGCCGACGCCTTCCAGTGTCTCGGCGGCATACCAGGGACCCCATGAGCCGTCGGGCTTCTTGGCCCGCACGCGCGCCGTCGTTCCCGTCAGGTCCCCTGCCGTGACGGCGACCATCGAGAACGGAGCTGTCCTGGTGGACCTCGCGGATTGTCTCGCCACCGCCTAGCCCGGTCAGCGGCTGTTGCGCGACCTGTGGTGCCTCGGCTGGCGGCTTGTCATTGTCGTCGCCCGGCAGTCCGTTGATCGCCCACGGCAGCATCACGATGGTCGCCGCAATCGCGGTGAACAACAGCGACGGCGCGGGACGACGGCACGGCACGGCCCGATGTTACGTATGTGTCAGTTGTTACCAGTGTTTCGACACGGTAGTTGCACCGACTAAATCCTATGGTCGGACTCCTCATCGCAGCTCGTATCTCGCCGCTAGATCGTCGTCCGACTAAATGCCGGGCACCTCGTCCCGCAACGGCACCGCAGAGCCGGAGGGACTCCTGCGGTGGCCGTCTGGCGAAGGGGCCTAGAGGCCTGGAATCGCGGGGGCGGCTGCCGGGAGAGCCGCGGCAGCTGCGGGGAGAGCCGCGGCAGCCGCCGGGACGGCTTGGGTAGCAGCCGCAGCCGCGTCCGCTGCAGGGGCGCCCGCCGGTTTGATGGCCGACATGATCGCAGGCATCACCATGCCTTTGAGCAGGTCGATCGCCTGTCCTGCGCCGAGCTGACTGGCCATGCTGGACAGATCACCGAGGATCCCTCCGCTGCCGCTCGAGGCCGGGGCCGCCGCCAGCGACGGATCGCCGAGGAGCGGGTACGAGCCCGCTCCGGGGCCCAGTCCGACGGGCGCTGCGATCGGCACCTCGCCAGGGGCCGGCAGGCCGGCCGCATTGGAGATCGGCGCCGCGAGCGCCGGGTTGAGGCCGGCAGGCGGCGTGGTGAGGCCGGGGGCAAGCCCGGTCGGGCTGGCGAGGCCGGGGGCAAGCCCGGTCGGGCTGGCGACGCCGGGGGCGAGCCCGGTCGGGCTGGTCAGCGCCGGGTTTGTTAATGCCGGGTTCGTCAGCGCCGGGTCGGTCAGAGCGGGACCGGTCGCGGTCAGCGGCGGCAGGGTGGCGCTCGGCGCGGTGAGGCCCGGAGTTGTCAGGCCAGGTGTGGTGAGAGCCCGGTGCGGTCAGACCCGGTGTGGTGAGCGCGGGCGCGGTCAGGCCTGGTGTGGTCAGCCCCGGCGAGGTCAGGGCCGCGGGTGGTCGACGAGCCGGATCCTGTGAGCAGGCCCGTCGGCAAGGGGGGCAGATTGACCCCGAACTGCGACAGCCCCTGCGAAAGCGCCGACATCAGCTCGTTGGGCAGGTCGGTGATCATTGCGGCCTGGACGAACTGGCGGTGCTGCGCCGGCGGCGCGGTGCGCTCGGACAGGTCGGATAGGGCGACAACAGCTGCTGGACTCGCGACTGCCAGGGCGGCGACCGCGCTCATGGCTGTCGAAAGCCTGCGACGACGTCGGTTCGGCACGGAAGTCTCCTCAATACATGGACTACGTCTGGTAGGTGTGCGTGGCTGGCCAATAGGTCAACGTGATCGACGGTACTTGTGTGACTGCTGGGACTAAAGTGACGATGCGCAATTGTGAGCCGATCGCAACCTTGCGCCGATGGGGCCGGGCACCTCCCCCACGGGAGTAGTAGGGAGACGACCCGCGATCAGTCAAGTCGGGAAGGGCCCTCGCGGTCGGATACCCTTGCTGCCGATGACCGCTCGTTTTGACCTCTTTGTCGTCGGTTCCGGATTTTTCGGTCTGACGATTGCCGAACGCGTGGCGACGCAGCTTGATAAGCGTGTTCTCGTCGTCGACCGCCGACCGCATATCGGTGGCAACGCATACTCCGAACCGGAGCCGCAGACCGGCATCGAGGTGCACAAGTACGGCGCGCATCTGTTCCACACCTCCAACCAGAGGGTGTGGGACTACGTGCGCCAGTTCACCGACTTCACCGGCTACCAGCACCGCGTGTTCGCGATGCACAACGGGCAGTCCTACCAGTTCCCGATGGGCCTTGGCCTGGTGTCGCAGTTCTTCGGCAAGTACTTCACCCCGGACGAGGCGCGTCGGCTCATCGCCGAGCAGTCCGCCGAGATCGCGACCGCCGACGCGCAGAACCTCGAAGAAAAGGCCATCTCGCTGATCGGCAGGCCGCTCTACGAAGCGTTCGTCAAGGGCTACACCGCCAAACAGTGGCAGACCGATCCCAAGGAACTGCCCGCAGCCAACATCGCCCGGCTGCCGGTGCGCTACACCTTCGACAACCGCTACTTCAACGACACCTACGAGGGTCTGCCTGCCGACGGCTACACCGCGTGGCTGAAGAACATGGCCGCCGACGAGCGCATCGAGGTGCGGCTCGACACTGACTGGTTCGACGTCCGAGACGCGCTACGCGCCGAAAATCCTGACGCCCCAGTGGTTTACACCGGGCCGCTGGACCGCTACTTCGACTACGCCGAGGGCCGGCTTGGTTGGCGGACACTGGATTTCGAGGTCGAAGTCTTGAGTGACTGCGGGGACTTTCAAGGCACACCCGTCATGAACTACAACGACCTCGACGTGCCCTACACGCGCATCCACGAGTTCCGTCATTTCCATCCAGAGCGGGCCTACCCGCCTGACAAGACGGTGATCATGCGGGAGTACTCGAGGTTCGCCGCCGACGACGACGAGCCTTACTATCCGATCAACACCGAAACCGACCGCGACCTGCTGGCCAGCTACCGGGCCAGGGCGAAGGCCGAGACCGCGTCGGCGAAGGTGTTGTTCGGCGGGCGGCTTGGCACCTACCAGTACCTCGATATGCACATGGCGATCGCCAGCGCTCTGAACATGTACGACAACACACTCGCGCCGCACCTTCGTGACGGCGCACCGCTGACCGAAAGCAGTACAGATAATGAGTGACATTCCGTCGGGCGCACTGGACGCCGGGGAATCCAAGGCGGTCAGTCTTCTCGCCCGTGTCATCCTGCCGCGGCCGGGTGAGCCGCTTGACGTCCGCAAGCTCTATATCGAGGAATCGGAAACCAACGCCAAGCGCGCGCACCCGCCGACCCGCACCACGCTGGAGATCGGCGCGGAGTCCGAAGTGTCGTTCGCCACGTACTTCAATGCGTTCCCCGCCAGCTATTGGCGTCGCTGGTCGACGATCGAATCTGTGGTGTTGCGCATCGCGCTGACCGGCAGCGCCCGCGTCGACGTCTACCGCTCCAAGGCCACCGGCGCCAGGATCACCGTTGGCGGTGCACCCGTTTCCAGTGGCGACTCGGATGAGCCCGCAAGTATCGAATTCGAGATCAGTCTGGATGCGTTCGAGGACGGCGGCTGGATCTGGTTCGACATCACCACCGAATCCAAGGTCACAGTGCACGGTGCAGGTTGGTATGCGCCGATGCCCGCGCCGGGCCGGGCCAAAGTCGCGGTCGGCATTCCGACCTTCAACCGCCCAGCCGATTGCGTCAACGCGTTGGCCGCGCTGACCTCGGATCCATTGGTGGACAAGGCCATTGGTGCGGTCATCGTGTCCGACCAGGGCACCAAGAAGGCCGTCGATCACCCGGGATTCGCCGAGGCCGCGGCTCCGCTGGGAAACCGGCTGTCGATCCACAACCAGCCGAACCTCGGTGGCTCCGGCGGCTACAGCCGGGTGATGTACGAGGCGCTGAAAAACACTGACTGCGAACAGATCCTGTTCATGGACGACGACATCCGCATCGAGCCCGACTCGGTGCTGCGGGCGCTGGCGATGAACCGGTTCGCCAAGGTGCCGACGCTCGTCGGTGGTCAGATGCTCAACCTGCAGGAGCCGTCGCACCTGCACGTGATGGGTGAGATGGTCGACGAAGAGAACTTCATGTGGACCAATGCCATCAACACGGAGTATGACCACAACTTCGCCAAGTACCGGCTTGCCGACGAAGAGGAGCCGCGCAGCAGGCTCCTGCACCGCCGCATCGACGTCGACTACAACGGCTGGTGGATGTGCATGATCCCGCGGCAGGTCGCCGAGGAACTTGGCCAGCCACTGCCCTTGTTCATCAAGTGGGACGACGCCGACTACGGCCTGCGCGCCGGTGAGCACGGCTACCCAACCGTCACGTTGCCAGGCGCCGCAATCTGGCATATGGCGTGGAGTGACAAGGACGACGCGATCGACTGGCAGGCGTACTTCCATCTACGCAACCGGTTGGTCGTCGCCGCCATGCACTGGAACGGCAACGTTGCAGGCCTAATCGGCAGCCATATGAAGGCAACCTTCAAACATCTTCTGTGTCTTGAGTATTCGACGGTCGCCATCCAAAACAAGGCAATGGATGATTTCCTGGCCGGACCTGAGCACATCTTCTCGATCCTGGAGTCGGCACTGCCCGACGTGCGCAAGATGCGCGAGGCGTATCCCGATGCTGTGGTGCTGCCCGGTGCCACCGCATTGCCGGCTGCGTCTGACAAGCGACGCAAGAGAGTCAAGATCCCGACCAACCCGCTGGCGATTTCGCTTCGACTGACCCGTGGTGTCATCCACCAGCTCAGGCCGCACGATCCCGCGCACCACCAACGCCCACAGCTAAACGTCGCGACACAGGACGCAAGGTGGTTCTCGCTGTGCAAGGTCGACGGCGTCACCGTCACCACGGCCGACGGCCGCGGTGTCGTCTATCGGCAACGTGACCGCGCGAAAATGTTTGCGCTGCTTCGTGAGTCGGCGCGCCGGCAACTGCGACTCGCCCGCAAGTTCAATCGGATGCGCAAGGTCTACCGCGAAGCTCTGCCGGTGCTGTCGTCCAAGCAGAAGTGGGAATTGGTGCTCCTGGAATCGTCGCCAGCCAATGGCTGAGACCCCACGGGGCGAGGAAGCCGCACTGGTGGCAGTGCAGTCGGCGCTGGCCGACCGGCCCGGCGTGCTGGCCATCGCGCGCGGCCTTTCGCATTTCGGCGAGCACAGCATCGGCTGGGTTGCAGTTGCAGCGCTGGGCGCTGTGCTGCAGCCGCGACGGCGCAGCGCATGGATTGCCGCGGGCGTTGGAGCGTTCCTCGCCCACGCCGCCGCGGTGGTGATCAAGAGGGTGGTCAAGCGCGAACGCCCGCATCACCCCGCGATCGTCGTCAACGTCGGAACGCCGAGCCGGCTGAGCTTCCCGTCCGCGCACGCCACGTCGACAACCGCGGCGTCGATGCTGCTGGCTCGCACCACTGGCCTGCCCTTGCCTGTGATCCTCGTACCGCCAATGGCGTTGTCCCGTTTGGTGCTTGGCGTGCACTACCCCAGCGACGTGCTCACAGGCGTCGCGGTCGGGGCGGTCGTCGCGAAGACGGTCGGAGCTGTCGCGGATCGGGTTGGAGGAGACGGATGAGCATCTCGAGTGAGAGCAGTGCAGAGGGCGCAACACAGATGAGTGAAGAGCCAGCGCCGGTCAAGGGTCCACCCAAGAACCTCGTCAGCGGCGTCATCAAGGCGATGCGGCCGCGGCAGTGGCTGAAGAACGTACTCGTCCTCGCCGCGCCGGTGGCCGCCCTCGGCGGTAACGTCCGATACGACTATCGCGAGGTCGCGCTCAAGGTCTTGATCGCGTTCGTTGCGATGTCACTGGCAGCCTCCTCGATATACTTGGTCAACGACGCTCGCGACGTCGAAGCCGATCGCCAGCACCCGACCAAGCGGTTCCGGCCGATCGCGGCCGGGGTCGTCCCTGAATGGCTCGCTTACACGCTTGCGGCGGTTCTCGCCGTTGCGGCGCTGGGTATCTCATGGGTGGCCACCCTGAACCTGACGCTGGTGGTGGCGATCTATCTCGTGATCCAGCTCGCGTACTGTTTCGGCCTGAAACACCAGGCGGTGCTCGACATCTGCATCGTCTCCTCGGGCTTCTTGATCCGCGCGATCGCAGGCGGCGTCGCTGCGAATATCCCGCTGTCTCAATGGTTCCTCCTAGTGATGGCATTCGGGTCGCTTTTCATGGCGGCCGGTAAGCGCTATGCAGAAATGCAGCTGGCCGAGCGCACCGGCGCCAAGATCCGAAAGTCGTTGGAGAGTTACACATCCACGTACTTGCGCTTCGTTTGGACACTGTCGGCAACTGCCATGGTCGTCTGCTATTCGCTGTGGGCATTTGAGCGCGACGGCGCCAACGCATCGTGGTATGCGGTCACGATCGTCCCGATCACAATCGCGATGCTGCGGTACGCCGTCGACGTCGACGGTGGGCTGGCAGGCGAGCCCGAGGAGATCGCGTTGAAGGACCGCGTGCTGCAGCTGTTGTTCCTGGCATGGATCGGAACCATCGGTGCCGCCGTCTTCCTCAGCTGACCGGGTGAGGACGACGGTCGCGGCTCGCGCCGCCCGCGGGCCGGCGTTCCCCTATGACATGACCGCTCGGGTCAGCCTCTGGGTCGGCGTTGTGGTGGTCGTGGCGCTGTTCGGCTGGGGTGCCTGGGAGCGACGCTGGATCGCCGATGACGGGCTGATCGTGTTGCGCACGGTGCGAAATCTGTTGGCAGGCAACGGGCCCGTCTTCAACACCGGCGAACGCGTCGAGGCGAACACGTCGACAATCTGGACCTATCTGATCTACCTCGGCGGCTGGGTCGGCGGCCCGGTCCGACTGGAATACGTGGCGCTCGTGGTGGCCCTTGTGCTCAGCGTTGCCGGGGTGGCGATGGCGATGCTTGGCGCAGGCCGGCTGTACGCGCCGGGCCTTCGCGGGCGCCGGGCCCTGCTGCTCCCCGCAGGCGCCCTCGTCTACATCGCGGTGCCGCCTGCGCGTGACTTCGCCACCTCGGGCCTCGAAAACGGTTTGGTGCTGGCGTATTTGGGACTGCTGTGGTGGATGATGGTCTGCTGGTCGCAGGCGTTGCGGGCCAATCCCGCCCCGCAGCACCCGCCGATGCCGCGCAGGGGCGCACCGCCGACGCTGCGCAGAGCGCCCCTGCCTGCTGCGCCGCCGCCGACCATCAACGTCGTCGGCCGATTCTTCGATGCGGCACTGGCTTTCGTCGCAGGCTTGAGTGTGCTGGTCCGTCCCGAGCTCGCGCTGGTCGGCGGCCTCGCACTGATCATGATGCTCGTCGCAGCCCGTACCTGGCGCCGCCGCACGCTGATCATCGTCGCGGGCGGCCTGGTGCCGGTCGGCTACGAGATCTTCCGGATGGGTTACTACGGCCTGCTCTACCCGGGCACAGCGCTCGCCAAGGATGCGACGGGATCCAAATGGACCCAAGGCTTTGTCTATCTGGCCAACTTCAACCGACCGTATCTGTTGTGGGCGCCCGCGATACTACTGCTCGGCCTCGGCCTCGTAGCGTTGGTCACCCGCGGGCGACCGTGGTGGAGTCGCCGCGCGGCCCCACCCGGCTATAGTTGGTTGGCCCGCAGAGTTCAAAGCCCTTCCGCCTTAGTGATTTTCATCGTTCTCAGCGGCCTCATTCAGGCCATCTACTGGATCCGCCAGGGCGGCGACTTCATGCACGGCCGGGTGCTCCTCACGCCCGTGTTCCTCCTGCTTGCGCCGGTGGCCGTGATCCCGATGGTGTTGCCCGACGGGGTTCAAATGCCCCGTGGCGCAGGCTATCTGTTCGCCGGTGCGACGGGGGTGCTGTGGCTGTCGGTGGCGATTTGGTCACTGTGGGCGGCCAATTCGCCAGGAATGGGTTCCGACGCCACCCGCGTCACCTACAGCGGAATCGTCGACGAGCGCCGGTTCTACTCGCAGGCCACCGGCAACGCACACCCGTTGACCGCCGCCGACTACCTGGACTATCCGCGCATGCGGGCAGTACTCACCGCGCTGAACAACACGCCGGACGGTGCGCTGCTATTGCCGTCCGGCAACTATGACCAGTGGGATGTGGTGCCCGCCGTGCCGCCGCCGCCTGATCTCCCTCCCGACATGCGGAAGGACTACAAGGGTCCGCACACAGTATTTTTCACCAACCTCGGCATGCTGGGCATGAACGTCGGGTTGGACGTGCGGGTGATCGATCAGATCGGGCTGGCAAATCCTCTGGCGGCACACACGAGTCGGCTGGTTGACGGCCGTATCGGGCACGACAAGAACCTGTTTCCGGACTGGGCGGTAGCCGAGGGCCCGTTCCTGAAGATCCCGCCGTTCATTCCTGCCTACCTGGATCAGGACTGGGTGGCGCAGGCCGAGGTCGCGTTGAAATGCCCAGCCACCGACGCCGTGCTGACGTCGGTCCGCGGGCCGATGGGTTTGCGGCGATTTATGTCGAACCTGGTGCATGCCCCCGAGTTCACCGGCTATCGAATCGATCGAGTGCCGCTCTACGAGCTCGTTCGCTGCGGCCTCGACATGCCCGCGCCATCGGCGCCCCCTTATACGGGCATGCCGGCGACGGGACCTTAGCGTTGACGCGTCGTTAGCTGGCCGGGCGTCCTGCGAGTTTGGTAACGCTGCCGCCCTGTCGGCGCGATAGCCCTTCCGGATCGCGCCCCTCAACGGCGATGGAGCGACCAGGCACGATACGCGCCAAATGGAGGGATCACAGCGATATGTGGTTGACTGCACGGGCACGGCGCCATGTGTCTGCCGTGCGGCATACAACAGATGGGATAGGTAGAAGCATGACTTTCGTTGGGAAGATGCGCGGCGCCTGGGCGCGCCGGCTCACGGTTGCGGCCATGGTGGCCGCCGTGTTGCCCGCCCTGGTTGGCGTCGTCGGAGGCTCGGCGACTGCAGGGGCTTTCTCTCGTCCGGGTCTGCCGGTCGAGTACCTCATGGTTCCGTCCGCGGGCATGGGTCACGACATCAAGATTCAATTCCAGAACGGTGGTGCAAACGCGCCCGGCGTCTATTTGCTCGACGGTTTGCGCGCGCAAGATGACTTCAACGGCTGGGACATCAACACCTCGGCGTTCGAGTGGTACCTCGACTCCGGCCTTGCTGTGATCATGCCGGTCGGCGGTCAGTCCAGCTTCTACAGCGACTGGTACAAGCCGGCCTGCGGCAAGGCGGGCTGCACGACGTACAAGTGGGAGACGTTCATGACGAGCGAGCTGCCCGCTTACCTGGCAGCCAACAAGGGTGTGAACCCGAATCGCAACGCCGCGGTCGGACTGTCGATGGCCGGCTCTGCCGCGATGATCTTCGCGATCTATCACCCCAACCAGTTCCAGTACGCGGGCTCGCTGTCGGGCTTCCTGAACCTATCCGAGGGTTGGTGGCCGATGCTGGTCGGTATGTCGATGGGCGACGCCGGCGGCTACAAGACCGACGACATGTGGGGCCCGTCGAGCGACCCGGCGTGGAAGCGCAACGACCCGATGGTCCAGATGTCGACACTGGTCGCCAACAACACCCGCCTCTGGGTGTACTGCGGTGACGGCAAGCCGTCGGAGCTCGACGCAGGCATGAGCTCGGGCAACCTGTTCAACGCGAAGTTCCTTGAGGGCTTCACACTGCGGACGAACAAGACATTCCAGGACAACTACCTCGCCGCGGGTGGCACGAACGGTGTGTTCAACTTCCCGTCCGGCGGCACCCACCAGTGGAACTACTGGGGTCAGCAGTTGCAGCAGATGAAGCCGGACATCCAGCGGGTGCTTGGCGCGACGCCGCAACCGTCGACACCTCTGGCTACAGCAACGCCAGCGTCAAACGGCGGCTAACCGCACAAGACGATGCGTTGGGCGGCGGCGATCCTCTCGGGGTCGCCGCCGTCCGTCGTCTCGGGGTGGGCCCACGATGCGTCCTTTGTGCTCCTCTCGTCCGCGTGAATGTGGTTCACTACCTTGCGGCGGGGGCTGGACTGCCGGTTCGGCCGGCGGCGAAGTCCAACGAGACGGTGAGGCGGGGTAGTCGATGCGTGGGTTGATTCGAGCGATCATGACCGTGGTACTGGCCGCTGGACTGTGGACCGCTGCCGCGCCGACGGCCAACGCCGCCGTCGAAACACTGATGGTCCCGTCGGCGGCGATGGGCCGCGACATCCCCGTCGCCTTCCAGGCAGGCGGCCCTCACATGGTCGTGCTGCTCGACGCGTTCAACGCAGCGCCGGACGTCAGCAACTGGGTGACAGCGGGCAACGCGATGAACACCCTCGCGGCTAAGGGCATCTCGGTGGCCGCACCGGCGGGCGGCGCTTGGAGCCTCTACACCAACTGGGAAGGGGACGGCAGCATGCAGTGGGAGACCTTCCTCGCTGATGAGCTGCCCAACTATTTGGCGGCCACCAAGGGCCTGGCGCCCAACGGCCACGGCATTGTCGGCGCCGCGCAGGGCGGCCTCGGCGCGCTGACCCTGGCGACCTTCCATCCGGACCGCTATCGGTTCGCAGGCTCGCTGTCGGGCTTCCTCAACCCGTCTAACACATACTCGAACGGCGCCATCACCGCGGGGCTGGCCGAGTTCGGCGGCGTGGACACCCGCAACATGTGGGGATTGCCACAGCTTGGCCGCTGGAAGTGGCACGACCCCGACGTGCACGTGCAGTTGCTGGCCGATAACAACACCCGGCTGTGGGTCTACAGCCCATCCACTCTGGGCTGCAGTGATCCGGCCGCGATGATCGGCTACTGCGATCAGGCCCAGGGCAGCAACCGGACCTTCTATCAGCACTACCGCTCGGTCGGCGGCCACAACGGGCACTTCGACTTCCCGGATGGCCCACAACACGACTGGGGCACCTGGTCAGGACAGCTAGGGGCGATGTCGGGCGAACTGGTGTCCACCATCAAGTAGGCACCTGTCGGTCGCGGGGTCCTCCCCGGCACAGCCGGTACCTTGGAGGTGTGCAGCAAGCGGTATGGCGCCCGGCCAGTCCGGCAAACCTTTTTCGGTGCTCAGCAACCTCGTTGCTGATCGCGTCGTCCGCTGCCCTGCTGACCGGATGCTCAGTCGCCGACGACGTGATGGCGACCGTCGGGCTGTCGTCATCGGAGACTGCGCCTGCACAGGGACAGACCGACGGGCAGCTGCCAGACCCATCGCAGCCGGACGATGGCTTGGACGCACTGACCGTGACCGGGCAGCAGCGGGCCTACCTCGATGCGCTGAAGGCCGCCGGGGTGAAGCCGTCGAGCGATCTGCAGGCGCTGAGCATCGGCTCCTATGTGTGTCAGGCGCGTGCCGCCAAGCAGAGTGATCAGGGGGTGTGGGACTTTGTGGTGCCACTGGTGCGCAGCGACTTGCGCAACAGCCACACGAGCTCGATGGCACCACCTGCGGATGAGGTCAATTCCGCCACGGCTGACTACATTCGCATCGCAACTGAACGACTCTGCTAGCAGGAGAACATGCCCAAGAAAAATCGGCGGAAACGCCACCGCATCCTCGCGCTCGTAGCAGCCGGGGCGATGGCCCTTGTGGTCGTGTTGATCGTGGCGATCGTGATCGTCGTGCTGCGCAGGCCGGAGACCCCGTACACCGCACTGCCGCCATCCGCGGTGCCGCCGACGGCCGTTCCACCGACGTCGAAGAAGCCGCGGCCCGAGTTCCAGGACGCCAGTTGCCCGGATGTGTCGATGATTTCGATTCCCGGCACGTGGGAGTCGTCCCCGACTGACGACCCGCTCAACCCGACTCAGTTTCCGAATGCACTGATGCTCAAGGTGACCAATCCGATCCGTGCGCAATTTGGCCAGGATCGACTGGAGATCTTCACCGTTCCGTACACCGCGCAGTTCCACAATCCGTTGTCGGCCGACAAACAGATGTCGTACAACGACAGCCGTGCCGAGGGCACCCGCGCCGCCGTGAAGGCGATGACAGACATCAACAACCGCTGCCCGCTGACCAGCTTTGTGCTCGCCGGCTTCTCCCAGGGCGCAGTGATCGCAGGGGACTTGGCCAGCGATATCGGCAACGGCCGCGGGCCCGTCGACGAGGATCTGGTCCTTGGCGTGACGTTGATCGCCGACGGCCGCAGGCAGAACAACGTCGGGACGGACATCGGACCCAATCCTGACGGCCAGGGCGCCGAGATCACCCTGCAAGAGGTGCCGACGCTGTCGGCCCTCGGGCTGACTATGACGGGCGCGCGCCCCGGTGGTTTCGGGATGCTCAACGACCGGACCAACGAGATATGCGCGGCAGGCGACCTGATCTGCGCCGCCCCGGAGTCCGCCTTCAACATCACCGAGCTGCCGAGGACGCTGCAGGTGCTCAGTGGTGGGGCAGGCCAGCCGGTTCACGCGCTGTACGCCACGCCCGACTTCTGGAATCTCGACGGTGCACCGGCCACGCAATGGACACTGGGATGGGCGCAGAACGTCATCGATAACGCTCCGCACCCAAAACATGGCTGACATGTGACCGGACCGATTTGGCCCGCGACATGGCGTCCCTTAACATTAAGAAAAAAGTAAGAGCGACTTACGACGGCTGAGCAGATTCGCCTGATCAGAGGGCAGACCTCGATGCCTCGGTAGGATCTTCGCGGTTTGGGTCCGCGCTGGCGGCCGTCCTGTGCAGCAGCCCGACCGCATGCGAGTACAAGCGCCGCACGAGTGGCTTGACAGGAGATGACATGGCGTTCCACAACCCGTTCCTCAAGGACGGTTTGCTTGTGTTCCCCGACAACGGCAGTGTGGTGCGTCACGTCGAGAAGTGGGCCAAGGTGCGCGGCGACAAGCTGGCCTATCGATTCCTGGACTTCTCCACCGAGCGCGACGGCGTTGAGCGCGATCTGAACTGGGCCCAGTTCAGCCTCCGTAACCGCGCCATCGGCGCCCGCCTTCAGCAGGTCACCGAGCCCGGCGACCGCATTGCGATTCTGTGCCCGCAGAACCTCGAGTACATGGTCGCGTTCTTCGGCACGTTGTATTCCGGCCGGATTGCGGTGCCGCTGTTCGATCCGAACGAGCCGGGTCACGTCGGGCGCCTGCACGCCGTGCTCGACGACTGCCACCCGTCGGCCATCCTGACCACCACCGAGGCGGCCGAGGGCGTGCGCAAGTTCTTCCGCAGCCGCCCTGCCAAGGAACGTCCGCGCGTCATCGCCGTTGACGCGGTGCCCGATGAGGTCAGCGCCACCTGGGAACACGTCGACATCGACGCCGACACCATCGCCTACCTGCAGTACACCTCGGGTTCGACGCGCATCCCGACCGGTGTGCAGATCACCCACCTCAACCTGGCCACCAATGTGGTCCAGGTCATCGAGTCGCTCGACGGTGAGGAAGGCGACCGGGGTGTGTCCTGGTTGCCGTTCTTCCACGACATGGGCCTGATCACCGCACTGGTGGCGCCGATGATCGGTCACTACGTGACGTTCATGACGCCGGCCGCATTCGTTCGCAGGCCGGGCCGCTGGATCCGCGAGATGGCGCGCAAGCCCGACGACTTCGGTGGCGTCATCTCGGTGGCACCGAACTTCGCCTTCGATCACGCCGCAGCGCGCGGGTTGCCCAAGGAGGGCGAACCCCCGCTGGATCTGTCCAACGTCAAGGCGGTTCTCAACGGCAGCGAGCCGATCTCGGCGGCGACCGTGCGCCGGTTCAACGAGGCGTTCAATCCGTATGGGTTCAAGCCGGTGGCGCTCAAGCCCTCCTACGGCCTTGCCGAAGCGACCCTGTTCGTGTCGACAACCCCGGCCAACGAGCCGCCGAAGATCATCTCGGTTGATCGCGACGAACTGAACGCCCACCGCTTCGTCGAGGTGCCCGACGATTCGCCGAAGGCGGTCGCGCAGGCGTCGGCGGGTAAGGTCGGCATCGCCGAATGGGCCGTCATCGTCGACGCCGAGTCGGCGTCGGAGTTGCCGGACGGCCAGATCGGCGAAATCTGGATCAGCGGCCAGAACATGGGCACCGGCTACTGGGGCAAGCCGGAAGAGACCCAGGCGACGTTTCAGAACATCCTCAAGTCGCGGACCAGTCCGTCGCATGCCGAAGGCGCGACCGACGACGCCACGTGGGTGAGCACCGGTGACTACGGCGCGTTCTACGACGGCGACCTCTACATCACCGGCCGCGTCAAGGATTTGGTGATCATCGACGGGCGCAACCACTATCCGCAGGACCTGGAGTACTCGGCGCAGGAGTCGACGAAGGCACTGCGCACCGGCTTCGTTGCCGCGTTCTCGGTCCCTGCGAACCAATTGCCCGACGAGGTGTTCGAGAACGCGCATGCCGGTCTGAAGCGCGATCCCGACGACACGTCCGAGCAGTTGGTCATCGTCGGTGAGCGCGCAGCGGGCGCCAACAAGATGGACCTTGCGCCGGTCGCCGACGACATTCGCGCCGCGATCGCGGTGCGCCACGGCGTCACGGTGCGCGACGTGCTGCTGACCCCCGCGGGCGCGATTCCGCGGACGTCCAGCGGAAAGATCGGCCGCCGCGCCTGCCGCAGTGCCTACCTTGACGGAAGCCTGCGCAGCGGGAAGGTGGCCAACGCATTCCCCGATGAAAGCGACTGACGGCTGACCCAACCGAACACAGACGAGCGGACGACGAGCGAGCGGTCGTCCGGAGGTGATTAGAACATGGCTGAACCACAGGACGATTCGCAATCCGCCGAGACCGAGATCGACACCACCCCTTCGTCGGATGTCGCCGACAACGCGGCAACACCTCGCACCGATATGACGGTCGCGGAGATGCGGGTGTGGCTGCGCGACTGGATTGCCACCGCGACCGGCCAGCCAGCCGATGCGATCAACGACGCGACACCGATGGTCGAGTTGGGATTGTCGTCACGCGACGCTGTCGCAATGGCCAGCGACATCGAGGATCTCACCGGTGTGACGCTGACTGCCACCGTGGCGTTCCGCCATCCGACCATCGAATCGCTGGCCACGGTCATCGTCGAGGGCGAGCCGGAAGTCGATGAAACCGGCGACGACGAGGACTGGTCGCGCGAAGTTGATGAGGACATCGCGAACGTAGCCATTGTGGGCATCGCCACCCGGTTCCCCGGTGACATGAACACCCCTGACCAGACGTGGCAGGCCCTGCTCGAGGGTCGCGACGCCATCACCGACCTGCCCGAGGGTCGCTGGGAGGAGTTCCTCGACGAGCCACGGATCGCAGAGCGCGTCGCCAAGGCGCGCACCCGCGGCGGCTACCTGACCGACATCAAGGGTTTCGACGCCGAGTTCTTCGCGTTGTCGAAGATGGAGGCCGACAACATCGATCCGCAACAGCGGATGGCGCTCGAATTGACCTGGGAGGCGCTGGAACAAGCGCGCATCCCAGCATCGAGCCTGCGGGGCGCGAACGTGGCTGTCTACATCGGCAGCTCGCTGAACGACTACAGCTTCCTTGCGATGTGCGACCCGTCGATCGCCCACCCGTACGCGATCACCGGTACCGCCAGCTCGATCATCGCCAACCGGGTGTCCTACTTCTACGACTTCCGTGGCCCGTCGGTGGCCGTAGACACCGCATGCTCGAGTTCACTGGTCGCCGCACACCAGGGCGTGCAGGCGCTGCGATCGGGCGAGGCCGATGTGGCCCTCGTCGGCGGTGTCAACGCATTGATCACACCGCTGGTGACGGTCGGCTTCGACGAGGTCGGTGGCGTGCTGGCGCCGGACGGCCGGATCAAGTCGTTCTCGCAGGACGCCGACGGCTACGCCCGGTCCGAGGGCGGCGGCATGCTGGTGCTCAAGCGGCTGGCCGACGCCCGCCGCGACGGTGACGAGATCCTCGCGGTGATCGCGGGTAGCGCCATCAACCACGATGGCCGGTCCAACGGCCTGCTCGCGCCGAACCCGGATGCGCAGGAGGAGGTGCTGCGCAAGGCGTACAAGAACGCGGGCATCGACCCGCGAACCGTCGACTACGTCGAGGCGCACGGCACCGGCACCATCCTCGGCGACCCGATCGAGGCTGACGCGCTTGGTCGCGTCATCGGCCGCGGCCGCGCGGCCGATAAGCCCGCTCTGCTCGGTGCGGTGAAATCCAATGTGGGACACCTGGAGTCAGCGGCAGGCGCAGCCAGCCTGGCCAAGATGGCACTGGCCCTCAAAAACGACAAGATCCCGCCGTCGATCAACTACACCGGTCCGAACCCGTACATCGACTTCGAGCGGGAGCACCTCAAGGTCGCCGACACTGTCTCCGACTGGCCCCGCTACAGCGGCCACGCGATCGCGGGGGTGTCCGGCTTCGGCTTCGGCGGCGCCAACGCGCACATGGTGCTTCGCGAGGTGCTCCCGTCGGATCTCGTTGAACCCGAACCGGAATCGGAACCCGAAGCCGCGAAGCCCCAGCAGTCCGAGGCCGACGCCGTGTACGTCGGCGGGGTGCGGATGGACGAGTACGGCGAATTCATCGACGACGATACAGATGATGGGGCCGATGAGTCCTCCAGTCACACTGTTGACGAAGAGCCGGATCTGCCTGGTCTGACGGACGAGGCGAAGCGACTGCTCGAGGTGGCACGCGAGGAGCTGGAGGCCGAGGAGTCGGCTGCTCCGGTTGTGCCGCTTGCTGTTTCGGGATTCCTGACGTCACGCAAGAAGGCCACTGCGGCTGAGCTTGCTGACTGGATCGACAGCCCGGAGGGCCGGGCGTCGTCGCTAGAGTCGATCGGCCGCTCGCTATCGCGACGCAACCACGGCCGCTCTCGCGCGGTGGTGATGGCCCACGATCACGACGAGGCGATCAAGGGCCTGCGGGCGCTGGCCGAAGGTAAGCAGAACCCGAACGTGTTCGCCGCGGACGGTCCTGTCACCAACGGACCGGTGTGGGTGCTTGCCGGTTTCGGCGCGCAGCACCGCAAGATGGCCAAGAGCCTGTACCTGCGCAACGGGACCTTCGCGGAGTGGATCAACAAGGTCGACTCGCTGGTTCAGGACGAGCTCGGCTACTCGGTCGTCGAGCTGATCCTCGACGACTCGCAGGACTACGGCATCGAGACCACCCAGACGGTGATCTTCGCGATCCAAATCGCACTCGGTGAGCTGCTGAAGGCACACGGCGCGAAACCCGCTGCGGTAGTGGGCCAGTCGCTCGGTGAGGCAGCTGCGGCATATTTCGCAGGTGGCCTTTCGCTGGACGACGCCACCCGCACGATCTGCTCGCGCGCGCATCTGATGGGCGAGGGCGAGGCGATGCTGTTCGGCGAGTACATCCGGCTGATGGCGCTCGTCGAGTACTCCACCGACGAGATCAAGACGGTGTTCTCCGACTTCCCCGATCTCGAGGTGTGCGTGTACGCCGCACCGACGCAGACCGTCATCGGCGGGCCACCGGAGCAGGTGGACGCGATCATCGCCCGTGCCGAGGCGGAGGGCAAGTTCGCCCGCAAGTTCCAGACGAAGGGCGCCAGCCACACTCAGCAGATGGACCCGCTGCTCGGTGAACTGGCCGCGGAGCTGCAGGGCATCGAGCCCCGTCCGCTTACCACGGGCTACTTCTCGACGGTGCACGAGGGCAGTTACATCCGGCCCGGCGGCGAGCCGATCCACGATGTGGACTACTGGAAGAAGGGCCTTCGCCACAGCGTCCACTTCACCCAGGGCATTCGCAATGCCGTCGACAACGGCCACACCACTTTCCTTGAGCTGGCGCCCAATCCGGTGGCGCTCATGCAGGTGGGCCTGACGACGGCCGCGGCCGGCCTGCACGACGCACAGCTGATCGCGACGCTGGCGCGCAAGCAGGACGAGGTCGACTCGATGACGTCGACCATGGCGCAGCTGTTCGTGTACGGTCACGATCTGGACTTCACAACCATGTTTGGGCGCGGCGAGTACGCGAACATCCCGCCGACCCGCTTCCGCCGCAAGCCGCACTGGCTAGACGCGAAGTTCACCGGCGATAGCTCGGTGATGATGCCCGGCAACCACGTCGCAACCCCTGATGGCCGCCACGTCTGGGAGTACTCCCCGAAGGGGCAGGCCGATATCGGTGCGCTGGTGAAAGCGGCTGCTGCACAGGTTATTCCCGACGCGAAGCTGACCGCATTCGAGCAGCGCGCGGTGCCGGGCGATGGCGCACGGCTGGTGACGACGCTGACCCGTCACCCCGGCGGCGCGACCGTGCAGGTGCATGCCCGCATCGACGAGTCGTTCACGTTGGTGTACGACGCTGTCGTCACGCGGGGCGGGCATGCAGCGGCGCTGCCAACGGCGGTGGCGACCGGAGCGCGGGTGGTCACCCAAGACCTGGTCGAAGACGACGCTTCGCCCGATGTCGCCGCCGAAGCGGCTCCAGAAATCCTGCAGGACAACCTCACTGCGGGCGCGGGTCTCGCTGCGAGCTTCGCGAAGTGGTCGCCGGACTCCGGCGAGGCGGTGCGCGACCGGCTCGGTGCGATCGTCGGCGGTGCGATGGGATACGAGCCCGAGGACCTGCCGTGGGAGGTGCCGCTGATCGAGTTGGGACTCGACTCGCTGATGGCGGTGCGGATCAAGAACCGCGTCGAGTACGACTTCGACCTGCCACCCATCCAGCTGACCGCGGTGCGCGACGCGAACCTGTTCGCCGTCGAGAAGCTGATCGAATACGCGATCGAACACCGCGACGAGGTCGAAGAGCTGCACGAACATCAGAAGACGCTGACGCCGGAGGAGATCGCGGCGGAGCAGGCCGCGCTGATGGCCGGCGGTGCAGTGCCCACCGAGGCGCCCGCCGCGCCGGAATCAGCCGCACCAGTGGGCATTCCGCCGCCGCCGACGGACCCAAGCGGCCCTGCCATTTCTCCGCCTGATGTCGCGGCCGCTCCGCCGCCGCCAACCGATCCTGCGGGCCCTGCCAAGCCGTCGGCCGCAGCGATGGCCGCGCAGGTGCTGACGCAGGAGGCCGTCACCGAGGCGCTCGGCGCCGACGTGCCTCCGCGTGAGGCCGCCGAACGCGTGACGTTCGCGACGTGGGCCATCGTGACCGGCAAGTCGCCCGGCGGCATCTTCAATGCGCTGCCCGCACTGGACGATGCGACCGCCGAGAAGCTGGCGCAACGGCTTTCGGAGCGGGCGGACGCGACGATCACAGCCGAGGACGTCAAGACCGCCCCGACCATCGAGGCGCTGGCGACCGTCGTGCGCGAGCACCTCGAAGCCGGTGAGCTGGACGGCTTCGTGCGGACCCTGCGGGCGCCAAGAGAGGGTTCGAACAGCACCCCGGTGTTCGTTTTCCACCCGGCGGGTGGCTCGACCGTGGTGTACGAACCGCTGCTGAAGCGGCTGCCGGAGGACACCCCGATGTACGGCATCGAGCGGGTGGAGGGCTCCATCGAGCAGCGCGCCGCCGACTACGTGCCGAAGCTGCTCGAGATGGGTGGCAACGGCCCGTTCATCCTGGCCGGGTGGTCGCTGGGTGGCGCGATGGCCTACGCGTGCGCGATCGGGCTGAAGCGCGCGGGTGCCGACGTCCGCTTCGTCGGGCTGATCGACACGGTGCGTCCAGGCGAGGAGGTGCCGCAGACCAAGGAGGAGACGCGCGCCCGATGGGACCGCTACGCGGCCTTCGCCCAGCGCACGTTCAACGTCCAGGTCCCGCCTATCCCGTACGAGCAGCTCGAGGACCTCGACGACGAGGGACAGGTGCAGTTCGTGCTCGACGCGGTCAGTCAGAGTGGCGTGCAGATCCCCGGCGGCGTCATCGAGCACCAGCGGACGTCGTATCTCGACAACCGTCTGCTCGAGACTGCGAAGATCGAGAACTACGACGGGCACGTCACGCTGTACATGGCCGACCGCTACCACGACGACGCGATCTTCTTCGAGCCGCGCTATGCCATCCGTCAACCCGACGGGGGCTGGGGTGAATTCGTCTCGGAGCTGGAGGTCGTGCCGATCGGGGGCGAGCACATCCAGGCGATCGACGAGCCGTACATTGCGAAAGTCGGCGCGCATATGAGCGAGGCGATCAACCGGATAGAGGCTGAGGAGCACCAGGCGAAGTGACCGTAGAACCGTCTCGCACCCACTCCCCGGTCACCACTGCCGAGAAGCTCGCCGAGCTCCGCGAGAAGCTCGAGCTGGCGAAGGAACCCGGCGGCGAAAAGGCCGTCGCCAAGCGTGCGAAGAAGGGGATCCCGAGCGCCCGCGCACGCATCGATGCGCTGATCGACCCCGGCAGCTTTCTGGAGATCGGCGCGCTGTGCAAGACGCCGGGGGATCCGGACGCGCTGTTCGGCGACGGCGTTGTCACCGGCCACGGCACCATCAACGGCAGGCCGGTCGGCGTGTTCAGCCACGATCAGACGGTGTTCCAGGGCTCGGTCGGAGAGATGTTCGGCCGCAAGGTCGCCAGGCTGATGGAGTGGGTGGCGATGGTCGGCTGCCCGATCATCGGCATCAACGACTCGGCGGGCGCAAGGATCCAGGACGCGGTGACCTCGCTGGCGTGGTACGCGGAGCTGGGCCGCAGGCACGAGCTGCTGCGCGGCCTGGTCCCGGAGGTCTCCATCATCCTCGGCAAATGTGCTGGCGGAGCGGTGTATTCGCCGATCCAGACCGACCTGGTGGTCGCGGTGCGGGACCAGGGCTACATGTTCGTCACCGGTCCCGACGTCATCAAGGACGTTACCGGTGAGGACGTCAGCCTCGAGGAGCTCGGCGGCGCCGACGCCCAGGCGCGCTACGGCAACATTCATCAGGTGGTCGAGGACGAGGCCGCGGCGTTCCAATATGTCCGCGACTACTTGAGCTTCCTGCCCCCCAACACATTCGACAGTGCGCCGGTCGTCAACCCGGGCCTGGAGCCGGAGATCACGCCCCACGATTACGAACTTGACTCGCTCGTGCCGGACAGCGACAACATGGCCTACGACATGCACGAGATCCTGCTTCGGATTTTCGACGACGGCGACGTGTTCGATGTGGCCCAGCAGGCAGGCCCGGCGATCATCACCGCGTTCGCGCGGGTCGACGGTCGGTCGGTCGGCGTGATCGCCAACCAGCCGATGCACATGTCGGGTGCGATCGACAACGAGGCGTCCGACAAGGCGGCCCGGTTCATCCGGTTCTGCGACTCCTACAACCTGCCACTGGTTTTCGTCGTCGACACTCCCGGTTTCATGCCCGGCGTCGAGCAGGAGAAGGGCGGCATCATCAAGCGCGGCGGCCGCTTCCTGAACGCGGTCGTCGAGGCCGACGTGCCTAAGGTGACGATCACGATCCGCAAGTCCTACGGCGGTGCTTACGCGGTGATGGGCTCAAAGCAGCTGACAGCCGATTTCAACTTCGCATGGCCGACGGCACGGATCGCGGTGATCGGTGCTGAAGGCGCGGCACAGTTGCTGGTCAAGCGATTCCCGGATCCGACGGCACCCGAGGTGCAGAAGATACGCGCGGAGTTCATCGAGGGCTACAACCTCAACATGGCGACGCCATGGATCGCTGCTGAGCGCGGGTTCATCGATGCGGTGATCCAGCCCCACGAGACGCGGCTGCTGCTGCGTAAATCCATGCGGTTGCTGCGTGACAAGCAGATCGAGCGTGTGCAGCGCAAGCACGGCCTCACCCCGATCTGAGCCGGCAACTAAGATGCGCCCATGCCGCTGACGGACGGCCAGGTCATCGCCGGATACACAATCCTGCGGTGGCTCGGCGCGGGTGGGATGGGCGAGGTCTACCTGGCCCAGCATCCGCGGCTGCCCCGCCGTGACGCGCTCAAGGTGCTGTCGGCGTCGGTATGCGCCGAGAGCGAGTACTGCGAGCGGTTCAAGCGGGAGGCTGACATTGCGGCCACGCTGTGGCACCCGCACATCGTCGAGGTGCACGACCGCGGAGAGGTCGACGGCCAGCTGTGGATCTCGATGGACTACGTCGAAGGGACCGACGCCGCCCGAGCTGCTGGCTGAGCGCTTTGCGGACGGGATGCCTGCCGATAACGTCGTCCGCATCGTCACTGCGGTTGCCGACTGCGCTTGACTACGCGCATCAACGCGGCCTGTCTGCACCGCGATGTAAAGCCGGCCAACATCCTGATGGCCAACCCCGACGGCGAGGACGCGCGGATCATGTTGGCCGACTTCGGGATCGCCCGGCGGGTCGGCGAAGCGAGTGCACTGACTGGCACCAACATGACAGTCGGCACCGTCGCATACAGCGCACCCGAACAACTCAAAGGTGAGGTTGTCGACGGTCGCGCAGACCAGTACGCGCTTGCCGCAACGGCTTTCCAACTGCTGACCGGAACGCCGCCGTTCCACCACTCCAACCCCGCGGTCGTCATCAGCAAGCATCTGACCGCGGATCCACCGCAGATCGGCGCCAGGCGACCCGAATTGTCCGGTCTTGGACCGGTCTTCGACAAGGCGCTGGCCAAGTCGCCGAAAGATCGGTACGACCGATGCATCGATTTCGCCCGTGCGCTTGCCCACCACGTCGGCACCGACGAGCAAATCAACAGTAGCGATGCGACGATGTTGGCGATTCCGACCGGTCCGCGGCATGCCAAGGCGGCGGAGAAGCCGCGGCGGCGGATGGTTGTAGCTGTTGCCGTCGCGTTGGCTGTGCTCGCGGTCGCCGCCGTCGCCTTCGTGCTGTTCGACCGCGGCCGTGGTCATCGCGCCGAGGCCAAACCGAATCCGTCGGTGGCACCATCTGCGGCCCCTGCGCCGGGCGGTGTCACGTTGCCCGTGGTTGTCGTCGGTGCCAACTGTGCGACGTTGGGTGCCGCGGGCATTACCCAAGGTGGGGCACCTGCGTACTGCGCACACCTACCGACGACGAACAACACGATCTGGTCGAGGTATCCCGGCGAGATCTCAAGTCCGACCGCCACCGCAGGCCCGAACGACGAGGTGTATCCGTCGGAAACGGAGTCACCGGTTTTGGTGTGCATGGAGCAGACCGGGCAGACACACGTGAACTGCCACAACGACATCCTGCAGAGCAACGCGACCGGATCGGCGACGCCGCCCTCGTAAGGGACACCGTCGACGCGATTCGGGTTGGGGCAGTGCAGTGAATTCGCCGAAGTACGGTTGTTGCAAACCCTTCCAGGGAATCTGTGTCAACAACCGTACTCTCGACGCGAGTATTAGATCGGTGGCAGTTCCAGCCAGTCGTCGATCATGAACGCGTCGCCGCGTGCGACCACCGTCGCACCGCTGTGCCCGGGATAGTGCGCGGGGATGACCGCAGCGCGCCGCCGCGATGCTTCGGTCAGCACCCGCTTGCGCGTCACCGCCGCCGCAGCGAAGTCCTCATCCCACGCGCATGGATCGTTGGGTCGGTGAAGCTGCATCGGGCAGTGCGTCAGGTCGCCGACGAACACGGCGGGCTTGCCTGCGTCGAGCCATACCACCGACGCGCCAGGGGTGTGGCCCGGTGCGGGTCGCAGCCGTATCGACTCGCTGAGCTGATGGTCGTCGGACCACAGCTCGATTTGATCCTCGACGGGAAGAACGCTGTCCTCGAACACGATCAGGCCGCCCGCTTGCCATGCCGCTTCTTCTTCGGTGCGTCGCGCGGGACGTTGAGCAACGGTGTCGGGATGGAAGTGCCGGTAGTCGGCGTCCGCCATCAGATAGCGGGCGTTGGGAAACGTTGGCACCCAGGCGCCGTCTTGCCCCATGGTGTTCCAGCCGACATGGTCGGAGTGCAGATGGGTGTTGATGACGATGTCCACGGCAGCGCGGTCGACACCGGCGCTCTCTAGCGATCCGAGGAAGTCGGTGTTCAGATGGTCGAATGGCGGCATCGTCGGGCGGTTCCGGTCGTTGCCGACGCCGGTGTCGACCAACACCGTCAGGCCGTCGACCTCGATCACCCATGTCTGCAACGCGATTCGCCAGCCATCGGCGCTCCAGAACGTCGGCCCAAACTCGGCGGCGAGCTCGCGCCACGCTTCCGGCGGTGTCTGCGGGAACACCTTTACCGGCAGGTTGTCCACCTGTGCCTCGATCACGCGAGTGAGCACCGCACTGCCGAGTTGGATCTGGTCAGCCATCTACGGCCCGATTCGGATCTTGCCGGGATTCCACAGTCCGCTGCGGGTGGCCGTGCCGAACTCGAGCTGCGCAGGCTGTGCATCGACGACGGTATCGAACTTGCGTAGCGACCCCCAGTCACGGCCCCAGTCGTGCGACAGGTATGTCGCCATCACGTGTGCGCGCAACAGCAGGTCGGTGATGCCGAGCAGGCCGCCGTTGAGGCCATCCTCCCAGGTGTCGGTGTCCTTGCGCTTGGCGTTGTAGTCGGGGGTGATTCGGTACTTCGGAATCTCGGTAACGCCGTTGGCGTGCAGCATCGGCTGCTGGCACGGGAAGGCAAGGCCGACAGCCCAGTCCATCAGCACGGGCTGCTTCGAGCCGATGTACTCCTGCACTGACCGCAGCTCGGGTATGCGGGGCGGGGTGACTGCAACCCAGTCGCCAGGGGTCAACGAAAGATCCTCGGCGACGACTCGCACCGCGACCGCGTCGGCAGGCATCGCCGCGCGCGGGTAGCGCAGATTCCGCCACGATGGGATGGGCCCGACGTCGTAGGGCACCAACCTGCCAGCGGGAACAGGAGCGCCATCGGGCCCTGTGCGCGCGTACTCCAGCTCGACCTTCTGACCGTCGGTGCGCCCGTTGAAGACACTGTCGCCGGTGATGGTGCCCGCGGCCGTCACAACGACGAGCGGGTGCGCGGCGTCTGGGCGGGGCAGTGGATACCAGGCCGACGTCAACCTGCTTTGCTGTTGTTGTGGGCCCTCGATGTATGTGCCCGCCAGCGGAACCCGCGCGGGGTCAAGGCCATACGGCAGCGGAACCGTCGAGCCATTGACCCCTGGTGTCTTGAGCTTGGTTGGCGCGTCCCAGTCGTAGTCGGTGCCAGGCATCGGAAGATTCATCCGGATCGCCTCGGCGACAATCTTTTCCGGCACACCGTTGGGGGTGAAGCCCACCGGCCCAACGCCGCCGAGCGGACCAAGCGGACCGTAGTTGCCTGGCAGCGGCGCGAGGAAGCCGTCGTTGGCGTCCGGCTCGACGAGCACATCGTCGGCAAGTCCGCAGCCGCCGGTGAAGGCGCGCAGATTGGCCGAGGCGTTGGAGTAGGTCGGGTACTGGCGCACGATGCCCCCCACCATCGACCCGACGAAGACCAGCACCATGAAGCCGGCCGCGACGGGGATCGGTGCGGCTGTCAGCGCACGCGCAATGCGGCCCTCGCCGTGGTCTCGGGAAACGAAGTGCAACCAGGTCGCGTAGATCGCGGTGATCGCGAACAAGATGAAGAAGATGAAACTGACGGTGAGACCGGCGATCTTCGGCGTCGCGTTGTTGAACGGCACGCCATAGCTCGACACGTACCACCAGCCGTTGGTGGTGGCGAAGCAGAGCGCCAGCATGAAGAAGACGGCAGCGAGGAACGCCATCCGGTTGCGCGACCACCGCATCACCGCTGGCGACACCAGAACCGTGGCCACCGCAGCCATCGCCGCACCAACAGCGGCGAACAGGCCGAAGTGGTGCACCCATTTCGTGGGCGTGAACATGAGGAAGAACATCGTGCCGAAGATGACGCCCATCAACCGCCATACCGGTCCGCGCGCCACCCCGGGAATACGCTTGCGCCGCAACATGACGAACATCGCGGTGAACAGCGACAGCGCAGTGAAGAAGAAACCGAACCGACGCGACAGCGAGCCGTCCACAGTCGGCAGAAACAGATAGTAGTAGCGCAGGTTCTCCGTGTACCACGCCTGACTCGGACCGATGGCCGTTCGAATCCTGGTGGCCTCGAACACCGTTGCCAAGGTCTGGTCGGCGAACACCACGGTCAGCACGACGGTGCCCGCTGCCAGAAGTGGGGCAACGAGCGGCCAGGTGCCGACCACGCGGTGCCGCTTCACCAGGATTCGCAGAAGTGGGCGCCCGCCTGCCAGCAGCGCCGCCACGGCGATCAGCCCGGTCGGCTGGATGCCGAGGGTGAACGCGGCGGTCAACACCGCAAGTGCCGCCGGTGTCATGCGGCCGGACATGATCGCGCGCTCGATCAGCACGTAGGTGATCAACGCGCCGGTGGCGATCTGTCCCTCGGGCCGCAGGCCGTTGTTGAATGGCATCCACGCCGCAAGTAGCACGAGGCCTGCCGCCCACACCGCCGGCTTGCTCGCAGCGACCGCGGGTCCCAGTCGCGGCAGCACTTCGCGGGACAGCAAGAGCCAGCACACGATTCCGCATACCAGGTCGGGCAACCGGATCCAGATGCTCGCGTCACTGGCGCCGGTCATCAGCGCCAGCAGGTCGTAATACCAGCCGAACGGGTCTTCGGGGCTGCCGAACCAACGGAAGTAGTTCGACATGTAGCCGGCGTGCCCGGCGACGCGGGCCATCTGCAGGATGTAGCCGTCGTCAGACGAGTTCGCGCCGATGACATGCCACACCAGGAAGCCGCCGATGACGACGACGTCGGTGGCTGAGAACGTGCGCCAACGCTGTGGAAGCCAGCGCTGCATCCTGCGGCCGTCGAGCCGGTCGAGCCGCCACAGCGCGACAAGCGCGATGACCGTCGAGATGATGGCCAGCACCATCGCGGCAAGCTTCAAAGCCGTTGGCGTGGTGGAGAACCGGGTGTCGATCACCGCCGAAGCAATAAGGCCCGGCGGGGCAGGCCCGGACAGGTCGGTGAAGATGCCGACGATCGCAGGGCGCAGGTTCGGGTCGGTGAAGCCGGTCCGCTGCTCCTTGCCCGTGGTGGGATCGGTGAGGCCGACGAAGGTGGCGAAGGTGCCTGCGTTCGACGACGTGATTTCGATGCGTTGACATCCGGTGGCCGCGACGCGCTCCCTCGCCACGCTGGCCACCACGACGTTGCGGTCAGTGATGTCGACCCGTTGGCGACTGACGTTGACGAACAGCGCGTTGAGCGCCGCCTGCTTTCCGTCCTTCGGCGCGGTGCTCAACACCATGCCGCCTGCGGGTGGCATCGAGCGGATGACGTCGCACGGCACTGTCACCGTCATGGTCACCGGCACCTGCGAAATCAGCGGCGCGGTAACGTTGTTGAGCTGACCGCCCTGCGGCCAGTTCAGGGTCGCGGTCGTCTGCACGACCGGTAGCAGTGGCGTGGCGATCGAAAGCACGAAACCGACGAGGCCGGCGATCGTCGCCACCCATCGGGCGACTTTCACATCGCTCGCCGCGTCCTGGCTGATGGTCGCCGTCATGGCAGCGCCCTAATCGGTCCGCTGCGACTCCAGCCGAACACCCGCACCGAGCCCTGGTCGATGGCGGCGTTGGGCGCAACCGTCTCGGGCACGACTCGGTCGTAGCGCTCGATCCAGCCCCAGTCGCGATACCAGTCGTTGCGCAGATAACTCGGCACGGTCGATGTGCTCAGCAGTGCCTGGATGAACAGGAACGGACCGCCACCCTCGGCGGCCTGCCACTGCTTCGACGACACCACCACCTGCTTGAAGTTTGGAAGGATGCGGTACTGCGGGAGGTCGGCCACGCCGAGGTGTTCGGAGAACGGGCGCTGGCAGGGGAAGTTCGCCGCGGTGGCGATGTCCATCAGCACCGGGGTCTGGGCCCCGAGGAGTTGTTGTGCGGTTTCCAGCACCGGCACCCGCGGAGGGGTGAACGCGAACCATTGGTCGGTCGACAGGTTGGGGTCGTCGGCGACGATGCGCGCGACGTTGGCCTCCGGCGGCGCCCAGGCCAGCGGGAAACGCAGGTTGCGCCACGCCTTCTGCGGGAAGATGTCGATCGGCTGGACCTGACCTAGCGCCTGGTAGCTGCCGTCGGGTCGGTGTACGCCCCACTCGAGCTTGAGCGACTGGCCGTAGTTGAACGAGCCGTCCTCGTTGTAGTACCAGATCGCGCCGGCGGCCGCCACGGTCACCAGCGGGCGATCGGGCGTGCGGGGCGGCAGTTGGTACCACGCCGAGGTGACCTTCGCCGCGACGGTGTTTTCGTTGTAGCTGCCCATCACCGGGGTGCGCTGGGGATCGAGGCCGAACGGCAGGAAGATGTTGGATCCGTTGACGCCGACAGGCCCGTAGCCGCCGCCGGTCCCTGCCGCATACCCGATCCCGATGTTCGGTTCGTTCGGCGAACCGGGGGAGTTCACGGTGCCGGGGTTGGCGGTGACCGGCTTGGCCGGTTCCAGGATGTCGCTGACGCCGTTGGGTGTGAAACCGACCGGGTTCTCCCCGCCGAGCGGCCCGTACTGGCCGAAGCGCTGCCCCGGAACGGGTTGCAGCAGACCGGCATTGGTGTCGGGTTCGACGAGCACGTCGTCGGCCATGGCGCAGCTCCGGTTCGACAGACCCGACGCGAGCGCGTCGACGTTTGCCTTCGCGGTGGTGTAGACGGGATAGCGCTGCGCGGCGCCCTTGGCCATCGAGCCGACCTCGAGCACGACCATGATGACGGCCACCACCAGCAGCGGCGTGGATGCCAGCACGCGGTTGCGGCGGGTGTTTGCGACCTCGGTGTGTCCGGTGTAGTCCATCCGGAAGTGCAGCCAGCCGGCAAGCAGGCCTGTCACGATTGCCAGCGCCAGGAAGATCGTCGTCACCGGAATCCCGACGATGACGGGCTGCTTGTCGAACCACGGCACTCCGTAGTTTCCGACGTAGAACCAGCCGTTGATACCTGATGTGGCCCAAGCCAGAACGAACAGCAGCGCGGTCACGTACAGCGCGAGGTTTCGACGGCTGTGCAGCCCGACCCGCCCGAATGCGAATGCCGATACGCCGCCCACGGCGCCTGCGAGGCCTGCAAACGCGCCGAACTGCACCGCCCACTTCGTCGGTGTGAATGTCAGCAGTAGCAACCCAACGGCGGTTGCGCCGATCAATCGCCACACGGGCCCCTTCGCCATGCCGGGGACACCGCCCCGCCGCAGGAGCACGGCGACCATGCCGAACAGGCAGAGCAGCAGAGCCAACACGGCGAAGCGACGGGTCAGTGAGGAGTCTGCGCTGTCCTCGACGGTCAGGAAGTAGTACCGCAGGAAGTCCTGATACCACGGGATGGTCGGTCCGATCTTGTACTTGATGCGGGCCGACTCGGCGACGGTGGCAAGCGTCTGATCGCGGAAGACGACGACGAAGATCAGCGAGAGCGAGGCGGCCAGCGTGGCCAGCGGCGCGAGCAGGCCATCTGTCGGACGTCTGCTCCGGATGATCCGGGCGACGGCGCGCGCGCCGACCAGCAGTGGGGCCAGCGCGATGAGGCCCTGCGGCGCCAGTGTGACGCAAAATACAGCCACGACGATCGCGACCGCGGCAGGCCACAGCCGGCGCGTTGCGATCGAGCTTTCGACCAGCATCCAGGCGGCGAGCACACCGAACGCGATCAGCGGCTCGGGCCGGAGACCGTTGTTGAACGGCAGCCACGCCGCCAGGAACACGGCGCCCGCGGTCCAGACGGTGATGCGGTTGTTCGCCAGCCGCCTTCCGAGTCGCGGTAGCACACAGCGCCTGATGAGCAGCCAGGTGGCGATCGCCGCCGCCGTGGCAGGCAGCCGCATCCACACGCCTGCAGTGCTGATCGCCGCCACGTGCGCGAGCACCGATTGGTACCAGTCGAAGGGCGCCTCGGTCGTGCCGAAGAAGCGGTAGTAGTTCGCGGTGTAGCCGGCATCACCCGATACCCGCGCGATGGTCAGGTTGTAGCCGTCGTCGGACGAGATCGCGCCAATGACGTGCCACAGCAGCAAGGTGCCGACGACCCCGATGTCGGCCAGCCAGGTGGAAATCCCGACGCGCCAGAACCGCCGCCAGGCGTCGCGGACGCGACGACCGCTGGTGCGGTCCAGCACCGCCAGCGCGACGATCGACGCCAGTACGCAGATGACGCCGAGCACCATCACACCGAGCTTCAGTGGCGTCGGCGACGTGATGAACCGAGTGTCGACGTCGATGCGCGCCGACAGCCCCGGCTGGGCGGCGACCTGCAGATCGGTGAACACACCGACGACTTGCGGCTTCTTCTCCGCGGTCAGCGTGCCGGTGGCGCCGGGTATGCCGACGAAGTCGGCGCCAACGCCCCCGGCATTGGCCCAAACGTGCAGGGTGCTGCAGGCTGGCCCTCCGGACTGTCCAGTCACCGCTGCTCTCGATGCCACCGCCGCCACGGAGTCACGGAAGGCGACGACGACGGTGTTGGCGTTGGCCGTGACGAACAGCCCGTTGCGGGTGGCCTGGATGCCCGCTGGCGGGATGGTGGAGAAGACCAGTCCGCCCGCCGCAGGCAGAGTTGCGATGGTCCTGCAGGGGATCGAGACGTCGAGGGCCTGCGGGGCGCCGGACACCAGTGGCGCGGTGACGTCGCTGATCAGCCCGTCCTTACCGGGCGCCTGCGGCCACACGATGGTGGCGGTGGTCTGCTTGACCGGCAGCAGCGGGACCAGCCCGCACAGCACCACGCCCACGACGCCCGCGACGGCGGCGATCAGCCGGGCAATGCGGTGGGCAGGCACGAGGCTCGATCGTAGGCGACGGACCTAATGACGCAGCGGCGCCGGGCTCCACAGTCCGCTGCGCGTTGCCGAACCGAGATCGAGCCGTGCCTGCTGCGCGTTCCGGTAGTACGGCGTGAGCTGCTGCAGCGCGCCCCAATCGCGGAACCAGTCGTCCTTCAGATAGGTCGGCAGTGTGGTCGGCTTCAGCAGAAGTTCGGCTATCCCGAGCGGCCCGCCGCCGAGGTTGTCCATCACCGGCGAGTTGGCCTCCGCGCCAAACCGGTCCGGCAGGATGCGCCACTTCGGCACCTCGACGACGCCGTATTGGTGGCCGAAGGGACGCTGGCACGGGAAGGCCATGCCAACGAGCCAGTCCAGCAGCACTGGGTCCTGCGACCCGACGACGTCCTGCAGGGTGCGCAGCTGCGGGATGCGAGGCGGGGTGATAGCAATCCAGTGCAGAGGGTTGAGGTCGTCGTCGGTGGCGACCACCCGCACCTGGGTCGCGTCGCGGGGGATCGCGGCCATCGGTGCGCGCAGATTGCGCCAGGCCGGTGCAGCGCCGACGTCGGCGAATCCGACGCCGCCTGCCGGCTCACCCTTGTCGTTGGCCCATTGCACGGTGACCTCACCGGCGTCGAAGCGTCCGGCCGCAGACACCACGAGCAGTGGGCCTGCTTGGTCCCGTGGTGGCAGCCGGTACCACGCCGAGCGCAGCGTGGCCGGTTGCTGGGTTCCGCTACGCCAACTACCCATCACGGGAACGCGGGCTGGATCGAGACTGTACGGCAGCCGGGCCCGCGATCCGTTGACGCCCGCCGCGACGGTGGTGCCGCCTTCTGTGCCCGCCTCGTTGGCGGTCAGCACACCGGTTTCCGTGTCGGCGAAGTTGGAGTTGCCCGGCGACTCCATGACGGGGTCTGCGGAGACGTCGGCGGGAATGCCGTTGGGGCCGAATCCTTCTGCGGTGACATCGCCTAGCGCCTCGCCCACCGAAACGCCGATGGGGGTGAGCAGTCCGGCATTGGGGTCCTGTTCGACCATCACGTCGTTGGCAAGCCCGCACGTCTTGCCGGTGAGCGCCTCGAGGTTCGAACGCCCGTTGCTCCACGCCGGGTATTGCTGCGTCATCCCCAATGTCAGCGACAGCACCTCGAAGAGCACCAGCACCCAGGCGGCAACTGCTAACGGGCTCTGCATAATTCGCTGCCAGTTGCGTTGTGCAGGCGGGGACGTGTCGCGGCCGGAGAAGTGGAACCACGCCGCCACCAGCAGGGCGACGACCGATAGGCCCAGGAGGAAGGTGGTGAAGCCGAAGTGCCACTCCGGGAACTGATTCGACCAGGGCACGCCGAAGTTCGAGACGTACCACCAGCCGTTGACGGTGGCGAACGACAGCGCCATCACGAACACCACCGCCGCGGTGAACATCGCCCGGTTGCGGCGCGACTTCATCGCGGCGGCCGTGATTGCGACAGCGGCCAACGCGCCGAGCGAACCTGCGAGTCCGGCGAAGACGCCGAAGTGGTGGGTCCACTTTGTCGGGGTGAACATCATCGCCAGGAACGAGATGATGGTGATGCCGACGATGCGTCTGCTCGGGCCGAGCGCGGTGCCGGGAATCCTGCCCTTGCGCAACGCCATTGCCACCGAAACAGCCAGCGCCAGAAGCAGAGTCAGCACGGCGAATCGACGCGCCACCGAGCCGTCCGGGCTGGTGGTGAACAACCGCTCGTATCGGATGTGCTCGTCGAACCAGCTCAGGCTCGGGCCTACCGCGGACTTGAAGGTGCTGGCCTGCAGTTCGCCGATGAGCGTCTGATCACGGAAGATCAGGATGATCGTTACTGTGCACGCCGCAAGGATCGGAGCCAACAGGGCGAAGTATCCGAAACGTGAAGTATGTGCCGCGACAATCGTTTTCAGCGGGCCGACCGCGACGAGCAGTGCACCGACCGCGGCGATGCCGGTAGGTCCTGAGAACAGCGTCAGTGCTCCGATGATGATCGCGATGGCGACCGGCAGCAGCCTGCTGGTCGCCACCCCTCGCTCGACCGAACACCAGGTCAGCAGAATGCCAAGGGCGATAATCGGTTCCGGCCGGAGTCCGTTGTTGAGCGGCAGCCAGAACGCCAGGAACATGCCCGCCGCCGTCCACGCTGCTGCGCGGCTGATTTTCACCGCGTGGCCTAGCCGCGGGATGACCTCACGGCTGATCAGCCACCAGCACGTCAGCGCCATCACCAGCGTCGGCAGCCGCACCCATGCGCTGTTGGCGCTGACGTGCGCCCACAGAGCCAACAGGTCGTAGTACCAACCGAACGGCGCCTCTGGCGTGCCGAACCATCGGTAGTAGTTGGCCATATAGCCGGCGTGCTCGGACACCCTGGCCATGGTCAGGATGTAGCCGTCGTCGGATGTGTTGGCGCCCACGAAGTGCCACCACACCAGCACCGCGGTGACCAATCCGTCCAGCGGGGTGAGTGACCACCACCGGGCAGGCAGGAAACGCTTCACGCCCCTGCCGTCGGCGGTGTCCAGGACGTGCAGGGCACCGAGCGCGATAACCGTCAGGGCTACGCCGACGACCATCGCGATCATCTTCAGCAGCGTCGGGGAGCTGCTGTAGCGCGAATCGATCGTTGCCGAGAACTGCAGGCCGGGCGGCGCGGGCCCGGACAGATCGGTGAATACTCCGACAATCTGCGGCCGGAAGTCATAGCCACTGCGTTCGCCGCGCAGTGGTTTCCCCGGCTTGTCGGAATCGCGACCGGTCACCAGACCGACGAATTCGCCGGTGACCTTGTCGGCGTGCGCAGTGAACGTCAGGCGCTGGCAGGCCGGGCTGAGCACCTGGCTGAGCGGGGCACTGACCACAGGGGTGTTTCGGACGATGACGAGCAGATCGTTGTTGACCCGTTCGATGAGCAGCCCGCGGTCGACGGCCTTCGGCGCCTGCTTGGGCACTGTCGAGAGCAGCACAGTCTTGGCGGGGTTTTCCGGACCGGCCAATCCCGCTGCCGCGCTGCACGGCACCGTGATGGTGAGATCGGTCGCGACGTATCCAATCAGCGGCGCGTTGACACTCTGCAGCTCGCCGTTCTGCGGCCAGTTGAGCTTCGCGGTGGTTTGCGTCACGGGCAGCAGGGGCGTGGCGATCGCCAGCGCCGCTCCCAGCAGCCCGGCCACGATGGCGATGAGGCGCGCCGTGCGATGGTTGCCCGCAGCGGTCACGGGGGTTGATGGTGCCATCAGGGCTTCCTGATCGCCAGGATGAACGGCCCCACGGTCGACACGTCGAAGCGCGGATCGTCGAACAGCGCCTTGTCCAGGGTGACGGTGTAGCGGCGCACGTTCGGCTGGTTGGGGTAGACGTCGGACGCCAGTCGCAGGCTGTAGGTGTCGTTGGCGCCGCGGCGCATCAAGAACACCGTCGGCGGCTTCCATGGAAGTGCGTCCAGCGCGGAGATGAACTGATCGGCGTTGGACAGCCTGGCCCAGCCCCCGATCGCATCTGCGCGGCTGTCGAACTGGGCGAGCGGGTTGGCGTAGTGCGATGTCAGGCCCTGGAAGCCGTAGTACGGGTAGTAGGACAGGAAGCTGTAGTCGGCGGTGAGCACGACGGTCTCGTCGCGCGGCAGGCCGGTGGTGCGCAGGATCTTGGCGTCGATCTCGCGGTAGTACTGCTCGGCGCCGGGCGGCCTGCGGTCCGCGCGCTGGCCGCCTCCGTCGGTGTCGGTATAGGCGACGACGATGTCGGCGCGCAGCACGTCGGGGATGTCCTGGCTGAAGGTCAGCGCGCCGATCGCGCCGAGCGTGGCGGCGGCCGCGACCACACGGCGGGAGTTGTCGGGTTTGACGCGGCCAGCAAGCGCACGGGTGGCCTCGATGAATCCGAAGGCGCCCGCCGCGGTCAGCAGGATCGTCAGCGTCGGCTGCAGCCGGAAGGACAACAGCGTGGTGCCGAGCAGTGTGGTCAGCATCGACAGCAACGACCAGGCGTAGACGGCCAGTACCGCGATGGCCAGTGCCCCCGCACGCGTCGAGTTGCGGGCACAGAACACCAGCCACACCGTGCCGACCATGCAGAGCGCGCCGAGCAGCGTGAAGTGGAGCATCGGGAATTCGAGCTGGGCTCCCGCGGCGGGCAGATAGTGCTGAGCGGTACCGGAATTGGCGGGATGGCCCTTAACGGCGGCCATCAGGTAGGGCCCCCAGCCGAGCAGCGACATCGCGCCTCCGATCGCCAGGATCAGTGCGAGCCGCAGCAGCGGTTCGAGGCGACGGCGCGCCACGGCAAGCACCAGCGCCATGAGCGCCAGCGTGAATGCGGCGTAGCCGAACAGCAGCGTGTAGAACAGCGCGGTGACTCCGAGGAAGACGCCGACGCCGACGACGGCGGCCCGACCGCCGCTTCGTGTCCCGCCGCGCAGGCCGGACCATGCGAGCACGAACACCGGTGGCAGCAGCACTGCGATGATTGCGGCGTACGGCTCGGTCGATGAGTATGCAAGCGTGGCGGCTGCGGTGGCCGTCGAGGCGATCAGTGCGTATTCGAAGCGAATCATGCTGGCCCACAACACGAAGGCCAGCACAACTGCGATCGTGATGGAGATGACGGCCCACGGCTTGAACATCTCCCACGCCGGTGCTCCGGTCAGTGCCGCGAGCCTGCCGCCGATCCAGAACCAGCCCGGCGGATAGAACGGTGGCAGACCGAAATAGGTCATGTCGTGCGGGCCTGCGGTGTCGGTGAGCCGGGTCAGGTACTCCGTGCGGAACTGCTGGTCGACCGAGATGCCGAACAGGTAGAGCTTGGTCGCGCCGAGCGGCATCGCCAGCGTGACCACGGAGAACGCCGAAAGGAAAAGGAGCGCGAGAGCCCGCGACAGAAACCGGCGTCCGCGCCGCCAAACCAACCCGCTGGCCAACAACCCTGCCAGGCAACCGAATTGGCCGACAGTTGTCAGCGCATGCAGCTGGTTCGACGAATTGTACGCCGGCCACTGCACGCGGGATATCGCGGCGAGGGAGATCATCGCGACGACGATCGCCACGACGACGGCCACTGCCATCTGGCCGATCACGGCCAGCGCGCCACGCATCAGATGGGGAGCTTGCGGAAGATGGGCCGCGGAACGTGCCGCAACACCATCATCACGTACCTGAACGCCCCCGGCGCCCATACCAGTTCCTTGCCCTTGGCCGATGCCGTGACCGCCAGTTCGGCGACGTACTCCTTATCGACGGTGAACGGCGCTTCCTTGGCGCCCGTGGCCTTCCAGTGCGCGATCGTCGTCGAGGTGCGCACCTGCCCGGGCCTGATCACGAGCACCCGAACCCCGTACTCGCGCAACGCTTCTCCAAGGCCGAGATAGAAGCCGTCGAGACCGGCCTTGGTTGATCCGTACACGAAGTTGGACCGGCGCACCCGCTCGCCTGCAGCGGAGCTCATCGCGATGATCTGGCCGAAGCCCTGAGCCCGCATCTTCTCGCCCACCAGCACACCGACCGAAATCGCTGCGGTGTAGTTGATCTCGGCGATCTGAACCGCCTTGCGCTGGTTCTGCCACAGCTCTTCGGCGTCGCCAAGCAACCCAAAGGCGACGATCGCGACATCGACGTCACCGTGTGCGAACGCCGCGTCGATCACCTTGGGGTGGCCTTCGGTGTCGACACCGTCGAAGTCAATCCACTCGACGGACTTGGCGCCCGCGGCCTTCAACTGTGCGATGGCGTCGTCGCGTTTGGGGTGATCGGGAATGTCGGCCAGCACGATGCGCGCTGAAGCGTTGCGCAGGTAGCGCTCGCAAATGGCCAGGCCGATCTCGGACGCGCCGCCTAGCAGCAGAATAGTCTGGGGATTGCCTACGGCATCAAGAACCATTGCGCACCATCTAGAGCAGCTCCAAGCGTCGGGCCATGTCGGAGGCGAACACGCCGTTGGGATCGACCTTGCGGCGCACGGCAATCCACTCGTCGATTCGTGGGTACATGGCATGGAAGGTCTCAGCCTGGACGCGGTTGTCCTTGGCTGTGTAAAGCCTGCCGCCGAACTCCAGCACGCGGCGGTCGAGTTCGTTGAGGAACTCGTTGAGCCCAGGTTTGATCTGGAAGTCGACGCAGACATTCCAGCCGGGAATCGGGAAGCTCAGCGGTGCCTGGTTGCCCGGCCCAAACAGCTTGAACACATTGAGAAACGAGTAGTGACCCGACTTCTGGATGTCGTAGATGATGCCCTTGAACTCCTCGACGGCCATGGTGGGCACCACGAATTGGTACTGGCCGAAGCCCGCTGAGCCGTAGGCCCGGTTCCATTCCCCGACCATGTCCAGCGGGTGGTAGAACTGCGTCAGGTTCTGCGCCTTGCCACGATAGGTCTTTCCCATGCGGTACCAAATCTCGGTCATTGTGCCGAAAATCAGCTTGTTGCCTAGTCCGCTGGGAAAGATGTCGGGAGTCGTGAAGTACTGCGGTGCATCGAATTTCAGCGGATTCTTCTGCAGTTTCTTTGGAAGCTGGTCCACGGTTGCCAGCGACCCCCGTGAGATCACCGCCCGGCCGAGTTTGGGTGGTGCAGTGATCGCGTCGAACCACCCCGACGAGTATGTGTAGTTGTCTTCGCTGCCGTCGCTGTGGAAAGCGATGGTTTCGTCGAGGCCGGCCGTCACGTCACCATCGGCGATGAAGTACGCCGACTCGGTCGGCGTCATCTTGATGGTCGCGCGCAGGATGATGCCCGTCAGTCCGTTGCCGCCGACTGTCGCCCAGAAGAGCTCGGCGTCGGGGCCGTCGGGGGTCAGCTGGCGGATCTCGCCGTCAGCGGTCAGCAGGTCCATCGACCGAACGTGATTTCCGAAGCTCCCCGCGCTGTGGTGGTTCTTGCCGTGAATGTCGCACGCGATGGCGCCGCCGATGGTGACCTGTCGGGTACCGGGCAGCACCGGCACCCACAATCCGAGCGGCAGCGCCGCCCGCATCAATTGGTCCAGATTGACCCCGGCGTCGACGTCCACCAGATGTGTGTCGCTGTCCATCGTGTGGATCTGGCTCAGCGCCGTCATATCGACGACGAGGCCGCCGCCGTTCTGGGCGTTGTCGCCGTAAGAACGGCCAAGCCCGCGGGCGATCACACCCCGGCCACCGCTGTCGGCCACCTGCGCGAGGGCCTTAGCGACAACGTCCGGATCGGGCGTCGACAGCACCTGCGCGACGCTCGGCGCGGTCCGTGCCCAGCCTGTCAGCCGCTGGGTACTGGTCTCAAACATCGTGACGAGGGTACCGCCTGGCGCCTGTGGCTCAGCGCAGCCGGAAGATGACCGCCCGCTGGACAATGAAGTTGATCACAGTCGCGGTGCCCTGGGCGATGACGAACGCGACCGGCACCCGCCATGGCTGATGCGCGAATTGCATGTAGAAGAAGTAGTTGATGCCGACCTGCACGGCGTACGTCACGGCGTACAGCGCGACAACGGCGATGAATCGGGCCGTGCTCGGCGGCGCCTGGAACGTCCAGCGGCGGTTGATCAGGTACGCGGTGGTGGTGCCTGCGATGAAGCTGATGGTCTTGGCGACGTTGACGTGCAAACCGGCTGCCAGCAGCGCCACGTAGAGGCCGAAGTCGACGATCGCCGAAAGGCCGCCAGTGACGATGAACCGCCATACCTGGGTCTTGAGCGTCAGGTTCGGCGACATCGGGGGCTCGGCCACCCGGGCAGCTTAGCCAGCCAGACCGCGGAAGCCTTCTCTCATGTGGCCTCGATGGTCAGGACGCCACGTGGTCGTGCCAGTTATGCCCGCAGCGGCAGCGTTGGTGGGGACCAGCGCTGCCTTCATAGCAAGCGCAGTCGCAGTTCCCACACCGATCCGGTCCCAACTGTGGGTCGAACTCCATCTTGATCAACTCACGAGGGTCGATAAGCAGACTCATGAGAATCCCCCCTTGAACGCCAGCCGACCTACCGCCACGCGCGGCAGCTACAGATGAAATTAATCCCTGTATTGACGCTTGTGCAGGACTTTGGACGTCCGCTAGCTGCGGTAGTCGGCAAGCACATTCTCGGACTGCATGTAGTTCGGCGACATCGGGGGCATCAACCAGGGCGGCGTGGCCACACGCCAGACTCAGACAAGATCCGTGTCGTCGCCGCGCGGACGTCGTCGAGCAGAGCCCTCTCGGCCTGCACACTCAGCCACGTCGGTTGTCGATCCGCCATCACTACTCGGCCGTCGACCACTGCCGTGTGCACCTCGGTGCCGTTGGCCTGGTACGCGAGCGCTGACGCGATGCTCTGGTGTGGCTGCATGTGCGCGCCCTGGATGTCGATCAGGATGATGTCGGCGCGCTTGCCGGGCTCCAGCGAGCCGATCCGCTCCGCCATCCCGACCGCCCGCGCGCCTTCGATGGTGGCCATCTCCAACACTCGCTGTGCGGTGAGTGCCGCCGCGTCGCCGTATTTGCCCTTCTGCAGCAGTGCGGCGAACTTCATGTCCGAGAGCATGTTCACCGAGTTGTTGCAGTTTCCGTCGTCGGTGCCAAGCGCGACAGTGATGCCCGCGCTGTGCATCTCCGCGACCGGCGCGATCCCGTTGCCCAGGAACAGATTTGACACCGGCTGCGTGGAGACCTTGGTCCCGGTGCGTGCCAGCGTGTGGATGTCGTCGGCGTCGGCCTGCACGCAGTGACCGGCGAGCACGTCGGGGGCCAGATACCCGATGTCGGCGAGGTAGGCAATGCTCGACATCCCCTGCTGCACCCGGTCGTGCACCGACTCGGCGACGTGGATCGTCGTCATGACGCCATGGCCGCGGGCCAGCCTTTGCGCCCCCAAAACCGCCTCGGCGGTACACAGCACCGCCAAGCCGGGGGCGGGCCAGAACGAGATGCGGCCGTTGTAGCTCCCATGGTGGCGCGCGATCATGGCGTCGATCCGGCTGAGCAGATCGGCCAGGCGCCCGGTGTGCGCGCCGAGGTCCAGCCCGGCCAGGTGTTGGGGGACGGTGTCGTAGAACATCTGACAGACGACCGAGCGCATACCGGTCACGCCGTACGTTGCGACGACGGTGTCGGCGATGTCGTCCCAGGCGTCGAAGGGTGTCTCCATCTGGTCCACGACGGTGGTGATCCCGCTGCGCAGAGCCTCGGCCGCGAACAGGCGCACCGCCAGCTCGTTGTCGGAGATCCTGTAGTGCGCACCCGCAGGCAGATTGACGTTGACCAGCCAGTCGTAGAGCGGCCGATCGTCGGCGACGCCGCCGCGCAGCAGGATGTCCAGGGAATGGGCGTGCGCGTTGACGAAGCCTGGCAGGGCAGCGCTTCCCGATGCGTCGATCACCCGGTCTGCGTCGCGCGGGCATTCGCTCATAGGTCCTATGGCATCGATGACGGCGCCGCGGACCGCGACGAAGCCCTCGTCGATGACCTGTCGCTCAGGGTTCATCGTCACCACGCGGGCATTGCGGATGAGCAGTGTGTCAGGCATCGCCACCCAGTCCACTCGCACTCAGCACGTCGCGCAAAGCGGCGACCGCCGCCGCGAAGGCGTGTTCGGCGGGGGCTGCGAAACCGACGATGATCCCTTCGGGAGCGGGTGTGTCCGGGCCTGCGAGCGGATGGCGCATCATCGACAGCCCGTTGAGCGCGATACCTGCCTCGCCCGCCCGGCGCAGCACCTCGTGTTCGGTGCCATCGGGCAGGTTCAGCAGCAAGTTGACGCCCGCGGAGAGCCCGCTGATGCCGACGTCGAAGCCCGTGATGGCATCCACCAACTCGTCGCGGCGTCGGCGATAGCGGAGCCGCATCCGGCGGATGTGGCGGTCGTAATGCCCGGTGGTGATGAAGTCTGCCAGGGTCAGCTGCGAGACCGCGTCGACGTAGAACTGCTGCCCGCCTGCGGCGGCGAGCACCGAATCCATCAGTTGGTCGGGCACCACCATCCAGCCCAGCCGCAGTGCCTGGGACAGGCTCTTGCTGGTCGACCCGAGGTAGACGATCCGGTCTGGACACAACGCCTGCAGCGCACCGACCGGTTGGCGGTCGTAGCGGAACTCGCCGTCGTAGTCGTCGTCGAAGACATAGCCGCCGGTGCACTGCGCCCAATCGACGACAGCGGTGCGCCGCGAGGGATGCAGCGGCATACCCATCGGGCTGTGGTGGGCCGGGGTCAGCAGCACCGCCGACGCGTCCAGCGCGTCGAGTTCACTGACCACCGCGCCGTGCTCGTCGACGCCGATCGGCACGGTAGGGATGTCCATCGCCGCCATGGCGTCGCGAAAGATGAAGAGGGCGTAGGCCTCTACCGCGATCGGGCCCGATTTCTGGAACACCTTCGCCAGCAATTCGACACCGTGACGGACGCCCGCGCAGACCACGATCGACTCTGAGGTCGTGCGGACTCCTCGGACCCTGGCGAGATACTCGGCGAGTGCCTCCCGCAGTTCGGGTCTGCCGCGCGCGTCTCCCATGCGTAGCGCCTCGGTGGGTGCGTTGGTCAGAGCGCGTCGGGTGGAGGCGGCCCATTGGTGGCGGGGAAACTCCGAGACGTCCGGCGAGCCGGGCATCAGGTTGTGCGTCGGAACGACGCGGACTCCGCGGGGCCGGGCCGGGATTTCGTTGCCAACGCTGTTGACCACCCAGGTGCCTGCCCCCTGCCGCGAGGCCAGCCAGCCCTCCGCGACTAATTCGGCGTAGGCCTCGGCCACCGTGTTGCGGGCCAATCCGAGGTCGGTGGCCAGGCTCCGCGACGGAGGCAGCATGGTTCCCGGCGCCAAGCGGCCCCAACGGACGGCCTCGCGCAGGGCGCTGAGCAGCAGTTCTCTAGCCCCCCGAGCGCCCGGTGTCATGGTCTGGCGCAGATCCAGATGCAGGTCGCGGCTACCCGAATTGGCCCGCGAATTCATGGATTGATTGAACCACCTAGATGGGACTTTAGGAACTAGCGTTGACGGCATGACACAGACACTGGAACCCAAGACGACCGTCGACCGGCTCAAGATTTACAAGACGTCGCCGGAGCTGTACGACGCGATGATGGCGCTGAGCAATGCGGCGGCGAAGGACATCGACGCCGAACTCGGCGAGCTGATCAAGATCCGCGCCTCGCAGATCAACCATTGCGCGTTCTGCCTCGACATGCACACCCGCGACGCACGCAAGCACGGAGTCAGCGAGCAGAAACTCGACGTCCTTGCCGCGTGGACGGAGGCCGATGGACTGTTCACCGAACGCGAGCGGGCAGCGTTGGCGCTGACCGAGGCCATCACCGAGCTCGGCGACGGACACGTCCCCGACGACGTTTATGCAAGGGCCGCAGCGCTTTTCACCGAACGCGAGCTGGGCCAGGTCATCGCGATGGCGGTGACGATCAATGCGTGGAACCGTATCAACGTGACGATCCGCCTCGAACCGCCGCGGCGCTGACAACGATTGGAGGAACTGACATGACCACCACAGAAACAACCCGCCGCATCAACCTCAACCGCGTCTCACCCGAGGTCTACGAGGCCATGATGGTGTTGAGCAACGCCGCAGCCAAGGACATCGACGGGGATCTGGCTGAGCTGATCAAGATCCGCGCGTCGCAGATGAATCACTGCGCGTTCTGTCTGGATATGCACAGCGCCGACGCGCGCAAGCGTGGCATCAGTGAGCAGAAGCTGGCGCTGCTGGCCGCATGGGAAGAAGCCGACGCGCTCTTCACCGAGCAGGAAAAGGCGGCGCTCGCGCTGACCGAGGAGATGACGGACCTCACCCGCAAGCACGTCTCCGACGAGGTGTACACGCGCGCCGCCGCGGCGTTCACCGAGCGCGAGCTGGGCCAGGTCATCGCGATGGCGCTGACCATCAACGCCTGGAACCGTATTGGCGTGACAACGCGCCTGCCGCTGCCCAAGCGCTAATACGGTCTCCCGCGCGCTGGCGAGCCGGCTCCGCATCGGCGCGGAGTCGGGTTCGCTGCATTGATCCGGATTCTGGCGATTAAGGCGGACTACTAGGGCGTGGCCCGTCCCGGTGCGGCAACAGCGCGGCACCGAAGAACACAGCGCTGCACCCGAGGAACACGCCGCCAAGCGTGTCCGAGAACCAATGAGCCCCCAGGTAGATGCGCGTGGCGGCGACGATCGCAGTGACGGCTGCGATTCCCAGCCAGATGATCAGATGCCGCGGCTTCGCGCCGCAGGCAATCGCCACGATCCCCATCAGTGACAACGCAGATGCCACGTGACCGGACGGGAAGGTGTGCTCGAGGCTCATAGGGATCGGCGCGTCGAACTGCGGGTGGGCGGCCGTGATCACCCGTTTACCGGCAGTGCTGGCAACACCGACCAGGCCCACCGTTGCAGTCACAACGATCCCGGTCCAGATCGATCGACGTACGATCGCGGTGATCAGCGCTGCTGCCAAGGTCGCTGGCACGACAAAGAGCGGCGATCCGATCTGGGTCAGCGTCAGCGCTAGCTGTGTCCTGCGGGGACCGACGTGAGGGTGCACATGCCGAGCGATCGCGCCGTCGAGCCAGACCGCACCGCCGCCTTCGCGAATTTTGTACGCCACCGCGACGAGCAATGCGAAGAAGCACGCCGAAGCCGTCAGGCACAGCAGTGGCCGCAGCCAGGACGGAAGCGCAGGCGGGCGATCACTCACGGCGACAGTCTGCCGTAGGTGATTGCCCGAAGCGGTCCAGATTGGTGTTCGACGGTAGCTACACCCAGTACGGAACGCGGGCGCGGTACTGGCGCATCGCGAACGCGGCAAAGATCCAACCGATGACGGTCAGCACAATCACCACCACCCAGTGGTGCAGCTGCTGGTCGGCACCAAGCAGCGGCGCCCGAACGATGTCCAGGTAGTGCAGCAGCGGGTTGAGTTCCACGATCTTGGCGTACGAGCCCGCACCCTGCTGCCGCAGCGTCGACTCGTTCCAGATGATCGGCGTCATGAAGAACAGCAGCTGCACGATGCTGAAGAGCAGCGGACTGATGTCGCGGTAGCGCGTGGCCAGGATGCCGAAACACAGCGAAACCCAAATGCAGTTCAACACGATCAGGCCAAGGGCAGGGATGACCGCCAGGTCGGTCCACGTCCACGGTTTGGGATAGATGATCGCGATGATCACGAAGATGATGATGTTGTGGGCGAACAGGATCATCTGCCGCCACACCAGCCGATAGACGTGCACGGACAGCGGCGTCGGAAGTTGTTTGATCAGACCTTCGTTGGAGACGAAAACGTCCGCCCCCTCGAGAATGGACGCATTGATCAGGTTCCAGACGATCAGCCCGAGCGTGACATAGGGCAGGTGCTCGGCGAGTGGCAACTTGAACAGCTTGGAGTACAACAGCCCCATGGCGACCGCGGTGGCGCCCGTCGCGATCGTGATCCAGAACGGGCCGAGCACCGAGCGCCGGTAGCGCTGCTTGATGTCCTGCCAGCCCAGGTGCAGCCACAGTTCGCGCTTGTTGAACCCGTCGACCAGGTCGCCAACGGCGCGGGTCATCGTCCGTGACTGTGCCGCCGCATCGGTGAAGGTCATTGTCCAGGCCTCCTGAAGTGCTCGCGACGACCCATGCGGCGCAACCGGATCCACTCCCGCAGCCCCGCAGGGTCGCGCCTCGAGACGACGAAGTACCAGCCGAACCGCATCCACTCCTGAAAGAGCAACCGGCGCAGCCCCGGCTGTGACGTCAGGTAGCCACGGTTGCGGTAGGTGAAGAACCGCTTCGCCGGATCGTCGGGATACTGCGTGTGCATTCGCCCGCCGAGGATCGGTTTGAACTCGTCGCTGCCCTCCGGATGCAAGTACACCGCGCTCAGGCAGGTGCCGAACGGCAGCCCCGACCGCACCAGCCGTCGGTGCACCTCGACTTCGTCACCGCGCATGAACAATCGGAGATCGGGAACGCCGACCGCCTCCAGTGTCGACGCGCGAAACAGTGCACCGTTGAACAACGACGCGATTCCCGGCAGCAGATCTTCAGTGCCCGTGCGTAATTCGCTTACCCGTCGGCGCCACGCCGTTCCACGCCGCAGCGGAAACGCCAGACGCTCCGGATCGGCCATGTCACACACCATCGGCGACACCTCGGCAAGCCCGTGCTTCTCGGCGCAGGCCAACAACGTCGACAGCACATCGGGATCCTGCGGGCGGCCGTCGTCGTCGGCCAGCCACACCCAGTCCGCGCCAAGCGCCAGCGCGTGGAGCATGCCCAACGCGAAACCGCCTGCGCCGCCGAGGTTTCGCCGCGACCCAAGATAGGTGTTGGCGATCGACTGACCGGCGACCAGGTCCCGGACGCGGCCGTCGTTGTCGTTGTCGACGACTATCAGATGGTCTGGCGCGGTGGTCTGAGCGCTCAGCGCGTCCAGCGACTTGGCGAGTTCGTCGGGACGCCGATGCGTTACCACCACGGCGCAGATTGTCTGCGCTTCGCGCGAGCGGTCATCGCCGATCGACTCAGTCATCGGGCAATGCTGTCTGCTCTTCGCGCGAGGCACTCATAGCGGTGGCCGGCCAGTCGGCCCTGTGCTCGTCGAGGACCTCTCGCACATGGCGCGCCGCGTCATCACCCTCGTACGCGCGGACCACGTCCTCGATGCCGCCGGTCATCTTGATGGTCCCGTGGTCGATCCACATCGCGGTCTTGCACAGCCGGGCCAGAAACTCGTTGGAGTGGCTGGCGAACACCAGGATGCCGGACCGTTCGACGAGTCCCTGCAGCCGCGACTGCGCCTTCTTCAGGAACTCCGCGTCGACGGCACCGATGCCCTCGTCGAGTAGCAGGATTTCCGGGTCGATGCTGGTGACCACGCCCATCGCCAACCGCACCCGCATGCCGGTGGAGTAGGTGCGCAACGGCATCGACAGGTAGTCGCCGAGCTCGGTGAACTCTGCGATCTCGTCGACTTTGGCCATCATCTGCTTGCGGGTCTGACCGAGAAACAGCCCGCGGATGATGATGTTCTCGAACCCGGATATCTCGGGGTCCATCCCGACGCCGAGATCGAACACCGGGGCCACCCGACCCGTCACCGAAGCCACCCCGCGGGTGGGTTCGTAGATGCCGGACAGCAGCCGCAGCAGGGTCGACTTTCCCGCGCCGTTGTGGCCGACCAGTCCCACCCGGTCGCCGAGTTCCAGCGACATGGTGATGTCCCGCAGCGCCTCGATGACCACGACATTGGACTCGTTGCGTCCGATGGCGCCGCCTGCCTTGCCGAGGAACGCCTTCTTCAGCGAGCGCGTCTTCGCGTCGAAGATCGGAAACTCCACCCACGCGTTGTGGGTCGAGATGTGCGGCGTAGCGGGAGCGACCACAAGACCTACAGGTACTGACCGGTCCCGGCGCCGCTTCCACCGCGCGGGCCGGGCACCACCGCACCCGGCGGCAACTGACGCATCTGCTCCAGCTGCTGGCGCGCCGCCATCTGCTGGGCGAACAGGGCGGTCTGGATGCCGTGGAACAGCCCTTCGAGCCAGCCGACCAGCTGCGCCTGCGCGATTCGCAGTTCGGCATCCGACGGGACGCCGTCCTCGCTGAACGGCAGCGTCAGCCGCTCGAGCTCCTCGCGCAGTTCGGGCGCCAGCCCGTCCTCGAGCTCGCGAATGCTGGTGCGGTGGATCTCGCGAAGCTTGCTGCGGCTGGCGTCGTCGAGCGGTGCCGCGCGCACCTCCTCCAGCAGCTGCTTGATCATGGTGCCGATCCGCATCACCTTCGCGGGTTGCTCGACGAGGTCGGTCAACGACTTGCCGTCGTCGGCTTCCTCGGCAGCGAGCGGATCACCGCTGATGATTTCGATGTTGTCGTCGTCGGTGTTGGTGCTCATGTCCCTTCTCATCCGTCTGTCCCCCTGCCCTTCGGGCGGGAGGTGCCCCACTTCGCGCTAGCGCTGATCGCCGCGCCATTCGTAGATGCGGGCCTCGCCGTTGTCGTAGATCTTCTTCCACGACCGCGACTTATCTAGCGACACTAGCCCGTCGGGCATGACGAACCCGCGGACCACCGGTGTGCTCGTAACCACGTACCGGATGTTGAGCGCCTTCACCGCCTCGGCGACCCGCGGGTCGGTGTCGGCGTCATCGGCGTAGGCCCAGAAGATGAACCGGTGGTAACCCGGGCCTTGCTGGACCGGGAAGTCGTAATGGGTCCACAGCGGGTGCAGGTTGGCGACGGCATACATCCACGCGGTGCCGTCCGTGTTCGCATCGCCGATCAAGGTGTCGTGCGCACCCGGCAAGGTCGCCAGGTAGGCCCACGCCTCCAAGTCCTTGGCGTCGACGAGAACCCTGTCGTACTTCTCGCCGAAAAGGAACTGCGCGCGCGGCAGATAGGCGATGCCGATGCCAACGCTCACGGCCGCGCATACGGCGGCGGCGGCCGCATGCCAGGTTCGCGGACTGCCCTTGCCGATCAGCCGGCGCGCGCCTGCACACACGGCCGACGCCAGCGTGAACACGGCGATGCCGACCGCGGCGGTGAGCAGCATCGTGATCACCGCCGACAGCCGCCGGGGGTCGCTGTAGAACAGGTCGCTGAACTTGCCGGTGATCGCGCCGATCGGGCCGCCGAACGGCGCCGACGAATGCACGATCGACACCACCAGCAGGAACCACACCGCCAGCGGCCACCACACGCGCCGGGCCACCAGGATGACTCCGCCGACCGCCGCGAGGATGATCAGCACCCATTGGATCGGGAAGTCGTTGAGGTGGCGGGTGTGCTGCATGACCGCGTCGATCAGGGCGTGCTTCTTGCCCTGATGCGTGATGAAGGCGTGCCCGGCGATGATCTCGGCCTGCTGCAACACCCCGAGGAACTGAGGCAGCAGCAGCACCGCCGTCGGAATTCCGATGACCAACAGGTTGACGAAGTCCGCCACGCGGCCGCGGACGGGGCGCCACAGCGCGTCGAACAGCCACCAGGCCACCACGAACAGAACGACGACCACGCCGCCGGTGATATGCACCGAAAACACCCCGAGCGCCGCAAGCACTGCCAGCGGGATGCGGTCGCGGTGACGCAGCGCGGAAACGACCAGCACCATGGTCGGGACCGCGAGGCCGTACGCGGCGAGGTTGGGCATCGAGGCGGTATCGAACTCGACGTAGGGGAGTGCGGTGAACGACGCCGACAGTGCTGCTGCGACCGCGGCGGCGCCCGCCGTGCGCCACTCGTCGGTGCGGGAGCGAAGCAGCTGCCACGTCAGCGTCGCCGCGCTGACCGGGAACAGCCAGATCGAGACGGCCAGTGAGTTCAGCGTGTACGCCGTGGTCGGTGCGGCGCCGGTGAGCTGACTGAAAACCGATGCCAGGGCGTGAAAGGTCGACGGGTAGTACAGCGCTTCGTGGGTCTCGACGTTGCGCAACTCGCCCATGTGGGTCGGCGACGCCTGGCCGGTGTCGAGGACGAAGCGAATCGTGTTGGCGTGCCACACCGAATCCCAGTTACTCGGGATGGATTGCCAATTTGGCATCCCGCGCAGCGCCGCCAGACCGATCAGCAAGGCGCCCAACAGGACACCTGCTGCCACCACGAGCGCCGGGCCGCGGCCCACCGCTCGGGCCTCGGCGTCGACGTCGCGAACCCGGGCGAGGGCGAACCGCAAACACAGCGCGATTCCGGACACGAGCGCCAGAGCAAACAGTGCCGTCCACGCGTTCCACGGGACACCAAGTGCGCCATAGGGAACGATGGCCAACGCCACCGTGCCGTAGGTCAGGGCAGGTCCGACCGCAATCGCGGTGGGCCAAGTTAGCCGACCGATACGCGCGACGATCGCCCCGGGGACCACCAGCAACAACAGCGCAATTAGCACTCCGTACCCCAAGCTCACTGGACTAGTATGGCTGCCCAGGTGGCCCGGTCCGGGCGCGGCATAGGCGGCGACAGGGCACAGCCGGGCATCCGCCGAGATCGTGTCTGTTTGTGAAATCACAAACGCTCTAAGGTGGGCTGGCATGGCATACGACGTCGCCCGGGTGCGGGGTCTGCACCCGTCTTTGGGCGATGGTTGGGTCCACTTCGATGCCCAGAACGGCATGCTGCTCCCCGATGCCGTTGGCAGAGCGGTGTCGACCGCATTCCGGGGATCGATGCCGACCCCGGTGGGACCCCATCCGTCCGCGCAGCGCAGCGCCGCGGTGCTGGAGGCAGCGCGCCAGGCGGTAGCCGATCTGACCAACGCCGATCCGCGCGGCGTGGTTCTGGGTGCAGATCGCGCGGTGCTGCTGACGTCGCTGGCGGACGCGTCGTCGTCGCGGGTCGGCCTCGGCTATGAGGTGGTGGTGACCCGACTCGACGACGAGGCGAACATCGCACCGTGGCTGCGTGCGGCGAATCGCTATGGCGCAAAGGTGAAGTGGGCCGAGGTCGACATCGAGACCGGTGAGCTGCCCGCCTGGCAGTGGGAAAGTCTGATCACCCGCCCGACTCGTTTGGTCGCAATCAGCTCTGCCTCATCGACATTGGGCACCGTCACCGATCTGCGGGCGGTAACGAAGCTGGTGCATGACGTCGGCGGGCTGGTGGTCGTCGATCACTCCGCCGCCGCACCGTACCGGCTGATCGACATCGACGAGATCGACGCCGACGTGGTTGCCGTGAATGCGATGGCATGGGGTGGACCGCCGATTGGCGCGCTGGCTTTCCGGGACCCGTCGATGCTCGACTCGATCGGCTCGGTATCGCTGAACCCGTATGCGACCGGACCTGCGCGACTCGAGGTGGGTGCGCACCAATTCGGCATGCTCGCAGGCGTCGTTGCCAGCATCGAATACTTGGCGGGACTCGATGAGTCGGCGCACGGGTCGCGGCGCGAAAGACTTTCGGTATCAATGCAATCGGCGTCGACGTATATGAACCGAGTGTTCGACTACCTGCTGATGTCGCTGCGTTCCCTTTCCGCTGTGATGGTGATCGGCCGGCCCGAGACACACATCCCCGTGCTGAGTTTCGCGGTCAGCGACGTGCCCGCCGAGCGGGTGGTGCAGCGCCTTGCCGACAACGGCATCCTGGCGATCTCCAACGTCAGCTCGCGCGTTCTAGATGTCATTGGAGTCAACGACATTGGCGGCGCGGTGACCGTCGGGCTTGCGCACTATACGACGACCGCGGAAGTCGATCAGCTGGTGCGCGCCTTGGCTTCGCTCGGCTAAATCGTCGGCTCGGCCACGGGCTGATCTTGTCGGCTCGCCGACGTGCTAATCCGCAATGCGCAGAATGATTTTCCCGGATACCTCGCCAGCCACCAGCAGCTCGTGCGCCGCCCTGGCCTGCTCGATTGGGAACTCGGCGCCGATGATCGGACGCACCTGGCCGTCGGCGATCATCGGCCAGACGTTGGCGACGACCTCGGCGACGATCTCGCTCTTGCTGCCGCGGCCGGCGACCGGGCGTGCCCGCAAGGTCGTGCCGATCACTCCGGCGCGCTTGAGGAGCAGCTTGCCGAGGTTGAGTTCGGCTTTGACGCCGCCCTGCATCCCGATCATGACCAGCCGGCCCTCGGTGGCGAGGGCATCGACGTTGCGGTCGAGGTACGCGGCACCCATGATGTCGAGGATCACGTCGGCACCGCCTTCGCCCCGTATCCGCTCCACGAAGTCCTCATCGCGGTAGCCGATGGTGATTTCGGCACCCAATTCTGCGCACAGGTCGAGCTTGTTCTGCGGCCCGGCGGTCACGGCCACCCTTGCGCCGAGTGCGCGCGCCACCTGGATGCCGTGCGTGCCGATCCCGCTGGCGCCGCCGTGGATCAGCAGGAGCTGACCGGCCGCGAGATGCGCGGTCATCATCAGGTTCGACCAAACGGTGCACGCCACTTCAGGCAGTCCGGCGGCATGATGTAGAGGCACTCCGTTGGGAATCGGCATCACCTGGCCGGCGGGGACCGCGACGAACTCCGCGTAACCCCCGCCTGCTAGCAAACCGCAGACTTGTTGCCCGACGGCCCACTGATCAACCCCGCCACCGACCTCGACAATGGTCCCGGACACCTCCAGACCGATGATCTGGCTGGCTCCGGGAGGGGGTGGATAGTTGCCAGCGGCCTGTAGCACGTCGGCGCGGTTCACCCCGGCCGCACTCACCTTGATGAGCACTTCGCCGGAGTCAGGCGAGATATCGGGGACTTCTTGCCAGGTGAGCTGATCGGCTGATTCGGCCACGATCGCACGCATAGGAGCCAAGGTTACTGTCTCGCAGGGCACTGTGGATTTTTGGCCCACAGCAATGCTTGCCTGCTTTACCATAGCGAAATGGAGGGGATGATTGCCGGGCGTACCGCCAGTGATATGCCTGGCTTAGACATCGCTGAGCAGAGGTCGTGGCAAAACTTCCTCGATTCTGCGTTGAGAATGTACGCGACCCTGAACCGGTCGCTGGTGGATGCACATCACCTGACACTCAATGATGTGCGGCTGCTCGACATGTTGGACAAGTCCGCGACCGGCTCGGCGCGCATGGGGGACCTCGCCGACGGGCTGATGTCACTGCCGAGCCGGGTGACCAGGCAGATCCGGCGATTGGAGCTGCAGGGCCTGGTGCGTCGCGGCGCCAGCCCGGACGACGGAAGGGGCGTGCTGGCCTCCATCACCGAAGAGGGCCGCGCCGCGGTTACCGAAGCGATGCTGACGTATGGGGATGGGGTGCGCGCGCACTTCCTCGGCCGACTGTCACGCCCGCAGATCGCCGCGATGGGCGAAAACTGTCGGCGAATCAGCGTCGCCCTGAAAGCGGGGGCACCTCCGGCCAAGCTCGGCCGCGTCTAAACCTGTCCGCTCGTCGCGGCAGCGCCCATCCGGACCGTCGGCTCTTCGGGCAAGCACTCATCGGCCCCGTACTCTTGTCGGCGGTGGCGTGGCAGAGCGGCCTAATGCACTCGCCTTGAAAGCGAGAGACGGCTAAAACCGTCCGGGGGTTCAAATCCCTCCGCCACCGCTCTGCGACGGGACTTCTCGCGCACGGCGTAATGATGCTGAAACAGGCCCTGAACCTCTGTGACAACGACTCGTAGTCAACTGGCCCTAGACAAGTCTGGGTTTAGGACGGAGGGCGACGATGATCGGCACTCGCCGAGTCATGGGCCATCTCACTGGATTGCCGTGAGTACACCTGGATTCCTGCCTTCCGAAGCCCAGGTGACCGCCGCGTTCTCCTACGCCGGGCTGACCATCTCGCCAGAGCGTCTCGCGGCGAACTACGAAAGCTACTCATCGGCGCTCGCGCTGATTCGGCAGGCCTCGACGCCTGGTCTGGGCGAGACGGTGCCGGCCGTGGGCTTCAAGGCGTCCTGGGACTGAACGCAAAGGCATACCGCGATGGAACTGTACGAACTTCCCATGCTCGAGGTCTCGGAGAAGATCCGCACCAAAGAGGTTTCGCCGGTCGAGGTCACCCAGTCGTCGCTCGCGCGCCTGGAGGAGGTCGAACCTACGCTCACCGCATTCGCAACGACCACACCCGAACTCGCGCTCGAGCAGGCCAAGATCGCCGAGAAGGAGATTGGTGACGGCAATTACCGGAGCCCGCTGCACGGTATTCCGCTCGCAGTTAAGGATCTCTACGACACCGCCGGAGTCAGGACCACGTCCAGCTCCGCGCAGCGGGCCGACCACGTGCCGGATACCGATTCGGTGTCCGTCGCGAAGCTGTACGCGGCAGGGATGGTCATGATCGGTAAGACCCACACCCACGAGTTTGCCTACGGTGCAACCACTCCCACCACGGGCAACCCCTGGGCGCCAGACCGCACGCCAGGCGGATCCAGCGGCGGTTCTGGAGCTGCGGTGGCCAGCGGCGTCGTACACGTCGCTCTCGGTAGCGATACCGGCGGATCCATCCGTATCCCGGCCGCGCTTTGTGGCACCGTCGGCCTGAAGCCGACCTTCGGCCGCGCCTCTCGTGTCGGAGTCGCTTCGCTGTCGTGGTCTCTCGACCATGTGGGACCGCTCAGCCGCAGCGTCGTCGATTCGGCGCTGGTGATGGCTGCGATGTCTGGATACGACCGCACCGACCCCGGGACCGTCGACGTGCCGGTGCCGGACATGATCACGGGGATCGACGCCGGCGTGGAGGGGAAGAAGATCGGCATCCCCGTCAACTACTACACCGAACAGGTCGCAGGCGAGGCGGCGCAGGCGGCCACCACCGCCGCCGCCACGCTGGAGGCGCTCGGCGCCGAGCTGGTCGAGGTAACGATCCCGATGGCCGAACACATCATCTCGACCGAGTGGGCGATCATGATGCCGGAGGCGACCGCGTACCACATGGACTACCTCCGCAATTCCCCTGAGAAGTTCACCGACGAGACCCGGACTCTCCTCGAGATCGGCGCAGCGCAGCTCGCCACCGACTACGTCAACGCGCTGCGGCTGCGGACGCTGATCCAGGCGGCGTGGAAGGAGATGTTCTCCTCGATCGATGTGCTGCTCGCACCCACCCTCGTCGCTGCCGCGACCCTGAGGTCCGATCCGTTCATCAGGTGGGGGGACGGCACGGTCGAGGGCGCAACCTCTGCCTACGTGCGCTTGTCGGCGCCCGCCAATGTCACCGGACTGCCGTCCTTGTCGGTTCCGGCGGCATTCTCCGCCGACGGGCTTCCGCTGGGAGTGCAGATCATCGGAAAGCCGTTTGCCGAGCCCGAGATACTGCGCTTCGGCTACGCGCTGGAGCAAAATACCGACGTGGTCGGCAGGATCGCGCCGGTCGCCGCGAAGGCCGCGTAGTGACCACGGCCGCCGCAGGCCTGCGGATCATCGACGGGATCGTTGGGTGGGTGACGGACCAGGCAGTCGCCGACCGTTTGCACGAACTGCGCCATCACCCCGACCTCGAGCATGCCGTCGAGTACCTCCACCTGGATGTTCACGACCTCAATCGCAAACGGCTGCGCGCGACGTCGGATGCGGGCACCGACTACGCGATCGTGCTGCAGCGGGACAGCGCACTCGCCGATGGGGCGGTGTTGCTGCTAGAAACCGACCGCGCGGTGGTCGTGCGAGCTGGTGCGCGACGCACAATGACACTGCGGGCCAACGATATTGGGGCTGCACTGCGGCTAGGCTTCCTGGCTGGACACTTGCACTGGAAAGTCGACCAGCGCGATGACACCGTCGTGGTCCACCTGGAGGGTCCGGAATCCGACTACATCTCCCGGATCGTCGAGCTGCTCGACAGTGGCCGGGTCGAGTCGCTCGATGAATGATCTCTGGCAGCTGCTCGCCGCCATCCGTTTCGCTGACAGTGCGTTTCCATCCGGCGGGTTCGCGTTCTCTTCGGGTTTGGAGGGCGCCCACCGCGACGGGATGGTGCAGGACGAGCGCGATGTCACGGCATTCCTCGCCGAGCAGCTCGAGGGAAACTGGCATCGGCGGGACCGGGTTCTGATGCGTCGGGCCTGGACCGCACCCGAGCCTGACGCTGTGGACACGTTCGCTGAGGCAGCCGCGACGATGTCAGTGCTGCGCGAGGCATCCCGCCGCGCTGGTGCGGCCACCCTCACAACGTTCGCCGCAGTGATCGACACGGGTATCGACGACTACCGCAGCCGGGTACTCGCTGGGGCCGCTCCCGGTCACCTTGCTGTGGCCCAGGCGGTTTGTTTCCGTGCCGCGGGCCTCACCCTCGAAACGGCAGAGGCCGTCGCGGCATGGCAGGTGGTCTCCGGAATCACCGGTGCTGCAATACGTCTCGGAATCTGCGGACACCTCGGCGTTCAGCGGGTCGTGACGAACATGATGTCGCTCCTCATCGACCTCCTGCACCGCAGGCCACCCACCAAACCCGCCGCCTTCACCGCCTACGCCGATATCGCCGCCCAGCGCCACGACGATGGTGTGCGGTTGTTCGCCAGTTGACCGTGAGCACGTGAAGGAGATGGTGTGAACCTGACGCCCACCGAGATCGAGCGCCTGACGGTGTTCAACGCCGCCGAGATGGCGCGGCGCAATCTCCGCGAAGGCATCCGGTTGAGCCATCCCGAGGCGGTGGCCCTGCTGGCCGACGAGGTGATGCTCGCGGCGCGCAAGAACATGGCCTACGACGAGGTGATCGACCACGCCGCATCGCAGCTCACGGCCGACCAGTGCGAACCGGGTGTTCCCGACATGGTGCGCATCGTGGCGGTGGACGCTCCGTTCGCCGACGGCACCAAGCTCGTGACGCTGATCGACCCAATCATCGCAGGGGAGAACGACATCCGCCCAGGGGAGATCATCGTCGGCGACACGCCGGTCGAGCTGTTCCCCGGCGCGAAGCGACTGTCGCTGACCGTTGTCAACCGCGGCGACCGGGACATCCAGGTCCGTAGCCAGTCGCACTTCTTCGAAACCAACCCAGCGCTCGAGTTCGATCGCCGCGCTGCGTGGGGCCACAAACTGGACGTCGCCTCCGGTACAGGAGTGCGGTTCGAACCCGGAATTCCCGTCGAGGTCACGCTGGTTCCGATGGCAGGCGATCGCGTCGCCCAAGGCTTCTCGGGAGTGGTCAACGGGCCACTGGACGCAAATGGGGCCCTCGATGCGGCACTTGCCATGCAGCACGAAGGCTGACGGCGCAATGACATCGATCGATCGGCAGTCCTACGCCCGCTTATTCGGCCCCACCAAGGGTGACCGGATCCGCCTCGCCGACTCGGACCTGTTCGTCGAGGTCGAACGGGACGACACCGTTCCCGGCTACGAGTTGCTCGCCGGTGCTGGTAAGTCCGTCCGGGACGGCGAGGGGTATCGCCCGTCGTCCAAGCCGTCGGACGGCGCGCTCGACTACGTCATCGTGAATGCGGTGATCATCGACGCGGCGGCCGGAATCATCAAGGCGGACATCGGCATCCGCAATGGCAGGATCGTCGGCATCGGAAAGGCGGGCAACCCGGACACCATGCCAGGTGTCACGCCGGGATTGATCGTGGGCACCAGCACGACGCCGATTCCCGCCGAAGGAATGATCGTGACCGCAGGCGCCATCGAGACCCACGCGCACCTGATTTCACCACAGCAAGTCGAGCATGCGCTGTCGACTGGAACCACCACTCTCATCGGTGGGTCGTTGGGTCCGTCATTCGAAGTCGCCACCGGAAGCCCCCGCAACCTCGGGATGTTCTTGAAGGCCGGCGAGTACACGCCCGTGAATTTCGTCGCATTCGGCCGCGGCTCTTCCGATCCCGCGGCAGTCCTGGAGTCGGTGGCCGGCGGCGCCGGTGCGGTAAAGATCCACGAAGACCTTGGGGCGTCGCCGGCTGTCATCGACAAGACGCTCGAGGCCGCCGATTCCGCCGATTTCGCGGTGCACCTGCACACCGACTCGATCAACGAGTTCGGGTTTTCCGAGCGAACGCTGTCGACGATCGGCGACAGGACAATCCACATGTACCACGTGGAAGGCGCGGGCGGCGGACACGCCCCCGACCTCATCCGGTGCGTCGGTTACGAGAACGTCATTCCCGGCACGACCAACCCGACCAATCCCTACACGGTCGTCGGGCTCGACGAGGGCGTGCCGATGACGATGCTGGCGCACTTGATGAATTGGGAAGCGCCAGAGGACATTGCGTTCGCCGAAGCCCGGATCCGGCCGCAGACCATGGTCGCCGAGGACTTCCTGCACGACATGGGAGCCATCTCGATCTTCGGAAGCGATACCCAGGGCATGGGCCGCCTCGCCGAGAACGTCACCAACTGCTGGCAGCTCGCCGCGGTGATGAAGCAGCGCATCGGGCGTCTGCCGGAGGAGACGACGGCCGCCGCCGACAACGAGCGCGTCAAGCGCTACATCGCGAAACTGACCATCAACCCGGCCATCTCGGTCGGTGCCGACGCGCACATCGGTTCCGTCGAGACCGGCAAGGTGGCCGACCTGGTGATCTGGCAGCCCGCATTCTTCGGCGTCAAACCCAGGGCGGTGCTCAAGAACGGGATGATCGCGTGGGCGGCACTCGGGGACGCGGCAGGGTCCATTTCGTCGTCGGAGCCAATCATCCAACGTCCCAACTGGGGTGCGCTTGGCGACGCGGCCGCCAAACTGGGGTTCGTGTTCATGTCCTCGCTCGCGATCGATGCGGGGGTGCCGGACAAACTGGGGCTGCGCAAGAACGTGTTGCCGATCAAGTCGGTGCGCGCGCTGCGCAAGAAGCACATGGTACGCAACGACGCCCTACCCCACGTCGAGGTTGATCCCCGTACCTTCGATGTCCACGCCGACGGTAAGCTGCTCACGGCGGAACCGGCTGCCAGCGTGGCATTTTCGAGAAAGTACATGCTGCGATGACCATTGCCATACGAGCCGCGCGCATCGGCATCGGTGGGCCCGTCGGATCCGGCAAGACGGCACTCATCGAGGCGCTGCTCGGTGGATTCGCACAACGTGGACGCCCGGTCTCGGTGATCACCAATGACCTGGTTACCGCCGAGGACGCCGAGCGGATCCGCCGTTCCGGGCTGATCGATCCGCAACGGGTGCGGGCCGTCGAAGCGGGCGGTTGTCCGCACACAGTGATCCGCGAGGACCCGTCACTGAATATCGCCGCCGCTGATGCCCTCGAAGCGGCCTACCCCGACACCGAGCTGATTCTGCTCGAATCCGGTGGCGACAATCTCGCGTCGACGTTCTCCCGCGATCTGGTGGACTACTGGCTGTTCGTGATCGACGTGGCCGGGGGTGACGACATCCCGCGCAAGCGCGGACCGGGTGTCTTGCGGTGTGATCTGCTCGTGGTCAACAAGGTTGATCTCGCGCCCTATGTTCGCGTCGACCTGCCCCTGATGCTGAAGGAAGCCAACGAGGTGCGCGGCGGCAGACCCGTCATCGCCACCAACGTCTGGAGCGGCGAGGGGATCGAGGCAGTGATGGACCTGCTCGAACGGGAAGTGCTGTTCGTGTGAGCACCGGGCCCGGCAACGCCCTCGACATCGTGTTTGCAAGCGTCGGCGGGCGCACCGCCCTGACCCGGCGCCGCTACCGGTGGCCACTGCTGATCGGGCGCGTCTTCACCGACAGAACACGGCCCGGTGCTGGGTCGGTGACCATACAAAACTGTGCAGGCACGGTCATTCCGGGTGATGTCGTCAGACAACGGATCGAGGTCGTCCACGGCGGGTGGGCAGTGGTCCGTGGCCAGGGCGCCACAATCGTTAGCGGCGTTCGCGGCGGTGCGACGGCGGTCGAGGACACCCGCCTGCGGGTGGACACGAGCAGTCGGCTGCTGTTCGACCCGTCGCCCCGCATCCTCACTGCGCATGCGGACTATCGTCAGCGCACGCAGGTGTGTGTCGAGCCGGGTGGACGGGCGGTGATCATCGACGCCGTCGTGTTCCACCCCGACCTGACGGATGAGACGTTCGGCAGTTACGAGTCGAGTGTCACCGTAACCGCCACGGACGGAACGCTTCTCGCCGTCGACGCGCAGATGCTCGAGACGATGCCGCGGGTCCGCCGCGCCCCGACGGCTTTCGCGACCGTGTACGTCGTCGGTGGCGGCTTCGACGAAGCGATGACGGCGATATCGCCAGACCTCGAATCGCGAAGTGGGCTCACGGGGGACAGGCGTGCATACCTCGCGGTGACCGACCTGCCAAACCAGGTTGGATGGGCGGTTCGGATCGCCGGGTCGGATGGCGCAGCGTTGCGGGCAACTGTTGCAGCGGTGACCGAGCAGGTCGAGGCGCTCTATCAATGTGTGAAGACGGTGACGTCGCCGGGCTGGGTGTCCAGCACCCCACGGTGGAACCCCAGCAAGTAGGTCAAGTACACCCCAGCTCCCGCCCAGAAGTGGTACCCGAAATTGTCATCAAAGTGGTGCTTATCTTGGTGCTACTGACGATCTAGCGTGGACATATGACGACAGTGCCCACCCGCACACGAGCCCGCTATATCGAGGTGACCCTGCTCGTGTTCGGGGCGTACTCGGTGCTCCTCGGGCTGTTCATGTTCGTCGCACCTGCAACGTTCTTCGACACGCTCGGAAGCTTCGGCGCGCGAAACGACCACTACATCTTCGACAACGCCACGTTCGAGTTTCCGCTTGGCCTGATGATGCTTGCCGCCGTCCGATGGTCGTCGTGGCGGGTTCCTGCGCTGGCGTTCGCTACCGTGCACTGGGGACTGCACGCGCTGAGTCATACCATCGACCCTCACCACGCGGCGGGGGAGTCGATCGGCTGGCTCGAGGCAGGGGGCTTGCTGGTGGCGACCGTGTTGCTGGCAATCGCGTTGCGCGCCAGCGTCGCTACGGAGAAGACCTGATGCGGGTACTGGTGGCAGGGGCCACCAGTGTGCCGGGGATTCCGTTGTTGCGGGAGTTGAATGCCCGCGGCCACGAGGTCATCGGCATGACCAGCCAGCAGGCGAGGACGTCGGCAATCAAGCAGCTGGGCGCCAAGCCGGTGGTGGCCAACGTCTTCGACGCCACGCAGATCAATACGGTGGTCGGTGACATAGAACCCGAGGTGGTGGTGTCGCTGCTGACCACCCTGCCGAAGTGGGGGCCGAAGCGGCCCAAGGACTTTGAGCCCGCGCGAAAGCTGTGGAGTCAAGGGGCGCCGAATCTCGTCGCCGCCGCGCAGCGAGCAGGGGCGCGTCGCGTCGTCGCCGAGTCGGTGGTCTTCGCGTACGGCTATCCGACCTCAGGCCCGCAGTTGGTGGACGAGTCCGATCCGTATCCGGGGCCGCCGCCGAAGGGCGGGCACGAGATGCTGGCCGCGCTTCGCGGTATGGAGCAGACTGTGCTGACGTCCGGCCAGAACAGCGACACCGAGGGAATCGTGTTGCGCTATGGCCTTTTCTACGGCCCAGGTGTTCCACACGATGAGTTGTTCACCCGGCTGGCGAAGTGGTGGGCGCTGCCAGCCATGACCGGTCACGGCATTGCCTCGTGGGTGCACATCGACGACGTCGCGAGGGCCACCGCCGATGCGGTCACGGAAGGCCGCGGCGGTGAGATCTACAACATCGTCGACGACCGGCCGCAGTCGTTCGGTGACTACGCACGCGAACTGTCCAAGAAGCTGCGCCGGCCGCCGCCGATACCGATCTCACATCGGCTGGTGGGCCTGGTCGCGTCCTACCCGGCGATCGCATTCGGGCAGACCTGGCTGCCGCTGTCCAACGCCAAGGCGAAGGCCGAGCTCGGCTGGACCCCTATTCCCCGGTAACCTGCCGCGCAACTACTCCCCGGTGAAGTTCGGCGCCCGCTTTTCGAATGTCGCGGTGATGCCTTCGGTGAGGTCGTTGGACGGCAGCATCGCCGCGTTCCAGACAGCTACGTAGCGGAGGCTTTCCGATACCCGCGCGATGCGCTGCTGGTCGAGAACGTCCTTGATGCCGTTGACGGTCAGCGGCGGATTCGCGGCGATCTCGGCGGCCGTCTCATGCGCGGCTGCCAGTGAGGCCTCGGCATCGTCGTAGACGTCGTTGACGAGCCCGATCTTCTCCGCACGTGCGGCGTCGATGTTCTTACCCGTCAGCGCCAGCTCACGCAGGTGACCGTCGGTCAGGATCAGCGGCAACCGGGCCAGACTGCCGACGTCGGCGACCATCGCCAGCTTCACCTCGCGGACCGAGAATTTCGCGTCGGCGCTGGCGTACCGGATGTCGACGGCCGAGATCAGGTCGACGCCGCCGCCGATGCACCAGCCGTGCACCGACGCGACGGTCGGGGTGCGGCAGTCGGCGACGGCGGAGATCGCGCCCTGCATGCGCAGGATGGTGGCGTGGAAGTCGGCCCGCGGTCGCGCCGATGCGCCGCCCGCCATCACACCCGAGAGCGAGCCGCCCATCGCGGGCAGGTCCAGTCCGTAGCTGAAGTTCTTGCCGGAGCCGGTCAGCACGATCGCGCGCACGTCGCTGTCCGCGTCGAGCTTGGCGAACACCTCGGGCATCTCCGCCCAGAACGCCGGACCCATCGCGTTGCCCTTGCCGGGCCCGACCAGGGTCACCTGCGCGACGTGATCCTCGATGTCCACGGTGACGGATTCATATGCATCGCCCATAGAACTACAGAGGCTAGCCACCTACTTCGGCGGCGTGCCCATCAGCACGTCGCTGACGGTGGCCTGGGGCAGGAACTGGCACGCGGCTTCGGCCAGCATCTGCCCGACCGACTCGCCGTTGGGGCCTAGCGGGTTGTTCTGCTGTGCGAGGACCGCACGGATGACGGCCAGCCGGGTGGCCTCGTCGAGCTTGTTGAAATCGACGCACTTCATCGTCAGTGCGTTCGGTGGCGCGGGCACCACGGGAACGTTGGTGTTGCCGGGAAGTCCGGGGATGTGAATCTCCGGTATAGGGATGCCCGGCAGCCCCGGCACCGTCGTCGTCGGTGCCCTTTTGGTCGACGTGATCGGTGGTCCCGGCTGGGTGGTCATCGCGACGGTGCCTGGTGTGGTGCGTTCGCAGCCTGCGGTCAGGCCGGCAAGGATCAACGCGGCCACGGCCACCCAAACGTGCATCCTCATCTCGTGAACGATATGCGCATGTGCGTCGTAGCGTAGGGCACATGCCCGCGGACGAACTCGAAAGTGCCGAAGAGTCGCTGGCCGTGTTGGAGAACGTGCTGCGCGGCATCGCGAAAGACGACGAATCAAAGCAGACTCCGTGCCGAGAATTCGATGTCGCGTCGCTGACCGACCACTTGATGAACTCGATCGCGACGATCGGTGGACACGCGGGGGCCGAGTTCCCCGAGCGGGACCGCAATGACTTGGTGGAACGGCAAGTGATGCGCGCGGCGCGGCCAGCGCTGGATGCGTGGCACAAGCGTGGGTTGGACGGCACCGTGCCGTTCGGCGGAGGCGAGGCCCCCGCCAGCATGATGGCAGGCGTCCTTTCGATCGAATTTCTGATCCACGCTTGGGACTACGCAATGGCAACTGGGCGCACAGTCGATGCACCGGATCCGCTCTCCGATTACGTGATGGGCCTGGCGAAGGTCATCATCACCCCGGCGGGCCGCACCAGCGTCGGATTCGACGATCCGGTCGACGTGTCCGCCGATGCCTGCGCGCTGGACCGGCTGATCGCCTACACCGGACGTCAGCCGGCTGACTAGACGCGTTGCCCTTTGGCCCATCGCTGCGCGAACTCGAGGAAGGCATCGTTCTCGTGCGGGGCGGCGACGGTGACCCGCACGCCGTCGTCGCCGTAGGGGCGGACGATGACGCGGCTGTTCGCCGAGTCGTTCGCGAACTCCTGGGCCCTGCCGGGCAGCGGCAGCCACACGAAGTTGGCCTGTGATGGCGGCACGGTGTATCCGGCGTCGCGCAATGCGGCGGTGACGCGGGCCCGTTCGGCGATGACGGCGTCGGTGCGGGCCAGCAGCTCGTCGGCGGCGTCCAGCGAGGCGATGGCCGCGGCCTGGGAAATGCTGGTCGCGGTGAAGGGGACGTAGACCTTGCCCAGTGCTGTGATGATGTCCGGGTCGCCGACGGCGTAGCCGATCCGCAGCCCAGCCAGTCCGTAGGCCTTCGAAAAGGTGCGCAGCACAACGACATTGCTGTGCTTGCGAACCAGCCCGAAGCTGTCGGGCAGTAACCCGTCGCGGATGTACTCGACATAGGCCTCGTCGAGCGCGATAAGGATGTCGGACGGCACTGCCTCGACGAACCGGGCCAGCGCCTCGGGCTCGACCACGGTGCTCGTCGGGTTGTTCGGGTTGCACACGAAGATCAGGCGGGTGCGGTCAGTGATCGCGGCGAGCATCGCATCGAGGTCGTGGGTGCAGTCGGTCAGCGGCACGTGGACCGGCGTGGCGCCAGCGGTGCGCACCTGCAACGGGTAGATCTCGAAGCTGCGCCAGCCGAACAGCACCTCGTCGCCGACTGTCGAGGTGATCTGGATCAGCTGCTGGCACAGGCTGACCGACCCGCATCCGACGGAAAAATATTCGGGAGCCAAGGCCCCGCCGTCTACGTGCTTCGCCAGCCGTTCCTTGAGCTCGACGTACCCGTTGTCGGGGTAGCGGTTGATGTTGTCGGCGGCCTTGTCGATGGCGGCCCGCACACTGGGCAGGGGTCCGTACACCGTCTCGTTGCTGGCGATCTTGATTGCGCCCGGCACCGTCTTGCCCGGGGTGTATGCGGGCAGGTCGGCCAGTTCGGGGCGCAGACGGGCGGTCACCCGACCAGTCTATGAGTCGCTCACCTGCGCTTTGCCTTCGCCTGTTGCCCCTGTGTACGCTGTCGGATCGGCGGTAATCGTCGGGAGGCGTGCCAGAGCGGCCGAATGGGACTCACTGCTAATGAGTTGTCCGCCTTAAAGCGGACCGGAGGTTCAAATCCTCTCGCCTCCGCCGTGGCTGACTCGTCGGCCGCATAACTGAACACAGGCGCCCGTAGCTCAACGGATAGAGCATCTGACTACGGATCAGAAGGTTGGGGGTTCGAATCCCTTCGGGCGCGCCCAGCTTAGAGGCGCTTTTCATCGCCGTGGAGGTGCCGCTGTCGGTACGCGACGACCGCGTGATGAAGCAAAACCTTTCTCATGATCTCCTCCAGTTCAGTTCGCGAGGGTGCGGGCGTAGGTAGCGGTGTAGCACTCTCCCACGATCCGCCCGGGCCCGGATATGTCGCTCAGATAAGCAACTTCGTCGGTGCTGATTGCGACGGAGGTGGCCGCGAGATTCTGCCGGACGTACGCCCGTCTCCGGCGCACGGGCCATCAGCCTGAGTATCCCATCGGAGAAGCCTGTGAGGTCGAATCTCGCGGGTTCCGGCAAGCCAAGCCACCGTTGCTGGGGCGCGTGTAACCCGCCGGCCTATCTCTTGGCATGACCCAACGCGAAATCTCATTGACGCAACCGACCCGCACCCGCTCCTCGGGTGCTCTCGCCGCCGGTGCCGCGGTCTAAGCGCTCACACAGCGATCCCCAAGGTCGATTCCGGGACGTCAACCAGTGATCACGAGCGAAAATGGGGCGCGCCGTCCTAGCGCCGTAGAACCGCGGACATCGCGCTCGAAGGGAGGGCTGCAGCCGGTGACGGGCGCGGCTTACCCCGACTGGGACGCGATTTATCGCGACAATGTCACCTGGGTCTACCGGCTGATGTACGGCAAGGTGGGCAATCAACCCGACGCTGAAGACCTGACCGCCGAAGTGTTCATGACGGCCCTGCGGCCGCTGCGGGTTTCGGCAACGGTGCCTGAGGTGCGCAAATATCTTCGGATGACTGCCCGCACGGTGCTTGCGTCCTACTGGGGAGACCGAATGGGACGTCAGGTCACATCGATCGAGGAGGACGTGCCGGAGGTGATCGAACCCGAGTCCGTGCCCAGCGACGCGCCCGACAAGGTGCGCTCGCTGCTGCAACAACTACCGGACAACTACCGACGGATCCTGGAACTGCGTTTCCTGCAGGCCTATTCGGTGCGGGAAGCCGCGGGTCAAATGGGCGTCAGCGTCGCGAACGCCAAAGTGTTGCAGTATCGGGCGCTGCGCATGGCGGCACAATCGGGTGAGGAGGTCACATCGTGAGCGACCGAACCGTACGCCGCTTTGTGGAAGGCCTGTTGAAGGGGCAATCCACCGAACGCGCGCGCCCCGACGATTTCGAAGTCGAGCAGATGAAGACCGCGATCGAGTTGCGTGCTGCGCGGTTGGGAAGCGATGCGCCGCGCGAGGACTTCGTGGCCGACCTGCATCGCAAGCTTGCCGCCGAAATATCCGACAACCCCACTCCTGTTGACCATCCCCGCTGGGCTCCGCGCCGCCGCGACGTCGTTATCGGTGGCTCGGTGGCGGCCGCCTCGACGGCGGCGGGGTTGGTGGTCGGCCGAAACCTGCTGGCTCCGTCCGCGACACAGCAAGCGTCGCCGCCCACTCAAGAGGAACTCGATCCCAACCCCGGAACTTGGCAAGCCGTCGGCGCAAGTGCGGACCTCCCGCACGGGGGATCCCTCGCGTTCGACCTGGGTTCGGTCAACGGGTTCGTACACCGCACCGACGCACAGCTGGAAGCGGTGTCTGCGGTCTGCACACATCAGGGCTGCAAGTTGTGGCTCGACGCGCCCGAGGCCCGGTTGCGGTGCCCGTGCCACTCGACCTCGTTTTCTCTGGAAGGGGCCACTGTCACACATCAGATGCCCGTTGCGCCTCCTCCGCTTCCGAAGTTCCAGGTACGCGAAATCAACGGTGTGATCGAGGTTTTCGCACCGTCGAAATCGGTGTAGGTGCCTACCGTGTCGTTATGACCGAGGCGTAGGCGCTCGACCGACGCGTCGGCGAGGGCACACCGCCGAGATGGTGCTCGATGTCGGGCCGATAAATTGAGTGCGTGCGACTGCTGCTGATCGCCGATACCCACGTCCCCAAGCGGGCCCGTGACCTTCCCCGCCGAGTGTGGGATGAGGTGGCCGACGCCGATGTGGTGCTGCACGCAGGTGATTGGCTAGAGCCGGAGTTGCTCGACCGGTTGGAAGCTCGAGCGACGCGGCTGGTGGCGTGCTGGGGCAACAACGATGGCCCGGAGTTGCGGCGACGCCTGCCCGAGCGCGCCGATGCGACGCTTGGCGGGCTGCGGTTCACAGTCGTGCACGAGACCGGCGCCGCCACCGGCAGGGACGTCCGGATGGCCAACGAATATCCCGACACCGATGTACTGGTGTTCGGCCACAGCCACATCCCCTGGGACACCACCACCTCGACAGGCCTGCGTTTGCTCAACCCGGGCTCGCCGACCGACCGGCGACGGCAACCGTTCTGCACGTACATGACCGCCACCGTCGAGGGCGGCGCGCTGTCAGATGTCTTGCTGCACAACCTGGAACGCCATGCCTGAGCGCCCCGCCCGGGTTTCCGACGTGCACGAGATCGCGGCGTCGATGCCGCACGTCACGAGGATCGAAGGCCCCAAGGGGAACCCGATCTACCAGGTGGGTGGGAAGTCGTTCGTGTTCTTCCGCACGCCGCAACCCGACGCCGAAGATCCCGAGACAGGGGAGTGCTACACCGACGTGATCATGATCTGGGTCGAGTCCGAGAGCGACAAGTTGGCGCTGATCCAGGACCCCGACTCGCCGTTCTTCACCACCGACCGGTTCGAAGGGCATCTGTCGGTCCTCGTGCGCGCCAGCCGATTACGCGCAATCAGCAGAACCGAGCTTGCCGAGCTGGTTCAGGACGCCTGGCTGTCGCGCGCATCCACCCGACGCGCGGAGCGCTGGCTTGCCGAACGCGACGGCTAAATGGCGCTGGTCGCCAGCGCCAGCGAACGACCGGTGCGTCTGCGGTACACCACCTCGAATACGAAGCTCAGCACCAGCACGGCCAGCAGCGTGATCCATGTGCTCGCGGGCCCGGTGTGGATGGTGTAGCCGAGCAGCAACGCGAACAGCGCCAAGTTCAGGGCCACGGCGAGCACGAGCAGCCAGGGCTTCGCGCCCGTCTCGCGGTACACCCGAAGATGGCCGAGGCTGACCGTGCCGTAGACGATGAGGAACGCCAGGCTGGCCATCTGGCCCACCGCGGCACGCGGGAAGAACAACACGAACCCCGCGGTGACGGCCGCCGCGATGAACAGGCCTCCGGTACCGCCGCGCCACACACCGCGTGCGAAGTTCGCGGGCAACTCACCCGATTTCGACACCACGTAGGCCAGGTTGGCGTCACCGAACATGGTGGCGTTGACGCCGGACGCCGTTGCCAGCAGCGCGGCTACCCCGATCACGACGAAGCCGACGCGTCCGAGGATGTGCAGGCCCGCCTCGGAAAGCACGTGCCCCTGGTTGGCGTCCATCGCCGGCAGCGTCAGCGTCATCACGATGACGGCGCTCACCAGGAAGTAGACGACGATCACGATGTCCAACGATCCGAACATGGCTCGGGGCAACTCGCGCGCGGGGTCTTTCATGTCGCCCGCCGAATTGGTCACGACGCCGAAACCTTCATAGGTGACGTAGAGCAGACCCGCCGCGAACAGCACGCCGATCCCGCTGTGGCCGCCGTTGTCGGTGAGGCGGCCCGGGTCGGCGTGGGATAGGCCGAGCACCACGAAGGCTGCGAGAATCGCCAATTCGATGGTGATCACGACGATCTCGGACTTGCCGACGAACTTCGTGCCGATCAGGTTCACCACCACCACCGCGACGATCAGCCCGATGCCGATCGCCTTGCCTGACCACTCCGGTGTGTGCCACGGCAGCAACGCCCGCGTGTAGCCGGCAAACCCTGCGCAGTACAGGGCCATCGCGATGATCCAGCCGAGAAACTGAAATACGTTGAGCCCGGCTGCGATAACGCCGTCACCGACACAGCGGATCAGGAACTGCGCGGCCCCCCGCGGCTGGGATACTTCGCGCCGAGCTTGGCGTAAGAGTAGACACTGAACACCGTCACCACGCCGCCGACGAGGAAGGCAAGCGGAACCCATACCCCAGCGGTGGTCGAGGCAAGGCCCACCAGGGTATACAGGCCGGCCCCCATCATCCCGCCGACACCGATGGCTGTGGCGCTGGCAACCGTCATCGATCCCGAGCCCTTCGGGCCGGTGGGCATGGTGGAATCCGGCACGCTCACGGGCGTCAGTCAATCATCATGGGGGTATGGCACGCGCGGCTTCGATCCACGGGAAGGTCATCGTCGTCACCGGTGGAGCGAGAGGCATCGGCCTCGCCACCGCGAAAGCCCTCCATGAGCTCGGAGCCAAGGTCGCGATCGGCGACGTCGACGAAGTGGCGGTCAAGGAGGCCGGCACGGACCTCGATGTGGGTTTCTATGCGCGGCTGGACGTGAGCGACCGGCAGTCTTTCACGACATTCCTCGACGACGTCGAACGCGAGCTCGGGCCCGTCGACGTCCTGGTCAACAAACGCAGGAATCGCACCGGCGGGACGGTTTCTTGACGAGCCCGACGAAGTCACCCAGCGGACCATCGCCATCAACCTCTTCGGTGTCATCCTCGGCACCAAGCTCGCCGCCGAGCGAATGGTCAAGCGCCGCACGGGCCACATCATCAACATCGCGTCGCTCGCCGCGAAGGGGGCGGCGCCCGGCATCGCGACCTACACAGCGACGAAGCATGCCGTGCTCGGTTTCACCGACACCGCCCGGCTGGAGCTCCGTGGGACGGGGGTCACGCTGTCGGCTGTGCTGCCGACACTGACGAACACGGCGATGATCGACGGGGGCGTGGCCAGCATGGCGGGTCTGAGGAACGCCGAACCCGAGGACATCGCGGCGGCCATCGTGGGCTTGATCGAAAAGCCGAAGCCGCGCTTGGCCGTCACGCGGGTCGCTGGGCTGCTGATTGAGGTGACGCAGAGGTTGTTGCCGCTACGTGGAGCCGAAGCGGTCGTCCATGCGTTGCACGCCGACACGATCTTCGCCGATGCCGCCGCCAAACAGACGCGCCGCGATTACGAGGACCGCGCCCGCCGCAGCTAGGCATCGGCCGCGGGGATTCCGGCATGGGCCGCGCCGCACATGAACACCGCGAGGCGGGCGGTGGTGTCGCCGCCGTTCCTCCAGCGATGGCGGGTGCCGTTCTGCACCACCGTGTCTCCGGCATGCAGCGTCACTTCCGCGCCGTCGTCGAGTTCCAGGACGACCGTCCCCTCCAGAACCACCTCGAAGTCGATCGTGTCGGTGGCGTGCATGCCGGGATCGGACACATCCATGTACCGGAGCAGCCCGGGCGCCTCGGCCTCGATGTCCTCCAGGCCCTCAGCGGAGTCGATCTCGGAGCCCGCCACGCTGTCCGGTGGAATCGAGAACATGCCGAACCGGAAACCTCCGATCGGCGGGAAATACAAGTGGTTGTCGGGTAGGCGGCCGTCATCGGGGAACTGTGGGGCTTCGTCGCCGCCCCACAACCTGTGAAAGCCTGTGTGCTGCTGCGGGGCGACCGCCTCATCGCTGACGAACACGGATTTGCCGGACGCGTCGTGCCCGGTCACCACTCGACGCACATTCATGCCGTCAGTCAAGCACCGCCGTCAGGAATTCCTGGCAATGTCTGCCTCATGGAGCAGAAGCCGCCCACCGCCACCATCGAGTCTGCGCATCGCGACCACCTGACCGACCTGCCGTTCACCGACACCGCGGACTTCGACGACGCGGACCGCGGATTCATCGCCGCCCTGCAGCCGTGCGTGATCAGGGCCGCCGACGGTCGCGTGGTGTGGGACAACGACTCCTATGCGTTCGTCACCGGGGATGCGCCGACGTCGGTGCATCCCAGCCTGTGGCGGCAGAGCAAGCTGTGCGCCAAGCAGGGCCTCTACGAAGTGGTGGATGGCATCTATCAGGTGCGTGGCTTCGACCTGTCGAACATCAGCTTCATCGAGGGCGAGTCCGGCGTCATCGTGATCGATCCGTTGATCTCCACCGAGACCGCTGCCGCTGCCCTGCAGCTGTATCGCGCCCATCGCGGTGACCGGCCGGTGGTCGCTGTCATTTACACCCACAGCCACGTCGATCATTTTGGTGGCGTTCTCGGTGTGACGACGCAGGCGGACGTCGACGCGGGCCGGGTCGCAGTGATCGCGCCGGAGCATTTCACCCAGCACGCGGTCCAGGAGAACGTCTACGCAGGCACGGCGATGGCGCGGCGGGCCGCGTACATGTACGGCGCGGCACTTGACCGCGGCCCGCAGGGCCAGGTGGGCTGCGGGCTGGGGCAGGTTGGCTCCAACGGCGAGGTCGCGCTGATCGTGCCGACGGTCGACATCCGCGAAACCGGTGAGACGCACACCATCGACGGCGTCGAGATCGAGTTCCAGATGGCACCGGGCACCGAAGCACCAGCGGAGATGCACTTCTATTTTCCGAAGCACCGCGCGCTGTGCATGGCCGAGAACGCCACCCATAACCTGCATAACCTGCTGACGCTGCGCGGTGCGCTGGTCCGCGATCCACATGGGTGGGCGGGCTACCTGACCGAGGCCGTCGACCGCTTCGCCGACCGCACCGACGTCGTATTCGCCTCCCATCACTGGCCGACCTGGGGCCGCGATCGCATCGTCGAATTCCTTTCCCTGCAACGCGATATGTACGCCTATCTGCACGACCAGACGCTGCGACAGCTGAATCAGGGCTTCACCGGCATCGAGATCGCCGAGAACTTTCAGATGCCGCCCGCCCTGCATAAGGCGTGGCACACCCACGGCTACTACGGCTCGGTCAGCCACAACGTCAAGGCGGTCTACCAGCGATACATGGGCTGGTTCGACGGCAACCCCGGCCGGTTATGGGCGCAGCCACCCGAAGCGATCGGGCCGCGCTATGTCGAGGCCATGGGTGGGATCGATCATGTCGTCGAGTTGGCGCGCAAGGCGTTCGACTGCGGCGACTTCCGTTGGGCGGCAACATTGCTCGACCACGCGATCTTCACCGACCAGCATCACGCAGCGGCGCGAGCGCTGTACGCCGACGCCCTCGAACAGCTCGCCTACGGCGCCGAGAACGCCGTATGGCGCAACTTCTTCCTTGGCGGGGCGACAGAGCTGCGGGTAGGAAACTTCGGCACGCCGACCCAGACCGCTTCGCCGTCGATACTGGGCCAACTCACTCCGGAGCAGATGTTCGACACCCTAGCCCTCAGCGTGAACGGGCCGAGGGGATGGGATCTCGATGTCGCTGTCGACATCACCTTCCTCGACGTCGCCACCAATTACCGGCTGACGCTGCGCAACGGCGTGCTCGTGTACCGCAAGGTGCCCGCCGATACGGCGACGGCGAATGCGACCATCGAGCTCGCAAACAAGTTGCGGCTGTTGGCATTCGCCGCGGGCGACGCCGACTCTCCCGGGATCGCGGTCACCGGCGACGCCAACGCATTGCCGTCGATCATCGCCGTGTTGGACCGGCCGGACCCCGGATTCAACATCATCACGCCGTAGCCATTTCGCGACGGTCAACTCAGGGAATGCCGCCGTCGCAGCGGATGATGCTGCCAGTGGTGTAGCTCGATGCATCTGATGCCAAAAACAGTGCAGCGCCGATGATCTCGGCAGGATTACCCAGTCGCTGAAGCGCGAAGTGCTGTGCCCCCTTCGTCGTCGCAGGGATGTCCCATGCCTTGCTGATATCGGTGAGGAAAGGCCCTGGCATCAGCGTGTTGACTCGCACGGTGGGCCCGAAGGCCAGCGCGAGCCCTTCGGTCAACGCGTTGAGGCCGGCCTTGGCGGCCGAATAAGGCAGCTGCTCGGGGCGGGGACGCCGCGATCCGCTCGAGCTGACATTGATGATCGACCCGCCGCCGTCGGCCACCATCCGTTCGCCCACCAGGGCCGACAACCGGAACGGACCCTTGAGGTTGAGGTTGACCACGGCATCGAACAGCTTCTCGGTGACCGCGCTCAGCGACTCGTACAGCGGCGACATGCCCGCGTTGTTGATGAGCACGTCGACCTTGCCGAACCGCTCGTAGCCGGCGTCGACCAATCCGTCGAGTTCGTCCCACCGGCCGACATGCACCTGATACGGGAATGCGGTACGGCCGGTCGCGATGGAGATCTCCTCGGCGGTCGCAACGCACGACTCGTACTTGCGGCTGGCGATGATCACGTCGGCCCCGCATTGAGCCGCCGCGAAGGCCATCTCGCGGCCAAGGCCGCGGCTTCCGCCGGTGACGAGCACGACGCGGTCGGTGAGGTCGAACAGTTCGTCGGCATAGCCCATATCAGTGACTCCTCGTCTCGGCCTGTTCGTGGGCAGTCTCGCGGACCACGCGGTGAATGAACCCCAACTCGCCGATCACCGGTGGCGGAATCACGAATGGATACAACGGGTTTTTGCCCATCGCGGTGTTGACGCGATTGAAGAACATCGCCAGCCATGTCCAGTCGTATAGCAGGCGCTCGATGGGCTCATCGTCATAGCTCTCCAGCGGGGCGATGTCCCGCGGAACCGAGAACCGAACCTGATCCGCGTGCAGGATCAGGCCCGCCTCGCGGACGGTGTCGATGGTGTCGGTGATGTGGAGGTAGTGCGCGAAGCACTCGGCGAAGTCCTCCCACGGGTGCATCGTGGCGTACTCGGAGATGCAGGAATTGGCCCAGCCGTCGGGTGGGCCAAACTTGTAGTGTCTGGCGATCTCGGCTTGGTAGTCGGCGCGCTCGTCGCCGAAAAGCTCGCGGCAGTCGTCGAGGTAGCGTGCCGCGCCGGCGCCGGTTTCGACGAGGACATGCTGGTAGTAGTGGCCCACCTCGTGACGGAAGTGTCCGAGCATGGTGCGGTACGGCTCGCCGAGTTGCACCCGCAGCGACTCGCGGTAGGCGTCGAGTGACTCGACGAGATCGATCGTGATCACGCCGTTGGCGTGTCCGATGGTGACCGGCTTGCCCTCGCTGTAGCTCGACAGCAGGTCGAAGGCAAGGCCGCCGTCGGTGCGCCAGAAGGGTTCAACCGGCAGTCCTAGGTCAAGCAGTTGCAGGACCAGTCGGTGCATCGCGGTGGTGGTGTCGGCCAACTTCTCCTGGGCGATGGTGTCGTCGGCGTCCGGTTCGGCGCGGATCAACGAATCGGCGAAGCATCGGCCCCGGCGCACCTCGTCCTGCGCCTCAGGGACGAGCCAATTGCATCCCAGCGTGGCCGATTTGGTGCACTGGATCCACCTGGATCCGTCGATGACGGCGACGCGATCGGATGTGGCGATCATCGACCCACTCGACACATGCAGTCTCAGCTCCGCTTGGCAGGTTGGGCAGCGTCGCGATTCGAACGGGGCAAAGCTGTCGCATACCGGACAGGCGGACGCGCGCACGGCATCTATCGTGGCACGGTGCAATTGCTTCTGGTCCGACACGCGCTTCCCCTTCGCAGCGAGCCCGGACAGGGCTCGGACCCCGACCTGTCCGAAGAAGGCATCGAGCAGGCCAAGCGACTGCCCGACGCGTTGGCGCGCTTTCCGATTTCGCGGCTGGTCAGCAGCCCGCAGATCCGGTCGGTTCAGACCGCGCAGCCGGTTGCCGATGCGCTGGGGCTGGCCGTCGAGATCGACGATCGGCTCGCCGAGTACGACCGCGACATGGAGCACTACATCCCGATCGAGCAGATCGCCGCTGAGTACCCCGGGGAGTTGGAGCGGCTGGCCAGCGGCCACCTGCCCAGCAGTGTCGACGAGACCGCCTTCCTGGCGCGTATCAATGCGGGAATCCGCGATCTGGTGGCCTCCGGTGATCACGAGGACACTGTCGCGGTGTTCAGCCACGGCGGGGTCATCAACGGGCTGCTTCACACCATTCTCGGCACCGAGAAGATTTTGTGCTTCAACGTCGACTACGCAGGCGTCAGTCGGCTGCTGTCCTCACGCGACGGCAACCTGTACGTGGCGGCGGTCAATGGCACCGAGCACGTATGGGACCTGCTTCCGAGAAATCAGCGATGAGCGCTCGCGCGAAGAGCAGAAGGCGGCGATGAGCGCTCGCGCGAAGAGCAGAAGGCGGCGATGGTAAACAGGTCCAGTGACTACCTCGCTCGAAGGGCTTGACCTCGACGCACTGGATCGCCACCTGCAAGCTGTCGGCATCGCACGCGCCGGTGAACTCCGGGCCGAGCTGATCTCTGGCGGCCGGTCGAACCTCACGTTCCTGGTTTCCGACGACGCCTCGAAGTGGGTGTTGCGCAGGCCTCCGCTGCACGGACTGACGCCGTCAGCGCACGACATGGCGCGTGAATACAAGGTGGTGGCCGCGCTGCAGGACACCCCAGTGCCGGTGGCCCGTGCAGTGACCATGCGCAACGACGACTCCGTGCTCGGCGCGCCGTTCCAGATGGTGGAGTACGTGGCGGGACGTGTCGTGCGCTACGCCGATGAGCTCGAGAAGCTCGGAGACAACGACACCGTCAGCGAATGCGTCGACGCATTGATCCGAGTGCTTGCCGATCTGCACGCCGTCGACCCAGAGGCCGTGGGGCTCGGCGATTTCGGCAAGCCCACCGGTTACCTCGAACGCCAGGTGCGCCGCTGGGGCGGGCAGTGGGAACTGGTGCGCCGCGAAAACGATCCGTCGGACACCGATGTCAAGCGGCTGCATTCCGCTCTGGCAGAAGCGATTCCGGCGCAGAGCCGCAGCTCGATCGTGCACGGCGACTACCGGATCGACAACACGATCCTTGACGCGCAGGACGCCACCAATGTGGTCGCCGTTCTGGACTGGGAGATGTCCACACTCGGTGATCCGCTCAGCGACGCCGCGCTGATGTGCGTGTACCGCCATCCGATGTTCAACCTGATCCACGCCGCCTCGGCGTGGGCGTCGCCGCTCATCCCTGATGTTGACGACCTCGCGAATCGCTATTCGCTAGCCGCGGAACAGTCGCTGGACAACTGGAACTTCTACATGGCGCTCGGGTATTTCAAGGTGGCGATCATCGCGGCTGGCATCGCATTCCGGGCCCGCGTCGGCGGTGGTGTCGCCGCCGACACCGACGAGGTGGACAAGGCGGCGGGTCCGTTGATCGCCGAGGGGCTCAGACGCCTCAGGGCTTGATTTCGCTGCGCGCGTTAGAGTCCGGCCTTCAGATTCCGCTTAGCCGCGCGCCGCAACTGAATGATGCGCGCAGATCCCGCGGCGACTGTCAGCAGGCCACCGCACACCGCGGCAAGCAGAAGAGCAACGCCCACCGGCAGATTCCAGTCCCACCCGAAAAAGTGAACGGTGGCGGAATCCGTGTTCTGCATGATGAACACCAGCAGCAGGATCAGGATCACGAATCCGGCGATCAACGCCGACCACAGCGCCGCGGCGCGGGTGAACTTCACAGCTGATTCCGGCATCGACGGCGTCGACGGCGCGGGCGTCACCGCCGAAGGCGCCGCCGGCGCGGGCACTGGCACCGCTTCAGATGGCCGGTCGGGTGACACGGATGGATCGCTCGTCATAGCTCCATCTTTGCCCTTTCGGCAACCGAATGAAACCACCGCGGAATTCACGGTGCGCTAAAGCGCGGCGTCACCGCGCCTATCTCGATAGTGTCCGGGAAAGCCAGTGCCCCGAGAGGACTTGCGTATGTCGAGCACACGTCGATGGAGTCTGGCGGTCCTGGTGACCGTGTCCACGTTGATGGCAGGGATGCTGTCGGCGTGCGGCAGCTCCAACCCGCTCGGCGGCGGGGAGATATCGGGAGACCTGAAAACGATCACCGTCGGATCGGCCGACTTCACCGAATCGAAGATCATTGCCGAGCTCTACGCCCAGGCCCTTGAGGCCAATGGCTTTACCATCCGTCGCCAGTTCGGCATCGGTAGCCGCGAAACCTATATCCCTGCGGTGCAGGACCATTCCATCGACCTCATACCGGAGTACACAGGCAACCTGCTGCAGTACTTCGATAAGGCGACCCCGGCGACCACGCCCGATGCGGTGCTGCTGGGGCTGCTCAAGGCGCTTCCTGGCGACTTGTCGATCCTGTATCCGTCGCCTGCGGAGGACAAGGACACCCTTGCGGTCACCGAGGCGACCGCGCAGAAGTGGAATCTGAAGTCCATCGAGGATCTCGCGAAGCACTCATCCGAAGTCAAAGTCGGGGCGCCGTCGGAATTTCAGACCCGGGTGACCGGCTTGGTGGGTCTCAAGGACAAGTACGGTCTGGACGTCGCGCCTGCCAACTTCGTCGCGATCAGCGACGGCGGCGGCCCGGCGACTGTGCAAGCTCTGACAGGTGGCACCGTCACTGCCGCCAACATCTTCAGCACGTCGCCGTCAATCGAGCAGAACCATCTCGTGGTTCTCGAGGACCCGAAGAACACCTTCCTCGCCGCAAATGTTGTTCCGCTGGTGGCGTCGCAGAAGATGTCCAACGAGCTCAAGACGGTGCTAGACGCGCTGAGCGCAAAGCTCACCACTGAGGAGCTGATCAAGCTCAACACGGATGTGGAAGGCAACAAGGGCGTCGACCCCGACCAGGCGGCGGGTAAGTGGATCAAGGACAACGGCTTCGACAAGCCCGTGCAGAAGTGAGCGCATGATCACCTTTAAGAACGTCACCAAGAAGTATCCCGACGGCACTGTTGCGGTCGACGATCTGACGCTGGAGGTTCCGGAGGGAACGCTCACCGTCTTCGTCGGGCCGTCCGGCTGCGGCAAGACCACGTCGATGCGGATGATCAACAGGATGATCGATCCCACGTCGGGCACGCTCACCGTGGACGGCAATGACGTCACCAAGGTCGATGCGGTGAAATTGCGCCTCGGCATCGGCTACGTCATCCAGAGCGCCGGGTTGATGCCGCACCTGCGGGTCATCGACAACGTCGCTACCGTTCCGGTGCTCCGTGGCGAATCACGGCGCAGCGCAAGGAAAGCCGCGTTGGCGGTCATGGAACGTGTCGGGCTGGACCCGAAGCTGGGGGATCGGTACCCGGCGCAGCTGTCGGGCGGCCAGCAGCAGCGCGTCGGCGTGGCCAGGGCGCTGGCCGCCGACCCGCCGATCCTGTTGATGGACGAGCCTTTTAGCGCCGTTGATCCGGTGGTGCGCGAGGATCTGCAGACCGAAATCCTGCGGCTGCAAGGCGAACTCCGCAAGACCATCGTGTTCGTCACGCACGACATCGACGAGGCGATCAAGCTCGGCGACAAGGTCGCGGTGTTCGGTCGCGGCGGGGCGCTGCTGCAGTACGCAGACCCCGCATTCGTCTTGTCGAACCCGGCCAACGAGCTTGTCTCGGGCTTCGTCGGCGCCGACCGCGGTTATCGAGGCCTGCAGTTCTTCCATGCGACGGGCCTTCCGCTGCATGAGGTTCGACACGTCGCCGAGGGTGAGCTCGACACACTAACGCTGGGTCCGGATGAATGGGCCCTGGTCACCAAAGCCGACCGCACGCCGTTTGCGTGGATCAATGCCGACGGCGTCGAGGCCCACCGCAAGGGGAGCGCGCTGTACGACAGCACCGTCGGCGGCGGCTCATTCTTCCGGCCGGACGGCACGCTGCGGCTGGCCCTGGACGCCGCGCTGTCGTCACCGACAGGGTTGGGGGTGGCGGTCGACGACGACGGCCGGCTGATCGGCGGGGTGAGGGCCGACGATGTGCTGGCGCTGCTCACCGAGCAGCGGCGCGTTCCGGAAGTGGGGTAACCGGTGCGCTACCTCTTCACCCACCTCGACAACCTTTGGGCGCTCACGCTGATCCACCTGCGCCTGTCACTGATTCCGATTGTGCTGGGGTTGTTGATCGCCGTGCCACTCGGTGCGGTGGTTCAACGCACAACGGTGCTGCGGCGCTTGACGACAATCACCGCCAGCATCATCTTCACCATCCCGTCGCTGGCGTTGTTCGTCGTGCTGCCGCTGGTCATTCCGACGAAGATCCTCGACGAGGCCAACGTGATCGTGGCGCTGACGCTCTATACCGTCGCGCTGCTGGTGCGTGCGGTACCGGAGGCGCTGGACGCGGTGTCACCCACGGTCCTCGACGCCGCAACGGCGGTTGGCTACAAGCCGCTGACCCGGATGCTGAAAGTCGAGCTGCCACTTGCTGTTCCGGTTCTCATCGCCAGTCTGCGCGTCGTCGCCGTCACCAATATTTCGATGGTGTCGGTCGGTTCGGTGATTGGCATCGGTGGTCTTGGCACGTGGTTCACGGAGGGTTACCAGGCCAATAAGAGTGACCAGATCATCGCGGGCATCATCGCCATCTTCGTACTGGCGATCGTCATCGACACGCTGATCATGTTCGCAGGCAAAGCGCTCACACCGTGGACGAGGGCGACGGGGGCGTCGGCGCGAACGGTCAAGCCGAAAGCTGGAGCGGCAGCATGAACTTCCTGCAGGAGGCGTTGTCCTTCATCTTCACCGCCGCCAACTGGGGCGGTCCGGCTGGGCTCGGGGCCCGTATCCTCGAGCACCTTCAGTACACGGTGATCGCAGTTGTCTTCTCGGCGCTGATTGCGATTCCGCTCGGCATGCTCATCGGCCACACCGGACGCGGCACCTTTCTCGTCGTCACCGGAGTGAACGCCTTGCGCGCGCTGCCCACCCTGGGAGTGCTGCTGCTCGGTGTGCTGCTGTGGGGACTCGGTCTGGTCCCGCCGACCGTGGCGTTGATGCTGCTCGGCATCCCCCCGCTGTTGGCGGGAACCTACTCCGGCATCGCGAACGTGGACCGTGCGGTCGTCGACGCCGCGCGGTCGATGGGCATGACCGAGCGCAGGATCCTGCTGCGCGTCGAGACACCCAACGCGATGCCACTCATCCTCGGTGGCTTCCGCACCGCGACCCTGCAGATCGTCGCGACCGCCACTGTCGCGGCATACGCGAGCCTCGGCGGCCTCGGCCGCTACCTGATCGACGGGATCAAGGTTCGTCAGTTCTACATCGCATTGGTCGGTGCGTTGATGGTGACGGCGCTGGCGTTGATCCTCGACGCTGCGCTGGCTTTCGCCGTCTGGCTCTCGGTACCCGGCACCGGCCGCATGCGGCGCATGCCGCAACCGTTGCTGGGTGACGAGGTCGTGCTCGAGTCAGGAAAACGAGGACAAAGCACTTCCGTAGGCGGCTACGAACGAGGCGATCCTTCGCATACGGTAGGGGGGTGAGTGAAGCAGGCCGCTCTGATGCGACGGACGGCGTATGGCCGGCGATCTTGACGTGGCGCGCGCATGACGTCCCCCGAATGGAGTCTGTGCGGGTTCAGCTGTCGGGCAACCGCATCAAGGCCTACGGCCGAATCGTCGCGGCCGCGACCCCGTCGCACCCCGCCTTTTCGGCGTCCTACGACCTGGTGACCGACGAAGCAGGCGCGACCAAGCGACTGTCCTTGAGCGTCACACTCGCCGAGCGCGAGCGCCAGCTGTCCATCGCGCGCGACGAAGAGAACATGTGGCTGGTGCAGCAGCACACGGGCGAGACGAAGCGCGCGGCGTATGACGGGGCGCTCGACGTCGACGTGATCTTCAGCCCGTTCTTCAACGCGCTGCCGATCAGGCGCACCGGGCTATATCAGCGGACCGAGTCGGTGACCTGCCCTGTCGTGTACGTGCGGCTGCCAGAGCTGTCGGTAGACCCGGCAGTCATCAGCTACAGCAGCGCCGCTGACGGGATCAAACTGCATTCGCCCGTCGCCGAGACCACGATCACGGTCGACGACGAGGGCTTCATCCTCGATTACCCAGGGTTGGCAGCGCGGATCTGATCACCCCGCCCGCACGACCCGCCGCAGCAAGCTCTTCGCGCCACTTCTCCTCCCCAACGACGATGGTGACGATCTCGGGTCTGCTGAAGCTGTCGTAGCGAATGCGCGCAGCATGGCCGGCCTCGACCAGGTCGGTCAGTGGGCTCTTCGCGGCCAGCGCATCGCGCGCCTGGCTGAGCAGCCCGAGGGTGCGCTCCAGCACAGGAAGCAGCTGGTCGGCGTTGGCCTCACACATGGCGCGCACCAGATCCGGGGCGGTGGCCGCGACCCGGGTGCCATCGCGGAATGACCCGGCGGCCAGCGCGAACGCCAGTGGAACCTCACCCGCAGCGACCGCGAGCGCCTCGGCGAGCAGATGCGGCAGGTGCGAGATGGTGGCTGCAGCGGCGTCGTGCTCGTCGGAGCGGGCAGGGACGACAACGGCGCCGCAGTCCAGTGCGAGGTCCATCACCATCGTCCAGACATCGGCGTCGACATGGTCGTCGACGCTGATCACCCACGGCGCACCGACGAATAGCCGGGGATTACCCGCCGACCAGCCCGAGTGTGCGGTCCCGGCCATCGGATGGCCTCCGACGAAGCGTTCGAGCAGGCCGAAGGACTGGACTTCCTCCAGTACCGCGCTCTTCACGCTGGTCACGTCGGTCAGCGGGCACTGTGGCGCCGAGTCGCGAATATGGCTCAACATCTGCGGTAGCGCTGGCACCGGCACGGAGAGCACGATCAATGCGTTGATCTGGGCTGCGCGCGCCAACGCCTTGTCGAGGTTCTCAGTGGCGTCGAACCCGTCGAATTTGGCTGCCTGGACGGCATCGATCGACCGGTTGTATCCGTAAACCTCGCGCCCGGCCGCAGCGGCGGCGCGCATTACCGAGCCGCCGATCAATCCAAGACCCACCACACAAACGGGTGTGTTTGTCACCCACCAAGGTTGGCATATCGCCCGCATTGCCCGACGTCAGCCTGGTGTCGATTGCTAGTCAAGGTCCGCCGTCGGCGACTACCGTTAGTGCATATGGGAGCACAAAGTGCACCGGCGCAGGGCAAGGCCGCCGATATGCCCGACGGCTTCGGCGTCGCCGTCGTGCGCGAGGACGGCAAATGGCGCTGCTCGTCGATGCGCAAAGCCGCCCTGAACAGCTTGACTGCCGCGGAAACCGAACTGCGTGAATTGCGTAGTGCGGGAGCTGTTTTCGGGCTACTGGACGTCGACGACGAGTTCTTCGTGATCGTGCGCCCAGCGCCGGCTGGCACGCGGCTGCTGTTGTCGGACGCCACCGCAGCGCTGGACTACGACATTGCCGCCGAGGTGCTGGAGAAGCTCGATAACGACATCAGCCCGGAGGAGCTGGAAGAGGCCGACCCGTTCGAAGAGGGCGACCTGGGCCTGCTTTCGGATGTCGGCCTTTCCGAGGCCGTGTTGGGGGTCATCCTCGACGAGTCCGATCTGTACGCCGACGAGCAATTGGGCCGGATCGCGCGGGAGATGGGCTTCGCCGACGAGCTGTCGGCCGTGCTCGACCGTCTCGATCGGTGAGGACCGACGAAGACCTGATCAGGGCCGCTCTCGAGGCCGCGTCCGCAGCGGGTTCACGCGATGTGCCGATCGGCGCGGTGGTCGTCGCGGCCGACGGCACCGAGCTGGCGCGGGCCGCCAACAGACGCGAAGAACTAGGGGACCCGACCGCGCATGCCGAGATTCTGGCGATGCGGGCGGCCGCTGTTGCGCTGGGCGACGGATGGCGGCTGGAAGGCACGACGATCGCGGTCACGGTCGAGCCGTGCACGATGTGCGCGGGCGCGTTGGTGATGGCGCGGGTGGACAGGCTGGTTTTCGGCGCGTGGGAACCCAAGACCGGAGCTGTCGGCTCGCTGTGGGACGTGGTCCGCGACCGACGGCTGACGCACCGGCCTGACGTGCGCGGTGGAGTGCTTGCAGACGAATGCGCAGCGCCGCTTGAGGCGTTCTTCGCTAACGAGCGATGAGCGCTTGCGCGAAGAGCATCAGGGAGCGATCGAACAAGCGCCGTGCTTTCCGAGCCGAGATCTGCCTTCGCGCAATGTATTTTCGATCTCAGACCACGTTTGCTTGACGATCTGGGAAGCCGGCTGCAGATCGGTGATCCGTGAGGACACCTGGCCGGTGTTCGCCATGCTGGCGTCCATGTCACCTTCGAAGTACAGGTCGGTGATCCTGCCGAGGAGCTTCACGTTCGGGTCGGCCGCGGCCACTCGGGATGCGAGCCCGGTTCGCAGCACGCGCATCGTGGGGTTGCCTGGGACGTCGAGCATGACCGTGCCGTCGTCATTGGCGGCCATGATCGCGTCCTTGAAGTTCGAGTGAACCGCGGCTTCGTGGCTGGCGAGCATCCGCGTGCCCATCTGCACTCCCTCTGCGCCGAGAACGACGGCGGCCGCGGCGGAGCGTGCGTCGCATATCCCTCCCGCCGCGATGATCGGCAAGTCGACCCGGTCGGCGACGAGGGGAAGCAGCACCATCGTCGAAGCGCCCAGAGCCGATTTGAAACCGCCGCCCTCCACGCCCTCGACCACTAGGGCATCAACCCCTGCGTCCGCCGCCTTCATCGCGGTCTTCAACGAGCCGACCACGTGCACGACGGTCATGCCCGCCTCGTGCAGCCAAGCGGTGAACAGGGCCGGGTCACCAGCAGAGGTGAACACGTACCGGACCTCAGCTGCGACGAGTTGGTCGACGATGGACGGATCGCGTTTCCAGCCCTGGATCATCAGGTTCGCCGCCACTGGCCGGTCGGTGAGTTCTCGCACCCGGCGCAGGTCAGCCCGGCCTTCCGCGGTCAGGGTCTCGATCATGCCGAGGCCGCCGCCTTCGGAGACCGCGGCGGCCATTTCGGCCCTGGCGATATAGGTCATCGGTGCCTGGACGACGGGGTACTCGATATCGAGCAAGGCTTGGATGCGGTTGGCCACAGCTTCATTGTCTGTTAGGCCCACATCGCGATTGGATTAGCGTCGCGATCGGCCGGTAAGCTGCCACGCGGTGGCGTGTCCGAGCGGCCTAAGGAGCACGCCTCGAAAGCGTGTGACGGGTAACCCCCGTCCGAGGGTTCAAATCCCTCCGCCACCGCCATTACTGCCCGGCCATCAACGCAGCTAGACAGCGTTATCGGACGCCTTTGCTAAGGTTCTGGACCCGCCTTGGACCGGCCCCGGCAGGATCACGAACCGACAACCGCTGCCGTTGGGGTGTTACTGGCAGCGATTCTTCATGTCGTGTAGGGGCTGGCGGATAGCGGCAAGGTCGGATTGCGTCTGCGGGTTGTTGGCCAGGTAGGTCTTGATCTGGTTACGAACTTGGTCCTTGGGTTGCCCCTTGAGACTGGAGAAGAACGCGTTGACGTCGGGATGGGTGACCAGGTAGCCCGCGGTGGCCGTCGAGACATCCGCTTTGACTTGCTCGAAATCAGCGGCCGAGCACCCCGGCGGCGGTGGGTCGGCGAGCGCGTAGGGTACGGCACCGAACAGCATCGTGCCGGCTACCGCGCCAGCACCGATCGCGGTGGCCACCGCGCGCCGCGCTGCATAGGGTGAGAGCAACATGGACCAATCTCCTAAACTCTTGACGCTCAACGGAAACGCTGTGTGATTTGGACAGAGGTCGGAACTACGGTGCCGATTCCGACCACTAACGGTGTCCGCCTCCTCCGCCACCGCTTGGGTGCTGAGGTTGCAGCGCTGTGCCGCCACCTCCGGCGTTGAAGTACCACTCGCTGTCGAAGGGATACTGCTCGTCCGACGCGGAAACCGGCGGGGCGTAATCCGGTGACGATGTGTTGGTTTGAACGTCGCCACCCTGGCAGACAGTGGCGGTCGGGTCGCATGTGTCGGCGATGGCGATCGGTGCGGCCATGATCCCCGCTGCAACACCCCCTGCCGCGAAAAGCGCTGCCATCCCGGATTTCCTTACTCGCATGACAGTTCCTTCCCGCGCGGCATCTCGGCGATTGACGCACTGACTAAGTATCACCGCTGAGCGGCATTCATTCTCGTTTTCACGTAGATGCGATGGCGTTCACCATGCCGTCTCCATTGAAGAAGCACGTCGGATTCCGAAGAGTTCAGGGGACTTTCAGGTTCCCTACAGGTTCGGCCCGCCTCCGTGCATGTGCAACCGATGGCTGGCCGAACACTGATAGACGGACCGGCATGGTCAGAGACGGGTGGACAGTGCGCAGGGCCGGACGGGTTCTGCGGCGACCCTGAGCCTCGCGCGCCTTCGTTACGTCGGTCGTCAAGCTAACAGTCTTCGGACTGGGCGCGAAACTAAAGGGGAGTACGAAAACTAAAGGGGAGTAGATGATCAAGAAGTTGTTGGCGGCGGTGGTCGCCGCGCGACGTGGAGCTCTCGGCATGCTTGTGCCGGCGCGCTCGGGGTACTGGCTGCCGCCACTATCGCGCTGCCCTCGGCTTCCGCGGATGCCCGAATGCACCGCAGCGGTGCTGAGCAGCACCTTGGGCCCGGTGGCTTCGGCGACGGGCGACTACCTCGCAAGCCATCCCGATGCAAATCAGGTTGTGACCGCCGCGGGTGCGCTGCCTCCGCAGGAGGCTGAGAAGTCGATCAAGATATTTTTTGCCACGCATCCGCAGCAGTGGATCGACCTGAGAAACATTGCGCGACCATTGGCGGACTTGCGGCAGGCGTGCCCAGCGCAGGCATCGGGGCCACCGCCGGATCTGGGAAGGCTGTTCGACGCAATGGCGACTTAGGCATTGGTAAATAAGGCCGATGGGATTCTGCCGGTAGCCGGTACACCCGGCTGGTACTTCGGAGTGCCCGGGAGTGAGCGGCGTGTGGTTCGAGGGGTTTCACCGCTCACCCCCGGGCTGGTCGATTAGTTCGAACAGTCCACGAGGTCCGCTGTGGTGCGCTTCAGTGGGGTTGTCAACGCTTCAGTGGGGTTGTCAACGGGAGTCCTAGACGAACTGTTGAGTCAAGTCGCTCCCTGCAGTAGCCCCGAGGCAAAACGGCGTTGGGAGACGGAACAATGTCGGACTCACCAGCTGCGCTCGCCAGTGTGCTCCCGTTTACACAACTCCGCATCAACCGCGCAGGATTCACACGAACGCCACATGAGTCGGGCCGACATCGGGGGTTGCGCGGCTACTGAATACCCGCTGTGTTCAGCCCGGGGGGCAGCCAGCAAAGGGGGCCGCGCGCCTTCGTTACGTCGGTCGTTAAGCTAACCGTCTTCGGGGCTCAGTGCGAACTAAAGGGGAGTAATGATCAAGAAGTTGTTGGCGGCGGTGGTCGCCGCGCGACGTGGAACTCTCGGCGTGTTTGTTGGCGCGCTCGGGGTACTGGCTGCCGCCACTATCGCGCTGCCCTCGGCTTCCGCGCAGCCCGAATGCACCGCAGCGGTGCTGAGCAGCACCTTGGGCCCGGTGGCTTCGGCGACGGGCGACTACCTGGCAAGCCATCCCGATGCAAATCAGGTTGTGACCGCCGCGGGTGCGCTGCCTCCGCAGGAGGCTGAGAAGTCGATCAAGATATTTTTTGCCACGCATCCGCAGCAGTGGATCGACCTGAGAAACATTGCGCGCCCATTGGCGGACTTGCGGCAGGCGTGCCCAGCGCAGGGATCGGGGCCACCGCCGGATCTGGGAAGGCTGTTCGACGCAATGGCATCGTTACCGTGAGTAGATAAGTTCCGGTTCGGCCCACCATCCGTGGGGATCTAGGGTGACGGGCCGAAGCGTCGTTCAGCAGATGAGGCGCCACGGCGGCTGAAACCGTCCCGGCAGACAGGTAGCTGAGGGGTTCAAATCCCTCCGCCCCCGCCATAGCGCCCAGATCGTGCCTACTCCGGTCAGTAGGTGTTGCAGGTGTTCAAGACCTCTTGGATGAGTCCGACGTACGGCCGATCGCTGGCGGCTTTCGATCTATTGCCGCTGCGGGCCCGACAGCTATGCGTTCGCGGCCGGCCTCCTCGCCCGAGGATCGACTCCCCGCGCTATTGCGTTGGCGGGCAAGGAAAGCCGGCCACTGTCGAACCGTGCGACACACATTAGTGCGGCCCAGGCGTCCCAAGTCAGGCTGGTCGTCGTGGCTGCTCTGGCCGCGAGGCTTGACCTCGACGCCTTCGCGATGCTAAGCAAGTGCTCAGCATACGCGCATCGGGCGCCGCGCGATGGGAAGGAATCCACGATGACGCTGCAGACGGTGTTGGACGAGATAACGAAGAGGCCCGGCACGGGTGACGTCATTTCGATCATCAACCCCGTGACGGAAGAGCAGATCGCAGAGTTCACCGACTGCGGGGAACAGGCCGTCGACGAGGCCGTCGCCCGCGCGAAGGCCGCCTTCGAAGCCGGCGTGTGGTCCGAGCTGCCGGGGCGCGCGCGTGCCAAGATCATGTGGCGGATCGCCGATCTCATCGACGAACACGCCGAGGAACTCGCGCAGCTCGACTCGCTGAACACCGGTATGCCGTTGATGCAGGCGAGGTTGGGCCTACCCAACTGCGCCGAATTCTTCCGCTACTACGCGGGTTGGTGCTCCAAGATCAGCGGCGACGCCTACGACGTGAAGACCGCAGGCATTGCCTCGGACACCTGGGTCGACATGCACACCTACACCCGCAAGGAACCGTATGGCGTTGTGGGCCTGATCTTTCCGTGGAACGGGCCGATCTTCAATGCGTGCGCCAAGCTCGCGCCTGCGCTTGCCGCGGGCTGCAGCATGCGTCGTCAAGCCCGCCGAGGAGACGCCGCTTTCGGCGCTGCTTCTGAACCGCCTCATCGCAGAAGCAGGCGTGCCGGACGGCGTCGTCAACCTGCTGACCGGGTACGGCCACACCGCCGGCGCGGCGATCACCGCGCACCCCGACGTCGAGAAGGTCGCGTTCACCGGGTCGACCGAGGTCGGCAAGGAGATCGTGCGGGCATCGGCGGGCAACCTCAAGAAGGTCATGCTCGAACTCGGCGGCAAGTCCCCGGTGCTGATCTACGACGACGCCGATATGGAGAAGGCCATCTTCATGGCTTCGATGGGCATCTTCGTGCACTCCGGTCAGGGCTGCGTCTGCGGCTCGAGGATCTTCGTCCAGCGCGGCGTCTACGACCAGGTGGTCGAGGGCGTCGCCAACATGGCCAACTTCATCAAGCTCGGCGGCCCCGACGAGGAGGGCTGCATGAGCGGCCCGCTGATCAGCGCCAAGCAGCTCACCCGCGTGATGGGATTCATCGACGAGGGCCGCTCCGATGGCGTCGAGGTGGTCACCGGCGGACACCGGCTTGACCGCAAGGGCTACTTCGTCCACCCGACTGTGCTCACCAACGTCAATCGCGATATGAGGCTGTACCAGCAGGAGATCTTCGGGCCGGTTGTCACGATCCTGCCGTTCGATGACGACGACGAAGCCGTCGCCATGGCCAACGACACGACCTATGGGCTGGCGGCAACCGCATGGACCAACAACCTCAGCCGCGCGCATCGGCTCGCCAAGCGTCTGCAGGCCGGAACCGTAACTATCAACTGCCAGTTGGTGTTCGACCACGCCGTACCGTTCGGCGGGTTACAAGCAATCCGGTTGGGGTCACGAGTTCGGCCAGGAAGGCATCGAGGCCTACCTGAAGACGAAGTCGGTCTGGGCGCAGCTCTAACTACGCGAACGGAACGGTGTAATCGGTGAGACCATGCCCCGCCGATGCAGCTCAGCGGGATACCGTCGGGCGACTGCGCGACGCCCTTGTCCTCGCCACACTGCGAGCGCAGCGTGCGGATGCCGACCAGCGGCGGCGACGCGATCCACGGCCCTTGGAGTTACACGCCACCGTCGCGCCCGACGCGGTGAGGCCGAAGTTGTACCGCGTGTTCTGCGCGCAGCTATCGCCGAGGACGGCGCCTCGCTCGACGTACGTGACACACGCCGCACCGTCGCATGTCCCCGGCGACGCCGACGCGCCCGCCGCCCCCACCATCGGTGCCGCGATGAATCCACAACCGAGCGCCACTGCAGCCATGAGCCTCATGGCCTTAGCCTAGATTCCCCGTCGGCGTTTGCCTCCACAATCGGCACAGTCGGCACCGCAGGCGTAGGGTCTGCCACCATGAGGTCGCTCGTTGCCGCGCTGCTCATGGGCTTGTTCTCGGCGGTTGCGTTGGCCCCACCTGCCAACGCCGACGTGGTGGCCTACCTCGTCAACGTGCACGTCCGGCCGGGTTACAACTTCCCGAACGCCGACGCCGCGATCGGCTATGGCAACTCCATCTGCGATCGTGTGGCCGCGAAGATGAGCTACGCGCAGCTGGTCGACCAGGTCAAGGCCGACTTCAACACGGCCGACTACTACCAGGGCGCCTACCTGATCAACCAGGCCGTCAACGAGCTGTGCCCCGCCCAGATCTGGCAGTTGCGGCAGTCGGCCGCGGGCTATACGTTGCCTGCCTGACGGCGAGTTCTTGCACGACAACGGCGGCGCCCCTATCAGGGACGCCGCCGTCGCGTTGTATTCGAAGGACCTGGCTATGGGCAGGTCACGTCGATCTCGAACGGCTTGTTCACCGGCTGCATGGGGTTGGCCATGTCGATCCCTGTCGCGGTGCCCGTGATCTTCCAGTTGTTGCCGTCCTTGGTGGCCTTGGCCTCGCCCTGGCCCCCGGCTGCCGACGTACCCCAGCGTCACGCCGTTGACGTTGCCGAGACCGACGGATGCGACCTTCGAGCCGTCTTCGCTGACAGGACGGCAGCGATGCCAGTGGCGGCGTCGCCGATCGCGATGTTCATGTTTCCGCCCATAGCACTGCAGACGACGGTGCCCTTGACGTTCTGATCCTGGCCATCGATTGTGACCTTGGTGCCGCCCCCACTGGGTCCTGCTGTCGCGCTAGCTGACGCGGTTTTGGATGCACTGCTCGATGCCGACGAGCTGGAGCTGTCGGATTTCTTGCCCGATGAACAGCCGGACAGACCAGCGATGACAATCGCCGCGCCGCCTATGGCGACCACCAACCCACGCTTCACCAGTGTTCTCCTTTGTTTGTCGTGACCCGTCAAGATCGGCGGATCATCTCGGCCAGTATGGTTCGCCGCCAACGCGACGACATGCGATTGGACGAAAAATTTGTCTGTGCACCAACTGTTCGTCGGCCGCGATCCAACGAACAGGCCGACGACTAGGGCGGATTCGCGCGATTCCACCGTCGCCTCGGCGGTAAGTTCGCCACCATGCAGATATTGCGCACGGCGGATGAACACTTCAGCGACTTGCTTGAATTCCCCTATGCCGCAAAGTATTGCGACGTCTCTGATCAAGACGGCGGCACACTGCGGGTGGCGTGGGTGGAAGACGGTCCCGGCGACGCCGATCCGGTGCTGATGTTGCACGGTGAGCCGTCATGGTCATTTCTGTATCGACGCATGATTCCGATCCTGGTGGCAGCCGGCCATCGGGTGATCTGTCCGGACCTTGTCGGATTCGGCAGGTCGGACAAGCCCACCCGGATCGAGGACCACACGTACGCGCGCCACGTGGAGTGGATGCGGTCGCTGGCGTTCGACGTGCTTGACCTGCAGCGGGTGACGCTCGTCGGCCAGGACTGGGGCGGCCTGATCGGGCTTCGACTGGCCGCCGAGCATCCCGACCGCTTCGCCCGAATCGTCGTCGCCAATACCGGGCTACCCACCGGTGATCTTCCGATGCCCGACATCTGGTGGCGGTTCCGTGAGGCCATCCAGGGCGCGCCCGAGATCCAGGTCGGACGCTTCGTCGAAGCGGGCTGTGTTCGCCCTGTGACCGACGCCGTCCGCGCTGCCTACGACGCGCCGTTCCCCGAGGAGGAGTACAAGGTGGGCGCACGAGCGATGCCGGGTCTGATCCCGACTACACCAGACGATCCTGCCGCGGCCGCTAATCGCACCGCATGGAAAGTGTTGAGCGACAGTGCAACCCCGGTGCTGGTGGCATTCAGCGACAGCGATCCCATCACCGGCGCGATGGCAGGCATCTTCGCGGGTCAGATGCGAGGCGCACAGGGCATCGACCATCCGGTGATCGCGAACGCGGGGCATTTCCTACAGGAGGACGCGGGCGAGGAACTGGCCGCGGCGATCGTGCAATTCCTCAGCAGGACACCTTGATGGCGAAAGTGCCGGAGGTGCGGAAGCTGGGGTTGTCGGTGCTGAAGCCGTCGGCGGTTCCGCTGATGTCATACGTTCGGCCGGTCATCGTCACCTTCGCGGTGCCGCCGAGTCCCGCGTTATAGCTGCCGGTGAACCCACTGACGTTGTTGATACCGACGGCTTCGGTGGTGAGCTGGTCTTTGTTGGAGATCAGCGCGGAGATCCCCGAAGTCTGATCGCCGGTGGTGATCGTGGTCAGCGAGCCGGCAGGGGTGCATTCCACCGCCTTGGTGGTCCCGGTGTTCTGACCGTTGACGGTCACCTGCGCGGTGCCTGCGACGAGCGTGCCCGGCGCCGGTTTGTAGTCCGGCGGACCCGAGGAACAACCCGCGACGGCCAGCAACGCCGCGGCGGCGACGGTCCAACGAATTCTCACAGTGCAGAATCTACGACGTGGGCGACCCCTTCTTCAGCGTTGACGCGGAATTGCCGGGACGGTTGGGCCGCGCAGGCATGATCCGTACTCCGCACGGCGACATCCACACTCCCGCGTTCATCGCCGTCGGCACTCAGGCAACCGTCAAGGCCGTTCTGCCTGAAACCATGAAAGAGATTGGCGCACAGGCTGTTCTGGCCAACGCCTACCACCTGTATCTGCAGCCCGGCCCCGACGTCGTCGACGAGGCGGGCGGTCTGGGCGCGTTCATGAACTGGCAAGGACCTACCTTCACCGACAGCGGCGGTTTCCAGGTGCTCTCGCTCGGTGCCGGCTTCAAGAAGGTGCTGGCGATGGACACCTCACGCGTCCAGGCCGACGACGTCATCGCCGAGGGCAAGGAGCGGCTGGCCCATGTCGACGACGACGGCGTCACGTTCCGCTCGCATCTCGACGGCTCCATCCACCGCTTCACCCCCGAGGTGTCGATCGGGATCCAGCACAAGCTCGGCGCCGATATCATCTTCGCCTTCGACGAGCTGACCACCCTGGTCAACACCCGCGGTTACCAGGAGGAGTCGGTGCAGCGCACCCACGATTGGGCGGTGCGGTGCCTGGTCGAACACCGCAGGCTGACTCGTCTTGGCCGGGCGGCCAATCCGTCGAAGCCGGCCCAGGCGCTGTTCGGCGTCGTGCAGGGCGCTCAATACGAGGATCTACGCAGGCAGGCGACGCGGGGGCTGACCACGATTGTCGACGAGGACGGGCGCGGATTCGACGGCTACGGCATCGGCGGGGCGCTGGAGAAACAGAACCTGGCCACGATCGTCGGCTGGGTATGTAGCGAGCTGCCCGCGGACAAACCCCGCCACCTGCTCGGCATCAGTGAGCCCGACGATCTGTTCGACGCCGTCGCTGCGGGCGCCGACACCTTCGACTGCGTGTCCCCGTCCCGGGTCGCACGCAACGCCGCGGTCTATTCTGCGACCGGTCGCTACAACATCAGCGGAGCCAGGTACCGGCGCGACTTCGCCCCGATCGACCGTCGAGTGCGACTGCTACACCTGCGCGCACTACACCCGCGCCTACCTGCACCACCTGTTCAAATCGAAGGAGCTGTTGTCCGCGACGCTCTGCACGATCCACAACGAACGCTTCGTGATCAGGCTGGTCGACCAGATCCGCGCCGCCATCCGGACCGGCGAGTTCGACGAACTTCGCGCGCATGTTCTGGGACAGTATTACTCGACGCGTGCACAATAAGTAGATGACGATCGCCGCGGATTCGCAGGCATTGCTGCTGCAGTTGCTCGACCCGTCGAACCGGGCGGATCCATACCCGGCCTATGACCGGATTCGCGAGCACGGGCCGCTGCAGCTGCCGGAGATGACGCTCAACGTGTTCTCGTCGTATCAAGACTGCGACGACGTTCTGCGCCATCCATCGGCGGCCAGTGATCGAATCAAGTCGACCGCGGCACAGCGCGAGATCGCCGAGGGGGTCGACGCCAGGCCGATAGGTCCCCCGGGATTCCTGTTCCTCGATCCACCCGACCACACCCGGCTGCGCAAGCTCGTCAGCAAGGCGTTCGTGCCGAAGGTGGTCAAGGCGCTCGAACCCGACATCACCTCGCTGGTCGATTCGCTGCTCGTCAAGGTTGAGGAGCAAGGCTCCTTTGATGTGATCGCCGACCTGGCCTATCCGCTGCCCGTCGCGGTGATCTGTCGGCTGCTCGGCGTGCCGATCGAGGACGAGCCGCATTTCAGTCGCGCGTCGGCGCTGCTCGCCGCGGCGCTGGATCCGGTCACCTCTTTTACCGGCCGAGCCCCCGACAGTTTCGACGAAATGCTGCAGGCAGGCCTGTGGCTGCGCGGGTACTTGCGCGAACTCATCGCGCGCAGGCGCAGCGATCCCCGCGACGATCTGATGTCGGGACTGATTCATGTCGAGGAGTCGGGCGATCAGCTCACCGAGGACGAGATCGTCGCGACGTGCAACCTGCTATTGGTCGCCGGGCATGAGACGACGGTGAACCTGGTCGCCAACGCGATTCTGGCGATGCTGCGCAACCCGCGGCAATGGACGGCGCTGGCGGCCGCCCCGCACCGCGTTTCCGCGGTGGTGGAGGAAACACTGCGCTACGACCCGCCTGTGCAGTTGATGGGCCGAATTGCCGCCGACGACATGACAATTGGTGACGCCGCCGTGCCGAAGGGCGACATCATGATTTTGCTGCTTGCGGCCGCTCATCACGACGGTGCTGCGTTCGATCGGCCCGAAGAATTCGACCCGGACCGCGAGAACATTCGCCACCTGGCGTTCGGCAAGGGCCCGCACTTCTGCCTCGGGGCTCCGCTGGCCCGGCTGGAGGCCGCGGTCGCGCTGTCGAAAGTGACCGCCCGTTTCCCGCAGGCCCAGATGGCAGGCGCGCCGGCCTACAAGCCGAATCTAACGCTGCGCGGCCTGGCCAGCCTCGACGTCGCGATTTGACCGCCCAAACGGACGAACGGGCGTGAAGTGCCCGATTAGAAGACGCCTTTACGTCGATCTCGGCGCCTAGAGGCTGACCTCTGTAAGCACTCTCGCCGACGGTGCCCCGACAAGCGCAGGCGAGGCGTCGGACCGCTCGCTGATCTGTCTGCCATCGACATTCGAGAAGGACGGCAAATTGCAGTCGCGGATCGCGCCGTGGTTCGGCCCCGGCGCCGTCATCACGACACCGCGGCACCAAGTCGACGTGATCATCACCGAGTACGGCGTCGCAGAGCTGGACGGCAGGACCGTCCGCGAGCGGGGTGAGGCGCTGGCGGCGATCGCCCACCCGCAGTTCCGGGACGAGCTGCTTGCGGCCGCCGAGCGCGCGTCGAAGGGCCGCTCACCGGTCGCGTGACTCACGGCCTGTAGATCCACGGGTGGCGCGGCAGGCGCGCCGGGTCGAACTGCGCCAGCATCTCGTCGAGGTTATTAGCCTGCCAGCCAAGGGATTCGGCGATCTGTGCTACGGCCTGCTGCGGGCCGACCTCGGTGACGGTGATCGCGCCGTCGCGTTTGGCCAACCGGGCTCCGTCCTCGTTGAGCACCAGCGCGACATGCGCGTAGGTCGGCTCCTGATAGCCAAGAAGCCCCGCGAGATGCGCCTGCCGCGGCGACGACGACAGCAGGTCGTCACCTCGCACCACCTGGTCGACGCCTTGGGCCGCATCGTCGACGACGACGGCCAGGTTGTAGGCAGGCACCCCGTCGCCGCGGCGCACGACGAAGTCGTCGACGATCCCGGTGTACTCACCGTGCAACAGATCGTGGACCGTGTGGGTGGTTGTATCGGTGCGCAGCCGTAGCGCGGGTGGCCTGCCGATCTCGGCGCGACGGCGCTCACGTTCAGCGTCGGTGAGGTCACGGCATGTCCCCGGATAGGCGCCCTGTGGTGCATGCGGCGCCCTCGGCGCTTGCGCGATATCCTTTCGGCTGCAATAGCATTCGTAGAGCAGCCCGCGGTCCGCCAGTTGCGCGATCGCCGCGTCGTACCGGGCGGTGTGTGTGGTCTGCCACTCTGGTTCCTCGTCCGAGGTGACGCCGATGGCGGCGAGGTCGTCGAGTTGACGTGCTGCGATGTCGGTGAAGGTGCGATCGTCGAGATCGTCGACGCGAATCAGGAAACGGCGGCCGGTCGAGCGGGCGAACAGCCAAGCCAGCACTGCGGTACGCAGGTTGCCGATGTGCAGGTCGGCCGACGGGCTCGGGGCGAACCGGCCGGTGGGGCTCATGCCCGAGACCCGAGCCCGGGAACGATATCGCCGAGGCTGAAGCGTGACCGGCTGCTCGAGTTGCTCGTAGGTGCATGAGCGCGGCTCGCGGTCGGGCCGCCAGCGGTTGAATTGCGCTGTATGACGGAACCTTTCGCCTTCCATGTGGTCGTATCGGACCTCGACGACCCGCTCAGGTCGCAGCGGCACGAACGACAGATCCTTGCCCGCGTTCCAGCGGGAGCCCTCATTTCGCCGCGGAGTGCGGTTCGCCGACCATGTGGGCAGCCCAGTTCCATGGGTGCTCGTCGAAAGTGGAGACGAGGGACTGGAATTCGGTGAACAGCTCGCGCCGCTTGGCCATTGGGAAGGCGCCGATGACGCCGACCGAGGCGAGCGCGCCGTCGTCGCTTGTAGAGCCCGAGCAGCAGTGACCCAACCGCGCCGTCACCTGACTTGTGTACGCGGTAGCCCGCGACCACGCAGTCGGCAGTGCGCACGTGCTTGATCTTGAACATCACGCGCTTGTCGGGCTGATAGGTGATCGTCAGCGGCTTGGCGATCAGCCCGTCGAGACCGGCCCCCTCGAATTCCTAGAACCATCGTTGCGCAGTTGGCAGATCGGTGGTCACCGGGGTGAGGTGGATCGACGGGCCGGAGTCGGCCAACGCTTCGACGAGGGCGGCGCGGCGCTCGGCGAACGGTCGCCCGGTGTAGTCGTCATCGCCGAGCGCAAGGAGATCGAACGCGATGAACGAAGCGGGCGTCTGCTGTGCGAGCATCCGCACGCGCGAGTCGGCCGGATGAATCCGCTGCTGCAGGGCCTCGAAATCCAAGCCGTGATCGGTGGCGACGACGATCTCGCCGTCGATCACGCAACGCTCGGGCAATTCGACCAAGACAGCCGCGACGAGCTCGGGGAAGTACCGCGTCATCGGTCGCTCGTTGCGGCTGCCCAGTTCGACCTCATCGCGGTCGCGGAAGCAGATGGACCTGAACCCGTCCCATTTGGGTTCGTAAGAGGCACCGGCCGGAATCGACGCAACCGATTTGGCCAGCATCGGCGAAACCGGCGGCATCACGGGCAGCTTCACGGCCTTATTCTCACCCGTCGATGACATTGCCCGGGCTCGCAGGTCTACGTGAGTATGGAAACCGTGGACCTACCCGTGTTGCCACCGTTGGAGCCGATGCTGGCCAAGGCCCAGGCCAAGGTGCCCCCCGAAGTAGGGGTGTGGTCCTACGAGCCGAAGTGGGACGGCTTTCGCGCGCTGGTGTTCCGTGACGGCGACAACGTCGTCATGCAGTCACGCAGCGGCAAGGAACTCGGCCGCTACTTCCCGGAACTCGAGGAAGCCCTTCGCGACGAGCTGGCACCGCGTTGCGTCCTCGACGGGGAAATCGTCGTCCCGCGGGAGATCGGCGGCCGCATGCGACTGGACTGGGAGTCGCTGTCGCAGCGCATCCATCCCGCTGCCAGCAGGGTCAAGATGCTCGCCGAACAGACGCCCGCGCATTTCATCGGCTTCGACGCGCTGGCCACCGGCGACTCCTCGCTACTGAGGGAGCCGTTCCGGGTTCGACGCGAAGCGCTGTCCGGCTCCGTGAACGAGAAACTGTGGTGCCATGTCACCCGCACCACAGAGGACCCCGGACAAGGTGCGCAGTGGCTGGACACATTCGAGGGTGCAGGCCTTGACGGGGTGATCGCCAAGAGGCTGGACGGACCCTATCTGCCCGGCAAGCGGGAAATGGTCAAGGTCAAGCACGCCCGCGACGCCGACTGCGTGGCCATCGGGTACCGGATCCACAAGAGCGGCGAGGGCGTCGGGTCGATCCTGCTCGGACTTCACCGCGCGGACGGCGAACTGCAGATGGTCGGGGGCGCCGCGTCGTTCACCGCCAAGGACCGGGTCAAGCTGCTCGCCGACCTCGAGCCGTTGCGCAACGGTGACGAGGTCCACGACGGCGAGCCAAGTCGGTGGAATTCGGCGGCCGACAAGCGCTGGATACCGGTGCGCCCCGAGAAAGTGTGCGAGGTGGCCTACGACCAGATGGAGGGCAACACGGTGCACGGTCAACGGTTCCGGCACGCCGTGAAGTTCCTCCGATGGCGGCCTGACCGAGATCCACAGAGCTGCACCTTCGACCAACTCGATGCCCCGGTGAACTACGACCTGTACGACGTACTGGAGTCCTGAAATGGCAACGCCCGCAGAAGAACTCGATGTCGACGGAATCAAGGTCCGACTGACCAACCCAGACAAGATCTACTTCCCGAAGCTCGGCTCAGACGGCACGAAACGCAAGCTCGTCGAGTACTACCTCGCCGTCGGATCCGGGCCGATGCTGCCCGCATTGCGAGATCGCCCAACGCATTTGCAGCGCTTTCCCGACGGGATCGACGGCGAGGAGATCTACCAAAAGCGCGTCCCCCAGAAGCATCCCGATTATCTGGAGACGTGCCTCGTGTCGTTTCCATCCGGCCGAACCGCTGATGCGCTGAAGGTGACGCACCCCTCCGCCATCGTGTGGGCGGCGCAGATGGGCACCATCACTCTGCATCCGTGGCAGGTGCGCTGCCCCGATACCGAGCATCCAGACGAATTGCGCATCGATCTGGACCCGCAGCCGGGCACTGGTTTCAGGGAGGCGAGCACGATCGCCGTCGACGTGCTCAAGCCGATCCTGGACGAACTCGGCCTTGTCGGCTATCCGAAGACCTCCGGCGGCCGTGGAGTGCACGTGTTCCTGCGGATCAAGCCGGACTGGGACTTCATCGCGGTGCGGCGCGCCGGCATCGCGCTGGCCCGCGAGGTCGAGCGGCGGGCTCCCGATGCGGTGACGACGTCGTGGTGGAAGGAGGAGCGCGGCGAGCGGCTGTTCATCGACTACAACCAAAACGCCCGCGACCGCACGTTCGCCTCGGCGTACTCGGCGCGCAAAACCCCGATCGCCACGGTGTCGACGCCGCTCACGTGGGAGGAACTGCGCGACGCCGACCCCGACGACTACACGATCGCCACGGTGCCGAAACTGGTCGCGGGTCGGGATGATCCATGGGCCGCCATCGATTCGACGGCCCAGTCGCTCGAGCCGCTGCTGCAGATGGTCGAGGCCGACGAGGAACGCGGTCTGGCCGACCTGCCATATCCACCCAGCTATCCGAAGATGCCTGGCGAACCGCCTCGCGTTCAGCCCAGCAAGAAGGTGGCTGCGAACTGGGATGACGACGGTAATCCGGTGAACGGCTAAGACAACAATCAGTTCAGCTGAACACAGGCCCCGCCAGTGAATGCCGAATCATGTAATTCAATCGCCGCAGGCAGGGTCCCAGTAGATTTCTGGGTACGGGTGCCTTGGCTGACAGGGGAGTAGATGCAGAGCCTTCGCAGGCCGCTCGCGGCGCTGGCGATCCTTGCGATGCTCGCAGGTGGCGTCGGCGTGGCGTCCATGCTGATCTTCGGCGACCGCACTAAGCCTGGGGCGCTGCCAACCACGACTTCACGATTCACGCCTCCCCCGCCGTCACCCTCGGTGCCCACGCCGAAGGAGTTCACCGTCAAGGTGGTCGTCACCGAGCAGAAATGTGATCCTGGTCCCGGGTGTGCGTACAAGTACACGATCGAGCCGAAATACATTGGCTTCCACCCCTTGCCGACGACCCCGTTCACGGTCAAGTACGAGGTGCGGGGTGGCGACCAGCCGCAGCCCGGTGAGTTCACCGTCGAGGGCAGTCAGGCGAAGATCTTCAAGGACGTCGTGCTCGAGGGCCCGCCTGCCGCGCAGCTACAGGCGGTGGTCCTGCAGGTGATCGGCTGAATATTGCGATTTCGCACGCGCGACCGCGCGCTCGAAGCATTGTTAGCGGTATGACAAGGGCGTCGCTGCTTCGCGCCGAAGAAGGCCTGCCCCGCGGTGTGCAGGGTGCCGCCGATTCGCGGTTCTCCAACGTCGTCCGCGTATTCGCGGGCCTGTTCCCTGGCCGACGGTTCGGCGGTGGCGCGCTCTCGGTGTACATCGACGGGCGACCGGTCGTCGACGTTTGGACGGGGTGGTCGGACCGTGCGGGAGAAGAGCCATGGACCGTCGACACCGGCGCGATGGTGTTCTCCGCGACAAAAGGTGTGGCGGCGACCGTCATTCACCGCCTCGTCGATCGGGGCCTGCTGTCCTACGACGAGCCCGTCGCGACCTACTGGCCCGAGTTTGGCGCCAACGGCAAGGACACGATCACCGTTCGCGACGTGCTGCGGCACCGCGCCGGGCTCTCGCACCTGAAGGGGGTCAGCAAGGACGACCTGCTGGACCACGAGTTGATGGAGGAGCGGTTGGCCGCTGCCTCGGTCGATCATCTGCGTGGATGGCCCGCCTACCACGCTCTGACATACGGGTGGATTCTGTCGGGCCTGACCCGTGCGATGACGGGTCAGGGTATGCGGGAGTTGATCCGCGAGGAGGTGGCCCGTCCGCTCGACACCGACGGACTGCACCTGGGTCGGCCGCCTGCGGGCTCACCGACCAGGGTCGCACAGATCCTCGCCCCGCAGAGCACGCGCGGCAACCCGGTCTTCAACCTCGTCGCGCCGAAGGTGGCAGGCCTGCCACTGTCCGGCGCGCTCGGGGCGATGTTCTTCCCCGGTATCAAATCCTTTGTGCAGGGCGATATTCCGTTCCTGGACGGTGAGGTGCCGGCCGCCAACGGGGTCGTCACAGCCCGCGGCCTTGCCAAGATGTACGCCGCCATCGCCAACGGCGGCAAGATCGACGACACCCAGTTCTTGTCAGAAGAGCTGGCGCAGGGCTTGATTGGAAACCCCAAGCCGTGGCCGGACCTGAACATCGGCGTGCCCATGCCGTTTCACCTCGGCTATCACGAGTCACCGATTCCAGGGCTGCTCAAGGGTTTTGGCCACATCGGCCTCGGCGGCACCCTCGGGTGGGCTGACCCACAGTCGGGCAGCGCTTTCGCGTTCATCCACAACCGGTTGCTGACACCGATGGTGCTCGACATGGCCTCGTTCGCCGGACTGGCCCGGCCGATGCGCAACGCGATCACCGCCGCGCGGCACGCAGGCGCCCTCGCGGTGCCGAGGTACGGCGCCCGGTATCGCCAGTCCAGTGAGCAAGCGCCCAAGAAGCGGTTCGCCGGACGCCGCTAGATCGCGGGCACCACACCTCTGGGAAGTGTCAGCGGCAGCTCGGTGTATGTGACGATGCCCGGCGCCGCGGCGACGACGGCGGGGATCGCGTGGATCGGCGGCATCGCGGTGATGATGTGGCCGAGCCCCATGAAGTCTTCAATTGTCTTGGCTGTCTCGATGAAATCCGGCGGCGGCAGAAAGCCGACTTGCATCTTCACCGTCGGCAGGCCGTCGATCGTGATCGTCCAGGGGTCGCCTTCGACCTTCCAGTCGGGATCCAGCGTCTGGCCTTTGCGCCACCGCACATTGAGGTCGACGACGGTCTTGCCGCCGACACGTCCCTGCCAGCTGGCGAAAACACCTGCCACACAACCGGCCTGGATAGTCCACGAGGCCATCTCGACGTCCTCGGTGGTCTGTGCGTATTCCGCCTCGCAGACGATCTCGTCGAGTTCGACGCCCAACGAGTCTGCGACCAGACGCACCGCCTCGGCGAAGATCGCCGTTCCCTGCGACATCATCGGCGCAAGGTTGGGGTCGTCGATGGGCATGCCGAAGCCACACGGTCTTTCGGTATCGGGGGAGTCGTAGAAGGTGGTGTCGGAGGCCTCGGCGATGCTGACCTTGTCGACCCGGGCGCAGCCTGTCGCGGCGACGATGGCCAGCAGTTCGGCGAAGCCCGGACTGACCCCGGAACCGAACATCGTTGAGCCGCCCTTCTCGCAAGCCGCCTGGATCCGGTCGCGGCCTTCGCCAAGGTTGTGGCCCGTGATGAACGAGGCGGAGGAGACGACGTTGACGCCCGCCTCGAGGATGCGTGCGAGTTCGTCGACGTCGATCCACATCGGGTTGTAGACGACGACGTCGGGTTTGAGCGCAAGAAGCGCGTCGACGTCATTGGTGGTCTCGACACCCAGCGGCGCGATACCCGCTAGCTCGCCGACGTCCTGGCCTGCCTTGTCCTTCGACCAGGCGTAACAGCCAACGAGGTCGAGTGTGGGATTGGCAGCGATGGCCGCCACGGAACTCTTTCCAACGTTTCCCGTCGTCCACTGGACGACCCGGTACTGAGCGGTGTTGTGCACTCGCTCAGCATAGGGTGGCGGCCCCGAAAGAGTCGAGGCCTCTAGCGCAACTCAGGGGCCGGAAACCAGGGCCGCCTTGCCGGTGCGCTGCTGGCCGCTGCGGTCGATCCACGTCACGTCGATGACGTCGCCGGGGTAGTGCCTGTCCAGCACGTAGGTCAGCGTGGTGGCCGAGTCCAATGAGGTTCCGTCGAGCGCCGTGATTACGTCGCCGATGGCGATCCCTGCCTGGGCCGCCGGGCCGCCGCGCATCACGTCGCGCACGATGATTCCCGGCTCGTTTCGCGGCGCGGTGCTGACACCCACGCCGAGCAGCACTGGCTGGCCGATGTGCACACTACCGGACTGCGCGCCGGACCGGATCTGGCCTGCAACGGCCATCGCGTCATTGATGGGTATCGCGAAACCCTTTCCGGCAGGGCCCATTTGGAAGTTCACCGATGCCGCGGTTACCACGCCGATGACCCGTCCCGAGCTGTTCACCAAAGGCCCGCCGGAGTCGCCCGGCCGCACGGGGGCCGCAACCTCGATCAGCCCGGTGACCTCCTCCGAGCTGCCCGTCAACGAGTCTTCGGCGTTGACGGTCCGATTCAGTGCGGACACCGGACCTGTCTCGTGGGTGAGAGGAGCGCCGACGCCGTGAGCGTTGCCGAGACCGACGGTCGGCTCGCCAACCACAACCTGTGCGGAATCTCCGATAGGGGCCGACGGCAGCCCGCCTGCGCCGCGCAGCTGTAGCACCGCGATGTCGTCCTTGCGGTCATAGCCGACGAGATCGGCCGGGTAGTCGCTCCCGCCGACGGTGCCGGTGACCGTGTTGGCACCCGCGACTACGTGGTAGTTCGTCAGCACCACGCCGCTGGGATCGATGACTGTGCCGGTCCCGGTTCCGATGGCCTGCTGGTAGTCGATCTTGGTGGTGATCTGGACAACGGCAGGGGCGACCACCGCGGCCGCCTCCTCCGTATCGGCGGGGGCGGCCATCGCGGTTGCTGGTGCGACCAGGGCCAGGATCGCGGCGAACGCGATCAGCAGCGTGGCCATCGGATGGCGCAAACGGGGGGTGCGCATCTGCCTATAGTGCCCGAACTCTGAGCAGCTATATCACCGTGGGCGCACAGCACCCATTAGGAGGAGGTCGACGATGCGCTCGCCGAACTGCTCGTCGACGGTCTCGCCGATGAGCAGAAGCCTGTTGTGCACCGGTGCTACCAGCGCCTCCAGGAGCAGGCCGGCGTCGGTATCGGGCCGCAGCTCGCCACGGGCGATACCCCGCTCGACGACCGGCCGCAATGCGTTGAGTCTGCCTAGCCAAAATGCCTGGCGAGCGATCTGGTTATCGTCGATGGTCAATGACACTGCGACGTGCAACGCCGCGCCGCCGACCGGAGATGTCAGATAGGCGATCACCGCCTGCACCACCGCCAGCAAGTCTCCACGGATGGAGCCGGTGTCCGGTGTTGGTATCTCCTCGGCGCTGGTGCTCAGCATGGCCTCGATGAACAGCTTCTCTTTTGTGACCCATCGCCGGTAAATCGTCGTCTCGTGGACGCCCGATCGCCGGGCGACGCCTGCGATGGTCGCGGCGCCTGCGCCGTTCTCGGCGAGCTCATCGAAGGCCGCGGCCAGCACGGTGTGGCGGACGTGTTCACCGCGCCGGTGGGATACGGGGGCGTTCATCGCCAGAAGCTTATCGCAAGTACACTTGCAATAGGGCGCAAGGAGGTGCATGATCTATCGCAAGTAAACTTGCGATAGGAGAACGCCATGCATCCGTCAGCGCCACGCCTCGACTGCACGGGCACCTCACCCGCCGTCGGCTATCACCACTTCCACGTCGACGTGAGCGTGAACTTCCAATGCAACCGATGGGTGCAGTGGCTCGGCCCGTCGGCGATCCCCGAGGTCACTGGACTGGCGGCCCGCTGCGAGACCTATCCCGAATGGATCGACGGTTTCCTGGGCCTGGCCGAGGCCGCCCGGGAGGCGGACCGCCAATTGGCGGCCGCCTACTACGACCGGGCGGCGGAATTCTTCATGCGCCCTGACGATCCGCGCAAGCTCGGTGCCAGAACTCGCTTCGTGCAGACCATGCGGACGCTGTACGACGTCTGCCCCGAGGAGGTGCCCTATGCCGGTTCGGCACTACCGGCTCTCGACCTCCATCCGGACGCTGAAACCGGAAGCACCATAGTAATTTTCGGGGGATTCGACAGCTACATCGAGGAGTTCCTGCCGATGCTCGCCACGATGGTGGACGCGGGCCACCGGGTCATCGTGTTCGAGGGGCCTGGCCAAGGCAGTCCCCTGGAGGATCACGGTCTCGCGCTTACTGCGAAGTGGGAGCGGCCGGTGAGCGCGGTGCTCGATCACTACCAACTCACCGACGTGACGGTGATCGGCGAATCGCTTGGCGGCGGACTCGTTATCCGGGCTGCCGCCTTCGAGCCACGGATCACCCGAGTCGTGAGCATGGACATACTCGACGACTTCTTCGAGGTCGTGTCCGGGCAGATCGGGCGCGGGGTAACACCGGTGCTGCGCGCGCTAATAGCCTTGCGCGCCAAGGGGATCGTGAATGCGATCGCGCGCCGCGCCATCGCCCGCAAGCCTGTCGCCGCATGGGGACTGCAGCAGGGTATGCATGTCACCGGCACCCCGACGGCCTACGACTTCCTGCGGTCGACGACCAAACTCACTACGCGGCACATTTCGCAGCGGGTCACCGCGGATGTCCTGCTGCTCGCCGGTGCCGACGACCACTACGTGCCGCTGAAACAGTTGCGGCGCCAGGCGGCCAACCTCGTCAGCGCACGATCGGTCACCACCCGCACGTTCACGGCAGCCGAGCAGGCGAGCAACCACTGCCAGGTCGGCAACATCGGCGCTGCGGTGCGGCTGATCCAGGCGTGGCTCGAGCTCTCAACCGTCAGTCGGATGGCCGAAACGAATGACACAACTGAAGAATTCGCGCGCCACTAACGCTTGCGGACCACTAACGTTGCGCGGTAATCCTCGAACGGGATGGGGCCGTCATGCGTCTGCGGGTACGGGTCAAGGTACTGCAACTCAATGGCGTACTGACCGACGTCCGCGACCTTGACGGTCTGACCGGGCGCGGGATTGGCGTTGAACTCGATGGTCGTCGGTCCGATGCCCTCGGGCTGCACGGCAACGGCAATACGGGCCTGGCCCGTCCAAAAACATTCCACCTGCGTTGGACAGCGCGAGTCCTCCAGCACGTCTGCGAACCGAACTCGAAGTTTCTCGCTCGCGTTCAAACCCTCCTGACCGCCGCCAAGGTGAACGCTTCATTCAGGTTGAATGCGGGCGCATCGGCGCGCGCCGGTTCGTCGAAGTGGCAGCCCATCAGTGCCAGCTCCGAGTAGCACGACAAGTGGCCACGTCCAACGCTTTCTCATGGCTTTAGGCCGCGCAGACGCTAGTCCTCGACGGCGACGCCGCCGCGTAAGCGCCTGCGCCTGCGATTGCGCAGCCTGCCGTTGGTCGACTCGGGTTCGCCTGCTTCAGATGCCTCGTCCTCGGCGGCCTTGTCTTCCTCAGCCGCCGGCTCCGGTCGTCGGCCGTCGACTCCGGCTCCTCGGCTTCAGCGGTAACCTCGGCGGGCTTCTCGTCGGATTCGGACTCCGAGCCCTCTTCGGTCGCGTCCTCCGTAGGCTCCGCGTCCGCGTCGTCGGCCACGTCTTCGCCTGCGTCTTCGGCGTCTTCGGCGGCCTTGCGCCGACCGCGGCGACCCTGCTTGGCCTTCTTGGCCTTGAGCGGTTTGGGCGGAGGCGGTGGCAGCTCGGCCGCGAAGGCCAGGTAGAACGCGAAGATGCCGAGCAGGGCGATCGCTGCGGCCGCTCCGTAAATGCCGAACAACCACTGGCCTGCGCTGTCGACGGTCAACCAGAACTCGCTGATCGCCGTGCCAACGATCACCACGCCGGCAAGCACATGAAGCGCGATCGACGATGTGCGCAGTCTCAGGGCCAGCTGCGGGGTTCCGAACTCCGGCCTGCGGGTGCGCAGCAGTGTGAACACCACCGGCAGCGCGGCCAGGCCGATCAGGGCGCCGGTGACGATGCGCAGCGCGGTGCCCAGGGTGTGGGAGGTGTCGCCGAGCAGCTCGGGCCAGCGCGGCAGGACGAAGAAGAAGTAGAGGACACCGGCGGCGATAGAAAACGACGCGTGCCAAACCACCGCAACAGTGCGGCCCATACCCCTCCTCATTACTGGTGGGCCGGGTCGCGACCAGGCTGTCGGCCAGCTGGACGCACTCCGGACCGAGTGCGGAGGATAGGGGATTTGAACCCCTGAGGGCTATTAACCCAACCCGCGTTCCAGGCGAGCGCCATAGGCCACTAGGCGAATCCTCCGCGGGCCATGGTAGCCGACCTGGCTGATGCGCCCGTCGAGTCACTCGTCCTGGCAGCCCGCGGGTATTAGACTCGCCCGTGGACCCCGCGCGGCGTCTATCCTGTGAACTCCCCCAGGGCCGGAAGGCAGCAAGGGTCAATGGGCTCTGGCGGGTGCGCGGGGTCCCCTACTTTCCCGGAGTACTGACGTTGGTGGAAGGCGCGCGGTGTCGTTTCAATCCCTCGGCCGTGACGAACTGCAGGCACAGCACGAGCAGCAGAAGCACAACTACGCCGAGCTTGCAGGCCAAGGGCCTCAAGCTCGACCTGACCCGCGGTAAGCCGTCGCCGGCCCAGCTTGATCTCTCCAATGCGCTGCTGAGCCTTCCCGGCGAGGACTACCGGGATGGCGAGGGCACCGACACCCGCAATTACGGCGGCCTTCACGGCCTGCCCGAGCTGCGGGCCATCTTCGGCGAGCTGCTCGGCATCCCGGTGCCCAACCTGCATCGCTGGCAACAACGCCAGCCTCGAGTTCATGCACGACGTCGTGGTGTTCTCGATGCTGCACGGCGGCGTGGACTCCACGCGGCCGTGGATCGCAGGAGCCCGCCGTCAAGTTCCTCTGCCCGTCGCCCGGCTACGACCGGCACTTCGCGATCACAGAGACCCTCGGCATCGAGATGATCACCGTGCCGATGCGCGAGGACGGCCCTGACGTCGACCTCATCGAGGAGCTCGTCGCCGCAGACCCGGCGATCAAGGGCATGTGGTGCGTGCCGGTGTACTCGAACCCCACCGGTGTCACGTACTCCGTGGGACACCGTACGTCGACTCGTCCAAATGCGGACGGCGGCAAACGATTTCCGGCTGATCTGGGACAACGCCTACCCCGTGCACACTCTCACGCACGACTTCGTGCAGCAGGTCGATGTGCTGGGCCTCGCCGAGGCGGCGGGCAACCCGAACCGGCCGCTGGTCTTTTCGTCGACGTCGAAGATCACCTTCGCGGGCGCGGGAGTCAGCTTCTTCGGCGGCTCGCTGGGCAACATCGCCTGGTATCTGCAGTACGCGGGCAAGAAATCTATCGGCCCTGACAAGGTGAACCAGCTGCGGCACCTGAGGTTCTTCGGCGACGCCGACGGCGTGCGCCTGCAGATGCAGCGCCACCAGCACATACTGGCGCCCAAGTTCGCGCTGGTGCAGGAGATCCTCGAGGACCGCCTCGGCGAGTCGAAGGTCGCATCGTGGACCGACCCCAAGGGTGGCTACTTCGTCAGCCTCGACGTGTTGCCGGGCACCGCCAAGCGCACGGTCGCGCTGGCCAAGGACGCAGGCATCGCCGTCACCGAGGCGGGCTCGGCATTCCCGTACCGAAAAGACCCGGAGGACAAGAACATCCGGATTGCGCCGTCGTTCCCCGGGCTCCCGGAGCTGCGGGACGCGATCGACGGCCTGGCCACCTGTGCGCTGCTCTCGGCGACCGAGTCCCTGCTGAAGAGCTGACGTGTCCAGTCGTCACACCGTCTCGGTAGCCTGCTGAGCGTGGCGCTCTACCGCAAGTACCGACCGGCAACCTTCGCCGAAGTAGTTGGCCAAGAGCACGTCACCGAACCGCTGTCCACGGCACTGGCGGCGGGCCGCATCAACCACGCCTACCTGTTCTCCGGGCCGAGGGGCTGCGGGAAGACGTCGTCGGCGCGCATCCTGGCGCGCTCGCTGAACTGTGAACAGGGCCCGACTCCGACACCCTGCGGCGTGTGCGACTCCTGCGTCGCCCTGGCGCCAAACGGACCGGGCAGCGTCGACGTCGTCGAGCTCGATGCGGCAAGCCACGGCGGCGTCGACGACACCCGCGAGCTACGTGACCGCGCGTTCTACGCCCCCGCGCAGTCGCGCTACCGCATCTTCATCGTCGACGAAGCGCACATGGTCACGACGGCCGGTTTCAACGCGCTGCTCAAGATCGTCGAGGAACCTCCCGAGCACCTGATCTTCGTGTTCGCGACGACAGAGCCTGAGAAGGTGCTGCCCACCATCCGGTCGCGCACGCATCATTACCCGTTCCGGCTGCTGGCGCCGCGGACCATGCGATCGCTGCTGGAACGCATTTGCACACAGGAGGACGTCACCGTTGACGACGCGGTGTATCCGCTGGTGATCCGCGCCGGTGGCGGCTCGCCACGCGACACGCTGTCGGTGCTGGATCAGCTGCTGGCCGGTGCCGACGCAAACCGGGTGGAGTACCGGCGGGCGTTGGCGTTGCTTGGCGCGACGGATGTAGCGCTGATCGACGACGCGGTGGACGCGCTCGCCGCAGGGGACGCCGCGGCGGTGTTCGGCGCCGTCGAGGCGGTGATCGATGCCGGCCACGATCCGCGACGCTTCGCCACCGATCTGCTGGACCGCTTCCGCGATCTGATCGTGCTGCAGTCGGTGCCCGATGCGGCGGCCCGCGGGGTGGTCGACGGGCCGGAGGACGTGCTGGAGCGAATGCGCGACCAGGCCACCCGGGTCGGTATCGCGACCTTGACCCGATACGCCGAGGTGGTGCACGCAGGGCTGGGGGAGATGCGGGGCGCCACCGCGCCGCGGCTGCTGCTCGAGGTGGTGTGCGCGCGGCTGCTGCTGCCGTCGGCCAGCGACACCGAATCGGCGCTGCTGCAACGTGTCGAGCGCATCGAAACCCGGCTGGACATGTCCATCCCGGCGGGTGAGGCCGCAGCGTCGGCGCCTGCCGCGCCTGCGAAGCAATACGCCCGCAAGAGCAAGGCACCCGAACCCGCGCCGGAGGCGCCTGCGCCCAAGGACGTACCGGAACCAGCGCCCGAGCCGCCGCCTGCCGCCAAGGTCGAACCCGAACCCGAACCCACGCCAGAGCCGCCGCCATCGCCGCCGCCTGCCGCCAAGGTCGAACCCGAACCCGAACCCACGCCAGAGCCGCCGCCATCGCCGCCGCCTGTGCAGCCCCCGTCGGACCCCGTTGTCGAGGCGCCCGCGCCGACTGCGCCGCCTGTGGGTGGCGAGCCCAACGCGGCCGCGGTGCGCAGCATGTGGACCACGGTGCGGGACAAGGTCCGTGAGCGCAGCCGCACCACCGAAGTGATGCTGGCAGGCGCGATCGTGCGGGCCGTCGACGGTGATACGCTGGTGCTCAGCCACGAGTCGGCGCCACTGGCCAAACGGCTTGTGGAACAACGCAATTCCGATGTCATCCGGGATGCGCTCAAGGACGCGCTCGGGGTGGACTGGAAGATCCGGTGCGAAGCCGGACCCGCGGCGCCCGAGGCCGCGCCCGAACCGGAGAGCGTCGCCCCGGCTCCGCCTCAGCGCGACGACGATGAGGAGGACATGCTGGCCGAGGCTGGCAACGGCACCTCCGAGGCACCGCGGCGGGACCCGGAGGAAGCCGCCCTTGAGCTACTGCAGAGCGAGCTCGGCGCCCGTCGCATCGACGGAAGCTAGGCCGTCCACCACGGCCGCAGGGGCAGACCGCTGTCGCCACCGTGCGAATCCAGTTTGACCGCCAGAACCTGGTGTAACTGCACGACATTGGTCTCAAAGCCCAGCCGCGAGCCTGCCATGTACAGGCCCCACACCTTTGCGGTGGGCAACCCGACCTCTTCGACGGCCTCGTCCCAGTGCTCGACTAGATTGGCGCACCAGTCGCGCAGCGTCAACGCGTAGTGCTGGCGAAGGTTCTCCTCGTGCACGACTTCGAGCCCGATGTCCTGCGCCTCGGTGATGATGCGCCCTGAGCCGGTGAGCTCGCCGTCGGGGAAGACGTAGCGATCAATGAATCCACCCGCGCTGGGCCCGGTCCGGTTGTCTGGGCGGGTGATGCAGTGGTTGAGCAGAAGCGCGCCCGTGCGCATCTTCGACTTGAGGAAACGGAAGTACGACGGATAGTTATGCACGCCAATGTGTTCCGTCAGCCCGATCGAGGAAACCGCATCGAAGCCCGACTCGCGCACGTCGCGGTAGTCGCAGTGCCGAACCTCGGCCAGGTCGGACAACCCCTGCTCGGCGATCGCCTTCTGGGCCCACTCGGCCTGCGCCTTCGAGAGCGTGACGCCGATGGCCTTCACACCGTGGCGGGCCGCGTAGCGGACCATGCCGCCCCAGCCGCAACCGACGTCGAGCAGTCGATCGCCCGGCTGCAGCCGTAGCTTCTCGAACACCAGCCGGTACTTGTTCTCCTGCGCCTCTTCCAGCGTCTCGTCCGGGTTGGAGATAGCAGGCGCACGTGTAGGTCATCGACGGGCCGAGTACCCACTCGTAGAACTTGTTTGACACATCGTAGTGGTGGTGGATGGCCTCGGCGTCGCGGGTTCGGCTGTGCCGCAAGCCTTCTGCGATGCGACGCCAGCGCGGCAACGCCTCCTGCGGCGGCGGCGCGATCGGCATGAGGTGCTCGAAGCCGATCGACCGGACGATATTGGCCAGCACCCGCGCAGGCGGACGCTTGAAGTCCATCTTGTCGGCCAGCGCCTTGAGTAAATCGTAGGGGTCGCCGGGATGCACGCCGTGCGGTTCGACGTCGCCCGACACGTATGCGCGGGCCAAGCCCAGTTCACCGGGCGCGGTCGCCAGGTAGGTGGTGCCACGCGGGGTGCGCAGATCCAGCCCGATCTGGGCGTCCTCAGGCCCGGCCGAGCTGCCGTCGTAGGCAGTGAACTTCAGCGGAAGTTGGCCCGCCGCGAAAATCTCGAGGATCTCGGCCAGCGTGAGTCTCCTGGCCGGCGCGCTCATCTGATCTTTGATTGTCGTCATCGTCTTTGCACCGCCTTCGCATATAGATCTAACAGCCGTGAGTCGGGGTCGTAGGTCTTCTTTACGGTCTTGTAGGTTTCCCCGCCGTAGAGTTCGTCGAAATCGTCTGGCGAGTAGTACGCGTCCGAGTAGAGCGACTTGTGCCCGTCAAGTTTGCTCACCTGGTGTTCGATCATCTTGTTGGTATACCCATCGGTCGGCCCGACAGGCACAGATGACCAAAAGCCGACGTTGACGTACGTGTGGTGCGGGCTGATCGGGTAGAGGGGCCAGTTGCCGTCCTCCCGTAGCCGCAGCGGACATAGCCAGATCGGTTCGATGGGCACGTTGTCCAGGAACCAGCCGAGGAACTCGGCGCAGCGCTCGATCGGGACCTCGACGTCCTGCACGACACGCTCCCGTGGCGGCCGGCCGTTGCGCTTCTCGATGCGATCGGCGATGTTGAACCGCTGGTCGTAGCCGATCAGCTTCCAGTAGAAGCTGCTTCGCCGGTAGCGCCGCGGCCAGAGCCTGCGGATCCGCGGATCCTGCGCGCCGAACGCCCGCGAGCACCAGAACCAGTCGGTGTCCCATCGCCACAGGTAGTCGTGAATGGTGAGCCGGTCGTGCTTCTCGCCGTCGGGGTGCTGAATGGAGCGGTAATAGATCTGCTGGCCGGTGTAATCGCTGACCGGACCGGGTGTATTCGTTTGAATGCCCACAGTTAAGTAGCCTTCTGTGGCGCTGAACACCACGCCGTCGACGTAATCGACGGGGACGCCGTCGTGGCCACCGGTCTCGATGACGCGGTCCATGGCCGCGACCAGGCCTTCCACCGAGTGGAACCTCACATGACGCAGCGCGACGAACGGTTTGACGGATTCCAGCTCGATCTTCAGCCGAACCGAATAGCCCAGCGTCCCATAGGAATTCGGGAAGGCGCGATACAGGTCGGCATGCTGATCGGGCGACGCGGTGACGACGTCGCCCGTGCCGGTCAAGATGTCCATCTCCAGCACCGACTCATGCGGCAGGCCGTTGCGGAACGACGTCGACTCGATGCCGAGCCCCGTGACGGCCCCTCCCAGCGTGATGGTCTTCAGCTGCGGCACCACCAGCGGCGCGAGCCCGTAGGGCAAGGTGGCCGCGACGAGGTCCTCATAGGTGCACATGCCTGCGACGTCGGCGGTGCGCGCATCGGGGTCGACGGCGACCACGCCCGTCAGCCCCGAGACGTCAAGGCCTTTGCCCTTGATCTTGGCGCGCGCCCTGAACAGGTTCGACGTGGGTTTTGCGAGTCGGACAGTCGCGTTCGCGGGTATCGCCCGATAGCTCGCTAGTAGCCGCTGCACGCCCGCAGCGTGCGCAGTACGTGCGTCAGTCCCCTCAACAGACACACATATACGCTAGTCCGCGGCCGCAACCGATGCGACCGCACCGACACGACAGGAGAGCCACCTCATGGGACAGGTCAGCGCGTCCAGCACCGTCTTGATTGACGCCCCGCCGGAACGCGTGTTGGCGGCGGTGGCGGATTACCAGACCGTGCGACCGAAGATTCTGTCCCCGCAATACAGCGCCTACCAGGTGCTCGAGGGCGGGCAGGGCGCAGGCACCGTCGCCACCTGGAAGCTGCAGGCGACCAAGTCGCGGGTGCGCGAAGTGAAGGCCAACGTCGATGTGGCAGGCCACACCGTCATCGAGAAGGACGCGAACTCGTCGATGATCACCAACTGGACCGTCGCGCCGGCAGGCCCGGGATCCTCCGTCACGGTCAAGACGTCGTGGCAGGGCGCAGGCGGCATCGGGGGCTTCTTCGAGAAGACTTTCGCGCCGCTCGGCTTGCGCAAGATCCAGGCCGAGGTGCTGGGCAACCTCAAGACCGAAGTCGAGAAGGGCTAGCGCGGCTGGGCCCCAAGGAAGCCGGCGATGCCGCGGACGACAGCGTCGGCGTACTTCTGCCGTCCCTCAGGGGTCTTCATCAGGCCGGAGTCGACCGGGTTCTTCATGTTGCCGCATTCGACAAGGATCGACGGGTATTGCGCGAGGTTCAGACCCGCGATGTCAGACCGGGGATCGAGGCCGTTCGAGCCGGTGTAGGTGGACGGGACGAAACCCGACGCGGCGAGCTGGTCACGCATGACCTGTGCGAACTGGATCGACGGGCCTGACTGGGCCTGGTTGAGCGGCGGCGACGAGTAGAGGACGTGGAAGCCGCGGCCGGTGGGTGGGCCGCCGTCGCCGTGGATGCTGACGATGGCATTGGGGTGCAGCGTGTTGGCCATGTTCGCGCGTTCGTCGACGCACGGGCCGAGGGTGGTGTCATCGCCGCGAGACATCGCCGTCCGCACACCGAGCGCGGTCAGCTCCTGCCGGATCCGCAGGGTGGTGTCCCAGGTGAAGGTGTGTTCGGGATAGCCGTCGTCGGTGGAGGTGCCGCTGGCCTGGCAGTCTTTCGTGCCGCCGCGGCCGGTGGGCACCTGCTTGCTGATAGAGGCGTCGTTGGCGCCGTTGTGGCCGGGATCGAGGAACACGATCATGCCGGCGATGTTGGCGGGCGCGGCGGATGCGGGGTTGAAAGGCGTCGACGCGGCAACTAGCAGAGCCGCGGCGATCGCGGCCCCGACACGCAGGCAGGCAGGCACGGGCGCCACCGTAGCCCGCTCGGCGACTACGCTGAAAGCTCAACCCGCCGCACGTGGATGAGCGCAACCAAGTCGAGACCAATACGCAAGGGGACTGTCATGCAACCCGGAGGCACGCCAGACATGTCGGCACTCCTCGCTCAGGCGCAGCAGGTGCAGCAGCAGTTGATGGAGGCGCAGCAAGCGCTGGCCAATTCCGAGGTGCACGGCCAGGCCGGCGGCGGTCTGGTGCAGGTCACCATGAAGGGCAGCGGTGAGGTGGTGGCGGTGGCGATCGACCCGAAGGTCGTCGATCCCTCCGATATCGAGACGCTGCAGGACCTCATCGTCGGCGCCATCGCCGAAGCCTCCAAACAGGTGATGATTCTCGCTCAAGACCGCCTCGGCCCCTTGGCCGGCGGAATGGGCGGCCTGAGTCTTCCGGGGCTGTGACTTGTTCGAGGGCCCGGTCCAGGATCTGATCGACGAGCTCGGCAAGCTGCCCGGTATCGGTCCGAAGAGCGCGCAGCGGATCGCGTTTCACTTGCTTTCGGTGGAGCCGCCACAGATTCGATCGGCTTACTGCGTGTTTTGGGCAAGGATCCGCGACGGCGTGAAGTTTTGCGACGGTATGCGGGAACGTGTCCGACGAGGACCGCTGTCGCATTTGTTCCGATACACGGCGAGATGCCTCTGTGGTGTGTGTCGTCGAGGAACCGAAGGATGTGCAGGCCGTCGAGCGCACGCGTGAGTTCCGCGGCCGCTACCACGTGCTGGGTGGGGCTCTCGATCCGCTATCCGGTGTCGGGCCTGAGCAGTTGCGAATCCGCGAGCTGCTCAACAGGATTGGCGAACGTGTCGACGGCGTTGATGTCGCGGAGGTGATCATCGCGACGGATCCGAACACCGAGGGTGAGGCGACCGCAACGTATCTAATGCGGATGCTGCGCGATATACCCGGGCTCACCGTGACGCGCATCGCGTCCGGGCTGCCGATGGGCGGCGACCTGGAGTTCGCCGACGAGCTCACGCTTGGCCGGGCGTTGGCAGGCCGCCGCGCGATGGTCTAGTTCCTGGATTTCGGCGAGACGTACGTTAGCGAGCTCTCTACTCGTACTTCTGCTCGCTAACGTACATTTGGCGAGAGTGTCGGTGGCCGATGGCAGGTTTTCGCCATGGAGAACGTGTTCATCGGCAGCGAGGCGGTCGCCCAAGGTGAGCTGACCGAGTTCGAACTGCGTCGCTGGCACCGGCCGATCTTCCGCGATGTCTACTCGCCAAACAATCACGTTCCCTCGCTGCGTGACAGGACGACCGCGGCGTGGTTGAGGTCCCATCGGTGGGGAGTTGTCGCAGGCATCGCCGCGTCGGCTCTGCATGGCGCCTCGTGGGTGGACTCAGACGTTCCGATAGAGCTGATTGCACCACGTATCCGACGGCAGGACGGCCTCATCGTGCGCAGTGAAGCATTGGCGGATGACGAGATCACCAGGGTCGCGGGCATTCCCGTGACTACGCGTGTGAGAACGGCGTTCGACCTCGGCCGGCTTCTGGAGCGCGATGAAGCCCTAGCGCGTCTCGATGCACTGATGCGATCGCAGATCTTCTCCATTGAGGATGTATTTCTCGTGGCCAAGCGATATTCCGGTGCGCGTGGTCTGAAGTCACTCAGGAAGGCGCTGCCCCTCGTCGACGGCGGTGCCGCATCCCCGAGGGAGACCTGGCTGCGGTTGTTGTATATCGACGCGGGATTGCCCAGGCCCACAACTCAAATCCCCATCGTTGAGGGCCGTGGGCGACTCGTTCGGATGGCCGACATGGGGTGGGAGGAGTTCATGGTTGTGTCCGAGTACGACGGGGATCAGCACCGAACCAACCGCAGGCAGTACACCAAGGACATCCGAATCCTACGCAAGGCCAGGGAACTCGGCTGGATCGTCGATCAAGTCATCAAAGAGGATCGGCCTGCGGACATCGTCGAGCGTGCGCGGACGGCGCTCATCAGCCGCGGCTGGAAACCCTAGACGCGGCGCGGGGCCGCCAGCCGCTCGCGCCGTAACAGGGCCACCTCGTCGATTTCCAGCGGCGCCAATTCGCCAACCACGCGGGCCAAGAGGAGATCGGCCAGCTCAGGATTGCGGGCCAAGCACGGGCCATGCAGGTAGGTGGCCACCACGCTGCCCTGCACAGCACCGTCGATGCCGTCGCCTGCGCGGTTACCGGCACCACTGACCACCTTCGCCAGCGGCTTCGCGCCCGCACCGAGAACCGTTCCGCCACGGTGATTTTCGAAGCCTGTCAATCTCTCCTGCAACCCGCTGAGCAGAGGTACGGACACCACCTCGCCGATGGTGCGTTCGGGCTGCGGCGACGTGGTGACGTCCAGCAACCCGACCCCGTCGACTCGTTCACCGGACGACGTCTCATACCAGTGCCCCAGCACCTGGATCGCCGCACAGATCGCGAGCACGGGCGCCCCACGCGCGGCGGCCTGCTGTAGCCCCGGATACCGGATGAGGTGCTTGGTCGCCAGGCGTTGCGCGTAATCCTCCGCCCCGCCCAACGTGTAGAGGTCGAGCTCCGACGGCACCGGGTCCGACAGCGTGATCTCGACGATCTCGCGCGTCAAACCCTCGGCGCCGCAACCGTTGCCGCAACACCACGGCGTTACCGCCGTCGCCGTATGTGCCCATCACATCCGGCAGCACCAGCCCGATCCGCACCGTCGAGTCACGCATATCGCGACAACGCTCGTTGCAGGGAGAGGAACGCGGTGTAGTTGGCGACGACCTCGACGTGTCCCGGCGGACAGGACGTGATGGCTTCCACGGAGTTGTGGACCAACGTATGTTCGACGCCCGCATAGCCAAGCCGCACAGCGAGATCCGTCCCTCGCTCGCCTGCGGCCACCACGGGATGGTCGACGAAATGCTCGAAATTGACATCCCACAGCCACGACAGGTCCTCGCCGTCGGGCACCTGACCGTTGACCGAGATCACCACCGAGCCGGCGTCGGTGTCCACCATCGACAGCGCCTCCTGCCAACCGGCGGGGTTCTTGGCAAGCAACATCCGAACGGAATGCGCGCCGAGCTGGACCGTGCTGTACCGGCCCGCAACCTCGTCGACCCGCGACACCGCGGCCACTGCGGCGGCAGGGTCCGCACCCAATGTGACCGCCGCCGCCACCGCCTGCGTGGCGTTGCCACGGTTCACCGCCCCTGGCAGCGCCAACGTCATCGGCAACGAAAGCCCATCCGGGCCATAGATATTCGCGTCGTCGAACCACCACTGCGGGCTGGGTCGTTTGAAATCGGTTCCAGTCGAATACCAGTGATTTCCTTCGCGGACGATGATCTCGCCTGACCGTGGGCAGCTCACGGAGTCGTTCGCCCAGCCGCCGCCCGCGGCCACCCACACCACGTGCGGGCTGTCGTACGCCGCCGAAGTCATCAGCACGTCATCGCAATTCGCGACCACCACGGTCGACGGGTGACGGGCCAACCCGCCGCGCAGTGTCCGCTCGATGTGGTTGATCTCCCCGACGCGGTCCAGCTGATCGCGCGACAGGTTCAGCAATACGATCACCGCCGGGTCGACGGCGTCGGCGACGTGCGGCACGTGCATCTCGTCGACCTCCAGCGCCGCCAACGAAGCCGAGCGTGACCCCGCCAAGGCTGCGACCAGGCCCGCGTCCATGTTGGCGCCCTCGGCGTTGGTGGCGACCTCGCCAGCAGTGCCCAGCGCCGCGGCGGTCATCCGGGTGGTGGTGGACTTGCCGTTCGTCCCCGTGACGACGACCGTGCGACGGCCCGCGCCGAGCTGACGAAGCACCGACTTGTCGAGCGCCAGAGCCACCAGGCCACCGATCATTGCGCCTGCACCGCGCCCGCTGACCCGCGACGCCCATCGCGCGCCTGCCCCGGCCGCAAGCGCGACACGTCCACGAGTGGTGACCATCCCCGGCAGTCTAAAAGGGCGCAGGCAGGGAGCCGACACGCTGCCGAGCGATCCGGCTGTGACCGGGTTTTGTCACCGCAACGTGCCATCCTCGAAACGTGAGCCAAAACTGGGGCCGGCCGGCAGCCGAACCCGGCGCGGGCTGGGCCGTCGTCGACGTCGAGACCTCGGGCTTCCACCCCGGGCAGGCCCGGGTCGTGAGCGTCGCTGCCCTCGCGCTCGGCGACGACGGCAACGTCGAGCAAAGCCTCTACTCGCTGCTCAACCCCGGCGTCGACCCCGGTCCCACTCATGTGCACGGCCTGACCACCGAGATGCTGCAAGGTCAGCCCACGTTTGATGACGTCGTCGGCGATCTGGTCGAGCTTTTGAAGGGCCGCACCCTCGTCGCCCACAACGTCGGGTTCGACTATTCGTTCCTGGCCGCCGAGGCTGAACTGGTCGGGGCCGAGCTGCCCGTCGACACGGTGATGTGCACGGTCGAGCTGACCCGCAGGCTCGAGCTGGAGACCGAGAATCTGCGGCTGGAGACGCTGGCGATGCACTGGGGTATCACCCAGATGAAGCCACACGATGCGCTCGACGACGCGATGGTGCTCGCCCAGATTCTCAAGCCGGTGCTGGTCCGCGCCCGTGAGCGCAAGGTGTGGCTGCCGGTGCGGCCGGTGACGCGCAGGCAGTGGCCCAACGGCCAGATCACCCACGAGGAGCTGCGCCCGCTGAAAATGCTGGCCTCGCGGCTGCCATGCCCATATCTGAACCCCGGACGGTTTGTCGCGGGCCGACCGCTGGTGCAGGGCATGCGGGTGGCGTTGTCGGCCGAGGTTGGCCGCACCCACGAGGAGCTCATCGAGCGGATCGTGCATGCCGGGCTGGCCTACGCCGACGCCGTCGACCCCGAGACGTCAATGGTGATCTGCAACGAGGCCGCACCCGAGCACGGCAAGGGCTATCAGGCCCACGAGCTCGGCGTTCCGCTGGTCAACGACGCCGACTTCATGCGATTCCTCGACAGCGTGGTCGGCGGCACCGGCATCGAGGAGTTCACCGACACCACGCTTGCAGGCGACCAGTTCGCGCTGTTCTAAGCCGGCGCGCGACGTCCCGAGCGAAGTACCGGGCGTGAACGTGACCGGCAGCTTGCCCAATCCGGTCATGCTCGGATTGCCGGAGTAATGGTGCACGCCGTCGACGTCGACCACGTAGTCCGGAATGCGTTCCAGAACCGCCTTGACCATCACCTCGAACATGACCCGCGCCAGCGGGGCGCCGATGCATCGGTGCGGGCCGAGCCCGAACGCGACGTGGCGATTGGGCGCCCGGTCCAGAACCACGTCGTCGGCCCGGTCGAACTCCCGCGCGTCGTGGTTGGCAGCGAACCAGCTGATGAGCACCTGGTCGTTGCGCCGAAGCTGTTGACCGCCGAGCTCGGTATCGCGACTCACTGTGCGGCTCAGCGTCTTGTTGACCGAGCAGTACCGCAGAAACTCGTCTGCGGCGGTGCGGTAGAGCTCGGGGCGCTCGATGAGCTGTTGTCGGAGATCCGGGTGGGTGCCGAGGTGAAGGAGGCTCAGCGCGGTCAGTGACGTGGTGGTGTCGACGCCGCCGCCAATCAGGTTCCAGAGAATGTCGATCAGCTGGTTGTCGTCCAGACGCTTGCCGTCGAAGTCGTACTGAACCAGGAAGCTTGTGAGGTCGTCGCCGGGATCGGCCCGCCGCGTCGGCCGCGAATTTCAGCAGGCCGTCGATCATCGCGGGGACTTCGCCGATCGCCTTGTTGTATGCGTCGGCGTCGGGAGCGTCCATGACCGAATGGAAGAGGTTGGCGTAGAGCTGCCAGTTGTCGTACGGCAGACCCATCAACCTCATGGTGAGGATGGCAGGGACGGGGCTCGCGTAGTCGAGCACGAGGTCCATCGCACCGTCGGCGATCCGCTGGTCGAGAAACCAGTGCACCGACTGCTCCATGAAGGGCCGCATCTTCTCGACGGCTCCCGATGAGAAGAACGGGGTTAGCGCGCGCCGCAAGGCCAGGTGGTAGGGACCGTCGACTTCGCCGATGCCCAGCGGCGGTTGGCCTTCGGGACGCGGAACACCCATCTCGCCTCGGTAATTCACGCCGTCGTCCGCGTTCGGTTCGTACTTGTGCGCGAAGACCTCCCCGTCACGGGCGATCGCAGCGACGGCATCGAAACCGGTGACGTACCAGAATCCGCCGTACTTCTCGTTCCACGCGACCGGGCACCGGAGGCGGAGGTCGGCGTTCACCGCCCGCTCATTGCGACTGAACTCATCGGAATGGTGATCGAACTCGACGATCGCATCGGCACTGACGTCCGCACGGCCCATTACGCTATCTTTGCATCTTTAGGGAGGCTGAGCCATTGCGGACGAGAGGAGCACCAGCGGCATTGGACAACCGAGCAGCAGCGACCATCGGCGGACGGGCGATCCCAGAGATGCCCGATCTCCCGCGAATGCGCACAGAGCGCTTCGAGCGGCTACAGCTCCAGCTCGACGCCCAGGGTGTCGACGGCCTGGTTCTGCTCGGGTCCAGTTCTGTCGCGTATGCGACCGGCGCGGCCGTGCCCGCCCAGGATGGTGATCGCGCGGCTCTATTTCGCCCGGTGGCGGTTGTCGTTAAGGGCGAACAGGCACCCCACCTGTACACCCTCTACGACGACGGCGCACCTTCGGACCTTCCCGACGATCACCTGCACGGGCCGGTGTTCCCGGATCTCGACGACGGCATCGAGTTGCTTGCGAAGGCGCTGGCCGACCATTTCCCCTCCGGTGCCCGTGTCGGCGTCGACGACCAGACCCACGCGATGTCGGGCGGCCTGCCCTCCTTCGACTGGGTGGAGGCATCGGATGTGGTCGGCGCCGCGAAGCTGACGAAGACACCGGACGAAATCGCCTGCATTCGCAACGCGCAGCGGCTCAACGAGTTGGCGATGACCGACGCGCTGGCGATTCTGCGTCCCGGAGTTCGCCAGATAGACCTGAGCGCCGCGTTCCTCCGCCGAGTCTTCGAACTCGGCGCATCCGCGAACGGGATTGACCCAATCTGGCAGGTAATGGCTCCGACGCGCGAGCTCGGACCCTGGACCCTGCACGGCGACCTGGCCTACCCGACCGTCACCTCCGACAGGTTCCTCCGGCAGGGCGACGTCATCTGGGTCGACGCGGGCATCACGTGGGAGGGTTACGCCTCGGACTACGGCCGCACCTGGATCACCGGCGCGGACCCGGATGCCACGCAGGAGAAGCAGTTTCGCCGATGGCGAGCGGTGGTCGATGCCGCGCTCGACGTGCTCAAGCCCGGAGTGTCCGCGCTCGACCTCGGCGAGGCCGCCATCGACGCCAACGATGGTGTCCGCCCGTGGATCGACCACTTCTATCTTGCGCACGGTGTCGGCACCGAGAGCGCCGAAATGCCGCTCATCGGAACGGACTTGGGCGAGGCATTCGACGAGCGGCTCATCATGCAGCCGGGAATGGTGCTAGTCTTCGAGCCGGTCATCTGGGAGGACGGTTTTGCCGGCTATCGATCGGAAGACATTGTGGCCGTGACTGATACGGGGTGGGTCAAGCTCAGCGGCTCAGACTACGAGCCGTATGGACTGACGGCATGAGCCCCCTCGCCCGTGACCGCGGCGTGTTCGTCGGCATGATGGGCCTCGAAGACGATGCTCGCGTCGACTTCGCCCGTCTGCGTGCCGCTCGACGCGCGAAGGTGTTCTCCGGCATGGAAAGCCACGATCTCGACGCCCTGATGGTCGGCGGTGTCGGCGACGTGAGGTACGTGTCGGGTGCGCGTCAGCTCGGGTCGATCCGGTGTGCTCCCCTTCGCCCCGGTCGCGGTGGTGGTGAGGAAAACCGGGCGCGTGCATCTACTTTCGACGTGGGACGAGGGGATTCCTCCGGAGATCGGCCGCGACGATCTGTATCGCTTGAGCTGGAATCCCGCCAATCTCGCGGCCGACTTGGCGAAGATCCCCGGGTTGCGACGGTGCGCGACGAGTCGGCACCGACGGCATGACGCCGATGTTCGCTGCGTTGATCCCCGAGCTCGTCACGAAGGCCGACCTCGTCGACGCGGGGCCGGTGATGACAGCCGCCCGACGGACGAAGACGCCCGACGAGATCACGTGCCTGGAGGTGGCGTCGGCGATCGCCGAGGCGGCGCTGAGTGTGATGGAAGACGCGCTGACGCCAGGCATCACCGAGCGTGAGCTGCTTGGCGTCTACGACGAGCGGATAGCGAGCCTCGGAGCGCCGATGCCGCCATCGGAAAGCGTCTGCTTCGCGACACCCGCTAAGGGCCCCGTCAGGTTCCGGCATCTGGCATCCGACCGGCCGGTCGGAGAGGGCGAACTGGTGGCACTCGCGCCCGGCGCACTGTATGCGGGATACGAGGCAGGCCTGGCCCGTACCCGGGTAGCGGGCGATGCGGGTCCGGCGGGGACGGCGGATCTGGCGGCGAGAACTGCGCGCGGCATGGACACTCTGATTGCCGCCTGCCAACCCGGCAGCACCGGCGCTGACCTGTACCGAGCCTGGGAGAACACAGGCAACCCGGACCCAGGGGCTTCCGTTGGCTCATGGGCTGGGATTGGGCGCCGAACCACCGCTGATCGGCCTCGGGCGTGGCCGCGACGCCGTCATCGAGGAGGGGATGGTGTTGAGCGTGCAGTCCTGGGTCGCCGAGGAAGGCGTCGGAGGTTGCCTTGAGCGCGGTACGGTGCTTGTCGAGAGTGGTGGGCCGACCGTTCTCACCCGCTATGGAAGGTTGTAATGGCAAGCCACCGAACGGTTTTCAACCACGTTGGATTGTGCGTCGCCGATCGTGACCGGTCGCGGCGGTTCTACGAAGGTCTGCTCGGATTCCAGTTCTGGTGGGAGCTGGAACTGCCCGACGAGGGCACCGCTCAGCTGCTGCAACTTGGGGGGCCGATCGGAGTGCATGCGACCTATCTGGTGCGCGACGGCTTCGTGCTCGAACTCATCGACTACTCCAAGCGCGAGGTTCATGCCGGCTCCGAGCGGGTCATGGACCAAGTGGGGCTGACCCACATGTCGCTGTCGGTGTCCGATCTGGCCGCGGTGTTGGCGATGGTTGAAGAGTTCGGCGGGTCAGTGATCGCGGAAACCATGACGGAGCAGTTCGCGATGATCCGTGACCCCGACGGGCAGTTGATCGAGCTGCTTCCTGACTCGTGGCTCGCGAACCTGCCGCCCCGCCCGTAGAGGGCGATTGCGTATCACTACGTCGCGTAGTGGTACCGTCCGCGCATGATGACCACTACGGAAGTAGTACGCAAGCAGTCCTTCTGGGAGACCTACCGCCGCCACGGCTACTTCTTCCGCGAAGTGGCGATGCTGACCATCCTCATCGGCTTCGGAATGCATCTCTACCGGGTGATCTTCGGCGACGACCTGACGCTGCAATACGTCGTCACGCCGACGTCGGACATCTTGTTGATGATCCCGATGACCTACGCCGCCATCACCGGCATCTTGAGTTACCGCCGGATGGTATTCGCCAACCGTGTGCACAAGATCGCGCTAACGGCGTCGTTGGTGTACATCACTGCAAGCGTGCCGCTGCACCTGTACGTGGCGTTCGTGCTGCAAGACGTCAGCTTCTACGTGCACATGGCCGGGTACTGGTTCAGCTGGATGCTGATCTGCCTGGTGTACCCGGTCGTTCCTGTGCTGTTTCGCCAAACTGCAATATAGGAACTGATGCCACCCAACCCGGAACGACGCAATCAGATCCTTGACGCCGCCATCGACATCCTGTGCGACGACGGCATCGGGGGTCTGACGCATCGTCAGGTCGACAGCCGCGCCGACTTGCCAGCGGGCACCACGTCGAACTACTTCCGCACGCGGCAGGCGCTGCTCGAAGCGACCGCCGCCAGGACGGTTGATCTGCATTGGCAGAGGGTCGAGGTACTGCAGTCGGCGATCGGCCCGCTGATCCCGTGATGCCTTGAAAGCGTTGATGATTCGCATGCTCGAGCCGGATGAGCAATTTCGTCGCTGGACACTGGCGCGGTTCGAGCTGTTCATGGAGAGCACCAGGCGCGAAGAGCTCACGGCCGCTGGTGAAGGAGCTTCAGGCGGCGGCGGTGAAGTCGGCGACGCTCATCATCGAGGCCGCCGGCTTCACCCCGCCACCGGAGCGGATGGACGAGCTCAGCAGGTTGCTCAACGGCTTTGTGTTCAGCAACCTCACCGTTGCGCCCGAACCGGGCGCGCAAGACGCCGCCGGTCTTGTGGACCGACTGCTGAGTGCCTTCCTGGATTAGCGGCTTGCGCGGTTGACCGCCGACACCACCGCGCGAAGCGATGCGGTGGTGATCGACGTGGCGATGCCGACGCCCCACACTGTTTTGCCGCCGACCGACGCCTCGACGTAGGCCGCGGCCTGCGCCTCCTCGCCCGCAGACAGGGCGTGCTCGGAGTAATCCAGCACCGAGACATGGATCCCGATTGCGCCGAGCGCGTCGACGAACGCCGCGAGCGGGCCGTTGCCCGCACCGACGATCTCGCGCTCGACCCCGTCGACCTTCACCACCGCAGTGATGGTGTCGGTACCGCCGTCGACCTCGGACGCGATCGACCTTCTGCCGGATCCGCTCCAGGGGACGAATCGGCGCCAGGTACTCCTCGGCGAAGACGTCCCACATCTCCTTCGGCGAGACCTCGCCGCCCTCGCCGTCGGTGATCTTCTGGATCGCCTGGCTGAACTCGATCTGCAGCCTGCGCGGCAAGGCAAGTCCGTGATCGGCCTTCATGATGTAGGCCACGCCGCCCTTGCCGGACTGCGAGTTGACCCGGATGACAGCCTCGTATGTGCGGCCGACGTCCTTCGGGTCGATCGGCAGATACGGGACCTGCCACAGGATGTCGTCGACATCGGCGTCCTGCTCGTCGGCCGAGATCTTCATCGCGTCCAGGCCCTTGTTGATGGCGTCCTGGTGGCTGCCCGAGAAGGCGGTGTACACGAGGTCGCCGCCATACGGGTGACGTTCAGGCACCGGCAGCTGGTTGCAGTACTCGACGGTGCGCCGGATCTCGTCGATGTTGGAGAAGTCGATCTGCGGGTCGACGCCGCGGGAGAACAGGTTCAGCCCCAGCGTCACGATGCACACGTTGCCGGTGCGCTCACCGTTGCCGAACAGGCAGCCCTCGATCCGGTCGGCACCGGCCTGATAGCCCAATTCCGCTGCGGCGACGGCGGTTCCGCGGTCGTTGTGCGGGTGCAGGCTCAGGATGATGCTGTCCCGACGGGCCAGGTTGCGGCTCATCCACTCGATCGAGTCGGCGTAGACATTCGGCGTGGCCATCTCTACCGTCGCGGGCAGGTTGACGATCAGGGGCCATTCCGGCGTTGGCTGCATAATGTCGGCTGACGGCGTCGCACACTTCCATGGCGTACTCCAACTCCGTGCCGGTGTAGGACTCCGGCGAGTACTCGAACCGCCATAGCGTGCCCGGATACTTCGCGGCTTCCTCGACACACTTGCGGGCGCCGTCGGTCGCGATCGCCTTCACCGCATCGCGGTCGGCGCGAAACACGACTCGGCGCTGCAGGATCGACGTCGAGTTGTAGAAGTGCACGATCGCGCGCGGCGCGCCCTCGCACGCCTCGAACGTCCGCTCGATCAACTCGGGCCTGCACTGCGTCAGCACCTGGATGGTGACGTCGTCGGGAACCGCGCCCTGTTCGATGATTTCGCGGACGAAGTCGAAGTCGGTCTGGCTGGCCGACGGGAAGCCGACCTCGATCTCCTTGTATCCCATGCGGACCAGGAGGTCGAACATGCGGCGCTTGCGGGCCGGGCTCATCGGGTCGATCAGCGCCTGGTTGCCGTCGCGCAGATCCACCGCACACCACATGGGTGCGCGGTCGACGACGCGGTCGGGCCAGGTGCGGTCGGCTACGGCGACGGGCTCGACTTCTTCTGCGAACGTGCGATAGCGGCCGATCGGCATCGACGTGGTCCGCTGGGTGTTCCAGGCCGGCTGGCCGGGGTTGGCTGGGCCGGACGGCTTGTTGATGGTGTGTGCCGACGAGAAGGCGTCGGGAGAATCTGGTGTGGATTTGGAAAAGGTAGTCACGGTGTCGCTCCGGGTCGTTTTGGGGGAGACCTAAACGGTCAAGACCGGCGCATCGCGACTACCCGCGACGGGAGGCCGGTCTGGATCAGACCCCGTCGCGGCTGCCGAGAAGGAGCACCCGCTGCACGTTGACCACTGTAGCAAGCCCAGTGGGGAGGCCAAAACCCCTGATGCGCAGCCGCTCCTATACCTGGGAATCCGGGAACGCGATCACCGACAGGAACCGGATCGGCAGTTCGACCAGATCAACAGGGCCGTGCGCGCCCTCGCCGTCGATCTGCAGCGAGTCGCCTGGATGCAGTCGATACACCGAGCGGCTGTGGCTGTAGTCCATGACGCCTTCGAGCATGTAGATGAACTCGGTGCCCGGATGCTGGAACAGCGGATAGGTCTGGCTCTTCTCCGACAGCGTGACGTGTAGGCATTCGAGTCGCTTATGCTCGCCCCGCAACGACCCGAGCAGCTGATACTCGTGGCCTTCCTTGGTGCCGTTGCGCACGATTCGAGCGCCGGTACCCGCCGTGACGAACGCCGCGGGTCGCTCGACGTCGGCGCCGCGGAACAGGCTGGTGACCGGGACGTCGAAACCCTTCGCCAGTAAGGCGAGTGTGCCGAGGCTGCATGACGTCTGCGCGTTCTCGATCTTGGACATCATTGCTTTCGAAATGCCAACGCGGGCAGCCATTTCCGCGACGGTGAGCCCGTGCTGTTGCCGCAACTGCCGCACATTCCGGCCGATCGCGGCCTCGAACTCGAGCTCCTCGACGGGCTCGTGGGGATCGCGGTCGCGGGCGGTGCCGGACTTGTTGCGCAGCAGGGGGACGTCGGTCACTGGTGTCCTGTCTAGCGCATCTGGCCTGCGCCGACGTACGGATACGGTGACTTCAACAGCTCATCCTCAGCGAACCGCGTTAGCCGGAAGTCCGAATGCGGGATCCGTGGGTCATTGCTGTGTCCGTCGACGACGAGGTCGGCGACCAGCCGGCCCACCGCGGGCGCGATCTTGAACCCGTGCCCGCTGAAGCCGGCCGCGACGACGAGACCGTCGAGCGCAGTCGTGGAGATCACCGGATTCCAATCCGGTGTGACGTCGTAGCAGCCCGCGTAGCTGCTGCTGATCGCCGCGTCGGTGAACCCGGGGAAGCGGGTGCCGACCTTGTCGACGGTGAGATCGACGAAAGCGTCCGTCGCGCGGTTCAGATAGTTGTCGGGATCCGCCTCTTTGACGTCGGACAGATCGCTGTTGCCGAACAGGATGTCGCCGCCCACCTCCGGCCTGACGTACTGCAGCGACACCAGGTCGGAGAACACGGGGACGGCGCCAACGTCCACGCCGGGAGCGATCGTGACGATCTGCTCCCTGACCACTCGGATCGGCACGTCGACCCCATACGAGAGCCGGTAGGGCTCGAGAAAAGACCGGGTCCAGACTCCCGTCGCGACGACAACCGTGCCTGCCGAGACCTCGCTGCCGTCGGCGAGCCGGACTCCGGTCACCCGATCGCCGTCGACGCTCAGCCCGGTCGCCGCAGTGCCCTGGCGGATCCGGACGCCTGCAGCTCGGGCCGATGCCGCGAATGCCTGCGCAGTCATATACGCGTCGCCGTAGCCGCCGCGCGCCTCCCACCCGAATGCCTCGAACGGCGAAAGATCCGCGAACGGCCACATGCGGGCCACCTCGGACCGGTCGATCTCCTCGGTCTGCACGCCGACGGCTCGCTGGGCGGCCAGGCTCTTGCGAAGGGATTCGACGTTGGGTTCGCCAACGCCGACGACATATCCGGTCTGCCGGAAGCCGATGTCGGTGCCGAAGATGTCTTCGGCCTTCTCGAACACTTCCAGGCCGACGCTGGCCATTGCTGCCAGTGACGTGACCCCGTAGTGGCAGCGGACGATGCCACTGGACTTGCCGGTCATCCCAGATGCGACGGTATTGCGTTCGGCCACAACGACATCCGTGACACCGCGCTGGCTAAGCGCCCACGCAGCGGCCGCGCCCTCGATGCCGCCGCCGACAATGACGACGTCAGCGGTGCTCACCGGCCGGGAATCCAGTCGGTACCCGCAAGAGGAACGCGTGCCATCGCAGCCGCTTCGATGGTGACAGCGACAAGGTCCTCGGGTTCGAGGTGCAGCACGTGCGCCTTGCCGCAGGCGCGGGCGATGGTCTGGGCTTCCATCGTGAGCACCCGCAGGTAGTTGGCCAGCCGCTTGCCGCCCTCGACTGGGTCGAAGCGCGCGGCGAGTTCGGGATCCTGCGTGCTGATGCCTGCCGGATCGGTGCCGTCCTGGAAGTCGTCGAAGAAACCCGCCGCGCTGCCCTAGCTTCTCGTACTCGGCGGCGTACCGCGGATGGTTGTCGCCCAACGCGATCAGTGCGGCGGTGCCGATCGCGACGGCGTCGGCGCCCAGCGCCAACGCCTTGGCCACGTCGGCGCCGGTGCGGATGCCGCCCGACACGATCAGCTGCACCTTGCGATGCACGCCGAGTTCAGCGAGCGCCTGCACTGCCTGCGGAACCGCTGCCAGCGTCGGGATGCCGACGTGTTCGATGAACACCTCCTGGGTGGCGGCGGTGCCGCCCTGCATTCCGTCGACGACCACGACATCGGCGCCGGCGTGGACCGCAAGTTTCACGTCGTAGTAGGTGCGGGTGGCGCCGACCTTGACGTAGATCGGCTTCTCCCAGTCGGTGATCTCACGCAGTTCGTTGATCTTGATGGTCAGGTCGTCGGGTCCAGTCCAGTCCGGATGCCTGCAGGCCGAACGCTGGTCGATGCCCTCGGGCAGGGTGCGCATTCCCGCAACGCGTTCGGATATCTTCTGGCCGAGCAGCATTCCGCCGCCGCCGGGTTTGGCGCCCTGACCGAGCACCACCTCGATCGCGTCGGCCTTGCGCAGGTCGGCCGGGTTCATGCCGTACCGCGACGGAAGGTATTGGTAGACCAGGTATTTGCTCTGCCCGCGTTCTTCTGGCGTCATGCCGCCGTCACCGGTGGTGGTCGATGTGCCGACATCGCTGGCGCCGCGGCCCAATGCCTCCTTGGCGGGACCGGACAGCGCGCCGAATGACATCCCGGCGATCGTCACCGGAATATCGAGGTGCAGTGGGTGTTTCGCGAACCGGTCGCCGAGCACCACGTCGGTGCCGCACCTCTCGCGGTAACCCTCCAACGGGTAGCGCGACATCGACGCGCCAAGGAAGAGCAGGTCGTCAAAATGCGGTAGCGAGCGCTTCGCGCCCCAACCGCGGATGTCGTAGATACCGGTTTCAGCGGCCCGCTGGATCGCCGCGATCGTCGGCCGATCGAAGGTGGCGGACTCGCGCAGGCCCATGCGCGCCCTGTCGTCAGTCGGGTCTGTCATCAGTAGCTCGAAGCGTTGTCGACGTGGAAGTGGTAGAGGTTTCGTGCCGAGCCGTAGCGAGTGTATGCGGCGGTGTCGTCGCCCTCGAAACCCCCGGCCTTCAAAAGGTATTCGAGCTCTTTGTGATGCTCGGGCCGCATCTCCTTGGGGACGCAGTCGGCGCCAAGCGAGGCGACGGCACCGCGGACGTAGATGCGAGCTTCATAGATCGAGTCGCCAAGCGCTTCGCCGGCATCGCCCCGGATCACCAGGCGCCCGGCCTGTGCCATGAATGCACTCATGTGGCCGACGTCGCCGCCGACGATGAGGTCGACACCTTTCATCGAAATCCCGCACCGCGCCGCGGCATTTTCTTCGATCACGAGCAGACCACCGTGCGCGGTCGCGCCCGCAGACTGCGACGCGTTGCCCTTGACCCAGACCGTGCCGCTCATCATGTTCTCGGCCACACCAGTCCCCGCGTTGCCGTTGATGGTGATCTCGGCCTGCTGGTTCATGCCTGCGGCGTAGTAGCCGACATGGCCGTCGACGGTCACCTTTACCGGCGCATCGATGCCGACCGCGACATTGTGCGCTCCTGCGGGATGTGCGATCACGAACTCGCCTGACAGATGCCGTGCGTGCAGGGCGGAGTTGACCTCACGCAGCGGTGTCGTGCGCAGGTCGAATGCGGTCAGCGTGTCCATGCGTAGATCACCTCCGGCTCTGGCTCCCAGATCTTGGCGACCTCGACGCCGGGAAGCCCTGCCAGCGCGCGGTATTCGCTGCCCATCGCCACCCAGTCGTCGGTCTCGGCGATGACGGCCGGTTTGCATGCGATGGCGTCGCGCACCACCGCGAACGAGTCTCGGTTGGACACCAGCAGCGTGTAGAAGCCGTCGAAGGTCGCGCACAACTCCTTCAGTGCGGCCGCGACGTCGCGGCCGCCTGCCAGCTGTTTAGCGATGAACCGCGCTCCGACCTCGGTGTCGTTATCGCTGTCGAATTGCACACCGGCGGCGCGTAGTTCGCGCCGGATCGTAGCGTGGTTGGCGAACGACCCGTTGTGCACCATGCACTGCTGCGGCCCGACCGCGTAGGGATGGCAACCCGCGGGCGTTACCGCAGACTCCGTCGCCATCCTGGTGTGACCGACGCCCTGCCAGCCCTGCGCCTTGGCCAGCCCCCACGAGTCGGTCAACATGCGGGGATGCCCAACGCCCTTGAGTACGGCCATGTCCGAGCCGAATCCCGCGATCAGCGCGTCCGGGTACGCAGCCTCGACCGCTTCGAGTAGCACCTCCGAAGCTACGTCTGCGGTCACGAGATACGTGTCGCCGTGTCTGGTCACGCTGACGTCAAGGCCGAGGTCGTCGGCCTCCGGATCGACCTTCAGAACCGATACGCAACCTCGCCCAGAGGGTGACATCACCGGGTCGCCGTAGACGGCGACTCCGGCCGAGTCGCTGCCACGGTCGCCCATCTCACACAGCATTCCGGTGAGCAGTTCTCCGAGTCGGGGATAGAGCTCCGGGGTGCGCAGGTGCAACCCGACGATCCCGCACATGACGTGTCTCCTTTGACGTTTGACGATTCAGAACGCAGTCAAGTAGTTGTCGATCTCCCACGGCGTCACCGAGCTGTGGTAGGCGAAGAACTCCTCGCGCTTGATGTCGGCGAAGTAGCCCGCCACACCGTCGCCCGCGGCGTCGAGCACACCGGTGATTACCGGGTCGGCCTCGAACTCGTCGACCGCGTGCAGCAGCGTCGGCGGCAGCGGCGAACGTCCCTGGCCGCCGATGCCGCCGGGGTCGGCGCTGCGCTTGATCCCGTCGATGCCCGCGCCCAGCGCCGCGGCGATCGCGAGGTACGGGTTGGCCGAGCCGTCGCCGCCGCGTAGCTCGACGCGCGCCGAGTCGGGCACCCGGATGTAGTGGGTGCGGTCGTTGCCTCCGTAGGTCGGAGTCCGCGGCGCCCACGAGGCGCCCGACGCCGTCGTCGTCGCACCGGTCCGCTTGTAGGAGTTGACCGTTGGCGCCACCACAGCCTGCAGCGCGCTGGCATGTTCGAGGATGCCGCCGATGAACGCGTAGGCGGTCTCCGACAGGCCCAGTCCGCGGGAGTCCTCATCGGTGGGGAAGGCGGGTGTGCCGCCACTGGTCAGCGACAGATGCAAATGCAAACCGCTGCCGGTCTTCTCGGCGAAGGGTTTGGGCATGAACGTGGCCACCATGCCGCGTTCTGCGGCGATCATCGTCAACAGGTAGCGCAGCGTGACGACGCGGTCGGCGGTGGTAAGCGCGTCGGCGAATTGGAAATTCTGCTCGAACTGGCCGTTGCCGTCTTCGTGGTCGTTGGCGTAGTTGGACCAGCCGAGCGTGTTCATCGCCGCCGAGATCGCGGTCAGGTGGTCGTACATCCTGGTGACTCCGCGCGCGTCGTAGCAGGGCTGTGCGGCGGTATCGGCGGCGTCCGCCACCGACAGGCTGCCGTCGGCGTTGCGGTGCAGCAGGAAGTACTCGACCTCGGCCCCGACCCACGGCTCGAACCCGGCATCGGCGGCCTGCTGGATCAGCGCCTTGAGGATCACGCGCGGCGCGTAGGGCCACGGTTCGCCGTTCACGTGCGGGTCGCAGTGCACGATGGCAAGCCCGTCCTTGATGAACGGGATCGGTGTGAACGACGCCGGATCCGGAATGGCCATCAAGTCAGGGTCTTTGGGCTCCTGGCCCATGGCGCCGACGGCGTATCCGGCGAAGCCGACGCCCTCGGTGGCGAGCAGGTCGACGGCCTCGACGGGCACCAGCTTCGCGCACGGCTTGCCTCGCAAGTCGACGAACAGCGCGAGGATGAACTTCGTTCCTGACTGTTCGGCCAGGGCGGCAAGGTCAAAATGTGCGTCGGACATTCCGATAATCCCTTGTTTGTTGAGAAGGCCGGCCGGCGCGGGCGAGTGGGTCCGCGCCGACCGGAGCCTGTCAGGCGGGCTGCAGTTCGTACGCCGCGTCCCGGTGGAACTTGGCGTCGATGCCCTTTTCTTCTTCGTCGGTCGAGATGCGGATGCCCATCGTCTTCTTGATGACGAACGCGATGATGTAGGCGACCACGAACGAGTAGGCCATCACCGCGCCTGCGGCGACCGCCTGCTTCCACAGTTGATCGAGCCCGCCACCGTAGAAGAGGCCGTTGGTCTTGTTCGGCATGCTCGCGCTGGCGAAGAGGCCGATCAGCAGGGTGCCGATCACGCCGCCGACCAGGTGCACGCCGACGACGTCGAGCGAGTCGTCGTAGCCGAACCGCGACTTCAGCCCGACAGCAAGCGGGCAGATCGCGCCTGCGATCAAGCCGAGGAAGATCGAACCGACCGGGGTGACCGCGCCGCACGCAGGGGTGATGGCGACCAGCCCGGCTACCGCGCCCGAGGCCGCGCCGACACCGGTGACGTGCCCGTCCTTGATCTTCTCCACGCCGAGCCATGCCAGCGTCGCCGCACAGGTGGCGGTGAACGTGGTGACCATGACGATGGCCGCCGAGGTGCCTGCGGCAAGCGCCGAACCGCCGTTGAACGCGTACCAGCCGGCCCAGAGCAGGCCCGCGCCGAGCAGAGTCAGCGGCACGTTGTGCGGTTTCCGGAACTTGCCGAACCCGAGTGACTTGCCGAGCACGATCGCGACGGCCAGTGCTGCGGCGCCCGAGTTGATGTGCACGGCTGTCCCGCCTGCGAAGTCGATGGCCTTCAGTTGGTTGGCGATCCAGCCGCCCTTGGCGTCCGGCGTCACCACGCCGTCGAACGCGAACACCCAGTGCGCGACGGGGAAGTAGACGAGGATCGCCCACGCGGTCGCGAATGTCATCCAGGCGCCGAACTTCATCCGGTCAGCGGCCGCGCCGGATACCAACGCCACCGTGATCGCCGCGAATAGTGCTTGGAATAGCGAAAATAGGCTCACCGGAAGGCCGTTGATGGTGGTCATCGGTTCGGTGAGGTTCTTCATGCCTGCGAACTCGGTGAAGCTGCCGACGAATCCGCCGTAGGAGGTGCCGAACGTCATCGAGAAGCCGAACAACACCCACAGCACGCCGACGACGGCAACGGCGCCGAACGTCATCATCATCATGTTGGTCGAGCTCTTGACCGAAACCATGCCGCCGTAGAAGAGCGCCAGCCCGGGGATCATCATCGTCAGCCCGATGATGCAACACAGCATGAATGCTGTGGTTCCTGTATCCATTTACGTCTCCTGGAAGTGGTGCGGCTCCGATGAGAGCCGTTCACTGAGAGTAACCAATGTTTCTGTTACGGAGACAGGCTTGCGATGTTGCTTGCACGTTAAGGTTCGTGTGATGAAGCTCGATCGGCGGTGGTGGGCCGCAATCGGCGTGGTGGTGATCACCGTCGCAGCGCTTGTGTTGTCCTACGTGTTCACCCGGCCGTCCGAAGAATGCCAGCCGGTGAAGGACCTGCTCGACTTCAACCGCTCCCAGGCCGAACACATCTCCGCGAAGACCGGCGACGAACAGGGCATCCCCACTGCGGCCGAGGACACCGCGTATCAGGCGTGGGCCGACGGGCTGGCCGAGCGTGCCCAGAAGGTGACGTCGCCCGACCTGGCTCGCACCAGCACCGAGGTCGCCAGCCTGGCCAATGAGTTCGTCGGCAAGTTGTCGGTCGTGCGGGCTCAGGCCGAGTCGCGGGCGCCGGGAGCCCCCGCACCGCCTGCGGCCTACGAGATGATGGCGCTGAACGCCCGAATCTCCGAGAAGTTCAGTGCGTTGTCCAAGGCCTGTTCATAGCGGCAGGGGTTCGCCGCGCGGCCCGACCAGGAAGCGCACCGGCTGGCGGTGACCCCACACGGCGGCCCATCGAGCGGCCTCCAGGACCGCGGTGAGCTGTTCGGACGTCAACTGCGCGTCAGCGTCGAACGTCCGCGGACTCCATCGGGCGGCGAGGTCGGGGTGGATCGGTACCCGGGTCTTCGCACCCCGGTGCGCCGTGGCCGCCTGCTTCTCGCGCAAGCGCTCGTCGCTGTTCTTGACCACATCTTGACGCTACCGGCGGAGTAAATGGGGTGCGCAGACCCCTTATTCTTGGTTGGACTCGATCACGAAAGGTTTTCCAGTGGCGCTCGTCGTACAGAAGTACGGCGGATCCTCGGTGTCCGACGCCGAGCGGATCCGCCGCGTCGCCGAGCGCATCGTCGAGACCAAGAAGGCCGGGAACGACGTCGTTGTCGTGGTGTCTGCGATGGGCGACACCACCGACGACCTGCTGGATCTGGCTCGCCAGGTGAGTCCAGCGCCGCCGGCGCGCGAGATGGACATGCTGCTCACGTCGGGTGAGCGCATCTCGAACGCCCTGGTCGCGATGGCCATCGACTCGCTGGGCGCGCAGGCCCGGTCGTTCACAGGGTCGCAGGCCGGTGTGATCACCACCGGCACCCACGGCAACGCCAAGATCATCGACGTCACGCCGAGCCGACTTCAGGACGCACTCGACCAGGGACTGATCGTGCTGGTCGCGGGCTTCCAAGGTGTCAGCCAGGACAGCAAGGACGTCACCACCCTTGGCCGAGGCGGGTCCGACACCACCGCAGTCGCACTTGCCGCGGCGCTGAAGGCCGACGTATGTGAGATCTATACCGACGTCGACGGCATCTTCACCGCCGATCCCCGCATCGTGCCCAACGCCCACCGGCTGGATACCGTCACGTTCGAAGAGATGCTCGAGCTCGCGGCCTGCGGCGCGAAAGTGCTGATGTTGCGTTGCGTGGAGTACGCCCGTCGCTACAACGTTCCGATTCACGTCCGGTCGTCGTACTCCGACAAGACCGGCACGCTCGTCAAAGGTTCGATTGAGGACATCCCCATGGAAGACGCCATCCTGACCGGAGTCGCGCACGACCGCAGCGAGGCCAAGGTCACAGTTGTCGGGCTGCCCGACGTTCCCGGCTACGCCGCCAAGGTGTTCCGCGCCGTCGCCGACGCCGACGTGAACATCGACATGGTGTTGCAGAACATCTCCAAGGTCGAGGACGGCAAGACCGACATCACCTTCACCTGCTCACGTGACAGCGGCCCCGGCGCCGTCGAGAAGCTGACCGCGCTGCAGGACGAGATCGGGTTCTCCAAAGTGCTGTACGACGATCACATCGGCAAGGTGTCGCTGGTCGGTGCCGGCATGCGTAGCCATCCGGGTGTCACCGCGAAGTTCTGCGAGGCGCTCGCCGAGGTAGGCGTCAACATCGACCTGATCTCCACGTCGGAGATCCGAATCTCGGTGCTGATCAAGGACACTGAGCTGGACAAGGCGGTCGTCGCCCTGCATGAGGCGTTCGGCTTGGGCGGCGGCGAGGAAGCTGTCGTCTACGCGGGAACGGGGCGATAGATGGTAAGCGTCGGTTTGCAAATAGGGATTGTCGGCGCGACCGGACAGGTCGGCCAGGTGATGCGCACGCTGCTGGAGGAACGCGACTTTCCCGCCACCAGCGTGCGGTTCTTCGCATCGGCGCGCTCACAGGGTAAGAAGCTGCCGTTCCGCGGGCAGGAGATTGAGGTCGAAGACGCGTCGACCGCGGACCCCACCGGCCTGGACATCGCGTTGTTCTCCGCGGGCGCGACGATGTCGCGGGTGCAGGCACCGCGGTTCGCCGCGGCAGGTGTGACGGTGATCGACAACTCCTCGGCCTTCCGCAAGGACCCCGACGTGCCGCTCGTCGTCAGCGAGGTGAACTTCGCCCGCGATGCCGCCCATCGGCCGAAGGGAATCATCGCCAACCCGAACTGCACGACGATGGCCGCGATGCCGGTGCTCAAGGTGCTGCACGACGAGGCTGGGCTGATCCGCATGATCGCCTCCACCTATCAGGCGGTGTCCGGTAGCGGGTTGGCAGGCGTCGAGGAACTGTTCGGCCAGGCGCGCGCGGTGATCGACGACAGCGAGCAGCTGGTGCACGACGGCTCGGCGCTGCAGTTCCCCGCGCCCAACAAGTACGCCGCGCCGATCGCATTCAACGTGGTACCGCTTGCCGGTTCCTACGTCGACGACGGCTCCGGCGAGACCGACGAGGACCAGAAGCTGCGCAACGAGAGCCGCAAGATCCTCGGCATCCCCGACCTGTTGGTGAGCGGGACATGCGTGCGCGTTCCCGTCTACACCGGCCACTCGCTGTCGATCAACGCCGAGTTCTCCCGGCCGCTGTCGGTCGAGCGGGCTTCCGAGCTTCTGGCTGCAGCCCCGGGTGTGAAGCTGGTCGATGTGCCAACTCCGCTGGCCGCCGCGGGAGTCGATGACACTCTGGTCGGACGTATCCGCAAGGACCCCGGCGTGCCCGACGGTCGTGGATTGGCCCTGTTCCTGTCGGGCGACAACCTCCGAAAAGGCGCGGCGCTGAACACGATTCAGATCGCTGAGCTGCTGGCCGCCGAACTGTGATCCGGGCGGCAGCCGTGGCGCTGGTATGCGCCGCGTTGTTGCCATGGCCCGTCGCGCATGCCGATCCGCCCGCGCCATTACCCGAGCCCGTTCTGCCTCCGCTGGCGCCGGGCCAGGTGATGCGCATCGGCCCGACCGCCGGAACGGGAACGCCGACACGGGATTACGACATCGGCGCGACTGACCTATGCGAATTCATGGAGTTCCCCAGCGGCATCCTCCAGGTGTGCGGCGACAGCTTTGCCGGGCAGGGGGTGGGGTTCGGCCCGTGGCATTCGCCTGTCGCGCTGCACGTCGAGACCGAATCGATCGACGACCCGACCGGGGTGCGCTACGACCGAGTCACGGGCAACGACAAACCGCTGCTGGCCGACCCACGGCCGGCGGGCATGTCGCAGTTGCCCGCAGGCGTTGTGCAGATCAACAGGGAGAACTACCTACTCGTCACGACGGTCAAGGACCTGGTGCCACAGACGTCGAAGCTGGTGAAAGCCAGTCCAGCGCAAGGTAATTGGCCGACTATACCGCAGTCGCAGCGTGATGGGGCCTACCAGGGCGGACGGCAGTCGCAGATCAGCGGCTACTACGACCCCATCCCGAAGCCGGATTCGCCGAGCGGCTGGGTGTACATCGTCGCCGACAACTTCGACCGCAGCGCCCCGGCGGCGCTGTACCGGTCCAAACCGGAGACGTTCACCGACCGCGCCAGTTGGCAGGGTTGGTCCTCTCGGGCCGGCTGGGGTAAGCCGCCGACACCGCTGTGGTCGGACCGAGTTGGCGAAATGAGCATCCGGCAGATCGATGGCCAGACGGTGCTGTCGTACTTCAACGCGAGCAACGGCAACATGGAGGTCCGCGTCGCAGCCGATCCGACCGGACTTGGCGCCGCGCCTGTCACGACGGTCGTCGTCGCGGGCACATGGCCCGATCCCGCCGAGGATCTGCCTGCGCCGCAGGACAACCGGCTTGCGCAGCCCTACGGCGGCTTCATCTCGCCAGGGTCAACGCTCGATGAGCTGCGGGTGTTTATCAGCCAGTGGAACACCGGTCCCGGCGGCGACAACGCGCCGTACCGCGTCATCCAGTTCGCGGTGAACCCGCTCAAGTCTTAGTCAGAGGCCAACAGGACGTGATGCTTCCGAATGTAGTGGTCTTTAACCACGTCCCGGCCTGCCAAGTGGTGTGCTACGCCGCAAAACCTGCAGACGGGACGGTCGGCTCAATGACCACCACACCGTAGGGCGTCATCCCGTTGTCGCGCTTGGAATCGCCGCGTTCTTCTTGGCCCCTTCCGCCTCCACCATCGCTGTGGTGGTGACCGCCTCCACCGCCTTCGCAGGCGCCGAGAATGAAACCGCTCCAGAAGATCGCCGCGATGATGAACACAATGCCCGCGAGCGTGACGACCAACGCCGCGAGCCGGAAGGGCCGCCCACCGCGCCGATGCGATTTGTCCCAACGCCCGTCCCCCTGCGGCGGTACGGCGGCGGGTGTCTCGCTCGGTTGCTCAGAAGCGGTTCCAGTCATGACAACCATCGTTACGCTCCTTACCTTCGGTTTCGCTGAGAAACACGTCCGTTGATCATTCACAGCGCATTCATAGGAGAAACATGACGGACACATCAAAAGCGCTTGCATGCTCGGAGTCATGAGCGAAACAACATCGTCCTCCGAACCCGCGACCGGCCCCGTGGCCACCGCAGAACCTCCGCCCGCGGCGCCCGTCGCGGTTGAGCGGCACCGCCACAGCCGCCTCACCGCGGTGGCCGCCTGGGTCGGCATCATCGCCGGCGTGGTCTTCATCGTCGGCACGATCTTTTTCTCCGGCTTCGTCCTCGGCGCCCATGCGGGCGGGCACCGAGGCGGTCACCACCATGGCGGTGGCGATCACGGCTCCATGATGCACAGGGGCGGGCCGCCGCCGATGTTCCCGATGGGTCCCGGGGGCAACCGCCCGTGGCCGCCATTTGGCCCAGGTGGACCCGGTGGCGCGAGCTCCGAGGGCCCGTCGCAGCCGAGCGGCCCCTCGCAGCCGAGCGGCCCCTCGTCGACCGCCCCGAAGCCGTAGCTCAACAACCAGTGAGATCGACGTTCTGCAGAGAACACGCCTGCAGAACGTCGATTTCGGCATGCGCTCGTGCTTGAGGTTCTTGACGACGCCGCACGGGACCGCTTGGTGCACAACATCATTGGCCACGTATCCAAGGTCGTGCGTGAGCCTGTGCTTTCGCGCGTGTTCGAGCACTGGAAGAACGTCGATCCCGACCTCGGGAAGAAGGTCGAGTACGGCGTGCGAGGCACCGGCTCGTAGATCAGACGCCTTGCTGTCTGAAGCCGGGCTGGCATGATCAACGCCATGAGCATCGAGGCGAAGGTCTAGCTGGTGCGGATAGCCAGGGGATTAGTTGTCTATCTGGCCGCAGTGGGTCTGTCGTTGGCGCTGGCTGTGCCCGCGTCGGCTCGTCCGTCCGACCCGGGTGTGGTGAGTTATGCGGTGCTGGGCAAGGGGTCGGTGGGCAACATCGTCGGCGCGCCAATGCGATTCGCGTGGACGTTCACCGATCCCTTCCAGTCGTATTACGTCGACGACCCGGTGTGCAACAACTGGGCCGACATCGGGCTGACCGAGGTGTACGCCGACCCGGATCTCGCGTCGTTCAACGGCGCGGTCACGCAGACGTCCGACAACGATCAGGGCCATTACGTGAAGCAGGCGGTCGGCGTGTTCGCCACCAACGACGCGGCCGACCGCGCGTTCCATCGCGTCGTGGACCGGACCGTGGGATGCAGCGGTCAGACCACGGCGACGCACCTGGACAACTTCACCACCGAGGTGTGGACGTACACAGGTGGTCCGGCCACCGCGACCGATTCCGACTGGGTGAAGCAGGAGGCAGGCACCGACCGCCGCTGCTTCGTGACGACGCGCAAGCGGGAGAACGTTCTTTTGCAGGCAAAAGTTTGTCAATCCGGCAACGGCGGCCCTGCGGTGAATGTGCTGGCAGGGGCGATGCAAAACACCCTCGGGCAGTAATCGGCAACGTTTTTGGGTACGCGTCACGAACGCGTCATCCAAAAATCGCGGGACTTTGTCGGTTCTCTCTGGAAGATGGAGTGAAGGCCGCGATCGTTCCCTACCCGGAAGGGGCCGGAAGATATGACCTTCGCTATGACGTCCGAGGTGGACGACGCACACCCATCGTATGCCAGCGAATCCGAACTGAGCAGCGCATATAGCGCCGCCGCGCACATCGGGGAGAGCTGTCTGGACGACGGTCCGGTGGGGCGCGTCGGCCTCGAAGTCGAGGCGCACTGCTTCGACCTTGCCGACCCGCTGCGCCGCCCGGAGTGGGCAGAGCTGAAGGACGCGATCGCAGGTGTGCCGCCACTGCCAGGAGGCAGCGCGATCACCGTCGAACCCGGCGGCGCAGTCGAGTTGTCCGGCCCGCCGATGAATGAGCCGCTGGCGGCCATCGCAGCGATGACGGCCGACCGCGCCGTGCTGCGTTCGGCGTTCGCGCAAGCCGGCCTCGGTCTGGTGCTTCTGGGAGCCGACCCGCTACGCCCCGCCAAGCGGGTGAACCCGGGCGACCGGTACAAGGCGATGGAGGAGTTCTTCATTGCCAGCCAGACCGGCGAGGCGGGCGCGGCGATGATGACGTCGACGGCCTCGGTGCAGATCAATCTCGACGCGGGGCCGCGGGATGGCTGGGCGGCCCGCGTGCGGCTGGCGCATGCACTGGGCCCGACGATGATCGCGATCGCTGCCAACTCGCCGATGCTCGCGGGTCGAGTTCACCGGCTGGGCCTCGACGCGGCAGCGGGTGTGGAGCCAGTTGGACTCGGCACGCTGCGGGCCGATCCTCGGCGTCAACGGCGACGACCCGGCAGGAGAGTGGGCGCGCTATGCGATGAAGGCGCCGGTGATGCTCGTGCACCCGACGCCGGAGATGGATGCGGTCCCGATTACCGATTGGGTGCCGTTCGCTGATTGGGCCGACGGCCGCGTGCTTCTTGGTGGCCGCAGGCCGACGCAAGACGATCTCGACTACCACCTGACGACCCTGTTCCCGCCCGTTCGGCCGCGTCGCTGGCTAGAGATCCGCTACCTCGACAGCCTGCCCGACGCGGTGTGGCCGGCGGTGGTGTTCACGCTCGTCACGCTGCTCGACGACCCGGTCGCCGCCGACATCGCCGCCGAAGCCACCGAGGCGGTGGCCACGGCATGGGACCGGGCGGCACAGATCGGCCTCGGCGACCGACGGCTGCACGCGGCGGCCATCCGCTGTGTGCGGACCGCAGCGGAACGCGCGCCGGCCGAACTCGAGGAATCGATGCTGCAGTTGGTGCGTTCGGTCGAGAGGGGACGCTGCCCGGCCGACGATTTCTCCGATCGCGCGGTGAAATACGGGATCGACACGGCGATCACCCAACTGGCCCAAGGGGAGTTGTGAGCACGCGAGACGCTAGCGCGTGAGCTGACGTACGCCAGGGACCGCACGTTGCGGCTTGTCGACTTCGATGACGCCGAATTGGGGCGCCAGTACGACCCGCTGATGAGCCCGCTGGTATGGGACCTTGCACACATCGGCTGGCAGGAGGAGCTGTGGCTGCTGCGCGGTAACAACCCCGACCGGCCGGGACTACTCGAGCCGCAGGTTGAGCGCTGCTATGACGCATTCGTGAACTCCCGCGCCAGCCGGGTGAATCTGCCGCTGCTGCCTCCGTCGGACGCCCGCACGTACTGCAGCACGGTGCGCAACAAGGTCTTGGACGCTCTCGACAGCCTGGACAACGACGACACCGGTTTCAATTTCGGGCTTGGCGATCAGCCACGAGAACCAGCACGACGAGACCATGCTGCAGGCGCTGAATCTGCGGACCGGCTCGCCGCTGCTGGATCGCGGATCCGCATTGCCGTCGGGCCGCGCCGGTGTCGCCGGAGAGTCGGTGTTGGTGCCCGGCGGTGAGTTCGTCCTCGGCGTCGACGCGGTAAGCGAACCGCACTCGTTGGACAACGAACGTAACGCGCACGTGGTCGACTTGCCGGCGTTCCGCATCGGACGGGTTCCCGTCACCAACGGCGAGTGGCGGCAGTTCATCGACGACGGCGGCTATCAACAACAGCGCTGGTGGTCGGAGCGCGGCTGGACACATCGGCAGGAGGCGGGGCTGACCGCGCCGCAGTTCTGGAACCTCGACGGCACCCGCACCCGCTTCGGCCATGTCGAGGAGATCCCCGCCGACGAACCGGTGCAGCACATCACCTACTTCGAGGCCGAGGCATATGCGGCGTGGGCAGGCGCGCGGCTGCCCACCGAAGTGGAATGGGAGAAGGCGGCCGCCTGGGATCCCGCAACGGGGACGAGACACCGGTTCCCTTGGGGCGCTATCGAACCCACCGAACACCTGGCGAACCTCGGCGGTGACGCTTTGCGTCCCGCCCCGGTCGGAGCCTATCCGGCAGGCGCGTCGGCCTATGGCGCCGAGCAGATGCTTGGCGACGTGTGGGAGTGGACCTCGTCGCCGCTGCGGCCGTGGCCAGGTTTCACCCCGATGCTCTACGAGCAGTACTCGCAGCCGTTTTTCGACGGCGATTACAAGGTGCTGCGCGGCGGCTCGTGGGCGGTCGCGCCAAGCATCCTTCGGCCGAGCTTCCGCAACTGGGATCACCCGATCCGGCGACAGATCTTTTCGGGTGTACGCCTGGCCTGGGACGCCTGATGTGCCGACACCTCGGCTGGCTCGGCGACCGGCGATCGATCGCCTCGCTGGTTCTCGAACCTCCGTCGGGGCTGCTCGTGCAGTCGTATGCCCCGCGCAGACAGAAGCACGGCCTGATGAACGCCGACGGCTGGGGTGTCGGATTCTTCGACGAAGGCGTGGTACGCCGCTGGCGTAGTGCCGCACCACTGTGGGGGGACGCGTCATTCGCCTCGGTGGCGCCCGCGTTGAGCAGCGACTGCGTTGTCGCGGCGGTGCGTTCGGCCAGCGTCGGCATGCCGATCGAACCGTCGGCATCGGCCCCGTTCACCGACGGGCAGTGGCTGTTGTCCCACAACGGGGTGGTCGATCGTGCCGTCCTGCCGCCGACATCCGGCGCGGAGTCCACCGTCGACAGCGCGCTGCTAGCGGCCCTGATATTCGAGCGCGGACTCGACGCGCTCGGTGACACGGTCGTTGAGGTCGCCGCCGCCGACCCCAATGCACGGCTGAATATCTTGGCGGCCAACGGATCTCAACTGCGCGCCACCACGTGGGGCGACACCCTGTCGGTGCTGCGCCGAGACGACGGCGTGGCGCTGGCCAGTGAACCATACGATGACAACCCCGACTGGCAGGAAGTCCCCGACCGCCACCTCGTCGTGGTCGAGGACTCTCGCGTGCAGCTGATCCCACTGAAAGGATCGTCATGACCCTCTCGCTGTCCAACCATCTCGCCGCTGACTCGGCGGCAAGCGCACTGCGCCGAGATGTGCGGGACGGATTGGCTCAGACACCGAAATCGTTGCCGCCCAAGTGGTTCTACGACTCGGTGGGCAGCGACCTGTTCGACCAGATCACCCGGCTGCCCGAGTACTATCCGACCCGCACCGAGGCGCAGATCCTGCGTACGCGGTCGGCCGAGATCGCCCTCGCGTCGGGCGCCGACACTCTGGTCGAGCTCGGCAGCGGCACCTCGGAGAAGACCCGCATGTTGTTGGACGCGTTGCGCGACAGCGGATCCCTGCGTCGGTTCGTCCCGTTCGATGTCGACGCCGGGGTGCTCAATGCGGCAGGTGCGGCGATCCAGCGCGAGTACCCTGGCATCGAGATCGATGCGGTGTGTGGCGATTTCGAGGAGCACCTCGACGAGATTCCGCGCGCCGGACGCCGCTTGGTCGCCTTCCTCGGCTCGACGATCGGCAACCTGACGCCGGGTCCGCGAGCCGCTTTCCTGTCAGCGCTATCGGCCACCTTGCAGCCGGGGGACAGCCTGCTGCTGGGCACTGACCTGGTCAAGGATGTCGGCCGGTTGGTGCGTGCCTACGACGACAGTGCTGGTGTGACAGCGAAGTTCAACCGCAACGTGCTGGCGGTGGTAAACCGGGAACTCGGCGCCGATTTCGATCTCGATGCGTTCGAACACGTCGCCCGGTGGAACGCCGGAGAGGAACGCATCGAGATGTGGCTGCGCGCCACGTCCGCGCAGCGGATCCACATCGCCGCACTGGACCTGGCTGTCGAGTTCGCCGCGGACGAGGAGATGCTGACCGAGGTGTCCTGCAAGTTCAGGCCCGGCGGCGTGGAGGCCGAACTGGCTGCGGCGGGCCTGCGCCGCACGCATTGGTGGACCGATCCCGCGGGTGACTTCGGACTCTCCCTTTCGACGAAATGACGGACCAGGGCACACTGGCGCAGCGCTGGCGGGCCGCCCGCCCCAAGGTCGCAGGCCTGCACCTCGACAGCGCCGCGTGCTCCCGGCAGAGTTTCGCCGTCATCGACGCGGCCACCCAGCACGCCAGGCACGAGGCCGAAGTCGGTGGATACGTCGCCGCCGAAGCCGCGGCTCCCGTTCTCGAGGCCGGGCGTGCGGCCATCGCGTCGCTGACCGGGATGCGCGGTTCAGATGTCGTCTTCACCACCGGCTCCATCAACGCACTCGATGTACTGCTAGGCAGCTGGGCCGGTGAACGCAGTGTCGCCTGCCTGCCCGGCGAGTACGGCCCCAACCTGGCGGTCATGGTCGCCAACGGGTTTCAGATCAGCACGTTGCCCGCCGACGATCTCGGTCGGCTCGCGGTCGACGACGCCGCACGCGGCCTGGCAGCCAACCCGCCCGCGCTCGTACACCTCACCGCGTTGGCCAGCCATCGCGGGTTGGCCCAGCCGCTGGCCGAGCTCGCGATGGTGTGCCGCGAGCTCGGCATACCGCTGGTGGTTGACGCGGCACAGGCGATGGGTCATCTCGACTGTGCGGTCGGCGCGGCCGCGATCTACAGCTCGTCACGCAAGTGGATGGCAGGGCCACGGGGCGTCGGCGTGCTGGCGATTGCCCGGAGCTCGCGCAGCAGCTGAGGCCGCGGCTGCCTCCGCCGGAGTGGGGCTTGCCGATACCTGTGATGCAGAGCCTTGAAATGGGTGAGGCGAATATTGCTGCGCGCGTTGGCTATTCGGTGGCATTGGGCGAGCACCTGGCAGCGGGGCCCGACCAGATCCGCGACCGGCTAGCCGAGATTGGCCGGATGACACGGGCCGCCGTGGCCGACGTACCGGGCTGGCGGGTGGTCGAGCCGTCGACGAGCCGACCGCGATCACCACGCTGGAGCCGCGCAACGGTGCCGACCCGCAGATGGTGCGGGCATGGCTGATCGCAGAACGCGGGATCGTCACGACGTACGCTGAGCTGCAGCGCGCGCCGTTCGAGATGGCGAAGCCGGTCCTGCGGGCCTCGCCTCACGTCGACACCACCCCCGAGGATCTCGACCAATTCGCCGAAGCCCTTGCCGCCGCAGTCGGCTAGCCGTACTGACAGCTTGCCTTGTGGGCCGTCAGCAAGTACGCCGGGAACTTCACCCGGCCCTTCTCGTCGGTGGGGTGCGGCAGCGTCATCCCGGGCATTTCAAACATCTTCGGGACGTTGGCATGGATTGCGGCAGGCCGGATTTCGTCGATCTCCCAATACTTCGACACCGCGTCGCGCAGCTCGTCCTCGTCGACCTCGTTCGGCCCCGTCTCCAGCTCCGCGGGGAAGGCGCCCTTGGCGAACACCAAGATGAAGTAGGTGGCTCCAGGCGCGGCGGCGCGATGCACGGAGCGCAGGTAGCCGTCGCGGCCCTCGATCGGCAGCGAGTGGAAAAGCGTGCTGTCGATGATCGTTGAGAACCGGCCGTCATAGCCGGTGAACGAAGTGATGTCGGCCTGCACGAACGACGCGGTCGACAGATTGCGTTCCTGTGCCGCCCTGTTCGCAGCGGCGACGGCCGTCGGTGTCAGGTCGATGCCGACGACGGTATAGCCGTCGGCAGGCCAATGCCAGCGACAACTCGGCGTAACCGCAGCCGGCGTCCAGCACGTCACTGCGGACCTTGCCTGCCGCGATGAGCGCCGCCAATTCGGGTTGCGGCTCGCCGATATTCCACGGTGGCGGCCCCTCGAATGCGCCCTGTTGGCGGTATGCGCTGTCCCAGTCCATTACGTCAGATGCCATGCGACCCAACCTACTCCGCCGTTACAACGTCCCAGGTGTGCACGGGTTTGTTGGTGTGCATGCGGTCGCAATAGCGTCGAAGCATGCTCTGCCAGCGCGTCGGGGCGGGTCATCCCGCGCTCCTGCAGCGCCCGCACGGTGGAGACCTGCCAGGCCGCACCGTTGCGTCCGGTCTTGGCGCGGCCCTCGATCACGCCGAGGTACCGGTCGCGCACCTCAGCCGCGACTCCCCAGCGCCGCAACCCCTCGTCGGCCATCGGCAGCAGCTGGCGCAGCACCAACTCGTCGGGCGTCACCTCTCCCAGGCCGGGCCAGTACAGCCGGGCATCCATCCCGTTCTGCGCGGCCTCGAGGAAATTATGGTGTGCCGCAGCAAAACTCATCTTCGTCCACAGCGGGCGGTCCTCCTCGGACAGCGTCCGCAGCATGCCGTAGTAGAAGGCGGCGTTGGCCATCATGTCCACCACGGTCGGGCCTGCGGGCAATACCCGGTTCTCCACCCGAAGATGCGGCCTGCCATCGACGACGTCGTACACCGGCCTGTTCCATCGGTAGATGGTGCCGTTGTGCAGTCGCAGTTCCGCGAGCATCGGCGTGCGGCCTTCCGACAGCTCTCGGACGGGATCCTCGTCCGAGAGCTCAGGCAGCAGCGACGGAAAGAAGCGCACGTTCTCCTCGAACAGGTCGAAGATCGAGGTGATCCAGCGTTCGCCGAACCAGACGCGTGGACGCACGCCCTGCGTCTTCAGCTCGTCCGGACGGGTGTCGGTGGCCTGGGTGAACAGCTCGATGCGGGTTTCGGCCCACAGCTGGTGGCCGAAGAAGTACGGGGAGTTTGCGCCGAGGGCCAGCTGCGGGCCCGCCAGCACCTGCGCGGCGTTCCAGTTCTTCGCAAAGTCGGCGGGGGAGACCTGGAGATGCAACTGCATGCTGGTGCACGCCGATTCGGGTGCGATCGACTCCGTTTGCAGGCTCAGCCGCTCGGGACCCGCGATGTCGATGAGGATGTCCTCGCCGCGGGCCGTGAAAATCGAATCGTTGAGTGCCTGATAGCGCGTCGATTCGCTCATCCATCGGCCCGAAAGATGTTCTGGCATCAGCGTCGGCAGAATCCCGATCATCACGATGTGCGCGTCGTTTCCGTTGGCCTTGGCCTCCGCGGCGTTGAGGCTGGCCCGCACCTCGGCCTCCAGCTCGAGTGCCGCACGGCCGGGCAGTTGCCGCGGCGGAACGTTGAATTCTATGTTGTAGGCGCCCAATTCGGTTTGATACGCCGGGTCGGCGATGGAGGCCAGCACCTCCTGATTGCTCATCGCGGGCTGATAGTCGGAGTCGACCAGATTGCACTCGATCTCCATGCCGGTCAGTGGCCGCTCGAACTCGAAACTGGACTGGGCGAGCATGGTTTCGAAGACGTCCAGGCACAGTTGCACCTTGCGCCGATACTCGCGTCGGTGCGCGCGAGAAAAGTCGGTCTGCTTTACCTCTTCGCCCACAAGGCCGAGCCTATCGGCGGCTGGCCACCACGACCTGCGGATTCATCAGCCCGCCGCGCAGCTGCACCTCGATCGCAGGGTCGGCGTGTGCGGCCAGCGCTCGAAGCGCCGACGGGCTGTAGGTGCGCAGCGAGCTGATCACGCCGTCGTGCACGAACGGCACCACCGGTGCCAACGGCAGCATCGCCGCCAGCCGCAGGATGTGCAGCGGCGACGGTGGCCGCGGCAGGTCGATGATCACCAGCTTGTCGGCCACCCGTGTGCCCTCGGCGATCGCCCGCGATGCCAGCGACGGCGGCAGGTGGTGAAACGAGAATGCGAACACCGCCAGGTCGAATTGCCCGTCGGCGCGTCGATCGCGGTGGCGTCCATCTCACGCACCGTGGCCCGCGGGTGCTCGCCGAGGTCAGCTGGCGGCGATGGCTGCCACCGAGGCCGGCTTCGACGTCGGTGACGGTGAGCTCGGCGGTGGGATGCCATTCGAGCAGCTTGCGGGATAGCCCGCCGTGTCCCGACCCGAGTTCGAGGATCTTGGGATCGGGCACTTCGGCCACCTCGTCGAGGACGATGCGCGCGAACTTCTCCGTGTTGCCGAAGAATTCGCCCGTCCACTCCAGCGCGCGAATCACGCTGCGCTTACGTGCCATCGTCGACGTCGTCGCGGTCGAGGTATTCCGGCCGGTCGGTCTGCAACAGCCGGTCCATGCAGGACGCATCCGGCCCGCCCCGGGGCATGCGGTCAATGTCGGTGATCGGCGAGGCCATGTAGTCCATCATGGTCGACTGGAGTCGCCGTCAGGAGGGAGCGCTCAGTGGCCGAGATTCGCGAGTTCGTAGCCGCCATCGACCAGGGCACCACAAGCACACGGTGCATGATCTTCGACCACGACGGTGCCGAGGTCGGGCGCCACCAGCTCGAGCACGAACAGATCCTGCCCAAGGCCGGCTGGGTCGAGCACAATCCGGTCGAGATCTGGGAACGCACCTCGTCGGTGGTCATGTCGGCGCTGAACAAGACGAAGCTGTCGGCCACCGACCTGGCCGCGATGGGCATCACCAACCAGCGGGAAACCGCGCTGGTATGGGACAGGCGCACCGGCAGGCCGTACTACAACGCGATCGTCTGGCAGGACACCCGCACCGACCGCATCGCCTCTGCACTGGATCGCGACGGCCGTGGCGACGTCATCAGGCGAAAGGCAGGCCTGCCGCCCGCCACCTACTTCTCCGCGGGCAAGGTGCAGTGGATTCTGGAGAACGTCGAGGGGGTGCGCGCCGACGCCGAGAACGGCGACGCGATCTTCGGCACCCCCGACACCTGGGTGCTGTGGAATCTCACCGGCGGGTCGCGCGGCGGCGCCCACGTCACCGACGTGACCAACGCCAGCCGGACCATGCTGATGAATCTGGAGACGCTGGACTGGGACGACGAACTGCTGTCGTTCTTCGGCATTCCGCGGCAGATGCTGCCCGAGATCAAGCCGTCGTCGTTCCCCGAGTCGTACGGCATCACCCGCGACGATGGGCCCGTCGCGGGACAGGTGCCGATCACCGGGATCCTCGGCGATCAGCAGGCCGCGATGGTCGGGCAGGTGTGTCTGGAGGCCGGCGAGGCCAAAAACACTTACGGCACAGGCAATTTCCTGCTGCTCAACACTGGCGAGAAGATCGTCCGTTCCGAGAATGGGCTACTGACCACTGTGTGCTACCAGTTCGGTGACGCGAAACCCGTTTACGCGCTTGAGGGTTCGATTGCCGTCACCGGTTCTGCGGTGCAGTGGCTGCGCGACCAGTTGGGCATCATCAGCGGCGCCGCGCAGAGCGAGGCGCTGGCTCGCCAGGTCGAGGACAACGGCGGCGTGTACTTCGTGCCGGCATTCTCGGGATTGTTTGCGCCGTATTGGCGTTCGGACGCCCGCGGCGCAATCGTCGGGTTGTCCCGGTTCAACACCAACGCGCATCTGGCGCGGGCGACGCTGGAGGCGATCTGCTACCAGAGTCGCGATGTCGTCGACGCGATGGAGGCCGACTCCGGCGTGCATCTCGAGGTGCTCAAGGTCGACGGCGGCATCACCGCCAACGATCTGTGCATGCAGATCCAGGCCGACGTGCTCGGTGTCGACGTCGTCAAGCCCGTCGTCGCCGAGACGACGGCGCTTGGGCGCCGCGTACGCCGCGGGCCTGGCGGTCGGGTTCTGGGAGAACCCCGATGACCTTCGCGCCAATTGGCAGGAGGACAAGCGCTGGACGCCCGCATGGAGCGAGGACCAGCGCGGGACCGGCTACGCGGGCTGGCAGAAGGCGGTGCAGCGGACGCTGGACTGGGTCGACGTCGACTGAACTAGGCCGCGTCGTCGAGCTGAGTCTTGGTCTCGTCGTCCAACTCGATGTCGGCGACGGCGGTGTTCTCCTCGAGGTGTCCTACGGACGAAGTGCCCGGAATCAGCAACACGTTCGGTGCCACCGACAGTGTCCACGCGAGCGCGATCTGCGCTGGGGTGCGGCCGAGTTTCGCCGCCTCGCGCTGAACGGCGGGATGGCCGAGCACCGGGTTGTCGGGGGTAAAGGCGGAGCCCAGCGGGAAGAACGGCACGAACGCGATGCCGTGTTCGAGGCAGGTGTCGAGCACCGGCTGAGAGGTGCGGTCGACGAGGTTGTACGCGTTCTGCACGCAGACGATCTCGGTGCGGTCCAGCGCGATCTGCAGATGTTCGGGGCTGATGCTGCTGAGCCCGATTCCGCCGATCAGTCCTTCGTCGCGGGCCGATCATCGTGGTCAGCTGGCGGTCGAACAGCTCGCGGTCGACCGCGGCCGGGCTGAGCTGGGGTCATCGCCCGGGCCCGTGCACCCGAGGTTGACCGCGGCGAGCCGTCGTCGCCAGCGTCCGCAGATTGTCTTCGATGCTCGCCCGCGAACTCGTCGGGTTGCTGCGCGGGCATCCATGTCGCCCTGTCTCGTCGCGGCGCCACCGACCTTGCTCACCAGCGCGAGGCTATCCGGGTAAGGGTGAAGCGCTTCACGGATCAGTTCGTTGGCGACGTTCGGCCCGTAGAACTGTGCGGTGTCGATGTGGTTGATGCCCAACTCAATTGCGCGCCGCAACACGGCCAGAGCTTGGTCGTGGTCGCGCGGCGGCCCGAGCACACCGGGACCGGGAAGCTGCATGGCGCCGAATCCGACGCGGCCGACATGGAACTGAGCCCAAGCGGGAAGGTCTGCATGACTGATTGGTTCATCACTCCCGCCGCGGCTTATTCCACTGAGCAGACCAATCGCGCCGAAATCGCTGGTTATTCCGACTCGCCGAGGATCTGGTAGACCTCGCGGCGGGCGTTGTTGACGATGTCGACAATGCGCTGCTGCTGCTCGTCATTGGCCGTGTGCGCCGACTGCGCGACGGCGCCCATCAGCTGGGCGACCGCGCTGCGCAGGTTGACGTGTCCGGGTTCGACGTCCTCGGCGATCTCCTGCCACGGCGGGGTCTCGATCTTGTCGGCGGCCGCACGGCCGTCGTCGGTCAGCTCGAAAAGCTTCTTGCTGCCTTCACTTTCGCGTCCGACCAGAAGACCCTCGTCGACCAGCAGCTGAAGCGTCGGGTATACCGAGCCGGGGCTGGGCCGCCAAAGGTTCTGGCTGCGCTCGGCGATCTCCTGGATCATCTCGTAGCCGTGCATCGGCCGCTCGGCCAGCAGCTTGAGAATGGCGGCGCGGACATCGCCGCGCTTGCCACGTCCTCGCCCGCCGCGGCCACGGCCGCGCGGTCCGCCTGGGCCGAAGCCGACCCCACGGGGATCGAATCCGAACTCGAAGCCGCGGCCTGGGCCGAAGCCGCGACCGGGACCGGGGCCGAAGCCGAGGTTGCCTTCGAAACCTGGACCGGCGTCGTGCTCGCGCAGATGGTCACGAAGGTTGTCGCGGAAATCGCGGCGGGCCTGCCTGCGCTGCTGATGAAATGCGCGCCGATCGCCGGGCCCGAAGCCGAAGCCGAATCCGCCGGGAGGTGGGGTGAATGGGTTGGTCATTTCTGGTGATTCCTTACGTTTGGGTGGAAGCGCCCTCGCGCTTCCGATACGTCAACGATATATCGGAATCTATCGCGATGCAACGATTAATGTCGAACTGCGCTCGTCAATCGCGCTGACCAGCCACTTCGCCCACTCCGCCTCCATCGAGTTCATCCGCAGCCCGTACTCCAGCGCGGCGCGGCCGTAGAAAAGGCCTTCGTGTTCGGTCCAGTCGATCGAGTCGCGCAGCTCTTCCAGCCGCTTGACCTCGGCGTCGGCGTATTCGGCCATCGCGACCACATGCTCGCGGGCCTGCTCGGGCGGGACCTCGCCGAGCAGAAACACCCGCAGCAGCCCGGGGCTGCGAAAAGGCGGGTCATCCTGCGGGTTTGTCACCCACCGCCGCAGCTCGGCCCGGCCTGCCTCGGTGATGCGGTACTCCTTGCGGCCGCGCGGGCCGATGTCGGACACCTCGATCAGCCCCGCGTCGGCCAGCTTGTTCAGCTCCCCGTAGAGCTGGCTCTGGGTCGCAGGCCAAACGTTGGCCATGGATTTCTCGAACTGTTTGAGCAGGTCGTACCCACTGCCGGGCTGCTGGGCCAACAGGCCTAATGCCGCAATCCGCAAACTCACCCCCTGATCGTACCTCCACTATTGACATGTCACTAGTGACATGTCATCTTTGACTCATGACTGAGACCTCAACTCTGTTCGGCACCGGCGAGTTCTTTCAGAGGGGCAACTACGCGCCGGTGACCGATGAACTGACCGAGTTCGACCTACCCGTCGAGGGCGCCATCCCCGCCGAACTCGACGGGTGGTACCTGCGCAACGGGCCCAACCCGCGGCAGGCGACCGCGCACTGGTTCACCGGCGACGGCATGATCCATGGCGTCCGCATCGAGGGCGGCCGCGCGGCCTGGTACCGCAACCGCTGGGTGCGGACCGACAGCTTCGCCGAGGACTTCCCGCTCTACAACGCCGATGGCACCCGCAACCTGCGAGCCGCCGTCGCCAACACCCACGTCGTCAACCACGCGGGCAAGACGCTGGCGCTCGTCGAATCGTCGCTGCCGTACGAGATCTCCAACGAGCTGGAAACGTTGGGCGCCTACGACTTCGGCGGAAAGCTTGTCGACTCGATGACCGCTCATCCGAAGATCTGCCCGACCACCGGCGAGATGCACTTCTTCGGCTACGGCAGCATCTTCGAGCCGTATGTCACCTATCACCGGGTCGACGCCAACGGCGAGCTGACCATCAACCGCCCGCTGGATGTCAAGGCGCACGACCATGATGCACGACTTCGCGCTGACCGCTGAGCACGTGATCTTCATGGATCTTGCCGATCGTGTTCAACCTCGATGTCGCGATGAAGGGCGAATCCGATATGCCCTACCGATGGAGCGACGAATACGGCGCCCGGTTCGGCGTGATGCGTCGTGATGACCCGTTCGGGCCAGCTGCGGTGGTTCGACATCGACCCGTGCTACGTCTTCCACGTCGCCAACGCATTCGATCGTGGCAATTCGATTGTGCTGCAGGCGGTTCGCTATCCGGAGCTGTGGCGCGACAGCGGCGGATTCGATGCCGACGGGGTGCTGTGGAGCTGGACCATCGACCTGGAGACCGGCACGGTCATCGAACGCCAGCTCGACGACCGCGCTGTCGAGTTCCCTCGGATCGACGACCGGCTGGCCACCCTGCCTGCCCGCTACGCCGTATCGGTCGGTGACGGCTGCCTTGTCCGCTACGACTTGACGACCGGCGATGCGGTCGAGCATGCGTTCGGCACCGCGAAGTCGCCGGGTGGGCCAGGTGAGGCGGTGTTCGTACCGTCAACCACAGGGCCCGCCGACGAGAGCAGCGGCTGGTATATCGGTTACGTCTACGACCAGATGCGCGATGGCAGCGACCTGGTGATCATCGACGCGTCAGACTTCGCCGCACAGCCAGTTGCCAGAATTAAGCTGCCCCAGCGTGTTCCCTACGGATTCCATGGGAACTGGGTGGGCGCCTAGCCGGCTCTAGGCCGAAACGAACGTATGCGCCTGATAGATCTGGGGCTCGTCGTCAACGCCGACCTCTTGCAAGATCGGTGCGAGGGTCTCGCCGAAACGGTTGCATGCTTCCTCTGACTGCCAGACGTCCACAACACGGAAGCCTTGCGGGCTCTCCCCGGACACATGCAGAAGAAGCCCTTCGACGGGCCAATCGGACGGAGACTCCATTTGGTCCTTGCCGGTCAGTCTTCGCATGATTTCCTCGTACTTGTCCCGGGTCAAGGTCGGTCCCTGATGAATCAACACAACGGGCATTTGGTTTCCCCCTTATCTTTCTAATTCACGATCGAGATCGCGACACATCGTCATCATGAGCCGCATCGGACTTGCCGCACAGCCGCTTGCCAGAATTGAGCTGCCGCATCGTGTTCCGATTGTTTCCATATAATGGTCGCGGGCTGAGTAACGTGTCCGGCCATGGCGGTGAAATGGCTGGACGAACCCGAGGACCACGATTACGACGCGGCGGCCGCGTACCTCAGCATGGTCGCGGAGAAGGACGCGGTCGACAAGACGGTAGCCGCGCTGAAGACGGCGAAACCGGTGGACGAGAAAGCCAAGGACATCCTGCGAGCGGCAGGGCTGGCACTGTTGCCGGAGAGCAACACTCACGTCAGGGCGGACCTGGGCAAGATCAGCGACGGTAAGAAGCTCTCCCCGATCCTGCTGGTGCGCGGCAGCGCCGTCGGTGGATATCCGCTGCAGATCGCCGACGGATATCACCGCGTATGCGCGAGCTACCTTACTGACGAAAACACCAACATCCCTTGTCATTTGGTGTCGTGGCAGTAGGTCGCGGAGATGTCTGGGTTCGGCTTCGACACACTGGCGCTGCTCGCGGTTATAGGGATCGCAGGACCTCTACTTGCTTCGCTGCCGCGCTTTCGGATCCCGGTCATCATCGGCGAGCTGATCGTCGGGCTGGTGGTCGGACAAACGGGCTTCGGGATCGTCGACCACACCGATCGCGACGTTCACGCTGTTGGCCAACATCGGGTTCGCGCTGGTGATGTTCGTCGTCGGCACGCATGTGCCGGTGGGGGACAAGACGTTGCGGTCGGCGATCCCGAAGGCGTTGCTCAGGGCGGTCGCTGTCGGAGCTGTTGCGGCCGTACTGGGTGTGGTGTTGGCACAGGCGTTCGGCACCGGTCACGCGGCGATGTACGCCGTGCTGATGGCGTCGTCATCGGCCGCGCTGGCACTCCCGGTGATCGACTCGCTGGGTCTCAGCGGCCCTCCGGTGCTTTCGGTGACCACCCAAATCGCTATCGCTGATGCCACATCGATTGTGTTGTTACCGTTGGTGATCAACCCAACCCAGGCAGCGCGGGCGGCGCTCGGCGCGGTGGCGATCGCAGCGTGTGCAGCGGTGTTGTTCGTCCTGTCTACGGGCCGGCGATCGAAGTGGATTGCGTGAGCGCCTGCACCACTACTCGCATGACCACGAGTTCGCACTCGAACTGCGAATCAGCTTGATCCTGCTGTTCGCCCTTTGCGCGCTGGCCGTCATCACCCACGTGTCGATCATGCTGGCGGGCTTCGCTCTTGGCCTGATGGTGTCTGCGGTCGGCGAACCGCGTCGGTTGGCCCGCCAGCTGTTCGGCATCACCGAGGGGTTCTTCGGCCCGCTGTTCTTCGTCTGGTTGGGCGCGTCGCTGCAAGTGCGCGAACTCGGCGAGAACCCGTGGCTGATCCTGCTCGGCATTGGCCTCGGGGTCGGCGCGATACTGGCGCACGGCGTGGGCCGGCTGTTCGGTCAGCCCCTCACGTTGGCGGTGCTGGCCGCCGCGCAACTCGGTGTTCCGGTTGCCGCCGCGACGCTTGGCACTGAACAGCATCTGCTCGCTCCTGGCGAACCGTCGGCATTAATGCTCGGCGCATTGATCACCGTCGCGACCACGTCGCTGGCCGGCGTGTTCGCCGCTCGGCGTCAGAGCGCCTCCAACGCGTCCTCCGGATAGGAGGCAGTGGCTCGGTAGGTGTTCGGGCTCACCCCATGGGCGCGTTTGAACGCGCTACTCAACGCGAAGGGTGTGCTGTAACCGACCTGACGGGCCACCGCGGCTATGGTCGCCGTGCTCGACCGAAGCAGATCGGCGGCCAGCGCGAGCCGCCAACTGGTCAGGAACGCGATCGGCGGCTCACCCACCTGCTCAGTGAACCTGCTTGCGAACACTGCACGCGAACTCCCTACGGCCGCAGCAAGATTCGCTACCGTCCACGGGTGGGCGGGATTGTTGTAGATCAGCTTCAGCGCCGGGCCGACCATTGGATCGTGTTCTGCGTGCCACCAGGTGGGTGCGTTCTCGTCGCGGTCGAACCAGGTGCGCAGCACCGCGATCAGCAGCAGGTCGAGCAGCCTGTCCAGATACGCCTCCTGGCCCGGCCCGTCGTTGACCGCCTCGGCGGCGAGCAGATCAACCAGCGGAGTTTCCCATTCGTCGGCGCGCATAACCAGCACCGTCGGCAGTGCGTCGAGCAGTCGCGCACTGACCTCGCTGCGGCCCTCGTATGCGCAGATCACCGAACGCGTCGCGCCCTGTCACGCTGTTGCCCCATGTGCGCACGCCCAGCGACATTTCGAATTCAGGTCTCGCCCGAAAGTGTGGTGCACCGTTGACCCGGATGGATGACGACCATCGGCGTGGTCGCCGGATCGTCGGCGAAGACGTATTGCTCGGTGCCGCGCGTCAGCGCGACATCGCCAGGACCCAGCCGAACGGTACCGCTGCTTTCACCGACGATGGCGGCGCTGCCGTGGGTCTGGCAGATCAGCGTCAGCGGCGCCTCGTCTCGGATGCTCATCGACCATGGCGGATCCATCATCATTCGCAACACGAATGCGCCTCGCGCTCGCACACCGTCGAGCAGGCCGACTACGGCGTCCACGCCCGGAGCCTAACCCGCGCGGGGTTGATAGGCGGCCAGAAAAACCTGTACTCCCGCCCTGACGTGGCGATCGGCATCGATCGAAGCCAGCACCTGTGGACCGCCGTAGAACAACGCCTGATCGATGGATCTCCCGACGATCAGAAAAGCGAAATGCTCTGCAGCGAAGGCAGGTTCGGTAGCCTGCAGCACGCCGCGGTCGTGCAGAGCCGAAAAGCAATCTGCGAACGCGGCCAGTGTGCGAGCCGGCGCCTGGTCGTAGTAGTGCTGTGCCAACTCGGGCACCCGGTTGGCCTCGCCGATGACCAATCGCCGCAATTGCACGACCGGCTCTTGCAGGACCGCGCGCAAGTAGTCGGCGGCGAGCACGGTCAGGTCGGCTTGGAGGTCGGTGGTATCGGCGAGCGCGCTGATTCTCTGGCGGAAAGGGGCGACTGTGCTCTCCAGCGCGTAGTCCACGATCGCCAGTAACAGTTCGTGCTTGTCGCCGAAGTGCTTGTAGACCGTCTGTTTGGAGACCTCGGCCGATGCCGCGATCTGATCGACGCTGGTGCCGTGGTAGCCGTTGCTCAGGAACAGGTCATGGCCCGCGGACAGGATGGTCAGGCGCTTACGCGCGGAACGGCCCAACATCGGCTGTGTCATCACGCCTCCCACCCGATCGTACTAGACAGTCTAGTTTCCGGTACTGTACCGTCTAGTTCCAATACGACCAGGGAGGCACGCCGTGACCACGACCGATTGCCCACCGCTGCCGGTCCGCATCACCAAGTCGCTGCTGGGCTACGGCGTCATCGCAGGCCCGATATACGTGCTCGCAGTCGCAGGGCAGATGGCCATCCGCGACGGGTATGACCCGACCCGGCATGCGGCGAGTCAACTGGCGAACGGCGAGTTGGGCTGGATCCAGATCACCACCTTTCTTGTCACCGGCGCAATGACGATCGCGGCCGCCGTCGGTGTGCGCCGCGCCCTTGGGCCGGGGCGCCTGTCGGCGTGGGCGTCGGGCCTGCTCGGGGGCTACGGCGCCGGGCTGGTGGCCGCCGGAATCTTCCGGGCCGACCCGTCGGACGGGTTCCCACCGGGCACCCCGCCCGGGGTCGGTGAAATCTCTTGGCGCGGGGTCGCCCACCTCACCGTGGTGGCCATCGGTTTTACCTGTCTAGTTGCGGCGTGCTTTGTTTTCGGGGCGTGGTTTGCCCGCAATGGCCTGAGGTCCTTGGCATGGTTCTCACCCATCACCGGCGTGGTGTGCGCAGGCAGCTTCACGGCGTTGTCGTCCGGATCTGGCGGCGCGACAGCGATTCTCGTGTTTACCGCCGCCGTCGTGTTGGTCTGGTCCTGGCTGAGTGTGGTGTCGGTGAAGCTCTACAAGGCCGTAGCACCGGGGTAGACGCTCACGTATGCGGTCGGGACGATGAACGATGGATCGTCGAAGGGCCACCCGATTGACTTCAGATCATGACTACGAGCCCCGTTATCCTCCTGACCTCCATCGCCGCCCTCTTCTCGGCAGCCGCAGGCGGAATGATGTATGTGTTTTCCACCTTCGTGATGCGCGGCCTGGATCGCACCGGCCCGGTCGACGCGATCACCGCGATGCGCGGCATCAACGCCGAGGCGAACGCCAACCCGGTATTCCTGTTGGGATACTTCGGCGCGACGATCCTGGCCCTAGTGGTCGGCGTCATCGCCGCGATCCAAATGCGGCACCCCGGCAGCTGGGTGGTGTTGGTCGGCGCCGTGTTCACCATCCTTGGCGCCGTCATCACGATGGCCTTCAACGTGCCGCTGAACAACCATCTGGACACCGTGAACCCCGTCGGGTTGTCAGCCGCGGACGCGGCCCGCGAGTGGCAGGCGTACTTCTCGACATGGATCGCGTGGAACCACGCGCGCACCATCACCAGCTTCATCGGGGCCGTGCTACTGCTTCTCGGCGTGCGGTACCGCTGAACGGGTCAGCTCGGCGGGGTGAAGCCGCCGGGGTCCGCTGCGCGCGGCGGCGCCTGCGACATCGGCTGCTGGTATGTGGGCTGAGCCGGCCACTGCGGCCACTGCGGCGGAGGGCCGACCGGCCGGCGGCGGACGCAGTCGTGCCAGCTCCCGGCGGTGCCGCTCGGCCAACACCGCGGCCAGCACCAGTTGCGGCGGAGCGCCTGGCGGGGGCGGCGGCGATATCTGTGCCACGACCTCGCCGGTGATCCGGTAGGCCATCTGATCGCGGACCCGAGCATCCAACTGAGATGCGCGGGAAAGGAATTGGCGGGCCAGCTCGGCGTGGTCGGCGCCGAGGCCCGACAACTGAAGCGACGCCGCCCACCACGCCAGCTGCGGCGGCATCGGTGGCGGCGGGGTCAGCCGTGGCCCACGCTCACTGATCACGACAGTGCCCGCGAACACGTCGCCGATACGTTTTCCCTTGGGCGACAGCAGACTACAGATCACCGCTGGGCCGCCCGCGAGTGCCCAGATCTCGATGATCGCGGCCATCGCACGAAACAACGCTTGGCGGAAGCGTTCCGGACCGCCGTCCTCCGACACCACCCGCAGCCCCAGCGCCATCTTGCCGAGCGATCGACCCCGTGTCGCCGTCTCGAACGCAATCGGATAGCCCAACCAAGGCCAGCACTGTGAATATGATCAGCACCGCCGCCGACAGCGCGGTATCGAACTGCGTCAACGTCATCGCCCACAGCAGCACGCCGATGATGTAGGCGACGAACACCACGGTGCAATCGATCATCGCCGACAGTGCACGAACCGGTAGCTGGGCGATCTGCACATCCAGGACCACCGCGTCCCCGGTCACCACTGGTTCTTGCGGGCGGACCATGGCAGCCACGCTACTAGGATTTGCCATGTGGATGTCGACGCGTTCGTGCTCGCGCACCGCCCGACGTGGGACCGGCTCGAGGTGCTGGTGAAACGGCGCAGGCGGTTGACTGGCGCGGAGGTCGACGAATTGGTCGACCTCTACCAGCGGGTGTCGACCCATCTGTCGATGGTCCGGACCGCGTCCACCGATTCGGTGCTCGTCGGCAGGTTGTCGGGTCTTGTGGCGGGGGCGCGTTCGGCGGTGACCGGCGCGCACGCACCGCTGTGGAGTGAGTTCGTCCGGTTCTGGACGGTGTCGTTCCCGGTGGTCGCCTACCGGGGCTGGCGGTGGTGGCTCGGCACGGCGGTGGCGTTCATCTTCGTCGTGGTGCTCGTCGCCCTCTGGGTGTCCGGCCACCCCGAGGTGCAGTCCAGTCTCAAAACCCCAAGCGAGATAGAACAATTGGTCAACCACGACTTCGCGTCCTACTACAGCGAGCAACCCCTCCGGGTCGTTCGCGCTGCAGGTGTGGGTGAACAATTCGTGGGTCTCGTTCCAGTGCATCGCGTTTCGCGATCCTGCTCGGCATACCGATCCCATTCGTGCTGTTCCAGAATGCTTTCAACCTGGGCGTGATCGCGGCGTTCATGTTCGATGCGGGCAAAGCCGACATCTTCCTCGGTCTGCTCGCACCGCACGGACTGCTCGAACTGACCGCGGTGTTCCTTGCCGGCTCCGCCGGGATGCGGCTGGGCTGGTCGGTGGTCTCGCCGGGCAACCGGCCGCGCGGGCAGGTGCTCGCCGAACGAGGCAGGGCCGTGGTGGCGGTTGCCATCGGGCTGATCGGCGTGCTGGCGGTATCGGGGCTGATCGAGGCGATGGTGACACCGTCGCCGCTGCCGACGGTTGCGCGTATCGGCATCGGTGTGGCAGCCGAAATCGCCTTTCTCGCTTATATATTCCATTTCGGCCGCAAGGCGGCGCGGGCGGGAGAGACCGGCGACATCGATGACGCCCCCGACGTCGTCCCGACGCGCTAGAGTCGGCCGCTGGCCTTCATCGCCAGATAGTGGTCGGCGAGCGCGGGCGCCAGCTCCTCTGGCGGGGCATCGACCACGTCGACACCCGAGCGCCGCAGCCGCGACGCGATAGCGCGCCGGTCGTTGCGCGCCCGTTCCGCCGCTGCCGCGTCGTAAACCTGCGCCGCGTCGGCGCGACCGGCCGCCAGCGTGTCGACCCGCGGGTCCGCCACGGCCGCGAGCAGCACCTGATGCTTGGCGGACAGCTGCGGCAGCACCGCCATCAAGCCCTCGTCGAGCGCCGACGCGTTCAGGTCCGTGAGAAGGACCACGAGGGCCCGTTGCCGGATCCGTCGTTGCACCGCCGCCACCATCGCGCGGGCATCGGACTCCACCAGCGCGGGTTGCAAGCGGCGCCATTGCGTCCACCAACTGCGCGAGAAGTTCGTTGCGCGACGCGTTGTAGACGCCTGCGCGGGTCACCCTGTCGTGCGCGATGAAGTCGACGTGATCACCCGCGCGGGCCGCAAGAGCGGCGAGAAGGAGCGCGGCGTCCATGGACCAATCCAATCGGGGCCAGCCACCGGGATCGCCTGCGGTCGGGTCCACCCCGACGCGGCCTGCCGACGTGCGTCCGGTGTCGAGCACGATGACGACCCGACGGTCGCGCTCGGGCCGCCACGTCCGCACCACCACGTCTCCACGCCGGGCGGTTGCGCGCCAGTCGATGGATCGGACGTCGTCGCCGATGACATATTCGCGCAGCGAATCGAATTCGGTGCCCTGACCCCGAATCAGGACCGGCGTCATGCCTTCGAGTTCCCGCAGCTTGGCCAGCCGCGACGGCAGATGCTTACGTGAGAGGAACGGCGGCAGGGTCCGGATCTGCCACGGCACCCGATGCGAGCTCTGCCGACCGGCCAGACCCAGCGGCCCGACCGAGCGGGCGGTGACAAGTGCGGATCGCTGATCGCCGCGGCGGACCGGTCGCAACTGTGTGACGAGACGAACCTGTTGGCCCGCGGCGAGATTGACGGGATGTGTGCGCGGCTCCGCGCGGGCACTTGGCGCCCATGCGTCGCGGATCTGTCCGCGGAAGCGCCGTTGACCGTGCGGATTCTCGACCACCAACACCGCATCGACGGCCTGACCCAGCCGCGCGGCCGTCTCACCCAGCCGGCTGCAATTCAGCTTGCGCGTGCTGGCGGCCAGCGCCACGTCCGCGACGATCGCCACCACCAACGCCGCCAGCAGGACGACGAAGGCGATCTGCGGGCCAGGGTGAGATCGCGAGTGGCAGAACGCAGATCAGCGCGATCAAGCCGGCTCGGCCGGTCAGGATCACTAGCGCGGCACCGGCACGGCCGCCAGTATTCCGTCGAGCACGCCGTCGGGGTTGGCGCCTTCCAGTTCGGCCTCCGGCCGAAGCGCGACCCGATGTCGCAGGGTAGGGCGCGCCATCGCCTTCACGTCGTCGGGCGTGACGTAGTTGCGGCCCGACAGCCATGCCCATGACCGCGCCGTTGCCAGTAGCGCCGTCGCGCCGCGCGGCGACACACCCAGCTGCAGCGACGACGAGTGTCGCGTCGCCCCGGCGATGTCGACGATGTAGCCGAGGACTTCGTCGGCGACGAGCACCTGCCGCACCGCCTCCCGGCCGGCGGTCAGTTCGGCCACTCCCGCAACGGGTTTCACCGCTGACAGGTCGCGGGGGTCGAAGCCGCGGGCGTGGCGGTCCAGGATCGCGATCTCCTGATCGCGCGGCGGTAGGGGCACGTTGAGCTTCAGCAGAAAGCGGTCCAGCTGCGCCTCGGGCAGTTGGTAGGTGCCTTCATACTCGATCGGGTTTTGCGTCGCTGCGACGATGAACGGGTCAGGCAACGGTCGCGGCTTCCCTTCGACGCTGACCTGGCGTTCCTCCATCGCCTCGAGGAGGGCGGCCTGCGTCTTGGGTGGGGTCCTGTTGATCTCGTCGGCCAGCAACAGATTGGTGAACACCGGTCCGGAGTGGAACTCGAATTCCGCTGTGCGGGCGTCGTATACAAGCGAGCCGGTGACATCGCCCGGCATCAAGTCCGGAGTGAACTGCAGACGCTTGAAGTCGAGCTGCAACGCCGCCGCGAGGGTTCGTACCAGCAGTGTCTTCGCGACACCGGGAACACCTTCCAACAACACGTGGCCACGGCACAGCAGTGCGATCACCAGGCCGCTGACGACTGCGTCCTGCCCGATGACGGCCTTGCCGATCTCACCACGCAAGGCCAGCAGGGCATTTCGAGCGGAGTCTGACGCCGCGGTCGGCGTTGTTGGCTGAGTCACGATTGAGCGACCTGCCTTTCGATGTTGTCGAGTTCGTGAGCGAGGATGACCAAGTCGGGGTCGTTGGCGGGCGGTGGGCCGAACAGCGTGTGCGCCACCGCCTGTGGGTGCAGCCCGCACCGCTCGGCGACCGCCTGGGCGACCGCGGCAGGCGCGGTGTCGTGCCCGAGGCCGAGGCGAGGCGTCATCCGCTGCAACGCGGCCGTGCGCAGCGCGTCCGCAGCGCGATCGCGCGCCCGCCGCGACCGGTACAGCCGCCCACGGCCCTCGACGGTCTCTGATGCCCTGACCACCACAGGCAACCGCTCGGCGACCAGCGGGCCCGAGCCGTCGACCCTTCCACACCGCCACCAGCCCAACGACCAGACACAGCTGCAGGACGATCAACTTCACCTGGACTGGGATCAGGTCGTAAAAAGAAGCAGGCCCACCGGATTCGCCGTCGCCCTCGCTGTGCTGCGGCGCGTACCAGATCACCCGAGGATGTGAGCCTGCGAGATTCATCGCGAGCGCGGCGTTGCCTTCCTTGAGCAGGCCGGAGTTGGTCATGAAACTGGACGCGCTGACGACCGTCACCTCGCGGCCGTCGTCTGTGTAACGAACAAGGGCGCCGCCGTAGCAGCGTGTCAGGGGCACATCGCCGATCGCGGCTGTAGGCATCGCTGAGTCCGAACACCACTTCGCCCGCGCGCGTCGCTTCCCGCAGGTCGCAGTCGGGCTTGGTGTCACTCAATGCGGTGGCGCCGTCGAGGCGGATCGCGTGGCGCGAGTGCCTCACGGGTCCGCGACACCGGCTCCACCAGCAGCCGGTCGCCGGGAAGTGCGGCCAGCCGGCGCAGCTGGTCGTTGTCGAAGAGGTGCATCGTCTGCGCGACGAGGATCAGGGTGTCGGGTCGTGCAGCGCCTTCCACAGCCGCGATGTCGCCAGCCGCGATGACGTCAACGCCGTGCTCACGAAGGATCGTGACCAACGCGTGCGCACCGTCGGGCGATGTCGACTCCGGGTCCATCTGGCCACCGGGACGTGGGGCGGTCAGATACGTGCTAAGCGTCGCCACACCGATGATGACGATCAAAGCGAGCAGCACCCACCTGGCGCTGCGCCACCGCTGAACGACGGTCGGCCCGACTGCCGACTCGGGCGACGTCATCGCACCTCTGCCCAGCCGTCGGCCACGGTGTGCGCCGCGGCGCCCGCATCCGACGTCGAAGCGCGGGACCGCAGGTGGTCGTCGAGATCGGCGATCATCCGGTACCCGGATTCGGATCCCGGCCGTTCACCGTAGGTGACGTCGTTGAAAGCCTCTGCGGCCCTGGTCAATTCCGCGGCTAGATGCGGTATGGCCCGTCCAGCATCGCGGGCCAGTTCGGTCGCGGTTCGGCCAGGAACGGGATCGAGCACACCGCTCTCTTCCAGCTGGCGCGCGACGGCTCTGAGCCGATGACGGATCGCAGCCGACCAATTACCAACTGCCGCATACTGTTCAGCGGTTTCGCGGTGTTCGGCGGCGCTGAGGTCATGGTCACCGAACAGTGCCTGCCCGCCGCCGCGGTTGGTCCGCATCGCGCGTCGGGCAATCCGGACGGCAATGACGACGGCGATCGCCAACAGGATCAGCAGAACACTGATCGTGAACCAGCCGCCGGGCACCGACGAACCTTTGATGAGCAGCCTTGTCAGCAGCTCACCGATCGAGTCCGTCGAGGCGATCGATCAGCGAGGCCTTGGGATAGATCGGCTTTGCGAGTTCATGGCTGCGCAGCCTCGTGGGCGGCATCGCGGTCGATGTCTATCGTCGGCACGTCAGGATTGGCGGGTCAGCCACAGGAAGTCGGTGGATTCGGGCGGTGCGCCAGGCCCGAACGCCGCGCCGGTCTGCAACGCCAGGTCAAGTGCCTCCGCGCGGATGCGGCGATCGGTATAGAGCAGCACGACAACGCCGGCCGAGAACGGTGCGGTGATGATCTGACCGATCGCGCCGCCGACCGTTAGGAGGACGAGGGCGATGAGCGCCGAAACCGTGGAAGACGCCGACACGAGCAGGATTTGGCCGCCGAAGCTGAACGGCACGGCGACTGCCCCCGCGACGAGCCCGGCGACGATCTGGCCGAGCAGCCATATACCGAACACGCGCCAGAAGTCGTTGCGCACCAGATTGAACGAGCGCGCGATCGCGGGGAAGATCTGGAGTCGTTCCAGCACGATGATCGATGGAGTGAAGGCGAGCATGGTGCCCAGGTAGACCATTAGCGCGATCAACGCCAACCCCAACGGAATGCCGACGACGGCCGCCGCAACACCGTTGACGCCGACACCGAGCCCGACAACGATGCCGACCACGACGCCGATGATCAACGCCGCGCCGATCCCCTCCAGGACAGCGAAGCCGATCAACGCCCACAGCCGGGGGCGAAGCCGTTGCCACGCTTCACCGATGGTGATACCTGCGCCGAAAACGGCCCTGCCGACGACCACCGTGAGCATGCCCGTCAGCAGGATGCCGGAGAGCCAGGTTGCGCCGTAGCCTGCGAGGCTCGATATCGACGAGCCGACCAGCGCACCCGACGACACCTCCCCACCGGTCAAGGTCGACGTGAGCTCACCGGTGGCGGCCAGTGGACCCACTGACAGGATGAGCGCGAGAAGCTGCGTGGTCACCACCACGATGGTCGTCAACCCCAGCGTCGCTTTGGGATTCGCCCGGATGTAGGCGACGGCGCCATTGAAGATGTCCGACAGGCTCAGCGGTCGCAACGGAATGACGCCCGGCTTGATGGCCGGGGCAACCGGCGGCGGCCTGTACCCGGGTGGGTAGCCGTACGGCGCGTACCCCGGCGGGGGATAGCCCGGCGGTGGGTAGCCGGGTGGCGGATAAACCTGGTACCCGGGCGGCGGAGGCCCCGAATAACCCGGCGCAGGATAACCGGGTGGCGGATAGCCGGGCGGTGGGTAGCCCGGAAGGCTGATACCCCGGCGGCGGTGGACCTGCCATCGGCGACCCGCCGGCGTCGGTGCTCATGGTCACCATCCTGTCGATCACTGTGGGAATTGACAACGTCGTCGGGGGACCGCGGCTAGGGGCGCTGGCAGAAACGAGCACCGCCGGGTAGACGCCCCGCTGTAGCGTTTGGCTCATGGCGGAACTCAAAGACCGGTTGCGTGCGGACCTGACCACCGCGATGAAGTCGCAGGACAAGCTGCGGACCGCGACGCTGCGGATGCTGCTGGCCGCGATCCAGACCGAGGAAGTGTCGGGCAAAGTGTCGCGTGAGCTGTCCGACGACGAGGTGATCAAGGTGCTGTCCAAGGAGGCGAAGAAGCGCTCCGAATCGGCCGAGATCTACACCCAGAACGGCCGTGGTGAGCTGGCCGCCAATGAGCACGCCGAGGCGCGGGTCATCGATGAGTACCTGCCCACACCGCTCACCGAGGCCGAGCTTGCTGACGTGGCCGACACCGCGATCGCGCAAGTCGCCGAGCAGATCGGGGAACGGCCAAGCATGCGGCAGATGGGCCAGGTGATGAAGGCCGCGACCGCCATCGCCGCGGGCAAGGCGGACGGCGCCAGACTGTCGGCGGCGGTCAAGGACAGGCTCTAGCCGAGCAGCCCACGGCTTATTGGGAGTCGCGGCCTTGGCGGCTGCGCCGGTAGGCAGCACGACGAAACTCGTTGAGCCAGCGCGGAGCCAACTCGACTTCTGGGTCGCTGTGCATCGTTGGGTCAAATGCGACGTCGTCGCAGCTGGGGTCGAGGTGACGAAGCTTCAGACGGGCCAACGGGAGGAAGTCCCCCGTGCCCGCGGCCTGCTCGATGTCGAACTCGACTCCGCCTGAGGCGATTTGGTGGCGGATGGCGTCAAGTGACAAGCCCGGTGTGTCGATATCGGTGACAAGGCGGGCGCGCACCCACCACAGACCGCCCTTGAACCGCAACGGCATCAGACTGGAGAACGTGGCACCGCTCCATGAGAAGAGCGGTCGCAGGACTACCCGTCCTGCACTGCCTGCAAGGGTCGATGCCAGCAGAACGTCCCATGGCGAACATGACCGCAAGTCAGGTGGTGGTGGGATGCGCCACGCCAGGCCGGCGATGTCGGGCAGCGCGCCATGCAGGCCGACCGCCTTGGAAACTCGGCCGATAACGTCGCAGGAATCCATTGGCAACCCCTGGCCGGGTGGCGCAATCCGCTCGAGAGTGCCCTCGGCCAGCGCCCCGTCCGGGTGAAACAGCCGACGGTGGCGCACTGCGGCGCCGAACCGGATCGGCAACGCCGCGATGTCAGAAGCTTGCACCGCTTAGGTGTGCCCACGATGCCGGTCCGCAAAACACTGCGACGGGTTTAACAACTGCGATACGGGGCATAAATCGCGGCAACGCCTGACGCGCAGGCAAACACCGTTGGAAGGTCGATTTGACAACCGTATACACCGATCTGGACACCGCAGCCGCCACCCCGGGCGTTTACGCACCGCGGGAAGACTCTTATCTACTCGTCGATGTCATGGACAAGACCGGGCTCGTCCTTGGCAACCGGGTTGCCGACCTCTGTACCGGCAGTGGTGTGGTCGCGGTCGCGGCGTGTGAGCACGGCGCCGCCGAGGTCACCGCCTTCGACATCTGCCCGCGCGCAGTTCAATGCGCGAGAACCAACGCCACTGCCGCGGGCGTCGAGGTGGCGGTCCATCTCGGATCATGGGCCCGCGCCGTCGAATTTGGGCCGTACGACTTGGTCGTCTGCAATCCGCCTTACATGCCGCATGATCCGGGCATCGACGACGTGCAGCCGCCGTCATCTCTCGGGCCCGCATGGGCGTGGGACGCTGGATACGACGGTCGGCTGGTTCTCGACCCGCTGTGCGTGGCCGCGATCGAACTACTCGCAGACGGAGGCACAATGCTGCTGGTGCAGTCCGAGTTCGCGGGCCCGCGTGAAACGCTTGCGCGGTTGTCCAGCTCCGGTCTGGATGCCGAAGTGATTGCGTGGCAATGGATTCCCTTCGGGCCGGTGCTGTCGTCACGCGCGCAATGGCTTGAAGAAACCGGTCGGCTTGAGCCGGGCCGACGAGAAGAAGAACTGTTTGTCATCCGAGCGGACAAGCCATGAGGGACAACGAACCACGCGTCGTTCGAGTGGTGCGCTCCGGGCCGGTGATGGTACAAGGCCCGGTCCGCATCGAGATGGCCGACGGCAGCGTGGTGGAGTCCGACCGGTTCATGGTCGCGATCTGCACATGCCGTCGCAGCAAGACCTATCCACTGTGCGACACCAGCCACCGGTGTCGGCCGACCACTGAGCGGTCAGCCGGCCAGCCTGCGTAGCGACGATCGGTCCGCCTGCCAGCAGGCCATTACATGCGTTGCGAGCCGGTCTTCGACCACATCGCGTGCCCTGATGCCGAAAACCACGTCACGGTCTAGATGTGGTTCGCGCGCAACCAGATTCCCGACGACTTCGGTCCGCACTACCTGTTCGTGAACGGCGTCGGCCTCGATGTGTTCGCGGTAGAAATCCACGCACGACTCGGGTGCGCCCATCCGCTCCAACGCCTCGACCAGACGCCGCGCGCCCGGCGGCGAGGTGATTTCCGTCGACGCGAAATGCCCGACCGCGGCGCCGCGCAACTCGCGGTGCAGACCGAACATTGACATCAGGTTGACCGAGGCCAGCGCGTCGGCAGGGACGTCGTCGAGATACGCGAGGTACGTCGAGTCGAGGTCTGCGGCATTCATCAAGTCGGCGAACAGTTGTTGGTGTACCCGGGTGCCGCGGCCCGCGCCGTACTCGTCGAACTCGATGGCGACGAACGATGCCTTGGCCTGTCCGATCAACCTCGGGATCGCAAAGGCATGCGGGTCGCCCTCCTTGAGGTGATACAGCGAGCGGAGCACGAAGTACTCCTGCATTTGCTCCCAGGTGCCCTTGTCGCGCAGGTGATACGACGGCCCCGTGCCGTCGACCGGTTCCACCGACAACGCGTCCATCGCGTCGGTGGACGTCTCGTCGGGTGTGATCTCACCGACGTCGTGACGGACTGCGTCCAGGAATAGCTCTTCGAGCCGGCCGCGGACTCTCAGCAGCGACGGATTCCACTCCCACCGCGGGTTGACGCCGGCGAACCCGCGGTAGTGCAGTTCGTAGCAGGTGTAAAGGGCCAGTTGCAGATCAAGGCCGTACGGATCGGCCTCATAGAGCGGAGCGTCGATCGGCCGCGCATGCAATGCAGGCCTGACGCGATGAAGGGTGTCGATCACCGCCGACGAGAGGGGACCGATCGCCCGAGGCAGTTTGGGTTCGACCGAGGTCGACGGCAAAGTCACGTGCCACGTAATTCCCCGGACCAGGGACGATCAAACTACTTCGGAGCGCACGCCGCGATGAACGGGAAATGCGAGATGTTAGGGTAAGCGCTCTATTTCGCGCTCGCGTCAATTTTTGTAAATTTCGATCGCAAACAGATCCAGCGGCACGCCTTTCACCCCTGTTCTCGTCCGTACCGCAAATCCGTTTTGATCGTCGCGCGCCGAATGTCGTGTGAGCTTGTTTAGTTCTAGAGTTAGTAGGGAAGTCGACTCGTCAACGTCGTCGAGTCGCGGGGGGTTGCGCATGATCATCATGCTGACAGTGATCTATCTCGGTGGATGGTTGGCGGTCACCGGTGTCGCATATGCGACAGGTAGGTGCCTGACGGATCGTGAATCGCCACCGGTTCATCCGTTGATGGTCAGCTTGGCCGCTGGTGTGGTCTGGCCGCTGTTGCTGGTAGGCCTGGTCGAGCTGAGCTCGATTATCGTGCTCACTAGGGTCGAGCCGAAGCAGGCGGCGTCCGAGGTCGGCATCCTCGCCTGACAGCCCGAACGGGTGAGTCGGAAAGTAGCTACGAGGCAGCAGTTCCGTTAGATTTGGATCCATCCGCGGACCGCGGGGCGCCTCCCGATTTCCTTGACAGCCCTGTCGCGGCATCAGTTTCGCGCTTCGTAGGATTTCGTAGGATTCTGTGGCGTTTCCAAAGTCATTGCGAAATAAAAGACATGTGCTTTGCTAGCCAATCAAATTCTATCTAGCAAAGACGCTGGGAGCCGACACGGCGGCAGCGGCGGGGCCGGTGGTAGCGGCTCGGCGACCAGAGGTTAGCGCGGCCGAGGTAGTACTGGCGCGTCGGCTGACCAGAATGGCGGTCCTGGCAGATTTGGCAAAGCGGGCAGCGCGGAATTCGTTGATATGCACGGCAACCCGGGATAGAGAAAAGGGCCTCGACCGAGGTGAACGGTCAAGGCCCTCAGGTACTTCGATGCTGTCGGGGTGGCGGGATTCGAACCCACGACCTCTTCGTCCCGAACGAAGCGCGCTACCAAGCTGCGCCACACCCCGCGTGAAGCCACGACAGCCTATCGCACCGGCGGCCGGTGAAGCCAAACGCGGCGACGAGCGCTCCCAGGGCAACGCGTGCCGCGTTGGCGTCCGCTCAGAGGCGCAGATCACGACAAGCCGCGGGATGGATGTGGGTTGTCGGTGGCGTTATGCACACTGACGGCAGTGTTGCTGACTAAAGGAATTGAGGCACGAAATGACTGGGTTGGGAGCTTCCATCTACCTGGGATTCTTCGCGCTGGCCGCATTGTGGCTGTTCTTGACCTCCGACGGGCCTCTGACAGGCGGATCCGACGATCAGGGCCAGCGCCCAGAACGCTCGAATTCGACCAGCACCTCGGCCAGACGCCGAGGGATCGAGCCCGTGGCTGGTCAGCCACTCGTCGCAGAAGTAGGTGTCCGCGTAGCGGTCGCCGCTGTCGGCCAGCAGGGTCACCACTGATCCGCTGCGCTTATCCGCGATCATCTCGGCCAGCAGGCCGAACGCCCCCCAAAGATTGGTCCCCGTCGACGGCCCGACACGTCGACCCAGCACGCGGCTGACGTGGCGCGCCGCGGCGACCGACGCCGCGTCGGGCACCACCACCATGTGGTCCACCACGTCCGGTAGGAACGATGGCTCTACCCGCGGGCGGCCGATGCCCTCGATCCGTGACGACCTCCCCGTCACGACGTCTGTGCGACCCTGGGCGTAAGCGGGGAAGAATGCGGAGTTCTCCGGATCGACGACGCACAACCGGGTGGCATACCGCCGGTAGCGGATGTAGCGCCCGATGGTGGCGCTGGTTCCGCCGGTGCCTGCCCCGACAACGATCCACTCCGGAATCGGATGCGCCTCGTCACGCATCTGCTCGAAGATCGACTCGGCGATGTTGTTGTTGCCGCGCCAGTCGGTCGCGCGCTCGGCGTTGGTGAACTGGTCCAGGTAATGACCGCCCGTCTCCTCGGCCAGCCGCTCGGCCTCGGCGTACACCTGAGACGCCTCGGCGACGAAATGGCAACGGCCACCCTGTGATTCGATCAGCGCGATCTTGGATGCGCTGGTCGACGACGGCATCACCGCGATGAACGGCACCCCAAGCAGCGCCGCGAAGTACGCCTCCGAAACGGCCGTCGAACCCGACGATGCCTCGATGACGGTGGTGCCCTCACCGATCCAGCCGTTGCACAGCGCGTAGAGGAACAACGAGCGCGCCAGCCGGTGCTTGAGGCTGCCGGTGATGTGCGTCGTCTCGTCCTTGAGGTAGAGCTGGACGTCGACGCCGTCGCACCAGGCGGTAGGCAACGGATACCGCAGCAGATGGGTGTCGGCGCTGCGTCTGGCGTCGGCCTCGATCAACCTGACCGCGTTGTCCACCCACGACCGTGGCTGGCTGCGCGTGGCCTTGGCTGTCGGTGCGTTCACTGCACGGCGCGGCTCTACCGTTTCACCGCGCCGATACGGTCGGGTAGGACTGGCCCGCCAGCGCCCCGGCGTCATGGCCTCCGATGGGGGCCGCCACCAAAGTCAACAACGTGACCTCAGGTCTGCAGCAGAACCGCACGGGATAAAACGGCGACGTGCCGATACCCGCCGAGACGTGCAACTGCGTGTGTGCACCCCACTGCGACGCACCCTTGGCCCGCGACCGGTCCAGATCGCAGTTCGTGACGATGGCGCCGTAGAACGGCAGGCAGAGTTGGCCGCCATGAGTGTGGCCGGCCATCACCAGTTGGTAGCCGTCGGCCGCGAAGCGATCCAGCACCCTCGGTTCGGGCGAATGCGTCAACCCAAGCGTCAGGTTGGCGGCCGAGTTGGCCGGTCCGGCGATGGTGTCGTAGCGGTCCCGGGACAGATGCGGGTCGTCGACACCGGCCACGGCGATCCGCAGGCCAGCGACCTCGAGATCGCGACGGGTGTGCGTCATATCCAGCCAGCCACGCTCGGTGAACGCCGCCCGCAGGTCCTGCCACGGCAGCGGTTCGCCGTGCACCCGATGCTCGGGCTTGGTCATGTAGTTGGCCGGGTTCTTCAGCCGCGGCCCGAAGTAGTCGTTGCTGCCGAATACGAACACCCCAGGCACCGACAGCAGGTCACCGAGCGCCTGCACGACGGCGGGCACTGCCTTCGGGTGCGACAGGTTGTCGCCGGTGTTGACGACCAGGTCGGGCTCAAAGCGGGCGAGTTCACGCAGCCACGTCTGCTTGCGTCGCTGCTTGGGCAGCATGTGGAGGTCGCTGATGTGCAGCACCTTCAACGGAGACGAGCCAGGTGACAGCAGCGGCATCGTCACCTCGCGTACGACATACGCGTTGCGCTCGATGATCGATGCGTAGCCGATCCCGGCGAGCACCGAACCGGCGGCGAGGACGCGGTGTTTTTCAGGAATGTCGAAGGGGCAGACATGCACGCAGCCTACTGCCCCAGACCCGTGCGCACCGACTCCCGCGCGTGCCGCGTGGCCAACTGCACACCCCCTCACAGCCCGGTCAGGGCGGTGGCGGCGGTGGCGGGGGACCGAGGACGGGCACCGTGATGGGCGGCAGCCCGGGGATCTCGACGACCGTCTGCCCGATCTCCACTGGCATGCCGGGAAGCCCAGGGACCGCTCCCGGCGGAGGCGGCGGAGGTGGCGGCGGGATGCCGTTGGAGATCTGGATCGTGATAATCGAGCCCGGCACCGTCTGACCCGTCGGCGAAGTGCCGACCACGGCCCCATACGGCGCAGTGCTGTTGACCGGCGTGGCCTCGTCGGCGACCTGGAAGCCGGCCTCCCTGAGCCGCTGGCGGGCCGTGTCCTGGTTCATGCCCGAGACGCTGGGCACCCTGGAGCCGGGCGCGCCGTCGACGTAGCGCGGATCGGTCGGCGGCAGCTTGACCTCACCGAAGTTGTTGGCGATAGGCTTCATCGCGGTGAACCACGTCCGCGCAGGCTCGTTGCCGCCATACAGGTTGCCGGAGCCGCACTGCCGCAGCGGGAACGAGCACAGATCGCCGGGAGTGGTCGAGTCGTCGTAGATGTAGTTCGCGGCGGCGTAGATACGGCGTGAACCCGACGAAGGCCGACGAGCGATGCGCTTCCGTCGTTCCTGTCTTGCCCGACATCGGCAGGTTCCAGCCGACCGACCCGGCCGCTCCCGCGGCCGTGCCGCCGGTGTCGTCCTTGCTCATCGCGTTGGCCAGGGTGTTGGCCAGCCCTTCGGGCACCACCTGCTCGCATGTTTCGGTGGTGACGGCGACGTCCTTGCCGCTGCGGTCGATGACCTTGTCGATCGGGTTGGGCGGGCACCAGGTGCCGCCCGATGCCAGCGTCGCCGCGACGTTCGACAGCTCGAGCGCGTTGACCTCGATCGGGCCCAACGTGAACGAGCCGAGGTTCTGCCTCTTGACGAAGTCGGCCAGGCTTTCGTTGCTCTGCGGGTCGTAGTCGCGAGCGGTACCTGGCAGCGCGTAGGACCGCATGCCCAGCTTGACCGCCATGTCGACGGAACGTTGCACGCCGACTTGGGAGATCAACTTGGCGAACGCGGTGTTAGGCGACTGCGCCAGAGCGTCGGTGACGCTCATCTGGCCCCTGTAGTTGCCGTCGTTCTGCACACACCAGGTGGCGGCCGGGCAGCCCCTGGCGCCGCCGCTACCAAGACCTTTCGCTTCGAACCGGGCCGGCGCATCCAACTGGGCGTTGATGCCCATACCCATGTCGAGCGCGGCGGCCGTCGTGAAGATTTTGAACACCGAGCCCGCACCGTCACCGACGAGCGAGAACGGCTGCGGCTGCATGGTCTCACCGGAGTCGATGTTCAGGCCGTAGGTGCGGTTGCTGGCCATCGCCAGCACCGGATGCGAGTCTTTGCCGGGCTTGATCACGCTCATCACGCTCGCGACGCCGGGCAGGTCCGGGCTCGCGATGCCGTCGATCGCCGATTTCACCGGGATCTGCACGTCCGGATCCAGCGTGGTCTTGATCATGTAGCCGCCCTTGGCGACCTGCTCCTTGCTGATGCCTGCGCGCGCCAGGTAGTCGAGCACGTAGTCGCAGAAGAATGCGCGATCGCCGGCGGCGATGCACCCGCGGGGCAACTCGTTGGGCTGCGGCAGGATGCCCAGCGGCTGCTCCTTGGCGGCGCGCAGCTCGTTGGCGTGCTCGGGCAGGTTGTCGATCATGGTGTCCAGCACGATGTTTCGACGGGCCAGTGCACCGTCGGGATTGGTGTACGGGTTCAGCGTGCTGGTGGACTGGACGAGGCCGGCCAACAGCGCGGCCTGTTGCCAGTTCAGCTCGGAGGCGTTGATGCCGAAGTAGGTCTGTGCGGCGTCCTGGATGCCGAACGCGCCGTTACCGAACGACACCAGATTGAGGTAACGGGTCAGGATCTCCGGCTTCGTGAACGTCTTGTCCAGCGTCAGCGCCATCCGGATCTCGCGCAGCTTGCGGGCCGGCGTGGTCTCGATGGCCGCGCGCTTCTCGGCGTCGGTCTGGGCGATCACCAGCAGCTGATAGTTCTTCACGTACTGCTGCTCGATAGTCGAGCCGCCGCGGGTGTCGAGATTTCCCGACAGGTAGCCGGACAGGCCGGTGAGCGTGCCCTGCAAGTCGACGCCGTTGTGTTCGGCAAAGCGCTTGTCCTCGATCGAGACGATCGCCAGTTTCATGGTGTTGGCGATCTGCTCGCTCGGCACCTCGAACCGGCGCTGCGAGTAGAGCCACGCGATGACGTTGCCCTTGGCGTCGACCATCGTCGACACCTGCGGCACCTCGCCCTCGACCAACTGCGCGGAACCGTTGGCGACCACATCGGACGCGCGGTTGGACAGCAACCCGAACCCGCCTACCACGGGAAACATCAGCCCGGCGGCGACGACGCCGGCCAGAAGGCAGCACCACGCGAGCTTGATGACCGTGACCGTCGTCGGCGGTCGGGTCGGCGGCTGCTCGGGCATGCGTACAGAGTAACTAGGGCATTCGGGCTGCAAAAATGGCAGCTTCGGACGGTCGATTGCCGTGTTCGCTGGCCGCCGCGACCTGCCCTTGCGTTAATTTGGCGGTCTGACGGCACGGTCGTCCCAAAAAAGTGCTGTCGTACGTATTGCGCAGAAGACCCCTGACCACCTAAGTTGGGCACACAGTGCGATGCAGGTCACACTTGACCCCAGCACTGTGGCGTAGATCGCATCAGCGTTCTACTCCGGAGGACTAAGCCGTCGCTGTGTCGGGGTGGGGCGGCTGGAACGAAGGGATCGCTGGTGTCAGCTACACGACCCGCTGCGCGCAGGACAAGCGCAAATACGTCAACTCACAGTTTGGTTCAGGGCGCCGAGGCCGAGGCCCGGATAGCGTGGGTATCCCAGGCCCGCTGCCGCCAAGCAGACCCTGACGAGCTATTTGTCCGGGGCGCCGCCCAGCGCAAAGCGGCCGTGATCTGTCGACATTGTCCGGTGATCCTTGAATGCGGCGCCGACGCCCTCGACAACCGCGTCGAATTCGGCGTCTGGGGTGGCATGACAGAACGCCAACGCCGCGCGTTGCTCAAGCAGCACCCCGAGGTCGTTTCCTGGTCCGAGTTCTTCTCCGCCCAGCGCAAGCACCGCAGCGCCGTCTAGGCGGGTAAGCCCGCCAGCGGCTTCTGTGAATTCGCCGCTTACGCGGCAGCTTCGCCGGTGATCTGATCGGCGATGGCGCGCAGCGCCTCCAGGTCTGACACATCGAACGGCAGCGACGGCACACCAACGATCGCCACATGCGGGTTGGCGCCGGTGAACCGCGACAACAGGCGGATCTCCCGCTTGGCCGTCATTGCCCGGTCGGCGTGAACACGCAACACCGCGGCCGCCAGCGCATCGGGATCCTTCTTTTCGAGTGCATCAGCGGCCTCGTCGGCCTTGTCGGCGTGCAGTTCGCTCAGCATCGGGTGCGTGCGATTGAGGATCAGTCCGGCCAGCGGCATGTGCTCCTGGGACAGTCGGTCGACGAAGAAGGACGCCTCACGCAGCGCGTCGGGCTCGGCGGCGGACACCACGACGAACTGGGTGCCGCGCCGCTTGAGCAGCTCATAGGTGCGGTCCGCCTTTTCGCGGAACCCACCGAAAGTCGTATCCAGCATTTGGACGAAACCGGCTGCGTCGGAAAGCATTTGCGAACCAAGCACCGTGGATAGCGCCCTCATCGCCAAACCCACCGCGCCGGTCACCAGTCGGCCGATGCCGCGACCGGGCGCCAGCAGCAGCCGCCACAGGCGGCTATCCATGAAGCTGCCCAGCCGTTGTGGCGCGTCGAGGAAGTCAAGTGCGTTGCGCGACGGAGGGGTGTCGACGACGATCAAGTCCCACTTGTCTTGGGCGAGAAGCTGACCCAGCTTCTCCATGGCCATGTACTCCTGCGTGCCTGCCAGTGACGTGGCCACGGTTTGGTAGAACTGATTGTCCAGAATCGCTTCGCCGCGTTCGCGTCCGGAGTATTGGATCACCATTTCGTCGAACGTCCGGCGCATGTCGAGCATCATCGCGTGCAGCTCGCCAGGAACCTCGGGTGCGAGCGGAACCCGTTGCGGGGTGTTGCCAAGATCCTTGATGCCGAGTGCCTGGGCCAGCCGCTTGGCCGGGTCGATGGTGAGTACCACGACGGTGCGGCCGTATTCGGCCGCGCGCAACGCCATTGCGGCGGCGGTGGTGGTCTTGCCGACCCCGCCTGCGCCGCAACACACGAGCACGCGGTTGGAGGTGTCGTGCAGGAGCGCGCCCATGTCAAGGGCGGGCGGTGCGGTGCTCATCTGACTCCCTGGTGGGCTAGCGCCTCGGCGAGCTCGTAGAGGCTGCCGAGGTCGACTCCGTCGGGTATCTGCGGCAGCTCCAGCCTCGCCACGTCGAGTTCGTCGAGCTGCTCGGCGCTTTCGGCGCGCGCCTTGATGCGTGTTGCGTGCTGGATGGTCTCGGTAAGAAGACCGGCAAAGTCGCTGTCGGACAGGGTGATTCCGGCGCCTCTCCAGGCCTGTGCGCACCGCGTCGGCATCGATGTCGCCCTCGGCCGCCTTGGCGAGGTCGTCGGCGGGCAGATAGGCCGGGATGTTGCGGTTGACGATGACGCTGCCGATCGGCAGGTCCAGCCCCTGGAGTTCCTCGATCGCTTCGAGCGTCTCCTGAATGGGCAGCGCCTCCAGCAGGGTGACGAGGTGGATCGCGGTGAGGTCGGAATGCAACACCTTGACCACGCTTTCGGCCTGCGAGTGCACCGGCCCGCCCTTGGCCAGCTCCGAAACCGCCGCAGTGACGTCGAGGAACCGGGCGATGCGGCCCGTCGGCGGGGCGTCCACCACGATCGCGTCGTAGACCGGCTGCTTGCCCTTCTCGGCTCGGGTCACGATCTCGCGGATCTTGCCGGTGAGCAGCACGTCGCGCAGGCCAGGTGCGATCGTCGTTGCGAACTCGACCGCGCCGATCCGGCGCATCGCACGGCCCGCAAGGCCGAGGTTGTAGAACATGTCGAGGTATTCGAGAAACGCCGCCTCGGTGTCGATGGCCAGCGCGTTGACCTGACCGCCGCCGTCGGCGGTGGCGATCTTGACCTCCTGATACGGCAGCGGCGGCACGTCGAACAGCTGCGCAATACCTTGGCGCCCTTCGACTTCCACCAAGAGCACCTTGCGGCCGCCGGCGGCAAGCGCCAGCGCCAGAGACGCCGCAATCGTCGACTTGCCGGTTCCGCCCTTGCCGGTGACGAAGTGCAGACGCGCCTTAGTCAGGCGCGACGGCCAGCCGACCGGTCTACCGCTGTTCGCTGAGGTAGCCACCCCTGCATGCTAGCTGGGGCATTTTCTCTGCCCGATAAGCTCAGCCACATGAGCGAACCGACCCGCTGGGAGTACGCCACCGTCCCGCTGCTGACGCATGCGACCAAACAGATCCTCGACCAGTGGGGTGAGGACGGCTGGGAGCTGGTGTCGGTGCTGCCTGGCCCGACCGGCGAGCAGCATGTCGCGTATTTGAAACGCCCGAAATGATGAGCGCCTCGGCGCGGCTCGCCGAGCTGGGCATCGTGCTGCCCGACGTCGTCCCGCCGCTGGCGGCGTATGTGCCCGCGGTGCGCACCGGCAACCTGGTCTACACGGCGGGTCAGCTGCCGATGCAGGCGGGCAAGCTGCCGCAGACCGGCAAGGTCGGCGCCGAGGTTAGCCCGGAGGACGGCAAGGAGCTGGCGCGCACGTGCGCGCTCAACGCGCTGGCCGCGGTGCATTCGCTGGTCGGTATCGACGCTGTCACCCGCGTGGTGAAGGTCGTCGGGTTCGTCGCATCCGCGCCCGGATTCACCGGCCAGCCCGGCGTGATCAACGGGGCCTCGCACTTGCTCGGCGAGGTGTTCGGCGACGCAGGCGCCCACGCCCGGTCCGCGGTCGGGGTGGCCGAGCTGCCGCTGGATGCGCCCGTCGAAGTTGAGCTCATCGTCGAGGTTTCGTGACGCCGGAGCATCCGGCGTATGGCCTGTTGCGGCCGGTCACCGAGACCGCGTCGGTGTTGCTGTGCAACAACCCGGGCCTGATGACGCTGGACGGCACCAACACCTGGGTACTGCGCGGGCCTGGTAGCGACGAGATGGTCGTCGTCGACCCCGGGCCCGAAGACGACGAGCACATCGCGAAGGTCGCCGAGCTCGGCACGATCCCGCTGGTGCTAATCAGTCACAAACACGAGGACCACACCGGCGGCATCGACAAGATCGTCGAGCGCACCGGGGCAGTCGTCCGGTCGGTGGGCAGCGGGTTCCTGCGCGGGCTCGGTGGTCCGCTGGCCGACGGCGAGGTCATCGATGCCGCGGGCCTGCGAATCACCGTGATGGCCACACCGGGCCACACCGCCGACTCGGTGTCGTTTCTGCTCGACGACGCGGTGCTGACCGCCGACACCGTGCTTGGCCGCGGCACCACCGTCATCGACAACGAGGACGGCAGCCTCAGCAAGTACATGGAGTCGTTGCGCAGGCTGCACGGTCTCGGCCACCGGACCGTGCTGCCCGGCCATGGCCCCGATCTCGACGACCTGGAAGCCGTGAGCGCCATGTACCTCGCGCACCGCGAGGAGCGACTCGATCAGGTGCGCGGTGCGCTGCGTACGCTCGGTGAGGACGCCAACGCGCGACAGATCGTCGAGCACGTCTACACCGACGTCGACGAAAAGCTATGGGACGCAGCGGAGTGGAGCGTCCAAGCGCAGCTGGACTACCTGCGCGCCTAGCGGCAAGGTGAAGGCTCGCTGAGCGCGAGTTATCGGGCTCGCCGAGCCAGTCGTTCGGAGTCCGAGATCAACACGCTCTTGCCCTCCAAGCGAATCCAACCGCGGTGGGCGAAATCGGCGAGCGCCTTGTTGACCGTCTCACGCGAGGCGCCGACCAGCTGCGCGATCTCCTCCTGCGTCAGGTCGTGCGTCACGCGCAGCGCGCCGCCCTCCTGCGTGCCGAACCGCTGCGCCAGCTGCAGCAGCTGCTTGGCGACCCGGCCGGGGACGTCGGTGAAGATCAGGTCGGCCAGATTGTTGTTGGTGCGACGGAGCCTGCGGGCCAGCACTCGCAACAACTGCTCGGCGATTTCAGGGCGATCGGCGATCCACGCGCGCAGAGCATCGCGGTCCATCGAGACCGCCCGTACCTCGGTGATGGTCGTAGCACTCGACGTCCGCGGGCCGGGATCGAAGATCGAGAGCTCGCCGAACATGTCCGACGGACCCATGATGGTGAGCAGATTCTCGCGGCCGTCCGGCGATCGTCGGCCGATCTTGACCTTCCCCGAGATGATGATGAACAGCCGATCGCCAGGCTCTCCCTCGGCGAACACCGTGTGTCCGCGTGGGAAGTCGACGGGCTGCAATTGCTTGGTCAGCGCGGATACGGCGCTGGGTTCGACTCCCTGGAAGATTCCGGCCCTCGCCAGGATCTCGTCCACGTTGCCCCTCTTAAGCTGTTGGGTGATATGACATGCGCAAGCGACCTCTGACTGGTTAGCGAGATCAGTCTAGAGGTACGCCGACGCCGACGTTGTCGGCATTTAGCCTCCAGCGCGACTAACCCACGCTACACACGATTGGCATGCCGAGTCGGCTGAAATTCAGGATTGGGCCGGTGATGCACGTACCAGCCGCGTTGGCAAACTTGCCATTTCACCGGCACCGGTCCTGCCGTCACGCGGCCATTCCCGTCCACTCAACCGCTGATGCAAGCAATCCAGCGCTCGGCCCATGCCCTCCCGCGCCAGCGTGTTCACGTCATCGGGCTCGGCTTGCTCGAGAAACTCGGCTACGTCGGCAGGCCGAGACGGCGTCGTCCTCGAGGCTCGATTCGAGGCGCTGCAGCCCGAATGTTGCCAGCATCAGCAACGCCGGAATAAACGCTGCGAGCAACCAAGACACAAGGGTGAAGTAAACACGGCGAAGGTCTCAGCGGGATCACGAATTGTCACCGGTCCGCACCGGTCCTCTCTCCGAAGAGTCAGACCCGCTGCGTACGCTGGCATCCGTGACCGTGGGTGAGACTTCAGTCGGTAAGCAAGCAGCCGCCAAGCCGGCTCGGCGCGCTACCCCGCGGAAGTGGGACAAGGAGACCCGCACCGGCCTGGTCCGCCGTGCTCGACGGATGAATCGCACACTCGCACAAGCATTTCCGCATGTCTACTGCGAGCTGGACTTCACCAATCCGCTGGAACTGACGGTGGCGACCATTCTGTCGGCGCAGAGCACCGACAAGGGGGTCAATCTCGCCACTCCCGCGTTGTTCAAGCGGTACCGCACGGCACTTGACTACGCGCAGGCCGACCGCACCGAACTCGAAGAACTCGTCCGGTCCACCGGCTTCTACCGCAACAAGGCCAACTCGCTCATCCGGCTCGGCCAGGAGCTGGTGCAGCGGTTCGATGGCAACGTTCCCAACACACATGGAAGATCTGGTGACGCTGCCAGGTGTCGGTCGCAAGACCGCCAACGTCATCCTCGGCAACGCCTTCGACATTCCCGGGATCACCGTCGACACCCACTTCGGCCGGCTGGTGCGACGCTGGCACTGGACCACCTTGGAGGATCCGGTCAAGGTCGAGCACGCGATCGGCGAGCTCATCGAACGCAGCGAGTGGACGCTGCTGAGTCACCGGGTGATCTTCCACGGCCGCCGCGTGTGCCATGCGAAGAAACCCGCATGCGGCGTCTGCGTGCTCGCCAAGGACTGCCCGTCGTTCGGAACCGGGCCGACAGATCCGCTGGTCGCCGCGCCGCTGGTGAAGGGGCCGGAGACCGAGCACCTACTGGCGATGGCCGGCCTCTGACCGGCCGCACATGAGCACCTCCACCCGCTGGACCGTCGCGGTGATGGTCGTTGTCGTCGCGCTTGGCGTGGCGTTGTGGACGCAGCTGGGGGACAACGGTTCGTCGACCGCCCCGCCCGGGCCGGGCCAGGCCCGTGACCACCGCGACGCAGACACCGCAGAGGCGCTTACAGGCCCCCGTGCCCGCGCCGATCTTCCTTCGTGTCCCCAGGCGGGGTCGGGGCCCGGGCCGGAGCGGCTGCGCGGCATCACCCTGGAATGCGCAGGCGACGGTACAAGCGTCGACGTCGCGAAGGCCGTGGCGGGCCGACCGACGGTGCTCAACCTGTGGGCCTACTGGTGCGCGCCGTGCGCCGACGAGCTGCCCGCGATGGCCGAGTACCAGCGCCGGGCAGGGCCCGACGTCACTGTGCTGACTGTGCACCAGGACGAGAACGAAGCCGCGGCATTGCTGCGGCTGGCAGAACTGGGCGTGCGACTGCCGACCCTGCAGGACGGACGCAGGCTGATCGCCGCCGCTTTGGCGGTACCCAACGTCATGCCAGCGACTGTGGTGCTGCGCGCGGACGGTAGCGTTGCCGAAGTCCTGCCGAGGTCCTTCGCCAGCGCCGACGAGATCGCCGCGGCGGTGGATCCAAAGATTGGAGTGTCGGGGTGAGCTGGGGCAGTGGAGTGGGCGAGCTGACCCACCTCAACCCTCAAGCCGCCCCGCCCTGGCTCAAGCCGCTCACAGACAACTGCCGTGACGTGAAGAAGGCCTATCGCAGGCGCGTGCCCCCAGAAGTGCTGGCGCTGGTCACCGCGGCGAACACCAAGGCCGCGATCACAGGAGATAAGCGCGACGCCGCGGTGCTCGTGCTGTTCTCGGGCCCTGCCGACTCACCCTCCGGCGGCCTGCCCGACGACGCCGACCTGCTAGCTCACGGTCCGGGCGTCGACGCTGCGTCACCACGCAGGCCAGGCCGCGTTCCCCGGCGGAGCGGCCGACCCCGGCGACGACGGGCCCGTCTCCACCGCGCTGCGCGAAGCCAACGAGGAGACCGGTATCGACACCGGCCGGCTGCAACCCGCTGTGCACGCTCGAGCGGATGTTCATCCCGCCGTCCGGCTTCCATGTAGTACCGGTGCTTGCCTACTCACAGGATCCCGGGCCGGTCTTCGTCGTCGACGAATCAGAAACCGCGATCGTCGCGCGGGTGCCGGTGCGCGCGTTCATTAACCCCGAGAACCGGATCATGGTGTACCGCAAGGAGAATACGCGCCGGTTTGCAGGCCCGGCGTTCCTGCTCAACGAGATGCTGGTGTGGGGTTTCACCGGCCAGGTGATCTCGGCGATGCTCGATGTGGCGGGCTGGGCCAAGCCGTGGAACACCGACGACGTTCGTGAACTCGACGACGCAATGGCCCTCGTCGGTGCGCGAGGACAGCTACGGTGAAGCTCAACAATGACATCGTCACAGTGGCTTGATCTCGCCGTACTCGCGATCGCGTTCGTCGCCGCCATCTCCGGCTGGCGTTCCGGCGCGCTGGGCTCGCTGCTGTCGTTCGTCGGGGTCGTTCTCGGCGCGGTCGCCGGGGTGCTGCTCGCGCCGCACATCGTCAGCCATATCGGCGGCCCCCGCAGCAAGCTGTTCGTCACCCTGTTCCTGATCCTCGCGCTCGTGGTGATCGGTGAGATCGCGGGCGTGGTGCTTGGCCGCGCGGTGCGCGGCGCTATCCGCAACCGCGCACTGCGGACCTTCGACTCGGTGATCGGGGTCGGCCTGCAGCTGGTCGCGGTGCTGGTGGCCGCATGGATGCTGGCGTCCCCCCTGCAATCGTCGGACCAGCCCAACCTGGCCGCCGCCGTCCGTGGCTCCAAAGTGCTGGCTCGGGTCGACGAGGTGGCCCCCAGCTGGCTGAAGTCGGTGCCGACCCGGTTGAGGGCCTTGGTGGACACCTCCGGCCTGCCCGACGTGCTGCAACCGTTCGATCGCACGCCGATCATCGCGGTCGACGCTCCGGATGCCGCGCTGGCCACCGACGCCGTCGTAGCAGCCACCCGGCCGAGCGTGGTCAAGATCCGCGGTGTCGCCCCGGGATGCCAAAAGGTGTTGGAGGGCACCGGTTTCGTCGTCGCACCCAACCGCGTGATGTCGAATGCGCACGTTGTCGCGGGCGCCGACAGCGTCACGGTCGAGGCGGACGGCCAAACGTACGACGCAAGCGTGGTGTCGTATGACCCCGAGGCCGACATCTCGATTCTCGACGTGCCGAACCTGCCGTCGGCGCCGCTGCCATTCGCCGAGGGGTCCGCACCGACAGGAACCGACGCCGTCGTGATGGGCTACCCCGGTGGTGGCGACTTCGTCGCGACGCCGGCCCGCGTGCGCGAGACGATCGAGTTGAACGGCCCGGACATCTACCGCAACACCACCGTGACTCGCGAGGTGTACACGATCAGAGGCACTGTGCGGCAAGGAAATTCGGGCGGACCGATGATCGATCGCACGGGCAAGGTGCTTGGCGTGGTGTTCGGCGCCGCTGTCGACGACGCTGAAACCGGCTTCGTGCTTACTGCGAAGGAAGTCTCGCGCCAGATGGCGAAGATCGGCGACACGCAGCGCGTCGCGACGGGCGCCTGCGTCGGCGGCTAGTCCAACTAGCCGTACACCTGCGCCACGAAGCGCGACAGCTGATCGTTGACCACCTCTGGTGCTTCCTCGTGGCCGAAATGTCCTGCACCGGCGATGGATACGTAGCGGCCATGCGGCGCGTAGTGCTGTGTCCGGTACACCGGGTCAGCAAGCACATACGGGTCGGCGTCGCCACGCAAGTGCAGCACAGGCACCGCCAGCGGCCGCTTCATCGACCGCATGAACCGCATGCCCTCGCTACGCAGCTGGCTGCGGACTGCCCAGCGCTGATACTCCAGCGCCGAGTGCGCCGCCGAATGAATCTGGATGGCCTGCCGCATGTGCCGAATAGTCTCGGAAAAGTCTTCTGAGGCAAGCCATTTCCCACTGGCGCGGCTTCGCACCAATCGCTCCAGCTCCTCGGCGTCGTTGCGGGTCAGCGACCGCTCGGGCCACATCGGCACCTGATAGCGCAGCATCCACGGCAGCAGCGCAAGGCCCTGGTCGCGCCGGGTCAGCGCCGAGGCCCGCAGCGCGACGGGATGCGGTGAACTGACGACGGCGATCGCCCGCACCATCCGCGGGTGCAGCACCGAGGTCGCCCAACACACCAGACCGCCGTCGGCGTGGCCAACCAGCGTCGCCGACTTGTGGCCAAGTGCGCGAACCAATCCCGCGGTGTCGCCTGCGAGCGTCCAGCCGTCGTAGCCGCGGGGCGGCTTGTCGCTGCCACCGTAGCCACGCAGGTCCACCGCCACGACCCTTGCGCCGGTCAAGCCGCGCAACTGGTGGCGCCAGGACCACCAGAATGAGCCGAAGCCATGTAGCAGGATCACAAGCGGCCGATCCGTGGCTGGAGGCGCGTCGGCGGGGGCGTCCGCCTCCACGACGTGGAATCGAATCCCGTTGGCGTGCACCTCGAGATGACGCCAGGGACCGTCGATCCGTACCACCGACGGGTCGGGTGGGGCCATTACCAACCCGACGGATCAGCGGTCAGGTCTCGTTCACCCTTGCCGTTCGGCGACGTGATCGCCTTGTCCTTGTCGTGCCCCGGCGTGAGCGCCTCGCGCGTTTCCTTCACCGACTCGATGGTCTTCTGCGGCCCGCGGATCCGTCGGACCTTGAGGTAGCCGAATAACGCGAGCACCGCGGTGGTCAGCACCATGATCCCGAACACGATCAGGAAGGCGACCCACCGCCACAGCCACGTGTCGAGCAGTTCGGCGAGGAAGAAGAAGAAAAAGAAGGTGGAGTAGAACAGCACCACCAGCGCCAGGATGAAGAAGACGCTGCCGGTGAGGCCCTTCTTGACGTCGCGGGTGATCTCGGCCTTGGCCAATTCGACCTCGGCCCGCACCAGCGTCGACACCTGGGTCGTCGCGTCCTTGACGAGGTCACCGATGGACGGGTCGGCTTTGGCAGCGTGCGGATCGACCAGCGGTATCGAGGTCACCGTCGTCGGCACGCCATCCCTGCGATCACTCACGGAACATTTCCTCCCCGCATCCGGTGACAGTCGCGGTTCATGTTGCCATGTGGCGTCCATCGAAACGATCCCGGCCGACGATAGACTGGCTGGGTCGGATGGTCGGGCGGCACGTCGATAGGGGTCAGATACTTGAGGACCAGCGTCCGCTGCCTGACGATTTCCGCGACGATCGCGGCCCTGGCGGCGCTTCGTGCTGCCTTCCGCAGTCGCCAACGCCGATGGCCTTGTCCCGCTCGGCGGAGGTTCGGGCATCGTGATCGAGGGCGACACCTTGTGCACGCTGACCGCGATCGGTAACGACAACAGCGGCAATCTGATCGGCTTCACCTCGGCGCACTGCGGTGGACCAGGCGAAAAGGTGGCCGCCGAAGGTGCCCAGGCCGCCGGGGTGCTCGGCACGATGGTCGCGGGCAACGACGTCCCTCGACTACGCGGTGATCCAGTTCGACCCGCAGAAGGTGCAGCCGGTCAACAACGTCAAGGGATTCGAGATCGACGGCATCGGCCCCGATCCGGTGTTCGGCGACATCGCCTGCAAACTGGGCCGGACGACCGGCTATTCGTGCGGAGTGACGTGGGGGCCGGGCGAGCAACCCGGCACGATCGTCAACCAGGTGTGCGGGCAGCCGGGTGACTCGGGTGCGCCGGTGACTGTCGACAACCGGCTGGTCGGCATGATCCACGGCGCGTTCAGCGAGGAACTGCCGACCTGTGTCGTCAAGTACATCCCGCTGCACACCCCGGCGGTGACGATGTCGTTCACCACCCAACTGGCCGACATCACCGCCAAGAAACGACCGGGTTCGGGTTTCGTCCCGGTCGGGGCTCCTTCGGCCTGATTCTCCTCGCGCGAGCGCTCGTCGGCGGCCTGATTCTCCTCGCGCGAGCGCTCGTCGGCGGCCTGATTCTCCTCGCGCGAGCGCTCGTCGGCGGCCTGATACCGCCTACTTGCTGGCGCGGATGGCCTCGAACACGCTGGGGTCGACCAACGTTGAGGTGTCGCCGAGTTCGCGGCCTTCGGCGACGTCGCGCAGCAGCCGGCGCATGATCTTGCCGCTGCGGGTCTTGGGCAGCTCCGGCACAACGTGAATCTCGCGCGGGCGGGCGATCTTTCCGATCTCCTTGGCGACCTGCTCGCGTAGCACGTCGACCATGTTGTCGTTGTCCTTGGCGTGGGCCTCGAGAATGACGAACGCGCAGATGCCCTGGCCCGTGGTCTCGTCACTGGCGCCGACCACGGCAGCCTCGGCCACCCCGGAGTGCCCGACCAACGCCGATTCCACTTCGGTCGTGGAGATCCGGTGCCCCGACACGTTCATCACGTCGTCGATGCGGCCAAGCAGCCAGATCGATCCGTCGGAGTCCACCCGCGCTCCGTCGCCTGCGAAATACCAGCCCTTGTCGGCGTAGCGCGACCAATAGGTTTCCTTGTACCGCTGCGGATCACCCCAGATGCCGCGCAGCATCGACGGCCACGGCGCATCCAGCACCAGATAGCCGGTCACGTGCTCGGATTCATCAGCGCCGGGCACCAGTTCGTTGCCGTCTTCGTCGACGATCTTGGCCGAGATGCCGGGCAGCGGGGTCATCGCCGACCCAGGCTTGGCGGCCGTAACGCCGGGCAGCGGTGAAATCATGATCGCGCCGGTCTCCGTCTGCCACCACGTGTCGACGACCGGAGTTCGGTTGGCGCCGAACGCATCCCGATACCAGCGCCACGCCTCCGGGTTGATCGGTTCTCCCACGCTGCCCAGCAGCCGCAGGCTGGACAAGTCATGGGCATCGGGGATCTGACGTCCCCACTTCATGAACATCCGGATCAACGTCGGCGCCGTGTAATAGATGGTGACGCCGTACTTTTCGATCACCTCGAAATGCCGGTGCTCAGTGGGGGAGTTCGGCGTGCCCTCGTAGACCACCTGGGTGACGCCGTTGGAGAGCGGCCCGTACACGATGTACGTGTGCCCGGTGACCCAACCGATATCGGCAGTGCACCAAAACACGTCGGTTTCGGGCTTGATGTCGAAGACGTTGTAGTGGGTGTAGGACGCCTGCGTCAGATACCCCCCGGAGGTGTGCATGATGCCCTTGGGCTTTCCGGTCGTTCCGGAGGTATAGAGAAGGAACAGCGGGTGTTCGGAGTCGAACGCCTCTGGCGTGTGCTCCTGGGACGCCACGTCGACGGTCTCGTGCCACCAAAGGTCACGGCCCTCGGTCCACGGCGTGTCAATTCCGGTGCGCCGCACCACCAGAACGTGCTCTACGGATTTCTGTCCTTTCACTGCCTCGTCGACCGGCTCCTTCAGGGACACCGCCGCACCGCGCCGGTATTGCCCGTCGGTGGTGATGACGAGCTTGGCCTCGGCATCTTCGATGCGAGCAGCCAGCGCCGTTGCCGAGAACCCCGCGAACACCACCGAATGCATGACGCCCAGTCGCGCACATGCCAGCATCGCCACGATCGCCTCGGGCACCATCGGCATGTAGATCGCCACCCGATCACCGGCGACTAGGCCGAGTTCGGTAAGCGCATTGGCAGCCTTGCTGACCTCGGCGAGCAGATCCGCGTACGTCAGCTCCCGGCTGATCGCCGGGGTCCCCCTCCCATCGGATCGCCACCCGATCGCCGTTGCCCGCCTCGACATGCCGGTCGACACAGTTGTATGCGACGTTGAGCTTGCCGCCGACGAACCACTTCGCGAACGGCGCATCAGACCAGTCCAACACCTCGGTAAACGGTGTGTCCCAGGACAGCCGGTTGGCCTGCTTCGCCCAGAACGCCAGCCGGTCGGCGTCAGCGTCGCGGTACTGGTCTTCACCCGCATTGGCCTGCGCGGCGAACCCGGCAAGCGGCGGGTACACGGCTTCAACTTCGGTGTGCGAGTCAGACATGTCAGTGAGCCTAGTCACCGGCCACATCGCCCACGCCAGCAAGGACAATGACATCCATGGGCGTCATATCTCGGGTCGCCGGCACGTTCCGGATGACCGACGATGTGTGGCGGCGCCACGCTAACCCGTGGAGCGTGTGGACCCGTTTCGCGGCGATCCCGCTGGTGATTCTGGCGATCTGGAGCCGAGTGTGGCTGGGCTGGTGGTGCCTGGTGCCGATCGCTGTCGTCATGGTGTGGCCGTGGGCGAACCCGCGCGTCTTCGCGCCGGTGGAAACGCCGAAAAGCTGGACGTCGAAGGGCATCTACGGCGAGAAGTTGTGGCTGAAGGAGCGTGACAGGGTGCCACCCGATCATCTGAGGGTGCTGCGACTGCTCGTGCCCGTCGGCGCTGCCGGCTTGGTACTGCTGATCTATGGCCTGGTGAGGCTCCAGCTCTGGCCGACCGCATTCGGTGCGAGCCTGATTGTGCTGGCTCAGCTCTGGCGGATCGACAGGCTGGTCGTGTTCTACGAGGGCACCCGCTAGCGTGTGCTGCCGTGACGACCGAGGCTGACCCGCTCGCCCCGCTGGTCGCCTTGCCAGGAGTGGCCGCGGCAGGCGAGGAAGCCCGTGAGGCGCTGGGCCGCGCGCATCGCCATCGCACCAATCTGCGGGGATGGCCTGCTACCGCCGCCGAGGCCGCGCTTCGGGCCGCGCGGGCGTCGTCCGTCCTGGACGGCGGCTCCTTGCAGCTGTCGGTCGCCGGTGCGCCCGACCCGGTCCTGGCGGGCGCCTTGCGGGTGTCGGAGGCCTTGGAAGGCGGGGCCACGTCGTTGGTCGGTGTATGGCAGCGGGCGCCGCTGCAGGCCATCGCCCGACTGCACGCGCTGGCCGCCGCCGACCTGGCCGACGACGACCGGTTGGGCCGCCCGCGCAGCGACGTGGAGGTCGGCCGCAGGCTGGCACTACTGGCCGACATCGTCACCGGCGGAACACGAGTGCCCGCGCCGGTGCTGGCCGCCGTCGTGCACGGCGAGCTGCTCACGCTGGAGCCGTTCGGTACCGCCGACGGTGTGGTTGCAAGGGCGGTGTCGCGGCTGGCGACCATCGCCAGTGGTCTTGACCCGCACGGCCTCGGCGTTCCGGAGGTGCACTGGATGCGGCACTCGGGTGACTACCGGGCCGCCGCCAGGGGGTTCTCATCGGGCACACCCGACGGTCTTGCGGCGTGGCTCGTGTTGAGCGCCAAGGCCCTGCACGACGGTGCGCGAGAAGCGTTGTCCATCGCGCAGGCCACGTCCCAGCAACGCGAAGCGGGCGACGCTCCGAAATGATTCGGCTCGCCGCCCGCTAGCACGGACTCCGGTTACCAAGCGTGCTTGGTGGGTTGCGTGGGTGACCTCGGCGTCCTTGCGATGCGCCTCGACTGCAACCCCACCCAAGGGGTCGTCGTGGCCGTCCGCTTTTCGCAATTACGCAGGCCCGCAACACTTTTGCCTATTTCGCGGCATGTGCTCCGCGTGGGTGCCGGGATCCGTGCTGGGTAGCCTGACGTCGGGAGGTCGAGCCTTCTCTTCCGGCTCGATCTTGGCCTAACCAGGCTTCCGTGCTTCCTTTGTACTCCGTGACCCCGGTCACATCAAGGCCCAATTGCGAGCGACTCGCGATCGTTACACGCCCGCGCCAGCTACTACAGGGAGTAGCTATCAGAAAGCGAAGCGGCGCAGCAGTGAGTACGTCAGCGCGCCCGCGGCAAGGGCGCTCATTCCGACCGCAGCGGTGGTTGCGACTGCGGCGCCCGATGGGGCGGGAATGCGGTCGCGCAGCGACACCGGGTTGGAGAATGTGACCACTGGCCAGCCCCGAGCCACGGCTTCTTTGCGCAGTGCGCGATCGGGGTTCACCACAGTGGGATGACCGACGGCCCCAAGCATCGGCAGGTCGGTTATTGAGTCCGAATACGCGTAGCAGTGCTCGAGGACGTAGCCCTCGCGTGCGGCGAGCTGACGGATCGCTTCGACCTTGCCTTCGCCGTAGCAGTAAAAGGCGATCTCGCCCGTATAGCGGCCGTCCTCGACGACCATCCTGGTGGCCATCGCGTGGGTGGCGCCAAGTGCGCGCGCGATTGGCGCCACGATTTCTTCGCCAGAGGCCGAAACCACGACGACATCACGCCCGCAGATCTTGTGGTCGGCGATCAAGTCGGCGGCTTCGGCGAACACCAGCGGGTTGACGATGTCGTGCAGCGTTTCGCCGACGATCGACTTCACCTGTTCGACATCCCACCCGGCGCACATGTTCGTGACGTAAGAGCGCATCCGGTCCATTTGATCGTGGTCGGCACCCGACATCAGGAACAGGAACTGCGCGTACGTCGACTTGAGCACCGCACGCCGATTGATTAGCCCCTGATCGAAGAAAGGTTTGCTGAATGCCAATGTGCTGGATTTGGCGATGACGGTCTTATCAAGATCGAAGAAGGCCGCGGTCCGAACGGGCCTGCCGGACGGCGTTTCGCCTTGCGGGGTAGTTAACCGACTGGCCGGGGGCTCGGGTGCGGTCACACCGTCCAGCATAGGGGGCTGTGAGTGACAAGAGTCGACAGAGTGTACAAATTGGCAGTTCACGACAGGTGCCGGTGACTGTAATCTTTGCTGCTATCCGGTGCTTTCTCTGGCAAGCAGTACTTGCGCCCATCCGCAGTGCCGTGTGTATAGTGAGCATTACTCGGCTTATGCCGGGTGTGGATCAGCCCGACCCCCCGGGGCTGATACACGACGACCTCCGCCTCCTCCCCCCCTGGCGGGGGTCGTCTCTTTTCATGGACTTCTTTCGCATTGCGGATAAATCAGCTGTTCTTCAATAGTTGCGGAACGCGATTTTCACTGCGGACATACCACAGAGTTTGTATGGCTTCTCCACAGATTCGCATTCATCCATAGACGCCGTAACGACGATGGAGCTGTGTCGTCGCCCGGCCTCACGCTGGGGTCATGACCGCAAGCAACGGGATCTTGGCGCTGGTCGGCGCCGCCGCAATCCGATACGACGTGGACCGCGTCGCAGCGGCCGCCGGGCTGTCGGTTGCCCACGCAGCCGACCCGTCGAGCAGCAGAGTATGGACAGCCGCAGCGGCCGTGCTGGTCGATGTGGCGGCCGCGCGACGCTGCGCGCACCGGGCCTGCCGCGGCGTGGTCGCGTTGTTCTGCTGGTCGGAGCCGATCTCGGGCCGCCGACTATCAGGCCGCGATCGCGGTGGGAGCCCAGCACGTCATCGCACTGCCAGGACATGACGGCGAGTTGATGGCCGAGCTGTCCGACGCCGCAGCCGAGCCGTTCGCCTCGTGCGCGCGCGAGGCTGCGAGGCTCGCGGCACGCGGCGATGACGGCTCGACAGGGATGCCGCACAACGCATCGCGCCCGACGGCGCAGCTGTACAGCTACGGCGCGATGGTGAGTTCGTGGTCGCGAGGGTCACCGCGAAGTCGGCGCTGCTGCCTGGCCGAGCCCGGTCCGCGCTGAGGCGGCTCTGCCAGTCTTGTTGCCGTCGCGACGATGGCGGTCCCGCTGACGATCACCATCGGCGGTGTGTACGTCGGGTCCGCGGTGATCGCCCGCCATCGGGCGCAGGCGGCGGCCGACCTGGCCGCGGTTGCCGCGGCGGTGCACCTCGCCGACGGTATACGCGCGGCCTGCTCGCGGGCATCGGCGTTGACACTCGCCATGAAGACCGCCGTCACCCGTTGTGAGGTCGACGGTCTCGATGTGCTCGTCGCCGTCGAGGCACGCGTACCGCGTCGGACGGATCGCGGTGGGGCCTGCGCGCGCCACAGCCAGGGCAGGTCCGGTTGACGCCGACCGCTAAGGCTTTGCCGCTCTGTCCTTGCGGGGCCTGGCCTTTCGCTTCGGGGCTTGAGCGTCGTCGATGTCGTCTAGCCCTGCGGCGGCGATCTGCTCATCGGTGGGAATGCGCAGCGTCGCCATCCCGGCGTAGACGTCCTCGTCGAGGTGAACGCGGTTGACCGTGATATGGACCGGCGACCATCCACCGCCGTTGGCCTTCATGCGCAGCACGCCCGATGCCGACCCAGTAGCGAATTCCGCTGCCATCTTTGCCATTTGGCCCCGATCAGCGGGGTGGACAGCGTGGTCTCCTGTCATGCTTGCGCGCCAGTCGAAGAACGGCACCGGATCGTCCAGCCACTTCAACAGCGTCCAGTTCTTGAGATCGACCATGCACCTATAGACGCCGGGTTGCGCCAATCCGGCGAGGATCCGCTGCGCCAGGTAATCGTGATTCACGTTCGGGTCCTCACGCACGCTGCGCCAGTTCATCGCTCGGCAGATCAGTCGTTCGCTGCCGTCATCCTGGCTCTCCTGCAGCACACGGGAAACAAAGCCGATGGTGATCGGTTCGCCGTTGAAATCCGTTATGTCCCAGGTGCTGCAGAACTTCGTGCCGAGCTCGGGTTTGATCGCCATCGCCAACACTTTGGCTTCGCTCGGGTTGAGATCGCGCCGCGGCAAGTCGTCGGCGAACGCCCTGCCATGGGTAGGCGCCTTCTCTGGATCCCAGCCGCTGTTCCACAGCGACTCGGGTGTGTCGGTCGCGGTCGCGTTCGTCAGGTCCCATATCAGCGGTCCGGGTGTTGGGCGGTCCGGCGGATCCATCTCAGGAGGACCGATCCACACATGCACGCCGTGGATGCGCCCGTCGGACATCTGAACAACTTCAGTACGAATTACGCGGTCATGCTTCGGCGTGATGCTGCTCAGCCCGACGCCGGCGCGCACGGTCTCGCCGATGGCCGTCTGGATCGCCATGAGATGCGGATTTCGCCTCAAGAATGCGCTGATTGGAACCAGATTCTTGGTTCGAGGACCCTGTGCGACGACGACGGGCTCGCTGCCGAGAACTTCCACGAGCAGCCAGTCGTGGTTCATAGCGGCATCTTACCGTCGAGCTAACAGCCGGCTGGGCCCGCGAAAGCCGTCTACGAAATCCGTAGATCCGCGCTGCTAGTCGGGACTTTCTGAGTCGGTTCGGTAATGCTTCCCTAAGTTGCAGCAGGCCCTCCGACGAGGTACTTTCCGTCTGCGCCCGGCTTCCGGGCATGGGAACGGATCGCGTTGTCCGACTGTTCGCCGCACCTTTCTGTGTGCTCGGCGTGCTCGATCTCAAGCTCCGCCTCGGCCGCGGATCCCGGGGGCGACTGTCGAGGGGTCGGTCGCCCTTTTTGTGCGGATCACGGCGCGTTACCGGCGAGCGCGCCGAGCACCAAACGCAGCACTTCAACGCACCCTCTTTGTCTAGCGGATCGTTGCCGCTGCCACATTTCGGCGATTGCACGCACGACGGGCAGCCAAGGGGGCATTCGCAGGCCTCGATGGCCGCTGCCGTCGCTCCCCACCACGTGTCGATCTTCCGGAAACCGCGGTCGGCGAAACCGGCCCCGCCGGGATAGCCGTCATAGACGAAAATCGTCGGCAATCCCTGCACCGGGCCCACGGCTGTCGACACGCCACCGATGTCGCCGCGGTCGCAGCTGGCGACCAACGGCAGCAGGCCGATCGCCGCGTGTTCAGCGGCGTGCAGCGATCCCGGCACGCACAGCAAATCGATTCCGTTGTGCTGCAACGCCTCCGGCGTGATCGTGCACATCACGGCCACGGTATCGAGTGTTCGGGTCGGCATATCCAGCTCGACGAAGTCGATCACTTCACCGTCGAGCCTGCGCCGCAGATAGCCGATCACGGTATTGGTCACCGCCACCGGTACGAGGCCGATGGTGACCGGCCCGTACGTTGTCCGTTCACCCTGGCCGGTCACCGCGATGTCGGTGAGCTCGCGCGCGAAAGTCGTATAACCAGGGTCCTCGGAATGCACGAACGCAATGCCGTCCTCGAAATCCAGTGAGTCGACGACGTAGCTCTCTCCCTGATGCAAATACACCGCGCCCGGGTGAACCGATGCCGGTGCCTGGCCTACACCTGCGCTGCCAAGCAGCCTGCCGGTGCCTGCCTCCAGGATCGCGATTTGGCCCCCCGATGAGCCGCGAATGTCCACCGCCGGATGTGGATCGACGCCGGGGGTGGGAAAATAGCCGCTGGACCTTCGGCGCAGCAGCCCATCGTCGACGAGTGTCTCCGCCACCGCCTCGGCGTTCCACATCCGCACCTCCGTGTCGGTCAACGGAAGCTCGGTTGCCGCGCAAAGCAGTTGCGGGCCAAGGACATACGGGTTGCTGGGATCGATTACCACGCGTTCGATCGGCTTGTCTAGCAGTGCAGCCGGGTGGTGGACGAGGTAGGTGTCCAGCGGGTCATCACGGGCGATCAGCACGATCAGCGCGCTCTGCCCGCGACGGCCCGAACGGCCGGCCTGCTGCCAGAACGACGTGACGGTCCCCGGAAATCCCGCCAACACCACCGCATCCAGTCCCGCGATGTCGACTCCCAACTCCAGCGCGTTGGTGGTGGCCATGCCCCGCAATTCTCCATCGGCCAGAGCACGTTCGAGTGCCCGGCGGTCCTCGGCCAGATAACCCGCGCGGTAGGACGCCACGCGCTCGGCCAGTTCCGGAGCGATGTCTTCGAGTCGTGCTCGCGCACCGAGTGCGGTCAATTCAGCGCCGCGGCGCGATCGCACGAATGTCAGCGTCCGCGCGCCCTCGGCGATGAGGTCGGCCATCACCCGGGCAGCCTCGGCGCCCGCCGAACGCCGCACAGGAGCACCGTTTTCACCGACGATGTCCTCGCGCAGCGCCGGCTCCCACAGCGCCACCGTGCGCGCGCCCTGCGGCGAGCCGTCCTCTGTCACCTCCACCACCGTCTGTCCAATGAGCTCGGAGGCGGTCGCCGCCGGCTGTGCGGTGGTCGCGCTGGTGAACATGACCGTCGGTGCCGACGTATACCGGGTACACAACCGCAGGAGCCTGCGCAGGATCATTGCCACATTCGAGCCGAAAACTCCACGGTAGTAGTGGCATTCGTCGACGACAATGAACTGGAGGTTGCGCAGGAACACCGCCCAGCGTGCGTGGTTGCGCAGCAGCGACAGGTGGATCATGTCGGGATTGGAGAAGATCCAGCGCGATCGCTCGCGCGCGAAGCGCCGCACCTCGCCGGGGCTGTCGCCGTCGTAAGAACTTGGTGCGACGTCACCGAGGCCCGGGACGGCCTCGGTGAGCGCGATCGCTGCCCGCAGTTGGTCGTGGCCGAGCGCCTTGGTCGGCGACAGGTACAGAGCCCTTGCTCGCGAATCTGCTTTCAGGGCCGTCAATATCGGCAATTGATAGGCCAGCGACTTACCCGACGCGGTGCCGGAACTCAGCGCCACATGCCTGCCGTCGTGCGCGAGATCGGCAGCAGCGAGTTGATGCGACCACATCGTCTCGATGCCGCGATCATGGAACGCCCGCACGACATCTCGATCCGCCCACTGCGGCCACGGTTCCAGTCGCCCCTGACGTGGCGAGAGATCCGCGACGTGGCGCAACGGGTGTTCGTTTGGGTCGGTGCCCTCCAACGCGCAGGAAAGCAGCTCGCGGCCGAAATCCGACCCCGAATTCGACACCGCATGCCTCCTGAAGCCCTTCGTATACGAATTGTTCACTACTCAATCCCGTCGAGACTGTCGCGGCAGCCCCGAACATGATTGACTAACGGCGGTCGCAGCTTCTGTGTTCGTGTATATGCACTCGCAGGATCGACGTTGCGATCGCGGTTCCTGCGAGGGTTGTAGGTCGGGTCAAGTTCCGACGACTCCACGAAGGTATGGCGGTCGGAACGGGCCCGGTACACCGGAAGTCGGTGGACCGCTCCCGGTAAGAAGAGAAGGAAAGTACGAGAGATGCCACAGGGAACTGTGAAGTGGTTCAACGCGGAGAAGGGCTTCGGCTTTATCGCCCCGGAGGACGGCTCGGCTGATGTGTTTGTCCACTACACGGAAATTCAGGGAAGCGGATTCCGCACCCTTGAAGAGAACCAGAAGGTCGAGTTCGAGGTCGGCCAAAGCCCTAAGGGCCCACAGGCCACGGGTGTTCGCGCCGTCTAGGTAAACAGGCTTGACGAAACCCCCTGCGCCGTTCCGGTAACGGACAGCGCGGGGGTGTTTTGCGTTTTGGGGCCCTCGCGGCCCGGCGGCCCGTCCGTGCGGCACGACTGGCCTACTGTCGACGGGGTGAGCCAGCTGTCGTTCTTCTCGGCCGAGTCGGTGCCGCCCGCGGTCGCCGACCTGACCGGGATCCTCGCCGCACCGGGCCAGGTCGTGCTGGTCGGAGACGGCGCACGGCTGTCGGTCGTCGTGGATCGGCTGTGGCGCGCCGAGGGCCTCGCAGAGATGATTTCCGAGGCAGGCCTGCAGGCGGAGATCGCGCGTACTGACGAGAACAACCCACTTGTGCGCACCATGGTCGACAAGCGGCTGCTGGTCATCGCCCGCGAGTGGACCCTCGGGGCGGTCAAGACGGTGCCACCGCAGTGGCTACCTGGCCCCCGCGAAATGCGTGCCTGGACGCTCGCGTCGGGCACGCCTGAGGCCGATCGGTACTTGCTGGGCCTGGACCCGCACGCCCCAGACACGCACGCGGCGCTTGCGTCGGCGATGATGCGGGTGGGGATAGCCCCGACATTGATCGGCACCAGGGGGGCGCATCCGGCGCTGCGGATCAGCGGCCGTCGACGGCTATTACGCCTGGTAGAGAATGTGGGGGAACCTCCGGGCAACGTGGAAGCGTTCGAGCTTTGGCCCAGGATCTGACAGGCTGCAACGGGGGGGTCAGTTTGCGTCGGCTGGCGCGGGGTGCGAAATTGTCAGTTGCCAGCGGGTCGGATATCTGCCGAGAGGCTATATATCTAGGCCGTGTGGCAATGGGAGAAGTGGAGCGTAAGCACAGGTGGCTGACGGGGACCGCGGTAGCGGCCGTAACGGCAACGTTAGGCGACTCGTCATTGTCGAGTCGCCTACCAAAGCGCGCAAAATAGCTGGCTACCTGGGCTCTAACTACATCGTGGAGTCCTCCCGCGGACACATCCGCGACCTGCCCCGGGCCGCCGCCGATGTCCCGGCCAAGTACAAGTCGGAGCCGTGGGCGCGGCTTGGCGTCAACGTCGATGCCGACTTCGAGCCGCTCTACATCATCAGTCCCGATAAGAAGAGCACCGTCGCCGAGCTGAAGGACCTGCTCAAGGACGTCGACGAGCTGTATCTGGCCACAGACGGCGACCGCGAGGGCGAGGCCATCGCCTGGCATCTGCTTGAGACACTCAAGCCGCTCATCCCGGTCAAGCGGATGGTGTTCCACGAGATCACCGAGCCCGCCATCCGGGCCGCCGCCGAGGACCCGCGCGACCTGGACAACGATCTTGTCGACGCGCAGGAGACCCGCCGCATCCTGGACCGGCTATACGGCTACGAGGTCAGCCCCGTGCTGTGGAAGAAAGTCGCGCCGAAGCTGTCCGCGGGGCGCGTGCAGTCAGTCGCGACTCGCATCATCGTGTCGCGCGAGCGCGAGCGGATGGCCTTCCGCAGCGCCGGCTACTGGGACGTCACCGCCGAACTCGATGCCAGCGTGTCCAATGCGCAGGCGTCCCCGCCCACGTTCACGGCCAAGCTGAACTCGGTCGACGGGCGACGGGTGGCCACCGGTCGCGATTTCGACTCGCTCGGAGTGGTCAAGAAGCCCGACGAGGTGCTGGTGCTCGACGAGGCTGCGGCGTCAACACTGGCGACCGGTTTGCGCGGCGCCCAGATGACGGTGTCCTCGGTTGAGCAGAAGCCATACACCCGCAGGCCGTACGCGCCATTCATGACGTCGACGCTGCAGCAGGAGGCCGGCCGCAAGCTCCGGTTCTCATCCGAGCGCACGATGAGCATCGCGCAGCGACTGTACGAGAACGGCTACATCACTTATATGCGTACCGACTCCACGACGCTGTCGGAGTCGGCGATCGGCGCCGCGCGCAACCAGGCCCGCCAGCTCTACGGCGAGGAGTACGTGCACCCGACGCCGCGGCAATACACCCGCAAGGTCAAGAACGCACAGGAGGCCCACGAGGCCATCCGGCCCGCGGGCGACGTGTTCCAGACACCGGGTCAGCTGCACAGCCAACTGGACACCGACGAGTTCCGTCTCTACGAGCTGATCTGGCAGCGCACCGTCGCCTCGCAGATGGCCGACGCACGAGGCACCACGTTGTCGCTGCGTATCTCCGGGGAGTCGGGCAGCGGGCAGCAGGTCGTGTTCGGTGCGAGCGGCCGCACGATCACCTTCGCCGGCTTCCTGAAGGCCTACGTCGAGAGCCTCGATGACTTCGCCGGCGGCGAGGCTGATGACGCCGAGAGCAGGCTGCCGCAGCTCGAGCAGGGCCAGCGGGTCGATGCCAAGGAGCTGACCGCCGACGGGCACACCACGTCGCCGCCCGCCCGCTACACCGAGGCGTCGCTGATCAAGGCGCTGGAAGATCTCGGTATCGGCAGGCCGTCGACGTACTCGTCGATCATCAAGACCATTCAGGACCGCGGTTACGTCCATAAGAAGGGCAGCGCGCTGGTTCCGTCGTGGGTGGCATTCGCGGTGACCGGCCTGCTCGAGCAGCACTTCGGTCGGCTGGTCGACTACGGCTTCACCGCGGCGATGGAAGACGAGCTCGACGAGATCGCTGCTGGCCACGAGCGACGCACCAACTGGCTGAGCAACTTCTACTTCGGTGGCGACCACGGGGTGCCGGACTCGATCGCGCGATCGGGCGGGCTGAAGAAGCTCGTCGGTGTGAACCTCGAGGGCATCGACGCCCGAGAAGTCAACTCCATCAGGCTCTTCGACGACGAAGAGGGCAGGCCGGTCTATGTGCGGGTCGGCAAGAACGGTCCGTACCTGGAACGCATGGTGGTTGATCCAGACGGCGAGGCTGGAGAGTTAAAGCCGCAGCGGGCCAACCTCAATGACTCGCTCACGCCTGATGAGCTGACGCTGGAGCTCGCCGAAAAGCTTTTCTCCACACCGCAAGAAGGCCGTTCGCTCGGTGTCGACCCGGTGACCGGACACGAGATCCTTGCCAGGGACGGCCGCTACGGGCCGTACGTGACCGAGGTGCTGCCCGAGCCGGAAGACCCTGGGGACGAGGGCTCAGCCGGGGCCTCCGCTAAAAAAGGCAAGAAGCCGACCGGTCCCAAACCGCGTACCGGTTCGCTGCTGCGGACGATGGATCTGGAGACGGTCACGCTGGAGGACGCGCTGCGGCTGCTGTCGCTGCCCAGAGTCGTCGGCGTCGATCCGAACACCAGTGAGGAGATCACCGCGCAGAACGGCCGCTACGGTCCGTATCTCAAGCGCGGCACCGACTCTCGCTCGCTGGCCACCGAGGAGCAGATGTTCGACATCACGCTCGACGAGGCTCTCAAGATCTACTCGGAGCCGAAACGCCGTGCGGGGCAGCGTGCGTCGACGCCGCCGCTGCGTGAACTCGGCGTCGACGCCGCGACCGACAAGCCAATGGTGATCAAGGACGGCCGGTTCGGGCCGTACGTCACCGATGGTGAGACCAACGCCAGCCTGCGCAAGGGCGACGACGTGCTGTCGATCACCGACGAGCGCGCCTCTGAACTGCTCGCCGACCGTCGTGCGCGGGGACCGGTCAAACGGACGAAGAAGGCGCCCGCCAAGAAGAAGGCGCCCGCCAAGAAGGCCGCGAAGAAGAGCTAGGTCTACCCGGACACGTCGCTGGCGACCTCGTCGACATCATCGATGTCGTTGGGCGCCACCAGGTTCAGCGGTCGCGCCAGCTGGGTAGGCGCGGTACGGCCGCGCAGTTCGACGATCTCGCCGACATCCCAGCAGAGCGCCTCGGCATCCAGCGCGCCACTGACCGCGATCGCCGAGGCCAGCACGTGGCCCTGCTCCAGCTTGGCGAGCTCGGTGAGGCGCGCCGCCTCGTTGACCGGGTCGCCGATCACCGTGTACTCGAAGCGGGCCTGCGCGCCGATGTGTCCGGCGATGGCCCTGCCTGCCGACACCCCGATTCCGAAATCGGTTTCGCCCAAGACGTTTATCAGGTCGTCGTGCAGTTCACGCGACGCAGCCAGGGCGGCACCGGAGGCGTCGGGGTGCTCGATCGGAGCGCCGAAGATGGCCAGCGCCGCGTCGCCCTGGAATTTGTTGACGAAGCCGCCGTGGCGATTGACAGTGTCGACCACGACTCGGAAGAATTCGTTGAGCAGGCTGACGACCTCGGACGCCGCGATGGTCGCCGCCAGCTGCGTCGACCCCACCAGGTCGACGAAAAGCACTGCGACATCGCGCTCCTGGCCGCCAAGCTCGGTGCCGCGCTCAAGGGCGCGACGGGCCACGTCCTCGCCGACGTAACGGCCGAACAAGTCACGCAGCCGTTGCCGTTCGGCCAGGTCGCGCACCATGTCGTTGAATCCGGCCTGCAGCAAACCCAATTCGCTGGCGTCGTAGATCTGCATGTGCGCGTTGTAATTACCGCGCTGCACTTCGCCAAGGGCCCAACGCAGTTGGCGCAATGGGTCGGCGATGGACATGGCAACCAGCAGGGTGCCTGCCAGACCGATCGCCAATGCCGCGAGCGCCAGTATCAGGATCGGCGTGGTCAGCCGCTCGGCGGGCGCTGTGAGGATCTGGAACTTGCTGGCCACCAAGGCCAACACAATCGCCAGGACCGGCACTCCGGTGGAGAGCACCCACGTCAGAACCTGACGCAGAATGACGCCCGGTGCGCGGAAGTTCTCCGGCACGCCGCCACGCAGTGCGGCGACCGCAACCGGGCGGAGCACGCGTTCGGACTGCAGGTAACCAATGATGGCCGTCGCGGTGGCGCCAAGCCCGGTGGCGACCGCGACGACGGGCGCCGACTTACTGGCCACCGGCCAGCTGGCGACGATGAAGACGATGGAGCCCAGACACCAGTTCGTCACGCTGATCACCGAGCGGTAGAACGGCATCTTCAAAGCGCGGGTGCGGGCCATCTCGGTGGAGGCGGGGTCACGGTCGCCGAGAAGCGTGTCACGGCGCTGCCAGCGCATGACAGGGATGAGCAACCGCAGGCTCAGGTACGACGCAACGGTGAAGGAGACGAAGAGATAGCCGAGGAAGACCGCCAGGTTGAAGGCGGGTAGGTCTTGCAGCTGGATCCGGTCCTCGGGAGGCAGCCCGAAGCGTAGAAAGCCCAGCACGAACAGCGCGCCGATGATGTCGGCCTGCAGCATGCCCAGCGTGAACACCGGCCACGGGGTGCGCGCCACCCACCGAACGAATGCGCTGATTCGCCCTAGTGCAATGGCCTCGGTGGTCACGTGTCAACCGTATCGGGCCGGGGGGACGCAAAAGGGTGCTGTGAGACGGACGTGTCGGTTCGCAGCACTACTGTTATCTGCGATGGCCGGTGTTTTTTCGCGTCTGGTGGGTCAAGACGCCGTTGAAGCGGAGTTGGTGGCCGCGGGGCAGGCCGCACGCGGTGATTCAGCTCACAATGCGGCCGCGACGGGCACCATGACACACGCGTGGCTGGTCACCGGACCGCCGGGATCAGGCAGGTCGATCGCGGCGCTGTGCTTCGCAGCGGCGCTGCAGTGCACCTCCGACGGCGTCCCCGGCTGCGGCGAATGCCGGTCCTGCAGGACGACGATGGCAGGCACCCACGCCGACGTGCGGCGGATCATCCCCGAGGGGCTCTCGATCGGCGTGGACGAGATGCGCAACATCGTGCAGATCGCGTCGCGGCGGCCGAGCGCCGGGCGGTGGCAGATCGTGCTGGTCGAGGACGCCGACAGGTTGACCGAGGGCGCCGCGAATGCGCTGCTCAAGGTTGTCGAGGAACCTCCACCGTCGACGGTGTTTCTGCTGTGCGCACCATCGGTGGATCCCGAGGACATCGCGATAACGCTGCGCTCGCGCTGTCGGCATGTGGCGCTGGTGACGCCTCCCGTCGACGCGATTGCGCGGGTGCTGATCGAAACCGACGCGCTGCCGGAGGAGGACGCCCGGTGGGCGGCCTCGGTCAGCGGCGGCCACGTCGGGAGGGCGCGACGGCTCGCGATCGACGGGCAAGCGCGGGAACGACGCCAGCGGGCACTCGGAATGGCGCGCGACGCGGCGACTCCGTCGCGGGCGTACGCCGCGGCGGAGGAGTTGGTGGCGTCGGCCGAGTCTGAGGCGCGGGCGTTGACCGAAGACCGCAACGAGGCCGAAACCGAGGAACTGCGCACAGCGCTGGGTGCCGGCGGCACCGGCAAGGGCACCGCAGGAACGCTGCGTGGGGCGACCGGTGCGATCAAAGACCTTGAGCGACGCCAGAAGTCGCGCCAGACAAGGGCGTCGCGGGACGCGCTGGATCGCGCGCTGATCGACCTGGCGACGTACTTTCGCGACGCGCTGCTTGTGTCGTCCGGCGCCGGTGAGATCCAGGCCAACCATCCGGACATGACCGACCAGGTTGCGGCGATGGCAGCGCACGCGTCGCCCGAGAAGCTACTGCGCTGCATCGAGGCCGTGCTGGAGTGCCGTGAGGCGCTGGCCGTGAATGTGAAGCCGAAGTTCGCGGTCGACGCGATGGTCGCCACCGTCGGGCAGGCGCTGCGCAACTGACTTGGGCCGCCGGTGGGGCCTGTCGTAGACTCGTGCCGCCGCAGCGGCACGCCACCTTAGCTCAGTCGGTAGAGCGATTCACTCGTAATGAATAGGTCGGGGGTTCGATTCCCCCAGGTGGCTCCACATTTTGTGCGACCACGCCTGTTACGAGTCGAGTACCTCGCGGGCGATCCTGTGGGCGGTGTTGGCGGCGGGGAAGCCGGCGTAACCGCTGGCGTGGTAGATGACCTCCGCGATCTCGTCCTCGGTCAGCCCGTTGTTGCGGGCGATCTGCACATGGAACTTCAGCTCATCGGTGGCGCGTAGCGCGATGAGGATGCCGAGCGTGACAAGGCTGCGGTCGCGTCGGCTCAGTCCGTCGCGACCCCAGAGTCGGCCGAAGATGTTGTCGATGCCAATCTCGAGTAGTTCGTCGCCGAACTTGCCGTCGCGCAGGTTGACGTCGCCGTCGGGCACCACGCCGGGCAACATCTCGCGGAAGACCTGGAGTCCTTGCTCACGCACATCTGTCATGCCGTCCAGAGTGGCATGTACATCAGATTTCGGTCACTGAGGTTTCGCGGGCCAACCAGGTATCGCGTCGCCGTGCGGTGGAGGCTGGTCCTTGAATCCGGTCATCATCGCGAGACGCTCGGCCTTCGGCGTTGGTGCCGCGGCCTCGCAGCGTTGCTTGAGTTCGGGGGGTGGAAAGTCACCGGCAGCGCGGTCATTCGAAGGCCCCCAGTACGACGAGCTTTGCTCCGGTGAAGTACCAATCGCCGTATACGTCGTGCTCGGGTGCCGGCGCCGGGCCCCGCTGAGTGGGCAGATTCGGTGTAATCCGCGGGTCACGCTGGATGAGCTCGATTTGGGTGGGATAGACGCCGCTGTCGCCCTCTCCGTCTGGTTGCGCGGCCACTTCGATCCCGGCGCAGCGGTTTGCACTGTCGACTGCAGCTGGCTCAGAGTGCTGCTGCCGTCGTACTGCGCGCCGGTCTGCGGAGTCCCTTCGCCGTAGCGCTGCCGCGCGTTCGACCATGTCGACAGGAACGCACTCAGCACACTCACGTCCTCGTTATCCCAGCCCTCTGACTACCGCGGCGCAACAAATCCGACCGGCCCAGACGCGAGACACACCGACAACGCCGCCGTGTTCGCCCGCACCTTGATCGCGTCGCCTGCGCCGGACAGTCGGACGAACACGCGGTTGAGCCCGGGCCGTACCGGCACCTTCGTCTCCGTGCCCTCCGAAAGCGACATCGTCATCGAGCCGTCAGTGTTGGCGAGGTAGTTGATCTCTGCGGTCCAGTCCGCAGGCAACAGTGGACCATCCAGCCGCATCGACACGGGGAAGTCGGGCTGCACCAGATAGCCGCAGTGAGGCTCGGGCCCGGCAACGATCGACCGCACCCAGGTGACCTTCGCGTCGACGACGTGGCCGTTCACATCCAGCATGCGCAACTCGCTTGTCGCCCCTGCGAATTCGGGCCGCTCGTCCAGGAGCGCAAACATGTGACTTGCGAAATGCTCCGGCGACGCGACCCGCTGTAGCACCAGTGGATCGACCTCCTGGTCCAGAAGCGGTGCATCAGACGCGGCATGGGCGGCGGCGAGCCCGGCCTTTGCGTTCTGCAGATACGGTCGCGTCGGGTTGTCACGCCAGCTGGCCAGAAACGTCGTGGTCGAGTACAGGCTGCTCACAACGAATGCCGTTGTGGCGCACACCGCTACCACCGTCCGCGTCCGTGAGGCATCCAGCCACGCCGAACGGTCGCGATTCGGCGCGCACAGCCCGACCGCGAGCAGCAGCGCCAGCACCACGACAAGATCCGGCAGGTAGCGCAGGGTCTGCGCCAGCTCGAGCGCGGTGAACCGCGACGAGCGCATCAGATAGATCGGGATCTGGCAGGCGACGGCGTACCCGACAGCAGCCACCCACACGGGCCCGATCCGTTCCTTTCGCGTGAACGAGCTCATCATCACGACCGCCAGCGCCGCCCACCCGAGGGCCATCACTGCCACTGGCGGCGTTCCCCACGGCGACGCCGGAGCCCAACGCTGCCAATCCCACGGTCCGCCAACCAAACCCGGCACGATCCCGTGAGTCACCGAGCGGCTCAACAGATCCCACGTCATCGAAACGTCAAAGCTCCACCGCTTCTGATCCACCACGACCAGATAGACGGCGATCCACGCCGCCGTCACCGCCAGCGCCGACACCCACAGCCGAACCCCCCGCCGCCACACCTCCATCACGGATCCCGAGCTGCTGACGTGGGCGTACAACGCCGCAATGGTGAAGGCCACAACCGGGATGACGGCCGCCTTCTCGAAGAAGAGCAATCCGCCGAGGTACATAAGCAGGCCCGTCGCCGCATACCGCTGCAGTCCGGTGCGCACCAGCAGCACCGCGTCGGCGCACACCCACGCCATCGCGGCCAGCATCGGCAGCGAGTTGAGCGCCGCCGCCCACCACGCAAATGCAGGCACTCCGAGCGGGGTGAACAAAGCGAACGTCAGGGGCAGCAGCAGCACCGGTCGCCAGCCGAGAATGACGTGCAACGCCCGAAGCAGTGCGAGCGATGCCAGCAGCTGCAGTACCACCAGGCTGATCGCCGGCCCGATCCAGTTCAACGGCGCAATCCGAGTGATGCCGCCCGCCACCAGAAACGCCCCGGGCATGACGTGCCCGTCGTGATCGTCGAACAGATACGCCGGTGACAACAGAGCATGTGTGCCTGCCCGACCGGTCAGGATCAGGTCGTCCCAGTAGAAGTAGCCGCGAAACGCGAGCACCGCCCGGACAACTAACTGCACCGCGATCAACGCGGCGGCGGTGCGGGCAACCCAATTCATCGCTCGCCGAGCCTACGGACAAGGCCGGTGCATAGTGGCCGTCGGTATGGTGTGCCGATGCGCACACTAGTCACGGGGGCGGCGGGCTTCATCGGATCGACGCTGGTAGATCGCCTCCTCGCGGATGGGCACACCGTCATCGGCGTTGACGATCTCAGCTCGGGCCGCAGCGAGAACATCGTCGCGGCGGAGCGGCACGGCGGCTTCGAGTTCGCCAAGGCCGACGTCGTGGACGCCGACCTGATCGGGTTGCTCGCCGACGCGAAGCCGGAGGTCGTCTTCCACTTGGCCGCCCAGATCTCGGTCACGCGCTCGGTCGACGATCCGCAGTTCGACTCGACGGTCAACGTTGTCGGCACTGTTCGTCTCGCAGAGGCCGCTCGTCGCACAGGCGTCCGCAAGGTGGTGCACACGTCTTCCGGTGGCTCGATATACGGCATTCCGCCCACCTATCCGACCAACGAGCAGGTCCCGGTCAACCCGGCGTCCCCGTACGCGGCGAGCAAGGTCGCGGGCGAGGTTTATCTGAATATGTTCCACAACCTCTACGGCTTGCAGTGCTCACACATCGCGCCAGGCAACGTCTTCGGCCCGCGTCAGGACCCGCACGGCGAGGCCGGGGTGGTCGCGATCTTCTCGCGTGCGCTGTTGTCGGGAAAGCCGACCAAGATCTTCGGCGACGGAACCGATACCCGCGACTATGTGTACGTCGATGACGTGGTCGACGCGTTCGTCAAGGCATCGGGTACGCACGGTGACGGGCAGCGGTTCAACATCGCCACGGGAACCGAAACCTCGACGCGCCAGCTGCACACAGTCATCGCGAAGGCGGCCGGTGCGCCTGACGATCCCGCATTCCACCCGCCTCGCCTCGGCGACCTGAAGCGATCCTGCCTGGATATCAGCCTGGCCGCTGATGTGCTGGGTTGGCGGCCGGAGGTCGACATCGAGGCCGGCGTTGCCAGGACCGTCGACTATTTCCGCGCCCAATAAAGATTGTAAGTACTCACTTTCTATTGTAGGCTGGCCGCATGACCTACGACGTGATCGTTCGCAACGGGCTGTGGTTCGACGGCACTGGGGCCACCCCCCAGGTCCGTACGCTGGGCATTCGTGACGGCATCGTCGCCGCGGTGTCCGCGGGACCGTTGGACGAGACCGGCTGCGCCGACGTGATCGACGCGGCAGGCAAATGGGTCCTCCCCGGCTTCGTCGACGTGCACACCCACTACGACGCCGAGGTGCTGCTCGATCCCGGACTGCGGGAGTCGGTGCGCCACGGCGTCACGACGGTGCTACTGGGCAACTGCTCACTGTCGACCGTGTACGCCAACTCCGAGGACGCCGCCGACCTGTTCAGCCGGGTCGAGGCGGTGCCGCGCAAGTTCGTGCTCGGTGCGCTGGAAGCCAAGAAGACCTGGTCGTCACCTGCCGAATACGTTCGCGCACTGGACGAACTGCCGCTCGGCCCGAATGTCAGTTCAATGCTTGGACATTCGGACCTGCGTACCGCGGTCCTCGGCCTCGACCGCGCGACGACCGACGGCGTGAGCCCCACCGATGCCGAACTCGACCAGATGGCCGCGATGCTCGAAAAGGCGCTCGACGCAGGGCTTCTCGGCATGTCTGGGATGGACGCGGCCATCGACAAACTCGACGGTGAACGCTTCCGATCACGGGCGCTGCCGTCAACCTTCGCCACCTGGCGCGAACGGCGGAAGCTGATCGCCGTGCTGCGTAGGCGCCGCCGTATCCTGCAGAGCGCCCCGGACGTCAAGAACCCCATCTCGGCGCTGAACTTCTTCTTGTCCAGCAGTCGCATGTTCGGACGACGCCCCGGCGTACGGATGAGCCTGCTGGTGTCGGCCGACGCCAAGTCGGCGCCCGGCGCGGTTCGGGTGTTCGGCCCGGGCACCCGGCTGATCAACAAACTGTTCGGATCGCTCGTGCGTTTCCAGCACCTACCGGTCCCGTTCGAGTTGTACTCCGACGGAATCGATCTGCCTGTCTTCGAAGAATTCGGCGCAGGCACCGCGGCATTGCATCTGCGCGACCAGCTTGAGCGCAACGAACTGCTTGCCGATACCGAGTACCGCCGACGGTTCCGCCGCTCATTCGACCGCAAAAAGCTTGGACCGTCCTTGTGGCACCGTGACTTTCACGATGCGGTCATCATCGAATGCCCCGATGCATCGCTGATCGGCAAGAGCTTCGGGCAGATCGCCGACGAGCGCGGGCTGCACCCGCTCGACGCGTTCCTCGACGTGCTCGTCGAGAACGGGGAACGCAACGTACGCTGGACCACCATCGTCGCCAACCACCGGCCCAAGCATCTCGACAAGCTCGCCGCGGACCCATCCATCCACATGGGTTTCTCCGACGCCGGTGCGCACCTTCGCAATATGGCCTTCTACAACTTCGCGCTGCGACTGCTCAAGCGAGTCCGTGACGCCGACCGCGCCGGACGCCCGTTCCTCACCGTCCAGCGAGCCGTACATCGCCTCACTGCCGAGGTCGCCGAGTGGTTCGGCCTCGACGCCGGCACGTTGCGTGAAGGCGAGCGTGCCGACTTCGTGGTGATCGACCCAGCGGGCCTCGACGAATCGGTCGACGGCTACCACGAGGAGACGGTCCCGTTCTACGGCGGCCTGAGCCGGATGGTCAACCGCAACGACGCCGCAGTGGTCGCGACGGGTGTCAACGGCACCGTCGTATTCCGCAACGGCCAGTTCTGTGAGGGATACGGCACGACAGTGAAGTCGGGTCGCTTCCTTGGGGCAGACGCCGACCAAACCGCGAAAGTTCTTGCCTGACATGGCAAGAACGCAGCAACAACGCCGCGAGGAGACCATCGCGCGCTTGCTGGAAGCCAGTATCGACACCATCATCGAGGTCGGTTACGCCAGGGCGTCGGCCGCGGTGATCGCCAGGCGCGCCGAGGTGTCCGACGGTGCGCTGTTCCGGCACTTCGCCACCATGGGCGATTTCATGGCGGCCACGGCGCACGAAGTGATGCGACGCCAGTTGGACCTGTTCACGAAGCAGGTCGCCGAAATTCCAGCTGACAAGCCGGCACTGGAGGCGGCATTGACGATCCTGCGGGATGTCACAGGTAACTCCACCAATACCGTCATGTACGAGCTGCTGATCGCCGCGCGCACCGACGAGAAGCTGCGGGCCACTTTGCAAGACGTGCTCACCGAGTACGCCGCCAACATCTACGACATCGCCAGGGCATTGCCAGGAGCCGATCAGTTCCCGGAGGACAGCTTCGCCGCGCTGGTCGCGATCATGACGAACACCTTCGACGGCGCCGCGCTGGTCAGAGCGGTCCTCCCACAGCCGGACATCGAGGCCAAACGAATCCAGGTGCTGGCAGAGCTGCTCGGCGGAGCGCGCTAACGCTCCTCGGGCACCCTGGCGGTCTGCAAGGCAACGGCCCTGGCCAGCCGCGCGTACTTCAACTCGAGGTCTTTGAAGCGCATGTAGGCAGAGAGCGTCGTGAACACGAACGCGATGATGAGCATGTACTCCATCAGGTCCGCACCGCGGGCCACGCCAAGCCAATTCGCGACAACGGTGGTGTCGTCCGGGCGAAGGATCGCATAGATTCCCGCGATCACGAACAGCACGTAGCCGACCTTCACCCACGCCTTGGACCGTGCGCTGCGGCGTGAGCGCAGCAGGTAGACCAGCAGCACAAGCACCGACCCGATCAGCAGGGCCTGGATCCAGTTCATCGCGACATCCTTCCGCGCAACCAACCGTCGAAGATGATGTTGACGCCGTTCAAGAGCGGCTGCCCCTTCGACATCGAGTACTCGGTGTATAGAATTTCGACCGGTTCTTCTGTTACCCGCCAATGGTTTTCAAGCGCCAGCGTGATGAACTCGTCGGCGTGGCTCATGCCGCTCATGGTCAGGTTCAGGCCGTCGGCCACCTTCTTGTTGAAAACTCGCAGACCGTTGTGCGCATCGGTAAGGCCCAGCTTGCGGCTGCGTCGGCTCAACGTGGCCGCCGACCTCAGCACAAACCGCTTCAACAGCGGTGTGCGGCTGACCACGCCGGGGTCTGCGAACCGGGTGCCGACGACCAGATCGGCCTCATCGGAGCTGAGCCGGTCGATCATCCGGATGACGTCCTTGACTTGGTGCTGCCCGTCGGCGTCGAACGTGGCGAATACCGCGGCACCAGGCTGCGCACGGGCATACTCGACGCCGGTCTGGATCGCCGCGCCCTGGCCGAGGTTGACGGGATGACGCACCGCGTGCGCCCCGGCGCGCAACGCCACGTCGCCGGTGTCGTCGCGGCTGCCGTCATCCACACACACAACGTGGTCGAAAACGGAGCGAACGTCAGATATGACGTCGCCGATAACGCTCGCCTCGTTGAAAGCCGGGACGATGATCCAAACGTCGTGGTAGCGCGTGTCGATGCTCAACAAAATACAGGGTCATTCGTGGGGCGCCCTGGCAAGTGCGGCCAGGTGCACCGCGATTCCCACCATCGGCCCGCACAACAGCGCGATCACGGTGCGCGTCTCCAGCCCCAGTGGCAGCAGCAGCAACAGCGCCGACGCGACCGTCGCTGATACCCAACCCGCCGAATACGCGCGGTGCAGTGCGGCCGCGACCGCCGCGGCGCCGGTCAGGGTCAACAACGCGATCGCGACCGCCGCCGCGGTCAGCCAGGCCAGCAGCGCCCCGTCGGCCCGGTATTCGGCGCCGAAGCCCTCCCGCAGCAGCCATGGCCCGAACAGCCCCGCGAGCAGCACGCCAAGCAGGCCAAGGCCCGCCACCACGGCTGCCGGTGCCACCAGCGCCCGCAGCCGCTGGGTGCGCTGGTCCACGAAATGCGCGATCAGATTGCCCTGCATCGCGGTCAGCGGCACCAGCAGCGGCGCGCGGGTCAGGGTGACCGCCAGGATCACCACGCCGCCAGCGGCGCCCAGATCACTGGAGGTCGCCTTCAGTAGTACCGGAAAGCCCATCACCAGGATCGCGCTGGCCCCCGCGGCAGCGATCGAGTGCGACGCCCCGCGCAGGAATGTCACCGTGCCGCCCGGCGTCATCAGCCTCGCCGCGTCGCGCGTCGCAGGTGATGCGATGAGCAGGATCAGCCACGCGACCGATCCTGCGACGGTCGCCCACAGGTATCCGACAAGGTGCCAGCCGATCAGGAAGGTCACCGCCGCCACCGCCACCCGCAGCCCGGCGTCGGTCACCATCAGCGACCCGTACTGCGTCCACCGGTTCACCCCGGCGAGCATGCCGAGCAGCGTGGCGTGCAAGCAGAAGCCTGCCAGCCCAACGCTGAGCAGCGCCACGCTCAACCACTGCGACTCTACGAACACATGCGCCGACCACAACGGCGAACTCGCGGCGATCGCCGCTGCGGCGACGAGGCCGACCATCGCCGCCACCCGCATCGGGTGCGTGCGCGGGCCTTCAACCACCTCCGTGTAGCGCGCCGAACGCACCTCGCGCGTGGCCTCCTGCAGCAGGCCGAACGCCGCGCCGGTGACCAAACCGAACGCGCCCCAGAACACGCCGAACACGGAGAAGCCCGCAGGCTCGAGATCGCGCGCGGCAAGGTAGAGCACCGTGTAGCCGCACAGTGCGGACAGCACCGTTGCCGTGCCGACCCGGGTCACGCTTGCGCGGGTGATCGGACCCGTTGGGGTCGGCGTATCGGTCACGACGGGTTTACCAGGGCGGGCACAGGCGTCGAATAGAGCCACGCATCCCAGAGGTCTCGCAGCGACTCGTGTGCGTAGTTGGCTGCCAACCCGGTGAAATCGTCGGTGACCGCGGTGCCGTGACGGTATCGCGTCGTCCAATCCCGTAGCAGTGCAAAGAAACTGTCGTCCCCGATGCGCTGACGCAGCACGTGCAGTGTCAGCGCGCCGCGTTTGTAGACACGATCGTCGAACATGTCCCGCGGCCCAGGATCGGCCAGCAGCAGGTCCTGTGGTGAATTGGCCAGCCGCTCATAGTAATGGCGCGCCCACTCGTCGGCGGTATTGCCGCCGGAGTGCTCCGACCACAGCCATTCGGCATAGCAAGCGAACCCCTCGTGCAGCCAGATGTGCCGCCATCGTTTGGCGGTGACCGAGTTGCCGAACCACTGATGCGCCAGTTCGTGGGCGATCAGCCGTTCGGCGCCGCGCCGGCCGTCGCAGTGGTTGGCACCGAAGATCGAAATACCCTGTGCTTCAAGGGGTATCTCCAGATCGTCGTCGGTGATCAGCACCGTGTACCCGGTCGACAGTGGATACGGTCCGAACAGCTTGACGAACAACTTCATCATCTGTGGCTGACGGCCGAAGTCGTGTTCGAAGTTGCCACGCAGGTGGTCGGGAAGCACCGCGTGCATCTGCACGCCGTTCTTGGCCATCCGCCGCCTGTCGTACATGCCGATCTGCAGTGTGACCAGATAGGTCGACGTCGGCTCGGCCTGCTCGTAGGTCCAGGTGGTCATGCCCGCGCGGACGCGGCGCGACAGCAACTCACCGTTGGCCAGTGCGTAATACGGGGACTCCGTGCTGATCTGAATGCGGAAGCTGGCCTTGGCGCTTGGATGGTCGTCGCACGGGAACCACGATGCGGCGCCGTTGGGTTGGCCCGCGACGAGCACCCCGTTCGACAGCTCCTCGAAACCGACATCGCCCCAATAGGACCTGATCAGTCGGGGGGTGCCGCCGTAGCGCACGGCGATCGTCATCGCGGCACCCGCGGGCAGCACCTCGTGCAGTGCGATGTGCAGCTTGCCGTTCGACGACCGGAAGTGGGCCGGGCGTCTGCCGTTCACCGACACCTTCGTCACCGACAGTGCGTCAGACAGGTCCAGCGTGAATGTGCGCAACGACGCCAGCGTGACGGCGGTGATCGAGGCGCTTCCGGATAGCCGGTTGATGGCCACCTTGTATTCGAGTTCGAGTTCGTAGCGTGACACCCGATAGCCGAAATTTCCGTTCTCCGGCAGGTAGGGGTCGATGACCGGAGTGGCCGCTCTCTTCGCCGCTTTCTTGCTCCTGGTCACGCGGCGCTTTCTTCGTTCTTCGTTGGCGAAGGAGGTTCTGGCGCGTCGCCGCGCTTCTTGCGGAACAGGTTCCACGGCGCGATCGGGTTGCCCTGCCAGCGGGTCGACGGTGGCACCTCATCGCCGCGCATGACCAGCGACGCAGGTCCGATGGTGGCGCCTGCGCCGATCCGCGCGGCGGGCAGTGCAACACAATGTGTTCCCAGTGTCGAACCCTCTTCCAGCACAACGGTGTCCATACGCATGATCCGGTCGTGGAACAAATGGGTCTGCACGACGCAGCCCCGGTTGACCGTCGCGCTCTTCTCGAGAGTGACGAGGTCGGCCTCGGGCAGCCAATATGTTTCGCACCAGACGCCGCGGCCGATCTTGGCACCGAGCGCACGCAGCCACAGATTCATCACCGGAGTGCCGCTCGCGGCGCGGGCGAACCACGGCGCCGCCACCGTTTCGACGAATGTGTCCGACACCTCGTTGCGCCACACGAACGACGACCACAACGGATGCTCGATCGCCCGGATGCGGCCGATAACAAGCCATTTCGCAACCACCGCGATGCCGCCCGCGAGTGCGCCCGCGGCAAGCAGCACGACGCCGCTGGCCAGCCCTGTCCACACCCAGCCGACCTCGACCGCCAGCCACTGCAGCGCGAACAACACGGCCACGCCGATCGCGAACGTCACCACCATCGGAACGAGCCTGCAGGTTTCCACCAGTGCGCGCAGGACCTTCAGCCGCAAGGACGGGTGGAAGGTACGCAATGCGTCGGCGGCGGTGGGCTGGCGGCGCAACCGAACCGGTGGGCTGCCCAACCACGACGACCCCGCCTTTGCCTTGTGCGGTGTCGCGGACAGCACCGCGACAAGCCCGTCGTCGGGAACTCGCCGACCCGGCTGCGTGATTCCCGAGTTACCCAAGAACGCCCGCTTGCCGATCGTCGCCTTGGCGACATGGATCCAGCCACCACCCAATTCGTAGGACGCGACCATGGTGTCGTCGGCCAGGAACGCACCGTCTTCGACGACGGTGAACTTCGGGATCAGCAATGCCGTCGAAATCTCGGTTCCTCGACCGACTTTCGCGCCAAGAATGCGGAGCCACCACGGCGTCAACAGGCTGGCGTAGATCGGGAACAGATAGTTGCGAGCCGCGTCCATCAGTCGCTCCGTCGCCCACAGCTGCCATCCGACGCGGCTGCGCACAGGGTGGTAGCCCTCCGGCATCCACAGCGACAGCAGCCGCACGCCGATCACCGTGAGCAGGGCGTACGTGACCACCGCCGCTAATGTCGCGGCTGGCGTCCACACAGCCGCGGGGACAAGCGCATCGGTCAGCGAGCCGGCGTCGCGGACGCCCCAGCCGATGACGGCAAGGCCGACACCCAAGGCCATAAGGGGCAGTCCAGCCAGCAGAACCGACGTCATGCCGTACACGGCCACCCACCACGGCGCGCGCCGCGGGCGATGATCCGGCCACGGGTGCCTGGCCTTGCCGGACTTCACCGCCGGCGAACCCTTCCAGTACTGACCGTTTTTCACCTTGCCCATCACACCCGAGCCGGGCGCGACGTCGGCGTTCTTGCCGACGACAGCGCCTGGCAGCAGCGTGGTGCGAGCGCCGATCGTGGCGTCGTTGCCCACGGTGATGCGTCCGACGTGGAAGTGGTCGCCGTCGATCCAGTGCCCCGACAGGTCGACCTCGGGTTCGATGGAGCTGCGGTGTCCAAGGGTCAGCATGCCGGTGACCGGCGGTGCGGAGTGCAGGTCGACTCCCTTGCCGACCTTGTTGCCCAGCGCACGGGCGTAGTAGACCAGCCACGGCGCGCCTGCCAGGTTCTCGGCGCCGCTGGCCTCCCCGAGCCGTTCGGCGACCCACACCCGAAGGTGCACCGCCCCGCCACGGCGGTAGGTGCCCGGTTCCAGGCCGCCGAGCAGAATCCGCGCGCCCAACACCGCGATGGACATACGGCCCACGGGGCTGATGAACAGCAGGAAGCCGGCGGCGATCCACCACCAATTGACCGCAACCAACCAGGGCATCGGATGCAGTTGAGCGACAACGTTGTTGAGCAGGCCGAGCCACACCACCCACTGCAGCCCGGTCAGGGTGGCAAGCGGCAGCGACAGCGCGACCTGCACCGCCTGGGTCAGTCGCGGTGTGGGTGTGACGACGCGGGTTGTGACCGCGGGTGGCGGGTCGAGCTCGTCGAGGTAGCCGGCCAGTGAGCCGAGCCGGGGATGGTCGTACAGATCGGCGACAGTCACCTGCGGATAGCGCTGGCGCATCGCGGCCACCAACTGTGCCGCGGCAAGGGACCCACCGCCGAGCGCATAGAAATCGGCCTCGGGCCCATCGACCGGCGCGGCCAGCACGTCACGCCACAGCCCGGCCAGCCACCCCATGGTGCCGCCGAGATCGGGCTCCTCCTCGGCGTTTTCGCCCGGCGGCGGCCAGGGCAGCGCGGCCCGGTCGACCTTGCCAGACGTGCGCGTTGGCAGCTCGTCGAGAAGCACAAGCCGCGGCACCAGCGCCGCGGGCAGTGACTCGGCCAGCGCGGCGCGGGCGGTGGCGATGTCGAACGACGGGTCGGCGCTGGCGATGTAGCCGACCAGAAGGGGAGTGCCGCTCGTGGTCCGTCGCACAGCGGCAGCGCCGCCGCTGACACCGGGCAGGTTCACCAACGCGGCGTCCACCTCGCCGAGCTCGATGCGACGGCCGCCGACCTTGACCTGGTCGTCGGCTCGGCCGACGAAGTACAAGCCGTCGGGTTCCAGCCGCACCAAGTCGCCGCTGCGGTAGGCGCGTGACCATCCGAGCGTCGGCATCTCCGCGTACTTTTCGGCGTCCTTGTCCGGATCCAGGTACCGGGCCAGACCCACTCCGCCGATGACGAGCTCGCCGACTTCGCCAATTGACACCGGCCGAGCCTCGTTGTCGACCACCGCCAGATCCCAACCCCGCAGCGGTAATCCGATGCTCACCGGGCGGATGTCATTCCCCCGGTCGCTGCGCTCGTGCCCGCCGAAACCCTCCAGCCGCGCCGCACACGCCACCACCGTCGCCTCGGTCGGGCCGTAGGTGTTCCACACCTCGCGGCCCTCGATGGCCAGCCGCTCGGCCAGCTCCGGCGGGCACGCCTCGCCGCCGAAGATCAGCAGCCGCACCGCCTCGAGCGCCTCGGCGGGCCACAGCGCCGCCAGCGTCGGCACCGTCGAGACGACGGTGATGTCGCGGGACACCAGCCACGGGCCAAGGTCCATGCCGCTGCGCACCAGTGAGCGCGGTGCGGGCACCAGGCAGCCGCCGTGCCGCCAGGCCAGCCACATCTCCTCGCACGACGCGTCGAATGCGACCGATAGTCCGGCAAGCACGCGGTCGCCTGGCCCAATGGGACTGGCCTGCAGGAACATTCGCGCCTCAGCGTCGACAAACGCTGCGGCGCTGTGATGGGTGACCGCGACACCCTTCGGTGTTCCGGTGGATCCGGACGTGAAGATGATCCACGCATCGTCGCGACCCAGTGGCGCGCCTGCGCGCCATCCCCTTGACGCGCCGGACCCGCGGACCAGCCCCTGCTCGGTGATGACCCCAACCACGCCGGCCTCTCCGAACACCAGCCCCGCCCGTTCGTCGGGGTCGTCCGCGTCAACCGGTACGTAGGCGGCGCCTGCGGCCAGCGTCGAAAGGATCGCCACATAGAGCGCGTAACTACCCGACGGCATCCGGATGCCGATGCGGTCACCGCGGCCGATCCCGCGGGCGGCGAGCCACTCGACGCTTTCCTCGATATCGCTGATCAGCTCTGCGTAGGTGAGTTGTACCGCGCCATCGTCAAGCGCGGGCGCGTCGGGGTACAGCGCCGCCGTGGCGTGGAGGATGTCGATGAGCGTGCGGGGTTCGGGCGCACATGAAGACAGCAGGTATTGCGCTGGGATTTCCGGCTGGAGACTCGCTGTCACGAATACAAACTACTAAGCCGTACGTTCGGCACGTCCGCGCCGCACGCGGTGTGTGATCACAATTGCCGCCACGACGGCGAGCGCGCCGATGATGTACCTCTCGTACCGCTCGAAAGTGTCGTAGATCTCAACGATGTTCTCGCCTGCGAGGCGGTCCGGTCCTCCCGGATTTCGTGCCAGCCCACTCACCTGGCAGAATGAGAGATGGAGGGGAGTATTCCTTCGCCGCAGTGTCGTCATCACGTCGTCCGTCATCGGATGACCGGGGCTGCGGACCGCTAGGCCTGGTTGTGGCGGTGGAAGAGACCTCCGGCGTTGTCAAACGGCCGGAGGCTTCCCAATGCACGTAACCCAACTCGAGTGGATCATCACCTTGGCGGTGACGGTCGCCGTACTGGTGATCGACGTGGCGGTGATCGGGCGTCGGCCCCACGAACCGTCAAAACGTGAGCTTGTGGTCGCGCTGTCGATCTACATCGGCCTCGCGGTGGCATTCGGGCTGTGGGTGTGGTTCGGCCATGGCAGCCAGTACGGGGTGGAGTTCTTCGCAGGTTGGCTCACCGAGTACAGCCTGTCGGTCGACAACCTGTTCATCTTCTTGATCATCATGGGCAGCTTCAAGGTGCAGAGGGAGTTTCAACAGCAGGCGCTGCTGGTCGGCATCATCCTGGCGCTGATCTTCCGCGGCATCTTCATCGCGCTGGGTGCGGTGGCGATCAACCAGTTCTCGTGGGTCTTCTACGTCTTCGGCGCGTTCCTCGTCTACACCGCGATCAACCTGGCCCGCAACACGGACCACGACGACGACGCCGAGAGTTTCGTTGTCCGCTTTGCGCGTCGGCACTTGAGCCTCACCGACAAGTGGGGAGACGGCCTGAAGCTGTGGATCAAGGAGAACGGCAAGCGGCTGATGACGCCGATGTTCTTGGTCATCGTCGCGCTTGGCACCACCGACCTTCTGTTCGCATTGGACTCCATACCGGCGATCTACGGCCTGACGCAGGAGCCGTACCTGGTGTTCACCGCCAACGTGTTCGCGTTGATGGGTCTGCGGCAGCTGTACTTCCTGCTGGGCGACCTGCTTAAGCGGCTGGTCTACCTGTCCCAGGGGTTGGCGTTCATCCTGGCCTTCATCGGAGTGAAGCTGGTGCTGCATGCACTGCACGAGAACAAGTTGCCATTCATCAACGGTGGTGAGCACGTGCCGGTGCCGGAGATTCCGACGTTGCTGTCTCTCGGGGTGATCGTCGTGACACTGACCATCACCACTGTCGCCAGCCTGTACAAGACGAGAGTCCACGATGTGAAGAAAGAAGCCTTGGATTCGGCCTGAGCGTAACCGTCGACACCGATGGGCTTCGCCTTTAGTGTGGCGCGGTGCGGCTATTCGTGGCGGAAGCGCCGAGCGGAGACTGGAGCGAACTGACTGACGGTGACAAGCGCACCGTGCGGGTTTCCGCGTCCGATCTTCAGCAGGCCCGACGGGCCAGGACGCGAATCCGGGCCCGCGGCGAGGACGTGGCGGTCATTCTCGATATCAGGGTGGCCGTGGCCGGCGACTTCCGTTCGGCGCGAAGCGCTCTCGGGCAGGCCGATCACACAGTGCACTACGCGGGAACCGTCGACGGGCTGGCAGGTCTGATCTCGGACATCGCCAGAGCAGACGTGGCCGACGGCGTCACTCTGATTTCAGCGTCACCACGGCAGGACCTTCGGACGTTGGGCCGCGACGTACTGCTACGGCTCGCCACGCTTGATCAGCCGAGGGCGTCGTAGATCAGCTCGGCGTAGCGGACCGTGCGCTCGGTGCCAGTGGTGCCGGGGCCCATCCTGTTCATCACATAGGCGATGGTGGCGCCACGATCCGGATTCATCACCGCCATCGAACCTCCCCAGCCGCCCCAGAAGCAGATCTTTTCGTCGGGAATCGCGGGAACGCTTTCCGGACAAGGCAATCCGAAGCCGATGCCGAATCGCAAAGGGATCATGAGCACGAGGTCAGCGCCGCTGGATTGTTCGTCGAAGATCAGCTCGATGGTGTCGGGGGTCAGCAGCTGCACGCCGTTTGCCGTGCCTCCCAACGAAATCGGTGACAGTGCCCGGGCCAGTGCCCTGGCGTTGCCGTGGCCATTGGCACCGCCGATGTCTGCGCGACGCCACGCTGAGCTCTCCGCGATCTCGGCACCGTTCGCATCGGGCGGAAAAGCCCCGAACGTCTTGATCATCGGGTGGTCGGCAGGCAGGAGGTCCAAGGGGAGGTCCAGCGGCGGTGGCGGAATCAGCTCTGCGATACGGGGGTAGTCCTCTTCCCGTGCCCCGATCTGGACGTCGGCGCCGAGCGGCTCCGCGATCTCGTCACGGACGAACTTCTTGAGCGACTTGCCGGTCGCACGCCGAATCACCTCGCCGATCAGGTGTCCGTAGTTGATGGCGTGATAGCCGGACGCCGTTCCCGGCGGCCACCACGGCGCCTGACGGGCGAGATGGCTTGTCGACTTGTCCCAGTCGTACATGTCCTCGATGCCGAACGGCGGCTCCCACCCGGAAACGCCGGAGGTGTGCGACATCAGGTGGCGTACCTCGATGTCCTGCTTGCCGTTCTCGGCGAATTCGGGCCAGTACTTCGCGACCGGGGCGAAGGCGTCGACCAGGCCACGATCGATCGCGATCAATGCCGCGAGCGCCGTGAGTGTCTTCGTGCAGGAGAAGAAGTTGACGATCGTGTCTTCGCCCCACGCGATGGTCTTCGCCCGGTCGGCATGACCACCCCAGATGTCGACCACGAGTTCGCCGTCGATGTCGAGAGCGATCGACGCGCCCAATTCCTCGCCGGATGTGATCTCTTCGGCCAGGGCATCGGCGACCTTTCCGAATCGGCTATCGCAGTGGCCGTGTACGACATCGTCCATCGGGCCATCATGCAGCTTTTGAGTTGTGAGTCGCGGCGAATCGCGGGTGGCGACCTATTTTTCGAATACGTCGAACACGAGGTGCGTGCGGCGTACCGTTTGCCTTGCAAATTCCCAGCACACGGGAGGAATCTGATGCGCAAAATCGGCATGGCCCTTGCAATCGCTGCGGTGATGTCTGGTTCGGTGGCCACTGCACAGTCGGCGTATGCCGCGCAGAGCCCGCACGATACGAATGCCTACACCCAGCCCGCGGTGCCCGCCGGGCCGAAAGTGCAGCTACTCGACTGCCGCGGAACGACCGGCAGCATGGGCTGCGGTCCCGGCTGGTTCTGGCGCGACGGCTGGCGTGGTTGGGCCTGCTATCCCTGCTGATAAACACCGATTGGAGCATGCCGCGATGAAAGCTCGCACACTGGCCGGTGGATTCGCCATCGCTACCGCATTGATGTTCGCCGGTTTCGGTTATGCCGCAGCCCAACCCGGCGACTACAGCACGCTGCCCGTAGACCCGAACCTGATAACCGATTCGCTGGCCTACAACGCGGCGCCGCCCGTATTCAATCCGAATGGGCAGCCGGGCGTGCAGGCGGTCTATACCCACCGCGACGGTAGCAGGCAGATCATCAGCACCATCCTCGTCCTGCCCGATGCCCAAGCGGCGAACACCGCGCTGGACGGCGCAAGGGCCGAACTGGCAGCCAAGGTCGCGAACGGTCAGACGCAGCCGGCGGCGGTCGGTGGGGGCGGGACGATGGTGTCTGGGATGTCACCGGACGGGTCGAAGTCCGTAACGGTGTTGTCCTTCACCCAGGGCAACGCGGCCACGACGATTGAATTCGACGGTGCGTCAAAGGATCCCGCGCCTGCTGATCTGGTGCTCGAAATGGGCCAGAAGCAGGACACCGCGATTCGAGACTGGCAGGCTGCCTAAGCGCGCTTCGACGCCTCCTGGGCGAGCTGTACGCGCGATGTCAGGCCCAGTTTGGTGTAGACATGCGTGAGGTGGGCCTGCACAGTTCGCGGCGAGACGAATAACCGCGCAGCCACCTCCTTGTTGCCCAGGCCTTCGCTGACGAGTTTCACGACGTCAAGCTCGGCGCGGGTGAGTGACGCCCATCCGCTGCTGGCGCGTTTACGCTCGCCTCGACCCCGAAGCGCGTATGTGGTCGCCTCCTCGATCGACAACGCCGCACCCTCCGCCCACGCTGCCTCGAAGTCGTTCGTACCCAGAGCATCCCGAAGCGAGACGATGCTGGACTCGTCGCCCTCGTCGAGAACCTTGAAGCGCACGAAGCCCATGTGTTGTCGGGCTGCGTCTGCCGCGCCGAAGAGGCGTGCCGCCAAGAGGTGGTTGTCACTTTGGGTCGCCGCGATGGCGAGGCACTCGAGGGCGAGCGGGACGATGAGGTCGCCGCCAAGGCCGGCAGCCCGCTTGACGAGAAGCTTCGGGTCCGCGGTGTGGACAGTCTTCGCGTCGCCGACGCCTCGGCGCTGCCTGAGATACCGCGCGCCAACACGAACGCTCCGTCGATCATGATCGGTGAACGCTGCGCGGATTTCCTACTTGCGCAATAGGCCCGACCCCGGGCGGACCCGTCACCAGTTGTCGTAGCCACCCTCGGGACCGAGCATGCGCTCGAGCCGGGTGCGGTTGATCCGGGCCAGTTCGTTGCGAACGACCTTGCGCTCGGTTTCGTAGTCGTTGAGCAGACGGTCGGACATCGCCGCCAACACGTCCTGGGCGATGTAGCCGTTGACGAACATCACGAAGCCGAATCCGAAGTGTTCCAGATAGCGCTTCGACGCCTCGCCAAGCTGATCCATTACGCCGGGTTCGTCACACCAGATGGCGCATTGCTCGGCCTGCGACTTCTCACTGCCTGGCCGCTTACCGATGTCGGGATAGGCCTGCAGGATGGAGTCGATCGAGTCCTCGCCGAGCCCGAACAGCAGGGCGTCGGCCTGCCGGAACAACTGATCGTGGCTGTCGTACCGTCTCCCGCGGGCCAGATCGGCGGCCAGTGGCACGCTGTAGCAGCACTCGTAGACCGCATGCACGGCTCGTCGCATCGGCATTGCGTTGAACGCCTCGAGGCCGATCCCCTGATGCATCAACACACTCTGCATCATCGAAGGCCCAGACCACGGGGGCGTTACGCCTTGTTACAAGCGAGAAAACTCCTGCCTCAGTGGCCGGAAACCTTGAACCGCTCGATTGAAGCCTGTAGTTCCGCCTCCGCCTTGTCGCGACCCACCCAGTCAGCGGCCTTGACGTACTTGCCCGGCTCCAGGTCCTTGTAGTGCACGAAGAAATGCTTGATCGCCTCGAGCTCGAACGTTGATACGTCGGTGAGGTCCTGAATGTGGTCCCAGCGCACGTCGCCGGCAGGCACGCACAGCAGTTTGTCGTCGCCGCCTGCCTCGTCGGTCATCTGGAACATCGCGACCGGCCGTGCTTTGACGATGCAGCCGGGAAACACGGATTCGGGCAGCAGGACCAGCGCGTCGAGTGGATCGCCGTCCTCGCCGAGTGTGTTCTCGAAGAAGCCGTAATCGGTCGGGTAGCCCATCGCGGTGTACAGGTAGCGGTCCAGCTTCACCCGGCCGCTGTCGTGATCCACCTCGTACTTGTTGCGCGAACCCTTCGGGATCTCGATGACTACGTCGAACTGCACCGCCGCGGCTCCTTGCCATGTGCTCCGGTCTTGGGGACGGGCCTCACCCTAGTGGAGCGATACGCTGCTGTAAGGGGGCGGTCAATAGAGCAGGAGAGTTATGCGGCCGACGCGGTGGCGGCGATCCACCCATGTGGTGATCGGGGTGGCGGTGCTAATGCTGGTAGCGGCCGTGGTCGGGGTGGCTGCTGTGCTGACCACAGGCAATTCCACCAGCGACGCCGAGCCCATCAAGCCGGCGCCGCCTGCAGCTACCGCGAAGCCCGGGATCGTGCCCGTCGCCGACTCCGCGGACAAACCGACGCCCGACCGCCTGGCCACCACGTTGGCGCCGTTGGTGGCCGACCCGAACCTTGGTGCGCTCACCGGCAGGATCACTGACGCGATGACAGGCGCGCAGCTGTGGGCGCAGGGTGCCGACCTGCCGATGCAGCCTGCGTCGACCAACAAGGTGCTGACCACCGGAGCCGCGTTGCTGGCACTGGATCGCGATGCCCGGCTGACCACCCGAGTGATGGCAGGCAGCCAGCCCGGTGTCGTCGTGCTCAAGGGAGGCGGCGACCCGACGCTGTCGGCGGCTCCCGCCGGGCAGGACACGTGGTACAAGGGTGCGGCGCGGATCAGTGATCTGGCCGACCAGGTGCGTCGCAGCGGCACCGACGTGACCGCGGTGCAGGTCGACATCAGCGCCTACAGCGGCCCGACGATGGCGCCGGGCTGGGATCCGGCCGACATCGACGGCGGCGACATCGCGCCGATGGAGGCGGTGATGCTCGACGGCGGCCGCACCCAGCCCGTCAGCGTCGACTCGCGGCGGTCCACCACCCCTGCCCTGGATGCCGGACGCGCGCTGGGCGTCGCGCTGAAGGTGGACCCGGCCAGGGTCACGGTACTGCCCTCAGCGAACACGGGCGGCCAGGAGATTGCGTCCGTGCAATCGCCGCCGCTGATCGAGCGGCTGCGCCAAATGATGAACGAATCCGACAACGTGATGGCCGAGTCGATCGGCCGAGAGGTCGCCGCGGAGCAGAATCAGGCGCAGAGTTTCGACGGCGCCGTTCGAGCTGTGCTCGGCGAGCTCGGCAAGGGCAACGTCGACACCGGCGGCGCCCGGCTGCTCGACTCCAGCGGGCTGTCCGTCGATGACCGGCTGACGGCGAAGACCCTGGACGGGGTGGTGAACGCCGCCGCGGGAACCGACCAGCCCAAGCTCAGGCCGCTGCTGGATCTGCTGCCGATCGCAGGCGGAAGCGGCACGCTGTCCAACCGCTACCTCGACACCGACGCCGGCCGCGCGGCCGCGGGATACCTGCGGGCCAAGACCGGATCGCTGACAGGAACCAATTCGTTGGCAGGGATCGTCACCGACGCGAGCGGGCGGGTGCTCACGTTCGCGTTCATCTCCAACAACGCCGGGCCGACGGGCCGCACGGCGATCGACGCGCTGGCCGCCGTGCTGCGGTCGTGTGGGTGCAGCACGTGAGCACCCGAGATGTGAGCCGAGCCACCAAATCGGGGCTCACCGTCGGCCGCGCCGTCGACTGGCAGTTCGCCGCCACCGTCGGCGCCAAACTGGTCCGGCCCGGCCCCGCTGCCACCGACTACACCCGCAGCCAGGTAATCGACCAGCTGACGGAGGCCTCGCGAAAGGCCGAACTACCGGTGCGCGACGTGACCGGCCTCAACGAGGGCGGCGAGATCCCCGAGGCCCGCGTCGTCGATCGTGTCGAATGGGTCCGCGCCGCAACGCAATCCATGCGAGTGATGACCGGCGGCTCAAATGGCTCGGACAAGGCCGCGGCGACACCTCACCCGATCGCAGGCCGCATCACCGGTGCGCAGACCGGCGCCGTGCTCGCGTTCGTGTCGTCGGGCATCCTGGGCCAATACGATCCGTTCGGCCCCAACGGCGGCGAGCTGCTGCTGGTGTACCCGAATGTGATCGCCGTCGAGCGGCAGTTGCGGGTGCTGCCCGCCGATTTTCGGCTGTGGGTGTGCCTGCACGAGGTCACCCACCGGGTGCAGTTCCGGGCCAATCCTTGGTTGGCCGATCACATGTCGCGCGCGCTCGCGGTGCTCACCCAGGATGCTGGCGAGAATGTCGGCGAGGCGGTTGGTCGGCTGGCTGAGTTGGTCCGCAACAGACGCGACGGTGTTGCGCAGGAACCGAATTCGAGCGGCGTGCTCGGTGTGCTGCGCGCCGTGCAGTCCGAACCGCAGCGGCGCGCGCTGGACCAGTTGCTGGTGCTGGGTACGCTGTTGGAGGGCCACGCCGACCATGTGATGGATGCGGTGGGTCCCGCGGTGGTGCCGACGGTGACGACCATCCGGCGCCGTTTCGATGAGCGCCGCCAGCGCAAGCAGCCGCCCCTGCAGCGCGTAGTGCGGGCGCTGCTGGGGTTCGACGCCAAGCTCAGCCAGTACACCCGCGGCAAGGCGTTCGTCGATCATGTTGTCGGCCGGGTCGGGATGGCCAGATTCAACGCCGTCTGGTCAAGTGCCGAAACCCTGCCGCTGCCAACAGAAATCGATGAGCCGCAGCGATGGATCGACAGGGTGCTGTAGCGGCGCTGAAGGCGGCAGTCGCCGGATTCGTCAGCGACCATGCCTCCGGTGACGAACGCTGGTGTGTCGCGCTGTCCGGCGGCGCGGATTCGCTGGCGCTGACCGCCGTCGCAGCGGCCTGCAAGCCGACCACTGCACTGATCGTCGACCACCGGCTGCAGCCCGACTCGGGGCTGGTGGCGGCGAAAGCACAGGAGCAGGCGCTGTCGTTGGGATGTGTTGACGCCCAAGTGCTTTGCGTTGACGTGGGCACCGCGGGCGGCCCAGAGGCCGCCGCCCGCACCGCCCGATATGGCGCGATGGACGAAGCCCGCCGCGATGCGCCCGTGCTGCTTGCCCACACCCTCGACGACCAGGCCGAGACCGTACTGCTCGGGCTGGGCCGTGGCTCGGGCTCGCGGTCGATCGCAGGCATGCGGCCGTGCGATCCGCCGTGGTATCGCCCGCTGTTGGGCGTCCGGCGCGCGCTCACCCACGCCGCGTGCGCCGAGTTGGGCCTGACGCCGTGGCAGGACCCCCACAACGCCGACCGCCGGTTCACCCGCACCCGGCTACGCGTCGACGTGCTACCGCTGTTGGAGGAGGTGCTCGGCGGCGGCGTCGCCGAGGCGCTTGCGCGTACCGCGACCGCACTGCGCGAAGACACCGACACACTCGACGAGCTGGCCCGGCAGGCGCTGGCCGACGTCGGCTCCGGTCCTGCGCTCGACACCGGCCGGTTGGCGGCACTGCCGGAGGCAGTCCGGCGCAGAGTGATTCGCGGCTGGCTGCTTGCAGGTGGGGCGAGCGGGCTGACCGACAAGCAGATCCGCGGAGTCGACACTCTCGTCACGGCGTGGCGAGGTCAGGGTGGCGTGGCCGTCGGGTCGCCGCTGCGCAGCGAGCGCCTGGTCGCGCGGGCGCCGCGACGGGATGCTGACGCTGAACATCGAGCCGGTCTGAAGTGTGTGGCACGCTGTGGTCGTGTCCGAGCACGCTGCCGAGCAATACCCCGGCGACATCAAGTCGGTGCTGCTCTCCTCGGAGACGATTCAGACGAAGGTGGCCCAGCTCGCAGCGCAGATCGGCGAGGACTACCGCGAGACCATCGATGCCAACGGCCAGGACCTGCTGCTTGTCACCGTGCTGAAGGGCGCGGTTTTCTTCGTAACCGACCTCGCCCGCGCCATCCCGCTGCCGACCCAGCTGGAGTTCATGGCCGTCAGCTCCTATGGGTCGTCGACGTCGTCGTCGGGCGTCGTGCGCATCCTCAAGGACCTCGACCGCGACATCAACGACCGCGACGTGCTGATCGTCGAGGACATCGTCGACTCCGGCCTGACCCTGTCCTGGCTGCTCCGAAACCTCGCCACCCGGCATCCGCGGTCGCTGCGGGTGTGCACGCTGATGCGAAAGCCCGACGCCGTGCGCGACGACGTCGACATCGCCTACATCGGTTTCGACATCCCCAACGAGTTCGTGGTCGGCTACGGCCTCGACTACGCCGAGCGCTACCGCGATCTGCCCTACATCGGCACGCTTGACCCCAAGGTGTACGAGCAGGGGTAAGCGGCGCAAGATGGAGGCGCGGACGAGAGGAGCACTGATATGCCGGAGCCCGGAACAGCCCTTCGGATCTGCCCCTTGTGCGAGGCCACCTGCGGCCTGACGCTCACCATCGACAACGGCCGGGTAACCAGCGCCCGCGGCGACCGCGAAGACGTGTTCAGTCACGGCTTCATCTGCCCAAAGGGCGCCAGCTTCGCCGAATTGGACAACGATCCCGACCGGCTGGCGCGGCCCTTGGTCCGGCGTGACGGTGTGCTGACCGAGGCCACCTGGGACGAGGCGTACGCCGTCATCGCCGAAGGGCTCGGGGCGGTCCTACGTGACCACGGCGGGACTTCGGTCGGCGTGTACCTCGGCAACCCGAACGCGCACACGGTTGCGGGCGCCCTGTATCCCCCGGTGATCATCCGCGCGCTCGGCACCCATCAGGTGTTCAGCGCGAGCACGCTGGACCAGATGCCCAAGCACGTCGCGCTGGGTCTGATGTTTGGCAGCCCCGTCGCCTTCACGGTTCCCGATCTTGACCGCACTGACTATCTGGTCGTCATCGGCGCGAATCCCCTTGTCTCCAATGGCAGTCTGGCCACCGCCGCGGACTTTCCAGGCAAGCTGCGGGCGCTGCGCAAGCGCGGAGGCCGGCTCGTCGTCATCGACCCTGCCCGCACTCGCACGGCGGAACTCGCCGACCGTCACATATCGCCCCGCCCGGCTACCGATGCGGCGCTGCTGTTGGCCGTCGTGCACGTATTGTTCGACGAAGCCCTTGTCGACCTCGGGGACGCGGCCGAGTACGTCAATGGTGTCGACGAGGTCCGCGCCGTTGCCGCCGATTTCTCACCTGAGGCCGTCGCAGGTTATTGCGGCGTGGCTGCCGACGAGATCCGTGACCTCGCCCGCGAGCTCGCCGCGGCGCCGACGGCTGCGGTGTATGGCCGAATCGGTACCTCCACAGTCGAATTCGGAACGCTCGGCAGCTGGCTCGTCGACGTCATCAACACCCTGACGGGAAACCTCGACCGCCCTGGCGGAGCAATGTTCCCGCTCGGCGCGGCGATGCCCGCGCCGCGGCCACCGAAGCCGGGGCGCGGGTTCAAGACCGGGCGGTGGCACAGCCGCGTCTCGGGTTACCCCGAAGCACTCGCCGAACTGCCTGCCGCTGCGCTGGCCGAGGAAATCGACACCGCAGGCGATGGACAGATCAAGGCGATGATCACGATCGCCGGAAATCCAGTGCTGTCGGCACCCGATGGCGACCGGCTCGACCGTGCCCTTGACGGCGTCGGGTTCATGCTCAGCATCGATCCGTATCTCAACGAGACGACGCGCCACGCGTATGTCATCCTGCCGCCACCGCCGCCGTCGCAGAGTGCCCACTTCGATTTCGCACTCAACAACCTGGCCGTGCGCAATAACGTTCGCTACTCGCCGCCGGTGCTGCCGCTTGACGACCGGCCCGACGAAGCGGAGATCCTGTCCCGAGTCGCCCTGATCCTCTACGGCCTTGGACACGACGGTGGTCCCGCTCTGGTGGACGATCAGGTGATCGCAGGCACCTTGACCAAGGAGACCGCCGACCCGAACTCACCCGTCGCCGGGCGATCGGTCGACGAACTGACGGCGATGCTCGCAACCGGTCCCGGATACGAACGCCGCCTGGACATGATGCTTCGGCTGGGGGCCTACGGCGACGCGTTTGGCGCCAGCCCCGATGGCCTCACGCTGGAGCGGCTCAAGGCGGCCCCGCATGGCATCGATCTCGGACCGCTGCAACCACGTTTGCCCGAGGTACTGCGAACCTCAACGGGGAGAATCGAACTCGCGCCCGAGCCGCTCATCGCCGACGCCGCTAGGTTGCGGGATGGCCTCGGCCGAAGCGCTGACGGATTCGTGCTGATTGGACGGCGGCATCTGCGCTCGAACAACAGCTGGATGCACAACGTGCCAGCGCTGGCAGGCGGAACGAACCTCTGCACGCTGCGGATTCATCCCGACGACGCCGCCGAGCTCGGCCTCACCGATACCGCCGTCATCAAGGGCCCCGGCGGTGAGCTACTAGCGCCGATCGAGGTGACCGACAGCATGCGACGCGGCGTCGTCTCGCTACCTCACGGGTGGGGCCACGACCGGGGCGGCACCGGACAGGAGCTCGCGGCCAGTCAGCCCGGCGTCAACGTCAACCAGCTCAACGACGGCGGTCTGCTCGATCCGCTGTCGGGCACGGCTGTGCTCAACGGCATTCCGGTCGACATTGCGCCCGCAGGCTGAGTGAGTTCGCGCCGAATCAGATGAGTTCGAAGATCACCGTCACCGAGAAGCCGACGGTCTGCTGGCCGGGCTCCACCGGCACGGCGGCCGCCATCTCGCCGCCCCGCGGGTAGGGCACTGGGGGCGGGGGCGGCGTCGCAGCGCCCGATTCCGTGATCGAGATGACCCGGCCGAGGCCGAGCCCGGACAGCTGCGCGTACTGCTTGGCGCGGTCCTTCGCGTCGTTGAAAGCACGGGCGCGCGCATCCTTGACGAGCTGCGAATCGTCCTCGATCGAATAGTTCACCGAGTTGAGCCTGGTGGCGTCACCGCCGGTGCTAACGATCAACGACAGCGTCTGCGATGCGGATTCGAGCTTGCGGATCTTCACGTCGATCGAATTGCTGGCCCGGTACCCGATGATGGCGGCGCCGTCGCCGCCCGCGAACTGCGGCTGGAGGCTGACCTGCGTGGTGCTGATGTCCTTGCGGTCGATACCGGAGCCGGCCAGCGCGTCGATGACCGCCTTCTGGCGGTCGCTGGTCTGGTTCATCGCGCCGGTGACATCGGGTGCGACGAACTCGATCGAGGCATTGACCGTCAATGTGTCCGGCGTGCCCTTCACCTCGCCTGCGCCGACGACGGTTACCTGCCGGGTTGCCTTGTCGGCGCTTGCAGTTGGCCCCGACGAGGAGTCACACCCGGAGAGAGCGGCCAAGGCGAGCCCCGCCGCGGCGAGAAGCAGGAAACGGGTCGGCATCTTCGCTCTCGCTGCGATCGGCATGCCTCGCACGATACCTTCAGGGAGTCACCAGGATCTTGCAGTGCACGTCGGGGTGTGCAAGGTCGTCGAACGCGGCGCCGACCCCATCGAGGCCGACCTCACCGGTGATCATCGGCGCCACGTCGATGTCGCCATCGGCGATCGCGCGCAGGCAATCCGTGAATTCGGTCGCGTCGTAGGCCAACACGAACTGCAGGTTGATCTGCTTGGCGATGGCGAAGTACGGATGGACGGTGTCTGCCTGCATACATACCCCGGCCACGACGACGCGGGCGCCGACCGGCGCACGGCGCAAGATGTCGTCGATGATGCCCGGCACGCCGACCGCCTCGAACACCACCCGCGGGGAGGTGTCGTCGAATGGCGATGCGGTGGCGGGGTCGACGGTAGTGGTAGCGCCCATCGTCTCGGCGAGGGCGCGGCGGCGCGCCGAATAGTCGGCCGCAACAATGGTTTCCACTCCGCGGTGCCGAAGCCCCGCGATGATCGCGATGCCGATCGGCCCGCAGCCCAGCACCAGCGCGGTCTCACCGCGTTCGATCGCTGACTTGTTCACCGCGTGAAGGCCGACGGCCATCGGCTCGGTCAAGGCGGCATGCAGGGGATCCAATCCGTTGGGGATGAGTGTCAGCAGCGGCGCCGACAGCAGCATCCGCTCGGCATAACCTCCGATTGTCTTGTTGGAGTACACAATCGGTTCGAAGCCCGTCGACGAAACCAGCACCGGTAGCGACGTGACGAGCGTGCCAGCTGCCGGGGCATCGGTATCGGGTCCCGCTTCGAGCACCTCGGCGCTGAACTCATGCCCCATGAAGACGTCGCGGTTCAGATCGATCTGCATGCCGCCGCTGCCGCCGAACCCGTCGATTTGGTTGTTGAGCTCGAGGACGTCCGCGCCGTGCTTTGCGAAATGTAGGTCAGAGCCACAGATTCCGCAGGCCTTCACGCCGACGAGCACCTGCCCCGGACCGGGAACCGGCTCGGTCACATCGTCGCGTTCGATCATCCGGCCATTACGCAACACCGCCGCGCGCATCAGCCCTGCTCCCGTTCTTTGAGTTCATCTGTGTGCTCGTTGATCGCCTTGACAATGGCCTCGCCTGCGCGTCCGAGCAGCTTGTCGCGCATGCCTTTTGCCCACTCGTGCGACGCGCGCGGGGCGGTCAGCTGCCCCTTGAAGTGCGGCATCACCTCGCGGGCGAACAGCTCGTAGGAGTGGTAGGTGGCCGCAGGGGACGCCCAGTCGTGGCCGAGCAGCAACAGGGTGCCGAAGCCGCCGGACTGACCGAGCAGGTCTTGAATGTAGGGGATCGCGTCGTCCGGCGTGCCGATGCAGGAATTGCCTTTGCTCGCGTACTCTTCGACGAACTCGCGGGGCGACTGGTTAGTGCCCTCGACGGAGTTCGACAACGGCACGAATCCGGCTGCGCCGAAGTAGTTCGCGAAGTCCTGCAAACCGTAGACGCAGTCGTCGATCGCCTGGTCGCGGGTGTCGGCCAGGTGCATGATGGCCAGCACCCGCCAGTCGGAACGGTCGGGCTCGTCGCGACCGGATATCTCGGCCTGGTCGACGACCACCTGCCAGGTGTTCTCCAGCGCCGCATACCCGCCGGGCACCGACATCGACAGCGAAAGCAGCGACGTGCCAAGCGCGCCCGCCAGCCGAGGTCCGGACGGGGAAATCATTGCTGCCGTGGATATCTCGGGATATGGCCAGGTGTACGGCCTGATGTGAAGCTGGGCGTCGCGCAGCGTGAACCAGTCGGAGTGCCTGCTGATCCGTTCGTCCGGCGCGGCACGGAACAGCGCGAGGATCGCCTCGAGCGACTCCTGCATCATCCGCCGCTGCTCGACGGGGTCGATGCCCATCATGTACGCGTCCGACGGCAGTGCGCCAGGTCCGGTGCCGAACATGACCCGCCCACGTGTGAGGTGGTCGAGCAGAACCCACCTGTCGGCCACCGTCAGCGGGTGGTGATACGGCAGCGACACCACGCCGGTGCCGAGGCGAATGTGCTTTGTCCGCTCGGCCGCAGCGGCGATGAACACCTCAGGGCAGGAGATCAGCTCGTAGCCGCCGGAGTGGTGCTCGCCGAACCACACCTCGTCGTAGCCGAGCCGATCGAGCGCCACGGTGCGTTCGAGGTCGTATTCCAGTGCGACGGTGGGGGATTGGCCGACAGGGTGAAATGGTGTGAGAAACACCCCGAAGTTCAACGGACGGGTCATGCGAGCTCCAATCTGGACAGGAAGTCGAGCAGTGTCTCGTTGACCTCGGCGGGCCGCTCCTGTTGGAGCCAGTGACCGGCGCCCTCGATCATCACCGCGCGGTAGTCGCCGGAGACGACCTCGCTGACGCGGTTTCGGGGCGTGTACGCAAGCGTTGGGTCGGCGGCACCCGCCAATGAACAGTGACGGGACGCAGATCGTCGCCGCTGGCGTGGTCGCGGTCAGCTCCCAGTTGCGGTCGAAGCAGCGGTACCAGTTCAGCGGTGCGGTGAAGCCATTGCGGGTGAATTCATCGACGTAGTAGTCGAATTCGTCCTGGCGGATCCAATCCGGCAGTCCGCCGGGCTCCGGAATGCGGTCGATGAATCCTTCCGGGCCCGGTTGCAGCATGCGCAGCGCGGCGGCCTCGTCAGGGGTCGACAGCGAGCCCATCAGCCGCCGCAGCGTGGTGGCAGGGTCTCGCGACAGTTCGGCGTCGGCGGGACCGGGTTCCTGGAAGTAGAGGATGTAGAAGAAGTTGTCGCCGAAGACTTTGCGGAAGGCCTGCGTCGTAGGCACCCGCGGTCGCGGCACCGGTGGGACGCTCAAGCCGACCACTCCAGCGAACCGGTCCGGGTGCAGCAGCGGCGCCCCCCAGGCCACCACGCCGCCGAAGTCGTGGCCGACGATCACCGCACGTTCGGCGCCGACGTCATCGAGGAGGCCGACGATGTCGGCGGACAACTCGACAACGTTGTAGGAGTCGACGTCGCCCGGTTTCGACGACCCGCCGTAGCCGCGCTGATCGGGCGCCAGCACACGGTAGCCGGCCGCGGCAAGCGCCGGAATCTGGTGGCGCCAGGAATACGCCAATTCGGGGAAGCCGTGGGCCAGCACCACCACCGGCGCACCGGTGTCACCCGCATCGATGACCCGCAGCCGCACCCCATTTGTCTCAACTAACCGTTCGGTCGATGTGAGCACGAGCACAGCCAAGCACAGGCCAGCACGGCCGGGAAGAGCCCAGGGCCGCACCGCCGGGAACTGTGACTCGTTGGTCTAGCGGTAGCCTGATATATCCCAGCTGCACGTATTGAGAGGACCTGGCCGGTGTCGGCCGATGCTTGATGAACCGGAAAAATGTGATCCGCACACTCACCGCGATCGCGGTGGTGTTGTTGCTGGGCTGGTCGTTCTTCTATTTCAGCGACGACACCCGCGGCTATAAGCCCGTCGACACCTCGGTGGCGATGGCCCAGATCAACAGCGACAACGTCAAGAGCGCGCAGATCGACGACCGCGAACAGCAGCTTCGGCTGGACCTGAAGAACGGCAACGGCGACACCGAAAACGCCGACAAGGTCATCGCCAAGTACCCCACCGGGTACGCCGTTCCGCTGTTCGACGCGTTAAGCGCGAAGAACACCAAGGTCAACACCGTCGTGAACCAGGGCAGCATGCTCGGATCGCTATTGATCTACATGCTGCCGCTGCTGCTGCTCGTCGGACTTTTCGTGATGTTCTCCCGCATGCAGACCGGCGGAAGGATGGGCTTCGGCTTCGGCAAGTCTCGAGCCAAGCAGCTCTCCAAGGACATGCCGAAGACCACCTTTGCCGACGTGGCAGGCGTCGACGAGGCGGTCGAGGAGCTCTACGAGATCAAGGACTTCCTTCAGAACCCGACGCGGTATCAGGCGCTTGGCGCCAAGATCCCCAAGGGCGTGCTGCTCTACGGTCCGCCAGGCACCGGAAAGACGCTGCTGGCCAGGGCCGTAGCAGGCGAAGCGGGCGTTCCGTTCTTCACGATTTCGGGTTCGGACTTCGTCGAGATGTTCGTCGGTGTCGGCGCCTCCCGCGTGCGTGACCTGTTCGAGCAGGCCAAGCAGAACAGCCCCTGCATCATCTTCGTCGACGAGATCGACGCGGTCGGCCGTCAGCGCGGCGCAGGCCTCGGCGGCGGTCACGACGAACGTGAGCAGACACTGAACCAGTTGCTTGTCGAGATGGACGGCTTCGGCGACCGCCAGGGCGTCATCCTGATCGCCGCCACCAACCGGCCCGACATTCTCGACCCCGCGCTGCTGCGGCCCGGCCGCTTCGACCGCCAGATCCCGGTGTCCAATCCCGATATCGCCGGCCGTCGTGCTGTCCTGCGCGTGCACTCGCAGGGCAAGCCGATCGCCCCTGACGCCGACCTCGACGGCCTGGCCAAGCGAACCGTCGGGATGACCGGCGCGGATCTGGCCAACGTCATCAACGAGGCTGCGCTGCTGACCGCCCGCGAGAACGGCACCGTCATCACCGGCGCCGCGATGGAGGAAGCGGTTGACCGCGTCGTCGGTGGGCCGCGCCGCAAGAGTCGCATCATCAGCGAGCACGAAAAGAAGATCACCGCCTACCACGAGGGTGGACACACCCTCGCGGCGTGGGCGATGCCCGACATCGAACCGATCTACAAGGTGACGATCCTCGCCCGCGGCCGTACCGGAGGGCATGCGGTCGCGGTGCCAGAGGACGACAAGGGTCTGATGACCCGCTCGGAGATGATCGCCCGGCTGGTGTTCGCGATGGGCGGACGTGCCGCCGAGGAGCTGGTGTTCCGCGAGCCGACCACCGGTGCGGTGTCCGACATCGAGCAGGCCACCAAGATCGCCCGCGCGATGGTCACCGAATACGGCATGAGCTCCAAGCTCGGCGCGGTCCGCTACGGCACCGAGCACGGCGACCCGTTCCTGGGCCGCACGATGGGCGTCCAAGCCGACTACAGCCACGAGGTGGCGCAGATCATCGACGACGAGGTGCGCAAGCTCATCGAGGCCGCCCACACCGAGGCGTGGGAGATCCTCACCGAGTACCGCGACGTGCTCGACACGCTCGCCGGTGAACTCCTGGAAAAGGAAACCCTGCACCGCGCCGAGCTGGCGGCAATCTTCGCCGACGTGAAGAAGCGGCCGCGACTGACCATGTTCGACGACTTCGGCGGGCGCGTGCCCTCCGACAAGCCGCCGATCAAGACGCCCGGCGAGCTGGCGATCGAGCGGGGCGAGGAGTGGCCGAAGCCCGTTCCCGAGCCTGCGTTCAAGGCGGCCATCGCGCAGGCCACCGAGGCCGCCGAAGCCGCCGCACGTCAGAACGGCACAAACGGTAACGGCGCCAACGGAACTCCCGCGAACGCGGCGACTCAGCCCGACTATGGCGCACCGGCGGGCTGGCATGCCCCTGGCTGGCCACCCCAGCAGCCGCCGGGCCCGCCGCCGCAGGGCTACTGGTATCCGCCGTCACCTCATCCGTCTGGCTGGCAACAGCCCTATCCGCCGTATCAGCCCTATCCGCAGTCCGGCCATCCGGCACCGCAAGGCGGCGTGCCCGCGCCGAATCCGAACGAGGAGCCTGGCCAGGGTGACAGTCGGCCCAATCCGCCGACACACGGCTGATCACGAACGGAGGCTTCGATGACCATCGCGCGGCCGCACAACAATTCGGCGTCATTCACCAGTCCGGTGTTCGACCAGCCGCGCGCTGAGGCAGCGGTTCGCGAGCTGTTGATTGCGATCGGGGAAGATCCGGACCGGCACGGCTTGGAAGACACACCGGCGCGGGTGGCGCGGGCGTACAAGGAGATGTTCGCCGGGCTGTACACCAACCCGGATACGGTGCTGGACACCACCTTTGACGAACAGCACGACGAGCTGGTGCTTGTGAAGCAGATTCCGCTCTACTCCACCTGCGAACACCATCTGGTGGCGTTTCATGGAGTCGCCCACGTGGGCTACATCCCAGGCAAGGACGGCAGGGTCACCGGGCTGTCCAAGATCGCCCGGTTGGTGGATCTCTACGCCAAGCGGCCGCAGGTGCAGGAACGACTGACGGCGCAGATCGCCGATGCGCTGATGCGCAAGCTGGATCCGCGCGGTGCCATCGTGGTGGTGGAGGCCGAACACCTGTGCATGTCGATGCGCGGTGTACGCAAGCCGGGAGCGACCACGACCACATCGGCAGTGCGCGGCCAGTTCAAGGCCGATGCTTCGTCGCGAGCCGAGGCGCTGGATCTCATCCTGCGAAAGTGAGCACGACGCGCGTGCAGGTGATGGGAGTTGTGAACGTCACCGACGACTCCTTTTCCGACGGGGGACTGTTCCTCGACCGTGACCGTGCCGTCGAACATGGGCTGATGCTGGCCGCCGAGGGTGCGGCGATCGTCGACGTCGGGGGCGAGTCGACCCGCCCGGGCGCCACCCGGGTAGACGCCCGTGTCGAGTCCGCCCGCGTGTTGCCCGTTATCAAAGAGCTTGCCGAACAAGGGATCACGGTCAGTATCGACACCATGCATGCCGAGGTCGCGCGGGCGGCGCTGGAAAACGGCGCGCAGATCGTCAACGACGTATCGGGAGGGCGCGCCGATCCCAACATGGCCGGACTGATCGCGGACGCGAAAGTGCCCTGGGTGCTGATGCATTGGCGCTCCGTCGGCGCAGACCGGCCACACGAGGCGCCTGCCTACCGCGACGTGGTCGCCGAGGTACGCGACGAACTGCTCGCCAGTGTCGACACCGCAGTGCAGGCAGGTGTCGATCCCACGAAGCTGATCATCGATCCCGGCCTGGGTTTCGCCAAGACCGCACAACACAATTGGGCGCTGCTGCGCGCGCTGCCCGACCTTGTGAGCACCGGTATCCCGGTGCTCATCGGCGCGTCCCGCAAGCGCTTCCTGGGCGCGCTCCTGGCGGGTCAGGACGGCGAGCCGCGACCACCCGCCGGCCGCGAGACGGCCACGGTGGTGATCTCCGCCCTGGCTGGCCTGCACGGGGCGTGGGGTGTGCGGGTGCACGACGTGCGCGCCTCCGTCGACGCGCTCAAGGTGCTCGAGGCGTGGTCGAATTGACGGACCGAATCGAGTTGCGCGGCTTGACCGTTCGCGGACACCACGGCGTATTCGACCACGAACGGCGCGACGGCCAGGACTTCGTCGTCGACATCACGGTGTGGATCGATCTGGCGACCGCGACGGCCAGCGACCACCTCGCCGATACGCTCGATTACGGCACCCTGGCCCAGCGGGCCTCCGACGTCGTCGCCGGGCCGCCACGCAACCTCATCGAAACGGTCGCCGGCGCTATCGCCGACGACGTGATGGCCGACGAACGCGTACATGCCGTCGAGGTCGTCGTGCACAAACCCGCTGCACCGATTCCGCAGACCTTCGCCGATGTGTCGGTGGTGGCGCGACGGTCCCGTCGAGGCGGGCGCGCATGACGCCCAGCGAGAAGCAGAAGGCGGATCGCGCATGACCAGAGTGGTGTTGTCGATCGGCTCAAACCTCGGTGACCGGCTCGCGCGACTGCAGTCGGTCGTCGACGAGCTCGGTGGCGAGGTGCGCGCGGTGTCGCCGGTGTACGAAACGAAGCCGTGGGGCGGCGTCGAGCAGGGCCCGTTCCTCAACGCGGTGCTCATCGCCGAGGACCCGGCGCTCGACTGTCATGGCTGGCTGCGTCGCGCGCACGAATTGGAAGCAGTGGCCGACCGGGTGCGCGCCGAGCGTTGGGGCCCGCGCACACTCGATGTGGATCTCATCACGTGCCATGACGGCGAGCGCGAGATCACCTCACACGACGACGTCCTCACGTTGCCCCACCCGGCGGCGCATCTGCGGGCATTCGTGTTGATCCCGTGGTCGGCGTTGGACCCAGACGCCACGCTGACCGTCGCGGGCGAGCCGCGTCCCATCGCGCATCTGCTCGACGAGCTCGTGCCTGACGAGCGCGAAGGCGTGCGTCCCACCGAGTTGGCGCTGGGCTGATGGGACCCACCCGCAAGCGTGACCTGACGGCCGCGACGGTGCTCGCTGCCGCTGTGGGCTACATGCTCGTTGTGCTGCTGTATCGATGGTTTCCGCCGATCGACGTGTGGACCGGAATATCGCTGCTGGCCGTCGCGGTCGGTGAGGCCGGCTGGGCGTTCTATGTGCGAGCCAAGATCAACGACCGGGAGATCGGCGACGCGCGCGGTTGGTTGCATCCGTTGGCGGTGGCCCGGTCGGTGTTGATCGCGAAGGCGTCGGCCTGGGTGGGCGCGCTGGCGCTCGGCTGGTGGATTGCGGTTCTGGTTTATCTTTTGCCGCGCCGCGGCACGCTAAGGGTGGCCGGGGAGGATACCGCAGGAGCGTCCGTTGCGGCGGTGAGCGCACTCGCGCTGGTCGTTGCCGCGCTGTGGCTACAGCATTGCTGCAAGTCGCCACAGGAGCCGCCCGACAACGCCGATGGGGCGACCGATTAGCTGACGCGCGGCGTCGCCGGCCGAATCGCCGAAGTGGTCGACACGCGAGATGACCTGTGGCGGGTACAGTCGGCCCATGGCCGATCTGTCCCGCGGTACGCGCTCAAGGCGCGGTGTCCGCAGGCCGGGTTGGTTGCTGCTGACGGTGTTGCTGGTGCTCGCCATCGGGGCCAGTTCTGCCCTGGTGTTCACCAACAAGGTGGAATTGCTCAAGCTAGCCGTCATCCTTTCGTTGTGGGCCGCGGTGGTGGCTGCGTTCGTGTCTGTCGTCTATCGCAGGCAAAGCGATATCGACCAGGCCAAGGCGCGCGATCTCAAGCTCGTCTACGACTTACAGCTGGACCGTGAGATAACGGCTCGCAGGGAATACGAGCTGGCGGTGGAGACCCAGCTGCGCCGCGAACTTTCGTCCGAACTGCGGGCCCAGTCGGCCGACGAGGTCGCCGGACTGCGGGCCGAATTGGCCGCGCTGCGGGCCAATCTGGAGATCCTGTTCGACGCCGACCTTTCGCAACGACCAGCGCTCGAAAGCGATCGCGCCCGCGCCTACGGAGAGTGGCCGCGTCCCGCGGAATCGACGGGCCGGGTCACCGCCAGCCGGATCGACACCGAAGACCGCGACTACACCGACCCGAAAACCGAGGAAAGCCCCATCATCGACGTGCCTGCCGAGCCCCATCCGCCCGAACCGGAGTGGGTGCCGCAGTCGAGCTACGGCGGTGCGCACCGCAGGCCCTCGGAGACCGAACAGGAGGAGCGACGGCGCACGGAGGAGGCGCCGCGCGCGTGGTCACCTCCGCCATCACCACCGCAGCCGCAATTCGCTTGGCAGCCACCGCAACAGGAGCGTCCGCCCGCCCCGCCCCCAGAACCGCCACCGCCACCACCGCGGCCCGAGCCGGAGCGGGTGGCGCACGCGCCGTCGACGGATTGGCAGCCCGCGCCTGCCGAGGGACAGTGGATACCCGTTGGCAAGCCGGGCAGCAACTGGGTGTCGCCCGCCCCTTCAGCGGAGCCGGCCGTCGAGAACGGTTCCGCAGCCGAATATGTCGGCAGAAGGCGCGCAGCCGATCCGGCGGCGAGTCCGCCGGATGAGCCTGCCCCGACCAGTTCGCCGCCTGAGCCTGCCCCGGCTAGTTCGCCGCCTGAGCCTGCCCCGGCTAGTTCGCCGCCTGAGCCGGCCCCGGCTAGTTCGCCGCCTGAGCCGGCCATGCAGTCACCGGCCGGCCCCCGTGGCCGCCACTCGGCGTCACCGGATGCCGTCGATCCAGGACGCCCCCCGGCGCCGCCCACGTTGGCCGCCGAATCGGGTGGCCCCCCGCCATACCCCGAGCCCGAGCCGCCCGCGCAGCCCGAGGGACGGCGACACCGTAGTGCGGAGGACACCGGCGGGCAGTCGGTTGCCGACCTGCTGGCGAGGCTTCAGGCCGCCCCGACGGGAGGCGGGCGTCGCAGACGCCGCGAGGAGTGAGATAGGCTGTTGGCGACCGTCCGGTACCCGCAACGCGGGACTGGAACGAACAAACTTTTGACATTCAGCGAGGTCGTCTGCATGGGGACCCCCGACGTATTCCGCCCGGCGCGGCTCACGATCGGCATCATTTCCGCTGGTCGGGTGGGCACTGCGCTCGGTGTGGCGCTGGAGCGCGCCGAGCATGTGGTGGTCGCGTGCAGCGCGATTTCGCGGGCGTCCCGGCAGCGCGCCGAACACAGGCTCCCCGACACGGCCGTGCTGCCGGTCGACGAGGTCGCCGGCCGCGCCGAGCTTTTGCTGTTGGCCGTCCCCGACGCCGAGCTCACTGGCCTGGTGTCGGGCCTCGCGGCCACCACTGCGGTGCGGCCGGGCACCATCGTCGTCCACACCTCGGGCGGCAACGGCATCGGCGTGCTTACGCCGCTGACCGAGCAGGGCTGCATACCGGTGGCCCTCCATCCCGCGATGACGTTTACCGGCTCGGACGAAGACATCGCACGACTGCCCGACACCTGCTTCGGTGTCACCGCCGCCGACGAGGTCGGATACGCGATCGCGCAGTCGCTGGTCCTCGAGATCGGCGGCGAGCCATTCCGAGTCCGCGAGGACGCTCGCGCGCTCTATCACGCTGCGCTGGCCCATGCCAGCAACCACGTCGTCACCGTGCTGCTCGACGCGGTCGAGGCGCTGCGGTCGGCGCTATGGGGCCAGGAGTTGCTTGGGCAGGAACTGGTCGGTGACGCACCAGGCGGCATCGCCGAGCGCGTGATCGGCCCGTTGGCGCGGGCGTCGCTGGAGAACTCGCTGCAGCGCGGGCAGGCGGCACTGACCGGCCCGGTGGCCCGCGGCGACGCGGCCGCGGTCGCCAGTCACCTGCGCGCGCTCGCCGAAGTGGATCCGCAACTGGCAGAGGCATATCGGGCCAATTCGTTGCGCACCGCACAGCGCGCACATGCTCCCGAGGATGTATTCGCGGTACTCGCCGAGGCGGGACAACCGTGACGACGCCCAAGCCCCAATTCACCGCAGGCGACCTCAACGTCTACTCCAGCCCGCGCGACGTCTCCGATGTGACGAGGGCGCTGCGGGCCACCGGTCGCAGGGTGATGCTGGTTCCGACGATGGGCGCGCTGCACGAGGGCCACCTGTCGCTGATCCGGGCCGCCAAGCGGGTGCAAGGCGCGGTTGTGGTGGTATCGATCTTCGTCAACCCGCTGCAGTTCGGCGCAGGCGAAGACCTCGACGCCTACCCGCGCACGCTCGACGGCGATCTCGCGTCGCTGCGCGCCGAGGGTGTCGAGGTCGCGTTCACGCCGACTGCCACCGACATCTACCCGGACGGTCCCCGCACCTCTGTGCAGCCCGGACCGCTTGGCGCGGAACTCGAAGGTGCCTCTCGCCCAACGCATTTCGCGGGTGTACTGACCGTTGTGCTCAAACTGCTGCAGATCGTGCGCCCAGACCGAGCGTTCTTCGGAGAAAAGGATTACCAGCAGTTGGTGCTGGTGCAGCAGATGGTCGCCGACCTCAACGTCGACACGCAGATCGTCGGGGTTCCCATCGTGCGGGAAGCCGACGGTCTGGCCATGTCGTCGCGCAACCGCTATCTCGGCGACGTCGACCGCGAGCAGGCGGGCGCGCTCTCGGCGGCACTGCTGGCAGGCATGTACGCCGCCTCCGGCGGAACTGCAACGGCACTGGACGCGGCCCGCGCGGTGCTCGAAGAGGTCCCCGCCATCGCTGTCGACTACCTGGAGGTGCGGGATCCGATGCTGGGTCCTGCGCCCGCCGAGGGCACCGCCAGGATGCTGGTCGCTGCCCGACTGGGCAGCACCAGACTTCTCGACAACATCGCCATTGACATCGGAGCAACCGCAGGCATCGACGGACACCCACGGGTCGGGTCGGACGAGAATCACGAATTACCTTGGAGGAACTGATGTTACGCACAATGTTGAAATCGAAGATTCACCGCGCCACCGTGACCACGGCTGACCTGCACTATGTGGGTTCGGTGACCATCGATGCCGATTTGATGGATGCCGCCGACCTGCTCGAGGGCGAGCAGGTAACGATTGTCGACATCGACAACGGCGCACGTCTGGTCACCTACGCGATCACCGGGCAACGCGGCAGCGGTGTGATCGGCATCAACGGCGCCGCAGCGCATCTCGTGCATCCGGGTGACCTGGTGATCCTGATCGCGTACGGCACGATGGAGGACGCCGAGGCCAGGGCGTATCAGCCCAGGGTGGTATTCGTCGACGCCGACAACAAGCAGATCGACCTGGGCAGCGATCCCGCCTACGTGCCGGCCGATGTGGCCGAGCTGATGTCACCACGGTAAGCCCGTGCTCCTCGCTATCGACGTCCGAAATACCCACACCGTCGTGGGCCTGGTCGCCGGATCGGGCGATCACGCCAAAGTGGTGCAGCACTGGCGGATCCGCACCGAATCAGAAGTGACCTCCGACGAACTCGCGCTCACCATCGATGGCCTGATCGGCGACGACTCCGAGCAGCTGACCGGTGCCGCGGGGCTCTCCACTGTGCCGTCGGTGCTGCACGAGGTGCGTTTGATGCTCGAGCAGTACTGGCCGTCGGTGCCGCACGTGTTGATCGAACCCGGTGTGCGCACCGGTATCCCGCTACTGGTCGACAACCCCAAAGAGGTTGGCGCAGACCGCATCGTCAACTGCCTGGCCGCCTATCACAAGTACCGCAAGGCTGCGATCGTCGTCGACTTCGGCTCATCGATCTGTGTGGACGTGGTCTCCGCAAAGGGTGAATTCCTCGGCGGTGCAATCGCTCCCGGCGTGCAGGTGTCCTCCGATGCGGCCGCTGCGCGGTCGGCTGCGCTACGGCGCGTCGAGCTGACCCGGCCCCGCTCGGTGGTGGGCAAGAACACCGTCGAATGCATGCAGGCCGGTGCGGTGTTCGGATTCGCAGGCCTCGTCGACGGATTGGTCAACCGCATCCGCGAGGATGTCGACGGCTTCGCCGGCGACGACGTCACGGTGGTGGCCACCGGCCACACCGCGCCGCTGCTGCTGCCTGATTTGCACACCGTCGTGCGTTACGACCAGCACCTCACCCTTGACGGCCTGCGGTTGGTGTTCGAGCGCAACCGCGACAGCTCGCGCGGCCGGCTCAAGCAGGCCCGCTAAAGCTAGAAGAAAGTGCGGATCAGGCCGACCACCCGGTCCTCGGCGTCCAGCTCGGGGATGAGCTGCCACTTGTCGAACACGGTGCAGGGATGCGAGATGCCGAACCCCAGCCAGCTGCCGACCTCGACGCCTTCGCTGCCCAGCCGCAGATACCCGTGCTGATCGTTGAGCTTGGTCACCACGGCGTCGGTCAACCCCAGCGGCACCGGCAGATCCTGATCGAAGGACACGTCGCGGCGGCCCATGGTCAGCACCGCCAGTCCCGGCTCAGGACGTGACACCACCTGCGCCCACACCTGCAGCGCGGGCCGCAGCGCGGCACGAAGCGGCGATGTCCGCGCATACAGCCCGTCGTCGTGAGTGAGGTAGGCGCCGCTCCGCACGATGGTTCGTACCGCCAAGCCTTCGGGCCAGTGACCGGTCAGCACATCGGCGACCGCGTCGAAGTATGTGCTGCCGCCTGCGGTCGCGATCGCAAGGTCTGTCTCGAACAGCGGGGCCAACCGCAGCACCGCGGCGCGCATCTCCTGTAGGTAGCCCGTAACGCCTGCCAGCGCGGCGGGCGCGATGTCGTGACCTAGCGCGGCCTCGTAGCCTGCGACGCCGACCAGCCGCAGCCGCGGCGATGCGGCTGCCGCGTGCGCGACCTCGTCGACCACTGTCTGCCCGCGGCAGCCGGTGCGCCCGCCGGGCATGCCGACCTCCACGCAAACGTCGACCGGTCTGCCTGCCTCTGCGGTGGTCAGCGCCGCCGTCATCAACTCCACCCCGCGCACCGAATCCACCCAACAAATCATCGAGAAGTCGGGATGGGCGTCCAGTTCGGCGGCCAGCCAGCGCAATCCCGCCTCATCGACAAGCTCGTTGGCCAGCACCACATCACGCACGCCAAAGGCGCGGTACATGCGGACGTGACTCAACGTCGCAGCGGTGATCGCGCACGCGCCAGCGTCGAGCTGGCGGGCGAACAGCTGTGGCGCCATGTGCGTCTTGCCGTGTGGCGCGAGCTCGACGCCGCGGTCGCGGCACCAGCCGGCCATCGCGGTCAGGTTGTGCGTGAGTGCCTCAGCGCGCAGCACACACACGGGGCCGACAGCGCCGTCGTCGAACAGATTGGGCGTCCTGGCACCGATCTGCGCCGGGGTGGAACCCCACCACGACGCGGGTAATCCCTTGAATCGCCAATCCAACGGCTCGTCGGCCAGGGCGGCCACCGCCGCCGCATTGATCGGAGCGGCCATGCGACCATTTAAGCTGGCTGGTCGTGACCTCTCCTGATCAGCCCGAGTCCGACGTCCCCGAGCAATTCCGGATCCGTCAGGCCAAGCGGGAGCGGCTGCTTGCCGAGGGCCGTGACCCCTACCCGGTCGAGGTCGCCCGCACTCACACGCTTGCCGAAATTCGGCAGGCGTATCCCGACCTGCCTGCCAACACCGAGACCGGCCATATTGTCGGCGTCGCCGGCCGGGTGATGTTTGCCCGCAACTCCGGAAAATTGTGTTTTGCCACACTGCATGACGGTGACGGCACCCCGCTGCAGGTGATGGTCAGCCTCGATCGCGTCGGACAGGAATCGCTCGACGCGTGGAAGACCGACGTCGACCTCGGCGACATCGTTTATGTGCACGGCGAGGTGATCAGTTCCCGTCGCGGCGAACTATCTGTGCTCGCCGATTCCTGGCAAATTGTTTCCAAGGCGCTTCGCCCGCTTCCCATCGCCCATAAAGAGATGAGCGAAGAGACCAGGGTGCGGCAGCGCTATGTCGATCTCATCGTTCGTCCAGAGGCGCGAACGATTGCGCGCCAGCGGGTGGCCGTCGTGCGGGCGGTTCGCTCGGCGCTAGAGCGGCGCGGTTTTCTTGAAGTTGAGACGCCAATCCTGCAGACGTTGGCAGGCGGTGCGGCCGCCCGCCCCTTCGTCACACACTCCAATGCGCTCGATGCGGACCTCTACCTACGGATCGCGCCGGAACTTTTCCTAAAGCGTTGCTTGGTAGGCGGTTTCGACAAGGTCTTCGAGTTGAATCGGGTGTTCAGAAACGAAGGTGCGGATTCCACACATTCGCCCGAATTTGCGATGCTCGAGACATATCAGGCCTACGGAACCTACGACGATTCCGCCGTCGTCACGCGCGAGATTATTCAGGAAGTCGCCGACGAGGCGATCGGCACCAGAAAGCTGCCATTGCCCGATGGCACCATCTACGATGTCGACGGCGAATGGGACACGATAGAAATGTATCCATCGCTGTCTGAGGCGCTGGGTGAAGAGATCACCCCGCAGACAGACGTCGATCGGTTGTGGGAGATCGCCGATCGGCTCGGTGTGGACATTCCGCGCGACCGCGGTTACGGGCACGGGAAATTGGTAGAGGAACTTTGGGAGCACTCCGTCGGTAACACGTTGTGGGCGCCGACCTTCGTGCGTGATTTTCCTGTCGAGACGACGCCACTGACCCGCTCACATCGCAGCATCGAGGGCGTCACCGAGAAGTGGGATCTATACGTTCGACACATCGAGTTGGCCACCGGCTACTCCGAGCTGATCGACCCGGTAATCCAACGCGAAAGGTTCGAGGCGCAGGCGCGCGCAGCAGCCGCGGGCGATGACGAGGCAATGGCTCTCGATGAAGATTTCTTGACCGCTTTGGAGTATGCGATGCCGCCTTCTACTGGCACCGGAATGGGTATCGATAGGTTGTTGATGGCATTGACGGGACTGTCGATTCGAGAGACAGTTTTGTTCCCGATTGTTCGTCGCCACAGCAACTGATCTGCTTAGATTCAGTTCTTGTTGAATGGTGCATGTTTGTGTGGCACATTGGTGCGGGGGTTCGAGAACTTAACGTACTCGTCTAGTGCTCAGGCAGAAGGGCCAGTGTGGAGCAATGGCGAAGAAAGTGACCGTCACCTTGGTCGACGATTTCGACGGCGAAGGTGCCGCCGATGAGACTGTCGAATTCGGGCTCGACGGGGTGAGCTATGAGATCGACCTTTCTAACAAGAATGCCACAAAGCTTCGAAACGACTTGAAGCAATGGGTGGACGCGGGCCGGCGGGTCGGTGGTCGCAGGCGGGGGCGTTCGGCTGGATCGGGCCGCGGGCGGGCGGCGATCGATCGCGAACAAAGCGCGGCAATCCGCGATTGGGCACGCCGCAACGGACACAACGTATCCACTCGTGGACGCATCCCCGCCGACGTCATCGACGCATTTCACGCGGCAACGTAATAGGCAGTTGCCGGAATTCGGGCCCGTCGTCGGGTTCGCTGGTGCGTGCTTTCGCTAGTGGCGAACTCGTTGCCGCGGGAATCGGGAACGTTTCGGCCGCCTGGGCGTTGTTAGTGGCAGCACCGGACCGACGAGTGCTCGCGCACCCTGTTCGCCCGATATGTCCGCCGAGAGCAGACAGCCAAGCGGGGCAGCGGGAGCGGCCGCCCATTAGAGTGGACGGTAGGTGCAGTGCGCTTTTCTGGTGCAGGGCGCCGACCTATGTGATGGAGAGCAGGTAACCGCCGATGTTTGAGAGATTTACCGACCGTGCCCGCAGGGTCGTCGTCCTGGCTCAAGAAGAGGCCCGGATGCTCAACCACAACTACATCGGGACCGAGCACATCCTGTTGGGACTTATTCACGAGGGTGAGGGCGTAGCCGCCAAGTCGCTGGAATCGCTGGGTATTTCGCTGGAAGGCGTGCGCAGCCAGGTCGAGGAGATCATCGGCCAGGGCCAGCAGGCGCCGTCCGGACACATCCCCTTCACTCCGCGCGCCAAGAAGGTGCTGGAGCTGAGCCTGCGCGAGGCGCTGCAGCTCGGCCACAACTACATCGGCACCGAGCACATTCTGCTCGGCCTGATTCGTGAGGGTGAGGGCGTCGCAGCTCAGGTGCTGGTGAAGCTTGGCGCCGAACTGACCAGGGTGCGCCAGCAGGTCATCCAGCTGCTGAGCGGCTACCAGGGCAAGGAGACGGCGGAAGCAGGCACGGGTGGCCGTGGCGGCGAGGCGGGCAATCCGTCCACCTCGCTGGTGCTCGACCAGTTCGGCCGCAACCTGACCGCGGCCGCGATGGAGGGCAAGCTCGACCCCGTCATCGGCCGCGAGAAGGAAATCGAGCGGGTCATGCAGGTGCTGAGCCGCCGCACCAAGAACAACCCGGTGCTGATCGGCGAGCCCGGCGTCGGCAAGACCGCCGTCGTCGAGGGCCTGGCCCAGGCCATCGTGCACGGCGAGGTCCCCGAGACGCTCAAGGACAAGCAGCTCTACACCCTTGACCTTGGTTCGCTGGTCGCCGGCTCGAGGTACCGCGGTGACTTCGAGGAGCGCCTGAAGAAGGTGCTCAAGGAGATCAACACCCGCGGCGACATCATCCTGTTCATCGACGAGCTGCATACGCTGGTCGGTGCCGGTGCCGCCGAGGGTGCGATCGACGCCGCAAGCATCCTCAAGCCGAAGCTGGCCCGAGGCGAGCTGCAGACCATCGGCGCCACCACCCTCGACGAATACCGCAAGTACATCGAGAAGGACGCCGCGCTTGAGCGCCGGTTCCAGCCGGTGCAGGTCGGGGAGCCGACGGTGCAGCACACCATCGAGATCCTCAAGGGTCTGCGTGACCGCTACGAGGCTCACCACCGGGTGTCGATCACCGACACCGCGATCGTGGCGGCCGCCACGTTGGCCGACCGCTACATCAACGACCGCTTCCTGCCGGACAAGGCGATCGACCTGATCGACGAGGCCGGTGCCAGGATGCGGATCCGGCGGATGACCGCGCCGCCAGACCTGCGTGAGTTCGACGAGAAGATCGCCGAGGCCCGCCGTGAGAAGGAGTCCGCGATCGACGCGCAGGACTTCGAGAAGGCGGCAAGCCTGCGCGACAAGGAGAAGCCCCTCGTCGCTCAGCGCGCCGAGCGTGAGAAGCAGTGGCGCTCAGGTGATCTCGATGTGGTCGCCGAGGTCGACGATGAGCAGATCGCCGAGGTGCTTGGCAACTGGACCGGTATCCCCGTGTTCAAGCTGACCGAGGAGGAAACCACTCGGCTGCTGCGCATGGAGGACGAGATCCACAAGCGGATCATCGGGCAAGAAGATGCGGTCCGGGCTGTTTCGAAGGCGATCCGGCGGACCCGCGCCGGGCTGAAGGATCCCAAACGCCCGTCGGGCTCGTTCATCTTCGCCGGTCCGTCCGGCGTCGGTAAGACCGAGCTGTCCAAGGCGCTGGCCAACTTCCTGTTCGGCGACGACGACGCGCTCATCCAGATCGACATGGGCGAGTTCCACGACCGCTTCACCGCCTCGCGGCTGTTCGGCGCCCCTCCGGGCTACGTCGGCTACGAGGAGGGCGGTCAGCTCACCGAGAAGGTGCGGCGGAAGCCGTTCAGCGTCGTCCTGTTCGACGAGATCGAGAAGGCGCACCAGGAGATCTACAACAGCCTGCTGCAGGTCCTCGAGGACGGTCGCCTGACCGACGGCCAGGGACGCACGGTCGACTTCAAGAACACCGTGCTGATCTTCACGTCCAACCTCGGCACGTCCGACATCTCAAAGGCGGTGGGCCTCGGCTTCACCCAGGGTGGTGGCGAGAACAACTACGAGCGGATGAAGCAGAAGGTCAACGACGAGCTGAAGAAGCATTTCCGGCCCGAGTTCCTCAACCGCATCGACGACATCATTGTCTTCCACCAGCTGACTCGCGACGAGATCATCCGGATGGTCGACCTGATGATCGGCCGGGTGGAGAAGCAGCTCAAGGGCAAGGACATGGACATGGAGCTGACCGACAAGGCGAAAGCCCTGTTGGCCAAGCGCGGATTCGATCCTGTGCTGGGTGCGCGGCCGCTGCGTCGCACCATCCAGCGTGAGATCGAGGACCAGCTGTCCGAGAAGATCCTGTTCGAGGAGGTCGGACCGGGCCAGCTCGTCACCGTCGACGTCGACAACTGGGACGGCGAGGGTGCAGGCGAGGACGCGGTGTTCACCTTCACCGGGAGCAAGAAGCCGGCGAAGGCGGCCGAGCCGGATCTGGCTCAGGCCGGTGCCGCGGGCGCACCCAGCGCGGCGGCCGCGGAGTAGCAACTACCCCGAAAACGGGCGGTTACCCTTCTGCGGGTAACCGCCCGTTTCGCGTCTACCGAAAGGTTCAGTCATGCTTGTCGTCACCACAAACGACATCCCCGGCTGGGAGATCCAAAGGGTCTGCGGAGAAGTCTTCGGGCTGACCGTCCGGTCACGAAACGCGTTCGCCCAGATGGGCGCAGGCTTCAAGTCGATGTTCGGTGGTGAGCTGCAGGGTATGACGAAGAACTTGGCCGAGAGCCGCAACGAGGCCATGGCCCGGCTGATCGCCGAAGCCAGCGCCAGAGGTGGCAACGCGATCGTCGCCATGCGGTTCGACACCACCGAGCTGGGCGACGTGTGGACCGAGATCTGCGCATACGGCACTGCCGTGCAGGCCGTCCCCGTCACCGAAGCGGCGAAGTACACCGCCAGTCAGTTGGGTTACGGCGCCGGAAGCTAGACCCGATGGTTAGGATGCTGCTGTAATCGACGAGCGAAGGAATCTGGTGAAAATCCAGAACGGTCGCGCCACTGTGCAAAGTCAGACCCGACGCCCGTCGTCACCTTTGGAAACTGGGACGCGAATTCCCGGAAAGGAATGACATGACTTCTTCCGAGGCCCGCAGGACCATAGCGCCAGCGGTCGACCTGTCGGTGGCGAAGGCGGCTATCTGGCTGTCACTCACAGCATTCCTCGCGTTGGTGGTGCTCTACTTCGTCGGCATGGATCAGGGCGCGACGTCGGTGTTCGGTAACAACACCTACGTGCACGAGTTCGTGCACGACGCCCGCCACCTCCTCGGCTTCCCCTGCCACTGACGCACGCGAGAAGCCAACACAATGGAAAAGCAGATCATCGGGCGCGGTCTTCTTGCCGGCGCCCTTGCTGGAGTGCTCGCATTCATCTTCGCCCGGATCTTCGTCGAACCCGTCATCGATCGTGCGATCGGCTACGAGGACGGCTTCGTCGCTCACCAGACCATGCAGCACGGCGCGCATGAGCACGGAGCCGAAGTGTTCACCCGCGGCATCCAGGCCAACATCGGCATGGGCTTCGGTGTGCTGGCGTTCAGCGTTGCCATGGGTGCGTTGTTCGCGGTGGTCTTCGCGGTGACATACGGGCGCGTCGGCAACGTCTCGGCTCGCCTCCTGTCGGTGTATGTGGCAGGCGGAATGTTGTTGAGTCTGTATGTCGTTCCAGCTTTGAAGTACCCGGCAAACCCGCCGGCAGTCAGCCTCGACGAAACCATCCGCCAGCGCACGTTGTTGTACCTGCTGATGGTCGTCCTGTCGGCCGCGTTGTTGGTCGGCGCGGTCTATCTCGGTCGGCGATTGGCCATGCGCATGGGCCCATGGAACGCCACGCTGGCCGCGGCTGGCTCGTACATTGTCACTGTCGCCGTCGTGATGCTGATCCTGCCGACGATCGACGAGACACCAGCACCGCTGCGCGACAGCGCGGGCACCATCATCTACGAGGGCTTCCCGGCCGACGAACTGTCCCAGTTCCGGCTCTTCTCGCTGGGCACCCAGGTGGTGATGTGGGCGACGATCGGACTGGTGTTCGCGATGTTGGCATCACGCGTCCTCGACCAGAAGCGGCGGGAAACAGTTTCTGCGTGAGTCCCGAAGGCGGAGCGCGAGTGAGGATCGCAGCGAGACCCCGTCCGATGGGGCGAGCCGCAAGCTCCCGCCCGAAGCGAGGACCGGTGGGCCCACGCCCGCAGGGCAGGCGACGAGCGGTAGCCGAGGCATGAGTGAGGTCGTCCGGCTGACACTCGTATCGCACGCGATGACCGATGCGATGGCGGCCGGACGATTTCCCACCGACGAACCCCTCAATGCGGTCGGTCACCGCCAGGTCGACGCGGCGATCGATCTGGGTGTCACCGAACGCGCCTATTGCGGACCGGAGAAGCGGACCAGGCAGACCGCCGAACTGCTCGGCCTGCACGCCAGCATCGACAGCAGGTTGGCGGATCTGGATTGTGGACGCTGGCGCGGCGACGTTGTTGGCGGGGTACAACCCGACGACCTGGCGATCTGGCTGACCGACCCGACGCGGGCACCGCACGGCGGCGAATCGGTGATCGAGCTGATCGAACGGGTGCGCGGGTGGATGGATTCACTGACCACCCGCCGCAGCCGGCTGGTCGTCGTCACGCACCCGTCGGTGATCCGTGCCGCGATCTTGGTCGCGCTGAACGCACCGCCGAAGTCGTTCTGGCGCATCGATATTGCGCCGGTAAGCCGAACGGTGATGCACTTCCGCGGGCATGCGTGGACGCTGCGCTCGAGCCTTTGATCAGGCCACCGGCGCTAGGTCGAATGCCTGGTGGGCAATCGAGAGCAGCCACGACCCCGCGGTCTGACTGTAGAAATGTGGCCAATTCAGTTGAAAGCTGACTACCCACGGCTGGCCCGTGTGGTCGACGGCATACCAGCTGAATGTCAGGTCACCGGGCAGGTTTCCTGCCTTGGCGCCGACGTAGGGCCACCTCGCCCTGTCTAGATCGATGCCGGCAATTGTTGAGAGGATCTGCTTGACCGGTGCCGCACTGCCGACAGCGGATGCTTGTAGCGCCGCGTGCACGCGGCAAATATCGGCGGCGCTGCCGTACCACTCGACCCCGTCGGGAGATGCAGGCGTGTGTGTACGGTTCGGATCCGGTTGGTAGGGACGCGAATTCGTCTGCTGCAGCAGCTGCACCCGGTCCTGATGTGAACCATGTTTCCACTGCTCACGCAGGTCCGGCTCGCCCCAGCCGACGGAGAACATCTCGTGCATGGTCGGAAACGGGGTCATGCTGGCCGGGTCGTGGTGCCCGGCCGTTACCAGCGCGCGCTCGACGGCACCAGGGCCCAAGCGCGCGATGAGTAGGTCAGTGGCCATGTTGTCGCTTGCCGAAATCATCTGCTGCGCGGCGGTGCGCACCGACACCTGCGCACCGTCCGGTAGCTCCTCGAGGCCTGCCGAACCGACGGCCTTGGCCTCCGCGGTGATGGTCAGCTGATCGTTCCAGCTCACCGTCCCAGCCTTGACTGCATCCGAGACTGCAAGCAGCACATACAGTTTGAATATCGAGGCGAGCGGCAACGACAAATCGGTGTTGGTGCCCGCAATTGAAACGCATTTGCCGGCTGCACCGTCTGGGACGACCTTGGACACCTGGTATGAGTAGCGGGCACCCGACTGGGTCAGCACAGTGTCGATGTCCGCCCACTTCTTGATCACTGGCGGCTGCAGCGTCACCGTGAACCGGTCGACCAGGCCGGCGTCGTTGGTGCGCAGTTCGATGTCCTGCGCTGCGCCGTAGGGAGTCAGCACGTGTAGCGTCGCGACGCCGGCGCCGATCTCGATGCCGCTTACCTTGATGGGGCGGTCTGCCCACAGGTTGCCCATCGCCGACGTGATGGGGTTGACCTGGTCGGGTGCCGCCATCGTGCGAACCCCGACGGTACCGATCGGCCAGTCGGAGTTGAGCATGTCCATGGTCTGCTTGGCTCGCAGCCCTTGGGGCGTATTGGTGTCGATGGGAACGCCGTACGCGGCATCGGCCACCGGCGTCGATCGAGTGTTGGCGCATCCGCAAGCCAGGCCGACGACGAGCGCGGCCGTGAGCCCGGCCGCGATATGTCGTGCCCAGCCCGCGTTACGCAGGGGCGCCGGTCCCCGCAACGTCCAGCACGACCTCGAACTCCAGCAGCGACGCGCCGGTGGCCACCGGGTTGGCGCGCTGGCCCGCGTGCGCCTCGACCGCGGGACCTGACGCCCATGCCTGGAACGCCTCTTCGGACTCCCATTGCGTGACCACGAAGTAGCGGTCTTCGCCCTTGACCGGGCGCAGCAGCTGGAAGCCGAGGAAACCGGGCTGGTTGTCGACGGCATGTGCACGGTGTGCGAACCGCTTCTCCAGTTCCGGACCAGCGTCGGGCGGGACCTCGATTGCATTGATCTTCACCACGGGCATGTCGTTAGGCTACCGTGCGCGCCATGGTCCCCGACCTGCTGACGCCTCGTGGTGGCGTGGGTGAACCGCTGGTCCTTGTGCACGGGCTGATGGGACGCGGGAGCACATGGTCGCGCCAGCTGCCGTGGCTGACGAGCCTCGGCGAGGTGTACACCTACGACGCGCCGTGGCACCGTGGCCGCGAGGTCGCAGACCCCTACCCAATAAGCACCGAGCGGTTCGTGTCCGACCTCGGCGACGCGGTCCACGCTCTTGGCAGGCCGGCAGTCTTGGTTGGCCACTCGATGGGCGCGCTGCACTCCTGGTGTGTTGCCGCAGCGCGACCCGATCTCGTCACCGCACTGGTGGTGGAGGACATGGCACCGGACTTCCGCGGGCGCACCACCGGGCCGTGGGAACCGTGGCTGCACGCGCTGCCTGCCGAATTCGATTCGGCCCAAGGGGTTTACGACGAATTCGGGCAGGTGGCAGGCCAGTACTTTCTGGAGGCGTTCGACCGGACCGCGACCGGCTGGCGGCTGCACGGCCACACCAGCCACTGGATCGAGATCGCCGCCGAGTGGGGTACTCGTGATTACTGGAAGCAATGGAAAGCGGTGAGGGTACCTGCGTTGCTCTTGGAGGCGGGCAATTCCGTCACGCCCGCGGGGCAAATGCGAAAAATGGATGAAACCGGCTACCGCACAACGTATTTACACGTTCCCGGTGCCGGCCATCTGATCCACGACGACGCACCGCGGATCTATCGTGACGCGGTCGAGTCCTTCCTAGCGACGCTCACCCCGCACGCCTGAGGATGGCCAGAACGGCTGCTGCTCAAAGCGTGTGCGGACTGCGTCGACGTCGTGCGCGACCCGGAAGCCGTCACGATCGTCTTCGAACAACCTGCCCATCATCGGGGCAGACCCGCGGAACTGGTCGAATCGTATGCGAATCGAATCAGAGCGATGGGCGGTCCAGCTGAGCGCCAAGGCTGCCAACGGGGCGATCAGAACGAGCAGACTCAGTGCAGTGGTCATGGCAGTAATACTCCGCTAGTAAATATCCCGCCAACAGTGGCAGGAAGGACACCTTGCGATAAAATGCTGCCATGGCATTAAAGAGCGTATCTGCGCTGGTGCTCGACGGTCTAGCGATTTTTGAGTTCGGAGTGATCTGCGAGGTCTTCGGCATCGACCGCTCCGCGGACGGTGTTCCCAACTTCGATTTCAAGGTCTGCGGACCGGAGCCTGGCAGGCCGTTGCGGACGTCGGTCGGCGCCACCATCACCCCGGACGAGGGTCTCGACGGTCTGATCGGGGCGGACCTCGTCGCGATCCCGGCGATCAGCAGCCAGTACGGGGGATATCTGCCGGAGGCCCTCGACGTGATCCGCAAAGCCGCCGAGTCGGGATCGATCATCCTGACCGTGTGCTCTGGCGCGTTCGTCGCAGGCGCGGCGGGACTGCTGGACGGCAGGCCGTGCACCACCCACTGGATGCACGCCGACGACCTCGCCCGGATGTATCCGACCGCGAAGGTCGACCGCAACGTGCTGTTCGTCGACGATGGCAACCTGATCACCAGCGCGGGCACCGCGGCGGGCATCGACGCCTGCCTGCACCTGGTGCGTCGTGAACTGGGCAGCGAGGTCACCAACAAGATCGCGCGCAGGATGGTCGTGCCGCCGCAGCGAGACGGCGGTCAGCGGCAGTACATCGACCAGCCGATTCCGGTGCGGTGCTCGGAAGGCTTTGCACCGCATCTGGATTGGGTGCTCAGTAATCTCGACAAGCCACTCACGGTCACCACGCTTGCGCGTCGGGTGAACATGTCGGCCCGCACATTCGCCAGGCGATTCGTCGAGGAAACCGGGCGCACCCCGATGCAGTGGGTGACCGACCAACGGGTGCTGTACGCGCGCCGGCTGCTGGAGGAAACCGACCTCGACATCGACAGGATCGCCGACAGATCGGGCTTCGGCACCGCAACCCTGCTGCGCCACCACTTCCGCAGGGTTATCGGCGTGACTCCATCGGATTACCGGCGCCGGTTCGCGTGCGGTGGTCCGTGCGAGACCGCTGCGACGGCGTAGCCGCTCCGCGACGTTATTGATTTGCAACACCGCGCCGGTGTGTGCGGGAGTTGCCTCCAAGGTTGACTGGCTACGTTGCGCCAGTGCAAAGCAACGTGTCTCGGCGCGATGTGCTCAAATATGCTGCGGCCGCGCCGGTTTTTCTCGGCGTGCCCGCACTGGCGGCGTCGCTCGGCACGCCTGCCGCGCGTGCGGCTACCGGGGTCGCGGGAGCGATCGTGTTCCTCGATCCCGGTCACAACGGCGCCAACGACGGCTCGATCACCCGTCAGGTGGCCAATGGTCGCGGCGGCACAAAGGAATGCCAAACGACCGGAACGACCACCGATACGGGGTATCCCGAGCACACCTTCAACTGGGATGTGGTGCTGCGGATCCGCGAGGAACTCAGCCGGCTTGGCCTGCGCACGGCCATGTCTCGCGGCGATGACAACGCGCTTGGCCCCTGCGTCGATCAGCGCGCCGCGATGGCCAACGCGCTTCGGCCCGACGCGATCGTCAGCATTCACGCCGACGGCGGTCCGCCCGACGGCCGCGGGTTTCACGTGAACTATTCGAACCCGCCGGTAAATGACGCCCAATCCGGCGCCGCCGTGCGGCTGGCGCAAGTAATGGCGGGCCAACTCGCGGCCTCCGGGCTGACGCCGTCGACCTATCGCGGAACTAACGGTCTGTACGGCCGCGCAGACCTTGCGGGTCTCAATCTTGCGCAATACCCCTCCATTCTGATCGAACTGGGCAACATGAAGAACCAGCAAGAGGCGGCTGCGATGGCAGCACCGGAGGGCCGTGCCAAATACGCTGCGGCGGTGGTGCAGGGAATCAACGCGTACCTGGCGCAGCGCTAGTCGTCGCTCGCTGGGCAGGAGACGTCGACCTAGGCGGTGGTGAACACCGGTGAGTTGCCACTGGTTACGCCGTGTACGCCGGTCGTGATGCACTGGCACAGTGGACCGCTCACCGTTCCGTTGAGTTGGACGTTATATCCATCTCGCGCAGGGTGTTAACGGTGTCGGCGGCGTTCGAGCCGCCGGTCGGGGCGGCCGCGGCAGTCGGGGCCTCAAGCCAGGCTGCCTGCCGCGAGGATGCCTGCGACTGCGATGACGCAATCGATCGCGACGCTGGGGCTGGTGAACATCGCGACGAATCCGTCGCCGACCGTGTTGACCTCGTTACCACGGAATCGCTCGAGTTCGTGCCGGACCACGTGGTGTGGTTGTCGAGCAGGGCGTGCCACCGGAGGTCGCCCAACTCAGCGGCCCGCTGGGTCGAGCCGGCGATGTCGGCGAAAACGATTGTGGTGAGCACACGTTCAGCGTCCAAGCCGCCGCGCATGCCGGTGATGAACTCCTCGATCTCGTCGAGCATGGGCGCGGTCTCGCCGACCCAACACAGCGAGTCCGCTCCTGGCAGTTCGACATAACGTGATCCCGCGATGTGCTCAGCCAGATAGCGGCCGTGCGCAACAGAAACAAAGAGGCAATCCCTGCGATGCATTATCAGCGTCGGCGCGGTGATGTGCGCCAGCTTGTCCCGCACGTCGGATTCGGTGAGGACTTCGCTGACCGCCCGTGCCATGCTCGGCGACGCCGCGCGATTGCCCGCGCTGTCCCACCATGTTCGAAACGCGTCATCGTCCGCGACGGTTGCGCGATGGTTCGCAGAACGTCGAAGCCCTGCTCAATCGCGTCCGGTTCTACCGCGACTGTCCGGAATGGGTTCACCCGGCTCGGGTCGGCGCCGTGCTCGTAATCCGGTGCCCAACGGATGCGTGGCGCGCCGTTGATGATCACCACGCTCGTTACCCGTTCGGGATGCTCTGCTGCGAGCACGAGCCCGGTCATCGCGGTGAACCCGAACCCGAAGATGGTCGCCTGCTCGCACCCGGCCGCATCCATCACCGCGATCGCGTCCTCGGCCCAGAACTCTGGGCCGATCTCGTTGAGCGAGGCCCGCGAGGACAGCCCATTCCACGCTGGTCGAACCGGATCACCCTGGCGAACGATGCCAGCCGCCGGTGGAAGCGATACAGCCCCGGCTCGGCTTCGATCGAGTCGAACGGGATGAACGGTCCGGGCAGCACGACGAGATCGCCTGGGCCGTCACCGAAGACCTGGTCAGCGATGTCCATGTCGCCGCACCGGGGGTAGCGAGTCCGCGGAACTTCGCCACAGCCTCAGGCTAGCTACTCGCCTTCGCCAGCGAGTGCGAACCGTCCGTCGGCGGTCTGTTCGACCAACCCGTCGACCAATAGGGAGTCGAGCGCGCGGTCGCGCTGGGCGGTGTCGGTCAGCCACGCAACATCGAGCTCGGCGCGGGTGACGGGGGAGTCGTTGCCGCGCAACACATCGAGCAGACGACCGCGAACCTGGCGGTCGGTGCCCGCGTACTTCTGTACCCGGCGCACCGACGGCGTGCCCGCGGGGTAGCCACGCGACCGCCATGCGCACGCGCTCAACGGGCACAGTCCGCACCGCGGCGCCCGCGCCGTGCAGACCGTCGCACCCAACTCCATCAACGCCGCCGAAAACCGTGGCGCCTCAGCATCATTGGGCAACAGCGCGTCGACGGCGGTCAGATCGCGCGGCGACGACGACGCAGCGGCTTCGGCCCTACCGTGCAGGGCCCTCGCCACGACGCGACGCACATTCGTGTCGACGACGGGCACGCGCTGCCGGTATGCGAAACAGGCGATCGCACGTGCGGTGTAGGCGCCGATGCCCGGCAGCGTCAACAGCGTTTCGACATCCGACGGCACCACATCGTCGAACTGCTCGGCGATCACCGTTGCGCACTCATGCAGCCGCTTGGCCCGTCGCGGATAACCGAGCTTGCCCCAGGCTCGAAGCACATCGGCCGCGCCGGCGGCGGCCGTCGCCGAAGGGGTAGGCCACCGCGCCACCCAGTCCAGCCAGATCGGTTCGACGCGCGCGACCGGGGTCTGCTGCAGCATGAACTCACTGACGAGGATCTGCCACGGTGTCACGTCGGCCCGGCGCCACGGCAGGTCTCGCTGCGCCCGCTCGTACCACAGCACCAGCTCGGCCGAATCGATCATCAACGCGCACTCCGGCACAATGTCGGCCATGCCCAATACAAGTCCGGTGACCGCATGGAAAGCACTCAAGGAGGGTAACGAGCGATTCGTCGCGGGCCAGCCCGCGCACCCCAGCCAGAGCATCGAGGACAGGGCCCGACTTTCCCATGGGCAAAAGCCCACCGCCGTGTTGTTCGGCTGCGCCGACAGCCGGGTGGCCGCAGAGATCATCTTCGACCAGGGCCTCGGTGACATGTTCGTGGTGCGCACCGCAGGCCACGTCATCGACTCAGCCGTGTTGGGCTCGATCGAATACGCAGTGACAGTGCTGAACGTGCCGCTGATCGTCGTGCTTGGGCATGACAGCTGCGGTGCGGTGCAGGCGACGCTGTCGGCGATCGATGACGGCGTGGTGCCTGGCGGCTACGTGCGCGACATCGTGGAACGGATAACACCGTCTGTCCTGCAAGGCCGTCACGCCGGCCTGACGCGGGTCGACGAGTTCGAAACCCGGCACGTCAACGACACCGTCACGCAACTGCGCGTGCGCTCCGCGTCCATCGCCGAACGGCTTGCCGCGGGGACCCTGGCCATCGTCGGCCTGACCTACCACCTGGCCGAAGGCCGGGTGGTGTTGCGGCAGCATCTCGGCGATATTGGCGAAGGCTAACCCGCGACACGCCGAGTCGCCTCGGACGAGGCAGCGTGACCTGGCCTTACCGTGAGCTTGTGCTGGATCTAGAACCGCATGGCCCGCTACCGACGCAGATTTACTGGCGTCGCAGGGCATTGGCAATTGGCATCGCGGTCCTCATGATCGGTGTCGTCGCCGCTGTGGTGGTGATGGTCGTGATGAACAGCACGGGCACCCAGAGCAAGACGGCAGACAAGCCCAACCCCAGCCAAGCCGCAGCGCCGACACCGCTTCCCGGAGAGAACCCCGAGGTCAAGACGCCGGTGGTGCCGCCAGCGCAGCAGGCCCCGCCGCCGACGCCCACCCCGACCGCCGCCGTCATGCCGCCGCCGGTGCTCAAGGAGGGTGAGGACTGCCCCGACTCGACGCTGGCGGTCAAGGGCATCACCAACCAGCCGCAATACTTCGTCGGAGACCAGCCGAAGTTCACCATGGTCGTGACGAACATCGGCCTGGTCGCGTGCCAGCGTGATGTCGGCGCCGCGGTGTTGGCCGCCTACGTCTACTCGCTGGATAACAACCGGCTGTGGTCGAACCTGGACTGCGCCCCGTCCAACGAGACGTTGGTCAAGACGTTCCAGCCCGGCGAGCAGGTGACGACGGAGGTGACCTGGACGGGTATGAGCTCTGCGCCGCAATGCCCGCTGCCGCGTCAGCCGATCGGGCCGGGCACGTACAACCTAGTCGTGCAGCTCGGCAATCTGCGGTCGGCGACGGTGCCCTTCATCCTCGCTCCGCCGACGCCTGTCCAGGCGCCGCCACCCGGCGAGGGTGCGCCTCCCGTCGCGCAGGCACCTGCGCCGCAGGGCGGTTAAGCCGGTAGGCGCCGGCTAGCCCGCGTGCTCCGAAACGAGCGATGCGTCCCAACCGTTGACGTGTTCGTCTACGTGCTCCTCGTGCTCTTCATGCTGCGGCTCTTGAGGGTCTGGCACGGGTTGGAGATGTTCGGTGCCTGGCACCCCGCCGAGGGCGGCAATCGCGTCCTTGATCTTCGCCGCCTCCTCGTCGGTGGGCGTTTCGCCTGCCTCGAGCTCATCGAGGAGGTCGGCGCGAAGTCCCGCGCCGTTGGCCACTTCGTTGGCGGACAACTTGGCGTGGACACGGGTGACGTACAACTGCTGGCCCAAACTCGATCCCGGTGCAGCGGCGGCGTGTTCCATCAGAGCGTCGTAGCGCCGCCGCACATTGCTCAGCGCGACGATCACCGCGGGTGAGGGCCTGCTGGTGCTTGCTGCGTCCGTCAGCGCGGCGCGCAACTTACGCATGCCCGCCAGGACGACGTCCGCGCGCTTGTGGAACTTGCGGTCCTCCGCAAAAGGCAACGCGTCGATCGCGGCCGTGTACATGTGCATCGCCGCCTCGGACAGATCGACGATGATCGACGAGTCGCGTTCATGTGACTCGGGTTGTCCCATGGGCCCTCAATTCTCTAGCGGGTCAATTCGATTAGCGCTGGGCACGGGTTGACCCTAGCGGTCCGCGACAATTCCCGTACACCGTCGAGAGGCGGGGCGTGACGGCGCAATCTAGGGTTCCCTAGTCTGAACCCGCACGGCGGAATGCTCGGGGCGAATGGGAGGTCCGGAATGACGGGACTAGCGCAATCCACCAGGGCCGCCGAGGATTCGGAGCTCGGCGACGTGAGCGTCTCAACCGAGCCGATGGCGCCGCCGATGCCAGTTCGCCAGCGACCGCGTTGGTTCGCCGCTATCGAGGGCTGGCGTGGAATCGGGTGGTTTGCCTGTGGGGCGGCAGGCGTTGTTGCCAGCGCCTGGTTCATCTTCGTCAGCCACGGCGACAGCGGTTCCAAGGCGGACTGGTTTTTCGGCGCCGTCGTGTTCTGCGTGGTGATGGTGACCATGTGGCAGACCGTCAACATTCAGTGCCAGGCGAACCAGAACGCCGCCGACGCCGCCGAGCGACTCCGCATCGAGCTGGCAGCCGCCAATGAACGGTCGGCCCGCGAACTGGCATTGATCCAGACACTGCACCGGGTCGAGATGGAGGCCAAGGACAAATCGCATCGCGCCGAGCTGGAGGCGCAGCGGGAGCTGGCCCGCGTCGAGCGTCTTCATCTGGTCAATCAGGTGCAGAAGCAAGCGCTCGTCGAGGTGTCACGCACCGTCAATGGGCACACCCAACTGCTGGCGACACTGTGGAACGAGGCCGCGAGCATCCTCAGTATCGAGGACCGTGCCGAACGGGAACTCGCGATGAACCCGATCTTCGAGCAGATCAGTCAGGTCGTGAACGAGTTTTCGGTCGAGGTCGGCAACGCCCACCTGCTCATCGATGACGATCGGCTGCACCGCGCGCTGGACCGGGTCAACGAAGCCGTGCTGATGGGCATCCGGGTAGCCGAGGATGTGCACGACGCCGTGGTTCAGAGAAGCGCACCACACCTCAATCCGGTCCCGGCCGTCCAGCGCCTGATGCAGTCGAGGGCCGCTGAAGCACGACACCTTGCGTGGAGCTTGTTGCGGGCCGGGCTCGACGAGATCAGCGAATTAAGCGAGCCGGTCGGCGATCGTTGATTCGGCGAGCTGTGACAGGCCTTCCCTGATGTGGCGGGCCCACATCGAACCGATGCCCTCGACCGACTGCAGGTCGTCGGACGTGGCCGCCAGCAGCCCCTGCAACGAACCGAACGACCGCACCAGCAGGTCGACGTGGGCGAACTGCAACCGTGGGATGCCTGTCATGGCCCGGTAGCCGCGCGAGCTCATCGCCGAATCCTGTGCTTCCAGCGTCGACGGGTAACCGAAAACCCTTGCCAGCGTAGTGAAGTCGAGCAGCTCGTTATCGGAGAGCCCGTCAAGCGCCTCGAGGGTGGCGCTCACCTGAGCGGGCGTCGGCGGGTCGGGGTTGGCGTGGTAGTCGCGGACGATTAGCTCGCGGGCGACGTCGTTGTCGCCGACGAGTTCCTCCAGTTGCAGCTTGAGCTGGCGTCCATCGGTGCCGAGTTCGACGACGTCGGAGTCGATCTCCAGGCTGATCCGGCGGACCATCTCCAGCCGCTGCACAACCGTCATCACGTCGCGCAGCGTGACGAAGTCCTCGATCTCGGCGGTGGACAGCTGCCTGCTGACCTCATCGAGGCGGGTCTTGTAGCGCTCTAGCGTGTCGATGGTCTGGTTGGCCCGAGACAGGATGGCCGCCGACTCCGGCATAACGTGCCGCTCGCCGGCGACGTAAACGGTCACGATGCTCATCGAATGGCTCACCGAGATCACCGGATAGCCGGTCTGGATGGCAGTGCGCTCGGCGGAGCGGTGCCGGGTGCCCGATTCCTCGGTGTTGATCGACGGGTCGGGCACAAGCTGCACGTTGGCCCGCACGATGCGGCCGCCGTCAGTGGACAGCACGACAGCGCCGTCCATCTTGGACAGTTCCCTCAGTCGCGTCGGTGCGTAACGGATGTCGAGCGAGAAGCCGCCGTCGCAGATGGCCTCGACACTGTCGTCGTATCCGATCACGATCAGCGCGCCGGTACGGCCGCGCAAGATGCGCTCAAGGCCGTCTCGCAATGCGGTACCCGGGGCCAGCCGCGCGATGGTTTCCCGCAGGGTCGGTCTGGCCAGCTGCACCACGGTGCGGCTCGACCTGCTACTCGCCTTGACGGCCATCGCCCCTCCTAGGATCGGCCGTTACTCGCGTCAGTGTGGCTGATTTGCCTTAGCACCCGCAACGCCGTCCGAATGTCGTCGGCAGGAAGGGCACGCAGCCCCGCGGGAACCGCCGTGACGCCCGCGGGCACCACGGCGCAGCCGAAGCCCAGCCTTGCAGCCTCGGCGAGCCTACGGTCCATGCCGCTGACCCGGCGCAAATCGCCTGCCAATCCCACCTCGCCGATCGCCACGGCGTTGGCGGGCATGGGCAGATCGGTGAATGCGGACGCGATCGCCAGCGCGACTGCCAAGTCCGACGAAGGGTCGGTCAGCCGCATGCCGCCGACGGTGGACAGGTAGATGTCGTTGGCGCCGACAGGTAGCTTGGCGCGCTTCTCCAGCACCGCGGTGATCATGGCGGCGCGCGACGAGTCGATGCCACTGACCGCGCGTCGCGGCGAGCCGGTGGCCGGTGAGCCGATCAGCGCCTGCACCTCACCGATCAGCGGGCGTTTGCCGTCGAGCGTGACGGTCACCGCCGTGCCCGACACCGGCTGGGGCCGCTGGTCCCGGAATAGCCGCGATGGGTCGGCGACGCACTCAATTCCGTTGTCGTGCAACAGGAAACAGCCCACTTCGTCGGCAGCGCCAAAGCGGTTCTTCACGCCGCGCACCATGCGAAGCGCCGAACTGCGGTCACCCTCGAAGTGCAGCACGACATCGACAAGATGTTCCAGCGAGCGCGGCCCTGCGATGGCGCCGTCCTTGGTGACGTGGCCGACCAGAAGCATCGCCACCCCCGACGTCTTGGCAGCCATGGTCAGCGCAGTCGTCACCGCCCGAACCTGAGTCACCCCGCCTGTGACGCCGTCGACCTCGGTGGTGGACATGGTCTGCACCGAGTCGACCACCACCAGGGTCGGCCGTACCTCGTCGATGTGGCCAAGTGCCACTTGCAAATCCGACTCCGCGGCCAGGTACACCTCGTCATGGGCGCAGCGGGTGCGTTCGGCCCGCAGCCGAATCTGGCCTGCCGACTCCTCACCGGACAGATACAGCGCGCGCCTACCCGCCTGCGCCCAGCGGTGCGCGACCTCGAGCAGCAGCGTCGACTTGCCGACACCAGGGTCCCCCGCGAGCAGTGTCACCGAACCGGGGACCAGACCTCCGCCGAGAACACGGTCCAGTTCGCTGACCCCGGTATGGAAATGGCGGGTGTCGCCGGGGTCGATCGAGCTGATCGGCACTGCGGACGACGTCGGCGCGACGGCGCGCCGCATAGCCGAGCCATTGACCGCAGCCAGTACCGCCATTTCGTCGACGGTTCCCCACGTGCCGCAATCCGGGCAGCGACCAACCCATTTGGCGGTCACGTGGTGGCATTCCGAGCAGCGGTACTGCAAACGCGCCTTAGCCACGTCGTGACGGTAACCGGTCGGACCGACAGCCCGGCCGAATTACCTAGCGGTGAGCGCCCGTGTCGCCGGCTTCTACGGCCGCTTCGCGTCGCGGGGCCTCGCCCGCCGAGATCGGCACCATGAGCGTGGTCTCGCCTGCCTTCTCGAAGTCGAACGTGAAGCTGTAGGTCAGCCCGTTGGTGACCGGCTTGGACAGCGCCACCGCGGCCTTGGCGGCGTCGGCCCTCTCAGCGGACTCCATCGGCGCGATCTGGCCGTCGGGCTCGCCGACGGCAAGCACGCCGTTCGCGGGCACCGAGGTGTCACCTGTCAACGTCACCGTGCCGACGTCGGAGGTGATCGACACGAGCTTGTCGTTGACGTCGGGCGAACTGCTCACAGCGACGAACAACAGCTCGACGTCGCGACCCGGATGCACGTAGTCGGTGGATTGCGCGGCCCGCAGGTGGACGTTGCGCAGCGAGATCGGCCCGACGTTGGTGCTGGTGCCGTTCACCGCGGGTTCCTGGGTGGCCATCTGGGAGACCTGCCCGGCGCTGCAGCCGGTGAGGGCGACAGTCGCGGCCACACCGCAGGCAGCCAGGCCGGCAGCGACGGCAGAAGTGCGGGGTTTCAAGCGGTCCACGGGGCCTCCTGCTCAGCCGACGGCAGCGACCGCGATCCCGGTCACCATGAATCAACTATGCACAGTAGTAGGTGGCCGTTGGTGGCGGTAGCGGAGGGCTGATCGTCGGTTTCTACGGCAGTTGGACCAACATTGCAGGCCTACCAGCCCAACGCGCTACAGGCGATGGCACTCGCCCAGTCGTGGGATCGCCTGACCCGTGGCGGAGATGTCCGAGCAGACCGCAATCCGCGGCCCGTCAGGCATCCCCGTCCACGGTGAGGAAGTCAACGCCGGGCCGCCGAGCCCGAGGCAACCGTGAGCGAACGGCTTGAGTCGACCGCTGAACACCATGCGCCCCGCAACTGAGCCCACTACCGCGCAGATGAACGGTCGGACGGCCCTAGCGCGACCCTAGTGGCCCGGGATGACTCCGCCCAGGATTCCCGAGTGGCCGGTTCCGATGTTGGCGATGCCGTTGTTGGCGGTCCCGATGTTGGCGATGCCGTTGTTGAAGGCACCGAGGTTGAGGACGTTAAGACCGGGGGCAAGGCCGTTGAAGGCGCCCTGGTTGAGGATGCCGTTGTTGGCGCCGCCCGGGGCCAGCAGGTTGTTGCCGATGCCCGTGTTGAGCACCCCGTTGTTGAGGACGCCGTTGTTGAAGCCGCCGGCGCCGCCGTCCGTGATGTTGTTGCCGACGCCGTTGTTGAACACGCCGCCGTTGAGGATGCCGCAGTTGGTTGGGGCGTTTAACAAGCCGCAGTCAGCGCCCGCGCTACCGGCGCCGACCAGAGCGATCGCGCCCGCACCAACGAGCGAAGCGCCCAAGAGGACTGTTGAACGAATGAAAGGCATGGCCGTTCCTTAGCTGAAGAGGATATGGACGAGCTCGAGACTAGACCCTCTAGTAGCATTTGAGAAGCCGCTGGCAAAGAAAAATCCTATGAATTTGGCGGCTGGGGCAATATTGCGACGAACGGCACAGGCTACTCCCAGCAAGGCCGCCCAGGAAAGGGCCCTTATCGCCACTGGCGTTAATTGTCGCGATCGGCTTCTTCACTCACATATGGTATATACATGCATGTCAACGTCGGTGTAAATTACTTCCGGATAACCTCGGCTTTGCTAATCAACGGCCGACAGAACCGCCCAAGAAGACCATGTCGCAACGACACAAGCGAATCAATGGCAAATATGCCGCCAACCTGCCGAGTCACGTAAGCAAACGCATAGCCACCTCATCGGGTTACCGCGCGCGTCACGACTGGAACGTGTGACCACGCACGCGCGTTTGGGGGGCAGCTGTTCGCCGGCAACCACACTGTCGGGCGCGAAGCCGGTGACGTAGGTGCGCGCGCAGTCCGGGGAGCGCGGGGCGCCCGCCTTGCGCCAATTCCCGTCACCGGGCGTAGCGGACTGTCGGACAAGTCGCGGACTGTCGGATGATCGGGCCTACCGCGCCCGCTCCTATCAGCTACGACGGGTGCGCGAACAGAGTCGCCACGGGGCGCGATGCACAGTAGTAGGTGGCCGTTGGAGGCGGTAGCGGTGGGCCGATCGGGATCAGGCAGCTACTTCGAAGCTGCCTGATAGCAGGAGTAAAGGGCGCGCGAAGCCACTCGGGCCATGCACGGATTTGTCACCCTGTCAACCCCTGCTCTTCACTGACTGTGCCCCTGACCTGCACCGTTGATCCACGCCTGTCTGAGCACCGTGCTAACATTGAGTCGTGAAAGGGGCTCGTATCTGATGATTTTTAAGGTCGGAGACACCGTTGTCTATCCACACCACGGTGCTGCGTTGATCGAGGCGATCGAAACCCGAACCATCAAAGGCGAACAAAAGGAATACCTCGTCTTGAAGGTTGCCCAGGGCGATCTCACCGTTCGAGTTCCTGCTGATAATGCCGAGTATGTCGGCGTGCGCGACGTTGTAGGGCAGGAAGGCCTGGACAAGGTCTTCCAGGTGCTTCGCGCCCCGCACACCGAAGAGCCGACCAACTGGTCGCGTCGGTACAAGGCCAACCTCGAGAAGCTGGCCTCCGGCGACGTGAACAAGGTCGCCGAGGTCGTTCGTGACCTGTGGCGTCGGGACCAGGAGCGTGGGCTGTCCGCAGGCGAGAAGCGGATGCTGGCCAAAGCGCGGCAGATCCTGGTCGGCGAGCTCGCGCTTGCCGAGAACACGGACGACGCCAAGGCGGCAATCATCCTCGATGAGGTTCTGGCCGCCGCGTCCTGAAGGACATGATGTCGACCCCGCGTGTTGGGCTCGGCACCGACGTACATCCAATCCAGGCCGGTAGGCCGTGTTGGCTGCTATGTCTGCTATTTGTCGACGCTGACGGCTGCTCAGGCCATTCCGACGGCGATGTCGCCGCACATGCGCTCTGTGATGCGCTGCTGTCCGCTGCCGGGCTGGGCGACATCGGTGACGTGTTCGGCACCGACCGGGCGGAATGGCGCGGTGTCAGCGGTGCCGACATGCTGCGGCATGTGCGCGAATTGCTGTCGGCCGAGGGCTACCGCATCGGAAACGCGGCCGTCCAGGTGATCGGCAACCAGCCGAAGGTCGGTCCGCGCCGCGCAGAGGCCCAGACGGTGCTCTCGGAGCTGCTGGAGGCCCCGGTCTCGGTATCGGCGACCACCACCGACGGCCTCGGGCTCACGGGCCGTGGCGAAGGTTTGGCCGCGATCGCGACGGCTCTTCTATTGCCGATGGTCATTCACGCCTGAATAGTGCCGGTAAGCTGGCGCGTCGTGACCGATCGCGATCAAGCCGTCGGGTCGGCGACAACGTCGCCTCCCGTCATGCGGCTCCACGACACCATGGCCGGTGCCGTGCGCGATTTTGTGCCGTTGCGTCCCGATCACGTCTCGATTTACCTGTGCGGCGCCACCGTGCAGGGCCTGCCCCACATCGGGCACGTCCGCAGTGGCGTGGCGTTCGACATCCTGCGGCGATGGCTGATGGCAAAGGGCTACGACGTCGCTTTCATCCGCAACGTCACCGACATAGACGACAAGATCCTCAACAAGGCCGCCGATGCGGGTAGGCCGTGGTGGGAATGGGCCGCCACCTTCGAGCGCGCCTTTACGGCCGCGTACGACGCTCTGGGGGTGCTTGCGCCGTCGGCTGAGCCGCGCGCCACCGGGCACATCACGCAGATCATCGAGCTGATCGAGCAACTGATCGAACGCGGGCACGCCTATACCGGCGACGGCGACGTCTACTTCAACGTGCAGAGCCTGTTGCCGGTGCCCGGCTACGGGAAACTGTCCGGCCACAAGATCGACGACGTGCACCAGGGCGAAGGCGTTGCGACGGGCAAGCGCGACCAACGCGACTTCACGCTGTGGAAGGGGGCCAAACCCGGCGAACCGTCCTGGCCTACGCCGTGGGGTCGCGGTCGGCCAGGCTGGCACACCGAATGCGTCGCGATGTGCGAGGCCTATCTCGGTCCCGAGTTCGACATCCACGCCGGTGGCATGGACTTGATCTTCCCGCATCACGAGAACGAGATCGCTCAGGCGGAAGCCGTCGGCGACCCGTTCGCCCGGTACTGGCTGCACAACGGGTGGGTCACCATGGGCGGCGAGAAAATGAGTAAGTCGCTGGGCAATGTGCTCGCGATTCCAGCTGTGCTGCAACGGGTTCGGCCCGCCGAGCTGCGCTACTACCTTGGCAGCGCGCACTACCGGTCGATGCTCGAGTTTTCCGAGACCGCGCTGCAGGATGCGGTCAAGGCCTACACCGGCATCGAAGATTTCTTGCACCGGGTGCGTAACCGGGTCGGCGCGGTGGTACCAGGCGAGTGGACAGCGAAGTTCGCCGCCGCACTCGACGATGATCTGTCGGTGCCGATCGCGCTTGCCGAAGTGCACGCCGCGCGGGCAGAAGGCAACCGCGCCCTCGACGCGGGCGACCACGAAACCGCACTGGCGCAGGCGATGTCGATCCGGGCGATGACCGGCATCCTCGGCTGCGACCCACTCGACGAGCGGTGGGAGTCGCGCGACGAGACGTCGGCCGCGATGGCCGCCGTCGATGTACTCGTGCGAGCCGAAGTGCAGCGCCGCGAGGACGCAAGGGCGCGAAGGGACTGGGCGGAGGCCGACGCGATCCGCGACCGGCTCAAGGAGGCCGGTATCGAGGTCACCGACACCGGCGACGGCCCGCAATGGGCACTGCTGGACGGGTACACCAAGTAGATGCCAGGAAACTCACGGCGTCGGGGTGCGATTCGCAAATCCGGCACGAAGAAGGGGCCGACCGTCGGGTCGGGCGGTGTCCGTCGTCGCGGCCTTGAGGGGCGGGGCGCCACACCTCCCGCGCATATGCGACCCAACCATCCCGCAGCGAAGCGGGCGGCCAAGCCGCAGCAGCAGCGGCGGCCGGCCCGCAAGACCGACGACACCGAGGTCGTGCTTGGCCGCAATCCCGTGCTTGAGTGCTTGCGGGCCCGCGTGCCGGCGACCGCGCTGTATGTCGCGCTTGGCGCGGACGCCGACGAACGCCTCACCGAATCCGTAAGGATCGCAGCCGATTCGGGCATTTCGATTCTCGAAGTTCCGCGCCACGATCTGGACCGAATCGCCGCCAACGGCCTGCATCAGGGCGTCGCGCTGCAGGTGCCGCCGTACTCCTATGCCCATCCCGACGACCTGTTGACCGATGCGACCCACGACAGCACACCCGCACTGCTTGTGGCGTTGGACAACATCTCCGATCCCCGCAACCTCGGCGCGATCGTTCGCTCGGTCGCCGCGTTCGGCGGTCACGGTGTGCTGATTCCGCAGCGCCGGTCGGCCTCGGTCACCGCGGTGGCGTGGCGAACGAGTGCGGGTGCGGCCGCCAGGGTTCCGGTGGCGCGCGCTCCCAATCTCACTCGGGCGCTGAAGAGTTGGGCCGACGCAGGTCTGCAGGTGATAGGCCTCGACGCCGACGGGGACACCACAGTCGACGAGCTGGAAGGTGCCGGCCCGGTCGTATTGGTGGTCGGTTCGGAGGGCAAGGGACTGTCGCGGCTGGTGCGGGAGAATTGCGACACCGTGGTGTCCATCCCGATGGCGGGGCCGACGGAGTCGTTGAACGCATCGGTGGCCGCGGGTGTGGTCCTGGCCGAAATCGCCCGCCAGCGAAGGGGTTGACGCTCAGCCGCGCCTTGGCCGGGTCAACGTGAACTTGTCGACCGGTGTCGATTCACCGAACGGCCCGTTGACCGCGAAGTACGTGGCGGCGATTGACGTGTTGCCGCCAGGCTGCCCCGGATCGACGTCGAACGCGACAAAGCCGCAGGGGTTGTCCCGGTCACGGAACACCGACCACGGTGCGGCCTCCTCGATGTATCGCGGCGTCTTCTGCCCGGTCTTGGGATTGACGTCGCCGACGCCCATCAGGACCTGGCATCGCGGCTCGGGAAAGAACATTTTGTTCGACGGGATCGACGTGCCCCCGCCGCCGATGACGAGGTGAACCGTGCCTTTGCTGGTGTCGATGTGATCCGGTTGCGCGTCAACCGGGCTCGGCGTCAGCGTGTCGGTCGGCAGTGTGCCCCGAACCGCGTGGGTGCGTTCGTAGTGATGCTCATGCCCGCAGACGACGAGGTCGACGCCGAAGCGGTCGAAGAGCGGCAGCCAGTTCTCTCGGATGCCCAGGTCGGCGCCGTTGGTGCGCTCGCCCGTCGACACCGCAGTCTGGTGCATGCACACCACGATCCAGTCGATTCCCTTGTCGCTGTGGGTTCGTTCGAGTTCCTGTTCCAGCCAACGCTTTTGGGCACCGCCGGAGTAGCCGTGCACATACGAGTTGCCACCGTCCTGGTAACAGACGTCGTCATTGGCCAGGCTGATAACCCGGACCGACCCGGCGGTGAACGCGTACCACAGACCTCGCAACTCCGAATCTGAGCCGGAGTCCGGCAGCGCGAAGTAGGCCTGGTAGGCGCCATAGCCGATCGGGCCGTTACCGAGCTCGTTCTCGTGGTTGCCCGCCGCGGGCATCCACGGCCGGTAGCGCGCGGACCTGGAATTGTTCTCGAACCAGTCCGACCACGTCCTGACGCGGTCGTGGGACAGGTTGGCGTAGCACAGATCGCCGTTGACCAGGTGGAACAACGGCGAAACGCGCTCAACCGCGGTCGTGATGTCGCCCGCCGACGGTGAACCGCGGTTGTCGCTGCCGAATGCGCTGGCCACCATTGCGTCCAGCGTCGGGGTGGACTGGTCGCCGAAGCTGGTGAAGCGCAGCGGTACCCGACCGCGGGGCGCTGTGCGCGCCGTGCCCACCTCGGGACTGGCGCCGTCGTGCACGGCGGCGTAGACGTAGTCGGTGTCTGGCGCCAGGTTCGCGAGCCGCGCGTGGTGCACCCGGATCTCGGTGTGGGAGGCGGCGTCCTGATATGTCACTGTCTCTGCGGCGACGGTGCGGCCAACGCCGTTGTCAGGCGTGCCCACCATGACCCGGGGATTGTTCACCGCGGCGGCGGTGTGCCAGGACACCACGACCTCAGATGCCGCGTCGGCGCCGTACTGCAGATGCAGTCCGTTGACCGGTGGCGCGCCACTGCGGTCAGCGCGCTGCCACAGAGTCGGACCGGGGCGGTCGGCGGTGACGAGCCCAGTGATGCCCGCTCCGACGCCAGCGCCGACGATTGCCGACGTGCCGCCGACGATCAGCGTCCTGCGGCTCACGTCCATGGCGTTCAGACGATACTGGTCAATGCTGAGTATTTCGGCTCGATACCTGCCCCAGGGGTTGCCCGGCGAATCCGCTTGGCGATCCACGGCGCAGCGAACGCCGCCCACCATCGCATGTTGCCCCAGAAGTTCCGCTGCGGCGGCGATGAGGCCAGTAGCGCGGCCGAACGTGTGGTGAGTTGATGGGGAACTGTCAGTGTGTCAAGAACTTTCGCGGCCATTCGTTCGTGTCCGAGCGGCGAAAGGTGGATGCGGTCGCCTGCCCACAGGCGTGGATCGCGAAACTCGGTAAATCTCCAGAAGTCAACGAGTTGCAGCCCGAGGTCATCGGCGATGCTGCGCAGCAGCTCGTTGTAGACCGCGGCCCTGCCCCGCAGCCGTCGAAACAGGGGCACCGTGCCGAGGTCGCCTGCGGTGAACGCGAGCACATGGGCGCCGGTCTGCTGCAAGGTCTTCAGGCCGTCTGCGTATCTGGCCATCATCGCGTCGATGTCGTTGCGCACCAGAAGCAGGTCGTTCATGCCCGCGTAGACGGTGACCAAGTCGGGTTCGAGCATGACCGCGGTATGAAGTTGATCCGCAAGGATCTCGTCCATCCTGCGGCCACGCACCGCGAGGTTGGCATAGCGAAGCTCCGGATTGTTCTGCGCAAGCGCGACTGCGACGTGATCCGCCCATCCGCGCACACCGTTGGGGCTGGACGGATGTGGGTCGCCGACACCCTCGGTGAACGAGTCGCCGAGCGCCACGTACCTGGTGAACACTGCCGACGGAGGCGGCGATCCGGTCCTGGCCACGTGACCAATCTTGCCCAGCCTACGGCGGATTTCTCGCCCGCAGCGCCGTCGATTCGCGAATCGTCGTCAGCCGTCCCCCCGCTGTTCGCGTCGGCGTAACCATCGCTTAGGACAACCCCGTCGAGGATGTGGCTGAACAGGACGAGGAGACGTCATGGCGGCACTGAAGTCGGACACCCGCGTCGAGCTTTCCTTCCGAGGTCGATTCAACTTCGGCATTGACCAATGGGCCTACGTGCCGTTTGACGTGCCTGCGGGCATCCAGCGAATCGATGTCAGTACGTCGCATGACAACTTCTCGCTGCTCGGCATCGGTCGCAACGTGCTCGATCTCGGCATCTTCGGGCCCGCGGGCCACGAACTCGGCAACGCCGAGGGCTTTCGGGGCTGGTCGGGTGGCGCCAGAGCCGGCTTCATGCTGTCTGCGGTGAACGCGACCCCCGGTTACCTGGCAGGCCCGATCGAACCCGGTCGCTGGGCGTTGGCGCTCGGGCCGGTTGTGCTCAACCCGCTTGGCATGGATTGGCACGCTCAGATCGCGCTCACGCGGGGTGTGCAGCCATCGTTGCGTCCGGCCCCTGCCATCCGCCCATCCGTTCCACGTGTCAGTCAGCCCGGTTGGTTTCGCGGCGATTTGCACACGCACACCGTGCATTCCGATGGCAGGCGGCGGCTCGCCGAGATGGCGGCGGCCGCCACATCCGCCGGCCTGGACTTCATCATCTCCACCGACCACAACACCAGCTCCGCCAATCGGGCATGGGCGACAACCACATCCGATGGTCTGGAAGTCATCTCAGGCGAAGAGGTCACCACCCGACATGGACATTGGCTGGCAATCGGATTGCCGCCGGGCGGCTGGGTCGACTGGAGGTATGGACCGCGCGACGGGGTCTTCGCCGCTTATGCCGCGAGGGTGCGGGCCGACGGTGGCCTGGTGGTGACTGCGCACCCATCGGTGCCGCTGCCGGGATGCGCATGGGAGTTCGGTTACGAGGACGTGGACGCGATGGAGGTCTGGAACGGGCGGTGGAACGTCGATGACGAACTGTCGCTGCGTATCTGGCAGCAGCTGCTGCGGCAGGGCAGGCGCATCAACGCGGTGGGCGGCAGCGACTCGCATGTGTCCGCTCAGCCGGTCGGGCGGCCACAGACCGTCGTGTATGCGCAGGGTCCGTCTACGCCTGACATCGTTGAGGGCCTGCGTAGCGGTCGCTGCTATGTGACCGAGTCGAGCGCGGTGACGTTGGCGCTCAGCGCATTCCGTGGCGACGGGGCAACGGCGGGACCCGGACAGACGCTAACCGTACCGCCGGACACACCTCTGACGATCACAGCGGAGGTGGCGGGCGCGCCGGACTGCACCCTCGCCATCATCACCGACGGCGGCCCAGTCGGCCGCGCGAGGACCGACGACTGCGGAGCGGTGAAGCTGCAGTGGGACTGCATGGCAGGCGAGGCGCGGTTCGCCCGCGTCGAGGTGCGCCGCCGCGCGCGATTTCCCTCGATGGTGGCGCTTTCCAATCCCGTTTGGCTCCAGCCGAGTTAGACACCGAAGAGCCGGATCCCCACCCAGAGTCCGAGCACCGAGATGACGAGTGTGATGGGCGTCGTGAGCAGCCCGATCCGCGTGAACTCGACGAAACCGGCCGGGATATCGCGTCGCACCACGCTGCGCCACAGCAGGTTGGCCAGCGACCCGATGTAGGACAGGTTCGGCCCGACGTTGACGCCGATGAGCACCGCGAGCACGGCCGCGGGTCCCGATGCCACCACCAACGGCAGCAGCACCAGCACCGCGGGCAGGTTGTTGACGGCGTTGGACAGCAGCGCCGCTACCGCCGCGACACCCAACAGTGCCAGCAGGCCGGTGCCGCTCGGCAGCACGTCGCGCATGGCAGTGTCGAGGCCGTTGAGCATGACCGCGGCGACGACCACACCGAGGCACAACACGAACGCCAGGAACGGCACGTCGAGTGCCTCGACGAGTCGACGCGGGCTGGTGTCCCTGCGGGTCAGGGCCCGCACGCCGAGTACGACCGCCCCGGCCAGCGCCGCCCACGCGGGCGACAGGCCAAGCACCGACGTGGCGGCGAATCCGACGAGCGTCAACGCCAACACCACAAGGACGAAAACCGGCACGTCTACCGCCTCGGTGACTGTGTCCCGCGCAGGCTCCACCGACAGCTCCCGCGCGAAAAGCCAACGCAGCAAGACGAATTCAACCACCACAGCGGCCAGCCACGGGAGTGCCATGACAGCGGTGAAGTGGAGGAACGACAAACCCGCGACACTGAACGCCAACAAGTTGGTCAGGTTCGACACCGGAAACAGCAGCGACGCGCTGTTCGCGAGGTGGGCGGTCGAGTACGCGTGCGGCTTCGCGGAGACAGCCAATGTGCGGGCCGTCGCGAGCACAACGGGTGTCAACAGCACGACCGTCGCGTCGAGGCTCAGGATCGCGGTGGTGGCGGCCGCGATCACGAAAACCTTTACGAGCAGCCGCTGCTGACCGCCCGACGTCGTCCGCGCCATTGCAACGCCTGCGGCGCGAAACAGTCCCTCGTCGTCACACAGCCGTGCCAGCACGAGCACCGCGGCGAGGAAACCGACCACCGGCAGTAGTCGGCTCACCTCGGCTGCGGCGTCGTGCCACGAGATCACGCCGAGTGCGATCAGCAGGCCTGCGGCAGGCACTGCCGCGACAGCCTCTGGCCAGCCGCGCGGGCCGACCATTGCAAATCCGAGCACCACGGCCAGCGCCACCAGCGCCAGCGTCAGCTCCACGGGTCGCAGCGCTGCCAAAGCGTGGGGAGATGCAGCGGGACGCCGTCGTCGGCGGCCAGCCGGGACAACACCCGCATCGAAACGTCGAGATCGTCACCGGCGTACGGCAGTGCTCGCAACGGCTTGTGCAGCGGGCGGAAGAAGTCGTCCCAGTGAATGAGCACGACGCGGCGGGCGCCGACGGTGCGCACGGTCTCCGTCCAGTAGTCGATGAGGTACTGCTCGGGTTGCAGCCCGAGTTGCCCAACACCGAGATACACGACGTCGGCCCCCTGCCCGTCCAGTGCGCCGCGGACGAAGCCCGCGCTGCCGACGATCAGCATGCGGCGGCCCGTCGGCCGGTGGTGCAGCAGCGTCGACCACGCCTCACCGCACTTGTACGCAGAGACCTTGACTGGCGGCACGACGGGAGCGGCGATAACCCCGGGAAAGCGGTCGGGTGGACAGTGGTTGCCCTCGATCAGCGTGACGTCGTAGGCGCCGAGCGATATCGCCTCGCGCGGGGTGACCGCAACGGCGCGATTGGCAGGCAGACCCGCCCCGAGGCCGACCTGGACCGCCGACACCCCGCCAACCACCCGTGCGCCCGTGCGTTCGGCGACCACCCCAGAGTCCATCGTGTGGTCGAAGTGCGTGTGCACCGGCAGCACCGCCTCCAGCCGATCCACCCCGAGGCCCGGGCCAGGCAGCCGTCGATGCGCGCGCGCCGACGGTGACAGCGGGCGCAGCCCGACCTCGAGCGAGGCTCGGCCGGGAGAAGAAGCCGTCGGTCATCACCGCCGACGTGCCGTCGTCGATCAGCAGCGTCGTGACGCCCGCCCAGGTCACGGTCAGCGGCGCGTCCGGCGCGGCCGCGGGGGCGTCGAAATAGCCTGCGTATTCGGTCGAGGTCGGGCCTGCCGAGCTTGAGGCGCATCAGGCGAACGCCTTGATCTCAACGCCGTCGGCCGTCAGACGATCGCGCACGGCGTTGGCGATCTGCACCGCGCCAGGCGAATCGCCATGTACGCAAACGGATTCCACGGTGATCGGGATTGTGGACCCGTCGACAGCGGCGACCCGGCCCGTGGTGACCATCGACGCCACCCGGTCGGCGATCTCCGCGGCATCGTGCAACACGGCGTTGGGCAGCTTCCGCGAAACCAGTTGTCCGTCGGAGCGATACGCGCGATCGGCGAACGCCTCGGCGCACCGTGCGCAGCCCGCGCTCCTGCGCCTCGGTGAAGAACACCGAGCCCGCCAGTCCCAGCACCGGCAGACCGGGATCTACAGCGTGCACCGCCTCGGCGACCGCGCGCGCCTGGCCGTGATTGCCGACGATCGTGTTGTACAGCGCGCCATGGGGTTTGACGTAGCTGACCGTGGACCCGGCGGCGTGTGCGAGCGCCTGAAGTGCACCGATCTGATAGACGACGTCGGCCGTCAGATCCTCTGGCGTCGCGTCGATGAATCGACGCCCGAACCCGGCCAGGTCGCGGTAGCTCACCTGAGCGCCGATCCGCACACCGCGCGCCACCGCCGCCCGACAGGTTCGCAGCAGCAGCGCCGGGTCGCCTGCGTGAAATCCGCAGGCCACGTTGGCGCTGGTGACCACATTCCGAGCATGGCCTCGTCATCGCCGAGTTGCCAGACGCCGAAGCCCTCGCCCAGATCCGCGTTCAGATCCACTGTCCCCACGAACGTCAGCCTAGGCCGGTGCCGGCGCGGGCCAGACGTTCTCGGATACGAATTCGCCGAGCGGGCGGCCGAGCGTCCATTCGTCGATCTCCAGCTGCGGCCGCTGCGGGAAGTCCGGTACCGGGCCGAGGCACAGGATCGCCACCGGTTCCGCGCCGTCAGGCATCGCCAGCAGCGCACCGAGCCGAGCGGGATCGAAGATCGACACCCAGCCCATGCCGAGGCCTTCGGCGCGCGCGGCCAGCCACAGATTCTGGATTGCGCAGGACACCGATGCCAGGTCCATCTGCGGCAGGGTGCGCCTGCCGAAAACGTGGCTGTGCCTGTTGTCGCACAGTGCCACCACGAGCAGTTCGGCACATTCGAGGATGCCCTCGACCTTGAGCGCGAGGAAGTCGTCGGCACGCGGTCCCAACGCCTCGGCGGTGCGCACCCGCTCCTCGTCGACGATCGCGTGAATGCGCGTGCGCAACGCCGCATCGGTGATCCGGATGAACCGCCATGGCTGCATCAATCCGACACTGGGGGCGGAATGCGCGGCGTGCAGCAGGCTCGCCAGCACGTCCTCTGGTACCTGGGCGTCCGGCACGAACCTGCGCATGTCACGCCGCTCGGCGATTACTCGGTACACGGCCTTGCGCTCCATTGCGCTGAATGCGTGCTCGGTCACGGCGGCCAGCCTAGGTGGCACGATCGTTGGCGTGAGCCGCGAGGACGTGTTGATCACCGCAACTGAATTGTCTCGACGCCTTGAAGACCGATGGGCCGACGACGATCCTGGACGTGCGCTGGCAGCTGGCTGAACCCGACGGGCGGTCCGCCTACGAGCGCGGCCACCTCCCCGGCGCGGTGTACGTGTCGCTGGAGGACGACCTCAGCGATCACGGTGTGCAGGGGCGTGGACGCCACCCGCTGCCGTCCGGGCCCAGCATTGAGGCGGCCGCCCGGCGCTGGGGCGTGCGAGACGGAATCCCCGTCGTCGTCTACGACGACTGGAACCGCGCCGGTTCGGCCAGGGCGTGGTGGGTGCTGACCGCGGCGGGCCTTCCCGATGTGCGCATTCTCGACGGCGGTCTCGGCGCGTGGACAGGGCCGTTGGAAGCCGGCGCCGTCGCTCCCGAACCCGGCGACGTGACGGTGCCGCACGGCGACCTGTACGTTGGTGCCCGCCCGACGCTGACGGCCGAGCAGGCGGCCCGTGTCGAAAGCCTGCTCGACGCGCGTGCGCCAGAGCGTTTCCGCGGTGACGTCGAACCCGTCGATCCGGTGGCGGGCCACATCCCAGGAGCCAGGAATGTGCCGAGCACCAGCCTGCTGAGTGGCGAGGGCCGGTTCCTGCCGGCAGGCACGCTGATCGGCCGGATAGGCGACGTCCACGGTGTGTACTGCGGGTCGGGCGTCACCGCATCGGTGGTGCTCGCCGCACTCGCCGCCGAGGGCGTTGACGCCGCGCTGTATCCAGGTTCGTGGTCCGAATGGTGTTCGGACCCAACGCGTCCCGTCGAACGTGGATGACGGCTATTCGTTGAGTTCGTGGCCTGCGTGCTCGCCCTTCTCCCACGCCTCGCGGATGGCGAACTTCTGGACCTTGCCGGATCCGGTGAGCGGATAGCCGTCGACGGCATACCACTTCGTCGGCGTCTTCTGCGGTGACAGCGACGCGCGCAGGTGAGATCGCAGTTCGGCGACCGTCGGTGGCGCGGCCGGATCGTGCGGTCGAATGAACGCGCCGACGACCTCGCCCCAGCGCTTGTCGGGCAGCCCGACGACGGCCGCCTCAGCGACGGCGGGATGGCGGTAGAGGACCTCTTCGATCTCGGCGGGGAAGAGGTTCTCACCGCCGCGGATGATCATGTCCTTGAGACGGCCGACAATTCGGCAGTAGCCGCGCTCGTCCATGACCGCCAGGTCCCCCGTGCGCACCCACCCGTCAGCCGTCAGCGTCTTGGCCGTTGCTTCGGGCATGTCGAAATAACCGAGCATGGTGAAATACCCTCGGGCCCAGAGTTCCCCGGATGCGCCGATCGGCACCGTCTGCAGGGTGGCTGGGTCGACGATGCGGATCTCAGTGTGCGGCACCGGTTGTCCGGTGGTGAGCCCCTTGTCCTCCGCGCTGTCGGACGGACGGCTGTTGGTCAGGACGGGAGAGCACTCGGTCTGGCCGTAGATAATCGTGAAGTCGACTCCAAGACAGTCTTCAACCTGCCGCACCAGGGCCTCGGGCACCTGGGCCCCACCGGCCACCGCCGACTTCCACGACGACAGATCGCGACGCGACATGTCAGGGTGCTCCATCGCGGCGATGAGCATGGTGGGGACCCCGCCCGCATACCAGGGTCGCTCAAGCTCGATCAGCTCAAGGAACAGACCGGGCTCAAACATCGGCATCAACACCAGCTTCGCGCGCCGGTCGAGTGCCCCGAGCACGCCCATCACGCATCCAGCCGTGTGGAAGAGAGGCATCGGCACCAGCATGCCTGCGCCGTCGGGGATCTCGACCCGGTCGACCCACAGCCGCGCATTGTTGACGATGCTGTTGTGGCGCAGCATGACTCCCTTGGGAAACCCGGTCGTGCCACTCGTGTACTGGATCTGCGCGGGGCTTTCGGCGTCGACGGTCGGCAGCGTGACATTGGGCGCGGCAGCCGTCAGTTCGTCGAGCAGATCAAGACGCAGGATGTGACGCAGCTCCGGCAAGTCAGCGCGGATCGTATCCGCGTGCGCCACCAGCTGGTTGCCACGAACCTCGGGCACGAGGAACAACCCGGCGGCTCGCGACTGCCCGAGGATGTAGCTCGCCTCGGCCGGCTGCAGGCTCGGGTTGACGGTCACCAAAGTCAGGCCGGCCAGCGCAGCACCGTACTCGAGCAGCACCCACTCGGGCAGGTTGTGCGCCCACACCGCGACCCGTTCGCCCGGTTCGAAGTGCTGCAAAAGGAGACGAGCGCAGCACTCCGCGTCGGCGAGCAACTTCGCATACGTCCACTGTCGTCGCTCCGGCGTCGGCAATCCCTCCACCAGCGCGACGCGATCAGGGACCTCGGCGGCGACCTCGCGCAGCCGGCTGCCGACCGTTGCGCCCTCCAGCAGCGACTGCCCGCTGCCGTCGGGAATCCAGTGTGAAGCGGTCAGGGCGCTCATCGTTCTCCCCCGGATGTGAGCCACATCCAATCACGGCAAAACATTACTTTCCCTGCCGTCGATCCGAGGCGGATCTGGTCTAAGCCGGGCGACGATGCGAGGAGGATGGGCCAGCGACCGGCGTGTGCTGCGGATCGGGCGTCATCGCATCCGTGTCACGTCTGTGTAGCAACAGGGGCATCAGCTGGGTCGTTCGCTGCCGTCGCGTCGTCGCGGGCTGCTCGCTGGCTATGACGTGCAGTGAGAACGGGAACGACGAATTTGCCTGCCGCTCGGGCGATTACGTAGAACGCGAAACTGATTGTCGAGATGAAGACGCTGGCCTTGACATCGGAGTGCACGAGGCTCAGCAGCAGGCCGCCGTCCGCGGCGATCAAGGCCAACGCTATCGAGATCGCGATCACGACCGGCGTGCGTGCGCTCAGCCGGCTCGCTGCTGCCGCCGGGGTGATCGCGAGGCTCAAGACCAGCAGTGTCCCGACGATCTGCGCGGCCTCGGTAACCGTCAGGGCGAGCACATACACGAACAACAGACCGACCAATCGGGTGCGGACACCGCGGGCCTGGGCCAGCTCGGGATCGACCGAGGCGAAGAGCAGCGGCCGGTACATCAACGCCATTGCGACGAGGACGCCGATTGCAATGCCGGTGAGCAACGTGATCTGGCCGGGGCTGACGCCGAATATTTGTCCGAACAGGATGTTGGTGGCAGCGGTGGCGAAACCCCGGTAAAGCGACAACAGGTACACCCCGACACCGAGGCCGAACGCCAGGATCACCCCGATCGCGGAGTTCCGTTCGCGTTCGCGATTCCCGAGCAAGCCCATGGCGGTCGCTACCACGATCGACCCCAGCAACGCGCCCAACAGCGGATCGTCGGCTACCAGCAAGCCGGCCGCCGCGCCGGTGAACGCTAATTCGGCGGTCCCATGCACCGCAAACGCGAGGTCGCGCATGATGACGAGCGGTCCAATCAGCCCTGCCGTCACCGCGACGAGGGTCGCCGCGATCAGCGCATGCTGGACGAAACTCTCAGCAAGGAAATCCGCCAAAGTCATCGCACGACCTCGTCGTCGTGTAGGTGGTGGTAATGCGTGCTACCGATTTCGGAGTGCGGACTGTCCGGTGGACCCACGACGACGATCCGACCCCGCACGCGGAGCACCTCGACGTCGGTTTGATAGAGGTCCGACAGCTTCGCGCTGGTGAATACCTCGTCAGGAGTCCCGACCGCCCAGCGGGTCCCGACCAGATAGAGGACGCGATCCACGACGGGCAGGATGGGATTGATCTCGTGCGTGACGAACAACACCGAGGTGTTGAACGCCCGGCGCCGGCTGTCGATCAGCCCCACCACGTCGCGCTGGTGTTTGATGTCCAGCGACAGCAGCGCCTCGTCGCACAGCATTAGTTTCGGGTCGCCCAGCAAGGCCTGGGCGATGCGGAGCCGTTGTTGTTCACCGCCCGACAGCCGACCGACGGGGGCCTGCGCGAACTCCGTCGCGCCGACCGATGCGATGGCGGCGTCCACGAGGCGTCGTCGTTGCGGATTGGGCAGCGGGAAGCCCCACCGATGACCGTCGAGCCCGAGGCGAACCAGGTCGATTCCCCTGATTGGGACGTCACGGTCGAATCCTCTCTGCTGAGGGATGTAGCCGATGACGTTGCTGCCGCGCTTGGGCGGCGCCCCGCACACCTCCACCGAGCCAGACGACAGTGGCGTCAAGCCGAGCAACACCTTGACCAGGGAGGTCTTGCCGCTTCCGTTGGGACCCAGGACGGCGACAAACTCGCCGGGGGCCACGGTGAGGTCGAGCTTCTGCCAGAGGAGACGAGCGCCGTATCCCAGGCTGGCCCCGCGAAGGCCGACCGTCGGTTCCGCGGACGTTTCGCCCACGCTTTATCCTCCGAGTGCAGTCGTGATCTCGTTGATCTGACGGAGTTGCCAGGCCTGGAAGTCTTTGTCCCTCGGCGGGAGCGTCTCGGTCACGCCGACGATGGGCACCCCATTGGATTGTGCCAGCTGCTTGACGGCATCGGTCGCGGGGCTGGTGACCTGCCCGTTGTAGAGCAGCACCTTGATCGTCTTGCCCGTTAGAGCCGCGTCCATGGCCGAGTTGTCAGCCACGCTTGGGTCGTTGCCATCCTCGATCGATTGGGCGAACGACGCGGGGGTTGCCAACTTCAGACCTGCCGCCTCGACGAGATACCCCGGCACCCGTTCGGTGTAGCCGATGGCAGCGCCCGGATACTTGGCCTTGATGTTGTCGATTCCGACAGTGAGAGGCGTCAGGCTGTCGGTGAAGGTCTTCGCGTTGGCTGTGAATGCGCCCGCGTCGGCGGGATCGAGCTTGCCAAGTTGATCCGCGATTGCCGTTGCGACACCGGGGATTTTGGCGATGTCGTACCAGATATGCGGGTTGGCGTCTGATCCCGAGATTTTCATGACGTCAGCGGCGTTGAGCACGGTGCGGTTGGCGTTTGGGGACGCTGCGAGCAGCTTGTCCATGAAATCGTCATAGCCCAAACCATTCTCGACGACGAGCTGGGCTTTGCTGACCGTCGCGCCAGTCTTCGCATCGGCCTCGTACTGGTGCGGATCGGCGGTCGGATCGGAGAGAATCGACGTCACGTTCACGTGGTCGCCACCGATTTGCTTGGTGATGTCGCCCCACACGTTCGAGCTAGCTACCACATTGACGGGACCCGGCGCTGCCGCGCTGGTGGTCGACGTGCCGTTCGATGAGGTGGAGCTGCATCCCGCCAACAGCAGGGTGGCCGTCGTGAGTGCGGCGACGGTAATCGTGCCGATCCGGATGCGGCCATGGGTAGTCACGAGTCCTCCTCAACGAACTAAGCGAAATGGAAACCATTATCGTTAACGATAGACGACACGCAGGGGGAGCGCACCGGCGGGCCACACACCTCTTCCTGTGAGCTCAACCAACGCGCGCCGCTCATCGCTACGAATTCCATCCACTAACCTCGGGGAGCATGTCGAGGAGTCCCGCCCCCAGGCGGCGTGCGACCCTGGCCTCGTTGGCCGCCGAGCTCAAGGTCTCGCGGACCACCATCTCCAACGCGTATAACAGGCCGGATCAGCTGTCGCCCGATCTCCGCGAGCGCGTGCTGGCCACCGCCAAGCGGCTGGGATATCCGGGACCCGACCCGGTTGCGCGGTCGCTGCGCACCCGCAAGGCGGGCGCGGTCGGTCTGGTGATCACCGAGCCGCTCAACTATTCGTTCTCAGATCCGGCCGCGTTGGATTTCGTTGCCGGACTGGCCGAATCGTGCGAGGAGGCGGGACAGGGCCTTCTGCTGGTGGCGGTTGGGCCGAACCGCAGCGTCAGCGACGGCTCGGCGGCCGTGCTGGCAGCGGGTGTCGACGGCTTCGTCGTGTACTCCGCCTCCGACGACGACCCGTACCTGCCTGTGGTGCAGCAACGACATCTGCCGATAGTTGTCGTCGACCAGCCCAAGGATGTGCCTGGCACGTCACGGGTCTGTATCGACGACCGCAACGCGATGCGCAGACTTGCGGAACATGTTGTGGGACTGGGTCATCGGGAGATCGGGCTGCTCACCATGCGGCTGGGCCGCGACTGGCCGCATGGCGGACCCAGGCCTGCGGTCGCCGACCCTGAGCGCGTGCAGACGCCGCATTTTCACGTACAGCGAGAGCGCATCCACGGCGTGTACGACGCGATGACCGCGGCGGGGCTTGATCCCGCGTCGCTGACCGTGGTGGAGAGCTACGAGCACCTGCTGACTTCGGGCGGTGCCGCCGCAGAGGTCGCGCTTGAGGCGAACCCTCGGATCACGGCGTTGATGTGCACGGCCGACGTGCTCGCCCTGTCGGCGATGGACTACCTGCGCGCGCGAGGGATTTATGTCCCCGGCCAGATGACGGTGACCGGCTTCGACGGCGTCCCAGACGGGTTGAGACGCGGGCTGACCACCGTCGTGCAACCGAGCCTGGAGAAGGGCCGACGCGCCGGACGGCTGCTGCACAACCCGCCGCGAGACGGGCTGCCGGTGATCGACGTGCTCGACACCGAAGTGGTGCGTGGCCGCACGGCGGGCCCGCCCTCCTGAGCGATTTCGGCGCGCTAACCGTCGCTGAGCGTGGTGTCGCTGAGCGTGGATTACCGCGCCGAAATCACCAAGAGTCGAGTAGTTGCGCGCAACGCAGCAGCCCGATGTGGCTGTACGCCTGCGGATGGTTGCCAAGCGCGCGCTCGGTAACCGGGTCGTACTCCTCGGACAACAGCCCTGTCGGCCCCGCCGCGGCGACCAGTCGGTCGAACAGCGCCTCGGCCTGCGAGCGTTGGTCGGTCAAGAGGTACGCCTCGAGCAGCCACGCCGCGCACAGATGAAAGCCGCCCTCGGTACCTGGCAGCCCGTCGTCTCGGTGATAGCGGTAAACCGTTGCACCGCTGCGCAGTTCGGTTTCGGTGGCGATGACCGTGGCGGCGAACCGTTCGTCGGACGGGTCGATCAACCCGGACAACCCGATGTGTAGCGTGGCCGCGTCGAGGTCGGTGCCGTCGTAGGCGGCGGTGAACGACTTCACCTCGTCGTTCCAGCCGCGCTCGCACACCTGCTTGGCGATCACGTCGCGCAGCGTGGACCATCCCGGCGGCGCCTCCCGGCCGAACTGCGCTGCCAGCCTCAAAGCTCGGTCAACGGTCAGCCAGCACATCACCTTGGAGTACACGTGATGGCGAGGATTGCCGCGGATCTCCCAGATACCGTGATCCGGTTCCACCCAACGACTTTCGACGGCGAACACCATCTCGCTGACCAGATTCCAGTCCGCATCGGTAAGGGCGTCCCGCACACCGTTTGCCACCCGCCGCTGGCATAGATCCGAGATCAGCTGCACCACCGGCCCGAAGACGTCCAGTTGCACTTGGACATTGGCGGCGTTGCCGACCCGCACGGGACGCGACCCCGCGTAGCCGGGCAGCGAGTCGATCACCGCCTCGGGACCGAGGATCGCGCCCGACAGCGCATACAGCGGATGCAGTCGTTCGGGGCCGTGCATCGTCTCGATCACACCGTGCAGCCAGTTCAGGTAGCCCTCGGCCTCGGCGACCGAACCAAGCGACACCAGTGCCGACGCGGTCATCGCGGCGTCGCGGATCCAGCAGTAACGGTAATCCCAGTTGCGCACGCCGCCGATCTCCTCGGGCAGCGAAGTGGTGGCCGCCGCCATGATCGCGCCGGTGTCGGCGTGCACAAGCCCGCGCAGTGTCAGCGCCGACCGCTTCATCAGCTCCGGCTTCAGCGAGGGCAGGGTCAGCGTTGAGCTCCAGTCGCTCCAGTAACTCTCCGCGCGGTCACGCCTGGAGTCGGCGTCGACCGGGCTCTCCGTCAAATCCTCCGTGCCGCAACGCAACTCGAGCACACACGGCCCGTCGGACGGGTCGATGACGGCCCGCGCGGTCTGGTGGATTCCGTCGGGAACGATCTCCCACTGCACGCCCGGTGACCGCAACACCATCGGATCGTTGGTCGCAAACACCCGCAGGCCCCCCTCGTCCACACGCAGATGAACGGGCGCCTGGGCGAACTCGGGCCGCGGCGCGAACTCGACCACCGCCTTGGCCTGCCCGCTGATGACACGAATCAGATCGGTGCGACCCGCGCCGACGTCGTGCGACAGGTAGTCGGTGACCAACAGGCTCGCCCAACGGGTTTCGACGGTCATCGTGCCGGTGACGTAGCGCTGGCTCAGCGGCAGCGCCTCGCGTTGCGGGCCGATCGCGAAGTGCCCCGCGCTGGCGTCGCCGAGCAGCCGGGAGAACACGGCAGCCGAATCGGACTGCGGATGGCACATCCAGACGACGTCGGCGTCGGGTGTCAGCAGCGCCACGGTGCGGGAGTTGGTCAGCATCGTCAGGCGCTCGATCGGCGTGCTGTGCCCGCCAAGGAGCCAGGTGCGGCGCGCCTCGAGGAGGCAGTCCAGCACCGCGGCCACCTCTTGGGGCGACTCGATGCGATAGCCGGCAAGGGTGTCGCCTTCGCCGACCTTGATGCCGATGTCGGGTCCGTGCAGCCGGCGAAACGCCTTCTCATCGGTGACGTCGTCGCCGATGAATATCGTCGCCGAAGCGCCCTCCTGGTGCCTCAGGATGTCGAGCGCCTGCCCTTTGTCGGTCTGGATGACCGCGAACTCCAAGACCGCCTTGCCCTCGGTGATCTGGGCATCCCAGTGCTGCGAGACGGCGTGCGCCTTCTCCAGCGCCTCTCGTGCGTCGGCGGGATCCGCGTTGCGGACGTGCAGCGCAACGCTTGCGGGCTTGATCTCGATGGCAACGCCGGGGAACTCTGCGGCGATCGCGCTCAGCGCGTCCTTGATCCTGCCAAGCAGCGCCTTGGACGCATCGTCGATCGCATGCACAAAACCGGTGTCGAACTCGGAACCGTGGCTGCCGACCAGATGGACTTCGGCGGGCATCCTCGACAGTGTCGCCAGGTCGCGTAGCGCGCGGCCGGAGATCAGGGCGGCCGTCGTCGACGGGAGGGCGGCCAGCTCGCGCAGCGCTGCGGCTGACTCGGCGAGCGGGCGGGCGTCGTCGGGGTTCGCGACGATCGGGGCCATAGTGCCGTCGTAGTCGCAGGCCACCAGCAGGCGTGGCACGCGCCCGACGGTGCCGAGCGCGCGTCTCAACTCAAGTGGTAGCGCTGAAGGCTCTGAAGCCACCCGCTAAATCTTAGGGTGCTCGCCGTCACCGATGAGCAAACGCACGGCCAGATCCAGCCGCTTGCTGACGTCGGTCGCCGACGCCCGCCGGGTCAGCCACGCCAGCAGGTTGGACAGCCACACATCCGAGATGACGCGCGCAATGTGGTACTGGTCCTCGGTCGGCTCGCCGTCACTCATGGCGCGCGCGAACATCGAGTCCATCAGCTTGCCGACGTGATCAACCTCACCGGCCGCCGAAGCGTCGGCGAAGACGAACGCGCGGGTCATGGCCTCGGTCAGCAGCGGATTGCGCTGCATCGCCCGGTTCAGTTTGCCCACCATCAGGTTGAGCCGCTGGTAGGGTGTGCCGCCGGACAGCGCCGCGCGGTCGGTCTTGGCGTCGATGCGCTCGAACTCCCGGCCGAGGGCCGATACCAGCAGGTGCACCTTGGACGGGAAGTAGCGGTAGAGGGTGCCGACCGCGACATCGGCGCGCTCGGCGACCGCGCGCATCTGAACGGCCTCGTAGCCGCCCTTGGAGGCGATGGCCAGGGTGGCGTCCAGGATGCGCTTGCGACGCTCACGCTGTGCCTCGGACCCGAGCTCGGACTCCGCCAATACGGCCACGTTCATCACCTGACGTGGTCGCGAGTCAGATGCCGAACCGGGGTTGGTATGTGCTGGCGTCGACATGCGGCGGGCAGCTCCTTCATAGTGCGGTCTCGGTGAAAACGATACGCATGCCGGACCTCGTTTTCCCACTTCGGCGTCGACGTTGGCACCGACGTGTCCTGCTGTAATGGCGGTCGACTTGACGGCCGATCGCTGGCACTATTAGAACACGTTCTAGTGGGAAGCACGGCCTTCTCACCCAAACGGTAGGAGTCTCCGGTGTCCGCGACCATTACTGATGAGCAGTTTGCCGCACGCGAACTGGTCCGTAGCTGGGCCGCGGGCGCAGGAGCAGTCGCGGCAGCGCGCGACGTGGAGCACGGCAAGCAGGACGCATGGCGTGCCCCGTACGACGGGCTGGCCCAGCTGGGGATCTTCGGCGTCGCGCTTCCCGAGGAGCACGGCGGCGCAGGCGGCAGCGCTGACGACCTGTGCGCGATGGTCGACGAGGCCGCCGCCGCCATGGTGCCCGGTCCCGTCGCAACGACGGCGCTGGCCACGTTGGTCATCGGTGACTCGCACACCGACCTGCTGGAGGCTCTGGCATCCGGGGAGCGCACCGCGGGCGTCGCGGCGACCGCCGACCTGAGGTACGACGGCGGCCGGGTGTCGGGGACGGCGGAGTACGTACTCGGTGCGGACGCGGCCGGGCTGCTCCTGCTGCCTGCCGGTGACGGGTGGGTGCTGGTGGACGCCACCGCCGACGGCGTGACTGTTGAACAGCTCAAGGCCACGGACTTCACCCGGCCACTCGCGCGGGTCGTCCTCGACGGGGCGCCTGCCGAGTCGTTGCCTGTGTCGGCGCGGCGGGGCGAGGACCTCGCCGTCACCGTGTTGGCCGCCGAGGCCGCAGGCCTGGCGCGGTGGACGCTGCAGACCGCCACCGAGTACGCGAAGGTGCGCGAGCAGTTCGGCAAGCCGATCGGCAGCTTCCAGGCGATCAAGCACATGTGCGCGGAGATGTTGCTTCGCTCCGAGCAGATCTCGGTGGCGGCCGCTGACGCGGCAGCGGCCGTTTCGCACACCGACGAGCACCAGCTGTCGGTTGCGGCAGCGGTTGCGGCGTGCACGGCCATCGACGCCGCGAAGGCCAATGCCAAGGACTGCATCCAGGTGCTCGGAGGTATCGGCATCACCTTCGAGCACGACGCGCACCTCTATCTGCGTCGTGCCTATGGGATGGCGCAGTTCCTCGGCGGCCGCAGCCGTTGGCTGCGTCGTGTCGCGGCATTGAGTGCCGACGGCGTGCGCCGCGATCTGCACATCGATCTTGACTCGGTGGCCGATCTACAGCCCGAGATCGCTTCTGCGGTCGCCGATGTCGCCGCGTTACCTGCCGAGAAGCAGCAAGTGGCACTCGCCGAATCGGGGCTGCTGGCACCGCACTGGCCGCGGCCGTACGGCAGGAAAGCGGGTCCTGCCGAGCAGCTGCTGATCGACCAGGAGATGGCCGCGGCAGGTGTGACGCGCCCCGATCTGGTCATCGGCTGGTGGGCCGCCCCAACGATTATCGAGCACGGCACCCCGGAGCAGGTCGAGCGGTTCGTGCCCCCCACGCTCACCGGCGAGCTGTTCTGGTGCCAATTGTTCAGCGAGCCAGGCGCTGGCTCCGACCTTGCGTCGCTGCGCATGAAAGCCGTTCGCGCCGAGGGTGGTTGGAAGCTCACCGGGCAGAAGGTGTGGACGTCGCGGGCGAACTGGGCGCAATACGGTGTATGCCTGGCGCGCACCGATGCGGATGCGCCGAAGCACAAGGGCATCACGTATTTCATTGTCGACATGAAGACGCCGGGGATCGATATCCGGCCGCTGCGCGAGATCACCGGCGACAACTTGTTCAACGAGGTGTTCTTCGACGACGTGTTCGTCCCCGACGAGATGGTCGTCGGACAGGTCAACGACGGCTGGCGACTTGCCCGCACCACGCTGGCAAATGAGCGCGTCGCGATGGCCCATGGCACTGCGCTCGGCAACCCGATGGAGGAACTGCTGTGCACCGCAGCCGAACTCGACCTCGATCCGGCCGTGCAGGACCGCCTCGGTGAGCTCATCCGGTCCGCTCAGGTGGGCTCACTGTTGGACCAGCGCATCGCGCAGCTGATCCTGGGCGGTCAGGATCCGGGACCACAGGCCAGTGCTCGCAAGCTGATCGGCGTGCGGTACCGGCAGGTGCTGTCGGAATTCCGGATGGAGCTCTCGGACGGCGCAGGCGTCGTCGAGAACAAAGAGGTGCATGACTTCCTGAACACCCGCTGCCTGACCATCGCGGGCGGCACCGAACAGATCCTGCTCACCCTCGCGGGCGAGCGGCTGCTGGGCCTGCCGCGCTAGTCCCTACCTGTGGAACAGGCTCAACAGCAGCGGCAGTGAGGCGCGGGGCCGCAAGGCCACCGCCTTCAATAGCGGTGTGGGATCGAAGTACGACCGTCGTTCGCGAATCTTGCCGTCCTCCAGAATGATTCGGTCGACGACCGTCCACTCAACCGGCCTGCTGCCCAGTGTCCGCGCAGGGTGAGTTCGATGAACACACCGTCGTCGGTCTGGCCCCAGCGCCGCAGTGTGCCGGTCAGATCGGGGATCGCCTTGAACAGTGGTCCGAAGAGTTCGCGCAATGCACCGCGTCCTCGGGCATCCGGAGCGATCGGCTGGATCAACGCGGTGTCGGGGTGCATGCGCGGCCCGAAGTGACGGAAGAAGCCCTCCGCGTCGCGGGCTCCGAGTTCCCAACCAGCCGCGAAGAACTCGACGAACTCCGTCGCACTGGCCTGAGTCGGGGCGGTGGTCATTGTGCCGCGACCATCGGAAGCTGTGCCTGCATCGACACGGCGTCGATGTAGCTGTCTTTGCTCTTGACCAAGTCGTCCTCGACGGTGACCACGTCGACAAGGTCGACCACGAAGGCACTGTCGGTCCCTGCCAGTGTTCCGGTCATCCGCCATTCCGCGACCCAGAAGCCTGGTCCGACTCGCTGCGACACAGCGTCGAAAGCCAGATCGGGGAACTGCGTGAGAAGATCCGAGAAAGCTTGCCGCACTGCGGTTTTGCCGTGAACTGGGTCCTGTCCGGCGTGGGCATGGAAGGTGGTGTCCTCGGTGTGCATGGCGACGATCGCGTCGGGATCTCGGCTTGCCCACGCATCGGTGTAGCGCTGGATCAGACGTTCCACGGATGGCTCCTCTCCATTTACGTACTGATAGTACGCAACTTACAGACAGCCAGTATGTATGTCAACGGGTGTAGAGGGCCACGAACAGCGTGATCAGGCGCTGTTGAACCGCTTAGCTGAACGTCGTCGTCGCGCAGGCGGTCGGTGTGGTGAGGTTCACTCCGCCGTAGACCACCTGGATGACGGAGCACGCGATGAAGTTGGCGCGGGTGTTCGGCTGGCCCGTTCTCCAGTCCGTGGGAAATGAGTCGCCGTCGACCTGAAAGCGTTCGATCGGTCCGCCGCCGAACGTGGTCACGGATATCTCGACGTCGGTGAGCGACTTGTACATCTTCGACAGCACGTTGTCGTGGTTCGCGCCCTTGTCTGCGCGGGGTGTGCCGGAGGGTGCGCTGTAACCCGCTTCCTGCCACGCGTCGCGGCTCGAGCTGCGCAACGTGATGGTCTGCCGGGCCCAGGCGTCGCCGGGGAACCCGGTGGGGCCATCCGGCGTCAGTAGGTTGGCGGTGGTATTGAACACGCACCTGGTCCCCGAGCAATCGGCGGTCACGTGCATTTCGATCTGGGTCGCCGGATCGACGGGGATCGAGGTGACAGCCGTGTTGGCCGCGGCCGACGCCGACGTTGGCGGTGTCAGCACCGCGGCCAGCAGTGCGGCCGCACCCGCTGCTGTGATCCGGTTCATCGTCAGGAAGGTATCCGTTCGCTACTCGTCGTAGGTGACTTCGACGGAATCCGATCGCGGCCGGGCCTGGCAACCCAGGATCAACCCCTCGTCGAGGTCGGACTGCTCGAGGACGTCGTTGATCTCCATCTCGACGTCGCCGCTCTTCTTCAGCACCGCGCACGCGCCGCAGTGGCCCTCGCGGCAGGAGAACGGCGCATCAAGGCCCTTGTCGAGCAGCACGTCGAGCAGCTTGGCATTGCGCGGCCAGCGCACCTCGTGGCGTTCGCCGTCAAGCGTCACGATCGCGGTCGCGGGCCCCTCGTCGCCGTCGCCCTCCTCGATGACGACGGCCGCGAACGGATCGGAGTCCAGCGACTTGAACACCTCGATGTGGATGCGTTCGTTGCCCGAGTTCTTCAGCGCCTCTTCGGCGGCCGCCATGAACGGTCCCGGCCCGCAGATGTAGGCGTCGTGGCCGACATACGGAGCGGCGAGCCCCGCCAGCGCCGCCGCGGTCGGCAGCCCCTGCACCGTCTCCAGCCAGTGCACGACGGTGAGCCGATCGGGGTATTTGGCCGAAAGTTCGCGCAGCGCACCGCCGAAGATCACCGAGTTCTCGTCGCGGTTGGCGTAGATCAGCACGACCTTGCCGCTGCCCTCGGACAGCGCGGATTTGCAGATCGCCATCATCGGCGTGATGCCGCTGCCGGCCGCAAGCAGAAGGAAGTCGGTGTCGAGCGTCTTGGGCACGAACACGCCGGACGGCTGCAGCACGTGGATCTTCATCCCCGCATGGGCGTGGTCGCACAGCCAATTCGACGCGTAGCCGTCGGCGGTGCGTTTGACCGTCACGGTCATCGGGTCGCCGGTGAACGGCGAGCTGCACAGCGAGTAGCAGCGCGCGACCGAGCCGGTGCGGTCGCTGGGCACCCGCAATGTCAGGAACTGCCCTGGCGCATACCTGAGTCGTTCGGCCGGAATTTCGGCGCCGTCCGGAACGGTGAACACCAGCGAGCGCGCGTCGGGGGTCTCCTCGATGACGTCGGCCACCTGCAGCTCGAGCACGTGGCTACCCAGTGGCTCGTCCGTCACTGCCGCACCCTTCCTTGTCACGATAACTAGAACAGGTTACAGAAATGCATGTCCGCAGGTCCAGCCGCCGCAGGAATGCGCTGCTCGACACAAATCGTAACGTGTTCTAATCTTCTCTCAGTCCGTACTCCCGCGGAGGCAAACCAGTGACGTCCATTGAACAGGGTGACGTGAAGTCGGTCCTAGCCGGCATCGACGACCTGTTGCCGCTGGTCGCCAAGCGCGCCCAGGCGACGGAGGATCTTCGACGGCTGCCCGACGACACGGTGGCCGAGCTCGACGGGGTTGGCTTCTTCAAGCTGCTTCAGCCCGAACAGTGGGGCGGGCTGCAGTGCGATCCGACGGTGTTTTACGAGGCGGTGCGCCGCATCGCGACGGCCTGCGGATCCACCGGTTGGGTCAGCTCGATCATCGGCGTGCACAACTGGCACCTCGCGTTGTTCGACCAGCAGGCGCAGGAAGAGGTGTGGGGCGAGGATCCGACCGTTCGCATCTCGTCGTCGTACGCGCCGATGGGTGCGGGCACGGTTGTCGACGGCGGCTACCTCGTCAGTGGGTCGTGGAACTGGTCGTCGGGCTGCGACCACGCCACCTGGGCGTTCCTCGGCGGCCCGGTCATCAAGGACGGCAGGCCGGTCGACTTCGGCAGCTTCCTGATCCCGCGCAGCGAGTACCGAATCGACGATGTCTGGCACGTTGTCGGCCTGCGTGGAACCGGAAGCAACACGGTCGTGGTCAAGGACGTGTTCGTGCCGCGGCACCGCTTCCTGTCGTACAAGTCGATGAACGACCGCACTGCCGGTGGCCTGCAGACCAACACCGCACCGGTGTACAAGATGCCTTGGGGCACAGTGCATCCGACGACCATCTCCGCGCCGATCGTCGGCATGGCCTACGGGGCCTACGACGCCCACGTCGAACACCAGGGCAAGCGTGTGCGTGCCGCGTTCGCAGGGGAGAAGGCCAAGGACGATCCGTTCGCGAAGGTGCGTATCGCCGAGGCGGCCAGCGATATCGACGCCGCGTGGCGTCAGCTGATCGGCAACGTGGGTGACGAGTACTCACTGCTGAAGGCGGGCCAGGAGATTCCGTTCGAGCTGCGCGCTCGCGCACGCCGCGATCAGGTACGTGCCACCGGCCGCGCCATCTCGTCCATCGATCGGCTTTTCGAGGCGTCCGGCGCTACTGCGCTCAACAACGACGCTCCGGTGCAACGGTTCTGGCGCGATGCGCATGCGGGCCGGGTGCACGCGGCCAACGATCCTGAACGCGCCTACCTGATCTTCGGTAACAACGAGTTCGGGCTGCCGCCGCAGGACACGATGGTCTGATGACCGCTCTGCAAGAAGTCACCTTCGAGTCGACCTCTCGCTACGCCCAGGTCCGCGAGGACATGCGGCTGCACTACCACGAAGCCGGTGTGGGCACCGGCCCCACGATCGTGTTGTTACACGGTGGCGGCCCCGGCGCGTCGAGTTGGTCAAACTTCGGGCGCAACATCGGGGTGCTGGCGCAGCACTTCCATGTGCTCGCCGTCGACCAGCCTGGCTACGGCCACTCCGACAAGCACACCGAGCACGAGCAGTACAACCGCTACAGCGCCACCGCGCTGTTGAACCTGTTCGACCACCTCGGCATCGAAAGTGCTGACCTGGTGGGCAATTCGCTCGGTGGGGGCACCGCGGTCCGGTTCGCGTTGGACAACAGCAGGCGCGCAGGCCGGCTGGTGCTGATGGGTCCCGGCGGCCTTTCCGTCAATCTGTTCGCGCCCGACCCGACCGAGGGCGTAAAGCTTCTCGGCAAGTTCTCCTATGAACCCACCCGCGAGAACCTCGAGGCTTTCCTGCGGATCATGGTGTACGACCAGAAGCTGATCACCCCCGAACTTGTCGACGAGCGCTTCGCGATCGCCAGCACTGAAGAGTCGCTGGCCGCTACTCGGGCAATGGGTAAGTCGTTCTCGGGCCCCGACTTCGAGCTCGGCATGATGTGGCGTGAGGTGTACAAGCTGCGCCAGCGGGTACTTCTCATCTGGGGTCGCGAGGACCGCGTGAATCCGCTCGACGGCGCGTTGGTGGCTCTCAAGCAGATCCCGAAGGTCCAGTTGCACGTGTTCGGGCAGTGCGGACACTGGGCGCAGCTGGAGAAGTTCGACGAATTCAACAAGCTGACGATTGATTTCCTTGGAGGCGGGCGATGAGCATCAAGTCTCTCGGCTATCTGCGCATCGAGGCCACCGACGTTGCGGCCTGGCGCGAGTACGGCCTGAAGGTGCTCGGCATGGTCGAGGGGTCTGGCACGACCGACGGTGCGCTCTATCTGCGGATGGATGAGTTCCCGGCCCGCCTGGTGATCGTGCCAGGCGAGCACGACCGCCTGATTCAATCCGGCTGGGAGACGGCCAACGCCGCGGAACTGCAGGACATTCGCAACCGGCTCGACGTCGAGGGCACGCCGTACAAAGAGGCCTCGGCCGCTGAGCTCGCCGACCGGCGGGTCGACGAGATGATCAGGTTCGACGACCCGTCCGGCAACACCCTCGAGGTGTTCCACGGCGCGGCTCTGGAACACCGCCGCGTCGTCAGCCCGTACGGCCACAAGTTCATCACCGAGGAGCAGGGACTCGGCCACGTGGTGTTGACCACAAAGGACGATGCGGAGTCGTTGCACTTCTATCGCGATGTGCTGGGATTCAAGCTGCGCGACTCGATGCGGCTGCCACCGCAACTCGTTGGCAGGCCCGCGGACGGTCCCCCGGCGTGGCTGCGTTTCTTCGGCGTGAACCCGCGTCATCACAGCCTGGCCTTCATGCCGGGTGAAACACCAAGCGGCATCGTCCATCTCATGATGGAGGTGGGCAACAGCGACGACGTCGGGCTGTGCCTCGACCGAGCGCTGCGCCGCAAGGTGCCGATGTCGGCAACTCTGGGCCGCCACGTCAACGACAAGATGTTGTCGTTCTACATGAAGACCCCCGGCGACTTCGACGTCGAATTCGGTTGTGAGGGACTCGAGGTCACCGAAGAGGACTGGGTGGCCAGGGAGAGCACGGCGGTCAGCCTGTGGGGCCACGACTTCAGCGTCGGCTTCAAGGCCTAGTGATGAGCGCTCGCACGAAGAACATAGGCTAGTGTCTGCCGCGTCTCTGGATCCCCGCACATTTCGCAATGTGCTCGGGCAGTTCTGCACGGGCATCACCGTGATCACCACCGTCCATGACGGTGCACCTGTCGGCTTCGCATGCCAGTCGTTCGCGGCGCTCTCACTGGATCCGCCGCTCGTGTTGTTCTGCCCGACCAAGGTGTCGCGGTCGTGGCAGGCGATTGAGACCAGCGGCCACTTCTGCGTCAACGTGCTGCATGAGAAGCAGAAGGACGTCTCGGCGCGGTTCGGCTCCAAGGAGCCCGACAAGTTCGCCGGACTCGACTGGAGCCCTTCGAAGCTCGGCTCGCCGATCATCGAAGGAACGCTGGCGCACATCGACTGTACGGTGCACTCCGTGCACGACGGCGGCGATCACTTCGTCGTGTTCGGCGCCGTGCACTCGCTGTCCGACGTGCCGCACAAGAAGCCGCGGCCGCTGCTCTTCTACCGCGGCGACTACACCGGGATCGAGCCGGACAAGACCACGCCCGCGCATTGGCGTGATGATCTGGAGGCGTTCCTCACCGCCACCACCGACGACACCTGGCTCTAACCATCGACGATCGCGCGAACAGCACGCCACGTTGCTCTAGATGCAGCCCGCCGCACACGGACCGACCACCGGAAGCGACTCCGGCGGGGGGGCATTCGGATCGACGGGCTGTTGCTGCGTGAGGTCGATGTCGTGGTCAAGGTCGGGCGCTATCGGGACGAACCTGCACAAGAAGGTGATAGCGAGGTCGCACGGATTGTCGCCGGGGTAGGCAGCGGCAGGCGCAGTGAAGAACAGCCCCGCCATCAACGCCGCGAGCGCGGCGATCGCCGTCCTTTTCAGCACGGCGACACCTTACTTCGTCCGGCGCCGGTCTCATAGGCCCGCGTGCTTTTCGACGAAGTCGACGATGGCCGCCGCCACTTCGCGATGCCTTGTCGAGTTCTCGCGTCAGTGGGCGACCGTCGGCATCGACGAACGCCAGCGGATCGTTTTCCAGGGAGTCGAGGTAGAACGGGTCCGCAGACAGCCAGGCGCTACAGGGCGGGCGTCATCTCCGGTGCCCCGCTGATTCCCATCCCGAAACGCTGGACAGCGACAGCTCTTTCGACCTGGATCCCGCGCTGACCGATCAGGTAGGCACGCCGTACGCGCGCAATTTCGATGAGGCAACGAAAAGGCCTTTCGCGCGCATTTCGGATGAGTCAACGCGGTCAGCCCTGTGCGATACGTTCGCCAGTATGTTCGAAATGGGTAGATTGCCACATCCCGAGGAGGTCGGGCTGTTGGACGACACGGGGTTGATCGACGTACTTGCCGCGGCTGCGTCGATGGAGCGCTTGGCGCGGGCATATCGGATGCACTTGACCGACAGGTTGTACGAGCGGCGGGCGAAGGAGCCCACGTGACCGCCACGGGCCACCGTATCTTCATATTCATCGCGTTCGTCGCGTCGCCGACGACGACGTAAAGCGCGAAAGCGGCGGCTGCGTCGTCACTGACGCGGACCGAGCAGTACGTCGCGCTGTTCATGGACGCGGTCGCGGATCGCGTCGACGACGGCGGCGACCTCGGGCCTGCGCAGAGTTTCGGCTCGGGTGACCAGCCAGTAGGTCAACTGGATCGCGACGTCGTCGGGCAGTACACGCATCAGATCGTCGTGGCGGTCGGCCATAAAGCACGGCAGCAGGCCGATGCCTGCGGCCGCCCTGGTCGCCTCGACGTGCACGAAAACGTTGGTGGACGTGACTGATCCGCGCATCGCGGGGGCGAAGCTGGTCGCGCGGTCGAGCTCATCGACCTGCAACATCGAGTCGATGAAGTAGACCAGCGGGTAACGGGCGAGGTCGGCGATGCTCGTCGGCGTGCCGTGCTCGCTGAGGTAGTCGCGGGAACCGTAGAGGCCAAGGCAATAATCGCCTAGCCGGATCGCCTTGGCCCGATGGACCTTTGGTTCACCGACCACCACCTCGACGTCGAGTCCGGACCGCTGTTGGGTGGCCCGCCGAGTGGCGGCGACGATCTCGACGGCCACCCTGGGATGTCTGCGCTGCACATCTGCGGCGGCCGGCGCGGCGATGTACGCGCTGAACCCATCGGTCGCCGATATCCGCACAACGCCTTCCAGAGTGCGTATGCCACCGGGGTCGACGGTCAGCGAGCGAACCGCCGATTCCACGGCCTCCGCAGCAGACAATGCCTCGCGCCCGAGATCGGTGAGTTCCCATCCGCCGCCGACGCGCGCGAGCACCCGGCCGCCGATCGACTGCTCCAGCGCAGCGATGCGCCGCGAGATCGTGGTGTGGTTGAGGCCCAGCTCCTCCGCGGCGGTGTTGTAGCGGCCGGACCTGCCGACAGCCAGCAACACCAGCAGGTCGTCGGCGCTCGGTCGGCCGGACGGAGCACTCATGTCTGCATTTTTGCAGATGGCTCCTGCGGGTTTGGCCATTGCAGCCACGCGCATCTGCATGAATACTCACAAAAGCCTGTGGTGGGCATCACAGCCGAAGGAGCGTCTGATGAGCATCCGCAACGACACCGCGGAAACTGAACCGGGACCCGTCACGACGGGCCTCAAACGGGTGGTGGCCGCATCGATGGCCGGGACGGTCGTCGAGTGGTACGAGTTCTTCCTGTACGCAACTGCAGCCACACTCGTGTTCAACAAGGTGTTCTTCGCGCAGGGCACGGGCGAGTACAAGGCGCTCATCGCGGCACTCCTCACGTATGCCGTCGGGTTCGTGGCGCGCCCGCTTGGCGGCGTGGTGTTCGGACACTTCGGTGACAAGTACGGCCGCAAGAAGCTGCTGCAATTCAGCCTGTTGCTGGTGGGTGCCGTCACTTTCCTGATGGGCTGCCTGCCGACGTACGGGCAGATCGGCATCTGGGCGCCGACGTTGCTAGTGGTGCTGCGGTTCTTCCAGGGCTTCGCTGTCGGCGGCGAGTGGGGTGGTGCGGTTCTGCTTGTCGCCGAACACAGTCCCGACCGGAGCCGCGCGTACTGGGCGAGCTGGCCACAGGCGGCGGTGCCCGTCGGCAACATGCTGGCCACGGTGGTGCTGCTGACGCTGACCAACACGCTGTCGGAGGCCGCGTTCCAGTCATGGGGATGGCGGGTCGGGTTCTGGTTGTCGGCGGTGGTGGTGCTGATCGGTTACTACATCCGCACCAAGGTGACTGATGCGCCGATCTTCGTGGCGGCCCAACAGGAGGTCGAGCGGGTCAAGGCCGTCTCCTACGGAGTGATCGAGGTGCTAAAGCGTTACCCGCGTGGAGTTTTCACTGCGATGGGCCTGCGTTTCGCCGAGAACATCATGTACTACCTCGTGGTTACATTCTCGATCGTCTACCTCAAGAAGAAGGTCGGTTCCGACACCAGCGACATCCTCTGGTGGCTGTTGGCCGCGCATGCGGTTCACTTCGTCGTCATTCCACAGGTGGGCAGGCTCTCCGACAAGGTCGGGCGTCGCCCGGTATACATCGCGGGCGCCATCGCTGCGGGCACATGGGGCTTCTTCGCGTTCCCGATGATGAATAGCGCGAACTATCTGATCATCATGTCCGCCATCATCATCGGGTTGGCGATTCACGCCTTCATGTACGCGCCACAGCCGGCCATCATGGCGGAGATGTTTCCGACCCGCATGCGGTATTCCGGTGTGTCCCTTGGCTATCAGGTGACGTCGATCGTGGCCGGGTCGGTGGCGCCTGCGATCGCTACCTGGCTGCTCGACAAGTACCATTCCTCGGTGCCGATCGCGCTCTACCTGGCCGGCGCCGCTGTGGTCACCCTCATCGCTGCGCTGTTCATGCGCGAGACGAACGGCATCGACCTGGCGAGTGTCGACCGGGCCGACCGCGAGGAGCTCGCCAAGGCGGGAGTCGTATGACGGACCTGAGCGGCCGCTCCGCGCTGGTCACCGGCGGTGCGAGCGGTATCGGCGCGGCGTGTGCCAGCGAGCTCGCGTCGCGTGGCGCGACGGTCACGGTCGCCGACGTCGATGGTGTCGCCGCCAAGAGCCTGGCCGCCGACATCGGCGGACAAGCCTGGGCGGTGGACCTTCTCGACATCTCGTCGCTGGAGAACCTTCAGCTCGAGACTGACATCCTGGTTAACAATGCCGGTGTGCAGAGCATCAACTCGATCGTCGACTTCGTCCCCGAGCGGTTCCGGTCGATGTTGACGCTCATGGTGGAGGCGCCGTTTCTGTTGATCCGGGCGGCACTCCCACACATGTATCGGCAGAAGTTCGGCCGCGTCATTAACATCTCATCGGTGCACGGCATTCGCGCCTCCGAGTTCAAGGTCGCCTACGTCACCGCCAAACACGCGCTCGAGGGCCTGTCGAAGGTGACAGCGCTGGAGGGCGGTCCGCACGACGTGACAAGCAACTGCGTCAACCCGGGATACGTCCGTACCCCGCTGGTGACCAAGCAGATCGCTGACCAGGCTCGCAAGCACGACATCCCAGAAGATCAGGTGGTTGCCGAGATCCTACTGAAGGAGAGCGCGATCAAGCGACTGGTCGAGCCGGAAGAGGTTGCCGCCCTGGTTGGTTGGCTCGCCTCGCCCTCTGCCGGAATGGTGACCGGTGCGTCGTACACCATGGATGGTGGCTGGAGCGCCCGATGACGGACGCGCCTGACGTTCCGCAGTGGCAGCCGACGGAACGCGATATCTCCGACGCGCGCGTCACGGACTTCGCCCGGTTCGTGCAGCAGCGCACCGAAGCGCCCATGACCGACTACCAGTCGCTGTGGCAGTGGTCGGTTGACGACCCGGCCGCATTCTGGGGCGCACTGTGGGAGTACTTCGAGCTCGGTACCCCTCCCGATCGCGTGCTCGACGACGGGGAGATGCCGGGTGCTCGATGGTTCCCGGGTGTGCGCCTCAACTATGTCGACCAGATCGCGCGCAACGCGCGCACCGACCGCCCCGCGATCCTGCATGTCAGTGAGGACGGACAGATCAGGGAGCTGTCGTGGCACGAATTGCTCAGGCGGACGACGGCGTTCGCGCACACACTGCGGTCGCACGGGGTGACGGCGGGCGATCGCGTCGTCGGCTATCTACCCAACATCCCCGAGGCGATCATCGCGTTCCTAGCGACCGCGAGCATCGGCGCCATCTGGAGCGCCTGCGGGCAGGACTACTCCGCCAAGGCCGCGCTGGACCGGCTCGGCCAGCTCGAGCCGGCCGTGCTGGTCACAGCCGACGGCTATCGGTACGGCGGCAAATCCCACGACAAGCGCGATGACGTCGCCACGCTGCAGGCCGGCCTGCCGACGCTGAAGGCCACGGTGCTGGTATCTGAGCTCACAGCCGAGGCCGACACCGACGATCTGTATACGGTGTCCGTCGATTTCGACCACCCGCTGTGGATCCTGTTCTCGTCGGGCACCACGGGGCTGCCGAAAGGAATCATGCACGGACACGGCGGCGTTGTGCTCGAGCACTTGAAAGCCCTTGCACTGCAATCGGATATCGGTTCCGACGACACGTTCTTCTGGTACACCAGCCCGAGCTGGATGATGTGGAACTTTCAGGTCGCAGGCCTTCTGGTCGGCGCGACGATCGTCTGCTACGACGGCAGCCCGTCGTATCCGAGACCGGACGCGTTGTGGGACATCGCCGCCCGCGTCGGAGCTACGGTGCTTGGCACCAGCCCGGGCTACGTGCTGGGCTGTGTCAAGGCGGGCGCCGTTCCTCGCGCCGAGCACGACCTTTCGGCGCTGCGGACCGTCGGTATCACCGGCTCGTCGCTCCCGCCGTCCTCGTCGCTCTGGCTTCGCGACAACGTCGGTCGACACGTCCAGGTGGCATCGATCAGCGGCGGCACCGATGTGGTGTCGGCGTTCATCGGCGGCGTTCGCACTGTGCCGGTGTGGCCGGGGCAGTTGTCAGCGCCGTACTTGGGTGTCGCGATGGATGCGTGGGACGAGTCGGGGAAGCCGGTCCGCGGTCAGGTCGGTGAGCTGGTCATCACCAAGCCGATGCCGTCGATGCCCGTGGCGTTCTGGAATGATGCCGACGGATCCCGTTATCGCAGTGCCTATTTCGAGATGTTTCCCGGGGTGTGGCGGCACGGTGACTGGATCACCATCACGGACCACGGCAGCATCATCGTGCACGGCCGGTCGGATTCGACGCTGAACCGGCACGGCATCAGGATGGGCAGCGCCGACATCTACCAGGCCGTCGAGCGGTTGCCGGAGGTCGCAGAGGCGTTGGTGATCGGAGCCGAACAACCCGACGGCGGCTACTGGATGCCACTGTTCGTGGTGCTCGCCGACGGCGCGGAGCTGACCGACGAGCTCCGTGACCGGATCAAGCGCACTATTCGCGACGAAGTATCCCCGCGCCATGTTCCCGACGAGATCATCGTCGCTCCCGGTGTTCCGCACACTCGTACCGGCAAGAAGCTTGAGGTGCCGATCAAGAAGCTGTTCCAGGGCGCCGACGCTGCCAAGGTCGTCGAAAGGAGCGCCGTCGATGACCCCGCGCTGCTGGACTGGTACGCGAACCTGAAGCGATAGCCGACCCGGGCCGAGCTATCCACAGGTTCGATCCGCCATCAAGTGTGGTCAGCCTGTCAGTGGACGCCGGTATAGTCGAACTTGTGTTCGAAGCATTGTCGGACGGTGATCTCATCGATGTGATGGGTGAGGCGACTCGTGATGAGTCCACCGCGATTGCCCAGCGGTTGGCCGGGGTGGCCGAGTTGTATGTGCGGCGCTCGGGTGCGTTGGCGGGCTGTGAGTGGGCGTGCGCCGATGCTTGTGATGCGGTGGCCGCTGAGGTGTCGGCCGTGCAGAACATCAGCCACGCCCGGGCAGTGGGTCAGGTGCAGTTCGCGTGTGCGTTGTGGCATCGGCTGCCGACGGTGGCCAAGGTGTTCGTCTGCGGGCTGATTGACTTTCGCATGGTCTCCACGATTATCGGCCGCACCGAGAACGTCGAGGCCGCTATGCTGCCGGAGCTCGATGAGGCGATCGCCCGGCACTGCGCCAAGTGGATGAAGCTTTCGGGTCCTAAATTGCGGGATCGGGTTGATCAGTGGGTGGCCAAGTTCGATCCGGCCGGGGTGCGGGTGCCCCCGAAGGCCAAAGACAACCGCTACATCGACTTCGACCCGGCCAGCGCAGGCATGTCGGCTATCTCGGGCTATGTCGCCGCCGCCGATGGGGCCGCACTGGATCAGCGACTGGATGCGTTGGCGGCCACGGTATGTGTCAACGATCCGCGCACCAAAGGTCAGCGCCGCGCCGATGCCACCGGGCCGTTGGCGCGCGGCGAAGCCACCCTGGCCTGCCAATGCGGATCCGAGGACTGCCCCGCGAAGGCGGAGCGGGCCGCGGTCACCGCCGCTGTGATCCATGTGCTGGCCGAACAGGGCACTATCGATGGGGCCAGTGATGCGCCCGGGTATCTCCCCGGGTTTGGGATCCTGCCAGCCGAAGAGGTGCGCGAGCTGGCCACCACGGCAACGCTCACGCCGGTGGTGGTGCCCACCGACGCAACGCCGCCCGAATCGCGGTACCGGCCCTCAGAGAAGCTGGCCGATTTCGTGGCGTGGCGGGATTTGACGTGCCGGTGGCCGGGCTGCGACAGACCGGTAGAGAGGTGCGACGTCGACCACACGGTGCCTTACCCAGCCGGGGTGACGCATGCCTCAGATCTCAAGCATTATTGTCGCATCCATCATTTGATCAAGACGTTCTACGCCAGCCTCGTTGGGTGGACAGAGCAGCAGATGCCCGATGGCACAATCATTCTCACCGCCCCGACCGGACACGTCTACACCACCGAAGCGCACGGTGCGAGCATGTTCCCCATACTGGGCCAGCCCACCGGTCAGTTGCCGATCCCGCCGGCGCTTGCCGAGCCGGAAACCGACCGATGGGCAATGATGCCGCGGCGAAAGCACACCCGCGAGCAGAATCGCCGTGACCGCGTCAACGCTGAGCGCCGCGAGAGAACCGAACTCATCGCCGAAGAACAACGCCAACGCCAAGCCTGGCTCGCCGCCAACTACCAACCACCACCCTTCTGAAGCGCGGTTAGTTGAGCCAGGACCCGATGCGGCGCAACGCTTCTTCGATGTCGCTCGTTGGGCCGGCGAACGACAGCCGAACGCAGGATCCACCGCGAACTGTGTCGAAGTCGATACCAGGCGCTATCGCAACACCGGTGTCGTTCAACAGCTTCGAGCAAAACGATAGCGAGTCCGTGGTCAGGTGCGAGACGTCGGCATAGACGTAGAACGCGCCGTCGGTCGGGGCAAGGCGGTCGATGCCGATCGAGCGCAGCCCGTCGAGCAGCAGCCGCCGGTTGGCCGCGTAATGATGCAGGAGCGCATCCGCCTCTGCGACGGATTCAGGTGTGAACGCCGCGACGGCGGCGACCTGTGATAGGACGGGCGGGCAAATGGTGAAGTTTCCGGTCAGGCAGTCCACCGCCCGCTGCAACTCCTGCGGGACCAGCAGCCAGCCCAGTCGCCACCCGGTCATTGCGAAGTACTTCGAAAAGCTGTTGGCCACCACGGCATCTCGCGATGTCTGCCACGCGCAGCTGGTCTCGGGTGCGCCCTCATACACCAGGCCGTGGTACACCTCGTCGCTGATCAGGCGAACCCCTGACTGTTCGCACCACGAGGCGATCGCGGTCAGCTCCTCTGGTGGTATCACCGTCCCGGTCGGGTTGGCCGGGCTTGCCACGATCACGCCCTGCAGCGGCGGATCCAGATCCGCGAGCATCTGGGCCGTCGGCTGGAATCGGGTGTCGGGCCCGCAGGGGATTTCGACGACCTCACAACCCAGCGCCGACAGGATGTTGCGGTAGCACGGGTAGCCGGGGCTGGCGATCGCCACCCGGTCGCCGACGTCGAAGCACGCAAGGAACGCCAACAGGAATCCGCCGCTCGACCCGGTGGTGATCACGACGTCGCTTGCGTCGACGGCAAGCCCGTGCCGGTCTGCGTAAGAGGCCGCGATCGCGTGGCGCAACTCGGGGATGCCCAGCGCCACGGTGTAGCCGAGAACGGTGGTGTCCAACGCCACTTTCGCCGCTGCCCGCACGGCTGCGGGGGCACCCGCGCTCGGCTGGCCTGCCGACAGGTTCACCAGGTCGCCGTGTGTGCGTTGGCGCTCCGCGGCGGCCAGCCATACGTCCATCACATAGAACGGCGGAATCCCGGCCCGCAACGCAACGCTCACCTGAGTAACGCTAGAGGACTTCGGATTCAAGGCGGCGCAGGTGCTCCTGCGGGGGTCCAAGCAACTGGGCACTTCCATGGGCCCGCTTGAAGTACAGCTGGATGTCGTGTTCCCAGGTGATGGCGATCCCGCCGTGCATCTGAACGGCCTCGGCGGCCACCTTGGAGAACGCCTCGCTGGCCGTGACCCGCGCCAGCGCTGCCGATGTTGCCGACGGCTCGGCCACTGCCTCGTTGACGACGGCCCGCGCCGACTGGACGGCCACATACAGGTCCGCCATCCGGTGTTTGAGCGCCTGGAAGCTGCCGATGGGACGGCCGAACTGGACACGGTCCTTGGTGTATTCCACGGTCAGGTCCAGACACCTCGTGGCGGCGCCGACCTGCTCGGCGGCCAGCAGGATCGCGGCGATGTCGGCGAGCCCAGGATCGGTGCCGATGTCCGCGGCGTCGGTGGGCTCGATCCGTCCGAGTCGGCGCGTCAGATCCATCGTCTCGATTCGGTGCGCGGTGAAATTCGTCCATCGGCTCAGCGTTGTGCCCGTGGCCGCGATCACTATGTCGGCGATGTCGCCGTTGACCACGTAGTCGGGGTCGAACACCGCGGCCCCGATGGATGCGCCCTCAACGAGCCGCGCCAACGCGTCCGTGTCGGGCTCGTCCGCGGCAAGCAAGGCGAGCTCGGCCAGCGTGGTGCCGAGCAGCGGCGTCGGCACCAACGCCTTGCCGAGCTCCTCGAGCACGACCGCCGCGTCGGCGAGTTCGCCGCCTGCACCGCCAAGAGCCTCGGGCACCACCAGCGCGGCCGCGCCGACTTGCTCGCACAACAGCTTCCACAGCGACTCGTCGTAGCCGCGTTCGGACGCCATCGCCTCACGTACCGCCGCGGGCGACGCGTGCTTGTCGACGAGGGCCGCGACGGTCTCGCGCAGCAATTCCCGTTCTTCTGTCACGAGAGGGCCTCCAATACTCGGCGGCGGTGCCATGTCGGGTCGCCCCATGCCGAGCGCAGGGCCTGCACCCGCAGCAGCCACAGCGACAGATCGTGCTCCTGCGTGAAACCGATCGCGCCGTGCGTCTGCAGCGCCGAGCGCGCCGCCAGCAGCGCGGCATCGGACGCGGCGACCTTGGCGGCGCTGACGTCACGCGCAGTTTCCGATGCGCTGTCAGCCAGCGACAGCGCCGCACCGTAGACCAGCGGCCGCGCCAGCTCGATCGCGATGTGTACGTCGGCGAGTTTGTGTTTGATGGCCTGATAGGTGCCGATCACCTTGCCGAATTGGCTTCGCTGCTTGGCGTATTCGACCGACGCGTCGAGCAGTGCCTGCCCTGCGCCGACCAATTGCGCGGCGGTGGTGAGCGCGCCGTACTCGTAGGCACGGGCGACATCGGCGGGCCGAGGTTCACCGGAGGCGCTGATATCGAACAGCTTTCGGCTCGGGTCGACGGACTCGTGCTGCTCGCCCGCGGCGCCGTCACGCACGGTACCGTCGGCGGCCACCAGGATCAGGCCCGCCGCATCGGCGTCCACTGCCCGCGGTACCTGCGGCGGCATCGTGACCGTGGCGATCAGCTCACCTGCGGCCAGCGCGGCGCTGCGGTCGTCGTCGGCGAGCAGAATCGGCGCCACGGCAATGGATTCGGTGACAGGGCCGGGTACGCACCAGCGCCCAAGTCGCTCGGCGGCGACCACGAGATCGACCGGGTGCGCATCGATGCCGTCGAACTTCTCCGGCACCGCTAACGCGGTGACACCCAGGTCGGTCAGCTGTGCCCACACCTTGCGGCCCGGTGCGGTGTCGCCCGCGGCCCACGCCCTCACCGCGGCAGGCAAATCGGCGGCGGCCAGCGCCGCGTCGATGCTCGCGGCAAAGTCGCGCTGCTGTTCGTCTAGATCGAATATCATTGTGCGTTCTCCCGCGGCAGGCCCAGCAGCCGCTCGGCGATGATGTTGCGTTGAATCTCGTTGGTGCCCGCGTAGATCGGGCCGCCGAGCGCGAACAACAACCCGTCGGTCCACGAGTCGGCGAGCTCTCCGTCGGCTCCGCGCAGGTCGAGCGCCGTCTGATGCAGCGCGACGTCGAGGTCCGACCAGAACACCTTGGTCACCGACGACTCGGCACCGAGCTCACCGCCGCCAGCCACCCGGGTGACGGTCCCGAAGGTGTGCAGCCGATAGGCCTGCGCCTTGATCCAGGCATCGGCAACACGGTCCGCGAACGCCTCGTCCGGATTGGCTTTCCATTGCGCAACAAGCCGTTCGGCTGGCGCCAGGAAGCGGGCCGGGCTGCGCAGCGACATGCCGCGCTCGTTGCTCGACGTGCTCATCGCGGCGCGCCAGCCGTCGTGCACTGCGCCGATCACGTCGTGGTCGGGCACGAAGACGTCGTCGAGGAAGATCTCGCCGAAGCCGGTATCACCACCCAGCTGCGCGATGGGCCTGACGGTGATGCCCTTGGCCTTCAGGTCGAACATGAAGTAGGTGAGCCCGCGGTGGCGCTCGGCCTCGGGGTCGGAACGGAACAGCCCGAAAGCCCTCTCGCCGAATGGTGCTCGAGAACTCCATATCTTCTGGCCGTTGAGCAGCCAGCCGCCGTCTGTCTTGGTCGCCGTTGATCGCAGCGACGCCAGGTCGCTGCCCGACTCCGGCTCCGACCACGCCTGCGCCCAGATCTCCTCGCCACTGGCCATCTTCGGCAGCACCCGATCCAACTGCTCTTCGGTGCCGTGCGCGAACAGCGTCGGCGCAAGCATCGACGTGCCGTTGGCGCTGGCGCGTCCTGGCGCACCGGCGCGGAAGTACTCCTCCTCGTACACGACCCACTGCAACAGGGTCGCGTCGCGGCCGCCGTAGCGCTCGGGCCAGGTGATCACCGACAGGCCGCCGTCGAAAAGCGTCTTGTCCCAGCGCCGATGCTGCTGGAAGCCCTCGGCCGTGTCATACGACTTCGTCGGGAACGACTCCTTGTTCACCGCAAGGAAATTGCGTACCTCGGCCTGGAACGCGAGCGTCGCGTCGTCAAAATTCAGGTCCATCACGCTCTTTCTCTTAACAGCGGTTTGACCACCTTGCCGCCCGGATTGCGCGGCAGCACGTCGAGGAACTCCACCGTTGTCGGTGTCTTGAACTTCGCCAAATGCTCACGTGTGTAGGCGATTACCGTCTCAGCGTTCAGTTTCGCTTCCGGCTTGGCCACCACGAATGCCTTGCCGACCTCGCCGAGCCGCTCGTCGGGCACGCCGATGACCGCAGACTCGACGACGCCGTCCAGCCGCGCCAATACCTGCTCGACCTCGGCCGGGTACACGTTGAAGCCGCCGCTGATGTACATGTCCTTCAGCCGGTCGGTGATGCTCAGGTTCCCGGCTTCGTCAACGCGGCCCACGTCACCGGTGTGCAGCCAGCCATCCGAGTCGATCGCAGCGGCGGTGGCCTCCGGGTCGTCCAGATAGCCCAACATCACATTGGGACCACGCAACAGCACCTCGTCATGTTCGCCGATGCGCAGTTCGAACTCCGCGATCGGCCGGCCGCACGTGGTTGCCACGGTGACTGCGTCGTCATCGGCCGTGCACATGGTCCCGAAGCCGTTCGCCTCGGTCAGGCCGTAGGCGGTGAGCACGATGTCGATGTCGAGTTCGGTCTGCATCCGTTCGATCAACACGACCGGAACGACCGCCGCACCGGTGACCGCGAACCGCAGCGAGGTCAGGTCGTAGTCGCCTCGCTTGGGGTGGTCAAGCAGCACTTGGTAGATCGTCGGTGGGCCGGGCAGCACGGTGATGCGTTGGTCGGTCACCATCCGCATGGCCTGCTCGGGGTCGAACGTCAGCTGAGGGATCAGCGTTGCCCCTGTCTGCAGGCACGCCAGGATTCCGGCCTTGTAGCCGAAGTTGTGGAAGAACGGATTGATGCAAAGGTAGCGGTCGTCGCTGGTGATTTGGCCGCACTCCGCCCAGGCAGCCGACCCGGCGAGCGACTGACGGTGCGCACACAGCGCGCCCTTGCTTCGACCGGTGGTGCCGGAGGTGAAGAGGATGTCGGAGACGTCATCGGGCTTCACGGCCGCAGCGCGCGCGTCGGCCGAGTCGAGGTTGGCGCCGCGCGACATGAAGTCGTCCCACGTTCCGTCGCTCTTCTCGATCGGCACCCGGACAACATGCCGAAGGTCCGGCAGCGCGTCGCGATCGACCGAAGCGGCCTTGTCGGCGCCGAGGAACTCGCCGGATGCAAATAGCAGCGGTGCGGCGGTACGGGCCAGGATGTCGGTGGCCTCGCTGGCGGTGTAGCGGGTGTTCAGCGGCACGAGCACGCCGCCCGCGTAGGTCGTCGCCAGGCACGCGACCACCCAGTGCCAGGTGTTTGGGGACCAGATCGCGACCCGGTCTCCTGCGTTGACGCCGAGGTCGATCATCGCCGCAGCGGCGCGGCGGACCTCGTCGCGCAGCTCGGCGAAGGTCAGCCGGCGATCCACCCCGGCGGGATCGCCGGCACCGCCGGCAGCGACCAGCGCGTCATGTTCAGAGTATTGATCGGCAATCCGGTCCAGGACCTGCGGAATGGTCCGCGGCTGGCTCGTCATTGATGCTCCTCTAACAAAGCAAGTGCTTGGTAGGTTAGCCTACAGGGGTGATAGAGGTCCAGGAGTTCAGGGCCGAGGTCCGTGACTGGCTCGCCGCCAACCTCGTCGGCGAATTCGCCGCACTCAAAGGCCTCGGTGCCCCGGGACGCGAGGACGAGGCCTTCGATGAGCGGCGGGCATGGAACCAGCTTCTGGCGTCGGCCGGTCTGACCTGCCTGGGCTGGCCGGTCGAGCACGGCGGCCGGGGCCTTTCGGTCGCCCACCGGGTCGCGTTCTATGAGGAATACGCCCGCGCGGACGCGCCCCATAAAGTCAACCACTTCGGCGAGGAGCTGCTGGGGCCGACGCTGATCGCGTTCGGCACCGAAGAGCAGAAGAGGCGCTTCCTGCCGAAGATCCTCGACGTGACCGAGCTCTGGTGTCAGGGTTACTCGGAGCCCGGTGCGGGAAGCGACCTGGCCAACGTGTCGACGACCGCCGAGCTCGACGGCGACCACTGGGTGATCAACGGCCAGAAGGTGTGGACGTCGATGGCGCACCTGTCGCAGTGGTGCTTTGTCGTGGCGCGCACCGAGAAGGGCTCCAAACGCCATGCGGGACTGTCGTATCTCCTCGTGCCGCTGGACCAGCCCAGTGTGGAGATCCGCCCGATCGTGCAGTTGACGGGGACGGCGGATTTCAACGAGGTGTTCTTCGACGACGCCCGCACCGATGCCGATCTTGTGGTCGGCGAGCCAGGCGACGGGTGGCGGGTCGCGATGGGGACGCTGACGTTCGAGCGTGGTGTGTCGACGCTGGGTCAGCAGATTCGTTACGCGCGTGAGCTTTCCAACCTGGTGGAGGTGGCGAAACGCACCGGCGCCGACGACGATCCATTGATCCGGGAGAGGTTGACCCGGTCGTGGGTGGGTCTGCAGTCGATGCGCTCGTATGCGCTGGCGACGATGGACGTGGAGCAGCCAGGCCAGGACAACGTGTCGAAGCTGTTGTGGGCCAACTGGCATCGCGACCTTGGCGAGCTGGCGATGGACATCGCAGGCAAGACCGGTCTGGTGGCCAAAGACGGCGATTTCGACGTGTGGCAGCACCTTTACCTGTTCACCCGAGCGGACACCATCTACGGCGGGTCCAACGAAATCCAGCGCAACATCATCGCCGAGCGAGTGCTCGGCCTACCCAGAGAGGTCAAGGGATGAGCCTGGCCGACACGCCGAAAGAGATTGAGGGGCACGGCCTTCTGAACGGCAAGGTCGTCGTCGTCACGGCTGCGGCGGGCACGGGGATCGGGTCCGCGGTCGCGCGTCGCGCATTGGCCGAGGGCGCCGACGTCGTTGTCTCCGACCATCACGAACGCAGGCTTGGCGAGACCCGCGACCAGCTGGCCGAACTCGGGCTCGGCCGGGTCGAGAGCGTGGTGTGTGATGTGACGTCCACCGAGCACGTCGACGCGCTGATCTCATCGACGACCGCGCGGATGGGTCGGCTGGACGTGTTGGTGAACAACGCGGGCCTTGGCGGTACGACGCCGGTGGTCGACATGACCGACGAAGAGTGGGATCGAGTGCTCAACGTGACCCTGACGTCGACGATGCGTGCGACCCGCGCCGCGCTGCGGTATTTCCGCGACGCCGACCATGGTGGGGTGATCGTCAACAACGCCAGCGTGCTGGGGTGGCGGGCGCAGCACTCGCAGTCGCATTACGCTGCGGCCAAGGCGGGTGTGATGGCCCTGACCCGTTGCAGCGCAATCGAAGCCGTGGAGTTCGGCGTCCGGATCAACGCGGTGTCGCCGAGTATCGCCAGGCACAAGTTCCTCGAGAAGACGAGCAGCTCGGAGTTGTTGGACCAACTGTCGTCGGTCGAGGCGTTCGGCCGGGCGGCGGAGCCGTGGGAAGTGGCGGCCACCATCGCGTTCCTGGCCAGTGACTACTCCAGTTACCTGACTGGAGAAGTGATTTCGGTGTCGAACCAGCGCGCCTGAGTGGCGATGAAGCGATTATCGGTTGCCGTGGCAGCCGCTGCGTGCGCGACGGTCCTGATGAGCGGTTGCTCTGGCGCCAGCAACAACGGCGGCGACACCACCTGCAAGGACTTCCTCGCCATGAGGGTCAACGACAGGGACGCCGCCGTGGCCAAGATGCTTAAACAACGCGAGGCCCGCAATGCCTCGACCGGTGATGTAGACGACAAACGAACGCTACTCAACCGACTCTGCCAGCCCGCCGACAAACAGGGCACCAAGATCAGCGACCTCGCCTGACGGGCCGACGTGCCTCGTTGACCACCCAATAGTGACCTAGCAAGCGCTTGGTTGATAAGCTCGGCAGATGGTGGAGGAATCGCCCAGTCCGCCGGCGAGCCGCCGCGACGAGCTTCTAGAACTCGCCGCGACGATGTTCGCCGAGCGCGGACTGCGGGCCACCACCGTCCGTGACATCGCGGACTCCGCGGGCATCCTGTCCGGCAGCCTGTATCACCACTTCTCGTCCAAGGAAGAGATGGTCGACGAGCTGCTGCGCGGCTTCCTCGACTGGTTGTTCGAGCGGTATCAGGAAATCGTTGCGACGGAATCGAATCCGCTGGAGCGGCTCAAGGGTTTGTTCATGGCGTCGTTCGAGGCGATCGCGGACCGGCATTCGCAGGTGGTCATCTACCAGGATGAGGCCAAGCGGCTGTCGTCGCAGGAGCGGTTCTTCTACGTGGAGGAACGCAACAAAGAGCAACGCAAGATGTGGTTAGACCTGCTCAACCAGGGAGTCAAGGAGGGCTACTTCAGGCCCGACATCGACGTCGACCTGGTCTACCGGTTCATCCGCGACACCACATGGGTTTCGGTCCGCTGGTATCAGCCGGGCGGCCCGCTGACGGCCGAAGAAGTCGGCCGACACTACCTGTCCATCGTTCTCGGCGGCATCACCAAAGAAGGAGCTTCTCATGCCTGAGGCATATGTCATCGACGCCGTGCGCACCGCCGTCGGCAAGCGAAATGGTTCGCTCGCCGGCGTGCATCCCGTCGACCTCGGGGCCGCGGCATGGCGCGGGCTGTTCGATCGCGTCAACGTCGATCCAGGCGCTGTCGACGACGTGATCGCAGGATGCGTCGATGCCATCGGCGGCCAGGCGGGCAATATCGCCAGACTGTCGTGGCTGGCCGCTGGATATCCGGAAGAGGTGCCAGGTGTCACCGTGGACCGGCAGTGCGGTTCGAGTCAGCAAGCGATTTCCTTTGGTGCACAAGCGATTATGTCCGGCACCGCCGACCTGATCGTCGCAGGCGGCATGCAGAACATGAGCCAGATCCCGATCTCATCGGCGATGATCGTCGGCGAGCAGTTCGGGTTCACGTCGCCGACCAACGAATCCAAAAGCTGGCTGCATCGCTACGGCGATCAGGAGATCTCACAGTTCCGCGGCTCGGAATTGATCGCCGAGAAGTGGAACATCTCGCGTGAGGAGATGGAGGAGTACTCGCTCGCCAGCCACCAGCGCGCGCAGGAAGCGATCCGGTCCGGGCACTTCGAGAACGAGATCATCCCCGTCCAGGTCGACGGGGCCGGCTTTGTCACCGACGAGGGGCCGCGCGAGACCTCGCTGGAGAAGATGGCGGGACTCAAGACCCTCGTCGATGGCGGCAGGTTGACCGCCGCAATGGCCAGCCAGATCTCCGACGGGGCCAGCGCGGTGCTGCTCGCGTCTGAGCAGGCCGTCAAGGATCACGGGCTGCGGCCGCGTGCGCGTATCCACCACATCAGCGCCCGTGGCGCCGACCCGGTGTTCATGCTGACGGGGCCGATTCCCGCGACGCATTACGCGTTGGAGAAAACGGGCCTGTCGATCGACGACATCGACACCGTCGAGATCAACGAGGCGTTCGCGCCCGTCGTCATGGCGTGGCTCAAGGAGACCAAGGCCGACCACGCCAAGGTCAACCCCAGCGGCGGAGCGATCGCCCTCGGTCATCCCCTCGGTGCGACCGGCGCCAAGCTCTTCGCCACCATGCTGAACACGTTGGAGCGCACCGGCGGTCGCTACGGCCTGCAGACGATGTGCGAGGGCGGTGGCACTGCCAACGTCACGATCATCGAGCGGCTTTAGTCGGAGAGTTCAGTGATCGTGGATGACGACGCCGCGGATGTTGCGACCGGCGAGCATGTCGTCGTAGGCATCGTTGATGTCGTTGAGCTTGTACTCGGCGGTGACCGTCTCGTCGAGCAGTAGCTTGCCCTCGCGGTAGAGGCTGAGCAGCCTGGGGATGTCCGCACGGGGGTTGGCCTCGCCGTAGAGGCTGCCGAGCAGGCGCTTCTGGAAGAGCGTGAAGAACGCCATCGGCAGTGTAGGTGTCACGTCGGCCATCGACGCGATCGCCGTCAACACCACCGCGCCGCCCTTCCGGACGATGTCGAGCGCCTCGCCGATCATCGGGCCCTTCGCCACCCCGACGGTCAGCAGCGCCGAGTCCGCCATCACTCCTTTTGTCAACTCCGCCACCAACGCCGTGGCCTCCGGCATCGAGGTGACGAAATGGCTGGCACCGAACTGGAAAGCCTTGTCGCGCTTGTCTTCGACAATGTCGACCACAACGATCTTCTCCGCGCCGGCAAGCCGTGCACCCTGGATCGCACCGCTGCCGATACCACCGCAGCCGATCACCACAACCGTGTCGCCCGGCGTGACGTCGGCGGTGTTGACCGCTGATCCCCATCCCGTGGTGATCCCGCAGCCCAGAAGGCAGGCACGAGACAACGGCAGGTCATCGTCGATCTTGACCACCGACGCCTCGGGTACCGTGCCGTACTGCGCGAACGTCCCCAGCAGTGATGCAGCGCCGACGTCGTGGCCCCGCGTATGCCGCCGGTAGGTGCCGTCGATCTGCGTCCCGGCCAAGATGAGTGCGCCAAGGTCGCACAGGTTCTGGTGTCCGGTCGCGCACCAGCGGCAGCGTCCACATGCCGGCAGGAAGGACGCCACGACGTGGTCACCAACACTCAAGTCACTAACACCGGGTCCGACCTCCTGCACGATGCCCGCGCCCTCGTGGCCGCCGATGATGGGCATCGGCACGCCGGCGAGGTCGCCGGTGCGGACGTGGTGATCGGAATGGCACAGTCCGGTGGCCTCGAACGACACCAGGACCTCGCCGTCCTTTGGACCGTCGAGTTCGACCTCCTCGACACTCCATTCCTGATTGACATCCCACAACACGGCGGCGTTCATCTTCATGGCCAGAACCCTAGGACGCCAAGCGTCGTCAATGTCGATGTTGCCCAAAAAGCTTTAGCCGTCGTCAATTAGACGAGGTCAACATCGCTCGCAGCGCGAAACGGCCCGATTCCTCGTCGACCATCTCCATCGCGATGCGGCGTGCCCGCACCGCGGCGCGGTCCGCTTTCACGTTGATGTCGCGACGGGACGAAGTCGCCTCGCCGAGGCCGCGTTGCACCGTCTCCAAGACCGTCGCGTCGCGCATCGCCCAGTCGTGAAACATCGTGCGGAGAAACTCGCCTGCGCCGTCATTGTCGATCGCATACGTGCGAGCCATTTGCAGAAAGACGTGGGTCGCTGCGGGGGATTCGGGCGTGAACCCCTGAATCCGCAGAAGCTCGTAAGAGCTTCCGCTGTCGGGATCGATGACGTAATGCTGGACGTGCAGGGCCGGTGAGACGAAGGTCCCTTCCTCCCGCCGGATGCCGGCGGTATCGGCCGGCAGCCCGGTGGCCTCGGCTTCCCAGGCGGCGAGCCGGCTGGGAGGGGTCGTCCTGGAGTAGGAGACCGACCGTTCGGACACTTCGACCTCATCGAGTGGTGGAAGCACCTCGATGTCCGGAGGCACGACCTCCGGGTGCACCGCGAATACGTCCGTGAGGTCGAGGTAGTGCTCGTGCAGCAGGAGGTAGTTGGCCTCGACGCGCAACACCTCGGTGGTGCTCGCCCAGCGCGCCCCATCGGCGTACCAGGGGACTCGCGGCGGCGGGCGCAGTGCCGCGGATCCTGGGTCACCCAACCAGATCCAGACGAATGGCGACTGCTCGTGGATGGGGTAGGTGCGAACCCGCCCGCCGGGCGGGACGTTCTCCTGCGAGGGCACAGCGACCAGACAGCCGTCGGGGTCGTAGCTGAAGCCGTGGTAGCCACACACCACGCGATCGCCCTCGCGTCGGCCGGCCGAAAGGGGATAGGCCCGATGGATGCACCGGTCCTCCATCGCGACGATGTCGCCCGATCCACGGCGATACAGCACCACGGGTCTGTCGAGCAGTCGACGCGACAACAAACCCTGGCCGACGTCCTCGCTCATCGCGGCGACATACCAGCAGTTGACTGGGTAGTTAGGTCTCATAGGTCCAACACCAGCCTTTCCGAGCGGGAGCGTGAGACGCAGATCATGATCGATTCGTTCCTGGCCTTCTCGGCCTCGTTCAACACGGAGTCGCGGTGTTCTGGTTCGCCCTCGAGGACGTCGCATTCGCACGTGCCACAGACACCTTCCATGCACGACCCGAGCACGTCGACGCCGGCTTCCTCTGCTGCCTCGTAGATCGATTTGTCTTGCGGCACAGTAAGAACCACGCCGGAGCGTTGGCATTCCACTTCGAATGACTGCAGTGCATCCGGCGACGGTTCCTCGAGCGCCTTGGCCGAGAACCGTTCCACGTGCAGACTGTCGCCGGGCCAGTGACTGCTGGCCTCCTCGATTGCCTGCAACAAGCCCTCGGGTCCGCAGCAGTACACCAGAGTGTTGTCCTGCACCACTTCGAGCAGCCCCGCCAGGTTCGTCCGGAAGCCGTCCGCCTGCTCATCGCGTGCGCAGATGGTCACGCGCTCGCCGCGGTCGGTCAACGTGTCGATGAAGGCCATCGACGCCCGCGTCCTCCCGCCATAGAGCAGGTGCCAGTCGGCGCCGATGGCTTCCGCCGCTTCGATCATCGGCAGCATCGGCGTGATGCCGATGCCACCGGCGACGAACTGGTAGCGCGGTGAACTCACCAACGGGAAATGGTTGCGCGGACCGCGGACTCGGATCGAGGTGCCTTCGTGGAGCTTGTCGTGGACGAACTGGGAGCCGCCGCGACTGTTCGGATCGAGAAGGACGCCGACACGCCACTCGGAACGATTGGCCGTTTCGCCGCACAGGGAATACTGGCGCACCAGCGACGGTGTCATCACGAGGTCGATGTGCGCGCCTGGCGTCCACTCCGGCAGGTCTGCGCCGTTGGGTTCGGCGAGCGTCAAAGTGACCACACCGTCGGCGGATACCTCGCGTTGTCGTACCTCGAGGTCGACCTCGACTTCCCGGTAGGCGGCCCTGCTGCGGGTCGGCTGCTCGGTAATGGTCACGATGTCCTCTGTTCTTCGCGCAAGCGGCTCATCTACGTTCTCCGCACAGGAATCGAGTTGTACTGGTTGAGGAAGAGCGCCCGCACCCGGGTCGGTTCGCCGTCCAACGCAAGGTCGGGGAATCGCTCAATCGTCTTCTGGATCCACAGCTTCAGCTCGAGGCGAGCGAGGTTGGCGCCCAGACAGAAATGCTTGCCCCGGCCGCCGAATGCCTGGTGCTGATCCAAGCCCTCGCGGGTGATATCGAACTTGTGCGGATTCTCAAAGACGCTTTCGTCGCGGTTGGACGCCAGGTACCAGAGCAGGACCCTGTCGTTCTCCTTGATCGTCTGTCCGTGCATCTCGACGTCGTTGTTGGCGGCGCGCGCCATGAACGCGAACGGGGGGAAGCACCGCAATGCCTCCTCGACGGCGGCTTCGATCAACTCCGGACGCTCACGCAGCAGGGCGAGCTGCTCGGGATCCTGCAGCAGGGCAAGCATCGTCGCGCTGTAGGTCGCCCGGGTCGAGTCATTGCCGGCAGACATCAGCAACGTAAAGAATGTCGCGAGTTCCAGCTCGTTGAGCTTCTCGCCGTCCACCTCGGCGTTCATCAACGCGGTGATCAAGTCGTCGCGCGGCTCCGCGCGGCGCTTGTCCATTTCCGCGTTCATGTAGGTGACGATCTCCTCGACGATTGCCTGGGTGTCGGTCCACTGCTCGCGGATCGCCGGGTCTTCGAACGCGGTGAACACATTCGTCCAGTGCACCAGCGTGGCGTCGTCCTCCGGTGGGGTGCCCAGCATCGAGCCGATCACCCGCGCAGGAATGGGCCGCGCGACATCGGCCACCAGGTCGAAGCGCTCTCGATCGGCAACACTGTCGAGTACGCGGTCGATGATCTGGCCGATCGCCCCGTCGTGTTCGGCGACGGCTTCGGGGGTGAATTCCTTGATCACCAACGCCTTGAACCGGTCGTGGCGGGGGGGATCTTGCGAGATCATCTGCAGCCGTTGCAGATCCAGCGGCACCCCGATGTCGTCGACGTTGAAGATGCCGCGGCGCTCGGAGGAGAACGTCCGGTAGTCGCGGGTCACCGTTCGCACGTCTTCGGCGCGGGTGATCGACCAGAAGCCGCCTTCGCCGGGCGCCGTCTTCTGTGCACTGAAGTGCACTGGTGCCTCGCGCTGCATCCGAGCGAACAGTTCGTAGGGAGGGCCGTCGTCCCAGACCGTGGGGTCGGCCAAGTCGAGGCTGTCGAGGTCTGTCAGGTTTGTTGTGCTCATCGTTGACTCCTTTGCTGGCTGACCGGGAAGTTTCTGCATTTACGCAGGCGAAAATATGTGGTCGAGCGCGATGGATGATTGCCAGTGTGCGCCGGCGATATCGCCGGATTGGTCGTTTGACCAGATCGATCGACGTAGACTGGCATACGTCGAAGCCCGCACTTTGGCGGGGCTGACTTGCGCGAAAAACAGTGTGCTACCAGAGATGTCGGCATCACGCCGCGCTGCGCCGCCGGTCGGTGAAGGCGTGGAACCCAGAGATGGTCAACGGGAGCAGCAGCGGCGACAAGACGAGCAGCATGGTCAACAGGGGTGCAAGCATGGTTCCTCTCATTTCTCCGCCGTGCGGGCGGGGTGGAATTCAACGATTTCGAGACGCGAACCCGCGTCTGCGGAGGCCAACCGTTTGCTGTAGGTGTCTGCGTTCGGTTCGACTCAAACGTACGGAGGCCGCCGCGGTTCGGCTACGTGCCCGACCGCCCAACTTTCGCCGATGCTTTGGCTTCAGGAGCCAAGTTCCTTAGTCCACCAAACTGGTCCACCGCCACCGGCCGCGATCTACGGTTTGTTCGTGGCGAACGGTGACAGCAGGGAAGATGCGATCATCAAGCACGCGGCGGCGATCACCAGCCGGCTCGGAGACAGGTTGGACGACATCACGTCCTCCGTCCAGAAATTGTTGGTCGCCGACATCTTCGAACTGCGCGGAGACGAGCAGCTGCTGCAGCTGCTGCGCGATACTGTCGCGGGAAACATCGACACGTTCTTCTCCGCGGTTCGAAACGGTATTCCGGTCGAACGCATAGAGCCGCCGACGGCGGCACTCGAGTACGCCCGACGGTTGGCGCAGCGCGAAGTGTCCGCAAATGCGTTGACACGCGCCTACCGCCTCGGTCACCGGGCGGCGCTCAAGTTTGTGCTCGACGAGATCCGCGCTTCGAAGCTGGACCCGACACTGAGCCTCGATGTTTACGAGTTCATGGAGGCGGGCTCGTTCGGATATATCGACGAGGTCTCCCAACGGGTGGTTGCCGTCTATCAAGACGAGCGCGAGCGCTGGCTGGAGAACCGGAACACGGTACGCGCTGGGCAGGTTCGCGAACTACTGTCAGGAGCCGAGATCGACATCGATTCGATGACGTCCGCGATCCGCTACCCGCTGAAGCGGGTGCACCTGGCGATCGTGCTCTGGTCCCGCGAATCAGCCAGTGGGGACGAATTGGCGCTAATGGAAGGGTTCGTGGAGAGATTCGCCGAATCTATAGGTGCAAAAGCGAGTTCACTGTTCATCTCGGTCGACCGGGTGACTGCCTGGGCCTGGATGCCAGTGCCAACCGCCGCCTGTGCGAACGCGGTGGCGGTGCTTCGCGAATTCGCCGCGGCGAACGGCCAATACATCGCGGCCGGTACTCCATTGCCGGGTCTTGACGGCTTCCGGCGATCGCATCAGCAGGCCCGGGCAGCCCATGCCGTGGCCACTGCATCGGGCGCGGCCGATCGCCAGTTCACGGCGGCCAGTGACACCGGCATGGCGCTGGCGGCGTTGCTGGGCAACAACGTCGATGCGGCGTCGGTATGGATTCACGAAGTGCTCGGACCGCTCGGCTCTGCTACCGACGGCGACAAACGGCTACGGAATACGCTACGAACGTTCCTCGGAACGGGATCAAGCTACAAGGCGGCCGCAGAGGCATTACACCTGCATTCCAACACCGTGAAGTACCGCGTGCAGCGCGCGGTCGACCGCCGCGGCCGGCCGATCGACGACGACCGACTGGACGTCGAAGTGGCGCTGTCGCTGTGCTATTGGTTCGACTCCGCCGTCACTCGACGAGAGCAGCCGCCGCCTGCAGATGCTTGACCGCGTCGCTGACGATCGACTGGATCAGCTCGGCGCACGACGGTAGATCGTCGAGAATGCCCGCGACCTGCCCGGACGCCAGCACGCCGGCGTCAATGTTGCCCTCGACCAGCCCGGCTTTCAACAGCATCGGGGTGTTGGCCGCCATCACGACCTGCGACCAGGTCAGCTCCTTGCCGTGCCGCATCTCGAGGCCGTCGCTGACCATCGACCGCCACGTCATACCCGACATCTTCTTGAACTTCTGCGCATTGCGCACCGCTGCAGTGAATCCGCGGATCGGAGAGCCGCTTTCGAGCTTCTCGACCAGCCCCGTGCGCAGCACGCGGTGCGGCATGCCGTCGACGCGGGTCGACACCACGGTGCCGTCGAGCGCAGCCTGCAGGTACCGCTGCTTGACCGCTTCGGGCACCGTCGAATCCGATGTCAGCAGGAAGCGCGTGCCCATGGCCACGCCTGCGGCGCCGTAAGACAGCGCCGCGGCCAATCCTCGGCCATCGAAGAACCCACCTGCGGCCACGACCGGAATGTCCACCGCGTCGAGCACCGAAGGCAACAATAGCGTCGTGGCGATCGGACCCGTATGGCCACCGCCCTCGCCGCCCTGGACGATCACCGCGTCGGCGCCCCACCCGGCGACCTTCTTAGCGTGCTTGGCCAAACCGACCGACGGAATCACCACCACGCCTGCGTCTTTGAGCTTTGCGATCAGGTCCGGCTTCGGCGCCAGCGCGAACGACGCCACCTTGACGCCTTCACGGATTAGCAGGTCGATGCGGTCGTTCGCGTCTCCTGCGTCGGCGCGGATATTGATGCCGAATGGCTTATCCGTCGCCGCCTTGACCTTGGTAACCGCGGTCTGAAGTTCGTCCAGTGTCATGGTCGCCGACGCCAGGATGCCGAGACCGCCTGCGTTGGCGGTCGCCGACACCAGCCGCGCACCTGCCACCCAGCCCATTCCGGTCTGTACCACCGGATGCTCGATGGCGACCAGCTCGGTCAGCGGCGTCCGCAGCCTACTCATCGTATTTCCTTGTCCCTCAGCGACTTCGGATCAATCTGTGTACGGATCAACTCCAGTTCGCGCTCGGTCGGCAGCCGGGTCGGTTCGGCCGAGTCCAGGTCGTGCACCTCGAATGAGGTGTTCTCCCGCACCTCGTCGGGCGAGATGCCCGGATGCAGCGACACCGCACGCATCTGATGCTCGGGCCCGTTGAAGTCGAAGACGCCGAGATTGGACACCACCCGGAACACGTTGACAAACCGGAAGGCTGGATTGTCGGCGTCAACCTTGTCCCACCCGATGCCCGACACCACGTCGACAGAATCGCCGAACACCCGCTTGGAGTGGTTGCCGACCCAGTAGCTCGTCGCGTGATTGATGGTGTTGCCTGGTGCCCCGCGCACACCAAACATCTGTCGGGTCGGGTGCTGCAGGGGTCCGAACGCCGACAGATTCTGGTTGCCGTAGCGGTCAATCTGGTTGGCGCCCATGACGACGTGGCGCCGCCCCCATGCCAGCGTTTCGAACACGCGCCCGAACGGCATCCAGCCCTCGATCGCGCCGACGACGCCGATGGCGGGCGTGTCGGCCAGCAGTCGGGCCTCGCCGTCGGTCAGCACGATGTCGGGCGAGAAGGTCAGCCGCGCCAGCCTGGCCCCGACCGACACCATCGTCGCCATCGGGCTGACCATGATCTCGCCCGCGTCGCGGAACAGTTCGGCGCACGCGACGGAGCACACTTCGGCACGGGTCACGGACATCATTTGGACGGCTCCTCAGCGAACTTCCGCACCGCGACCTGGTAGTCGGCCTCGCTGCCGGAAAGATACGTAGCGACGAACTGCTGCCACGTCTCGTCGGACGCGGCGGCTTCGGCGTAGTGCCGCTGAAACTTCTCGTCGCGGCGGTAGTCCGGTTCGGCAGTCGTGAAGTGGGCGCCATTCGGGGCCTCGACGACGGTGTCCACCATCATCCGGTTGATCAGCAGCGCCTGCGGTGGGACGGCCTTGACGAGTTCGTCGGTTGGCACCACCCGCTCGACCGACAGGAAGCGCTTCTCGGCTGCCATCAGGAACAGGTCGTCGAAGTAGGGATCGATGCCGGTGTAGGCCGCGTTGCCCTGCGCGTCACCGAGATTCATATGGACGAAGGCGGCATCGAGATTCAGCGCAGGCATCGCGATGAGCTCCTCGAAGCCAGCCTGAGAACCGGAGCCTGTCGAATACGGCGACTTCACCGTCTTGAGTTCGTCACCCCAGAACGCACGCACGTCGCTCCCAAGCCCGGCACGGATCGGCAGGAACGGCAGCCGCTGCGCAGCGGCCTGTAACCCACAGCGCACCATACCCTCGTCCATCTCGCGGGACTCGATCGCACCCGACGTTCGCGCCTTGGAGAACCAGGGGTCATAGAACGGCGGCGAATCCAGCGACACGAAGCCGTAGTACACCCGCCGCACCTTGCCCGCCGCGCACAACAGGCCCAGGTCGGGCCCGCCGTAAGTGACGACCGTCAGATCCTTGACGCCAGTGCGCAGGATGGCCCGCACGAACGCCATCGGCTTGCGCCGCGAACCCCAGCCGCCGATACCGATCGTCATGCCGTCCCGCAGTTCGGAGACGGCCGCGTCCAGTGTGGTCCGCTTGTCGCTCATTCTTTCCCCTTGGACGTCCCCGCGAACGCATCGCGATGCTCATCGGCGACGCCTGCGAGGTTGAGCTCGAACGTAAAGCCTTGCTCCATGCGGTAACTGGCGTTGACGCGCTGCACGTCGATCAGGTTCAGCGCCTCCTTCGCGGCGCGGATCACCCGGGTGTCCTTGACGGCTATGTCGCGGGCCACCCGCAGTGCCGCTTCGTCCAGATCGGCGCGCGGCACCACCTCGTGCACCGACCCGAAGTGGTGCAGCGTCGCGGCGTCGACAGTAGCGGCGGTGAAGAACAGCCTGCGCATCATGTGTTGGGGAACCAACCGCGACAGGTGGGTAGCGGCACCGAGCGCGCCTCGCTCCACCTCGGGCAGCCCGAACGTCGCATCGTCGGAGGCGACGATCACGTCGGCGTTGCCGACCAAGCCGATGCCCCCGCCCACGCAGAAGCCGTTGACCGCCGCGACCACCGGCACCTCGCATTCGTACACCGCGCGGAACGCGTGGAAGCAACCCCGGTTGGCGTCGATGAGCGCGGTGAAGCCCTCGGTGTTCTGCATCTCCTTGATGTCGACGCCTGCGTTGAAGCCTCGGCCCTCGGCCCGCAGGATGATCACGTGGGTGCTGTGGTCGCGGCCTGCGGCGGTGATGGCGTCGCCGAGTTCGAACCAGCCCTTCGACGGGATGGCGTTGACCTTTGGATAGTCGACGGTGACCGAGACGATGCCCGGCTCGACGGTATTAGTGGTGATCGTCATGCACAGTTACTCCAGGGTCGCTACCTAAGCAAGCACTTGCTTGGTACCCTAGCACGGTGACCGACCCCTCAGAAATAAACCTGGGCCTCAAGGACAGGGTCGTTCTGGTGACCGGCGGAGTCCGTGGAGTGGGCGCCGGAATCAGCGCGGTCTTCGCCGACCAGGGCGCGACCGTGGTGGCGTGCGCCCGTCGCCCGGTGGAGGGATTGCCGTACGAGTTCCACGCCTGTGACGTGCGGGACGACGACGCGGTAGCGGCGATGGTCGACGCGATCGTGGAGCGTCACGGGCGCCTCGATGTGGTGGTGAACAACGCGGGCGGCTCGCCGTACGTCCTCACCGCGGATGCCAGCGCAAAGTTCAGCAGGAAGATCATCGAACTCAACCTGTTCGGACCTCTCTCGGTTTCGCAGCACGCCAATACGCACATGCAGACCCAGCCGCGGGGCGGATCGATCGTCAACGTCGGTAGCGTCAGCGGCCGCAGGCCAAGCCCGGGTACTGGCGCCTACGGCGCCGCGAAGGCGGGTGTCGAAAGCCTCACCGCCACACTGGCAGTCGAGTGGGGGCCGAAGGTCAGGATCAACTCGGTCGTGGTCGGCATGGTCGAAACGGAGCAGTCTGAATTGTTCTACGGCGACGCCGACTCGATCGCCGCGATTTCGAAGAACGTACCGCTCGGCAGATTGGCCAAGCCCGCCGATGTCGGATGGGCCGCGGCGTTCCTGGCGTCTGACGCCGCGTCCTACATCAGCGGTGCATCGCTCGAGGTGCACGGCGGCGGCGAGCCGCCGCACTACCTGGCAACCACGACCGCTGACATCAAATAACTAAGGAGACAACAGGATGGGATTGCTCGACGGCCGCGTGGTCATCGTGACGGGTGCCGGCGGCGGCATCGGACGGGCACATGCTCTGGCGTTCGCCGCCGAGGGCGCGCGCGTCGTGGTCAACGACATCGGCGTGGGCCTGGACGGCTCGCCCGCCGGTGGCGGCAGCGCCGCGCAGGGCGTAGTCGACGAGATCACCGCCGCCGGAGGGGAAGCCGTCACCAGCGGGGCGAATGTCGCGGACTGGGCGCAGGCCGAGGGACTCATCCAGACGGCGGTCGACTCGTTTGGCGCGTTGGACGTTCTGGTCAACAACGCGGGCATCGTCCGCGACCGCATGTTCGCCAACGCAAGTGAAGAGGAGTTCGACGCCGTTACCGCCGTGCACCTCAAGGGTCACTTCGCCACCATGCGGCACGCTGCCGCCTACTGGCGCGCCCAGTCGAAGGCGGGTAACACCCCCGATGCCCGCATCATCAACACCAGTTCCGGCGCCGGGCTACAAGGCAGTGTGGGACAGGCCAACTACAGTGCCGCCAAGGCGGGCATCGCGGCCTTGACGCTGGTGGCCGCCGCGGAGATGGGCCGCTACGGCGTCACCGTGAACGCGATCGCGCCGTCGGCGCGCACCCGGATGACCGAGACCGTCTTCGCCGACATGATGGCGACCCAGGATGCCGACTTCGATGCGATGGCACCGGAAAACGTTTCGCCGCTTGTGGTTTGGCTCGGCAGCGTCGAGTCCCGCGACGTGACAGGAAAGATGTTCGAGGTGGAGGGCGGCATCGTCCGGGTGGCCGAGGGCTGGGCGCACGGACCCCAGGTCGACAAGGGCTCGCGGTGGGATCCGGCCGAGCTCGGCCCGGTCGTCGCCGATCTACTCGGCAAGGCAAGGCCGCCGGTTCCGGTATACGGCGCCTAGCCCCCCAGTTAGAGACTGCGCACCTGCAGGCCGCTCCCCATCCACCGCATTATGGCAGCGCGGCGCCAGCAATTACGCAGGAAGATTCCAGCTAATCCGGAAGACCTTCCGATGGCAAAGGAATTGCGCCGGATTGGCGTTCCGGCTCGCACACAACCAACGGAATTAGCCGGTCAGTGGCTTCGCGATATCCCTTGTAGGGCGGATAAATCCGGATGAGCCGAGGCCAGTAGCTGTCGCGTTCCTCGTCGGTGGCGTCGCGTGCGGCGAACCGCAGGTGGTCGCCGCGAATTTGCACGGCCACATTGGGATTTGCCTTGAGGTTGCGATACCACGCCGGGTGATCTGACCGTCCGCCGAACGAAGCTGGCAGCACCACGCGGTCGCCGTCGCGCAGATACAGCGTCGCCGTCGTTCGCGGTTCTCCGGTTCTGCGGCCCGTCGTTGTCACCAGTGCCGCCGGAAACCACAGCAGCTTGGCGCCCAGTCGTCCGTTCGTCCGCCGATAGACCCAGATGTGTGCGCGGGCAAAATATTTGATCAACAGCGCAAGGAGCTTCGAGTTACGGATTCTGCCCTTGCCCATGGCTACTTCTTGGTGCGACGGCTGCCGCCGTGCCAGTCCTCTTCCTTGCCAACGGATTCGGGGTCAACACCGAAGCTGGCCAGCTGGGGTCGCTCCCGCAGGCTGCGCTTGATCTCGGCGAAGCCGGGGAAGGCTGCCAGCGCGACGACGTGGTCCCATAGTTCGCCTGCTTCGTCAGCCGACGGCAGCCGGCTGATCACAGGGCCGAAAAATGCGGTGCCGCCAGGTGGTTGGAAATGAAGGATCGGCGTCCCGACGTCACGCCCCGTCAAAGCCAGCGCCTCGTCGCTCTCCGCGCGGATGTCGTCATCGAGCGTCTGGTCGTCGAGCGCATCCGCGAGATCCGTTGGTAGGCCGGCATCGCGCAACACGGGCTCGAGTGTGTGTCGCGCCCCCTGGTCCGACGCCGACAGCGGATCAATGTCGCGAGACGTGTCGAAGATCCGGGCGCCGATCGCCTGGTAGAGCGGGCCGACGGCCTCGCGGCCGCATTCGGCACGTACCCGCGCGGCGACCCGCAGCAGGCGAAGTCCTGCGGTGTGCCCTTCCTCGTAATTCGGCGGAAAGTGCGTGGCGTAGTCGATATGCGAATTGAGGATGCGCAGCGAAATGAACCGCCAATCCACGCTGTAGTCGCGCTGCGCCGCCACCACGCGAACCCACTTGCTGGTCAACCACGCGAACGGGCAGACCGGATCGAAGTAGAAGTGCAGGTCATACCGCTCGGTCACGGCTCGCAGACCACCAGCGGGATCACCCGATCGGTCCAGGACTGGTAGTCGTTGTACGTCGGGTACATCTCGACCAGCCGCGGCCAGTACTTGGCGCGTTCCTCATCGGTGGCCTCACGGGCGGTCAGGTCGAGCACCTCTTTCTTGATCTGGACCGCGACCTTCGGATTGGCCTTGAGGTTCAAGTACCACATCGGGTTCTTGTCGCTGCCGCCCCTGGACGCTGCCACCACCACGGTGTCGCCGTCGCGGTGGAAATAGAGCGGGCTGACCCTGGGCCCACCACTCTTGCGCCCGGTCGTGGTCAGCAGCGCCACCGGAATGCCCTGAAAATTGCTGCCGAAGCCTGCGCCGTCGCTGCGGCGGTAGATGAAGGTGTTGATCTTCGACGTCCACTTGATGAAGAAGTCCGCGTACTTCGTGTCCATGAAGCGGGGACGAGACTTTGCCATGGCGGTCATCCTATGCTCGGTTGGTGGACACAGCTTCCGAAACCGACCGCATCGCGGCGGCCGACGCCTATATCGACGCGCTCGCGAGCCATGACGGCGACGCGGTGCCATTCGCCCCGGACTGCGTCCGCGTTGAGCAAGGCGTCAAGACCGGATTCTCCGGAAATCACCTGCGGCGCAGCCTGAATCGCGGGCCCGCAGTACCGGATCATCGAAGCGACAACCGACCGGAAATTCACTATCGACGGCGACCAGGTGCATGCCACCTTCACCGTCGTCACCAAGGCGAAGTTCGCCGGACGCCGCGTTGTCGCCCCGGTCGAGGAGACGTTCCTGATCCCCGCCACCGACGGCAAGATCCACCACATCCGGGCACGGTTTCACCCGCGCATCCAACACTGACGTCTGCGAATGGCTGTTAGCCCCGATCGTGGCTAGCTAATCAAACTGTCGCCGTCGGAGCAGCCTGGCAGCCGTCGCGCCAAGCCGACGTGCGATTCTTCGTGAAGCTGCTTTGAACCAGCCGCCAGTGGAACTCGTGATGAGAGTAGGTCGGGGAACTCAACAATTTGAGTCCTACAGGAGTGACAATGACTACTCGATTCGCAAAGGTCAAGAAATTAGCGGGCTTGACAATTCTCGCGGCGGCGATGAGTGCGGCAGGTTTGAGCCTCGGCTCGGGCACGGCCCAAGCCAATCCAATGCAACCGTGCCCGCCCCCGCACATGATGTTCTGCACTCACACTCAAACGCACCTCCAGCGCGTCGACAACCAGGTCGACCGCATCCAGACTGTGTTTGGCGTTGGCGAAGGAACCCGGTTAGATAACGCGGCCGACCGGTTCTTCGGTGTGAAATAAGTGAGAAGGGCTGGCCGACAACGCTGTTGGCGGCCAGCCCAGCGATGGCCTCTTAGATCCGCTCGATGATCGTGCCGGTCGAGAGCGCGCCGCCGGCACACATCGTGATCAGCGCAGTGCTCTGATCGGTGCGCTCCAACTCGTGAAGCGCGGTCGTGATCAGCCTGCTGCCGGTGCTGCCGACGGGGTGGCCAAGCGCGATCGCGCCGCCGTTGACGTTCACCTTGTCCATGTCGGGGCTGTGCACCCGCGCCCACGACAACACGACGGACGCGAAGGCCTCGTTGATCTCGGTGATGTCGATGTCGCCCATCTTCATGCCGGCCTTTTCGAGCACCTTGGCCGTCGATTGGACCGGGCCGTCGAGGTGGTAGTACGGCTCAGCGCCGACCAGCGCCTGGCTGATGATCCGCGCCCGTGGCCGCAGGCCCAGCGCCTTGGCCTTGTCCTCGTCCATCCACAGCACCGCGGCGGCACCGTCGGAGATCTGCGATGACGTGCCCGCAGTGTGGATGCCGCCCTCGATCACCGGGTTCAGCGAGGCAAGGCCTTCCAGCGTGGTGTCGCGAAGGCCCTGGTCGCGGGTGACCACATGGCGCTCGGAGGTGGGCTGCTTGTTCTCGTCGAGCACTGGCGCCTCGATGCCGCTGATTTCCGGGTCGAAGCGACCTTCGGCCCAGGCCTGCTTGGCCTTGCGCTGCGAGTCGAAGCCGAACTGGTCGATCTCCTCACGGGTGATGCCGCGCCGCTTGGCGATCCGCTCAGCGGCGGTGAACTGGTCGGGCAGATCGATGTCCCACGATGCGGGTCGCAGGACGTTGCGATCGGGACCGGCGTTGGCGCCGAGGCCGACTCGGCTCATCGCCTCGATGCCACAGGCGATCCCTATGTCGATGGCGCCGGCCGCGATGAGCCCGGCGATCAACCCGTTGGCCTGCTGCCCGCTGCCGCATTGACAGTCGACAGTCATCGCGCCGACGTTCTCGGGCAGACCGGCGACCAGCCAGCCCACCCTGGTGATGTTGTTGGACTGCTCACCGAACTGCGTGACGCAGCCGCCGACGATCTGCTCGACATCGCCGGCATCGATGCCGGCCTTCTCGACGAGCGCCTTCTGCGTGGCGCCCAATAGTTCGGTCGCATGCAGGCCAGATAGCCACCCGTTCCGCTTGCCGATCGGACTGCGGGTGGCTTCAACGATGACAGGGTTACCCATTCCGTCAGGCTAGAACACGTTTCATTACTCTGACAAGCGAGGATGCCGACCTGCCTTTTATCTGCGGTGGAGGCATGTTTTACTGGCACTAGAACACGTTGCAATCGAGGAGCTCACATCTATGGCACCCCCCAACATTCCGGCCGACTTCGACTTCCTCGACCCCGACGTCAATCTCGCGGGGCTACCCGTCGAGGAGCTCGCCGAGCTGCGTAAGGCCGAGCCTGTGCACTGGGTGGACGTGCCCGGCGGCACTGGCGGCTTCGAGGACAAGGGGTACTGGCTGGTCACCAAGCATGCCGATGTCAAGGAGGTGTCGCGGCGCAGCGATGTCTTCTCGAGTTGGCAGAACGGGGCGATCCCGGTCTGGCCCCAGGAGATGAAACGCGAACAGGTGGAGCTGCAGCGCAGCGTGATGCTCAACATGGATGCGCCGCACCACACTCGGCTGCGCAAGATCATCTCCCGCGGGTTCACCCCACGCGCCATCGGGCGGCTGGAAGAGGAACTCGCCGCGCGCGCTCAGAACATCGCGAAGACCGCGGCAGCCGAGGGTAGTGGCGACTTTGTCGAGCAGGTGTCGTGCGAGCTGCCGTTGCAGGCAATCGCAGGCCTGCTCGGTGTGCCCCAGGAGGACCGCGACAAGCTGTTCCGCTGGTCCAACGAGATGACCGGCGGCGAGGATCCCGAGTTCGCCGACGTCGATCCCGCGCAGTCGTCGATGGAGGTGATCATGTATGCGATGGCGATGGCGGACGAGCGGGGTAAGAACCCGACCGACGACATCGTCACGGCGCTGATCCAGGCCGACGTCGATGGGGAGAAACTCTCCGATGACGAATTCGGTTTCTTCGTGATCATGCTCGCCGTTGCGGGCAACGAGACGACCCGCAACTCCATCACCCACGGCATGATCGCGTTCACGCAGAACCCCGACCAGTGGGAGCTCTTCAAGAAGGAGCGCCCCTCGACGGCGGCCGACGAGATCATCCGTTGGGCCACACCGGTATCGGCGTTTCAACGCACCGCAAACGAGGACCTCGAGTTGGGCGGCGTGCAGATGAAGAAGGGCCAGCGGGCGGTGATGTCCTACCGGTCGGCCAACTTCGACGAAGAGGTCTTCGAGGATCCGCACACGTTCAACATCCTGCGCGACCCGAACCCGCACGTCGGCTTCGGCGGCACCGGCGCCCATTACTGCATCGGGGCGAACCTCGCCAGGATGACGATCAATCTCATCTTCAATGCGGTCGCCGACCACATGCCGGACCTCAAGCCGATCGGCGAGCCGGAACGGCTACGGTCAGGGTGGCTCAACGGCATCAAGCACTGGCAGGTCGACTACACCGGCGCCGCTGCGCGCTGAGCGCGCAATCGAATCAAGGAGGATTCGGGTGGATTTCACACCGGACCCGGAACAGCAGGCTGTCGCCGACGTCGTGACGTCCGTGCTGGACCGGGACAACAGTTGGGATGCCCTGGTCGCAGGAGGTGTGACGGCGTTCGCCGTGCCCGAGCGACTCGGCGGTGACGGCCTCGGTTTGTCCGAGGTGGCGACCGCGCTGACTGAGATCGGCAGGCATGGCACGATCAGCCCCGCACTGGCCACGCTCGGCCTCGGCACCGTCGTGCTGCTGGACCTCGCGTCCGACGCACAGCAGGATCGGTACCTGGCCGGCGTCGCGAAGGGCTCGGTGCTGACCGCAGCACTCAACGAGCCCGGCGCGCCGCTGCCGGATCGCCCCGCCACCACATTTGCGGGCGGCAAGATCAACGGCACCAAGGTCGCGGTTCCGTATGCGGGGCAAGCGGAGTGGATTGTCGTGACGGCGGACAACGCCGTCGTCGTGGTGTCGCCGAAGGCTGACGGTGTGCAGTTGACGAAAACGCCGACGTCCAACGGCGGCGACGAGTACACCGTGACGTTCTCCGACGCCGAGGCAGACGGGGTACTCGAGGACGCCAATGTGCACCGGGTAAACCAGTTGGCGCTGGCGGCGATCGGAGCGTTCGCATCCGGACTTGTCGCGGGAGCGCTGCGGCTGACCGCCGACTATGTGGCCAGCCGACATCAGTTCGGCAAGCCGCTTTCGACATTCCAGACGGTAGCCGCACAGCTCGCCGAGATCTACATCGCCTCGCGCACACTGACTTTGGCGGCGACGTCGGTCGTTTGGCGGCTGTCGGAGGGTCGGGACGCGGACGATGATCTCGACGTCCTCGGCTACTGGCTGGCGTCGCAGGCACCCCCGGTGATGCAGATCTGTCACCATCTGCACGGCGGCATGGGTATGGACATCGACTATCCGATGGACCGGTATTACTCCACGATCAAGGACCTGGCCCGGCTGGTGGGCGGGCAAGCGCATCGTCTCGATCTGGTGGGAGCGCAATGTTCATCGAACTGACACCCGAGCAACGGCAACTGCAAGCCGAAATGCGGCAGTACTTTTCGAACCTCATCTCGACCGATGAGTACAAGGAGATGGAAGCCGACCGGCACGGCAAGGCCTACCGGGCGGTGATCAAGCGGATGGGCTCCGACGGCAAGCTCGGCGTCGGCTGGCCCAAGGAGTTCGGCGGCCTCGGCTTCGGACCGATCGAGCAGCAGATCTTCGTCAACGAAGCCCACCGTGCCGATGTTCCGCTGCCCGCGGTCACACTGCAGACCGTCGGGCCGACTCTGCAGAGGTTCGGCAGCGAGGCACAGAAGAAGAAGTTCCTGCCGGGGATCCTCACCGGTGACGTTCACTTCGCAATCGGCTACACCGAACCGGAGGCGGGCACCGATCTAGCGTCCTTGCGCACCACCGCCGTTCGGCACGGCGACGAGTACATCGTCAACGGGCAGAAGGTCTTCACCACCGGCGGACATGACGCCGACTACATCTGGCTGGCATGCCGGACAGATCCGGAAGCGGTGAAGCACAAGGGAATTTCGATTCTCATCGTCGACACGAAGGATCCCGGCTACTCCTGGACGCCGATGATCCTTTCCGACGGCGCGCACCACACCAATGCCACCTATTACAGCGACGTTCGGGTTCCCGCCGACATGCTCGTCGGCGAGGAGAACGGCGGCTGGCGGCTTATCACCACCCAGCTGAACAACGAGCGGGTGATGCTCGGCCCCGCTGGCCGGTTCGCGGGCATCTACGACCGAGTTCATGCGTGGGCGTCCAAGCCCGGCGGTAACGGCGTGACGCCGATCGACCACGAGGATGTGCGCCGTTCGCTCGGCGAGATCCACGCGATCTGGCGAATCAACGAGTTGCTCAACTGGCAGGTGGCCGCTGGCGGCGACGACATCAACGTGGCCGACGCCGCTTCGACCAAAGTGTTTGGCACCGAGCGTGTTCAGTACGTCGGCCGACTGGCCGAAGAGATCGTCGGCAAGTACGGCAATCCGGCCGAACCGGACACAGCCGAGCTGCTGAAGTGGCTCGACAGTCAGACGAAGCGGAATCTGGTCATTACATTCGGTGGAGGTGTGAACGAGGTCATGCGAGAGATGATTGCCGCCTCAGGACTGAAGGTGCCGAGGGTACCCCGGTGATGAGCGCTTGCGCGAAGAGCGGACGACCATGACCGTCGAAGACATCCAAAAGGCGGCCGAGCGGGTCAAGGCCGACGGCAAGAGCAAGCCACGGGCGGGTCGCCATCCCGTCAACCAGCCGATGGTCGATCACTGGCTCGACGCGATGGGCGACAAGAACCCCATCTACATTGACGAGGGCGCCGCCAAGGCTGCTGGTCACCCAGGCATCGTCGCTCCGCCTGCGATGATTCAGGTCTGGACGATGTTCGGCCTCAGCGGATCTCGCCCTGATGACGATCCGCTGGGCAAGATCATGGAACTGTTCGACGATGCGGGCTACATCGGTGTCGTCGCGACCAACTGTGAGCAGACCTACCACCGCTACCTGCGGCCTGGTGAGGAAGTCAGCGTTGCCGCCGAGCTGACCGACGTCGTCGGACCAAAGCGAACCGCGCTTGGCGAGAGTTTCTTCATCACGCAGAAGATCACCTGGACAGTCGGTGATGAAGATGTCGCCGAGATGATGTGGCGCATCATGAAGTTCAGGCCCGCCGATCCAGACACCGGTGCGTCTCCGGTCCCTGACGATCTCGACGCCGCCTCGATGATGCGGCCTGCGTCGTCGCGCGATACGAAGTTCTTCTGGGACGGCGTCAACGCACACGAACTGCGCATTCAGAAGCGTGAAGACGGCAGTCTGCAGCATCCGCCGGTGCCCGCCCTGTGGCAGGACAAAACGGCCCAGGTCGACTACGTCGTGGCCAGTGGCAAGGGCACGGTGTTCAGCTTCGTCGTGCACCACGCCCCGAAGGTGCCTGGCCGCACGTTGCCGTTCGTGATCGCGCTCGTCGAACTCGAAGAGGGCGTTCGGATGCTCGGCGAGCTCCGCGACGTCGACCCCGCCACCGTGGAGATCGGAATGCCAGTGCGCACAACGTATATCGACTTTCCCGAAGGGGATTCGGGCCCAGCGTGGACGCTGTACGCATGGGAGCATGACGCATGAGCGCCGGATCCAATGTCGCCGCCGGCGCGGCTCCGGTGACCGTCGAGGTGGGCACCAAGCTGCCCGACCTGTCGCTGTACGGCGACCCGACGTTCATCGTGTCGACGGCCATCGCTACGCGCGATTACCAAGACGTGCACCACGATCGCGACAAGGCGCAGGCAAAAGGGTCGAAGGATATCTTCGTCAATATCCTCACCGACACCGGTCTGGTGCAGCGTTACATCACCGACTGGGCGGGACCCAACGCGGTCATCAAGTCGACCTCACTTCGTCTGGGTGTGCCGTGGTACGCGTACGACACCGTCACTTTCAAGGGTGAAGTGACCGCGGTCGAGGACGGGTTGATCACACTGAAAGTCATTGGCAGCAACAGTCTTGGCGATCACGTCATCGCGACCGCGACGTTGACCGTCGGGGGTTTCTGATGCCAGGTGAACTGTCAGGGAAGGCGGCCATCGTCGGCATCGGTGCCACCGATTTCTCGAAGAATTCGGGCCGCAGCGAGCTTCGGCTGGCGGCCGAGGCGGTGCTGGATGCGCTCGATGATGCGGGTCTCACCCCCGATGATGTCGACGGCATGGTGACCTTCACGATGGACTCGAACACCGAAGTCGCCGTCGCGCGCGCCACCGGCATCGGGGACTTGAAGTTCTTCTCCAAGATCCATCACGGCGGCGGCGCCGCCTGCGCGACGATTCAACAGGCGGCCATCGCGGTGGCGACCGGTGTCGCGGATTGCGTTGTCGCATACCGGGCATTCAACGAACGCTCGGAGACGCGATTCGGGCAGGTGCAGATGCGCTTGGTCGAGAACGCCGATTCCACGGGCGTGGACAACTCGTTCTCCTATCCGCACGGGCTCTCGACGCCGGCGGCGCAGGTCGCGATGATCGCCAAGCGGTACATGCACCTTTCCGGGGCGACGAGCAAGGACTTCGGCGCGGTCTCGGTGGCCGACCGCAAACATGCGGCCAAGAACCCGAAGGCATACTTCTACGAGAAGCCGATCACCATTGAGGACCACCAGAATTCGCGGTGGATCGCCGAACCGCTGCGGTTGCTCGACTGCTGCCAGGAGACCGACGGCGCCGTCGCGATCGTCGTGACGTCGCCAGAGCGGGCCAGGGATCTCAAGCACCGGCCTGCTGTCATCGAGGCCGCCTCGCAGGGGTCAAGCCCCAACCAGTACTCGATGGTCAGCTACTACCGGCCAGAGCTGGGTCTGCCCGAAATGGGGCTGGTCGGGAAGCAGCTGTGGTCGCAGTCGGGTCTGAAGCCGACCGATATCCAGACCGCGATCCTCTATGACCACTTCACCCCGTTTACGCTGATCCAGTTGGAGGAGTTGGGTTTCTGCGACCATGGTGAGGCGAAGGACTTCGTCGCCGACGGCGCCATCGAGATTGGCGGCAGGCTGCCGATCAATACGCATGGCGGGCAACTCGGTGAGGCGTACATCCACGGGATGAACGGCATCGCCGAGGGTGTCCGGCAGCTTCGGGGCACCTCGGTCAATCAGGTCGACAACGTCGAGCATGTGCTGGTGACCGCGGGCACCGGCGTGCCGACTTCCGGTCTAATACTGGGATAGTCGACCGAGCCCGGCGGTCGCGGCGCTCAGGTCCGACCACCGCGTGGTGAGGGAAACCGCAAGGACAACCGGCCCCTGATCGGCAATGACTGGTGAACAATATGCTGTGGGTCCCCCGGGGCTAATTGGCTGGTTGTTGATTTTGCAATGACCGCGCCGATCCATGCCGCGGAGCCGGTCGGCGATGAATGTGTCTAGCGCTGTGACAACCTAAGCCGGAGTCAGTTCCACACCGGCGAGCGCCACTGCGTCATCACGTTCTGGCGCGGTGACGACGGCCGCAAAGCCGTCGCCCTCCTTCCAGATGCTCGCCTTAAGCGTCTCGCCGGGATACACCACACCGGCGAACCGGGCGCCGTAGCTGCCGACCCGGGCGGTGTCGCCGTCGAGCAGGTTGTCCACTATGGCCTTGCAGGTCATCCCGTATGTGCATAGCCCGTGCAGGATCGGCCTGGGGAAACCGGCGGCGGCAGCGAATGCGGGATCCGAATGCAGGGGATTGCGGTCGCCGCACATCCGGTACAGCAGCGCCTGCTGCGGCGACACCGGGATGGAGAGTTCGAAGTCCGGCGCGCGCTCCGATGGCTCCGAAGACGTCGACGGACCCCGCTCACCGCCGAAGCCGCCTTCGCCGCGCGCGAAGATCGACCGCTTCTGTGTCCACAGCAGCGTGCCGTCGGGCGCGGTCACCGTCGTCTCCGACCAGATGACTGCGGCTTTGCCCTTGTCCCAGATGTCGGTGAACCTGGTGACCGCGATACCGGTCCCCGACGGGGGCACCGGACCGGGCACAGAGACCGCCTCGCTGGCGTGCAGCACCCTGGCAAGCTCGATGTCGATGCCGGGAAAGTTCACCGTCGGCGCCTTGGTCATGTGGAAGCTCTGCGCGACATTGCCGAACGTCGGTAGCACCTGGGGGGTTTCGTCGGTCAGGTAGCGCAGCTCCCGCGTGTCCATCGGGTCCTTACCTGCACCGAGGCCGAGGTGGTAGAGCTGGATATCGCTACTGGTCCACGAGAATTCGGCTGGCTCGAGTTCGGCGCCCAGCGCCTCGTCCAGATTGATCGGCATTAGCTCTTCCCGGTGTCTGATGTCGCCGCCGTAGCGGCTCCGGCGATATGAAGTGCAGCAAGGTATCCGAACGTCATAGCCGGACCGATCGTCCCGCCGGGTCCCGGGTACGTGTGCCCCATCACCGGGGCGCTAACGTTGCCCGCGGCGTACAAACCGTCGATCACCGAACCGTCGTCGCGCAGAGCGCGGCCGTCGACGTCGGTGCGGATGCCGCCCTTCGTGCCAAGGTCGCCAGGCACCATCTTCGCCGCGTAGTACGGGCCATGGCTGATCTCGCCGAGGTTCGGGTTCGGCTTGTTGGTCGGGTCGCCGTAGTAGCGGTCATATGCGCTCTCGCCGCGCCTGAAGTCCTCGTCGGTGCCCGAGCGGGCGAAGCCGTTGAATCGCTCCACCGTCGCCTTCAAAGCGTCGGCAGGCAGGCCGGCCTTGGCGGCCAGTTCCTCAAGCGTGTCGGCGGTGACGATGACGCCCGACTCCAGCCATTTCTTCGGAATGCGTTGTCCCGGTTGCAGTCCCGCGAAGATATAGCGGTCGCGATACCGCTGGTCGAACACCAGCCACGCCGGGATGTTCTCGCCAGGGCCTGGGCCCTGTCCATACTCACCGCCGTACATATGGTGGCACGCCTCGACATACGGCATGGACTCGTTCATGAATCGGTCGCCCGACATGTTCACGATGATCGAGCCGGGGGAGTTGCGCTCCGACAGCGCGAACCATGGCGCGTCGACCAGCGGCACCGTCGGACCCCACCACGCGTCTTCCATGATGTCCAGCGCGGCGCCCAGCTTCTCGGCGGCGATGATGCCGTCACCGGTATTGGCCTTGGCGCCGACCGTCCACTCGGTGGTGATCGGCGCACGCTGGTACTTCACCCGCATCTGCTCGTTGTGCTCGAATCCGCCTGCGCCGAGGATGACACCGCGTCGAGCCCGAATCAGTTCGGGCTCAGCCGATTCCGGCGCATCTGAGGACCGCGCCCAGATTCCACAAACCCTGCCGTCCTCGACGTACAGGTCGGTGAACGCGGTGTTCAGCCGAACCGGGACCCCCGCCTTCTGCAGGCCAATGCGCAACGGCGCTATCAGCGCCCGTCCCATCCCGACCAGGTTCTTACCGGTGACCTTGCCCCACGTCGCCCGTATGCCGACCTTCAGGCTGCGTAACACTCCCCGCGGGTGACGCTTGAGCTGGTTGAGGCGGACGTAGTCCTGCTGCATGACAACCATGTTCATCGGAACTTTGCCGTAGGGCGGTTCCAGGCCGGACAAATCGGCGCCGAGCTTGTTGGCATTGAACGGCTTCGGCTCGATCGACCGGCCGCCGGGTCGTCCACCGGGCGCCTCGGGATAGTAGTCGGAGTAACCCGGCACCCAGCACATCTTCAGCGGCGAGTTCTTCAGCACGAACGAAAGCATCTCGGGGCCGCGGTTGAGGTAGGTGTCGATGCGCTCGGGTTCGACAACGTCGCCGATGATCGTGTGCAGGTACGTGCGGGCGGCCTCGGGGGTATCGGTGACGCCGTCGCGCTTGAGGACCTCGTTGTTCGGGATCCACACACCGCCACCTGACCGCGCAGTGGAACCGCCGTAGTGCTGGGCCTTCTCGACGACTACTGTGGATAGTCCCTGGTGCGCTGCGGTGAGGGCGGCGACCATGCCGGCGGCGCCGCTTCCCACCACGACGACGTCGTACTCCTGAACCGTCATGTAGAACACGTTATAGAATTGCCCGGCCGACCCACAACCGCGCCGGTCGAAGAAACGAGGGGACTTCGCATCAATGCTCAGTGACCAGGTGCGTGAACAGCTGGCTGCCGACCTCGCGCAGGCCGAGCGTAGCCGAGTCCCGATCTCCCCATTGACCGACGCAAACCCCGATATCGACGTTGTCGACTCGTATGAGATTCAGCTGATCAACATCCGGCAGCGGGTCGCGGAGGGCGCGCGCGTCATCGGACACAAGGTCGGCCTGTCGTCCGAAGCCATGCAAAAGATGATGAATGTGGACGAACCCGACTACGGGCACCTGCTCGACGAGATGCAGGTGTTTGAAGACCGTCCGGTCACGTCGGCGAACTATCTGTACCCGCGGGTTGAGGTCGAGGTCGGTCTAATCCTGGCCGACGACCTGCCCGGCGCGGGCTGCACCGAGGACGACGTGCTGGCGGCGACGGCCGCATTCGCGCCTTCCATCGAGCTGATCGACACCCGCATCACCGACTGGAAGATCAAGCTGTGCGACACCATCGCCGACAACGCCTCCTCCGCGGGCTGGGTGTTGGGTGAGGCGCGGGTGTCGCCGAAGGACATCGACATCAAGAACATCGACGCGGTGCTGACCCGCAACGGTGAAGTCGTCGCCAAGGGTCGCAGCGATGCCGTGCTCGGCAATCCGGTCACAGCGGTGGCCTGGCTGGCCCGCAAGGTCGAAAGCTTTGGGGTGCGTCTCAAGGCAGGCGACATCGTGTTGCCCGGCTCGTGCACGCGTGCGATAGATGCACCTGCCGGCAGCGATTTCGTTGCCGACTTCGCCGGGTTAGGTTCAGTCCGGCTGACTTTCGAATAACGAGGGGAAACACATGCCGCAGAAGGCTTCTGTCGCCATTGTCGGGTCGGGCAACATCAGCACCGATCTGCTCTACAAGTTGTTGCGCTCGGAGTGGCTTGAGCCGCGCTGGATGATCGGCATCGACCCGGCGTCGGAGGGTCTGGCCCGCGCGCGCAAGCTCGGCCTGGAAACCAGCCACGAGGGTGTCGACTGGCTGCTCGGACTCGACGAGAAACCCGACATGGTGTTCGAGGCCACCAGCGCCTACGTGCACAGGGACGCGGCGCCGCGTTACGCCGAGGCGGGAATTCGCGCCATCGACCTGACACCTGCTGCCGTCGGACCTGGTGTGATTCCGCCTGCCAACTTGCGCGAGCACCTCGATGCTCCGAACGTCAACATGGTCACCTGCGGCGGCCAGGCCACCATTCCGATGGTCTATGCGGTCTCCCGCGTAGTCGACGTGCCGTACGCCGAGATCGTCGCGTCGGTCTCATCTGTTTCTGCGGGGCCTGGCACCCGAGCCAACATCGACGAGTTCACCAAGACCACCAGCAAGGGCGTCGAGACCATCGGTGGCGCCAAGCGGGGCAAGGCGATCATCATCCTGAACCCGGCCGACCCGCCGATGATCATGCGCGATACCGTCTTCTGCGCCATCCCCGAAGACGCCGACCACGACGCGATCACCAGGTCCATCAAGGACGTCGTCGCCGAGGTGCAGACGTACGTCCCCGGATACCGGCTTCTCAACGAACCGCAGTTCGATGAACCGACTGTGTTCAATGGCGGCAACCACGTCGTGACGACATTCGTCGAAGTCGAGGGCGCGGGCGACTACTTGCCGCCATATGCGGGCAACCTGGACATCATGACCGCCGCGGCGACGAAGGTTGGCGAGGAGATCGCCAAGGAGATGGCATCCGTATCGGAAGGTGCGCAGGCATGACGGACATCTACTTCGACCCTATGTGGGACATCCGGATGACCGATACGTCGCTGCGCGACGGGTCGCACCACAAGCGCCACCAGTTCACCAAGGAGGAGGTCGGCGCGATCGTCGCGGCGCTGGACGCCGCGGGTGTGCCGGTCATCGAGGTCACCCATGGCGACGGGCTTGGCGGGTCGAGCTTCAACTACGGATTCTCCAAAACCCCTGAGCAGGACCTGATTAAGCTCGCGGCGGAGACGGCCAAGGAATCCAAGATCGCCTTTCTGATGCTGCCAGGGGTCGGCACCAAAGAGGACATCAAGGAGGCGCAGAACAACGGAGGCTCGATCTGCCGGATCGCCACCCACTGCACCGAGGCCGACGTGTCGATCCAGCATTTCGGCCTGGCCCGCGAGCTCGGCCTGGAAACGGTCGGGTTCCTGATGATGAGCCACACCATCCCGCCGGCGAAGCTGGCCGCCCAAGCCCGGATCATGGCCGACGCAGGCTGCCAATGCGTGTACGTCGTCGACTCCGCGGGTGCGCTTGTGCTCGAAGGTGTCGCCGACCGGGTCGCGGCCCTGGTGGCCGAATTGGGGTCGGATGCTCAAGTTGGTTTTCATGGCCACGAGAACCTCGGGCTCGGCGTCGCCAACAGCGTCGAGGCGGTCCGCGCGGGCGCCAAGCAGATCGACGGCAGCTGCCGCCGGTTCGGCGCAGGCGCGGGCAACGCACCGGTAGAGGCACTGATCGGGGTGTTCGACAAGATCGGCGTCAAGACCGGAATCGACTTCTTCGACATCGCCGATGCGGCAGAAGAAGTCGTCGCACCGGCCATGCCTGCCGAATGCCTTCTCGACCGCAACGCGCTGATCATGGGCTACTCCGGGGTGTACTCGAGCTTCCTCAAGCACGCCATCCGCCAGTCGGAGCGCTACGGCGTGCCTGCCCATCAGCTGTTGCACCGGGCGGGCCAGCGCAAGCTGATCGGTGGCCAGGAGGACCAGCTCATCGATATCGCGCTGGAGATCAAGCGCGAGCAGGACGCCGCCGCCCCTGCGAAGTAACGCTTGGGCGGTTTATCTGCGAATACCACAGGGAACGCTGTGACGCGTGTTGCAGATGCGTCGAACCGAAGATTCGCAGACTGAAGGAGTCCCCTCGTGACCCGTCCCGCCGTTCGCCGAAGCCTGTTCGGCGCATTCGCGACCATTGCCGTCGCGTCCTGCGCCGCGCTCACGATCCCGTTGGCCAGCGCCGACCCAGAATCCGAACCCGCGCAGGCACCCGCGGACAACTGCAATGCCGCCACGCTGTCGAGCACGATCAGCACGGTGACGTCGGAACTCTCGACATACTTCGCCGCGCACCCCGCTGCCAACCAGGCCCTGATCGAGATCACCCGGCAGCCGGCGTTCGTTGCGGTGGGGCAGATGGACGGCTACTTCAACGACCACCCGGACCAGGCCACCGATCTGCGGGCCATCCAGCAGCCCCTGGCCGCCTACAAGAGCCGGTGCGGCCTGCAGGTGTCGCCGACCGACGCTCTGACGGTGCTCGCCGAGGTTTAACTCCCGTACCGAGCTGGTCTAACTAAGAAATTCCAGGCTCGCCATTCGTGCGCTTTGCCCTGCGACGACGTCGTTGCCGCAGGGACCGGTTTCGCGGCGCCGGTGTTTGCCACCTCCACCTTCGGGTAGGCGAAGGGCTTGCGACAAATAGTCGCAGACCGAAGGAGTGATTTGATGACCATGACCGCAACGACCGTGCGACGCGGCCTCTACGGCATGTTCGCCGGAGGTCTCTTGGCCTTTGGATCGGCGGCCATTGTGATGCCGGTCGCCGGCGCAGAACCGAACAACAACACCACCACCAGCAGCACCAACTGCACGCAGAGTGGCATTGCGACCACCGCGAGCACGGTGTCCGCGGGTACCGCCACCTATCTGATGGCGCACCCGCAGACCAACCAGGAGCTGACGGATATTGCGAAGCAGCCGACTGAGCAGGCCAAGAAGGCCTACCAGGCGTACTTCGATAAGAACCCGCAGGTCGAGAACGAGCTGCAGGCGATCAACCAGCCTGCCACTGATCTGCTGACTGAGTGCGGCGTCACTCTGATGCCGACACCGATCTCGGAGATCCTGCAGACGCTCTAGTCGGCTAACGCAGGCAAGATAGGGCGGGTGACCGTCGCCCATACCGAGCGCCGAAGGCGTGTCGGCTCAATGGAGGTCTTGCTTGCCTCGCTCATCGCGCTGGCGTTATCCGCCGGCGTGATGAGTGCTTTCGTGGAGGGCAACGCGGATGTGGGCGTGGCCGCAACGGTGTTCTGCGGTGTGTTCGTCCAGGCGCTGCCCTTCCTCGTGCTGGGTGTGGTGGTCAGCGGTCTGATCGCAGCCTTTGTTTCGGCCGACCGACTGGCGCGCTGGCTGCCCCGTCGCGCTGCGTTGGCCGTCGCGGTCGCCGGTGTGGGCGGTGCGGCGCTGCCGGGCTGCGAATGCGGCTCAGTGCCAGTGGCCCGGCGACTGTTCGGTGAGGGTGTCTCAGGCGCGGCGGCGCTGACGTTCATGCTGTCCGCGCCCGCCATCAACCCGGTGGTTCTGGTGGCCACCGCGGTGGCCTTCCCAGGCCAGCCGGCGATGGTCTTGGCCCGTTGTGTGGCCTCGCTGGTCACCGCCGTCACGATGGGACTTCTGTGGCTGCGGTGGGGCCGCACCGAATGGGTGACCCGGCGGCTGCCGACGCCGCATGACAGCGACGCATCCCGCTTAACGGTATTCATCGAAGCGGCCCGCCACGACTTCCTGCAGGCCGCTTCCTATCTGGTGCTGGGTGCCGCGGCCGCCGCCGTGCTGCGAGTTGCCGTGCCGCCCTGGGTATTTCAGCACATCGCTGGACACCTTGTGCTCGGCGTGCTGACGATGGCCCTTTTCGCCGTCGTGCTGGCGCTGTGCTCGGAGGCCGACGCGTTCGTCGCGGCGAGCCTGACGATGCTGCCGCTGCTGCCGCGGCTGGTGTTCCTCGTCGTTGGCCCTGCCGTCGACGTCAAGCTCTCGGCGATGCAGGCCGGGCTGTTCGGCCGCCCGTTCGCGCTCCGCTTCGGGCCCGCGACGTTCGTGGTAGCCACGGTGGTCGCGACCGTCGTCGGTCTGATGTTCCTTGGCGGTGCGCGGTGAGCCGCGGTACGCAGAACACGATGCTCCTGCTCGTCGGGCTGAGCACCGTGGTGATGGTGATCAAGGGCACCTACCTGCACTTCGTCAAGCCGGCGCTGCTGCCGTGGCTGATCGCCGCCGCCGTGGTGTTGATCGCTCTCGCAGTGGCGTCCATCGTGCGCGACCTGCGCCAGCAGCCTGACCAGGACGACGGGCATCGACATCGGCCATGGCTGGTGTGGCTACTGCTGGTGCCGATCGCGCTTACGACGTTCGTCGTCCCGCCTGCACTCGGAGCGAACGGCGTCACGCCAACAGCGGTGGCGACCAGCGAGCCTGCCCGCCGTGCCTTTCCCCCGCTGCCCGCGGGGCGGGCCCCGACGGTGCCGATTCCCGACGTGCTGATGCGGGCGGCCGCCGATTCCACCAATAGCCTTGGCGGCCGGTTGATCACGGTCACGGGCTTCACTCTCAAATATCCCGACGGCACTGATCTCGGCCGCGTTGTCATCATCTGCTGTGCCGCGGATGCTCAGCTGGCCCGCATCCACCTGTCCGGTCCTGCCGTCGCCGAGGCGGCGGGCTATCCGGAGGACACTTGGCTACAGGTGGAGGGCACTGTCGACCCCGGAACGTCTGTAGCCGCAACGAACTTCGTTCCGACGATGTCCGTGTCACGGCTGACGCGCGTCGACAAGCCAGCCAACACATACGCCTACTAGCGACTCGGCTTCACACCTCCCAGTTGTGCGGTGACCGCGTCGGCCGCCACCACCAGTGCGCGTGCGCGCTCGCTGATCTCGTTGTCAGTCAACGACTTTCCGATGTGCATCGACGCCACCATCACCTGACGTTGGTAGTGGTCGTAGACCGGTGCAGAGATCACGCTGATATCAAAACGGGCGGAGCGGCGTTTCCCTACGAATCCGTTTTCGTCGCGCAGATACACGCGCTCGCCGATATCGGACACCAGCTCGCCGAGCAGTGCGCGCAGCTCGTCGGGCAGGTTGCTCGACATACCCGCCATCAACGCATACAGCCTCCGCCCGCCGGGGGTCTGTCGTTCGACAAGGTATCCGTCGGCGCGACACACCGCGATCACGCGATTGAGCCGCTCGGTGTTCGTCCGCAGCGGAAGCGTCGGCTCCTTCGCCAGCCAGGTGCGCTCCGCCTCGTCGTCCCACAGCACGAACATCAATCCGACCGGCGGGGCGAAGGGGTAGCTCTGGCCGACCTCCACACCTGGCCGCGCGCCTGCGGGCGCCACCAGGTCCAGCAGCGTGATCCGGTCGTCGATCACCCCCGACAGGCCAGCCGTGACTCCGAAGCGTGCCGACAATCTGCGAAGCTCCTCGCGGGCGGCCGGGCTGACCCGCATCGATTCCTGTGCTTTGTGGCCGAGCGTGATCAGCGACGGACCCAGCCGGTACGTCTTGTCCGCGGCGTCGCGAACCAGGTAGCCGGCGTCGCTGAGCGAGGTGACGATGCCGAGGCAGGTCGGCTTGCTCAGCCCCAGCCTGCGCGCCAGATCGGAAAGTCCGAAACGCTCCTCGGGGCGCCCCGCGAGGAAATCCAGGATGCGGACCACGCGTTCGGTCGGCGGCGACGCACGGCCGGATGACTCTCGTGCAATCACCCGAGCAGGGTACCTCGTTGTTCCATATATGAACCGCTGTGGTCGATATATTGACTCTTGCTAGAACACGTTCTAGTTTCAGGGGTGTGTACTCCCAGCCACTCATCGACGCGATCGCCGAGGCGGAGAAGCTCGTCGCCGACGCCCCTTTCATCGAATCCGAAGCCGATCTGCTGGAGGGCCTGCAGTACCTCGCAGGCTGCATTGCCGCGTGCACGCACGTCGCGTTCGACTACGACCGCGACCACCCGTTCCTGCACAGCGGCACCGGGCCGTTCACCAAAATGGGCCTCGACAACCCCGACACGATGTACTTCGGCACCAGGGTCCACCCAGAGCACGACTACGTGGTGACCGGAAAGCGCGGCACCACCACCGACGTGAGCTTTCAGCTTCTCGGCGGTGAGTACACCGACACCGTGGTACCGGACAGCGAAACCGCATTTGACGACCGAAAGCTCGACATCGCGGCGGACGGCACCTTCGAATGGCGGTTCCGACCGGAAACACCATCGCAGCTGGTGATCCGCGAGGTCTACAACGACTGGTCGGCGCAGCGTGGCTCGTTCGCCATCAAGCGCCTCGACACCGCAGGCACCGCGCCGCCGCCGCTTACCCGGCAGCTCGTCGAAAAGCGTTATGCCACAGCAGGCAAGCAGCTGGTGCAGCGGGTCAAGACGTGGCTGCAGTTCCCGCAGTGGTTCTACGACAACCTTCCGGTCAACACGTTGGTCGCGCCTCGGTTGACCCCCGGCGGACTGGCCACGCAGTATTCGTCGGTCGGCCACTTCGACCTGACGCCCGACCAGGCGATGATCATCACGCTTCCGGTCACCGATGCGCCGTATCTCGGCTTCCAGCTTGGTAGCCTCTGGTACATCTCGCTGGACTACATCAACCACCAGACGTCGCTGAACGGTACTCAGGCGCAGGCCGATCCGGACGGCAAGATCCGGATTGTGGTTGCCGACGCGAACCCGGGCGTGACGAACTGGGTCGAGACCCTCGGACACGCCAAGGGCTACCTACAATTCCGGTGGCAGCGCGTGTCCCGTGAGCTCACCGAGGCCGACGGCCCGACCGCGGAAGTGGTCGATCTGGACAAGGTTGCCGCCGCGTTGCCCTACTACGAGACCAACAAGATATCCGAAGAAGACTGGCGCGCGCGGATCGCGTTACGCCAGAAGCAAATTGGCGACAGGATGGTGGGGTAGAAGATGGCCGGATTGCTTGAAGACAAAGTTGTCGTGATCAGTGGCGTCGGACCCGCCCTCGGCACCACGCTCGCACGCCGATGCGCCGAGGCCGGCGCCGACCTGGTGCTGGCGGCGCGCACGGTGGAACGTCTCGAGGACGTCGCCAAGCAGGTCACCGACTTGGGCCGTCGCGCGGTGTCGGTCGGTACCGACATCACCGACGAGGGACAGGTGAACAACCTCATCGAGGAGACGCTCAAGGCCTACGGCAAGGTCGACGTGTTGATCAACAACGCATTCCGGGTGCCATCCATGAAACCCTTTGCCAACACCACATTCGAGCATATTCGCGAGACCATCGAGCTGACCGTCCTCGGCGCGCTGCGGCTGATCCAGGGCTTCACACCGGCACTCATCGAGTCGAAGGGCTCCGTGGTGAACGTCAACTCGATGGTGGTCCGTCACTCGGATCCAAAGCAGGGCGCGTACAAGATGGCCAAGTCGGCATTGCTGGCTATGTCGCAGTCGCTGGCCAGTGAGCTTGGCCCGCAAGGTATCCGGGTGAACTCCGTTCTGCCCGGCTATATCTGGGGCGGCACGCTGCAAGGCTACTTCGAGCACCAAGCAGGCAAGTACGGCACGACCGTCGATGAGATCTACAAGGCGGCCGCAGTCAACAGCGACCTCAAGCGTCTGCCCACCGAAGAGGAAGTCGCCTCGGCGATCCTGTTCATGGCCAGCGATCTGTCCAGCGGAATCACCGGTCAGGCGCTGGACGTCAACTGCGGAGAATACAAGGCCTGATGACCCCCAGAACCGATGTCGGCACCGTCGACGACCTGCATGCCTCGGCCGTGAAGGCCTGCGGGCTCGACGATTTCGGCATCGACGACGACAACTACCGCGAAGCCCTCGGGATGCTGCTGGAGTCCTTCCGGCGCGACGCCGATCTGACCGAACTTGGCAGCAAGATGAATCGGTTCTTCGTGCGCAACGCGTTGGTCGCCCGGTTGGTGTCGGAGGCGGCGTGGAAACAGTATCCGCAGCACGCCGACGTGGCCATCGAGCGGCCGATCTTCGTCACCGGGCTGCCGCGCACGGGCACCACTGCGCTGCACCGACTGCTGAGTGGGGATCCGCGGCATCAGGGTCTTGAGCTGTGGCTTGCCGAGTTCCCCCAGCCGCGGCCGCCGCGTGAAACCTGGTCGGAGAACCCGGTTTTCCAGCAGCTCGACGCGCAGTTCACCAAGGCGCACAACGAGAACCCGGACTACACCGGGTTGCACTACATGACTGCCGACGATGTCGAGGAGTGCTGGCAGCTGCTGCGGCAGTCCCTGCACTCGGTGTCCTACGAGACCCTGGCGCACCTGCCGACGTACTCGCAGTGGTTGGCCGGGCAGGACTGGACGCGGTCGTATCAGCGGCACCGCCGCAACCTTCAGCTGATCGGCTTGAACGACGCCGAGAAGCGGTGGGTACTCAAGAACCCGAGCCACCTGTTCGCGCTGGACGCAGTGTTCGCGACGTATCCCGACGCGCTGGTGATCCAGTGCCACCGCCCCGCCGAGACAATCATGGCGTCGATGTGCTCGCTTGCGCAGCACACTACCGAGGGCTGGTCCAACACGTTCGTCGGCGCCACGATCGGCGAGGACTCGCTCGAGACCTGGGCGCGTGGTCTGGAGCTGTTTAATGCCGAACGCGCCAAACATGATTCGGCCCAGTTCTATGACATGGACTACTTCGACTTCATCGCCGACCCGGTCCGGGAGGTCGAGGCCATCTACCGCCACTTCGGCATCGATTTCACCGACGCGACCCGCGCGGCCGCGGAGGAGACTCACGCCGAGAGCAAGAAGGGTCCCCGCGCGCCCAAGCACACGTACTCGCTGGCCGACTACGGACTGACCGACGAACAGGTCAAGGACCGCTTCAAGGGCCTGTGACCTTTCCCTGCTCGCGCAGGAAAAGCTATCAGGTCTGCGACGTGTAGCGCGGTGATGGGTGTTAACGCGCTAGCCGTCGCCTGGCGAGGGCGCACTAGAGACTTCTTCCAAGCACCCTTCTGCCACAGCGTGTTTGATGCTGTCGGCAAGCCGCGGACAGGTCCTGGCGCGAGCGGATTCGCCGCCCGACTGCCGGATCTCGGTGAAGTAGGCGCAGCGCTGGGAGGCCTCGGCGTTCCACTGCACGCTCGTGTGAGCGGGGCCGAGCTTCTTGACCTGCACCGCGCAATGACAGAACCGGCAGTCGACAGAAACCAACCCGGAGGTCAGATACCGCTCGCGGTCGCGCAGCGAGGCTTCGCGCACCGCGGCAGCGCGGTCAGGATCGGACACGAAATCTGATGCCCCGGAATAACTCCGAGCACGAATCTCCGTATTTTGACCGCTGTGGTCGTGCTCATCGTGATCGTCATGTGCGCCGTAGAGCCTCAGCATCGACCGGGCCAGCTCGTCGACGTCTGGGGCTTCTGGGCCTTCCCTGCCGGCGGTCATCACGAAACCTGAGTCGGCTGTCCTTCTGTTTTCTCTTCGGCCTGCTTCTTGAGGTTCTCCTCGACCTCGACGTTCCACTTCTCGTTGGCTGCGGTGGTGTCGATCTCGATCTCGAAGCGGTCGGTCATATCCGGCGAGACGTCAGCCACGTCCACGTAGAACTGTTGATACCAGCGGCGCATCTGATAGACGGCGCCGTCCTCCTCGACCAGCAGCGGATTGTCGATACGCGTCTTGTGCTTCCAGATCTCGACGTCCTGCAGGAAGCCCTTGCTGACCCCTTCGGTAAACACCCGGGCCAGCTTTTCGGTGGTGTCCTCGTCGAGCCCCTTCGGCTTCTCGACGATGGCGCCCCACTGCAGCATGAAGGAGTTCTGACTCACCGGGTAGTGGCAGTTGATCAGGATGGACTCGGCCTTGAAACCGCCGTAGCTGTTGTGCAGCCAGTTGATCATGAACGACGGGCCGAAGTACGACGCCTCGGAATCGAGGTGGGCCTCACCGTAGGACGTGCCCAGATCGTTCACGTCAGGGCGACCGACGTTGTGCAGGTACTGCGACGCGACGTGTCCCTCGAAGACATTCTTGAAGTACGTCGGCAGACCGAAATGGATGTAGAAGAAGTGCGCCATGTCGGTGACGTTGTCGATGATGTCGCGGCAGTTAGAGCCCTCGATCAGGATCGAGTTCCAGCGCCAGTCGGTCCATTCGTCACTGGCGGACTCCGGAATATCCGGGATCTGCACCTCCGGCTGCGGTGGGTTGCCCTCGTGGTCGTGCCAAACGAACAGCAGACCGCCGCGCACATCCGTCGTCCACGACCGTGTGCGTGCCAACCGCGGTGTGCGCTTGGCGTAGGGCACCAGCTTGCACTTGCCGTCGCCGCCCCAGCGCCAGTCGTGGAACGGGCAGGCGATCTCGTCGCCCTTGATGGTGCCTTGAGCGAGGTTTCCGCCCATGTGCCTGCAGTACCCGTCCAGGATCTTGACGTCGCCATGGGAGTCGGCGAAGACCACCAACATGGTGCCGAAAATCTCAATGCCGTGCGGCTTGCCGTCCAGGTAGTCCTTCACCGGGCCAAGGCAGTGCCAGCCACGCGCGTACCTGTCCGGCAGGGCGCCAGTATCGATCTCGCGTATGCCTGCGGTTTCGGTGGTCACCTGGGGCCTCCCAATCTGAGCTCTCTAACTAGAACACGTTACAGTTTTTGCCTCCCGGTGCGCAATCTAAACGTGTTTTACCTGCGGTGTATATCTAGACGATGCCGTTGTATTCATTTGAGGGCCGTTCGCCGACGATCGATGACGGTGCATTCATCGCCCCAACAGCGACCCTGATCGGCGACGTTCACGTCGAGGCGGGCGCGTCGGTGTGGTTCAACGCCGTGCTTAGGGCCGATTTCGCCCCCATCATTGTCCGTCAGGGCGCGAACGTGCAGGACTGCTGCGTGCTGCACGCGCCGCCGGGCATTCCCGTCGATGTCGGCCCTGGTGCGACGATCGCGCATGGCTGCGTGGTGCACGGGGTGCACATCGGCGCCGAGGCTGTGCTCGCCAACCACTGCACGGTGCTCGACGGCGCGGTGATCGGTTCGCGCAGCCTGATTGCGGCGCACTCGCTGGTCGTCGGCGGCACGAAGATTCCCGACGAGGTGGTCGTGACTGGGTCGCCCGCCAAGGTGCGGGGCCCGATCGCGGGCACCGGGGCGCAGATGTGGGTGGACACCAACCCCGGCGCGTATCAGGACCTGGCGCAGCGCTACATGACGGGATTGGGGCCTGCCAGCTGACGCGGCGCCGTACGGTATGAGCATGTCGATCGGTCAGGTGGCCGAGCTCTGGCGCTACCCGGTGAAGTCTCTCGGTGGCGGCCGCGTCGACCAAGCAGAGATGGGTCCCCGCGGCGTTCTTGGCGACCGGCTGTGGGCCGTGCGAGACCTCGAGCGCGATGTCACGGCGTCGGCGCGGCAATTACCGGTCCTGCTGACGGCGACGGCCCGATACGTCGGGCCCGTCGGTGCGGACGCCGGCCCGGGGAATGCCCCCGATGTCGAAATCACTTTCCCCGACGGCACGGTGGTTTCCAGCAGTGACGATGGCGTGCACACGAAACTCTCCGAATTGGCGAGCCGCGACGTCAGGTTGACGGCGCTTCCGCCCGCGCATGACGCCAGCCTGCACAAGCTGACTCCCGCGGAGCGCTCCGAAACGATGTCGCCCGCGTTCCTTCGCGCCTCCTTCGGTATCGCCGACGATGAGAAGCTGCCAGATCTCTCGATGGTGCGGGTCTCGGACGTGGTCAACTTTGCCCGCTACTCCACTCCGCCTGGCATGTTCGTCGACCTGGCCCCGGTGCATGTGCTGAGCCAGACCAGCCTGGCGACCATCGGCGCTGAGATCGGCAGCGATATGGATGTGCGTCGATTCCGACCCAATGTGCTACTGGCACTGGATAATCCAGACGACGGGCTCCCGGAGTCGCACTGGACCGGAGCGCACGTCGTGCTCGGCGATGCGGTTCTCGACGTGATGATGCCGACGATCCGCTGCGTCGTCCCAAGCCGCGCGCAGCCGGGATTCGAGGTCGATCGCCGCATCACCAAGGCGGTCGCCGTACGCGCGCAGCGGTGTCTCGGGGTCTATTGCGGTGTCGATTCCGGCGGGACAGTCCGGGTCGGTGACGATGTTTCGGTTCGACCTGCCAGCGCGGGCCGCAAAGCGCGCGCCGACGCGGCCCGACACGCGAAGCGCGTGACGTTCGGCTTGGTCACCGGGGCAGCCGATCGGTATTCGCGCTGACGCATCAGTCGGTCAACTTGGGCAGTAGCAGGTAGGCACTGGCCAGCCCGCCGACCATCGCCGCGCAGATGACTGGGACCAGCGCGAAATCCGCCCAGTCGCCGCCAAACACCATCAGCCTACCCGCAAGTGCGATACCGAGTGCGGTCAGCGTTGACGGCTTGACACTCCGGAGAGCGCGAGCGATCGAGCGAGGTGAATCGGTCTGCCGGGCAACGCGGTCGAGCAAGAGAAGCCCCGCGGTTACCACGACGGCAGGCAGCGGGAATTCGCCTCCAAGCACACGCTGCGATTGCCCGGGAATCGCCACCAGCAGAGCGATCCACCACAGCGCGGCGAAGATGACCAGCGTCTGCGCGGCTCGTCCACGGAGGTCAGCCGATTCGGCAATTCGTCCCGCGTGAATCGAGATCGCGACGAAGAGCAGGCCAACGAGCGCAGCGGCGGAGCCGCCGACGATGACTGCGAAGGTATCCCACTCGTGCACGACTAGAGCTTGCGGGCGCTCGCGGTGGCCCGGTCGAGTTCCCAGTAGGCGCGTAGCGCGACAATCTTACCCTCGTCGCTGACGCGGTAGGTGAACACGCCCTCGGCGATGACCTCGTAGCCGGCGGCCTTGATCACGATGTGGCCGACGTTGGCTTCCTCGTTGCCGCACTGGTAGGTCTTCTCGAAGTTGAACGTCAGCTCGCTCGGTGCGATCGCCATGTCGTAGAACTTCGCGATCGCCTCCTTACCGCGGTGGCCCTTGCCCTCCGGGTCGAAGTGCGACGGGCCGATGGGGTCCTCGACGATGGCGTCGTCGGCGAACACCGCCAGCCAGGCCTCCTTGTCGCGGGCCATAGCCGCTTCCCGGGAACGCTTGCCCGCCAGGTGGACCGGCGAGTCGGCCATCAGTTCTGCCATCCTGAATGGATGTAGGTGTCCGCGAACCGCTTCAGGGAATCCTTCTTCTTGTCGATAGGCGCGTCGAATGCCAGCCCTTCGAAAACCCACGGCATGACGATGTTGTCGGTGACGCCCGCCTCCGCGAGCTCGCGGTGCCCATCGACGTCGAACTTGTCGATGCACACGACCTGATATTCGAACGGGTGGTCGGCCCTGCCCGCCTCGGCCAGCAGCTTCGTCAGCGTGTCGATCGTGTCGGCGGCCTGCTTGCAGGTCATCATCGCGCTGGTCCAGCCGTCTCCGATCCGGACTGCCCGCCGCAACGCGACATCGGTGTGACCACCGACGTAGAACGGCACGGGCTTCGTGGGCGCGGGGCTCATCTGCAACTTGTCGAAGTCGTAGAACTCGCCGTGGAACTCGACCATGCCGCCACCGAGCAGGAGCTTGATGACCTCAATCATCTCGTCTACGCGCTTACCACGCTTGGCATACGGCTGCCCGCACCATTCGAATTCCTCAGGTGCCCAGCCGATTCCGACGCCGAACCCGAATCGGTTGTTTGTCAGATTCGCCACGGACCCCACCTGTCGCGCCATCAGCACAGGATTGCGCGAGCCGAGTTTCATCACGTTGGTGTAGAACCGCAGCTTCGACGTCACCGCGCCCATCGCGCCCGCGACGATCAGCGGGTCAGCCCACGGGGTCTGCTCGTTCCACATCCGCGAGCCGTCGGCGGTGTACGGATAATCGGTCGACTGCTTCTCCATGTAGAAGATCGAGTCCGGCAGCGCAATGTTGTCGAACCCGACTTCCTCTGCGGTCCTGGCGAGTTCGTTGAGCTGGTCGATCGGGCTCATCGCCACGCTGACCGTGTACTGCATGCGGGTCACGGGTTGTCCACTGGCTTATCTGAACCAACCACCCACATCGAGTAGTACTGTGCGCCACCGCCGTACGCGTGGCCGAGTGCCTTACGGGCACCCTTGATCTGGTGGTCGCCGGCCTTGCCCATGACCTGGATCGCCGATTCGGCGAAGCGGATCATTCCGGAGGCGCCGATCGGGTTGGACGACAGCACGCCACCGGAGGGATTGAACGGGATACGGCCGGTCATCGCGGTTTCGCCCGCCTCGGTGAGCTTCCACCCCTCTCCCTCAGGGGCGAAGCCCAAGCTCTCCAGCCACATCGGCTCGTACCAGGAGAACGGCACGTACACCTCGGCGACGTCGATCTCGTCGATGGGGCTCTTGATCCCGGCCGCCTTCCACAATGCCGCTGCGGCGTCGCGACTGGCCTGCGGGTTAACCTGGTCACGGCCTGCGTAGGCCAGCGGTTCGGTGCGCAGCGCGGTCGCGTGGATCCATGCGACGGGGTGACCGCCGGCGATATGCGCTTCAGCGGCCTGCTCGTCGCCGATGACCATGGCAGCCGCGCCGTCCGACGACGGGCATGTCTCGTCGTAGCGGATCGGATCCCATAACATCGGCGACTCCATCACCTTCTCCAAGGTGATGTCGGGCTGGTGCAGGTGCGCCAACGGGTTCTTGGCCCCGTTGAGCCGATCCTTGACAGCCACCATCGCGCCGATGTGATTCGGCGCTCCTGCGCGGCGAATGTACGCCCGGACGTGCGGTGCGAAATATCCGCCTGCACCGGCCCCGACGGGCTTGGTGAACGGTACCGGAATGCTCAACGCCCACATGGCATTCGACTCCGACTGCTTCTCCCACGCCATCGTCAGCACGCGGCGGTACTTGCCGGACTGCACCAGGCTGGCCGCGACAATCGCGGTGGATCCGCCAACGGAGCCTGCGGTGTGGACGCGAATCAACGGCTTGTTGGTCGCGCCCATCGCGTCGGCCATGAACAGCTCCGGCATCATGACGCCCTCGAAGAAGTCAGGTGCCTTGCCGACGACGACGGCATCGATGTCGTCGAACGTCGATCCCGAGTCGGCCAGCGCGCGGTCGATGGCCTCTCGCACAAGGCCGTTCATTGACACGTCCTTGCGCTTGGCGACGTACTTGGTCTGCCCCGTGCCCAGGACAGCGGCGATTTGCTTTGCCATCACTTACCCTCCATGACCGCGACCAGGTTCTGTTGCAGCACGGGCCCGCTGGTTGCATGCGCGAGCACGCGCTGCGCCGACCCATTGAAGATGTGTTGTGCGGCAAAGCCGATGCGCTCCAGGCCCGCCGAGAACATCGGATTGGCAGACAGCGCCCCGCCGGACGGATTCACCTTCGTCGACGACGGCAGTCCAATCGCCTCGGTCAGGATCAGGTGCTGATGGCTGAACGGCGCGTACAGCTCGGCGACCTCGATCGAAGCGGCATCCCCACCGGTGGCAGCCCGAGCCGACGCCGCGGTGGACGGCGAGGTCGTCAGATCGCGTGCGCCCAGCACCGGGGTCTCGATGCGGTGCTCGATGCCGGTGATCCAGGCGGGGTTCTCGCGCAGCTGGCGGGCTTTGTCGCCGGCAGCCAGCACGATCGCCGAAGCACCGTCGGTGATCGGCGCGATGTCGTGGCGGCGCAAAGGATCCGCGAAATACGGGCGCGCCAGTAGTTCGTCGATGGTTGATGCCGGTTTCTCCGAGTCGGTGCGTCCGCCGGCAGTCATTGCGTCCAGCGCCACCTGCGCCATGGCTTCGGCCGTCCACTTGCCGGAGTCCAGGCCGAATCGTGCCTGCAATCCCGCCGTTGACACCGAATCTGGCCACAGCGGGGCGACGGTGTAGGGATCTGTCTGCATGGCGAGGACGCGACGCAGGGTACCGGCGCTGGACTTACCGAACCCATAGACCAAGGCCGTTTCCACCTGGCCGGTCAGCAGCTTGATGTACGCCTCGTACAGGGCCCATGCCGCGTCCATCTCGACGTGGGATTCGTTGATCGGCGGTACCGCGCCGATCGAGTCGATCGCTGAGATGAACGAGAATGCCCGTCCGGCAAGATAGTCCGACGAACCCGAACACCAGAATCCGATATCGGTCTGCTTCAGACCCAGCTCTTCGTAGATAGACGCGAAACAGGGCATGAGCATTTCGACGCCATTGGTGGTGCCGTCGGTGCGGCGCACATGCGGAGCGTGAGCGAACCCGACTACAGCTACATCAGTCATTCGAACGTGTCCCTTTACAGGTGGAGTTTGTAGGTCTCGTAGTCGGCGTCCGGTTCGCCGGTGGGCCGGAAGTACTCGATGTTGTCGATGCCGAAGTCCCACTCTTCGCGGGGTCTCCACACCGCCTCGACTCGCATGCCCATTCGCACCTTGCCGGCGTCTATGTCCGAGACCAGGTGCAGGAACGGGATATCGGCGCCGTCGAGCAGTACGTAGGCGGCGACGTACGGCGGCTTGATGCGTTGGCCGGAGAATGGGATGTTGATGATGGCGAATGTGGTGACAGTGCCCTTGTCCGGTAACTCGACATACTCATCGAGAACCTTGCCCGTGGCCGGATCGGCCTCGCGTGCAGGGAAATACAACTTGCCGTCCTTGCCGCCACGCGCGCCAAGCAGCTTTCCTTCCTTGAGCGCCTTCAGGTACGCGGTCTCAGGGATCGACGCGGTGTGCCGGATTTCAATTGCCGACGGTGTCACCTGCATGGTGACCGGGTCGCGATCGTCCGCTGAGGGTTCTACGGATTCAGCAGCAGTGTCGTTTTCCCCGAGCGCGAAATACGCGATATCGGTGATCGCGCCGACCGGCTCGTCGACCCAGTGCGCGTGAACCCTGGCGCCCGTGTGTATCTCGTCTGCAGAACCGGCATCCACCGCGTGCAACAGCGGCGTGTCCGCCCCGTCCAGCTTGATCAGGGCCCAAGCGAACGGCCGGTCCAGAGGCTGGCCCTCCAGCGGGGCCGGTTGCCACGTCCACGACATCACTGTGCCCACGCTCGCGACCGGCACTACCTCCGTCAGGGGCTGGTACGTGACGGGGTCATACTCGGCAGGCGGCACATGCACCCGTCCGTCCGAACCGCGCACGCCGACGATGCGTCGCCCGCGCAGGGCGGTGAAGAACTGGCTGAGGAGTGGTCCGACTGAACGGGTGTAGTCGAAGGAGAGCCTCAGCGGAGCTGAAAGTGGCGGCTCATGCGTGTCGATCTGCACCGGGCTGCTTTGGCTGGCGGTCACGGCATCGAGTAGAACAGGTTCTAAGAATGGTTTCAACCACGGGTCGAGAGGCAGAGGGGATGCAGCAATGAAACTGGGTCTTCAGCTGGGGTATTGGGGCGCGCAGCCGCCGGAGAACGCGCCGGAATTGGTGGCTGCGGCCGAGGACGCGGGCTTCGACACCGTGTTCACCGCTGAGGCGTGGGGTTCGGACGCATACACCCCGCTGGCCTGGTTGGGGTCCTCGACCAGCAGGATGAGGCTCGGCACGTCGGTGGTCCAACTGTCGGCGCGGACGCCGACCGCGTGCGCGATGGCAGCGCTGTCGCTCGATCATCTGTCCGGCGGGCGGCACATACTCGGCCTCGGGGTGTCGGGGCCGCAAGTCGTCGAGGGCTGGTACGGCCAGAAGTTCCCCAAGCCGCTGGCCCGCACCCGCGAGTACATCGACATCCTGCGGCAGGTGTGGGCCCGAGAAGCCCCGGTCACCAGCGACGGGCCTCACTACCCGCTGCCGCTCTCGGGTGAGGGCACCACCGGGCTTGGCAAGCCGCTCAAGCCGATCACCCACCCGCTGCGGGCGAACATCCCGGTCATGCTTGGCGCCGAGGGCCCAAAGAACGTCGCGATGGCGGCCGAGATCTGCGACGGCTGGCTGCCGATCTTCTACACACCGCGAATGGCCGACATGTACAACGAGTGGCTCGACGAGGGCTTCGCTCGGCCAGGCGCCCGCTGCAGCCGCGAGGACTTCGAGGTCTGCGCGACCGCCAACATCGTCATCACCGACGACCGCAGCACTGCCCTCGCGGCGATGAAGCCCTACCTCGCGTTGTACGTGGGCGGGATGGGTGCCGAGGACACGAACTTCCACGCCGAGGTCTACCGCAGGATGGGTTACGCGGATGTGGTCGACGAAGTGACAACGCTGTTCCGCAGCGACCGCAAGGACGAGGCCGCGACGGTCATCCCCGACGAGCTCGTGGACGACTCCGCGATTGTCGGCGATCTGGACTACGTGCGTAAGCAGATCGAGGTGTGGGAGGCCGCAGGAGTCACGATGATGGTCGTGACCGGCCGCAATGCCGAGCAGATTCGCGAGCTGGCCACCCTGATCTGAGCAACGCTTGTCTGTGAATTAGAACACGTTCTACAGTGAGCGCCATGCCAGCCTCACAGCACACCATCGCGGGCACTGTGCTCACCATGCCGGTCAAGATCCGCAAGGCCGAGCAACACATGGCGATGTTCTCGGTGAAGGCCGACGCCGCCCAACGGATAATCGACTACAGCGGGTTGAAGGTATGCCAGTTCCTGCCAGGGCGCGCGATCGTGGTCCTGATGCTGATGCGGTACGTCGACGGCGACCTCGGTCAGTACTACGAGTACGGCACCAACGTGATGGTGAATCCGCCGGGGTCGGACGCAAGCGGGCCGCGCGCCCTGCAGTCGGCCGGTGCGTTCATCCACCACCTTCCGGTCGACCAGGCGTTCACTTTGGAGGCGGGAACCACGATCTGGGGCTACCCGAAGGTGATGGCGGACTTCACCGTTCGTGAGGGTCGTCAGTTCGGCTTCGATGTCAGCATCGACGGTCAGCTCGCAGTCGGCATGGAATTCCGTCCCGGCCTACCGATCCCGTCGGCCTTCACCTCGCGCACGCAGGAAAACCCGACGTACTCATATCGTGACGGCGTGCTGCGCAAAACAATCGGTGAGATGACGCTCAGCGGTGTGCGGTACCGGCTCGGCGGCGCACACATTCGACTCGGCGATCACCCGTATGCCAAAGAACTTGCAGCGCTTGGCTTGCCGAAGCGAGCAATGGTTTCGGCTTCGGCTGACAACGTCGAGATGTCGTTCGGCGACGCCCAGGAGGTTTGACGATGACCACGACGAAGCCGGATGTGGACCTGACCGACGGCGCGTTCTACGCCGATCGTCCCGCGTCCCGAGACGCCTACCGTTGGATGCGGGCCAACCAGCCGGTGTTCCGCGACCGCAACGGGTTGGCCGCCGCGACGACGTATGGGGCCGTTATCGAAGCCGAACGGAACCCCGAGTTGTTCTCGAATGCAGGCGGCATCCGCCCCGACCAGGATGCCCTGCCGATGATGATCGACATGGATGATCCGGCACATCTGTTGCGCCGCAAGCTAGTCAACGCCGGGTTTACGCGAAAGCGTTTGAAGGTGCAAGATGCGTCCATCGGCGCGTTGTGCGACATGCTCATCGACGCGGTATGCGAGCGCGGCGAATGTGATTTGGTCAGAGACCTTGCCGCACCGCTGCCGATGGCGGTCATCGGCGACATGCTTGGTGTGCTCCCGGACGAGCGAGAGTTGTTCCTGAAGTGGTCCGACGACTTGATGGTCGGCCTCAGTTCCACTGTGTCCGAGGCTGACATACAGGTCACGATGGATGCCTTTGTGGCGTACAACGACTACACCCGCAGCAAGATGGAACAGCGCCGAGCCGAGCCGACCGATGATCTGATCAGCGTCCTGGTGCACTCGGAAGTCGATGGGGAGCGGCTAAGCGACGACGACATCCTTCAGGAGACGCTGCTGATCCTCGTCGGCGGCGACGAGACAACGCGTCACACGATTTCCGGTGGGATCGAGCAGCTGATACGCAACCGCGACCAGTGGGATCTGCTGCAGAACGACTCCGACCTGCTCCCCAGCGCGATCGAGGAGATGCTGCGCTGGACGTCGCCGCTGAAGAACATGGCGCGAACGATCACCGCCGACACCGAATTCCATGGCACGCAGTTACACCAGGGCGAGAAGATGATGCTGATGTTCGAGTCGGCGAATTTCGACGAAGCCGTCTTCGCAGACCCGGACAACTTCGACATTCAGCGGGATCCGAACAGCCACTTAGCATTTGGGTTCGGCACACACTTCTGCCTTGGTAACCAGCTGGCCCGAATCGAGCTGGTCAACATGACGAGCCGGGTACTGCAGCGGCTGCCTGATCTGCAGCTTGCCGACGGCGCAGACTTGCCCCTGCGGCCTGCGAACTTCGTCAGCGGCCTTGAGCAGATGCCGGTGAAGTTCACCCCGACCAAGCCACTGGCCTCGTGAACGAACGTGCGCTCACCGCGAAGATTCGGCCCGTTCTTCGCAGTGGCTTCACGTTCGGCGACTCCACTCGCAGTTGAGACGGCCGATGATGCCGCCCTCGGTGTCTCGCGACGTGACGCGGATGTCCATCCACCCGAGATATGGCCGGAATTTCGCACTGAGCGCACGTTCAGTGCAAGGTGCAGCTACTTCATCTGGAAGTTGGGCGCGCGCTTCTCCTTGAAGGCCAGCGGGCCTTCCTTGGCGTCATCGGAGACGAACACCTCGATACCGATCTTGGTATCGATCTTGAAGGCGTCGTTCTCGTGCAGGCCCTCGGTCTCGTGGATCGTGCGCAGGATCGCCTGCACCGCCAGCGGCCCGTTCTTGTTGATCACCTCGGCGATCTCCAGCGCCTTCTCCAGCGCCGAGCCGTCGGGCACGACGTAGCCGATCAGGCCCATCTCCTTTGCCTCCGCGGCGGTGATGTGCCGCCCCGTCAGCAGCAGATCGCACGCAACGGTATAGGGAATCTGACGGGCCAGCCGCACCGCTGAGCCGCCCATCGGATACAGGCTCCACTTGGCCTCCGAGATTCCGAACTTCGCGCTCTCGCCCGCGACGCGGATGTCGGTGCCCTGCAGGATCTCGGTGCCACCTGCGATCGCGGGGCCCTCGACCGCCGCGATCAGCGGCTTTGTCAGCCTGCGGCCCTTGAGCAGGGAATCGATGCGCGACGGGTCGTAGCTGCCGTCCTTGAATGAGTCGCCCGGTGGCTTGGCCGTCGCTGCCTTGAGGTCCATGCCCGAGCAGAAATAGCCGCCTGCTCCGGTCAGGACGCAGGTGCGGATCTCTGGATCGCTGTCGACGCGGTCCCAGGCCTCGACCATTGTCGAGAGCATCTCGGTGGAAAGCGCATTGCGCGCCTCCGGCCGGTTCAGCGTCAAGATCAAGGTGTGTCCGCGCTGCTCAATGATGGCGTCGGGGCCTTTGTCGGACTCGCTCACGGGTGGTCGCCTTCCTGGATCAAAACCACAGACTTGAATGAAAATGTAACACGTTCTAGTTTAGGTTCCGTGGCCCTGAACATTGCCGATCTTGCCGAGCACGCCATCGACGCTGTGCCTGACCGTGTCGCCCTCATCAGCGGCGACGAACAGCTCACCTACGCCCAGTTGGAGGACAAGGCCAACCGCCTCGCCCACTACCTCATCGACCAGGGCGTCAAGAAGGACGACAAGGTCGGGCTCTACTGCCGCAACCGCATCGAGATCGTGATCGCGATGCTCGGCATCGTCAAGGCGGGCGCAATCCTGGTCAACGTCAACTTCCGCTACGTCGAGGGCGAACTGAAGTATCTGTTCGAGAACTCCGACATGGTCGCGCTGGTGCACGAGCGCCGGTACGCCGACCGCGTCGCCAACGTGCTTCCCGAGACGCCGAACGTCAGGGTCATTCTGTCCGTCGAGGACGGCACAGAAGACCCAGCCGGCGACTTCCGAAAATACGGCGGCGTCGAGTTCTACTCCGCGATCGAGCAGGGCTCACCCGAACGCGACTTCGGCGAACGCAGCGCCGACGACATCTATCTGCTCTACACCGGCGGCACCACCGGATTCCCCAAGGGCGTGATGTGGCGCCACGAAGACATCTACCGGGTGCTGTTCGGCGGCACCGACTTTGCGACGGGTGAGTTCGTCAAGGACGAGTACGACCTTGCCAAGGCCGCCGCCGAGAACCCGGCGATGATCCGCTATCCGATCCCGCCGATGATCCACGGTGCCACGCAGTCGGCCACCTGGATGTCGCTGTTCTCCGGTCAAACCACCGTGCTGGCACCGGAATTCGACGCCGACGAGGTCTGGCAGACCATCGAGCAATACAAGGTGAACCTGCTGTTCTTCACCGGCGATGCGATGGCACGCCCGCTGCTGGACGCCTTGACCAAGTTGCACGACAGCGGCAACGAGCCCGATCTGTCGAGCCTGTTCCTGCTGGCGAGCACCGCGGCGTTGTTCTCGACGAGCATCAAGGAGAAGTTCCTCGAACTGCTGCCCAATCGGGTGATCACCGACTCGATCGGGTCGTCGGAAACGGGCTTCGGCGGCACCAGCATCGTGGCAAAAGGCCAGTCGCACACCGGCGGACCGCGCGTGACGATCGACCACCGCACCGTCGTGCTCGACGAGGACGGCAACGAGGTCAAGCCGGGCTCCGGCGTGCGCGGAATGATCGCCAAGAAGGGCAACATCCCAGTCGGCTACTACAAGGACGAGAAAAAGACCGCCGAGACGTTCAAGACGTTCAACGGCGTGCGCTACGCGATTCCTGGCGACTACGCAGAGGTCGATGAGGACGGCTCCGTGACGATGCTCGGCCGCGGTTCCCAGTCCATCAACAGCGGCGGCGAGAAGATCTACCCCGAGGAGGTCGAGGCCGCGCTCAAGGGTCACCCGGATGTGTTCGATGCCTTGGTCGTCGGCGTTCCCGACGAGCGCTACGGCAACTGCGTCGCCGCCGTCATCCACCGTCGCGCCGGTACCAACCCCTCGCTGGCCGATCTCGACACCTTCGTGCGCAACGAGATCGCGGGATACAAAGTGCCGCGCAAGGTTTGGTGGGTCAGACGAGATCCACCGCACACCGGCAGGCAAGCCCGACTACCGGTGGGCCAAGGACACCACCGAGGAGCGGCCCGCCGACGACGCACACGCCAAGCATGTGGGAACGCCGACCTGATGCGCACTGAGCTTTGCGACCGCTTCGGCATCGACTATCCGATCTTCGTCTTCACGCCATCGGAGAAGGTCGCCGCGGCGGTCAGCAAAGCCGGCGGGCTCGGCGTACTCGGCTGCGTGCGGTTCAACGAGGCCGACGACCTCGAGACCGTGCTGCACTGGATGGACGAGAACACCGACGGCAAGCCTTACGGTGTCGACATCGTCATGCCCGCCAAGGTGCCCGCCGAGGGCACAGCCGTCGACATCAACAAGCTGATCCCGCGGTCACACCGCGACTTCGTCGCCAAAACCCTTGCCGATCTGGGCGTTCCGCCGCTGCCTGATGACGAGAAGCGCAACGAAGGCGTACTCGGCTGGCTACATTCGGTGGCGCGTTCGCACGTCGAGGTGGCGCTCAGGCACCCGATCAAGCTGATCGCCAACGCGCTCGGCTCGCCGCCGAAGGATGTCATCGATCAGGCCCACGAGGCTGGTGTTCCAGTGGCAGCGCTGGCGGGCAGCGCCAAGCATGCCCAGCGGCATGTCGAGAACGGTGTCGACATCGTCGTTGCGCAGGGCCATGAGGCAGGCGGCCACACCGGCGAGATCGGGTCGATGGTGCTGTGGCCGGAAATCATCGACGAACTGCGCGCCCTTGGCCATCAAACCCCGGTACTGGCGGCCGGCGGCATCGGCACCGGTCGGCAGGTGGCCGCAGCGTTAGCCCTTGGTGCGCAAGGCGTCTGGATGGGGTCGGCGTTCCTGACGTCCGCGGAATACGACCTCGGCCATCGCAAGCCGAATGGCGTTTCGACGATCCAGGAAGCGCTGCTGCGTGCGAATTCCAGTGATACGGTGCGCCGCCGCATCTATACGGGCAAGCCCGCGCGGCTGCTGAAGACGCGTTGGACCGATGCCTGGGATGCGCCGGATGCGCCGGAGCCGTTGCAGATGCCGCTGCAGAACATTCTTGTCAGCGAGGCACATCAGCGGATGAACGAGTCGGACAACCCCGACACCGTCGCGATGCCGGTCGGCCAGATTGTCGGACGGATGAACGAGATTCGGCCTGTTGCCGACATCATCGCAGAGTTGGTGCAGGGCTTCGCGGATACCACCCAGAGACTGGATGGCATCCGCGATAGCTGATCCGCGTTACGGTGTGATCGTGGTCTGCGAGTCGATCATATCGGTGGCTGCGCCGATGATTTCCTTCTGGTTCTCAAGGCCGTCGGCGTTGAGCTGCAGCACGTAAAGGCCGTCGCTGCCAGGAATAACGACCGTCTTCTGCGCGACGATCTTCGTCTTGCCGTCCTGCGTCCAGGTGCCGCCGAGCTGGAAAGCGGGATACTCGCCGAGGGTGGTGACCTCGCCCTCGTTCATCGCCTTCCAACCGGGCAGATTGTTCAGCTCACCCGGCGCGAGATCAATGATCTTCTGCGGGTCGACATTTCCGGTCAGCTTGGACACCAGCGCCACGAGGCTGGGTGTGTAGTCGCCTGCATCGGGGCCGGTGTAAACGATGGCGCCGTATGCCCAATCAGGCGTGTCCGCACCGGCGGGCTCCCAGCCGTCGGGAATCGGGAGATCGATTGTGGGAGAGCCGGGATCGCCTCGCTTAACCGGTACTTCCTGGATATTGTTGTCCTTGATGTAGCTGGCGATTGTGGGGTTCGGTCCCGCCGCGTTCTGGTCGCGCGGTGCCACCTTGGGCTTCGACGACGGGGCGGCCTTCGCGCTTGTCGACGAACTCGTGCTGTTCGAGGCCGACGCGGACGTGCTTGGTGCGGTCTTGGTGTCGGAACCGCAGCCCGACAGCACTACTGCGACGGCCGCGGCTATCGCTGCGGCTCCGGAGATGGCTGTGGATCTCATGAATTAACTCCTGTCGGTGATGATGTTTGCCCGATGACGATATGCACGCCGTAGCGAAGCGTAGTGCAAAAGCGGGCTTATGCAGGGTGAGTACATCTACCTAATCTGACTGCGCAGAAGTACCTTCACGCACGCTGCCAAGCATCAAGTCTGTTTGCTCCGCGCGCTGCGTGTCCGATTCGTTCACGACAGCACAAGTGCCGCCGCCCTAGCGTGCTGAGCATGGATATTCGCCTCACGTCGACGGTCCTCCAGATCTTCGCCTCCGACGTTCAACGATCGCTGGAGTTCTACAGGCTGCTCGGCTTGGCCATTCCCGAGTCGAACGAACCGCATGTGGCGGTGGAGCTACCCGGTGGCAACACGTTGTCCTTCGATAACGAGGACACCATCGCAGGCATGCATCCGGGTTGGGCACCGCCGACGTCATCGGCCAGGCTGGTTGGCGCTGGCCTTCGGGCTGGATTCCCGGGCCAAGGTCGACCCGCTCTTCGAAAAGGTCACCGCCGCAGGACACCCCGGACCCTTGAGGCCTTACGACGCGCCGTGGCGCATGCGCTACGCGACGGTCGCCGACCCCGACGGCAACTGGGTCGACCTGTTTGCGCTGCTGCCCTGACGTAGTGCTGTCAGCGGCACTCCGGCGAGGTCGCGGACCTCGCGGTGTAGGTGCGGCTGGTCGGCATACCCCGCCCTGGCGGCCACCACGACAGCAGGCAGTCCATCGTCGAGAAGCCGTACCGCTCGACGAAACCGCAGGATCCGCCGCAGCGTCGCCGGACCATAGCCGTAGACGGCGCCGCACTGGCGCTGCAGGGTGCGGCTCGACCAGCCCACCTCACGCGCCACCTCAGTGACCGCGAACCTGCCGCCAGGCTGCCGGTGACGTGGCTCAACTGCGGCAGCGGCCACGGCGCCGTCTCTGGTCGCGGACCATCCGACGCGAGGTCGGTGGCAAGCTCCAGAAGCGAGCCCGTTCGCGGCGGAGCCGACCTCAGATCGGTCACCGCAACCCGGGCATTGCGCAACTCCGACGCGGGTACACCCAGTAACCGCGGAAGCACGCCAGGATGAAAACGCAAGCCCACGAACGGTTCCCCCTCTCGCGCTGGCTGACGGCTGCGGTGGTGTCGGGCCCGGCGACGATGAAACGGCCGTCTATCCGCATCAGGTCCGTGCACCCGTCAGGAAGTACCCGCACCGGCTTCGGGGGACCGTCCGCCACCCACGCGCATTCGGCCAGGTCGCGCAGCGTGGTAGGGGGCAAGAATTCGCGGTAGCCCACCGTGCGAGGCTACCGCGCGATCGGCCACACCGGATCGGCGCACTCGGTGCCCTCCGCGGAGAGCTGGCGCTTGATCACCTTGAACGTCTCGGTGCGCGGCAGCTCGGCGCCGACACGCACGAACGACGGCCACTGCTTGGGCCCGAGATCGGGTTGCTCGGCCAGGAAGGCCCTGAACTTGCCTGCGTCGAATTCGGCGCCGGCGCCGAGAACCAACGCCGCCATGACTTGGTCGCCGACATCGGGGGCCGGGATGCCGTACACCGCCACCTCGATCACGTCGGGATGGCGCAACAGCACCCGTTCGATCGGCGCCGACCCGAGGTTCTCGCCGTCGACGCGCATCCAGTCGCCGAGCCGGCCTGCGAAGTACACATAGTCGTCCTCGTCGCGGTAAGCGAGGTCGCCGCTGTGATACACGCCGCCGCGCATCCGGTCGGCGTCGGCATCGGGATCGTTGTAATAGCCTTCGAAACGGCCTGCGTTGGAGGCGTTTACGAGTTCGCCAGTGACCCCGGGCGGGCACGGCTCACCCGTGTCGACGTCGACTATTGCGATGCCATCCGGCAGCGGGCCCAACGAACCCGGCGGGGCGTCGGGCGTACGGGCGATGTTCACCCCACCTTCGGTTGAACCGAACCCGTCCTGAACGACGGTGCCGAACCTCTCGCCGAACCGCTCAATGTCACGCGGCGCGCCCTCGTTGCCGTATACGGCGCGCAGCGGGTTGTCCGCATCGTCTTCGCGCTCGGGTGTGGCGAGCACGTAGGACAGCGGCTTACCGACATAGTTCGCGTACGTCGCGCCGTAGCGGCGGATGTCCGGAAGAAACTGCGATGCAGAGAACTTGCGCCGCAACACAAGTGAACCTCGGCAGCCGAGCGCCACCGCCCAGCCCACAAGGACCGCGTTGGAATGGAACAACGGCATCGACACATAGCAGACATCCTCGGGCCCGAGCGAGAAGCGTTGCGTCATCATCACGCCTGCGATCGCCACCTTGCCCTGGCTGCACTTCACCGCCTTGGGCTCACCACTGGTGCCCGACGTGTAGATCAGCATGAACAGGTCGCCGGGGTCGGCGTCGTACGCGACGATCGGCTCGTCGAAATGCGCCGCCACCTCGGCCGCCCACTGCGGCGAGTCGACGTCGACGTAGTCGACATCCAGGGCTGGTGCCGATGCCGAATCAGCCAGCACCACCTGGCAAACCGCATGGGTGACGTCGCGGGCAAGTGCCGCGCCGCGCCGGACCGGGTTCAGCCCCACCGGCACGATGCCCGTCAGCGCCGCGGCGATCAGCACCGCCGAGAAGAACGGCGTGTTCTGCAACAGCACCCCGATATGAGGCGGGCGTTCCGGGTCGAGACGCGCCTTCAACGCTGAAGCGATCGCGGCAGCGTGCCGGATGTGGTCACGCCAGCTGGTGAACGAGTCCTCGAAATACACACCCCGATCGTCGACCTCAAGCAGCGGCGTGACCAGGTCGGTGACGGTCGGCAGATCCTCGCTCACGAATCAGGCTGGCGTGTCGGCCAGCTCACGGCCGATGCGCAGCAGCTGGCCGGTCGCACTGCCGACCGCAAACTCCGTCTGCTTGGCAGCAAGGAAGTACCGGTGGACAGGGTGGTCGAGGTCGATCCCGACACCGCCGTGCACGTGAACGGTGGTGTGCGCCACGCGATGTCCGGCGTCGGCCGCCCAGAACGTGGCCGTGTTGACATCGATCTCCGCAGGCAGATCCTCGGACAGCCGCCACGCCGCCTGCGTGACTGTCAGCCGCAGCGCCTTGACGTCGATGTAGCCGTCGGCCAGTCGCGACGAGACGGCCTGGAAGCTGCCGATGGGTCGATCGAACTGTTCGCGCTCGCGCGCATACTCCGACGTGAGCTCCAGCGCGCGCTCCAGCACGCCGAGCTGATACGCGCTGCGGCCCAAGGCGCCGTGGCAGTGAGCCAGCCAGGCTGCGCCCCTGGTCACCACCGACGACGCGAGCTGCCTCGACACCCTGCAACTCCAGGTGCCCGACACTTCCGTGCCCGGTCGTGTCGAGGCGGTTGACCGTAACCCCCGGGTCATCCTTGGCGATCAGGAAAACCTTCGTGCCCGAATCGGTTTCGGCCGGCAACGAGGAACGCGTCGGCGACCGGTCCGTAGCCGACCTGGGTGCGCGAGCCGGTGAACGGAACGCGCCACTCAGCCGGTCGCCGCCTCGCGGCTCCGACGCCTGAGCCTGCACCGGGCCCTCGCCCATCTCGCCGTCGAGCGCGACCGCGAGGATCTTCTCGCCGTTGACCGCGGGCGTCGCCCACTCCTGCTGCAGTGCCTCGGAGCCGAACTTCGCCAGCGCGCCCGCGCCAAGCACGACCGACTCCAGGTACGGCACTGCGGCGAGCTGGCGACCCAGCTCCACCAGCACCGCGACCTGCTCCAGCACCCCGAAACCGCCGCCGCCCAACGATTCCGGCGCAGCGGTGGAGAGGATGTCGGCGTCGATGAGCTTCGCCCACAGGTCGCGGTCTAAGCGTTCGTCGAGCCCGTCGAGCTCCCGCTGGTGCTCGGGTGTGCAGACCGACGTCGGTGACGGTGCCGGGCCAGGCCGCCCAGATCGTCGGCGGCTTCGGTGTCTTGAAATCCATGTGGTCCTCCTTTCTTACCGCTATTGACCCTGGGCAGGCCGAGCGCGACCATGCCGATGATGTCGCGCTGAATCTCGTTGGTGCCGCCGCCGAACGTCAGGATCAGGCAGCCGCGGTGCATCCGCTCGACCCGCCCGCGCAGCAACGCGCCGGGGGAGTCCTGGCGCGAAGCGTGCCCGCGGCGCCGAGCACCTCCATCAGCAGCCGGTAGGCCTCGGTGGCCAGTTCGGTGCCGTACACCTTGGCCGCCGACGCGTCGGCGGGCGCGGGGTCGCGTCGTCGCGCCGACGCCATCTCCCAGTTGATCAGCTTGAGCACTTCGGCCTTGGCGTGCACGCGAGCGAGGTTGAGCTGCACCCACTCCTAGTCGATGACGCGGCTGCCGTGGGCGTCCTTGGTGTTCTGGGCCCACTCGCGGACCCGTCGAGCGCCAGCGCAGTCGGCGCGGCCGAAATCAGTGCGACCCGTTCGTGGTTGAGCTGGTTGGTGACCAGCTTCCAGCCGCCGTTCTCCTCGCCGACGAGGCTGGTCGCCGGCACCCGCACGTCCTGGTAGTAGGTGGCGCTGGTGTCGACGCCCGCCATGGTGTGCACCGGCGTCCACGAGAAGCCCTCGGCTGTCGTCGGCACGATCAGCATCGAGATTCCGCTGTGCTTCTTGGCTTCGGGGTTGGTGCGCACCGCCAGCCACACGTAGTCGGCGTATGCGATCAGGCTGGTCCACATCTTCTGGCCGTTGATCACATAGTCGTCGCCGTCGCGCACCGCGGTCGTGCGCAGCGCGGCGAGGTCGGTGCCCGCGCCCGGCTCGGAGTAGCCGATCGAGAAGTGCAACTCGCCGGCAGCGATCTTGGGCAGGAAGAACTTCTTCTGCTCCTCGGTGCCGAAGCGCATGATCGTCGGCGCGACGCTGTTGATGGTCAGGAACGGCACGGGGACGTTCGCGATGGACGCCTCGTCGTTGAAGATCAGCCCGTCCATCGGCGAGCCGGTCCTGGCCGCCGAACTCCTTCGGCCAGCGCAGCGTCAACCAGCCGTCCTTGCCCATCTGTGCGACCGTCTCCCGGTAGACGTTGCCGCGCCCCTACTCGCCGTCGTCTGCGCGGCCAGCGCCTCTGCGCGCTCGGGGGTCATGAGCTTGGTGAAGTACGCGCGTAGCTCGCGGCGCAACTCCTCCTGCTCGGGGCGTATAGCCGATCCGCATCGCTGTTCCTCATCTGGTCCGTCACCGTCGGCGGTACCCGATCATTGCCCGGTTGTAACACGTTCTAGTCTTGGACCAGGTGCCAGGTGCCGGATGAGTCGCCGACCTGACCGCCGAGCGGGATGCGTAGGCTCGGTGAGCCGGGAGGAGGATGTCATGCGGGTCGAAGTCGATCGCGACCGCTGCGAGGGCAACGCGGTGTGCGTGGGTATCGCCCCCGACCTGTTCGATCTCGACGACGAGGACTACGCCGTCGTCAAGGCCGACCCGGTGCCCGCCGACCAGGAGGCCCTGGCGGACCAGTCGATCGCCGAATGCCCAAGGCCGCCCTGATCCGCAGAGACTAGAGGTATTATAAATTGAGCACACGCAGACGACGTCGACCGATCTGTCCGGACAGGTCGCGCGTTGTGACGGGTGCGGCCGCAGGCCTGGGCCGGGCCGAGGCGCTCGGTCTTGGCCGGAGCCGGCGCGACTGTCGTGGTCAACGACATCGCCGGAACACTCGACAAGTCCGACGTCTCGACGATATCGCGGCCGCCGGTTCCAAGGCTGTCGCGTCGCCGGCGACATCGGCCAGCGGTCCACCGCCGACGCGCTGGTGCGCACCGCCGACGGCCTCGGGCGGACTGACATCGTCGTGAACAACGCCGGGATCACCCGCGACCGCATGTTGTTCAACATGTCCGACGACGACTGGGACGCAGTTATGCCGGTGCACCTGCGCGGCCATTTCCTGCTGTCCCGCAACGCCGCCGCGTACTGGCGGGCAAGGCCAAAGATAGCAGGCGGGCCGGTTTACGGGCGGATGATCAACACCTCCTCCGAGGCCGGCCTGCTCGGGCCGCGGGGCAGGCCAACTACGCCGCGGCCAAGTCCGGGCATCACCGCGCTGACCTTGTCCGCCGCACGGGTGCTTGTCCCGCTACGGCGTGCGGGCCAATGCCATCGCCCCACGGGCCCGCACGGCGATGACCGACGACGTGTTCGGCGACGCGCCCCAGCTGACCGACGGGCAGGTCGACCCGCTGTCGCCCGACCATGTCGTGAGCCTGGTCGGTTCCTCGCCTCTCCCGCCGCGGACGCGTCAACGGCCAGCTGTTCGTGGTTTATGGTCCGACGGTGACTCTCGTGGCAGCCCCGCCCGTCGAGCAACGCTTCAGTGCGGAATCCGACGCGTGGGACCCGTCAGAACTGTCGAAACCCTGCAGAATTACTTTGCCGACCGCGATCCCGGAACGGAATTTTCGGCGACTCGCCCTCATGGGTCAGGGAGATTGACCGTATTGTTCGGCAATGCCCCGTGAGGGTTAGAACACGTTATAGAATGACCTGTGTCACATCGCCTCGACCTGCGCGAAGATCACAATTTCGAGTAGTTTTACCGTTCTTGACACTGCGAACTTGTTCTAGTTAGTATGATCCGGCTCACTAAGCGCAACGCTCAACCACGGGGTGGGAGAACCGCCGCGGCAAGTGGTCAGGGATTCTTCGCCATGGCGCACGTTGTGCACACGCCGCGCCGAGAACGGAGCTGAGGTCGATCGAACAGCTTGCGGCACCGGCTCGGGCCGTGGGCGGGTTCGTCGAAATGTCGTTGGCCATTCGCCAAGATCTTCCGGCGCGCCCTTTCAATTTCGGGAGTTCCTCGAGCAGACCTGGATCATCGCGCGGGTGTCGCTGATCCCGACGCTGCTGGTCGCCATCCCGTTCACCGTGCTGGTGGCGTTCACCCTCAACATCCTCCTTCGCGAGATCGGCGCGGCCGACCTGTCGGGGGCGGGCACCGCGTTCGGCACCATCACCCAGCTGGGTCCGGTCGTGACCGTGCTCGTGGTGGCAGGCGCGGGCGCCACCGCGATCTGCGCGGACCTCGGCGCTCGCACCATCCGCGAAGAGATCGACGCGATGCGGGTGCTCGGCATCGACCCGATCCAGCGTCTGGTCGTGCCAAGGGTGCTGGCGTCGACGTTCGTGGCGCTGCTGCTCAATGGCCTGGTCTGCCTCATCGGATTGTCCGGCGGCTACGTCTTCTCCGTCTTCCTGCAGGGCGTCAACCCCGGCGCGTTCATCAACGGCCTGACGATTCTGACCGGCCTCGGCGAACTGGTGCTGGCGTTCATCAAGGCGATGTTGTTCGGGGTGGTCGCAGGCCTTGTCGGCTGCTACCGCGGGCTGACCGTGAAGGGTGGTCCGAAGGGTGTTGGCGACCGCGGTCAACGAGACCGTGGTCTACGCGTTCATCTGCCTGTTCGTGATCAACGTGATCATGACGGCGATCGGCGTCCGGGTGCTTTGCGATGAGCGTTCACGCGAAGAGCTGAGTGCTGCGATGAGCGGCACGCGAAGAGCCGAGGGAGCGATGAGCTACGACGTAACGCTTCGCTTCCGGCGGTTCTTCCGCGGCGTGCCCAGGGCCGTCGACACAATCGGCGAGCAGGCGCTGTTCTACGGCGAGACCATCCGCTACATCCCCAACGCGCTCACCCGGTACCGCAAAGAGACCATCCGCAACATCGCCGAAATGACCATGGGCACAGGCGCTTTGGTGATGATCGGCGGCACCGTCGGCGTCGCCGCATTCCTCACACTTGCTTCCGGCGGCGTCATCGCCGTGCAGGGCTACTCATCGCTTGGCAACATCGGCATCGAGGCGCTGACCGGGTTCCTTTCGGCGTTCCTCAACGTGCGCATCGTCGCGCCGGTGATCGCAGGCATCGCACTGGCGGCCACCATCGGCGCGGGCACCACCGCGCAACTCGGGGCGATGCGGGTCGCCGAGGAGATCGATGCCGTCGAATCGATGGCCGTGCACTCGGTTTCGTATCTGGTCTCCACCCGACTGATGGCCGGGATGGTCGCGATCATTCCGCTGTACTCGTTGTCCGTGCTGGCGGCCTTCTTCGCCGCGCGGTTCACCACCGTCTTCATCAACGGCCAGTCTGCCGGCCTGTATGACCACTACTTCAACACGTTCCTGGTACCCACCGACCTGTTGTGGTCGTTCCTCCAAGCCATCGTGATGTCGATCGCGGTGATGCTCGTGCATACGTATTACGGGTACAACGCATCCGGTGGGCCGGTCGGCGTCGGGATCGCGGTCGGCCAAGCCGTACGCACCTCGCTGATCGTCGTCGTCACCATCACCTTGTTCATCTCACTCGCCGTCTACGGCGCGTCCGGCAACTTCAACCTCTCCGGGTAGGGGTTACACGATGCCGGATATTGAACCCAAGCGCAGCCACGTAAGGATGGCCGCTGCGATTCTGGCTGCGATCCTGCTGGCCGCCACCGTGTTCACCTATCTGTCTTACACCGCCGCGTTCACGAAGACCGACACCGTCACGGTGACCTCCCCGCGGGCGGGCCTCGTGATGGAGAACGATGCCAAGGTCAAATACCGCGGCATCCAGATCGGCCAGGTGAAATCCATTGATTACGTGGGTAATCAAGCCAAGCTGACGCTGGCGATCGACCGCAACGAAATGCGCTACATTCCGGCCAACGCGGTGGTGCGCATCGGGGGCACAACAGTTTTCGGCGCGAAGTCGATCGAATTCCTGCCGCCGGACCAGCCAAGCGGGCAACTGCGGCCGGGCACCAACGTCGAGGCCAAGGACGTCCAGCTCGAAGTCAACACGCTGTTTCAGACGCTGACCGACGTGCTGCACAAGATTGACCCGATCAATCTGAACGCGACGCTTTCGGCGCTCGCCGAAGGGCTACGCGGCAACGGCGACAACGTCGGCGCAACCCTGTCGGGGCTGAATTACTATCTACAGCAGCTGAATCCGAAACTGCCGACGCTGCAGGACGACTTCAAGAAGACCGCGGTGGTGGCCAACATCTACGGCGACGCGGGTCCCGATCTGGCTCGCATCTTCGACAACGCTCCGACCATCAGCAACACGATCGTCGACCAGCAGGACAACCTGAATGCCACGCTCCTTGCGGCCACCGGGCTGGCCAACAACGGCACCGCGACGCTGGAGCCCGCCGAAAACGACTACATCGCAGCGATTCAGCGCCTGCGGGCCCCCCTGAAGGTGGCAGCCGATTACTCGCCCGAGTTCGGATGCCTTTTCCAGGGCGTTGCTAAGGCCATCGACACCTTCGCCCCTGTCATCGGCGGCATCCGGCCGGGTCTGTTCGTCGCTTCGAACTTCTTGCCGGGCGCGCCCGCCTACACCTATCCGGAAAGCCTGCCGATTGTGAACGCCTCGGGTGGCCCGAACTGCCGAGGCATGCCCAATGTTCCGACCAAGCAGTACGGCGGATCCTGGTATCACACCCCGTTCCTGGTGACGGACAACGCGTACGTGCCGTACCAGCCGAACACCGAATTGCAGTTCGACGCACCGTCGACCGTGCAGTTCCTGTTCAACGGGGCGTTCGCGGAAAGAGACGAATACTGATGCGGCGCGACCGGACTCTCCTCAACGTCTCCATCTTCACGGCGGCGATGGTGTTGGTGGCGGCCATGCTGGTGGTCGTGTTCGGCCAGTTCCGGTTCGCCTCGTCCAGCGACTATCACGCCACATTCACCAGCGCCTCGCGGCTGAAGGCCGGGCAGGACGTCAGGATCTCGGGTGTTCCGGTCGGGACCGTCAACATGATAAAGCTGAATCCGGACAACACCGTCGACGTCGCGTTCGACATCAACAAGCGGTATCAGCTCTACACGTCCACCAGGGCGGTGGTCCGCTACGAGAACCTTGTCGGCGATCGCTACCTCGAGATCACGTCAGGGCCCGGTGAGCTCCGCAAGCTCCCCGCGGGAGCCACCATCCCGAAGCAGAACACCCAGCCGGCGCTGGATCTCGACGCGTTGCTCGGCGGTTTGAAGCCGGTGCTCAAGGGTCTGGACGGCGCCAAGATCAACGAGGTGAGCAACGCGGTCATGGAGTTGCTGCAGGGACAGGGTGGAGCGCTCTCGACCTTGTTGTCGACCACCGGAGCATTCACCCAAAACCTCGCTGCCAGAGATCAACTCATCGGCGACGTCATCAATAACCTCAACACGGTGCTCGGCACTGTTGACGCCAAGGGTGCGCAGTTCAACGACAGCGTCGACCAGCTGCAGAAGCTAATCACCGGGCTCGCGGAGGGTCGCGACCCGATCGCAGGCGCGATCCCGCCGCTGGCGTCTGCCGAGAATGACCTCACCGACATGCTGCAGAAGTCCCGCAGGCCGCTGCAGGGCGTGATCGAGAACGTGCGGCCGCTTGCGCAACGGCTTGACGAGCGCAAGGGCGATGTCAACAAGGTCATCGAACCGCTGGCCGAGAACTACTTGCGGCTCAACGCCCTCGGCGCGTACGGCTCGTTCTTCAACATCTACTACTGCTCGATCCGGATGAAGATCAACGGTCCCGCAGGCAGTGACATCCTGATTCCGTTCGGTGGCCCGCCGGACCCGTCGAAGGGGAGGTGTTCGGAGAATGGCTAGGCCCGACGGCGGTAACCCGCTGCGCACCGGGATCTTCGGCATCGCCCTGGTGGGATGCCTGGTGCTGGTGTCGTTTGGCTATACCCAGCTGCCATTCTGGCCTCAGGGCAAGGCGTACGAGGCGTACTTCACCGACGCAGGCGGGATTTCGCCCGGCAACGACGTCAACGTGTCCGGCATCAAGGTCGGCAAGGTGACCGATATCGAATTGGCCGGCGACGCGGCCAGAGTCACGTTCACCGTCGATCGTGACGTCAGGGTCGGTGACCAGTCACTGGTCGCGATCAAGACCGACACCGTGCTCGGCCAAAAATCGTTGGCCGTCACCCCTCAGGGGTCCGGCGAGTCGACGGTCATTCCGTTGGGCCGCACCACGACTCCGTACACCCTCAACACCGCGCTACAGGATCTCGGCCAGAACTCGAGCGAACTGGACAAGCCGAAGTTCGAGCAGGCGCTGCAGACACTCACCGACACACTGCGCGATGCCACCCCGCAACTGCGCGGCGCGCTCGATGGTGTGGCGAACCTGTCGCGCAGCCTGAACAAGCGCGATGCGGCGCTCGAACAGCTTCTCGCGCACGCCAAGAAGGTCACCGACACGTTGGCGCAGCGCGCCGGCCAGGTCAACCAGCTGATCACCGACGGCAACCAGCTGTTCGCAGCGTTGGATCAGCGCCGTCAGGCGCTGGGCAACCTGATCGCGGGCATCGATGATGTCTCGCACCAGCTTTCAGGCTTCGTCGCCGACAACAAGCGCGAGTTCAAACCGGCACTGGACAAGCTCAACCTGGTGATGGACAACCTGCTCCAGCGCAAGGAGCACATCGGCGAGGCGCTGCGCCGGTTGCCGCCGTATGCGACGGCGCTCGGCGAGGTCGTCGGGTCGGGCCCAGGCTTCCAGATCAACCTGTACGGCCTGCCGCCGCCAAGCACCGCAGAAGTCCTGCTGGACTTCTACTTCCAGCCGGGCAAGCTGCCGGCCAGCCTCGCCGATATGCTGCGCGGATACATATCAGAGCGGCTGATCCTGAGGCCGAAGTCGCCATGACACACGCCGAACCGTCCTTCGCACGCAGTCGTTGGCTGCGCGTTGCACTGGCCGCGCTGCTGGTGGCCTTGCTGCTCGTCGGCGTGTATCTGGTGTGGCCGTCGCGAGCCGGTCACAAGGTGGTCGCCTACTTCACGTCGGCGGTCGGCCTGTATCCCGGTGACGACGTTCGCATCGTCGGTGTCCCGGTCGGCACCGTCGACTCGATCGAACCGCGGGCCACCGACGTGAAGGTCACCATGTCGGTGAAGAACGGCGTCAAGGTGCCTGCCGACGCCAAGGCCCTCATTATCGCACCAAACCTGGTGTCCGCCAGGTTCGTTCAGATCACGCCCGCCTACACCGGCGGCAAAGCGATGGCCGACGGTGCAGAAATCGGCTTGGACCGCACGGGGGTTCCGGTCGAGTGGGATGAGGTCAAGGAACAGCTGACGCAGCTGTCCACCCAGCTCGGGCCGCAGCAGGGTTCGATGCAGGGCCCGCTGTCCGCATTCGTCAATCAGGCCGCCGACACGTTCGACGGCAACGGCGACTCGTTCCGGGAGGCGCTGCGCCAGCTTTCGCAAACCGCAGGGCGGTTGGGTGATTCGCGCACCGATCTGTTCGGCACGATTCGCAATCTGCAGGTGCTCGTCAACGCCCTGGCTAATAGCAACGAACAGATCGTGCAGTTCTCAAGCCACGTGGCCTCGGTGTCGCAGGTGCTGGCCGACAGCTCAACCGATCTCGACAACACGTTGGGGACGCTGAACCAGGCCCTGTCCGACATCAAGGGCTTCCTGAGTCAGAACAACCAGGCGCTGATCGACCAGGTATCGAAGCTGTCCCAGTTCACCCAGATCCTGACCGATCACAGCGATGACATCGAGCAGATCCTGCACATCGCTCCCAACGGTTTGGCGAACTTCTACAACATCTACAACCCGGCGCAGGGAACGGTGGGTGGCTTGCTGACGCTGCCGAACTTCGCCAACCCCGTCCAGTTCATCTGTGGTGGCACGTTCGATGTCGGCGCCTCGCCGGACAACTACAAGCGAGCCGAGATCTGCCGCCAGCGGATGGGCCCGGTGTTCAAGCGCATCACGATGAACTACCCGCCGGTGATGTTCCATCCGATCAACAGCATCACCGCGTACAAGGGCCAGATCATCTACGACACCCCGGAGACGGAAGCCAAGGCGCAGACCCCAGTGCCCTACTTGCAGTGGCAGAACGCGCCGGGCGTCACGCCGGCGCAGATGGCGCCGAATGCCGACCTGACCTCGCTGCTGATTCCGCCGACGCCGGAAGGCGCGGCAGCGACGTCACACATGGGCGGTCCGGCAGCGGTGCCGGCTGGTCCGGCACCTGCGCCCGTCGATCCGAATGCCCCGGCGCCGCCTGCGCCAATGCCTGCACAGGGGGCGGGCGGATGATGCGCAAGACGTTGGCCATCGCCTCTGGCGCCGTCTTGGTGACGGGCTGCCAGTTCGGCGGGCTGAATTCGCTGAACATGCCCGGCACCGCCGGCCACGGGGACGGGTCCTACAAGATCACCGTCGAGTTGCCGGATGTGTCCACGCTGCCGCAGAACTCGCCGGTGATGATCGACGACGTCACGGTGGGCAGCGTGTCGGGTCTCGATGCGGTGCAGCGTCCCGACGGCTCGTTCTATGCAGCCGTCCAGCTGTCGCTCGACAAGAATGTCAATCTGCCTGCCAACGCCACCGCGAAGGTGGCGCAGACCTCATTGCTGGGTTCGCAACACATCGAATTGGCGGCGCCGGTGAAAGAGCCGGGAGTCGGGAAACTGGCCAACGGCTCGCAGATTCCGATGGACCGCACCGGTCGGTATCCGACGACCGAGGAGGTGCTGTCGTCGCTTGGCGTGGTGGTGAACAAGGGCAACCTCGGTGCGCTGCAAGACATCACCGACGAGACGTACAATGCGGTCGCGGGACGCGCAGGTACCTTCGCCGACCTGCTGCCTCGGCTGGCCGAACTGACCAGTTCGCTGGATAGGCAGACCGACGACATCATCAAGGCCGCAGAAGGATTGAACCGCTTCGCTGAAATCCTCGCACGCAGCAAGGACAACATTGGCCGGACGCTGGATTCGCTGCCCGCGGCCCTGAAGGTGCTCAACAACAACCGTGCAAACATCGTCGACGCGTTCGCGGCGCTTCGCAGTTTCGCGACCATCGGGTCGCGCATTCTGCAGAAGACGAAGGACGACTTCGCGGCGGACTTCAAAGATCTGTATCCGATCATCAAGTCGTTCAACGACAACGCCGATTTCGTGATCAAGGACTTGGAGTTGTTGCCGACCTTCCCGTTCCACTACAAGTACTTGCGGAACGCAGTTCGCGGCGACTATCTCAACGTGTTCGTGACATTCGACCTGACGGTGCGGCGGCTCGGTGAGTCTGTGTTCACCACATCGCTTGGCCTTGACCCCAACATGAAACGCATGGATGAGGTCGTCAACCCGCCGGACTTCCTCACCGGTGCGATGGCGAACCTTTCCGGTCAGGCCGCCGACCCGTTCAAGATTCCGCCTGGCACCGCCACTCAGCACCAGGGGGCGCCGTAATGCTGGACAGGTTGACCCGACTTCAACTCGCGATCTTCGCGGTCGTCACGGTGCTCACCGTCGGCGCGATCTCGATCTTCTATCTGCATGTGCCTGCCGCGATGGGGCTCGGCGCCTACAGTGTCAACGCGAATTTCGTTGCGGGCGGCGGCCTTTACAAAAATGCCAACGTCACCTACCGAGGCGTGACGGTCGGGCGGGTGGAGTCGGTCGGTCTCACCAACGACGGCGTCGTGGCGAACATGCGGCTCAACAGCGGCACCCCGGTGCCCGAGAACGTCATCGCGACCGTCAAGAGCGTGTCGGCCGTCGGCGAGCAGTACGTCGACCTGGTGCCGCCGGGTGACGCTTCGCACGCGACGCTGCGGAACGGGTCGACGATCGACAAGGCGCACACCCGGATCGGCCAGGACATCGCGGGGCTGTTGACCGAGGCCGACAAACTGGTCAGCAGCGTTGGCAACAGCCGCCTGCAGGATCTGCTGCACGAAACGTTCAAGGCGTTCAACGGTTCCGGACCCGAGTTGGCTCGGCTCATCGAGTCGTCAAGGCTGCTTGTCGACGAGGCGAACAACAACTACGCGCAGGTGACGCAGTTGATCGACCAGGCTGGACCGTTCCTGGACGCGCAGATCCGCAGCGGCGACGATATCAAGTCGCTCGCCGACGGGCTGGCCCGGTTCACCGGTGAAGTCGCCAACGCCGATCCCCAGCTGCGGTCGGTGCTGCAGACCGTGCCAGGGGCGGCGGCCGAGGCCAACACCACCTTCGCGGGCATCCGCCCGACCTTCCCGGTCCTGGCCGCCAACCTGGCCAACTTCGGCCGGATCGGGGTGATCTACCGCAAGTCGCTCGAGCAGTCGTTGGTCATCTTCCCTGCGCTGATGGCGGCCCTGCTGACCGTTGGCGGCGGCCTGCCTGCCGACGAGGGCGGCAAGCTGGACTTCAAGATCGACCTTCAGGACCCGCCGCCGTGCTCGACGGGTTTCATCCCGCCGACGGAGATCCGGTCCCCGGCGGACACCACCCTGCGGGAACTGCCGACCGACCTGTACTGCAAGACAGCACACAACGACCCGGCCGTCGTGCGTGGTGCGCGCAACTATCCGTGCCAGGAGTTCCCCGGCAAGAGGGCGCCCACGATTCAGCTCTGCCGTGATCCCGCCGGCTACATACCGATCGGCACCAACCCGTGGCGAGGTCCGCCCGTGCCATACGGAACTCCGGTCGAGGATCCACGGATGACCCTGCCGATGAACAAATTCCCGTTCATCCCTCCGCAAGTCGATCCCGATCCAGGGCCGCCGGTGGTGCAATTGCCACCTGGCGTGGCCCCCGGGCCGGGGCCTGCGCCGCACGGGCCGTTCCCCTTGCCGGTGCCGCCGAATGACAATGGTCAGCCGCCGCCTTGGCCTTACTACGCGCCGCCGGACCAGCAGGTGCCGCCGTACGGCAGGCCTGCGCCGGAAGCGCCCCCGGCCCCGCCGGCCCCCCCGGCCGTCGGAGGGCAACCGCTGCCCGCCGAGGCACCGGTGGCCAGTGGACCTTCGGTCGCGACGTATGACCAGAACGGCAAATTCGTCGACCCCGCCGGTGGAACTGGCGTCCTGGCAGCCGCTACTGACAAACTGGCGCCTGCAGAGAATTGGGTTGATCTGATGTTGGCTCCAAGGCAGGCATGATGGCAGAAGACACGGTTTCGGCGCCCACGGCGTCGAAGCCCGTGAGGCGACGTGCGTCGAGGGCGGCAGGCCCGACGAACAGCACAGCGCCGTCGGCAGCGGGCGTCAGCGTTGAGGTTCCGACGCCGGTCAAGGTCCGGGCCGGCAGGCTGGCGCCGCCGCCCCGTAGGCAACCGAACCGGACGCTGGTGGTGACCATCGCGCTGGCGACGGCTGTCGTTGCGGCGGCCGTGACGGGGCTGTTCGTCTGGTTGGCGTTCGACGGCAACCGGCACATGGAGGCCGACGCCGCCCGTAAACAGCGGTTTGTCGACACCGCTTCGCAGGCCGTGGTGAACATGTTCAGCTACAACCAGAACACCATCGACGAGAGTGTGAACCGGTTCGTCAACGGCACCAGCGGCCCACTGCGCGACATGATGAGCCAAGGCAACAACGTCGACAACCTGAAAGCGATCTTCCGCGACACCAACGCCAGCTCGGAAGCCGTCATCAACGGCGCCGCGCTGGAGGGCAAGATCGACGACATCGCCAAGAACGCGGCAGTGCTGGTGTCTGTCCGAGTGACGGTGACGGACCTCGACGGAGTCAATTCGCCGTCCCGGCCGTACCGGCTGCGGGTGATCGTGCACGAGGACGACGCAGGCCACATGACGGCCTACGACCTCAAGTACCCGGACGGCGGCAACTGATGCGTAACTGGGTCGCCAAACTGCTTGGCGCTGTGACGATCCTGCTCGCTTTGGCATTCGTCGCGCTCGCTGGCTACGGCGGTTCGCTGTACTGGAACCGCGTCGAGATGCGCGCCGAGCAGGCTACCCGCGACGAGCTGGCACCGTTGGCGGCCAAGCAGATTCCGCAGGTGTTCGGCTACGACTACCAGACCGTCGAGCGCAGCCTCAACGAGGTCTATCCGCTGTTGACACCCGACTACCGGCACGAGTTCGAGGACCGCGCGAACAAGGACATCATCCCGCAAGCGCGCGACCGGCAGCTAGTCAGCCAGGCCAACGTGGTCGGCGTGGGAGTGCTCAGCGCGCAACGGAATTCGGCTTCAGTGATGGTGTACATGAACCGAACCGTCACCGATAAGTCCAAAACGCCGATCTATGACGGCAGTCGCCTGCGGGTCGACTATCAGAAGATCGACGGCAAGTGGCTGATCAAATACATCACCCCGATTTAGGGGCATCGCTTCTCGTCGAGGCCAGCGCGTCGAGAAATGACCGTGCCCAGCGGTCGACGTCGTGCGCGAGAACCTGCCTGCGCAGCGCGCGCATCCGACGCCGGCCTTCTTCCGGCGTCTGATTCAACGCGGCCTCGATCGAGTCCTTGACACCCTCGAGGTGATGCGGATTGGTGAGGTAGGCTTGACGGAGTTCAGCTGCGGCACCGGTGAATTCGCTGAGCACTAATGCGCCGCCGAGGTCGCTGCGGCACGCCACGTACTCCTTGGCCACCAAATTCATCCCGTCACGCAGCGGGGTTACCAGCATGACGTCGGCCGCTACGAAGAACGCGATCAACTCGTCCCGCGGCACCGGCCGGTGCACGTAGTGCACGACCGGGTGGCCGACTTCGCCGTATTCGCCGTTGATGTGGCCGACTTGGCGTTCGATGTCTTCCCGCATCTCCTTGTAGCTTTCGACGCGCTCCCGGCTTGGCGTCGCCAGCTGCACCAGAACGGTGTCGTCGCGCTTGGCCCTGTGCTCTGCGAGCAGCTCCGAAAACGCGTGCAGCCGAACGTCAATGCCCTTGGTGTAGTCGAGGCGATCGACGCCGAGCAGGATCTTGCGCGGATTGCCGAGCTCGCTGCGGATCTCGCGCGCCCGCTGCCGGATGGCACGGGTGCGGGCCTGCTGGTCCAGCGCTGTCGAGTCGATAGAGATGGGGAAGGCGCCAACTTTGACGGTGCGGAAGCCGACGTCGACTTCACCGAAGCGGGAACGCACGCCGACCGTCGCGCGCGAGGTGTTCGCACCGACGAGACGGCGGGCCAGGATCATGAAATTCTGTGCGCCGCCGGGCAAATGGAACCCGACCAGATCGGCACCGAGCAGACCCTCGGTGATCTCGGTCCGCCATGGCATCTGCATGAACAGCTCAACCGGCGGGAACGGAATATGCAGAAAGAAACCGATCGTCACATCGGGGCGCAGCATCCGCAGCATCTTCGGCACCAGCTGCAGCTGATAGTCCTGCACCCACACCGTCGCGCCCTGCGCCGCCGCTTTTGCGGTGGCCTCGGCGAAGCGCCGGTTGACGTCGACGTACGCGTCCCACCATTCGCGGTGGTAAATCGGCTTGACGATGACATCGTGGTACAGCGGCCACAGGGTCGCGTTCGAGAAGCCCTCGTAGTAGTTCTCGATGTCGTCGGCGGACAACCGCACCGGGAACAGGTGCATGTCGTCCTGCTCGAGCGGCTCCTCGTCCGCATCGGCGATGCCGGGCCAGCCGATCCACGCCCCGCGTCGACGGCGCAACAGCGGCTCGAGGGCGGTGACTAGCCCGCCGGGGCTCCGTTTCCACTCTGTGCTGCCGTCGGGCAGCCGCTCCATGTCGACCGGCAGCCGGTTGGCCACCACGACGAAGTCGGAATCCCCGGAGCCGCCCTTCCGGCCGCCCCGCGGAGCCACCTACGCCTCTTGTTTCGCAGGTCCAATGCCGAGCATCGACAGGAAGACACGGCACTCGTCGGCGTCGGTCGCGTATGCGGCGACTACCCGCCTGGCCTGGCGGGCGGTGTGGTCGGCGAGCGGTTCTACGTCGCCGAGCTCGGCGGGGTCAGATTTTGTGGCCATATGACAACTCTAGGCGACCGCGGCGTCCGAGCGGTCGGCGCAGCCCGCTACGGGCCGGAACTGACGGTCGAACCCGGGACCGGCTGGGGTCCCAGGTCCTCCGGTTCTTCGGACAGGCCGATGCACTGGTCCGAGTTGTGCCGGTGCAGGGGACTCCATCGACCGCCGGGAGATCCGGGTTGCCGGGGATGGTGCTGAACGACGAGTTCGGGACGGTGTGGGGCACGCAAATGCCTGTGAACTGGTCTTCCTCTTCGCGCCTGGGCACGCCAGCATCGAGGCGCTAGGACCTGCGATGACGGGGATCGCCGGGGCGACATGCAACCGCGACCGCGAACCCGCCGGCGAGGATCAGTCGTTTTGAGAGCTCAAGGGTCGCCATCGTCACGCTTTCGGCAGTTATTGACCAGGTCGTCGGGAAGATTCTATGGAAGCTGGCAGAATCTGCATATGTTCCACGAGTTACCTGGGAAGGCGGTCCTTGAGCTTGCGGATCGCCCCCTTAACTACGGGCTCGAGCTGATCGTCGAAGTCGGCACCGGCTGCGGTCCCATGTCCGCATCGTTTTCGGCCAGGCCGATGCACGCCCCTGAACTGCGCCCACCGGTGCATGGGACGCCGTTGATTTCCGGAATGTCGGGGTTGGCCGCTGTCGTGGTGAATCCCTCTGGCGAATTCGGCACCATGAACGGCGTGCACACCGTGGTGAAGGTGTCCTCCTCCTCACCGGCGTCGCATGCGGCCAGTGGGACCGAATGCGTCGGCTGAGCGACGAGTGCGACGGCCGGGGTGATGGCGATCGTGATGGCGAATCCGCCGGTAAGGAGGAGGCGGCGGGTGGTGATCGAGGAAGTCTTCATTCGCACGATTGTACGAACGCTGCACTTCATCTGCAGACATTCCCTGAGTTCGCTGGGAAAGTGTCTGTGGCGCGACCGAAAAAAGCTGGGGCACACTGCGCCCCAGCTTCGATTCGGCTATCTGCCTACGGGCTCGAGCTGACCGTCGAGTGGGGAACGGGCATTGGCCCTTGAGCTTGCTCCTCTTCGGACAGTCCGATGCACGGGCCGGAATTGGCTCCGGTGCACGGAATGTTGTCAACCTCCGGCAGTCCGCCGGGCGACGTCTGGCCAGCCTCAGGCGAATTCGGCACCAGATCGGGAGTGCATTCACCGGTGAAGGTGTCCTCGGATTCACCGCCGGGGCACGCCGCGATCGTCGGCGCCGAGTCGACAGGACCGGCGAAGACCGCGACCGCGGGGGCGACTGCAACAGCGACCGCGAATCCGCCGGCAAGGATCAGTCGTGGTGCTGGAAGCATCATGGTCGTCGTCACGCTTTCTGTAGTCGTTGATCGGTCGCGGGATTCGAATTGCCGCTGCCCGCCAAGCCATTTGCTTGCGGAAACATTACGCCGACGACCTCGAAAACGCCGCGGCATCGTCAATAAAAGTGGTGCTGGTGTCCCATTTCTGGAAAGTCGCTGTAAGGCGGCTGCGGCACCCCGTCAACGGCGGTCGCTGTGGCACCGTAATGTGCAGTCCGTCCGTTGTTTTCCAAGCGAACGAGGTGGTCCGCTGTGGCAAGCCCTGATCTGACAAGCGCGGAACCGGTCGGAGGCGATGCGCCCCAGCAGGTGACCTACGAGACCCTCGACGAGGGGCGTATTGCGCGGATCTGGCTCAACCGGCCAGAGGCCCAGAACGCCCAGTCGCGAACGCTGTTGGTTCAACTGGACGAGGCATTCGGCCGCGCCGAGGCCGATGATGCGGTGCGCGTGGTGATCCTGGCTGCCCGCGGCAAGAACTTCTCCGCCGGACACGATCTGGGCTCGGAAGAAGCACTGGCCGAACGCAAACCCGGCCCTGGGCAGCACCCGACCTTCTCGATCAACGGCGCGACACGGCAGGCCGTCGCGGAGAAGACCTACTTGCAGGAGTGGCACTACTTCTTCGAGAACACCCGCCGCTGGCGGGATCTGCGCAAGATCACCATCGCGCAGGTGCAGGGCAGTGCGATTTCGGCTGCGCTGATGCTGATCTGGGCGTGTGACCTGATCGTCGCCTCCGACGACGCCAAGTTCAGCGACGTGGTTGCCGTCAGGATGGGTATGCCCGGTGTGGAGTACTACGCGCACCCATGGGAATTCGGAGCCCGGAAGGCCAAAGAGCTTCTGCTGACCGGTGATTCGATCGATGCCGATGAGGGCTACCGACTGGGCATGGTGTCAAAGGTGTTCCCCCGCGCTGAGCTCGAGGACAAGACGCTCGATTTCGCCAAGCGGATCGCCGAGCGCCCCACCATGGCGGCGCTGCTCGTCAAGGATTCGGTCAACGCCGCAGCCGACGCGATGGGCTTCACCGAGGCGCTGCGGCACGCGTTCCACATCCACGAACTCGGGCACGCGCACTGGGCGGCGGCGAACGAGAACCGCTATCCCGTCGGGCTGCCGCCGGATGTTCCGGACTGGCGCACGCTTGGAGCGCCGAAGCCGGCGCGCCGCGACGAGCCGTGACGTATAACTAGAACCTGTTCTAGTTATCTCGACGAAGGGGTCGCAGTGCAGCTGTCGTTGGCGGATCGCACGTTCCTGGTCACTGGCGGTGGAAGCGGGATCGGGAAGGGCGTGGCGGCCGCGGTGGTGGCTGCGGGCGGCAATGCGTTGCTCGTCGGTCGCAACGCCGACCGGCTCGCGGGCGCGGCGGATGAGATCAAGGCCGCAGGCGGTTCCGGTTCGGTGCTGTATGAACCCGCGGATGTCACCAACGAGGAGGAGGTCGCCCGCGTCGTCGAGGCGGCCACCGCGTGGACCGGCAGGCTGCACGGCGTCGTGCACTGCGCTGGCGGCAGCGAGACGATCGGACCCATCACCCAGATCGATTCCGATGCCTGGCGGCGCACGGTCGACCTGAACGTCAACGGCACGATGTACGTGCTCAAGCATTCCGCGCGAGAAATGGTCCGCGGCGGGGGCGGGTCGTTCATCGGCATCTCGTCGATCGCGGCCAGCAATACTCACCGGTGGTTCGGCGCATACGGCGTATCCAAGTCGGCGATCGATCACATGATGCAGTTGGCCGCCGACGAGCTTGGGGCGTCGTGGGTGCGGGTTAACTGCATACGCCCCGGCCTCATTCGCACTGAACTCGTTGCGCCGGTTCTCGACTCACCCGAGCTGAGCGCCGACTACGCGGCCTGCACACCGCTGCCCCGGCCGGGTGAGGTCGAGGACATCGCGAGTGCGGCGGTGTTCCTGCTCAGTGACGCCGCGAGCTACATCACCGGCCAGGTGATCAATGTGGACGGCGGGCAGCTGGTGCGCCGTGGCCCCGATTACTCGGCCATGCTCGAGCCGGTTTTCGGCGCCGACGGGCTGCGCGGAGTCGTCGCGAAGTAATCGAAGCTTCGAAACCGAACGACGACTCAACAAGACTCAACGATGAGTACACCGCGGAACGCAACAAGCCACCCCATACCGTCTACGTGGTTACGGCGGCCCGCGTGACGTTATAGCCAGCTGTTGCAGTCGTGGAGGTCGATCGTCGAACCGGGCGCGGCGCCGTCCAAAGCTGCCGCATCAGCCGCGTCTTGCGTGGGTGCGACTCGCCCTGCCAACGTTTTCCCGTCGCTACTCTCCGCGAGCGAGAGACAGCCCAATCCTGATGCGACGACGTAGCAGTCGTTCGTCTTGCCAAGGACGTCGCACCACAAGACGGCTTTGTCTTCCGCCATTTGTTGAGTCGTGGCGTTGGTAATCATCTCTTCTTGTCCGGTCGACGGCGACGCCGCGAGCGCGCCCCAGCATCCTGGCTTGCATTCGAAATCAATATCAGCCTTGACCACTGGCGTAGCCACTAGCGATCCGGCGGCGAAGAGAATCAACGCGCCAGTCACCAGTGCTCCGGCGTAGATCTTGTTCAGGGTGTGGTTGGCGTTCATCGGGTGTTGTCCTACTTCGTGCTTCGCGTGCCGCCTGGCTTGAGTCCTTGCACCAAGTACACGCCCTGCGGGCCGCTACCGATCCCAAAGTAAGCGGCATCTCACCATCAGCGGTGATGCCCGGAAGCATTTGAGTCAGGCGCCAGCCGGCCCGACCGAACATCCGAAAATACGTCTGGCTCGCTTGTCTAATCGCGAGTGACGGGGTTCGGGCCGCCAGCCTCCCAGCCGGACAGCGCGCCGACCGCCGACCAGTCCAGGTCGGCGCCGCCGTTGGCCAGCAGCGTCAGGAAGCGATCCCGCAAGAGGCTGGCGATCGGCAGCGGCACCTGCAACGCCTCACCCGCCGCGAGCACGAGCCGAACGTCCTTGGCGCCAAGTTCGGCTGCGAAACCTGCAGGCTCGAATTCCTGGCGAGCGATGAGGCCGCCGTACGTCTTGTACACCGGGGCGCCGAAGAGCGTCGACGTGAGGATCTCGAGGTACTCGTTCTTGTCGACGCCGGCCTTGGCGACAAGGGCCATCGCTTCCCCGAGGGACTCGATCACCGAGGCGATGAGGAAGTTCCCGCTGAGCTTGACCAGATTGGCCGCCTTCGGTTCCTCCGACACGACGAATGTCCGTTGACCTATCGCGTCGAACACCGGCGATATCTCTTGCAGCGTCGAGGCAGCGCCGGCCGCGACGACGAAAAGCTTTGCCGCCGCGGCTGCTTCGGGTCGACCGAACACCGGTGCCGCCGCGAAAAGGTGCCCCGCCTCGCCGTGCGCGGCAGTCATCCGCTCCGACAGTGCGACGCTGATCGTGCTCGACGACACATGAGTGCCGCCAGGCCGCAGCGAGGCGATGATCCCGTCTTCGGCGAACGTGACGGCCTCGACGGCGTTGTCGTTGGCCAGCATCGTGATGACGACGTCGCCCTCGCACGCCTCCGCGACTGACCTCGCAGGCCTCGCACCCTGCTCCGCGAGCGTGGCGACCTTGTCCTGCGACCGGTTATATGCCGTCACCTCGTGGCCGGACTTCAGCAGGTTGGCCGCCATGCCGGCACCCATGTTTCCCAGCCCGATGAACCCAATCCTCATGCCCTACACGATGCCCCGTGTCTCTGTGAGTCGCGCGGGAGGGGGTTAAGAAGGGCAGCCGAAACGGGGACGTGGCGCATCGCGGCCGTGTCGCCAAGCTCGAACGCTAGCCCCCGGTATTTGCGGGAAGCTTGTCCTTACAATAGGCGTAGACCGCCAGACCGCCGAAGTTGGTGGCCTTCTGTACCGACCACTTGGTCGTCTTGGTCAGCATCTTCAGTGCGTCGTTGACCGTGCCGCCGTTGTTCAGTAAGTCGCACGTCTTATGGGCCAGGTCGAGGGCCCATTGGTCGGACTGGACCGTGACGCCCTTGTCGTGAAGAGCCTGGAGGAACTGCTGGTCCAAATTATCGGCGGAGGCAGGCGCCGCCAGTGCCGTCGCGGTGCCGAGGGCGATTAGGACCGCCGCCAACCGGTGCGTCATTCTCATCTGTCTCCCCTGTAACGTCCCCGGCCAACGGCTAGGGTACGCCAGCAACCAATTTTCTGCCTAGTGGCTGAGGCTGACGGAGAAACCGTCGTCGTCGGATATTCCGTACCGATGCAGCCCGGGACGACCGCTCTGGACGACCTCGTTGGCGACTTCGTAGACAGCCGCTTCGACGCAGCCGCCGGACAACGAGCCCGCGACCGTGCCGTCGGGAGCGACGACCATGGTGGCACCGGGTGGACGCGGCGCGGAGTTGATCGTGCGGACTACGGTGCCGACGCCTGCGGTACCACCTGCCTGCCAGACCGTCAGCAGTTGGTCGAGCACCTCACGCACGCAAAAATTCTAGGCACTCAGGCGGCGTCGAACTCGACGGGCAGCGCGGCGGGGCCGGAGATTCCGACCATCGGCTTCCAGGGCGCGGGGCCTGCGCGGCGCAGGTTGCGCATCCGACCCGCCATAACACTGAGTGCTTCGGCGATCTCCCGTCGGGCCAGGTTCGCGCCGAGGCAGTAGTGCGCGCCCGCTCCGAACGTTTGCATCGGCGCGGCGCCCACGCGGGTGATGTCGAGGCGGTCGGGATCGTCGTAGACGGCGGCATCGCGGTTGGCGGAAGCCGTGTTGACCATCACGAAGGTGCCTGCCGGGATGACGACGCCTTCGTACTCCACGTCTTCGGTCGTCATCCGCATCGCGCCCACTACCACCGGGTAGAAGCGCATCAGCTCTTCAACTGCCTTCATCGTCATCTCGGGATGGTCTGCGAGCAGTTGCCATTGGTCCGGGTGATCGCAAAGCACATCCACGGCGGCGGCCACCTGGTTGCGGGTGGTGTCGGTGCCCGCCATGAGGATGCCGCCGGCCAGCATTCGAAGTTCGTCCATGTTCAGGCGGTCGCCGTGATCCTCGGCGCGAATCAGATCGGTGAGCAGGTCATCGGTGGGCGAGTTGCGGCGCTCCGCGACCATGGCGTCGACATAGTCGTCGAGTTCGCCCCACGCCTTGAGGATCTCCGGCTGGTATTCGGCCGCGTTCCACGTGAAGGTCTTGAAAAACTCGTCGGCCCACGCCGAGAACAGCTGCCAGTCCTGTGAAGGAGCGCCGAGCAACTCGCAGATGACCGGAACCGGATATGGCCGGGAGATGTCGGCGACGATCTCGCTGCGTCCAGCGGGCATCAGCGGGTCGATGAGCTGGTTGATGATTTCGACGATCGTCGTATCCAGACGCGCCACCGCGCGCGGCGTGAATGCCTTGGACACCAGCCGGCGAAGACGTGCGTGGTCAGCGCCGTTGACACTCAGTAGGGACGCGGTCACGCGATCCCACAGCGGCCCAGATGTGATGCCTTGCGCCTCTAGGCCAAGCCCCGGTGGTGGGGCTAGTCGGTGATCGCGCAGCGCAGTGTGGGCAAGCTCGTAGCTCAGAATCTCGGGCCCGTGCGCGCCCATCGCGATGGCGCCCTGCTGCCGCGCTTGCTTGAGGCGCTCGTGGGCGATCTGGGGCGTTGGTGCGTCCTCGTAGGAGACGGTGGGCAGGTCGGCTTCGTAGATGGTCGGGCATGTCATGACGCTGGCGACGCTCATGGCGGCCTCCTATGGTCGGGGACGCATTCATGGTCTGGCCGCACCAGGAGGACCGATAGCGTACGTACATACCTGCCTTTCGGAGGTGATCGCATGGGTCTACGCACATGGGGCGTATTCATCGCCCTGTGCAGCGCTTTTTGCGCTGCGCCCGCCGCTGCCGACGCGTCACCTCCGGTTCCACCGGTGTCCGACGCCGCACAGGCGGCCGGGCTGGTTGACGTGCGCACCGTCGTGCCTGACGCGGTCATCGACCTTCGGTACGCAACGCCGAACAACTTCGTCGGCGTGCCGCTGTACCCCGCCGACGCCCGGTGCCTGGTGCACGAATCCATGGCGCCGGGGCTGGCGGCCGCTGCGGCGGTGCTGCGGCCGAAGGGCGAAGTCCTCGTCTTCTGGGACTGCTACCGGCCGCACGACGTGCAGGTGCGGATGTTCGAGGCGGTGCCGGACCCGAACTGGGTGGCCCGCCCCGGGCCGTACGCGCGCAGCCATGAAGCAGGCCGGTCTGTCGACGTGACGATCGCGACCGCCTCGGGCCTCGTCGACATGGGCACCGACTTCGACGACTTCACGCCGCGCGGCCTGGCATACGCGACCGAAGGTGTCAGCCCGGCTGCGCAGGCGAACCGTGCGCAATTGCGGGATGCGATGAAGGCTGGTGGATTGACGGTGTACAAGGGCGAGTGGTGGCACTTCGACACCAGCGATGCATACGAGAAGCGCCCGATACTCAATGTCGCTGTGAATTAGGTGATTCGATCGTCGGATGCGGAGATCAATCGCGGCCTTGTGTCTCGTCGCGGTGGCCCTGTTGCCTGCGTGCAGTCGTAACGAGCCGCCCGACTCGCTGTTCGACGCTGCGGGCTATCACGTGCGCGGGGACAAGGTCTACTACCTTGCGGCGTTTCCGGGAAATGCGTCCGAGATAGCTGGGGCCGATGTGGCGTCGTTCAAGTCGTTCGACACCACCTTCGCGAAAGACAGGTCGAACGCATACTTCGACGGCCATCCGATAACCGGTGCAGATGCGACGACTTTCGACGTGCTCAACCGCAGCGGCTTCGCCAAGGACGGGAATCATGTCTACCAACTCGACCGGTCGATCAGTGACGACCCCACCCACTTCGAGTTGCTCGACGGCGGACTGTCGAAGGACAGCGCGAACGTCTACTGGACCGACGGCGGTGTGCTGTCAGACGATCCCGCGCACTTCACGATTGTCTCGAACAACGACCACTACCTGTTCACGAAGGACAGCCGAAAGGTCCACGTCAACGGCAGCTCGATCGCCGACGCAGACCCGGCGACGTTCCGCGTGCTGCAGGGCGCCTATGCGCAGGATGTCCTGCGGATCTTCTATTTCACCGACCCTGTCGTCGACGCGGATGCGGCGTCGTTCCGTCCGCTCGAGGGTCCGTATGCCGGCGACGCCCGTCGGGTGTACTGGATGGGCAAGCCGATCGACGGTGCCGACCCGGCCACGTTCCGCATCCTGAATGCCGCGTTCGAGTGTTCAGCGGACGCCGAGCGCGCGTACTACAGGCAATCCGTCATCACCGGCGCGGATCCGCGGACGTTCCCGCCCGGCAAGGCCGCCACGAATTGCACGGAGACTTCGGTTTCGTTTACGGACTAGCCAGACCTTGTCCACAAGCAGTATCCGCTCATCTCTATCGAGAAGAGCCGCGGCAGCACTTGGAATGAAAGCGGTTGCCCTTCAGTACTTTCCGTCACTTGCGGCGGACCCACGACTCCTGGGCCGACGACGACTCGTTGGTCGGCGCGGCACGTACTCTTCGCGTCCTGTGGTGTGGCGATCCAGGCGCCCGACGCAACGTTGGGGTTGCGCAGTCCTTCGCCGTGCAGCGTCATCGGAGGACCGAAGCTCAACCATCGGTCGCTGGGCGGTTGCGGAGTCGTGACGACTTGCCAACGATAGTCGGCGCACTCCAGCGGCGATTGGCCGTCCCGTGGCAATGTCATTGCATCGGTCAGGTCCGATCCACACGGCGTACCGGGTTGCGGCACTTCGGGATCAGCCGATGCGACGGCCGGCGCCGACAACAGCAGTCCCAGCGTTGCGACAACCATCGCGACATGCCGCACTGGCCTACACCTTCGAAAGATCGGTGCGCATCAGCATCACGTTGTACGACGACGACAACGACAGATTCCAGTACAGGTCGGTACCGGTACCCATGGTCGACGGTGACCACGGGTGCATCATCGGCGCGTAGATTCCGCCAGTCTGCTGACCCATCAACACCTTTGCGGACGACCACGCGCCCTGCGGCGTGTCCGACGTGCGCATCACGATGTTGTTGAACTGGTCGCCGTAGAGCACGACGTACTTGTTGAGCGACTTGTTGTACTGAAGCGACATCTCGCTGACCTGGTTTCCGGGGTTGGCGACGCCGCAGGCGCCGGTGTCCTGCCCGAAGACAGGGGTGGCCTTGCTGGGATCGTTTGTGTACCAGCCTGCGGGCGTCGCTCCCCACCCGAACCACCCGCCGGGCGAGCCAGCACTGTAGTAGTCGTACTTGCTGAGGTCGAGGATGTCCTTCTCGGAGACGCGCGACAGGTACGCGGCGCCTTGGCGTCCATTCGGGGTGCCGTACTGGTAGACGTAGCCATCGCCGGGCCGGACGAATGCCGACTGCTGGAAGTTCTGGTTGCCACTCCACGGCTGGTTGTATCGAGCGGTTTGAGGAGCGACGGTCCAGTTCTCGCCATTGTCCGTCGAGTATGCGAGCGCGGAATAGTTCGTCGTCCATTGGCCGGGCGTGCCCCACTGGGTCACCGACATGAAGCTCATGTACTGCGTCGCGCCGAGCCCGGTCCCCGGCGTCGGGATGGAGATGCCCGCCGTCGGGATGAGGGTCACCCCGGCGGGCAGACCGCTTGCGAAGATGACCTGTCGCGCCCGGTTCGGATACCCATCCGGGCCCAACGGCGCTCCCCCGAACCAGTTGCCGGTGTACCACTGCCCATTGGGAATGGTGATTCCGTCGGACAGGGTGGTGTCAGAGCTCCGCAAAATAGTGTTCGCGCGCCAATCCGCAGAGTTGGGGCCGCCGAACGTGTCGCCGACCGCGATCAGCACCTGGTGCTCGTTGATGCCTGGTGTGGCGGGATTGTCGGGAATGCCGTTGTCCCACATGGTCCCGACGTCGGTGCCGTAGATCGAGAAGCGGGACAGCGTATTGGCAAGCAACGGATCGCTGTAGTTATAGCCGCCCGTCACCCAACTAACGAACTGCGTGGACGGGCTCACCTGGGCGCTGGGGAACGGTAGATACGGCGGGTTCGCAGTCACGGCTGCCGCAATCGCGGCGAAGCTGGCCATCTGCGTGGTGTTGACGGCGAGGCTGGTGGTTTCGAGCGGCGGAGCGACGTTCGCCGCAGGGGCGCCACCCAACGCGTTGAAGAAGTTCTCGAACTCGCGCCGGGCGAATGCGAGCAGGCCCCAAATCAACGGGGGCTGAGCCGGCGTCGTCGGCGAGGTGCCGGCCAGTGGATTCATAACCCAGTTGATGACGCTCGACACCACATTGGTGACCGTTCTCAGCGGATCCGGCGGTGAGGCGGGTGCGGGTGGTTCGGTCGCTGGGGAACCGGTGACCTGCGCCGCCATCATCGGCGATACGTTGGTCGGCCTTGCCGAGGCCAGCGCGCGAGCATCGGCAAACACCGCAACTTTGTCGGGCTGTTGGATGTTGGTGGCGGGATCCGCGAACGGGTAAACCGTCGGGGCGGATGCTTTGGCGCTCGGCTTCGCCACCGAGAGGGTTGCGCCGCTCTCGTTGCTCGACTTCGGAGCGGACGCGGGAGCCGAGATTTCTTGAGCGTCAGGGGATTTCGTCGGCTCTTCGGACTTGGTTGTCTGGGTGGGCTGCGGGGCGGCGGTCTCGGTGGGTGTCGGGGTCTGCGATGGCTGTGCGGTTGGTCCCCCCCGGTGTGTTGGTTCCGCCGTACTGGCCGTACTGGCCGTACTAGTCGTGCTGGCCGTACTAGTCGTGCTGAATGTTCCCGTGTTGGTCTGGGCACTCACCACGACGTCACCCGCGACGGTGTTCGTCCTGGTGCTCGAGGAGGTGGCGCTCTTGTCCGGTTGCGGCGTCGCAGGGGTTGTCGACGGTTCGATCGACGTCTTTGTATCGGTGGTTGTTGTTCCGGTGGTCGTGGTGGTGTTGGCAGACCCCGGCGGATTAGACGTTGTGTCGTCGGCCGAGGCGACGCCATAGCCGGCGGCGATCGCCGTGCCGACGCCTAATACGACTGCCAGCCCCCCGACGCGGCCGATATGAGCTGCGGCTTCCATTGCCTTCCTCCATGAAACTTCTCCCCCGTCAATTAGGAATATGAGTAATTAAATCGAACGAAGGAGATGGCCACAGCAAAAGGGACAAATGTCCCACGAACAACAGATGTCGCTGTGGTTCTGATCTTGTTGGGCTTTTGGCACGCTCTTCGGGTCGTGAGCTATGCCGCCGCTAGGGCGCCAGGCCAGCCTTTCGGAGCGCTTGCTCGTAGAGGTCGGTTGCCTCGGTGAGACCCTCGTCGACCCAGGCATCGACGAGCCCGACCCGGCCGGCGACCAGCTGCACCCGGTTGACCCACACCTGGAAGGCCGCGTCATGGCGCAGCGAGTCGATCTGCTCGTGCGTGCCCTGAATCAAGATGAAACCGCCCAGCTCCGTGGTCTGCGGCTTGAGGATGGCGATGTCGAAACGCTCGATCTGCCCATCTTGTGCGAGGCGCTCGAGGTAGCCCCTGGTCTCATTGAGCAGGTCGAGGGCTTGCCTCTCGCGCCCCTGCGTCGGTAACCCCCATGCGACCCAGAATCCGCCTTCGGCCATGGCCTTACCTTTATCAGACGCTTCGGTACTTGAGCGTCGAAACCGCGGCCGCCGGGCCCTAGACTCGGCCATCAGAGCGTTTGGTGGGCAAACGTCGGGGTACATCGTCAAAATTGGCGGCAGTCGAGACGCCAGTCAATCTGTAGGAGTGCACGCATGACCGCTGGTCGAATCGTTCGCATCTTTGGTGCCGTGATGGTGACAAGCGGGGCGCTGTTACTGAGCGCCCCCATCCCATCAGCATCTGCTCAGCCGTGCCCCGACGTCGAGGCGGTGTTCGCCCGGGGTACCAACGAGCCACCAGGAGTCGGCGGGATCGGACAGGCGTTCGTCGACGCTCTGCGATCGCAAGCAGGCGGCAAGTCGGTCGACGTGTATCCGGTCAACTACCCAGCCAGCAGCGATTTCACATCGGGCATGGATTTCGCCCTGACCGTCGTCGCGGGGATCAGGGACGCGGTCGACCACGTTCAGGCGACGGCGGCCAATTGCCCCAACACGAGGATCGTGATCGGCGGCTTCTCGCAAGGCGCCGTCGTGGCCGGTTTCGTCACTGCGGCGGCGGTACCCGACGGAGTGCCGGCTGCCCTCGTTCCCCAGCCGATGCCACCCGAGGTGGCGAACCATGTCGCGGCCGTGGTTCTATTCGGAGCACCCTCGGATAACTTCATGCGCGATGCCGGGGCACCGCCTGTCGTCATCGGCCCGCTGTACGTGCCCAAGATCATCTCCTTGTGCGCTGACGGCGACACGATCTGCAATGGAGCCCCGCCCGGGCCGCCAAATGGCGCGCACGGTTCGTATGACGTGAACGGGATGGTCGGTCAGGCCGCAGCCTTCGCGGTCAAACGGCTCTAGCCGCTGCCGATGAGCCACTACAAAGCCAATGTGCGAGACCTGGAGTTCAACCTCTTTGAGGTTCTGGAACTTGAAAAGGCACTAGCCACAGGGGAATTCGGCGACCTGGACGGCGAAGCGATCCACGAGATGCTCGCCGAGGCCGCGCGACTGGCGCAGGGCCCGTTGGCGGAGTCCTTCGCCGACGGGGATCGTAACCCGCCGGAGTTCGACCCCGATCGCCACTCGGTGCGTTTACCGGAATCCTTCAAGGCGTCGGTGCGCGCGTGGCAGGACGCGGGATGGCCCCTGCTGGGCGTGGACGAGGGACTCGGCGATGTGCATGTGCCCGCGGCCGTGAACGCGGCGGTCAACGAATTTCTCTTCGGCGCGCAGCCCGCCGCGTTCTTCTACATGACCGGGCCCGCGATGCTCAGCGTGATCTACCGCGCCGGGACTCAGCAACAGCAGCGATGGGCGGAGATCGGGATAGCGCGCAATTGGGGCGCGACGATGGTGCTGACCGAACCCGACGCAGGCTCAGATGTCGGGTCCGCCCGTACGCGCGCGGTCGACCAACACGACGGCACCTGGCATATCGAGGGCATCAAGCGGTTCATCACGTCGGGAGACTCCGACGACCTGTTCGAGAACATCGCACACCTCGTGCTCGCACGGCCCGAAGGTGCGCCCCCTGGCACCAAGGGGCTGAGCCTGTTCCTGGTGCCCAAGTATCTGTTCGACCCGGAGACCGGTGAGCCGGGCGACCGCAACGGTGTGTTCGCCACTGCGTTGGAACACAAGATGGGGCTGACGGCGTCGGCGACCTGCGAGCTTGCCTTCGGTCAGCATGGGGTGCCCGCCGTCGGCTGGCTGATTGGCGACACTCATCGCGGCATCGCCCAGATGTTCGGGATCATGCTGTACGCGCGATTGATGGTCGGCATCAAGTCGATCGCGACATTGTCGTCCGGCTACCTCAACGCGTTGGAATTCGCAAAGACCCGCGTTCAGGGTCCCGACCTGACGCGCATGTCGGACAAGACCGCACCGCGCGTGCGCATCATCAGCCACCCCGATGTGCGGCGGTCGCTGCTGAGCCAGAAGGCATACGCCGAGGGGCTTCGCGCGCTATACATGTACGCTGCGACCCATCAGGATCCGGTTTGCGCTCAACTAGTTTCGGACGCATCGCCGCAACTGGCGGGCCGCATCAACGACCTGCTGCTCCCGATCGTCAAGGCTGCGGGATCAGAGCGTGCGTACGCGTGCCTCGCCGAATCGCTGCAAGTGCTCGGAGGCTCGGGGTATCTGCGCGACTATCCGATCGAGCAGTACCTGCGGGACGCCAAGATCGATTCGCTCTATGAGGGCACGACGGCGATTCAGGCGCAGGACTTCGTCTTCCGTCAGGTGGTTCGCGACGGCGGGGAAACGCTCGGGTATCTCCTGACTCAGATCGAGCGGTTCGGCGACGGCGGCACATCCCACGATCAGCTGGCCGCCGCTCGCGCGCGACTGGCCCGGGCACTCGACGATGTCCGTGGGATGCTCAGCGCATTAATGGGATACGCCAAGGCGTCCGGCGACGAGCCGACCGAGGTCTACCGCGTCGGGCTGCGGGCGGTGCCGTTCCTGCTGTCGGTCGCCGACCTTTTGATCGGCTGGCTGTTGTTGTGGCACGCCGAGGTCGCACTCGACGCCATCGCCGCGGGTGCCCCGCAGCGCGACGGTGCGTTCTATCGCGGAAAGGTCGCGGCAGCAGTGTTTTTCGCTGAGACGGTACTACCCCGCCTTGCCGCCGACCGCATCGTCATCGAGTCTCAGGGCCTGTCCGAAATGAAGGTCGACGAAGACGCGTTCTGACGTGGAACAAATCAACATCAGTCCCCGAACTGCGTCGAATGCCAGAGTTGTTGGCGGAAAGCGACGCGTGCGCCTGCGCGAGGGTTAGTCTGAAGTCCTCGGCCGTTGCGTATCCAGCAGCGGGTCGCCGGCCGACTGCACATTGCGCCGCGAGGCTTCCATCCCGCCGTGCACCGTTGCCGGGTTCAACTCTGAGCCGCCCATTCTTGGATCGATGAAACGAAGAAGCGTTCGGGTGAGCTCAGCACCGGATTCCGAATATGCAGACGTGACGCACATGTTCCGTCGTCTCGCGATGCTGGACGAGGCGTCGATTGAGTACCGGCGCCAGCGCGATGCGATCATCGAACGCTGTTTGCCGTTGGCCGACAACATCGCGCGGCGCTTCAGTAACCGCGGCGAACCTGTCGACGACCTTGTCCAGGTGGCACGAGTGGGTCTGATTCACGCGGTGAACCGCTTTGACGCCGAGAACGGTGCGGAATTCTTGGCGTACGCCGTGCCGACCATGATGGGCGAAGTTCGTCGGTACTTCCGCGATCACGGATGGTCGGTCAAAGTCCCCCGCAGACTGAAAGAGCTGGGTTCACAGCTCAAGAGGTCCCGCGACGCGTTGTCGCAACAGTTGGGACATGCGCCCACCGCCAGTGAGATCGCCGGCCAATTGGGCATCGACCGCGACGAGGTGGTGCAGGCGCAGATCGCCTACAGCGCGTACTCCACCGTGTCGTCTGATGCGCCCGGCCCCGAATCCGCCGACGACGAGGCACGATCGGTGAGTAGCAGTTTCGGAGACCTCGACGCCAACCTGGAAAAGGTCCTCGATATCGAAACGGTCCGCCCCCTGATGGCGGTGTTGCCCGAACGTCTTCAAATCGTGCTCGTGCTTCGATTTTTCGAGAACATGACCCAGTCGCAGATCGCCGAACGCCTCGGGGTGTCGCAGGTGCACGTGTCGCGACTTCTGGCTCAATCTCTGGCGACATTGCGTGAGCAGGTTCAGCGAGCGGTTGCGGTGTGAGCCTGCACGCCGTCTGCGCGATGACGTTTGCAACCGACTGGCATTGGGCACCTCCATCGCAGCGGGTGCCGACTATTGGTTGCGCTTCGGAACCGCTAGGCGAGCCTGGGGTGCAACCCTGACGTTGAGAAAGCAGCGCAGCCCTGGGTTATGCCGTTTGGCTTGCCTGCGCAGCGTCGATTTTGAGTGAGCGGCTCGGTAATCCGATATTTTCAAACCGTCAGCGCGCCTGATGCAGACTCCTCGGTCGAGAAGGCCCTGGCTGCGGCGCTCTGGAACACATCGGGTGGTATCGCTTCTACTACGGCGACGAGCGCTGGGAGTGGTCGGACGAGGTCGCCGCATTGCACGGATATCAAACCCGGAGCGGTCACCCCCACCACCGAGCTGGTGCTGTCCCATAAACACGCAGACGACTATGCACAGGTGGCGGCGACTCTCGAGGACATCCGCCGTACACACAAACCATTCAGTACCCGCCACCGCATCATCACCGCGCAAGGCGATACCCGCGACGTGGCTGTCCACGGTGAACGCTTGCATGACAACAGCGGGGAAGTCATTGGCACCCAAGGCTTCTACATCGACGTCACGCCCCACCGCCCAGGCACGTCAGTCCAGCATCTCCGCGGCCGTCGCCGAGTTCGCCGATCACCGGGCGGCTATCGAACAAGCCAAAGGCGTGGTGATGTACGTGTACCGCATCGACGCTGACGCGGCGTTCGAATTGCTGCGATGGCGCTCCGCAAGAAGCCAACGTCAAGCTGCGCGCCCTAGCTGAACTACTTCTATTCGACGTCGGGACGCTCACACACGACGAGGGTTCGCCGCCGTCGCGCCCCGCATTCGATCAGCTGCTCCTGACCGCTCACCACCGCATCAAGGGCAGGTCGGCGGGAAAGCTCAGTTAACCTCGATCTTTCGTGATTGGTGGGCGACTCGGGCCCTGTGATGCACGGAAGTGCCTGTCCTGCTTGAGAAACTGAGCTTGTCGAAGGTTCAGATTTGCAAGCGGGAAGGCACTCCGTAGGTGAAGCGTAACGGTCGTCGGGGTGTTCGTGTCGAAGCGGGCCGCGAGTCGCTGATTTCGTCGGCGGGAGCGGCGCTGCTGCTGCAGACCGCGCAGGTCAGCGGGTTGTCCGCGGGTATGTCGCGGGGGCTGAGTCCGTGGCGGGCGGGCCGCTCGGTGCACGATCCGGGCAAGATGGTGCTCGATCTTGCGGTCTCGATCGCGTTGGGTGGTGACTGCCTGGCCGATGCCGCGGTGGTGCGTGCCCAGCCGGAGTTGTTCGGCGCGGTGGCTTCTGACTCCACCATCAGCAGACTGGTCGAGGCCTTGGGCCGGGATGCCCGGGCCGCAGTGGCCGCCATCCGGCGCGCCCGCGCCGGCGCACGGGCCAGGGTGTGGGGACACCGCTGTCCGGTCTCCACGGATGCACCGGTGATCGTCGATCTGGATGCCACGCTGGTCGGCGCGCATTCGGAGAAGGAAGGCGCCACCGCGACCTTCAAGCGAGGTTTCGGGTTCCACCCCATGCTGGCGTTCGTCGACCACGGCGGCGGCGGTACCGGCGAGCCGCTGGCGGCCAAGCTGCGCCCGGGCAAGGCCAATGCCAACGACGCCGCCGATCAGATCGCGGTGCTCGACGCTGCTCTTGCCCAACTTCCCGAACCGGTGCACCCTCGGGTGCTGGTGCGTGGAGATACCGGCTCCGGGGTCAAGGAATTCGTCTGGCACATCCACGATCTGGGGCTGCAGTACTCGGTGGGAGTGTATGGCCGACAACCCATTCTGGACGCGTTGGGCGCATTACCCAAGCAGTCGTGGCGACGCGCCCTGGACGCCGACGGCCAGCCCCGCGACGGAGCCCAGGTCGCCGAGCTGACCCGGTGGCTGCCGGTGACCTTCACCGGGTGGCCGCCGGGCATGAGGATCATCGCCCGCCGGGAACGTCCCCATCCGGGCGCGCAACTACGCATCACCGACGACCAAGGTTGGCGAATCACCGTCTTCGCGACCAACACCCCCGGTGGGCGGCTGGCCGACCTGGAAGTCCGCCACCGCCTACGGGCACGCGCCGAGGACCGCATCCGCGGGCTGAAGGACACCGGGCTGACCAACCTGCCCTTGCAGTCGTTCGCCAAGAACGAGATCTGGCTGGAACTGGTCCAATTGGCCGCCGACTTGCTCACCTGGACCCAACTGCTGGCCTGGTCCGACACCCCCGCCCGCACCTGGGAGCCCAAACGCCTGCGGCTGCGGCTGCTGAGCGTGGCCGCCAAACTCATCACCACCGGCCGACGGCGCATCCTGCGCCTGAGCCGACGATGGCCCTGGTCAGACCTGCTGACCGGCGGACAACGAAACCTCGCCGCACTCAACTGAACTCAGACCCCAGCACCAACCACCAGGACCAGGAGAACCGGCGACACCAGCGCCGGGGACCGCCTACGCCCACCATCAAAAACCGACCACCCGACGAACCCGGCATCAATCAACCCCACCCACGAAAGATCGAGGTTAAGCGCCGGTTGGCGTACATCACATCCGCAATCGGTTTCGGATGAGGGTCAACGAGGTATCCGGTTATCGCGGGTTCGTTTCGAGCCGCGATCCAAGCCAATTGAAGGAGATAGACCATGGGCGCCCAAGACAAGGTCAGCAATAAGATCGACGACGTCGGCGGCAAGGCCAAAGAGGCTCTCGGCAAGGTGACTGGCGACAAAGACACCGAAAACAAGGGCAAGGTCGACCAAGCGAAGTCCAGCCTCAAAGACGCCGGCGAGAAGGTCAAAGACGCATTCAAGAACTAGGCATTGACGTACTCGGCCCGTCACCTGACGGCGGGTTCACATGGTCGTCGCAACGCTCTCGATTGAGAGGTTGCGGCGACTGTGTCGTTTTCGGAGGACTGCGTTTGCGGAAGGAGCCTCTAATACGATTGGCCATCGGCGTATCGCTGTCGGCGGTAGTGGCGCCCGTTGCCACGGTTGCGACTCTTGTATGTCGGTAGCTGTGAGTCACAGTTCGGACAGATCAGCCGCAGGTTTTCCCGTCGATTGTTCGTCGGGTCCCCGTCGATGTGGTCCAAGACGAATGCCAGGGGCAGGCTCAGCCACGCGCTGGCTCCGCCGCAGATCGCGCAGCAGCCCGATTGAGCGTCGGCGAGATACTGCCGAATGTAGTGACCTTGGTGGCCGTCGATTCGCGCCTCGCCGGATTCGAGCCAGCGTTTGGTACTGGCGTCGCGCCGGGCCGACGCCTGACAGGCGTTGCCGCAGTAGATCTTCTGGCTGCGCTTCGAGAGTGCTGCACCGCAACCGCGACACTGTCTCATGCTCCGACGCTACGACCGGCTACCGACAATCAGGCGGACTTGGCCCCCGTTGTGGAGCCCCCTGTCAGGATTGAACTGACGGCCTACGCTTTACAAGAGCGTTGCTCTACCACTGAGCTAAGGGGGCCTGCGGGTCCTGAGTTTATCGGGTCAGTTGTCGGCGTCGACGACCCGTTGCGACGTCACGGTCCGCGATGATGTGCGGTTCCGTGGACGCCGGCCCGGCAGCGGAATCCGATCGGCGATATTGCTCAGCGGGTTGACCACCTGGCTCAGCGTGATGACCGCTTCGTGCAACGCATCGATCGTCGGCGCCAGCGCCTCCAGCCCGGGCGCCAGCCGGTTGAGGGTGTCGGCGACGTCCGCGAGCTTCAGGAGCGGTCCGTCCTCCGCGGTGAGGGTGTCGAGCAGTCCGCCCTCGGCGAGCAGGCGATCCGCTACGCCGTCCTCGCGCAGTACCCGTTCGATCAGACCGTCGTTGGCAAGCAGTTGATCGGCGAGGCCGCCCGGAGCGATCAATCGCGACAGAGCACCGTCGTCGGTGGTCATCCGATCCATCAGACCGCCTTCGGAGGTCACCTGGTCGACCAGTCCGTCGGGGGCCAGTACCCGCGAGACGGGGCCTTTCTCGGCGGTCAGCCGGTCCAGCAGACCGCCCTCGGAGGTCAGCTGATCGACCAGCCCACCGGGGCGCAGCAGCCGGTCGACAGGGCCATTGGGTGCCAGCGCCCGCCCCAGGGGTGCGTCGTCGTCCATCAGCCTGGCCAGCCGGTTTGCCCGCTCGACGGCGTCGTCGAGGCCCAGCATGTGCGCGAACGACCCCGGCCCGGACTTGGCCGACGAATTCGCCTCGCCCAGTGTTCGCTGCACCATCCCCAGCGCGTCGTTTGCAATGCCCAGGCCGGCGTCTGCGACGGCGAGCCCGACCCGTACCGGTGCGTAGGCCAGTTCGGTCAGGGTTTTGCCCAGGTTCATGTGGCTCAGTGTATGGGCGCAGGCACTGTGTACCCGAAGCTTCCCTGTACTGCCTGGAAACAAACTCACAGGAATTCGACAGGCGTCATGCAGCATGATTCCAAGTGAAGTCGTGGAGATTAACGGAATGGCGATGGCTGCATTACCGGAGAACACCCCAGAAGCGAGGGTCCTCGTCGTCGATGACGAGACCAATATCGTCGAGCTGCTTTCGGTCAGCTTGAAGTTCCAGGGATTCGAAGTCCATACCGCGTCCAGCGGTCCCGCCGCCCTGGACAAGGCCCGTGAAGTCCGTCCTGACGCCGTCATCCTCGACGTGATGATGCCCGGCATGGACGGGTTCGGGCTGCTCCGCAGGCTGCGCGCCGACGGCGTCGATGCCCCCGCACTGTTTCTGACCGCCCGCGACTCCCTGCAGGACAAGATCGCGGGCTTGACGCTCGGCGGCGACGACTACGTGACCAAGCCGTTTTCCCTTGAAGAGGTGGTCGCCCGGCTGCGGGTGATCCTGCGCAGGACCGGCCGTGGCGTCGAGGAACCTCGCAACGCCCGCCTGACCTTCGCCGACATCGAGCTCGACGAGGACACCCACGAAGTTTGGAAGGCCGGCGAGCCGGTTTCGCTGTCGCCGACAGAGTTCACGCTGCTGAGGTACTTCATCATCAACGCGGGCACTGTGCTGTCGAAGCCCAAGATCCTCGACCATGTGTGGCGGTACGACTTCGGTGGCGACGTCAACGTCGTCGAGTCCTACGTGTCGTATCTGCGCCGCAAGATCGACACCGGTGAGAAGCGTCTGCTGCACACATTGCGGGGCGTCGGATACGTCCTGCGTGAACCCCGCTGACCCATTCGCGACAATAGGGGGATGGCGGCACTACGTGGACGCGGCATACCCCTAAGGGTTGCGCTGGTCGCCGCCACCCTTGTGCTGGTGGCCGGCGGCCTGCTCGCATCCGGTATCGCGGTCACCACCATCCTGCGCCACGACCTGATCAACCGCGTCGACGAGCAGCTGCTCGACGCCTCCCGCAGCTGGGCGCAGGCCCCGCGCCGGATGCCGTCGCCGCCGATAGAAGGACCCAACCCCGCCCGCCCGCCATCGGACTTCTACGTGCGCGGCGTCGATCACGACGGACGCATCTGGATGGCGGTCAACGACCGCGCCGCCGAGCCCGCGCTGCCCGCGGACAACGACGTAGGACCCGTGCCGGTCACCGTCGGCTCGATCGACCACTCGGACGTTCAGTGGCGGGCGATGAGTGTGCGCGGGTTACGTGGCGAGCTGACCACGGTCGCGATCGACCTGTCCGACGTTCAGTCGACGATGCGCGCATTGGTCTATGCGCAATTCGGCATCGGGTGTGCCGTGCTTCTGGTGCTCGGCGTGGCGGGCTACTGGGTCGTCAATCGCAGCCTGCGGCCACTGGCCGAGGTGGAGCAGACCGCCGCGGCGATCGCCGCCGGACAGCTCGACCGACGCGTCCCCGAACGTGACCCACGCACCGAAGTCGGCCGATTGTCGTTGGCACTCAACGGAATGCTCGCGCAGATCCAGCGCGCGGTGGCGTCATCGGATTCGTCTGCCGAGGCAGCCCGCAGCTCCGAGGACCGGATGCGTCGGTTCATCACCGACGCCAGCCACGAGCTGCGCACACCACTGACGACGATCCGCGGCTTCGCCGAGTTGTATCGCCAGGGCGCTGCCAACGACGTCGAGATGGCGATGACCCGGATCGAAAGCGAGTCCCGCCGGATGGGTCTGCTTGTCGAGGATCTGCTGCTGCTCGCGCGGCTGGATCAGCAGCGGCCGCTGGAACGGCACCGCGTGGACCTGCTGGCTATCGCCAGCGACGCCGTGCACGACGCGCAGTCGATCGCGCCTCCCGAACGCACGATCACCATGGAGGTATTCGACGGGCCCGGCACCCCGGAGGTGCTCGGCGACGAGGCGCGACTGCGCCAGGTGCTTGGCAACCTGGTCGCCAACGCGATGCAGCACACCCCCGAAAACGCGGGCATCACCGTGCGGGTCGGCACCGACAAGGACAACGCGGTGCTCGAGGTCTGCGACGAGGGCCCCGGCATGAGCAATGAGGATGCGCACCGGGTGTTCGAGCGGTTCTACCGCGCCGACTCGTCACGCGCCAGGGCCAGCGGCGGCACGGGGCTTGGGCTGTCGATCGTCGACTCGCTGGTCTACGCCCACGGCGGCACGGTCACCGTCACCACCGCACCGGGCAAGGGCTGCCGCTTCCAGGTCAACCTGCCGCGGATCGCGGAAGTGGCCGCTCGGGCCAGCTGAGGCTCAGCCCGGTAAGTCAAGCCATTGGGGGTCTTGGGCTCCCGCCAAGCCTCAGCTGCTCGCGGCGCAAGCTGACACCGAGCTTGCCGTACACGTTGCACAGATGATACTCGACAAACCCGCCGCTGGAGCGCGCGACTTCGCCTGTCCCGGCGTTGATTTCGATGCGCGAGGCCGGTCCTTTTCCCGTCGTGATCATCGGCACTCGGTGGTCACCCCACCGACTCTTGGTGTCCAAAGGGTGCTGAGTCGGCATCAGCCGAAACTCCGTAGGTCACCCGCCCGCCCCTTGCCTCTGGGCGAGGTCGACCTACCTCCCCGATGAAGAAAACTCTGGTTCCGATGGGGATGTCCTGGAGTGCCCGGAAATTCCTACTCTTCTCGGACGTCGGGAAAATCCCGGCGAACGCAGTGGCAGTGAGATGCCACCAAACAAAGGAGAAAAACATGATGAAATCACAGAGCAAGCGGGCGGCGATGAGCCGTGTCGCTGGTGCGAGCCTGGTGATCGGTGGTGCGGCGTTGAGCGCCGTGCTGCTTGCAGGGGGGTCGGCACAGTCCGTTGCCTCCGGTAACACGATCGGCAACACCTCCGGCAACACGTTCCTTGAGAACTCGATTGGCAACACGGTTGGTCAGAGCTTCGGGGACAACGTCAACACAGTCGCCGGGCTCCCCGGCGTGAACGTGACTGGTGGCAACACCGTGGGTAACACCATCGGAAACACCGTCGCCGGCAACTCGATTGGCAACACCGTCGGTCAGACGTTCGGGGACAACGTCAACACCATCGCCGGCGGCCCAGGTGGCGTGAACATCACTGGTGGCAACACCGTGGGTAACACCATCGGAAACACCGTCGCCGGCAACTCGATTGGCAACACGACCGGTCAGACCACCGGCAGCAATGTGAACACCGTCCTTTTCCCCTGACGGTGAAATTTAGGCCCGAAGGATCCAAAGAAATGGCTACTGGGCTTGGCTGGGCCACCGACGGGGAGTCGGTGGCCCAGCATCACGTTGGGGTGTCGTCGTTTGTGAAGTTGGTTGTTGAGGGTGTGATCGGCGCGGTGCGTTGTATGCGCTGTATGTGGCCTGGATCGCCCCCGCCACCGCCCAGCGGCTGCTGGACACAATCAAACCTGTGACAACCCGGTTGCGTGCACGGCTGCGCTGCGGCCCCCAACCCAAGCCGCACCACCGCCACCCACCCCAGCGGCCGAACCCGACCAACTCATCCACTTCTAACCGGAACTCCAGCGCGCTTCCGCGGTTGATCGCCGAAGCGCGCTGGAGCTCTTCCCGTGATGTGCCATGGTGCCCGTCGGCTAGATCAAGAGTCACGCTTGCGCGCACGGGATCGGGGATGAGCGGGTTTGGGGGCCATGGCCCCGGCAGCCTCCATCGGGACGGTGACCATTCTTCACACACCTCCCTCGGGGGCCAAGGCCGCGAGACTGATCCCTTACGGGAACCTCCGGCCCGGGCCCTATGATCCTCCGACCTGGCTCTTGGGGTCGAACAGGGCTGAGTCGGCACCGGCCGGACTCCATTGGGCTAACTCGCCCGCCCTTACCTCTGGGCAAGGTCGACCTACCCCTCTGAGGGAGAAACTCTGGCTCCGGCGGGGATGTCTTGGAGCGCAGGGAAATTCGTACGCTTTCTCGAACGGAACACATCAAAATCGGCGACCACAGTCGCAGCGATTTGCCACCGAAGAAATGCGGAGAAAACATGATCAAATCACAGAGCAAGCGGGCGGCGATGAGCCGTGTCGCTGGTGCCGGCCTGGTGATCGGCGGTGCGGCATTCAGCGTCGTGGTGCTTGCCGGGTCACCGGATAAGCACGCAACCGACAACGCGCAATTGGGAAACTCGGTCTGGATCGACACGCACGGTGTCAGCACCGTTGGCGTGACGTCTGTCGACCTGTTTCCTGGCGACACCGTCGCCGGGTTCCCCGGCCCCTCCATTGCCGTCACTGATGGCAACGCCCCCGGCAACACCGTCATCTGGTTCCCGGGTGGCGCCATCGTCACCGGCACACTTTCGTCTTCTGACGGAGAAGTAGGTCCAAGACGATGATGCCTAAGGGGTTTGTGAAGTTGCTTGTTGAGGGTGTGATCGGCGCGGTGGTTGCGTTGATTGTGCTGATTGCTGTGGTGTCCAACTTGCCGGCTGGTTCGTCGCTGAAGCAGTCGTTGTCGCCGGTGTTGTCACCGATTGCGATGGCTACCGGGCTGGAGCAGTACTGGTCGATGTATGCGCCGAATCCGCCTCAGCGGCTGGAGGATCTTGAGGTGCATGTGACGATGGCCGATGGTGCTGATCGGGTGTGGACGTTGCCGCTGGATGGTCGTGATCATGTTGTGGGGGTGGCGGTTTCGCATCGGTGGCGCAAGCTGAGGGAGACGTTGTATAGCGATCCGCGTAGCCGTCCGGCGTTGGCTCACTGGGTGGTGGATCAAGTGAGCGGGCCGTCGGAGCGCGCTGTTGGGGTGCAGATCATTGTGCGCACAGAGACATTGCTGGCGCCTGGGCAAAGCGGGCGCGCAAAGACCGGGGTGGAGACCCTCTACAAGGAAGATTTGGGACACTGATGAACGAACATAACGTGGGGATGCGCCGGGGGCTGCCGGCGATTGGCAAGAGCTGGCAGGGGTTTTGGTTTGGGCCCCAACCGATGTACACGCTGGGCTTGGTGCGGATGGCTTTTGGCGCGTTGGCGGTGTTGTGGACATTGTGGCTGCTGCCGCTGTTGTACGAGATGTTCGGCACCAATGGGGTGGCGCCGCAGCGGCCGTCAATCCCCTACACCTGGAGCATCTTTGACATCTGGTCGAGCAACCAGGCGGTGCTGATCGGTTGGGCGCTGTTGTTGGCGGCCTCGATTGCGCTGATGGCGGGCTGGCATAGCCGGTTTGCCGCGATCGTGGTTTTCATTCTGATCTTGTCCTTTCAGCGGCGTGATCCGTGGTTCTTCAATGCTGGCGACGCCGTGGTGCGCATCGAGGCGCTTTTGATCATGTTGGCACCGAGCGGGGCGGCGTTGTCGCTGGATCAGCGCCGTCGCACAGGATCGTTCTGGTCGGCGCAGACCCTGCCGGCCTGGCCGATACGGCTGCTCCAGGTTCAGATGTCGATCATCTATGTGACGTGCGTGCAAACCAAGCTCTCCGGGCAGACCTGGCTAGACGGCACCGCGGTGTCGTACGCGCTGCGGCTAAAGGACATGCAACGCGTGGCCGTTCCGGACTGGATCAGCACCAATCCGTCGCTGATGAACGCGGCGACATGGGGCACTCTGGTGGTCGAATTGGCGCTCGGCGTGTTGGTGTGGAACAAGCGCTGCCGGCCGTGGGTGCTCGCCGCCGGGGTGCTGCTTCATCTGGGCATCGACCTCAATATCGAGATCGGCATATTCAGCTACGCGATGCTGGTGCTGTATGTGGCCTGGATCGCCCCGGCCACCGCCCAGCGGCTGCCGGACACGATCAAACATGCGACAACCCGGTTGCGGGCACGGCTGCGCCGCGGCCCCCAACCCCAAGCCGCACCACCGCCACCCACCCCGGCGGCCGAACCCGACCAACTCATCCACACCTAACCGGAACTCGATATGTCTTCCCACCTCGAAGTCTGCAGACCATCAGGACGGCAGCTGATCGCGCTAACCGGCCAACGAGTAACCGTCGGCAAGCTCTCAACCAGTGTGATATCGCTCGACCAAGACGCCACCGTCTCACGCGTGCATGCCGTCTTGGAGAACTTCGGGTGCGCTTGGTCGATACGGGATCTGGGTAGTCGCAATGGCATCTATGTGAACGGAGAAAAGATCATTGCAGAACGGGTCCTGCGTTCTGGAGACGAGTTGCGCCTCGGCAATTCACGGTTGATCTTCTGGCAGGCAACGCAAGCTAACAACGCAACGGCTGATGACATTACGGAATCTGACGAACGCGTCCAGCTTCGTCCGCGCTTGACTCCGCGCGAACTAGACGTCCTCGTGGCCTTGTGTCGGCCGTTGGTCTCCGGCGACCATTTCGCTCAACCCGCTTCGATCCAGCGGATGGCTAGCGAGCTATTCGTGACAGAGGCGGCCATCAAACAGCATCTGCAAAACCTGTATGAAAAGTTCGGTGTCCCCACCGAGGGAGGGCGGCGGGTCGCACTGGCCAATGAGGCCGTCCGACGCGGGGCTGTTTCCCGCGCGATGCTGGGCGGCCAGCACTCGCACGGCAATTTGGACAGCACGAGGCCCGAAGGGGCGACGCGCGGACAAGATTCTGTGCTCCCAGGGTCACGCCTGTCTCAAAGAGAGGTGGGCTTGCCCAGGCATTCCGGCCTACCTGTTGTAGCCGCGCCGCTAGGCCGGCTCACGTGAATTGAGCCAGCGCCTCTTTGATCTTCGCCTGCGCCTCGTCGAGGGATTCCGGCGACGGGTTCTGGTCGACGTTGGCGAACCCGAAGTCGCTCAGGTTGCGGGCCGGGAAGACGTGCACGTGTAGGTGCGGCACCTCGAGCCCGGCGATGATCACACCGGCACGCTCGGCATCGAACGCCTTGCACACGGCCTTGCCGATCAGCTGCGAGACCTCCATGATGCGGCCGAACACGGCGGGCTCGATGTCCTGCCACTGGTCGATCTCGGCGCGAGGAACGACCAGCGTGTGGCCATGTGTCATCGGCGCGATGGTCAAGAACGCCACGATGTCGTCGTCCTCATAGACGAACCTGCCCGGCAGTTCCCCGTTGATGATCTTGGTGAACACGGTCGCCATGGGCACGAGCATTCCAGCAAGCTCCCAGCAGCGGCGCAGTGGGGTAGCAGCTTGCTCGGAGACTGTAGACGCCATGACCGACCTGGCGGGTTGCCGTCCGGCCGAGGTGGCTCCACGCCTCGATGCCAAGCGCACGTATGTCCTCGACATCGTGATCCCGGTTTACAACGAAGAACGACCACCTTCCGGGAAGCGTCCGCCGGCTGCATCACTTTCTGGCCACCGAGGTGCCCTACCCGGCGCGAATCACCGTTGCCGACAACGCCAGCACCGACGGCACTCTGGCGGTAGCGCACGCGTTGGCCGACGAGCTGCCCGACGTCGCCGTCATCCACCTCGACGCCAAGGGCCGCGGTGGCGCGCTGTACACCGCGTGGATGTCCTCGGATGCCAACGTAGTGGCGTACATGGATGTCGATCTGTCCACCGATCTGTCGGCGTTGATGCCGCTTGTAGCGCCGCTAATCTCCGGCCACTCCGACATTGCGATTGGGTCCCGGCTGGCGGCGTCGTCGCGGGTGGTGCGCGGTCCGAAGCGCGAATTCGTCTCGCGCAGTTACAACTTGATCCTTCGCGGCGTGCTCGGCGCGCACTTCTCCGACGCGCAATGCGGCTTCAAGGCGGTGCGTGCCGACGTGGCCCGGCAGCTGCTGCCACTCGTCGTCGATACCGGCTGGTTCTTTGACACCGAGCTGCTGGTGATCGCCGAGCGCGCAGGGCTGCGCATCCACGAGGTGCCCGTCGACTGGGTCGACGACCCCGACTCTCGCGTCGACATCATCAACACCGCGATCAACGACCTGAAGGGCTGCTGGCGGGTGGGTCGCGCGCTGGCCACCGGCGCGCTGCCGCTGCGGGAGTTGCAGCGCAGTCTCGGCCGCGAGCCGCTGGTACCCGGCGTGCCGCAGGGCATGGTCGGGCAGATGGTCCGATTCGGCATCGTCGGCATCGCCAGCACTGTTGCTTTTGCCCTGCTGTATCTGCTGCTTCACCCCGCAATGGGCGCGCAGGCCGCGAACCTGACCGCACTGTTGCTGACCGCGATCGCCAACACCGCGGCCAACCGGGCATTCACCTTCGGTATCCGCGGACGCACCGGCGTAGCGCGCCACCAGTTGTCCGGCCTACTGGTGTTCACGTTCGGTCTGGCGATCACCAGCGGCTCGCTGTTCGTGCTGCACCGCTTTGACCCGACCGTCGGCAAGGGCGTGGAGCTCTCGGTGCTTGTGGTGGCCAACCTGGTGGCGACGTTGGTCCGATTCGTCGCTCTGAGGCGGGTTTTCAGCGCCTGACCATCGCCGCTATCTCGTCGAACCGACCACGGCGGCGCGTCGTGGTGGTCGCGATACCCGAGCAACGACGGCGATGGTCGGTCGAAGCGGCCGACGAAGCCACCGGCGGCGATGAAGATCTGACCCGTGACGTCCTTGGCGAGATCGCCTGCCAGATAGGCGTACGTCGGCGCGACGTACTCGGGCGGCGGGGCGTCCAGGGCGGCCTGCGTACTCACCTCGTCCAGTAGGCCGCGGCGGTTCAACTCGACGATGTGGGCCTCGTACTCCGAACCCGTCGACAGCCGCGTCTTCGCACCGGGGCACACGACGTTCGCACGCACACCGTGCTCCTTGAGTTCGGCGGCGATCGCCAGCGTCAGCCCGTTGACCCCGCCCTTGCCCGCCGGATATCCGGTCCCGCCGTAGTCGCCGAGGAACGCGAACGAGCTGGTGTTGATGATGGATCCACCACCCTGCGCGACCATGTGCGGCGCGGCGACGCGGCAGGTCTCGAACGCGGTGCCGAGATGGGCGTCGAGCAGGTCGCGGAACTGTCCGCTGGTGGCCTTGAGGATCGATTCGCTGGCCAGCCCCGCGGTGCCCGCACAGTTCACCAGGATGTCGATCCTGCCGAACTCTTGTATGCAGGTGTCGATCAGCGCATTGGCGACCGCTGGGTCAGCGGGTGAGCCCGGGAATGCGACAGCGCTTGTAATGCCATGGGCCGCTTCGGTTGCCGTGTCGGCGTCGCGTCCGTTGACCACCACTCCGGCACCCTGGGCTGCCAGCAGTTCGGCCACGGCAAGACCGACGCCGCGGGATCCGCCGACGACGACTGCGCCGCGGCCAGCCAGCGAAGAGCTAATCCGTCTCGCCGTCCTTGACGGGCTTCATCATGTCCATGTTCCAGAAGCCGCGCAGGTTGGTCAGCAGGCCCTCGTCGTTGACCTTGTAGGTGAAGATGCCGCGCACACCTGATCGACGAACCGTTGTCGAACGTGAACCGCAATTGCAGGATGTGCGCGATCTCGTTAGGTGAGCTGGACGGGAAGGTCTCCTCGCACGTGATCGTGATGGTGGCGAGGCCGACGCTTTTCTCCCACCACTGCGAGACGCCGTCCTTTCCGACGACGCCGGTGCCGTCGGGATTCGTGTACGAGGGGCCGATTGGATCCTCGATGACGATGTCGTCGGTCATCAGCGCGAGCCAGCCGGCTTTGTCCTTCGCCTGAACGCAGCGCCATGATGCCTGCGAGGCGACAAGGGCAGGGGATTGCTCGATTGTTTCTTGGGACATGCTGTTTCGACCTACCGGTCGTCGTCGGTGTAGCGGATGACGCCGCGAATGTTGCGGCCCTCCAGCATGTCCTTGTAGCCCTCGTTGATCTGCTCCAGCTTGTACTGCCGGGTGATCATGTCGTCGAGGTTGAGCTTGCCCGCCTTGTACATCGACAACAGCTGCGGGATGTCGTGGTGCGGGTTGCCGCCACCGAAGATGGTGCCCTGCAGGTTCTTCTGCATCAGTGTCAGCATCGCCAGGTTCAGCGAGCACCTCCGTGTCCAGCATGCTGCCGATCGCTGTCACGACGCAGGTGCCACCCTTGGATGTCAGGTTCAGGTACGTGTCGATGTCCTTGCCATTGAGCTCGCCGACGGTGACGATGACCTTCTTGGCCATCAGGCCTGCGGTGACCTCGGCGACGCCGGCGAACGCCGACTCGATGTCCGGGTAGGCATGCGTGGCACCGAACTTCAGTGCGGCGTCGCGCTTCCACTCGACCGGCTCGATGACGAAGATGTTGCGGGCACCCGCGGTAACCGCACCTTGTAGCGCAGACATCCCGACTCCGCCAACACCAACGACGGCGACGTCGTCGCCGGGCCGGATGTCGCCGCTGCGGACCGCCGAGCCATAACCCGTCGTCACGCCGCAGCCCACCAGGCAGGCGACCTCGAACGGGATAGTCGGATCGATCTTCACCACGGAGCTCTTGTGAACCACCATGTAAGGGCTGAAGGTGCCCAGCAGTGTCATCGGAAAGACCGGCTGGCCCTTGGCGTGAATGCGGTTGGTGCCGTCCGCAACCGCGGTCCCGCTGAGAAGCAGCGCACCAAGATCACAGAGGTTGCGCATCCCGGCCTGGCACGAAGGACATGTGCCACAGGACGGAATGAAGGACAGCACGACGTGGTCGCCGGGCTCAAGGCCCTCGACGTCTGGGCCCGACCTCGGTGACGATGCCAGCGCCTTCGTGGCCGCCGAGCACGGGGAAACCACCCATCGGGATGCCGCCGGTCACCAGGTGGTGGTCGGAGTGGCACATCCCCGACGCTTCCATCTGGATTTTGACCTCGTCCTTGACGGGATCGCCGATCTCGATCTCCTCGATCGACCACGGCTGGTTGAACTCCCAGATGAGAGCGCCTTTTGTCTTCATCCGTATGTGCCTTCCGCTAGAGCCAGTGAGGCCAGACTAGAGCCATTAGTTAGGTGCGTCACACCCGCCCCCAAGCAACCGCTTGGCCGGGCGTCACCAGATCGGAACCGGCGCCTCACCGAGCGGGTAGTAGCCCTGGCAGCTTCTCCCCGGCCAGGCTGCGTTCGATGCGCTTCTGCATGGCCGCGGACAGCTTTCCGTTCGTCATCAGTTCCATGTAGAGCTTCTGCACGTGGCCGAAGTCGAAGAAGTCTCGCTGCCACTCGATCATTGGCATCGGCGTTCAGCCGGAACCAGCTGCCGCCGATGCCGTAGATCTCCTCGCTCGGCGGCGTCGGGATCGCTCTTCCTGGCGACCTGCTTCCAGAATCCGACGATCTCGCCGATCTTGTCGTCGATGAGCACTTTCTGGTATCGGGACTTCCAGCCCTCCAGGCCCTCCATCTCCAGACCCAGTGCGATGTCGCGGATCTCGTCCTTTCCCAACGCACATGACGTCTTCCTTGGGGCCGATGTTCCAGCCGTAGGTGGCGTCGTCGGAGTAGAAGTCCGCCAACGGCTTCCAGTCACCGGCCTTTTCGGCGTCGCGGTTGACCTGGAGCCAGCGCTCGACCCAGTTCTCCATTTGCTCGCGGGGCAATGCGGCCATGTTCAGTCATCCTCTTCTTTGATGGACAGTGCTTGCGTGGGGCAGGCCCACACGGCTTGTTCGATTTCGGCCCGGTCCTCTTCCGGCGGTGTGTCGTTGAGGATTTCGACCTTCCCGCGCTTGGGTACGGTGAAGTAGTTGGGGGCCTCCACCTCGCACATCGCGTGGCCCTGGCACAGGTCCAGGTCGACATGGACTTTGTAGCCTCGATTTTCCACGGGGCCCTCCTAACCGCGCTTGCGGTAGCGCACCTTGGCCGGCCTATCCAGCTGCACGACCATCTTCGAGTGGTCGTTGCGATAGGTGTCGGCAGGCTGTGCCATCTCGAACTCGTACTCACGCAACAGAACCGAGAAGATCGCCTTGATCTGCATCTGAGCGAACGCCGCGCCGACGCACCGGTGCCTTCCCGCGCCAAACGGAATCCATGTCCATCGGTTAGCGATGTCGGCCTGCTCGGGCTTGTCGTAGCGGTCTGGGTTGAAGGCGTCAGGGTCGGGGAAGTCCTCGGGAATCCGGTTTGAGACTGCTGGGGAGGCGGCGACGAAGTCGCCGTTGTGAATCGGGAAGCCCTGAACTTCGAACTCGCCCTTGGCGACCCGCATCAGAATGATCAGAGGCGGGTGCAGGCGCAGGGTTTCCTTGACCACGTTGTCCAACTGCGGAATCTGGCGAAGCGCATGGAAACTCACCTCCTGGCCGTCGGCGTAGAGCTCCTCGAGTTCTTTGAGCACTTGGCGTAGACCTCGGAGTGGCGGATCAGCTCGATGAGCGTCCACGACGACGTCCCCGAGCTGGTGTGGTGCCCGGCGAACATCAGCGAGATGAACATGCCGGTTACCTCGTCGGCGGAGAACCGGGCGTTGCCGTCCTCGTCCTTGATCGACACCAGCACGTCGAGCATGTCGCGATCCGCCTTGTCTTTCGGCGGGTTGGCGAGCCGGCCGTCCATGATCTCCTGCACCAGCGCAACGAGTTTCGACGCGAGCCTCGTCGCGGCGCTTGAAGCTCTCGATCGGCAGGTACGGGTCGACGTAGCACAACGGGTCGGTGCCGCGTTCCAGTTCGTGGTAGTACTCCGCGAACCGGTGATCGAGCTGCTCGCGGAACTTCAAACCGATCAGGCACGCCGTCGAGGTGTAGATGGTCAACTCGGAAAAGAAGTCGAGCAGTTCGATCTCACCTTGGGGTCCCCAGTCGGCGATCATCTTCTTGACTTCACCCTCGATGGTCGCCGCATGGCCCTTCATCTGCTCACCACGCAACGCCGAGTTGTGCAACATCTCCTTGCGCCGCTCGGGGCTGGCGTCGAACACCACACCCTTGCCGAAGATCGGCGTCATGAACGGATACGCCTCCGCCTGGTCGAGATCCTCATCGGCAGATCGGAAGAAGAACTCGTTCGCGTCGGAGCCGGACAGGAAGATGACGGGCTTGTCGACCAGTTGGAACCAGCCGACGTCGCCGCACTCCTCACGAATGCGATTCATCAAACCGATTGGGTCGGTGCGGAACTCCTCGAGGTGTCCGTGCTCTTCCTCACCGCCGGAAACTCGGGGCACGATTGCTGTTGTCATTGTCCTGGCATCCCCTCTTCACCCAATGCGAGCTTCTGGCGGTCTTTCTTGTCGGCTAGCGGCGCCTCCGGCTGGAGCTCCATGTTGGCGATGAAGCCGCCGCGCGGCGTCTCGGCGACGAACGCGATGGCCCGCGCGAGATCCCGTGGGCGCAGGAAGTAGTCGTGACGGGCCTGGCCCCATTTGGCCCAGTCCTCAAGGGCAGGCCCGATCAGTTCGGCAGGAAGACTCCAGCCCATGTTGGTCTTCGTCGGCCCCGGATGCACGATCGACGCCCGGACACCAGTTCCCTCGAGTTCCATCTGCAGGTTGGTCACCATCGCGACAAGCGCGGCCTTTGCTGCGCCGTAGGCGCCCATGTGTGGGCGCTGCCTCAGCGCGACATCGGACCCGACGAAGATCAGGTCGCCGCGCTGGCGGGCGATCATGCCGGGCAGCACCGCAGTTGCCACCCGATTGGCGCCGATCAGATGAATCTGAATCTGCGACTCGAATGCGTCGGTGCTGATCGCATCGAGCTTGCCGAAGTACGTGTCGCCTGCGCCAGCGACGAGCACCTCGATGTCGCCCAGCTCAGCGGTCACCCGTTCGGTGCAATCCTTGACCGAGTCGGGGTCGGTGACGTCGAGAGCCACGGCGATGGCCTCACCGCCGTCGGCCTTGATCTGTTCGACGATCTCCTGGCACTTCTCGACGCGGCGCGCCCCGAGGGCAACCGGAAAGCCGTGCGCGGCAAGCTCGATCGCCGTGGCGGCGCCGATACCAGAGGATGCACCCGCAACGAGTGCGGGCCTCCGCTCGGGAAGGGGGTCAAACCGGGGCATTCAGCGCACCTCCACGGTCATCGGTAGATGAGCGAATCCGCGAACGCTACTGGAGTGGACGCGGACGGCGTTGGCCTCGTCGACCTGATATCCGCGGATTCGCTTGAACAGCTCGGTGAGCGCAACCCTGGCCTCCATCCGCGCCAGATGCGCGCCGAGGCAGAAGTGGGCGCCACTGCCGAAACTCATGAGTTTCGAGCCGATTTCGCGGCCGATGACGTAATCGTCGGGATTCTCGAACACCCGTTCGTCGCGGTGTGCCGAGCCGGGCAGCAACAACAGGATGTCGCCTTCGGGGATGGTCGTGTCGTACAGGTTCAGCTCGCCGGAGACCACGCGGGCCAGGAGCTGGCTGGAGGTGTCGTAGCGCAGCGTCTCCTCGACCCACAGCGGAACCCGCTCCAGATCGGAAAAGACGGAGGCGAGCTGCTCGGGGTTCTTGTGACCCCAGAACGCGGCATTGGCAAGCAGTTTGGTGGTGGTCTCGTTGCCTGCGATCACCATCAGGAACAGGAAGCCCAGCACTTCATCGTCCGTCAGCCGGTCGCCGTCGATCTCCGCCTCGAGCAGTGCGGTTGTCAGATCGTCTGACGGCGTCTTGCGCCGGTCGGCGATCATCTGCTGGTAGTACACCATCAGATTGATCGACGCCTCGATCGCTGCCTGCGGCACGTCGTTGACGCCGTCCTCGCGATGCATGACGCCGTCGGCCATTGCCCGGATCGCATCGCGATCCTCGACGGGCACACCCATCAGCTCGGAGATGACATCCATCGGAAGCTTGCCCGCGAATTCCGCGACGTAGTCAACGGTTTCGCTGCCTGCCTTCTCGAGCATGACGTCTAGGTGCTGGGTAGCGAGCTCGGTGACTCGTGGTTCCAGTTCGCGGATGCGTCGCGGGGTGAAGCCCTTGGAGACCAGGGTGCGTAGACGCAGGTGGGCCGGGTCGTCCATCGCGAGGAACGACATCGTCTTGCTGGCGTGCGGTCCGCGGGAGATCGGGTCGAGCGAGACGCCATCGCGATTGGAGAGCGTGGTGCTGTTGCGGAATCCCTGCAGCACGTCCTGGTGCCGCGACAACGCCCAGAAGCCGAGCTGTTCGTTGTGGTACAGCGGCGCCTGGTCACGCAGTCGCTTGTAGTACGGGTACGGATCTTCGTGGAATTCGTAGTCGTACGGGTCCAGAATTGCGTCCGAGACATCCACAGTCACTGTTCTTCTCCCAAGATGAGGGCGACCACGTAGTTGAGGCGGTCGGCGATCTGGTGGTAGGTGACGGCGCCGCTGCCCGCGTGGACCAACGCACCGAAGTACGTCATCTCCAGTGCCGATATGGTCCGTGGATCGGCGTCAGGGCCGACCGCCGAGCGGATGCGGCGGTGGATCTCGGCGCCGATGCGGTCGCGGACCGTGCGCACTGCCGCGTCGCCGTTGCTCAGTAGTGCCGTCGTGCAGGCGGCAGCGACCTCGGGTTCATCGGCGATCATGAGCGTCAGGGCGCGGAGCGCCTTCTCGACGCGTATCGACCGGCTGTCGTTGACGTCGGTGAAGAACGGCACCTGGCCCACCAGATCGAGATAGACCTCGGCGATCAGATGGTTCTTCGACGAGAAGTACGTGTAGGCAGTCGCCGGTGCGACCTTGGCGCGGGCGGCGACTGCGCGCACAGTGAGGTCGGCGTAGGAAGACTCGCGCAGCATCTCCATGCCGGCGGTGAGCACCTTGCGAAAGGTCTCCTCCTGACGGCGATTGCGGGGCGATTCTGTTATCGCAACCGCTGGATCACTGGACACATGTCCAAGTTATCTGACTCGACCTGTTTCGGGCAAGTCCTAACCCAAAAACCGCACTTCAATTAACTGAACAGTGATCTAGATGGAGTCCAGTCTTGCCTCCCGCCGCTGTCTGGGGCTATCGTTCGATAGAACTCAGTCGGACAGCTGTCCAGCAACGAAGCGGAGATTTGGTATGACCCTGTTGAACGACCGCCAGAGTCAACTGCTCATCGACGGCAAGCTCGTGGCCGGCAGTGCCGGCACATTCCCAACGATCAACCCGGCCACCGAAGAGGTGCTCGGTGTTGCAGCCGATGCGAGCACCGACGATATGGGCCGCGCGATAGAGGCGGCCCGCCGCGCGTTCGATGACACCGACTGGTCGACGAATACCGAGTTGCGGGTGCGCTGCATCAGGCAGCTGCAGGACGCGCTCGACCAAAAACGTTGAACAATTGCGCGAGATCACCATCGCCGAGGTGGGCGCGCCGGTCATGCTGACATCGATGGCGCAGCTCGAGGGCCCGATCGCCGATCTCAGTTTCTGCGCCGATACTGCGGAGTCCTACCAGTGGTCGACTGATGCAGGCATCGCGTCGCCGATGGGCATCAAGACCACGCCGCACGATCGCCCGCGAAGCGGTGGGCGTTGTCGGCGCGATCACCCCGTGGAACTTCCCACATCAGATCAACCTCGCCAAGCTCGGCCCGGCGCTGGCGGCGGGCAACACCGTCGTCCTCAAGCCCGCGCCGGACACCCCGTGGTGCGCGGCAGTGCTTGGCGAGCTGATCCTCGAACACACCGACATTCCCGCGGGTGTCGTCAACATCATCACGTCGAGTGATCACGCGGTCGGCGCACTGCTGTCGAAAGATCCACGGGTAGACATGGTTTCGTTCACCGGGTCGACGAACACCGGCCGAGCGGTGATGGCCGACGGTGCCGCGACGCTGAAGAAGGTATTCCTCGAACTCGGTGGCAAGTCGGCGTTCCTCGTGCTCGACGATGCGGATCTCGCCGGGGCCTGCTCGATGTCGGCGTTCACCGCGTCGATGCACGCCGGACAGGGTTGTGCGATCACCACCCGGCTGGTGGTGCCCCGTGCCCGCTACGACGAAGCCATCGAGGCGGCGGCCGCCACGATGGGATCGATCAAGCCGGGGGATCCGACAGACTCCGGCACTGTCTGCGGGCCGTTGATCTCCGCGCGGCAGCGAGACCGGGTGCAGGAGTATCTGGATTCGGCGACGGCGGAGGGCGGCACATTTGCCTGTGGCGGCGGCCGTCCCGCGGATCGCGATACCGGCTTCTTCATCGAGCCCACCGTGATCGCCGGACTCGACAACACTGCCAAGGTCGCGCGAGAGGAGATCTTCGGACCCGTGCTCACGGTCATCGCCCACGACGGCGACGACGATGCCGTCCGTATCGCGAATGACTCGCCGTACGGCCTGTCCGGCACCGTGTTCTCCGCTGATGAGGAGCGCGCCGCAGGCATCGCGGCGCGGATGCGTGTCGGCACGGTGAACGTCAACGGCGGCGTGTGGTACTCGGCGGACATGCCGTTCGGTGGATACAAGCAATCCGGCATCGGCCGGGAGATGGGGCTCGCGGGATTCGAGGAATACCTCGAGACCAAAGCCATTGCCACGGCAGCGAATTAAGGAGACTTCAGTGGGACTTTATGGGGATCAGTTCAAGGAGAAGGTCGCGATCGTCACCGGTGCCGGAGGCGGCATCGGCCAGGCGTACGCCGAGGCATTGGCCCGCGAGGGCGCTGCCGTCGTCATCGCCGACATCAACACCGAGGGCGCCCAGAAGGTCGCCGACGGGATCAAGGGCGAGGGTGGCAATGCGCTCGCGGTGCGCGTCGACGTGTCGGACCCCGACTCGGCCAAGGAGATGGCCGCTACGACGCTGGCCGAGTTCGGTGGCATCGACTACCTGGTCAACAACGCGGCGATATTCGGCGGCATGAAGCTCGACTTCCTCATCACCGTCGACTGGGACTACTACAAGAAGTTCATGAGCGTGAACCTCGACGGTGCGCTGGTGTGCACCCGCGCGGTGTACCGCAAGATGGCCAAGCGCGGCGGCGGGGCGATCGTGAACCAGTCATCGACGGCGGCGTGGCTGTACTCGAACTTCTACGGCCTGGCGAAAGTGGGCATCAACGGCCTGACCCAGCAGTTGGCGACCGAGCTCGGCGGCCAGAACATCCGCGTCAACGCAATCGCGCCTGGGCCCATAAATACCGAAGCCAATCTGACCACGACTCCGCAGGAGATCGTCGCCGACATCGTGAAGCACATCCCGCTATCGCGAATGGGCGAACCGGAAGACCTCGTCGGCATGTGTCTCTTCCTGCTGTCGGATCAGGCGAAGTGGATCACCGGCCAGATCTTCAACGTCGACGGCGGACAGATCATCCGATCATGAGCGACAGCGATGAGCGCTTGCGCGAAGATCAGCGCGAGGACGTCAAGCTCGGCTACATCGGCCTCGGCAATCAGGGCGCACCGATGGCCAAACGGCTGGCGGAGCTGGCCCGGTGGCCTCGTGGTCTTCGACGTCCGCACCGAGGCTATGACGCCATTAGCCGAGCTCGGTGCGTCGCTGGCCGACAGCGTGGCCGACGTCGCGCAGGCCGACGTCATCAGCGTCACGGTGCTCAACGACGCGCAGGTTCGCGACGTGGTAGGCGAGCTCGCCGAGCACGCCAAGCCCGGTACGGTCATCGCGATCCACTCCACGATCGAGCCCGGCACCGCCCCCGAACTCGCCGATCAGTTGCGGCCCAAGGGTATCCACATCGTCGATGCTCCCGTCAGCGGCGGAGCCGGCGCTGCGGACAAGGGTGAGCTGGCCGTCATGGTCGGGGCGGACGACGACGCCTACGAATTGGTCAAACCGGTTTTCAAGCAGTGGGCGTCGATGGTGGTCCGCGCAGGCGAGCCCGGAGCCGGTACCCGCATGAAGTTGGCCCGCAACATGCTGACCTATCATCGGCTTCGCCGCGGCGTGCGAGGCGCAGAAGCTGGCCGAGGCAGCGGGCATCGACCTGCAGAAGCTCGGGCGGGTGGTTCGGCACAGCGACGCCCAGAGCGGCGGACCCGGCGCGATCATGGCCCGCGACGACACCAAACCGCTACCGCCCGACCACTTCCTGCACGACATGTTCGTGCACACCCGAGGACTGGCCGAGAAGGACCTGCGATTGGCCCTCGGACTCGGCGAGGCCACCGGCGTGGAATTGCCCCTGGCCGAAATAGCGTTGCGCGATCTGGCCGCCGGACTCGGTGTGCCACATACGAGTTCGACCACAAAGGAGTGACCATGGACGAGCTGCGCAAGAAGGGCCTCGCCAAGATGAACGAGGTCTATGGCTGGGAGATGCCGAATGTCGAAGGCGACGAGTTCTTCGCGCTCACCGCCGACCACCTGTTCGGCACCATCTGGAACCGGCCCGGCCTGACGATGCGCGACAAGCGGATCATGACGCTGACCGTGGTGACGCACTTGGTATCGCCGATCTCGCTGAGATTCAGGCCAACGCCGCGCTGCACAACGGAGAGCTCACCGGGAGCGAGCTAAAGGAAATGGCGCTCTTCCTCACGCACTACCTCGGCTTCCCGCTGGGCTCCAAGCTCGACGGCGTCGTCAGCAAGGTGGTCAAGAAGCGCAAGAAGGCCGCCGAGAAGCGGTGAGGGCGAGGACAAGAAGGCCAACGTCAACGCGGCGGTTAACATGCACTCGGGCGGAACGGTCCATGACAAGTAGATTCGCGGCGCTGGCCCGCGAGCAACTAGCGACCCTGGTGCCTGAGCTGCTACTGATCGGACAACTGATCGACCGCTCCGGAATGGGCTTGGTGCATCAGCCATTTCGGCCATGCGGGGATGTTGCAGATCGCGATCGAGGAGTGGATGGGCGCCAGCCCGATCTACACCAGGCGGATGCAGAAGGCGCTGAAGTACGAGGGCGACGACGTCGTCACGATCTTCAAGGGCCTGCAACTCGACATCGGCGCCCCGCCGCAGTTCATGGACTTCCGCTACACGGTGCACGACCGTTGGCACGGCGAGTTCCACCTCGACCACTGCGGCGCGCTGCTCGACGTCGAGCCGATGGGCGAGGATTACGTCCGCGGCATGTGCCACGACATCGAGGACCCGACGTTCGACGCCACCGCGGTCGCCACCAACCGCAGGGCGCAGATACGGCCGATCCACCGGCCGCCGCGCACGCCTGCCGACCGCACCCGCACTGCGCGTGGACAGTGATCATCGACGAGTCGTATCCGCCGGTGGAGGACCATCCGGTGCTTGAGGTCATCGGCCGAACCCGGGCCGCCAGAACCGAACTCGACCCGATCGATCCGTCCGACGTGGGCCAGGCGGACTATTCGGGCGCGTTGGTATCGGATTTCGACTTCGGCGTCTATTCGCACTCCGCGTTGGTTCGGATGGCCGACGAGGTCTGCCTGCAGATGCACCTGCTGAATCTGTCCTTCGTCATCGCGGTGGGCAAGCGCGCGGGGACGAACACCGATCTGGCGCGCGAGATCTGCACCAAGCAACTGATCGGCCTTGCGGGCATCGCCGCCGAGCGCATCCACCGTGCACTGGCCCTGCCGGGCGGGATCGCGGGAGCGATGCGGGTGCTCGAGCTGCATCCGCTGTTCAATCCCACGGCCTACGTGTCGGCCGAGTTCGGCCCGGACACAGTGCATGTCAATCGCGCTGCCGCCCATGAGGACGGGGCATGGCCTTCGTTGGTAGGTCTTTCGGAGAAGCGCCCGCTGCAAGCAATTGTCGCCGCCGTGGATCCGCATCTCGACGTTGAGCTCACGGGAACCGATACGGACTGGACGGCACGGGTGATCGAGACCGGCACGGCAGCAAAGGAATTTCCGGAAGTGTCGGTGGTGAGGATCAGCGGTGGGGCGACGTTCGTATTCGAGCCGCGGAACTCGTTACCTCTGACGGTTGTCTGATTGTCGACTCGGCCGACGGCCGCATAGCGGCACCCACCCACCGGCGTAGGTACTCCCGCAACTCGTCGCCGCGTCGTGGAGGTCGGCCAGGGTCGATGACGAACGACTGGATGATTCGCAGCAGATGCTCGGCGAGCTCGTCGAGTTCTGCGTCGCCGAAACCGAGACCAACCCAATCGACATCAAACTGGCGCAGCATCGAGCGGGCGAAGTCCTGCGCGACGTCCGATGTCACCGACTCGGTGTGGGGGCTGGGCCGCCCGGGCATCAGGAGCAACCCGAGATGCTTGTCATCCGGCAACCACTCAAGGGTGGTCGCCACAGCCTCGGCGACCGCGTCGCCCGGGTCGGTGATCCCTCGCAGATGCTGCGCAAGCCGGTCCTGAAAACCGCTGGCCGCGTGCACGGCCGCCGCCACGAGCAGCGCATCGGTGCTTGGGAAATATCGGTACACCGTCTGCCGGGTGACGCCAAGGGTGCGGGCCACGTCGGCGATCGAGAAGTCTGCGCCCTGCACGTCGACGGCCTGGCCTGCCGCATCGAGGATTCGGGCGATCGCTTCCTCGTCGGTCGCGGGGGCCGATCCCGACCAGCCATGGGTTCGCACGAGCGAATCGTACGTCAGCCAGCCCGTCAGCCCCGGTAAGAGACCTGCAGGTCCTTGACCCCGTTGAGCCAACCCGACCGAAGCCGTTGGGGCTCGGACAGTTTGGCGATATCCGGGATCTGGTCGGCGATCTCGTTGAATATCAACTTGATCTCCATGCGGGCCAGATTGGCGCCGATGCAGTAATGGGCGCCGTTGCCGCCGAAGCTCAAGTGCGGGTTGGGGTCACGCAGGATGTTGAAATCGAACGGCTTGTCGAACACCGCGTCGTCGTAGTTGGCCGAACTGTAGAACAGGCCGACGCGCTGACCCTCGCGGATCGTGACGCCACCGAGTTCGGTGTCCGCCAACGCCGTTCGCTGGAAGCAGTGCACGGGCGTGGCCCAGCGGACGATTTCGTCGGCCGCCGCGTCGGGCCGCTCACGCTTGAACAGTTCCCACTGGTCGGGGTTCTCGAAGAACGCGTTCATGCCGTGCGTCATGGCGTTGCGGGTTGTCTCGTTCCCCGCGACGGCGAGAAGGATAACGAAGAACGCGAACTCGACGTCATCCGATCGACTCGCCGTCGATATCCGCCTCGATCAGGCGGGTGACGATGTCGTCGGCAGGACAGCGGCGGCGCTCCTCGGCCATGTTGTAGGCGTAGCCCATGAGCTCGGCGTTGGCGGCTATCGGATCGTCGTCGAAGTCCGGGTCGTCGGTGTTCATGATCGCGTTGGTCCAGTGGAACAACTTCTCGCGGTCGGCCTCGGGCACACCGATCAGGTCGGCGATGGCCTGCAGAGGCAGCTTCATCGCGATGTCGTCGACGAAGTTGCCGGACTCCTTTTCGGCTGCAGCGCGAACAATTTCGCGGGCCGCGACGGCGAGCTTCTCCTCCAGCGTGGCGACCGATCGCGGCGTGAAGAGCCGTGACACGATCTTGCGCAGACGGGTGTGCTCGGGCGCGTCGTGGTTGATCAGCAGCGCCTTGGTCAGCTCGAGCTGATCGGGTGTGGTGCCTTCTGGCATCACCATGACGGCACCCTTGCGGTTGGTGGACCACAGGTCGCCGTTGCGCGAGATCGACTTGATGTCCTCGTGGCGGCTGATCACCCAGTAACCGCCGTCGTCGAAGATCGACTCGCTCTGCTCGTTCCACCACACCGGAGCGGTCTTGCGCAGCTCGGCGAATTCGGTGACGGGAATGCCCTTGAGCAAGACATCGGGGTCGGTGAAGTCATAGCCCTGTCCGAACGGACATGTGGTCTGCGTCATACCTAGACCATACACTGCGGTGTCAAGTGTATGGCCGGATTCAGACGCGTGGTCGACCGTACGATCGAGACCGTGCACGCCAAGAAGGCGCTGGTGCGAGGCCCAGCCCGCGCCTGGCCGAAGGGCTGCTGACCCACATCGAGCGATCGGCCGTCGACCCTGACATCGCGATGAAGCAGTGGGAGGGCTATGTGCGGGCCCTTGTCGATGCCGGCTGGAGGGTCACCGAGGTCGAGCCCGCGCCCGACTGTCCCGACGGCGTGTTCGTCGAAGACACCGTCGTGGTGTACGGCGATCTTGCGGTCATCGCGCGTTCTGGTGCCGTCGAGCGGAGGTCGGAAACCCAGGGCACCGAGAAAGTCGTCGCTGAGTTGGGTTATCGCACCGTACATATCGAGGCGCCCGGCATTCTCGACGGCGGCGACGTGCTGAAGCATGGCGGAACGGTCTACGTGGGACAGTCCGGACGCACCAATCCCGACGGGATAGGCCAGTTGTCCGACTACCTCGCGCCATTCGGTGCGACGGTCGTCGCGGTCCCACTGACCAAGGCGTTACACCTCAAGTCGGCGGTGACTGCGCTGCCGGACGGCACGATCATTGGGTACCCGCCGGTGGTGGACGACCCGTCGGTCTTCGAGGTGTTCCTTCCGGTGCCCGAGGAGCCGGGCGCCCACGTTGTCCTGCTCGGCGACGGCAAGCTGCTGATGTCGTCGGGGGCACCAGAGACCGCCGCGCTGATGCGGGCCCGCGGCTACGAACCGGTGCTCGTCGACATCGGCGAGTTCGAGAAGCTCGAGGGTTGTGTCACGTGCCTTTCGGTTCGCCTGAGGGGGATCTGAGCCGGTTAGGGTGTGCCTGTGCGCGTCCTCGTGATCGGATCCGGAGCCCGTGAACATGCCCTGCTGCTTGCGCTGCGCCGGGACCCCGAGGTGGAGGAGTTGGCCGTCGCCCCAGGCAACGCCGGCACCGCGATCATCGCCGACCAATACGACGTCGACATCAGCTCGGGTGAAGCCGTCACCGGCCTGGCTCAGAAGATCGGCGCCGACTTGGTGGTCATCGGCCCCGAGGTGCCGCTCGTCCTCGGTGTCGCCGACATGGTGCGCGCCGCGGGCATCGCCTGCTTCGGGCCGACGAAGGACGCCGCCCGCATCGAAGGATCGAAGTCGTTCGCCAAGGACGTGATGACCGCCGCCGAGGTACTAACAGCGACCAGCGAGATCGTCGACAATCCGGCACGCCTCGACGCGGCACTCGACCGCTTCGGGCCGCCTGCAGACGATCCGGCGTGGGTGGTCAAGGATGACGGGCTGGCCGCGGGCAAGGGCGTGGTGGTGACCGCCGACCGCGACGCGGCACAGGGCGCACGCCGCCAGCCTGCTCGACGCAGGCCACCCGGTGCTGCTCGAATCGTTTCTCGACGGACCCGAGGTGTCGCTGTTCAGCATCGTCGACGGCGAGACCGTGGTGCCGCTGCTGCCCGCGCAGGACTTCAAACGGGTCGGTGACGGCGACACCGGGCCCAACACCGGAGGCATGGGCGCCTACGCGCCGCTGCGATGGCTGCCAGAAGAGGTGGTATCGCAGATTGTCGACGAAGTCGTGAAACCCGTTGCGGCCGAGATGGTTCGCCGGGGCAGCTCGTTCTCCGGTCTGCTGTACGCCGGGCTGGCGATCACGTCGCGCGGCCCGTCGGTGGTCGAATTCAACTGCCGCTTCGGCGATCCGGAGACGCAGTCCGTGCTTGCGCTGCTGGACACCCCGCTCGGACAACTGCTGCGTGCCGCCGCGACAGGTCAGCTCGCCGAGGCGCCGCCGCTGCGCTGGCGAGACGGCGACGCCGTGACGGTGGTGCTTGCCGCGGAGAATTACCCGGGCCGCCCTCGGGTGGGCGACGCGATCGTCGGCGCCGAGGCCGACGGCGTACTGCACGCCGGTACCGCGCGACGCGACGACGGCGCGATCGTCTCCTCAGGCGGGCGGGTGTTTCGGTCGTCGGGACGGGCCAGGACCTGGCGGCCGCCCGGGATGCCGCCTATACGCTTATCAAGTCGATTCGCTTGCCGGGCAGCCACTTTCGATCGGACATCGGGCTCGCCGCCGCCGAAGGCAAGATAAGCCTCTAGGCCGACACCAGCGGAGCCATCCAGGCGATCTCCGCCGGGAGTTGTGAGCTCCAGAACCCGCCGTCATGACCGCCGGGGGAGAAGCCGCCGGACGGCGGGCTGGGCAGCTGGGCGATGAACTGTTTGGTCGCCGAATAGAACGGATCGCTGTCGCCGCAGTCGATCCGGATCGGAATGGACCCGAGTTGAGGCAGTCCCCAGACGGTGTTCGCCGCGTAGTCGTCTGCGCCGTCGAACGCACCCGGCGCCGCCGCGCCGGACGACGTCCACAGCGCCGGGCTTACCGCGCAGATCGCCGCGGTGCGCGCAGGGCCGAGCCTCGCGCCGAGCAGCAGCGCGCCGTAGCCGCCCATCGACCAGCCGAGGAACCCGACGCGTGAGGTGTCGAGTCCTTGTGAACTCAACATCGGGATCAGTTCGTTCAGCACCATTGCGCCCGAGTCTTCGCCGGACGCCCGCTTGTGCCAGTAGCCACCGCCGCCGTCGACCGCGACCAATGCGAACGGCGGGATGCCAGCCTGAGCCGCCTCGGCAAGGCCCCGCTCTACACCGCCCGCCATCACGCCTGCGGCATCCTGGCCCTTGCCGTGCAGTGCGATCACCGGATGCAGCACAGCCGTGGTGCCCGGCGGGCGGGCGATCGCCCAATTCGTTGGCACTCCGCCGCGTGCCGCCGATACGAACGAGCCGTCGACATACGTCGGCGCGGCTGTGGGTGGGGGCTCCAGCGGTGGGGGCGGCGCCAGCGGTACACCTGCACTCGTCATCGCAACCGGCGGTCCAGCAACCGACGTGCTCGGTGCGCGCAGTGCTGTGCCCAATGCGCAGGCGCCTGCGGCCCCGGCTGCGGCACCGACACCGAGACGCAGAATGGCGCGGCGGCTGAGTTCGGACATGCGGGCCATCATGCCATCGGCGGTTCTGCGCGCCACGCCCGAGTTCCCTGAGTAAAGCCTGATGATTGGCCGAAAGCGCCATGCCGCAACTGCGTGGCTGGCAGCATGCTAGAGGTGACGGCAGCGGTCACTCCAAAGGGAGAACGTCGACGGTATGCGCTGGTCAGCGCGGCCGCTGATCTGCTGTGCGAGGGTGGGTTCGACGCCGTGCGGCACCGCGCCGTCGCCCGAAGGGCCGGGCTCCCGCTGGCGTCGACGACGTACTACTTCTCCTCGCTCGACGACCTGATCGAGAAGGCCGTCGAGTACGCAGGCACGCGTGAGGCCGAGCAATTGCGGACCAGAGTTGCGACGCTGTCCCGGCGACGCCGGGGCATCGAGTCGACGGCCGACATCCTGGTGGACCTGCTGGTCGGCGAGGCCACCGGACTTCGGGTCACCGAGCAACTGATCTCCCGCTACGAGCGCTACATCGCATGTGCGCGCCAGCCGGGGCTGCGCGATATCCAGCGGCGGATCCTGCAACAGCGCACCGACGCGGTCGTCGAGGTCGTCGAGCGATCCGGCCGCGCGGTGCGTGCTGAACTGCTCACAGCGCTGGTCTGCGCGGTCGATGGCGCGGTGGTGGCGGCGCTGGTCGGCGATGGTGACGGTCCGAGGGCCACGGCCCGCGCGACGCTGATCGATGTGATCGACGTGCTTGCACCGATCGATGAGAGAGTCGCACCCGTCTGACCGAAGACGTTGGGGCGGTGCGGGTTCCGCGTTGGGCGCCGGACTAGCGGAGCGCCTCCCTGATCGCGACCAGTTCGCGTTGGACGTCTTCGAGTAGTTCCATCGCGCGGATCAGCCGATTCTCAAGTGAAGAGCGGCTGCCCTACGGTCGCTCGCTGCGGGACGACCTCTCCCGACAGCGTCGGCGTGACGATGTACCCGGTTTCGAAGTCGCCGTAGATGGTGACGTCCTCCGGCCGGTGAAACCGGTAGAGCGCGACGTACGCGCAAATCACGGCGTCAACGGGATCCTCGTCCCTGTCGAGTTGTGCCGGGTCGGGTTGCGACCTCGACCCGCTTGCGCAGCTCGACCCAGGCACATTGCGGTTTACCCGCAGTCGCGGTGACGCGTTGTCGAGGCCCTCGATCAGTGCGTCATCAACTGCAGCAGTTCGCGCTTCCGGATCTCGAACGCGCCCCTCTTGTACTTCAGGGTTTTTGCAGCTGGAACAGCACGACTGTCGCCGGGTGCGGGAACACCTCGATGGCCCGCCGCTTCGCTGGGATGCGGGTCCAAATCGAGGTCCGAGCCGATTGGCAAGGACCTCGCCGCGCGGCGGGTTGAACTCCGGTCTGCCCCTGTACGCGGGGCGGGCGGACGCATCAGACGTCGTGAAGTCGCGGTTGAGTGCCGCTTCGCACGGCCGGGCGCCGGTCTCGTTCTGGACGATCAGCGGTGCATCGATGGCCACCAGGCATTCGTCGTCCACGTACGGCGCTACCGCGGTCTCGATGCTCTCGTCGTCCTGGGCGACGCCGAGATGTAGGAGTCGTCCGTCAGCATCGACCACCGCGACGCCCGTCTGGTTCTTTTCACCCCATGCAAGGTCCAAACCAACGAAGTGCATACGCCTACCCTGCCCTATCCCCAGTTCGAGACGGACTAGTTGTCGACGTTGCGGAGCCGTTTGAGCCTGTCGGCCAGCAGCCCCACCCGATGTGCATTGCCGTGCAGGCGCAGATAACGATCGCCGAAGACGGCCAGCAGCGCGTCGTCGAGGCGGCGCACTGCACCCGCCGGATATCGATATCCCATCGCCCGGTTGATCGCGTCGGCGTCCACCGTGTCCAGCACGCTAGTCAGCTCGTCGAGCGAGGTGATGCCGAGTTCCAGGAGCAGCCCCGAGATCCAGCCGTAGTGATCGGTGCGTGACCAGCCGGCATCGGAGTACCGGTTGCCCAGGTATGTCGCGAGCACCGGGGTCGCGATCCGTGGGTCGGTCGACGCTTCGGTCTCCTCGTCGCCTGCCTCGTCGCCGGTCATGGTGACCCGCAACCGCTCGCGGATGGCGGTGAACTCGCGATCGGCGAGTTCGAGCAGCCCCGCCGCCAGCGTGAAACGTCGATCCAGATCGGGCGCGTGCTCGGCTGGAATCGAGCCCTTGTAGCGGATGTCGTGCTCGAACTCCGCCCATGCGTGCTGCAGAACGGTGCGGACCTGGATCGACGCCGGCTGCTGTTCGCCCTCGACGCCGACAAGTAGGTGTCTGCTGGCGTAGCCCCACCGGCCTTCGCGCGCAGTCTCCAGGCCCATGTCCCGGTCGTCGAGCAGTCGCATCTCGTCCGTGAGCAGCGTCGCGACGGCGTCGACGTCCTCGCGCAGATAGGTGATGACCCGCAGCCCGACCTGGTCGGTGATCTCCACTAGCGGGTCGCTGAAAAGTCGCTGTCCGTCGACGGCCCGTTCGGCCTTGGCCGCGAACGATTCGATGCTCTTGGTCCGCGCGGTGATGCTCAGATAGTTGATGCCTGCGTCGTCAAGGAGTGCCGTCACCAACTGGAGGTAGTTCGCGGTAGCGGCGACAAGGGCGGGTCGTCGCGCTTCGTAGTCGGCGATGGCCGTCCGCGTCAGTGGCCGGAATCGGTTCCGCCGGTTGCGGAGTCAGGCCCGGAGGGAGGGTCGGCGTGACGATGTATCCGGTGTCGATGTCGCCGTACACGGTGACATCGTCGGGTCGACGGACGGTGTAGAGCGCGACGTAGGCGCACAGCACGGCGTCGATCGGATCCTCTGCCCGCCGCAATTCGCTCTTGCGCGTTGCGGTTTCGACCGAACGGCGGAGATGTTTCCAATCGTCGTGCCCGGCGACCCGCAGCGGCACATCGGCGTCTCGCAGCGCCTCGATCAGGGTCATCAGCCGGAGCAGTTCCGACTGCATTTTCTCGAATTTGCGCCCCTTCTTGTCCTTGTACTTCAGTGTCTTGCCGAGCCGGAACAACGCCACCGATGCGGCGTGCGGATAGACCTCCAGCGCGCGGCGCGGCTGTGGCGAGAACGGGTCGAGGTCGAGGTCCGTCGCCGTGGCCAGACGCCCGCCGCGCGACCCGTTCGCGAACTCGGGCTTGCTCGTGTTGGACGGATGGGCACCCGCCTGGAACTTCGCGAAGTCCTTGTTGAGCGCCGCTTCGCACGGCCGGTTGCCTTTCGGGTTCGTCACGATCAAAGGTGCGTCGATGCCGACCACGCAGTCGTCGGCGACGTACGGCCTGATCGCCGCAAGGATGCTGGCGTCGTCGGTTTGCGCGGAAACCTGCACGAGGGCGCCTTTGTCGTCTACCACGGCGACGCCCGTTGGATTGCGCTCTCCCCACCCGAGATCGAGCCCAACGAAGTACATAGGCCCAGCCTGCCCTACCCGGGTCGTAAGCTGTGTGTTTGTGACGATCCCGAACGTGCTGGCCAATCGGTATGCCAGCGACGAGATGGTGGCGATCTGGTCGCCGGAGGCCAAGGTCGTCGCCGAACGCAGGCTGTGGCTTGCCGTGCTGCGGGCGCAGGCAGCGTTGGGCGTCGATGTACCTGACGGCGTGGTGGCCGACTACGAGCGGGTTTTGGAAGACGTCGATTTGTCCTCGATCGCCGCGCGGGAACGGGTGCTGCGCCACGACGTCAAGGCGCGTATCGAGGAGTTCAACGCGCTGGCAGGCCACGAGCATGTGCACAAGGGCATGACGAGCCGTGACCTCACCGAAAACGTTGAGCAGCTGCAGATCCGCCGGTCTCTCGAATTGGTGCATTCGCACGGCGTTGCGGTGGTGGCGCGGCTTGCCGAGCAGGCGATCAGCTACCGCGACCTGGTGATGGCGGGCCGCAGCCACAACGTCGCCGCGCAGGCCACCACTTTGGGTAAGCGGTTCGCGTCGGCGGCCGAGGAGATGCTCGTTGCTCTGACGCGGCTGCGTTCGTTGATCGATCGGTATCCGCTGCGCGGCATCAAGGGCCCGATGGGCACCGCACAAGACATGCTCGACCTGTTAGACGGCGACACGTCGAAGTTGGCCGACCTGGAGCGGCGGATCGCCGAATTCCTCGGTTTCACTGAGATTTTCACCAGCGTGGGGCAGGTTTATCCTCGCTCGCTGGACCATGATGTGATCTCGGCGCTAGTGCAGATGGGCGCGGGCCCGTCCTCGCTGGCACACACTATCCGGCTGATGGCGGGCCACGAGCTGGTGACGGAGGGCTTCGCGCCGGGACAGGTCGGTTCGTCGGCCATGCCGCACAAGATGAACACCCGCTCGTGTGAACGGGTGAACGGTCTGCAGGTCGTGCTGCGCGGCTATGGGTCGATGGCGGCTGAACTCGCAGGCGCGCAGTGGAACGAAGGCGACGTGTTCTGCTCGGTGGTGCGCCGAGTGGCGCTGCCTGACGCGTTCTTCGCGGTAGACGGGCAGATCGAAACGTTCCTGACGGTTCTCGACGAGTTCGGCGCCTACCCGGCGGTGATCCAGCGAGAGCTGGACCGCTACCTGCCGTTCCTTGCCACCACCCGGATCCTGATCGCCGCGGTGCGCGCAGGCATGGGCCGCGAAGCCGCGCACGAGGTGATCAAGGAACATGCCGTCGCGGTGGCCCTTGCGATGCGCGAGAAGGGTTTGGAGCCCGATCTGCTTGACCGGCTGGCCGCCGACTCGCGGCTCCCGCTCGACCGGCCTGCGCTGGACGCGGCGTTGGCCGACAAACAGGCGTTCACCGGCGCTGCGGGTGACCAGGTCGACAGGGTCGTCGACGCCGTCGACGACTTGGTGGGCCGCTATCCAGAGGCCGCGAAGTACACGTCGGGCGCCATCTTGTGACCGCGGTCCTGGAGATCGACTTCACCGATCTGGACAACTTCGCTCACGGTTTTCCGCACGCGCTTTTCGAGGTGCATCGGCGTGAGGCGCCCGTGTACTGGCACGCGGCGACGGACAACACTCCCGACGGGGAGGGCTTCTGGTCGGTCGCATCGTATGCGGAAACCCTTGCGGTGTTTCGTGATCCGGTGACGTTCTCATCGGTGACGGGCGGCTCGCGACCGTTCGGCGGGACCCTGCTGCAGGATCTGTCCATCGCCGGTCAAGTGCTGAACATGATGGACGAACCGCGACACGCGCAGATTCGCAGGCTGGTCAGCTCGGGCCTGACGCCGCGGATGATCCGCCGCGTCGAGGATGACCTGCGCACACGGACGCGGCGGCTTTTGGATGCGGTGGTTCCGGGTGAACCGTTCGACTTCCTGGTCGACATCGCGGCCGAACTGCCGATGCAGATGATCTGCATTCTGCTGGGAGTCCCTGAATCCGAACGACATTGGCTGTTCCACGCCATCGAGCCGCAGTTCGACTTCGGCGGAGCACGCAAGGCGTCGATTGGCCAGATGTCCGTCGAGGAGGCCGGGTCGCGGATGTACTCCTACGGACAGGAGTTGATCGCGTCCAAACGCGCCCAGCCGACAGACGACATGTTGTCGGTGGTGGCCAACGCGACCGTCGACGACGACCGTTTGTCGGATCTCGAGCTGTACCTTTTCTTCAGCCTGCTGTTCAGTGCGGGCGCGGAGACAACCCGTAACTCCGTTGCGGGCGGGCTGCTGGCGCTGGCCGAGCACCCGGACCAATTGTGCGCGCTGCGTGCCGATCTCGGGCAGCTGCCGACGGCCGTCGAGGAGATGGTGCGCTGGTCGTCGCCGTCGCCTTCGAAGCGGCGCACCGCAACGCGGGACGTCGAGTTGGCCGGATGTGCGATCGAGGCCGGCCAGAAGGTGCAGATCTGGGAGGGCTCGGCCAATCGCGATTCGTTGGTGTTTGCGGATGCGGATACCTTTGTTATCACGCGTAAGCCGAATCCGCACTTGGGGTTTGGTCAGGGCGTGCATTACTGCCTCGGTGCGAACCTGGCCCGGCTGGAACTGCGGGTGTTGTTCGAGGAGTTGCTTACCCGCTTCTCCTCAGTGCAGGTCGTCAAGCCGGTGGAGTGGACACGAAGCAACCGTCACACTGGCATCCGGCATTTGGTGGTCGAGCTGACGGCGTGAAACCGGATTCGTTCGCGGCGGCCATGGCGACTGGCATCGTCTCGATCGCCGCTGTGGATCACGGCTATGCGGTTATCAGTCAGGTGTTGATCGTGCTCGCGGCCGTCGCGTTGCCGATGCTGATCGTGGCGGCCGCCACCGCCTGGCGACGAGAATCGTGTAATCTCGCCAGTCTCGATGTGTCGCTTCGGCTGTGCACCTACATCGCGGCCTGCGCGGTCGTTGGGGCGCGGCTAGCCGAACACCGCGTCGTGCTGTGGGTGCTGGCCGGGATGGCGTTGCAGGGTTGGCTCTCGCTGGCGCCGGTGGTGACACAGCACGTGTGGCGTGACCGCGGCGTGGGACTGCGTGACCGCGCGCACGGCGGCTGCGAACTTGCAAGCGTCGCGACTTCCGAACTGGCGCCGTCGTGATGGCGGATCTGAAGATCGTCTTCCTTGCGATGCTGTTCTGGGCCATCGCTATTGGCGTATATCTATTGATGACGGGCCTGATTGTCTGGCGAGCCGTCCACGATCCGGCTGCCCGGAGTTGGTGCAGCCCGACGTTTGGATACTGATGGGCGGCGCGGCGATCGCGACGTTGGCGGGCGATCACATCCACAAGGCCGGGCTTCACGCCGTTTGGCCGATGACGGTGGCGACGTGGTTTGTCGCGACGGTGTGGATCCCCGCCGCTGGTCTACGCCACCCTGCAACGGTTTCGGAGGCGACGCGAGCTTCCGCCGGGGCTGTGGTGGGCGGCGGTGTTCCCACTCGGGATGTACTCGTCTGCCACATATGCGACGGCCGTCAAAACGGGCTGGCAGTGGTTGACTACGGTGTCGCTGGTGTTCTTCTGGATCGCCTTCGCCGCGTGGGTCAGCGTGGCGACCCGATCGCTTGTCGAATTTCGGCGATCACGCGCTGCGGATACACCGTCAGGTCCAGCCAAGTGAATCGCAACACCTTCCATCCGGGCGCAGTCGGCTAGCGGCGGGCGCGCACGCCGGCGGCGCGGAGCTCGAGGGCGGCAAGGCCGTGGATCGCGGCGGCGTCCTCCCGCCGCCACGCGCCGACGGGATCCACGCTGATGGCCGCGAGCTTGGGCAGCGGCCGGTTGGCGAGCGCCCGCAGCGCCAGCAGCTGTTCGCCGGCGGGTGTTCGCGCCAGAGTCAACGCCGTCCACTTGCGACGGAAGAACCTCACCCGCAGAAACAGCCACGGCATCGCGATCGCCAGGATGGGTGGCGCCGCGACGGCCAACGCAAGCAGCCACGCCAGCCAGCTCGCGGTGACGCCCAGGGTGTGGCCGGCGCCCGCGATGTCACGGGCGGCGTCGCCCGCGGCCGTCAATGGTTTGCTCAACGTCTCGCCGATGAACGGCACGTTGTTGGCGCCGTGACCCGCCGAATCGAGGTTGCCCGCGATCCCGTTCGCGCCGCCTTCGACTTGCCTGCCGAATTCGGCGATGGTCGACACGGCGGAGTGCACGGCCATCCCGACCAGCACCCAGACGGTCGTCCAGGCGATCACCACCAAGTCGCTGATCAGCTGCGCGACCAGTCGCGCCGGAGTGGTGGCGTAGGGCAGGTAACGGGGGGTCATGGCATTGATCCCAGCAGATAGGCTGGCCCGATGCGCCCGTCTCTGTCGGACTACGAACATCTGGCCAGCGGCAAGGTTCGCGAGCTGTACCGCATCGACGACGAGCATCTGCTGTTCGTCGCCACCGACCGGATCTCGGCGTACGACTACATCCTCGACTCGGAGATACCCGACAAGGGCCGCATCCTGACCGCGATGAGCGTCTTCTTCTTCGACTACGTCGAGGCGCCCAACCATCTGGCGGGCCCGCCCGACGACGAACGCATTCCCGAAGACGTGCTCGGCCGTGCGCTGGTAGTGCAGGAGCTCGAGATGCTGCCGGTGGAGGCAGTGGCTCGCGGCTACCTGACAGGCTCGGGCCTCATCGACTACCAGAAGACCGGGAAGGTGTGCGGTATCGTGCTGCCGCCCGGGCTGTCCGAGGCCAGCAAGTTCGCCGAGCCGCTGTTCACCCCGGCCACCAAAGCCGAACTGGGGCAACACGATGAGAACATCTCGTTCAACGATGTCATCGAGCTCGTCGGCGCGGTCAGGGCCAACCAGCTGCGCGAGCGCACGCTGCAGACCTACATTCAGGGCGCGGACCATGCGTTGACGAAGGGAATCATCGTCGCGGACACCAAGTTCGAGTTCGGTGTCGACAAGCACGGCAACCTGCGATTGGCCGACGAGGTGTTCACCCCGGACTCCAGCAGGTACTGGCGCGCCGACGACTGGAAGGAGGGCGTCGTCCAGAACAGCTTCGACAAGCAGTTCGTGCGCAACTGGCTCACCGGTCCGGACTCCGGCTGGGACCGCAACGGCGACAAGCCGCCGCCCCCGCTGCCGCCCGACATCCTCGACGCCACCCGCGCACGCTATATCGAAGCCTACGAGCGCATTTCGGGCCGAAAGTTCAGCGACTGGCTGAAGCCGTGAAGCCACCGGTGGCCAAACGTGTCGAGCATCGGCGCGAACATCATGGCGACGTGTTCATCGACCCGTACGAGTGGCTGCGCGACAAGTCGAATCCCGAGGTCACCGACTACCTCAAGGCCGAGAACGACTACACCGAACACGTGACGTCTGATCTGGCACCGCTGCGGCAGAAGATCTTCGACGAGATAAAGGCGCGCACCAAGGAAACCGACCTTTCCGTTCCGACTCGTCGCGGCGACTGGTGGTACTACGGCAGGAGCTTCGAAGGCAAGCAGTACAGCGTGCAATGCCGTTGCCCTGTCGCCGATCCCGACGACTGGGCCCCGCCCGAGCTCGACGAAGAAACCGAAATCCCAGGCGAGCAAGTCCTGCTCGACGAGAACATCGAGGCCGAGGGACACGAATTCTTCTCGCTCGGGGCCGCCAGCGTCAGCCTCGACGGCAACGTCCTGGCCTACTCCGTCGACGTCAAGGGCGACGAGCGATACACCTTGCGGTTCAAGGACTTGCGCACCGGCGCCCTCTACGACGACCAGATCGTCGGTATTGGCGCAGGCGCCACCTGGGCCGCCGATAACCACACCGTCTACTACGTCACCGTCGACGACGCCTGGCGTCCCGACACCGTGTGGCGGCATCGCCTCGGCGCCGGACTGCCCGCCGAGAGGGTCTACCACGAGCCCGACGAGAGATTCTGGCTGGCGGTCGGCCGCACCCGCAGCAACAAGTACATGATCATCGCAGCGGGTAGCGCCGTCACCTCCGAGATGCGCTACGGCGACGCCGCCGACGGCAAAACCGAGTTCACCACCATTTGGCCGCGCCGTGAGCTTGTCGAGTACTCCGTCGAACACGCGGTTGTCGGCGGTGAGGACCGGTTCCTGATCCTGCACAACGACGGCGCGGAGAACTTCACGCTGGTCGACGCTCCTGTGAGCGATCCCAATGCTTTTCGCACACTTGATCGAGCACCGCGATGATGTGCGACTCGACTCCGTCGACGCATTCGAAGGCCATCTGGTGGTCAGCTACCGAAGCGAGGCGCTGCCGCGGATCCAGCTGTGGCCGGTCTACGCGGACGGCGGCTACGGCCATCCCGAGGACATCACGTTCGATTCCGAGCTGATGTCGGCAGGCCTTTCCGGCAACCCGAACTGGAGTTCGCCGAAGCTGCGGGTCGGTGCTACGTCGTTCGTCATTCCGGTGCGCATCTATGACATCGACCTCGCCACCGGCGAGCGCACGCTGTTGCGTGAACAGCCGGTGCTCGGCGACTACCACCCCGACGAGTACGTGGAGCGCCGCGACTGGGCCGTCGCGGCCGACGGGGCGCGGGTGCCGATCTCGATCGTGCACCGCACCGGCGTGCCCTACCCCGCACCGACGCTGCTGTACGGCTACGGCGCCTACGAGTCGTGTGAGGACCCGCGGTTCTCCATCGCCCGGCTGTCGCTGCTGGACCGCGGCATGGTGTTCGCGGTCGCGCACGTGCGGGGCGGCGGCGAGCTTGGCAGGCCGTGGTACGAGCACGGCAAGCTGTTGGAGAAGAAGAACACCTTCACCGACTTCATCGCCGTGGCAGCCCATCTCGTCGCCACCGACGTGACCCGGCCGGAGAACCTTGTCGCCTTTGGCGGCAGCGCGGGCGGACTGCTGATGGGTGCGGTCGCGAACATGGCGCCAGACCTGTTCGCGGGCATCCTGGCCGCGGTGCCGTTCGTCGACGCGTTGACCACGATCCTTGACCCGTCGCTGCCACTGACCGTCACCGAGTGGGACGAGTGGGGAAACCCGTTGGAAGACAAGGACGTCTACGCTACATGAAGTCCTACACGCCCTACGAGAACATCGAGGCCAAGGACTATCCCGCAATTCTGGCGATGACGTCGCTGAACGACACCAGGGTCTACTACGTCGAACCTGCGAAATGGGTTGCGGCGCTTCGGCATACCAAAACCGACGATCATCCGGTTCTGCTCAAGACCGAGATGACCGCCGGCCACGGTGGCATCAGTGGACGCTACGAGCGCTGGAAGGAAGCCGCTTTCCAGTACGCCTGGCTACTGGATGCTGCCAAGGCCAACCATGACGGCAGCGGCTAGGAACACGATCTCCTCGGCCGTACGCACGTCCAGCCGCGAGGTCATCGACTTCGGCGGGTTCGGCATCCGCGCCGCGTAGACGTTGGCGGGGAACATCGACCAGCATCAACACGAACAGGCAAAGCGCCGCGGCCACCCGGGTGGGCGGGTAAAGCAACCCGGCTGCGCCGAGCAGTTCGAGCACACCGGTGATCGTGACCAGCAGTCCGGGGGCGGGCAGTCGCGGCGGCACGATCGCGATCATGTCGCGCCGCATCGCGGGGAAGAAATGCGCGACCCCGGTCATCACGAACATCACCGCCAGCCCGATCGCGACGGCCTGAGGCCAGCTGTCGACGTAGTCGACCCCAAGCCAGCCGATCAACCGGGCGGCGAAGCGTGCCGAGCACCAGAGAGACGATGACGGCCACTACAAGCTCCTTATCTAGACAATGACAAGATAGATGGAACACGCTAGAGAACAATCTAGGCACTGTCAAGATTCCCGGCTATGATGGCGGCATGAGCAGGGACTACCTACCACCACGGCGACCTGAAGGCCGTCATCCTGGCAAAGACCGCGGCACTGGTTGCCGAGCGCGGCGCCGACGCGATCTCGCTGCGCGAGCTCGCGCGCGAGGCCGGCGTCTCGCACGCAGCCCCTGCGCATCACTTCACCGACCGCCGCGGACTGTTCACCGCGCTCGCCGCCCAGGGGTGGCGGCTGCTGGCCGATGCCCTGGCAGACGCGCGTCCGGACTTCATCGCCGCGGCGCTGGCCTATGTGCGGTTCGCACTCGATCATCCCGGCCACTACGCGGTGATGTTCGACCGCTCGCTCGTCAACCCCGACGACTCCGATCTCAAGGCGGCCCAAGGCGCCGCGGGAACGGAACTGGCGCAGGGGGTCGGCACGCTGAAAGACCCACGCGCCAAGGCGGATCCGGACAGTGCCGCGCTCGCGGCATGGTCGTTGGTGCACGGCTTTGCGATGCTTCGGCTGAATCAGGCGATCGACACCGACGACGATCCGATGGCCGACGTCGAGAAGATCGCGCTGATGCTTTTCGACGGTTAGTGTGCGGGCATGACCGAAACACCGTTGACCGACATCGCATTGACCACGCTGGACGGGCGTTCCACCACGCTGGCGGAGCTGGCCGACGGAGCCGTGCTTGTGGTGAACGTGGCCTCGAAGTGTGGCCTCACCCCGCAGTACAGCGCGCTGGAGCAGCTGGCAAAGGACTACGGTGAGCGCGGCCTGACGGTGATCGGCGTGCCGTGCAACCAGTTCATGGGCCAGGAACCCGGCACGGCCGAGGAGATCCAGACGTTCTGCTCGACGAATTACGGGGTGACGTTCCCGCTGCTGGCCAAGGCCGATGTCAACGGTCCCGACCGGCACCCGCTGTACGCGGAGCTGACGACGACCCCCGATGACAGCGGCGAGGCGGGCGACATCCAGTGGAATTTCGAGAAATTCCTGCTTGCACCCGGTGGCGAGGTGGTCAACCGATTCCGGCCCCGCACCGTTCCCGACGCGCCCGAGGTGATCGCCGCCATCGAGGCCGTTTTGCCGCGATAGAAAGTCAACTTCTGCCCACGTGTTGTAAACCGTTGGGACACCTGACGTTGCCACAATGAACACGTGGCTGGACAACTGATCGTCTCGGTTTCCGGGGTCAGCGACCGCACACTGACCGAGGTGGATGCGTTCTGCGAGCTGCTTGATGCGCGCGGCGTCCCCGCTTCGTTTCTACTGGCACCCCGGATCAAGGGCGGCTACCGGCTGGATTCCGACGCGCCGACCGTCGAGTGGCTCGCTGACCGGCGTGAACGCGGCGACGCCATCGTCCTGCACGGCTTCGACGAGGCCGCCACCAAGAAGCGGCGCGGCGAGTTCGCGACATTGCCGGCACACGAAGCCAACCTGCGGCTGATGGCCGCCGATCGCGTGCTCGAGCACCTGGGCCTGCGCACCCGGCTGTTTGCCGCGCCCGGCTGGACGGTTTCGCAAGGTACAGTAACGGCGTTGCCTCGTAACGGGTTTCGGTTACTGGCAGGCTTGAGTGGCATCACCGATCTGGTTCGTCAGACTATGGTGCGGGCGAGGGTGCTCGGCATCGGCGAGGGGTTCTTGAGCGAGCCGTGGTGGTGCCGGACGCTGGTGCTGGCGGCCGAGCGAACCGCGAGGCGCGACGGCATCGTTCGAGTCGCCGTGCATGCGCGCCACCTGCGCAGGCCCGGCCCCCGACAGGCGATGCTCGACGCCGTCGATCTGGCGTTGATGCATCGATGCGTGCCTGCCGTCTACCAGTGGCAGCCATATCCCGCTCTGACAGACGCCGCATAGCCGACGCCGCTAACGTGGCGGCGTGGCAGATGCTGATGTGATTCTGGTGGGAGCCGGTCTGGCCGGCCTGGTGGCCGCCTGTGAGCTGGCCGAACGCGGCCGCAGCGTGGTGATCGTCGACCAGGAGAACGCCAACAACGTCGGCGGCCAGGCGTTCTGGTCCTTCGGCGGCCTGTTCTTCGTCGACAGCCCCGAACAGCGGCGGCTGGGCATTCGCGACAGCCATGAGCTGGCATTGCAGGATTGGCTTGGCACCGCGGGTTTCGACCGGCCAGAGGACCACTGGCCGCGGCAGTGGGCACACGCCTACGTCGACTTCGCCGCGGGCGAGAAGCGCAGCTGGCTTCGCGAACGCGGGCTGCAGATCTTCCCCGCCGTCGGCTGGGCCGAGCGGGGCGGCTACGACGCACGCGGTCACGGCAACTCGGTGCCGCGCTTCCACATCACCTGGGGAACTGGCCCGGCGATCGTCGACGTCTTCGCGCGCAGGCTGCTCGGCAACGCGAAGGTGCGATTCGCACATCGCCATCGCGTCGACGAACTGATCGTGGAAAACGGAGCGGCGGTCGGCGTGCGGGGCGCGGTGCTGGAGCCGACGAGCTCGGCGCGCGGCGTGGCGTCGTCACGAAACACCGTAGGCGAGTTCGAGTTCCGCGCATCGGCGGTGATCGTCGCCAGTGGCGGCATCGGCGGAAATCACGATCTGGTCAGGCAGAACTGGCCCAAGCGGATGGGTCGGGTGCCCGAACAGCTGCTAAGCGGTGTTCCCGCGCACGTCGACGGGCGCATGATCGGCATCACCGAATCCGTAGGCGCGCCACGTCATCAACAGCGACCGGATGTGGCACTACACCGAAGGCATCACCAACTACGACCCGATCTGGCCGCTGCACGGCATCCGGATCATCCCCGGGCCGTCCTCGCTGTGGCTTGACGCCACCGGCAAGCGACTGCCGCCACCGCTGTTTCCCGGCTTCGACACGCTCGGCACGCTGGAGTACATCACCCAGACCGGCCACGACTACACGTGGTTCGTCCTGAACGCCCGCATCATCGAGAAGGAGTTCGGGCTGTCCGGGTCAGGAGCAGAACCCCGATCTGACCGGCCGAAGCGTACGTCAGGTGCTGTCCCGCGTCAGGCCCGGCGCGCCACCACCGGTGCAGGCGTTCGTCGACAAGGGAGTCGACTTCGTGACGGCGAACTCGTTGCGGGAGTTGGTATCCAAGATGAACGCGGTGCCAGACGTCGAGCCGCTCGACTACGACGTCGTTGAGGCGGAAGTCACCGCCCGCGACCGTGAGGTGGTCAACAAATTCACCAAGGACAGCCAGATAACCGCGATCCGCGGTGCGCGGGCATTCCTCGCCGACCGCGTCAGCCGCGTCGTCGCCCCGCACCGGCTCACCGATCCGAAGGCCGGACCGCTGATCGCCGTCAAGCTGCACATTCTGACCCGTAAGTCATTGGGTGGCTTGGAAACTGACCTCGACTCGCGGGTCCTGCGGTCCGACGGCAGCGTGTTCGACGGGCTCTATGCGGCCGGGGAAGCGGCGGGCTTCGGCGGCGGCGGCGTGCACGGCTACCGCTCTCTGGAGGGCACGTTCCTCGGCGGTTGCGTGTTCTCCGGCCGCGCGGCTGGCAGCGCGGCGGCGCGCGACGGCTAGAAACTCGTGCCGGTTTCCTCCGTGAGCACCTGAAAGTCGGTATTGGTCATTTCGGTCAGCCGCCCGTAGTAGATGCCGCGGGCGTTCGGGTTGATGATCGCCTGGTGGATCGGCACGGCGCGGGCAGGCGCCACTGCGCGTAGGTAGTCGACGGCCTCCGAGATCCTCATCCATGGCGCCGCCGCAGGGGCGGCCAGCACATCGACCGGCTCGCCTGGCGCGAACAATGCGTCGCCAGGGTGCATCAGCCGCGCCGGATGCGAGCCGTCGCCGATCAGATACGAAATGTTGTCTATCACCGGGATTTCCGGGTGAATCACCGCATGCCGTCCGCCGACGCCGCGCACGGTCAGGTGCCCGACGCTCAACTCGTCGCCGACGTGCACTGCTCGCCACGGCTCGCCGAGCTGAGCGGCGGTCTGCGGGTCGGCGTACAGGGCGGCGTCGGGGTTGGCATCGACCAGCGCCGGCAGCCGCTCCCTGTCGGCGTGATCGGGATGCTGATGGGTGATCAGGATCGCCGACAGACCGGTGATGCCCTCGAAACCGTGCGAGAAGTTCCCAGGATCGAATAAAACCGTCGTGGAGGTGGCCGGAACCGCCCTTGAAACTCGCCAGTAGGCATGAATGGCCGAAATGCGTCAATTCCATGCCTATATTGTGGCTGCGCAGGCGGTACCAGGGGGAGACATGCGATTGCTGCTGGCGGTGGCCCTGGCCACCTGCGGCTTGACCGTCGCGCCGAGCATCGGCTGGCCCGCCCGGGCGGTCCCCGGTGAGTGCCCGCCGATATGCGACGCCATCCCCGATTCGGCGTGGATCGACCCCGCTGCTGTCCCGCTGTATCCGGTTTACCGCTGGCCAGGCCTTGCCGGACTGTCCGTGACGGCGCCGTCGCCACGGTTCGGCTTCGAGGCGATGTGTGGAAGCCCGCTCCTTGCCAACGACCCTCGTGCTTATGCCGTAGCGGCGCGATCGGTCGTGCTCCATCAGGAGGGCCAGTGGAACCTGCTGGTGCAGGTGGTGCACTGGCGCGGTGACACGGCGTCCGGCGGCGCCACGGCCCTGACTACGCTGGAGACCGCCAGGTCCAGGCTGCGCGACTGCCAGTCGACGGCCGCTGCGACGTCGCCGTCCATCACCACCAACGACCCGCAGCGCATCGGCGCCGTCATCAGCGACGCGGGCCATCAGGTCATGCGCGAGTATCTGCTGGCCGACCCGAATAGCAGCACAATCGTCGAACTGGCCATGTGGTCGTCGCTGCCAGCGCAGGTCGGCTGGCCTGCGGTGGCTGACGCGCAGGTCCTCGATGCGATGGCCGCGCCGCTGTGTAACGCGTACATCGGATCGTGCCGGTGAGGCGGTCCTGACATTGCCGCCGGTAGAGTGATCGCCGTGGCAAGGGTGGTTGTGCACGTGATGCCCAAGGCGGAGATCCTCGACCCGCAAGGGCAGGCGATCGTCGGCGCGCTGGGCCGTCTCGGCTTTGGCGGCGTCTCAGATGTTCGGCAGGGCAAGCGTTTTGAGCTCGAGGTCGATGACAGCATCGACGACGACACCCTCGCCGAGATCGCCGAATCGCTGTTGGCGAACACGGTCATCGAGGACTGGTCGGTCAGCAGGGAGCAATCATGACCGCGCGGGTGGGCGTGATCACGTTCCCCGGCACGCTCGACGACGTCGACGCCGCAAGGGCGGTGCGGCTTGTCGGCGCCGAAGCGGTCAGCCTGTGGCACGCCGATGCCGACCTCAAGGGGGTCGACGCCGTGGTGGTGCCCGGCGGCTTCTCCTACGGCGATTATCTGCGCTGTGGCGCGATCGCCAAGTTCGCACCGGTGATGGGCGAGGTCGTCAGCGGTGCCGAGCAAGGCTTGCCAGTGTTGGGGATTTGCAACGGTTTTCAGGTGTTGTGTGAGGCGGGCCTGCTGCCTGGCGCGTTGACGCGCAACGCGGGCCTGCACTTCGTCTGCCGCGATCTGTGGCTCGAGGTCGCGTCCAATTCGACGGCGTGGACGTCGCGCTACGAGCTGGGCGCAGACCTGCTGGTGCCGCTGAAGTCCGGTGAGGGCCGCTACGTCGCCAGTGAGCCGGTGCTCGACAAACTCGAGGGCGACGGCCGGGTGGTGTTCCGCTACCGCGACAACCCGAACGGCTCGATGCGCGATATCGCAGGCATCAGCTCGGCCAACGGCCGCGTCGTCGGGCTCATGCCGCACCCCGAGCACGCCACCGAGGCCTGACCGGCCCGTCCGACGACGGGCTCGGCCTGTTCTACTCGGCGTTGGATCTGGTGCTGGCCGCTTAACCAGCTGCGAGTGCGCAAAATCTCGGCGCGGAGAGCGGTCGGACTGCCGATGGGGTCGAATTGCTGACCTTTGCACCGCTGTCCGGTAGACACCAAGACCCAGGAGTGATCTTGCTCGTCAATCCCGAACTCCTACGTGCGTTCGCGGCGCGGGCGGATACGGCTTCCGCAGCTGTCCGCAGCGCTGACGTCGGGCACAAGGTGACGACGGCCGCGGACGGGATCCCCGGATCGACCACGCAGTGGGGCAATGCGAGTCGTCGGCGAGCAGATGACGCAGAAGGCTCGCGCGACTAGGGCGTGAGTGCGACGGACGCCTCGGCTGTGTAGCACAGGAATGTCAGCGTCTCCTCGAGATACAACTGCACGGAGTCGGCGTCGTGTGACTGGTAGCCGATCGACACGTCGGTGCCCAGCTGCAGATCGAAGTCACCACCGCGGGTGGACAACACGAACGCGCCGTCGATCGCCGGCGCCCAGATGATCTCGCCGTCGATGAGCCGGTTGAGGTGCTCGCGGATCGGATAGCCGTGCTCGGTCGTCTCACTGACCTTGGTGTACACGTCGGCCGAGAGCAGCACGCAGTATGGGCCGTCGACGCCCGCCAGCCGAAGCTCGGACAGCGCCTGGGAGATGACGTCGGGGATGCCGCGCGCGTCGTCCGGCAGCGTCAGCGCGGTGTTGGAGCTGCAGGCCCGGATGCCCTCGATGGAGGCCGCCTCGTAGCCCTCGAAGATCGCCCGGTCCTCGGCGAAGGCCAGCTGTTTGGCGGCCTCCTTGACCGGGTCCCAGTCCGAATCCTGCGAGCCGCGCTCCACGTCGTCGATGGCGGTGCGGTCCACGGTGAACGGCACCCGCAGCCGGACCAGTGGCTTGCTGTCGCGCAGATGTGCGACCACGCCGTCACCGGGCGGGGCGACGTCGCGCAGATGGCCCGTGCTGATCGCGGCGGTCACCGGGCCGCCGGGCTCGCTGACGTCGACGACGCGGCGCCCGGCGATGTGCCGCTTGAACGTTCGCGTCGCCTCCGTCTCGATTTCGTCCCAAGCGGCTTCAGTAATCGGCGCCAGATCGCGATACAGGTTGTTCATTGACGGGTTCCTAATCGTTTAGTAGGGATGGGTTCCCGGTCGTTGAGCGGGTCTGTTCCTGGTGGGGTTCTGCCGCCGAGTGATGCCTGGTGTTTCCCGTCGTTCGACGACTTCTGAAAGAACGGCGCGCCTGGCGGCAGACTCTGTCTGATGGTGGTGGGATTCCGTTGCCCGAGCCCGCCGCAGGATTAACCTCCCGATGGTTGTTCCCGAGCCTTGAGCTCTTCGACAGAACGAGGTCCTGCGGTGTGCTGGAGTCACGGACGGCTAGTGAGATGACGGACCTTAGAGTCCTGCGATTAGGGCGCCGCGTGAGTCCACCGGTAACGGCACAACCATCGAGTGAAGGAGTGATGACACCTTGGGCTTGTTTTGTGGAATCGATTGGGCCACTGAACATCACGATGTCGCCGTCGTCGACGACGACGGGCGCGTGGTGGCCCGCGGCCGGGTCAGCAACGACGCGGCGGGGTTCGCGGCGCTGTTGACGCTGCTGGCCGAGGCCGGTGACAGCGCCGCCGATCCGATCCCGGTGGGGATCGAAACCGATCGCGGCCTGTGGGTGGCTGCCTTGCGCGAAACCGGCCGGGTGATCTATCCGATCAACCCGCTGGCGGCGTCGCGGTATCGGGCCCGGTATGCGGTGTCGGGGGCCAAATCCGATGCCACCGACGCCGTGCTGCTGGCCAATATCATCCGCACCGACCCCGGCGCGCACCGAGTACTGCCCGCCGACACCGAGGCCGCCCAAGCCATCCGAGTGCTGGCCCGCGCCCAGCAGGACGCGGTGTGGGCGCGTCAGCAGATCGGCAATCAGATCCGCGACCTGCTCAAAGACTTCTACCCGGCCGCCCTGGTCGCATTCGCCGACCTGCCCGAGGGGGGACTGGCCCGCGCCGACGCCCGCACCGTCCTGGCGGCGGCACCAACTCCGGCCCAGGCCGCGAAGCTGACCCGCGCCCGGCTGCGCCGGCTGTTGGTCAACGCCGGGCGCAAACGCTACCTGGACCGCGACACTGACCGGCTGCGCGAGATCTTCGCCGACACCTACCTGCACCAGCCGCCCCAAGTCGAGGCGGCGATGGGCATCCAGCTCACCGCGCTGCTGGGACAGTTCGACGCCGCCTGCACCGCCGCTGAGGATCTCGCCGAGGCGGCGATCGCCCATTTTGAGCAGCACCCGGACGCCGACATCATCACCAGTTTCCCCGGCCTGGGGAACCTGACCGGGGCCCGGGTGCTCGCCGAGATCGGTGACGACCGGGCGCGTTTCGTCGACGCCCGGAGCCTCAAGGCCTACGCCGGCTCGGCGCCGATCACGCGTTCCAGTGGCAAGAAAACCGTGGTGCTGCACCGGCATACCAAAAACCGGCGCCTGGCCGCCGTCGGCCCGATCTGGGCGCTGGGATCGCTGCGCGCCTCGCCCGGCGCCCGCCGACACTTCGATGCCCGCCGCGCCGCCGGAGACTGGAACCGCCAAGCCCAACGGCACCTGTTCAACAAGTTCCTCGGCCAACTCCACCACTGCCTCCAGACGCGTCGGCTCTATAACGAACATCAGGCGTTTCCACCTCCTCTCGAACTCGCGGCTTGACTTTTAACTTCGTGAGATGTCTTTCAGGCTGCCAATCCCGAGCGAGCCGTTTGCAGCGACGGGCATATCTGGTTGCTCTTCTTCGGGCTCCGAATCCGGAAGCGGCGGAGGGTCATTGAGGAAGTCGACGACTGGCGTGAAGAACTTTCCACCCGTCACCGCGGTCGAGAAGTCCAGGATGCGGTCGGTGTTGCCGACAGGGTCGCCGATGAACATGTTGCTCAGCATCTGCTCGGTGACGGCGGCTGTGCGGGAGTAGCCGATGAAATAGGTGCCGAACTCGCCCTTACCGATCTCACCGAACGGCATGTTGTGCCTGACGATCTTCAGCTCGTTGCCGTCGTCGTCTTCGATCACGTTGAGCGCGATGTGGGCGTTGGCCGGCTTCGCATCGTCGTCCATCTCGATGTCCTCGAGCTTGGACCGTCCGATCACCAGCTCCTGCTCGGTGACCGACAGCGAATCCCATGAGGTCATGTCGTGCACGTATTTCTGCACGTGCAGGTAGCAGCCGCCTGCAAAATCGGGATCCTCGTCGCCAATCTCGGTGGCGGACACCGCAAGTGGGCCTTCGGGATTCTCGGTGCCGTCGACGAAGCCCAGCAGGTCGCGGTTGTCGAAGAACCGGAAGCCGTGGGTTTCGTCGACGACGGTCACCGCCCCCAACGCCTTGACGATCCGGCCCGCCAGCTCGAAACACATGTCCATCGACAACGCCTTGATGTGGAACAGCAGATCTCCCGGCGTGGCCGGGGCGTGGTGGCGCGCGCCGCGCAGCTCGATGAACGGGGTCAGCTCGGCAGGTCGCGGACCGGAGAACAGCCGGTCCCAGGCATCTGACCCGATCGAGGTGACCACCGACAGATGCTTGTCGGTGTCGCGGAAGCCGACTGCGCGGACCAACCCGGAGATGTCGGGCAGCGCGTCATGGACGGCAGCGGCCGCCTCCTGCCCTTCATCGATGGTGACCACCAGAAAGATGGCCGCGGGTGTCAACGGCGCCGTTACCGGTTGCGGCAGTGGGTCGGGCACCATTCGACCCTAGCGAACGGGCAGTCGGCAATGATGGTGAACCATGTCCCCGAGTGCGCAAGGGCTCTGCGAATTCATCGACGCGTCACCGTCGCCGTTTCATGTCTGCGTGACCGTCGCCCAGCGGTTGAGCGCCACGGGCTTCACCGAACTCTCCGAACGCGACGAGTGGCCAGCCGACGGCCGGTACTTCACGGTGCGGGCAGGCTCGCTCGTCGCGTGGCGGTCCGACGAAGCGGATCGTACCGGGCCTTTTCGGATCGTCGGCGCCCACACCGACAGCCCCAACCTGCGGGTGAAACAGCACCCCGATCGGTTCGTCTCCGGCTGGCAGGTGGTCGCATTGCAACCCTACGGCGGTGCTTGGCTGAACTCCTGGCTGGACCGCGACCTCGGCATCAGCGGCAGGCTGTCGGTACGCGTCGGCAACACCATCGACCACCGGCTGGTGCGCATCGACCAGCCGATCCTGCGCGTCCCGCAGCTGGCGATCCACCTGGCCGAGGACCGCAAGTCGGTGTCGCTGGATCCGCAGCGACACGTCAACGCGGTCTGGGGCGTCGGCAGTGGGCCTCGGTCGTTTACGGACTATGTCGCCGAGCAGGCTGGGCATCGACGCGGCCGACATCCTCGGTGCGGACCTGATGACCCATGACCTGACACCGTCGAGGCTGGCAGGCGTCGACGACGAGCTTGTCAGCGCGCCCCGGCTGGACAACCAGGCCACCTGCTACGCGGGGCTCGAGGCGTTCCTGGCCGCCGAACCGGGCGAGCAGATGCCGGTGCTTGTGCTGTTCGACCACGAGGAGGTCGGCTCGCAGTCGGACCACGGCGCGCAGTCCGAGCTGCTGCACACGGTGCTGGAACGGATCACGCTGGCGGCAGGCGGCGGCCGGGAAGACTTCCTGCGACGGTTGCCCGGGTCGATGGTGGCCTCCGGCGACATGGCGCACGCCACCCACCCGAACTATCCCGAGCGGCACGAGCCCGGCCACCTGATCGAGGTCAACGCGGGCCCGGTGCTCAAGGTGCAACCGAATCTGCGCTACGCCACGGACGGCCGCACCGCCGCGGCGTTCGCGCTTGCCTGCGCGCAGGCCGGGGTTCCGCTGCAACGCTACGAGCACCGAGCCGACCTACCGTGTGGATCGACGATCGGGCCGATGACCTCGGCACGCACTGGCATCCCGACCGTCGACGTCGGCGCCGCCCAGCTGGCTATGCACTCCGCCCGCGAAGTGATGGGCGCTGACGACGTCGCCGCGTACTCCGCTGCGCTGCAGGGCGTTCTTGTCACCCAGCTGAGATCTCGACCTCGTCGTAGCGGATGACGTTCTCCACCACCATGCCGTTGCGAGTGCGGACCCGGTCGAGCCCACGGATCGCGAACGGACCGTCCGGACCGGTGCCTTCGCCGGTGTAGTGCAGGAAGACGAGCTGCTCGCCGGGGACGCTGCCGTCGACGGTCGCGCTGTCGATCAGGTCCAGCCGTAGGTCAGGGGTGGCGGCGATGAGCTCGACGATCTTGGCGGTGTACGCCGCGAGACCCAGAACTGGCTTCGGATCGCCCTGCCAGTAGCCGACGATGTCGTCGGCGAGGATGTCGCCGATGCGCGACTCGTCGGGAGCGGCCCAGAAGGCCGCCCACATCTCGGCGCTGAACTTCGGCTGGGTCTGGGTATCGGTGTTTGTCATAGATGAAGCGTGCGTCGCGGGCCGCGGTCGTTCAATTACCCCAGACGTAAGCGCGCGGATCGGTCACACCGCTGGCCTACAGTGACCGCCATGACACTCTCCGTCGAGAACATCACCTTCGACTCCACCGACCCCGACCGGCTTGCCGAGTGGTGGGCCGGCGTCGTGGATGGCACGTTAAACGCTTTGGCGCCGGGCTTTTTCGTTACCGTCAGTCGCCCCGGCGGTCCTGGGCTGGCGTTCCAGAAGGTCGACGATCCGACACCGGGCAAGAACCGCGTGCACGTCGACTTCTCCGCCCCCGATCTGGAAGCCGAGGTCAAGCGGCTGGTCGGCCTTGGCGCCACCGAGACCGGCAGGGGCGAGGCGGGCCCGGAGTTCCGATGGGTGGTGTTCGCTGATCCCGACGGCAACGCGTTCTGTGTTGCCGGTGGCGACGTGGCCGACGCCACCTGAACCGCTGAGGTCGGCGGCTCAAACTACACTGGTCGCGTGACGTCCGGGCTGACCCATGAGGTCGACACCGTCGACCGCGCCGCAGCCACTCCCGAAGTACCCCAGCCGTTCCGCGAACTCGGCCTCAAGGACGACGAGTACCAGCGCATCCGCGAGATTTTCGGCCGTCGGCCCACCGACGCCGAGCTGGCCATGTACTCGGTGATGTGGAGCGAGCACTGCTCATACAAGTCCTCGAAGGTGCACCTGCGGTACTTCGGTGAGACGACGACGGAGGCGATGCGGGCCTCGATGCTGGCGGGCATCGGCGAGAACGCAGGCGTCGTGGATATCGGCGACGGCTGGGCGGCCACCTTCAAGGTGGAGTCGCACAACCACCCGTCCTACATCGAGCCGTATCAGGGCGCGGCCACCGGCGTCGGCGGCATCGTCCGCGACATCATGGCGATGGGCGCCAGGCCGGTCGCCGTCATGGACCAGCTGCGGTTCGGCGCCGCTGACGCTCCCGACACGCGCCGGGTGGTCGACGGAGTGGTGCGCGGCATCGGCGGCTACGGAAACTCGCTGGGGCTGCCCAACATCGGCGGCGAGACCGTGTTCGACGCCTCCTACGCGGGCAACCCGCTGGTGAACGCGCTGTGCGTCGGGGTGCTGCGCAAAGAGGATCTGCATCTCGCGTTCGCGTCGGGCACGGGCAACAAGATCATCCTGTTCGGCGCGCGCACCGGCCTCGACGGCATCGGTGGCGTTTCGGTGCTTGCGTCGGAGACGTTCGGCGGCGACGAGAGCGGTGCGCCAGGCCGCAAGAAGCTGCCAAGCGTTCAGGTGGGCGACCCCTTCATGGAGAAGGTGCTCATCGAGTGCTGCCTCGAGCTGTACGCAGCCGACCTGGTGATCGGCATACAGGACCTCGGCGGCGCTGGATTATCCTGCGCCACATCCGAACTCGCGTCGGCAGGCGACGGCGGTATGCGGGTCGAGCTGGACACGGTGCCGCTGCGGGCGGCCAACATGACGCCTGCCGAGATCCTGTCGAGCGAGTCGCAGGAGCGGATGTGTGCTGTCGTCGCGCCGGAGAACGTCGACGAGTTCATGGCGGTGTGCCGCAAATGGGAGGTGCTGGCCACCGTCATCGGTGAGGTCACCGACGGCGATCGGCTGCAGATCACCTGGCACGGTGAGACGGTCGTCGACGTGCCGCCGCGCACGGTCGCGCATGAGGGCCCGGTCTACGAGCGCCCGGTGGGACGCCCGGACACCCAGGACGCGCTCAACGCCGACACCTCCGCCAAGCTGCCCCGGCCGTCCACCGGCGACGAGCTGCGGGCGACTTTGCTTGCGCTGCTTGGCAGCCCGCACCTGTGCAGCCGCGCCTTCATCACCGAGCAGTACGACCGCTACGTGCGCGGCAACACCGTGCTCGCCGAACACGCCGACGGCGGCGTGCTGCGCATCGACGAAGCCACCGGCCGCGGCATCGCGATCTCCACCGACGCGTCCGGCCGCTACACCCAGCTTGACCCGTATACCGGCGCGCAGCTCGCGCTGGCCGAGGCGTACCGCAACGTCGCGGTCACCGGCGCGACACCGGTCGCGGTGACCAACTGCCTCAACTTCGGCTCACCAGAGGATCCGGCGGTGATGTGGCAGTTCAGTCAGGCCGTCAAGGGCCTCGCCGACGGCTGTGCGGCGCTTGGCATTCCGGTCACCGGCGGCAACGTCAGCTTCTACAACCAAACCGGCACCACCCCGATCCTGCCAACCCCGGTCGTCGGCGTGCTCGGCGTGTTCGAAGATGTCAGCCGACGCCTTCCGACTGGACTCGGCACGGAGGCAGGGGAATCCCTGATCCTGCTCGGCGACACCCGCGACGAGTTCGACGGCTCGATCTGGGCGCAGGTCACCGCCGACCATCTCGGCGGGCTGCCGCCGCACGTCGACCTTGCGCGCGAGAAGCTGCTCGCCGACGTGCTCGCCGCCGCGTCGCGCGACGGGCTGGTATCGGCGGCGCACGACCTTTCCGAGGGCGGGCTGATGCAGGCCGTCGTCGAGGCCGCGCTCGCAGGTGAAACCGGTTGCCGCATCATCATTCCGGAGGGTGTCTGAATCGCACGTTCCTTTACGTTCTTATTCTCGGAGTCGGCGGGCAGGGTGATGGTGGCCGTCCCGCGCACCGAGGAGAGCAGATTCCGGGCGATGTGTGAGGCCCGCGGCCTGCCCGCCACTCGCATCGGTGTCGTCGATCAGGGTAGCGACGCCGTCGAGGTTCAGGGCCAGTTCACCGTCTCCCTCGAGGACCTGCGCAGCACGTCGGAGGGCGTGCTCCCAGGGCTGTTCGGGTGAGTGTCGCGCCCCGCGAACGACATCCGCTACTCGTATGGGCGTGGAGCCTGGTCCACCTCGACTTCACGGGGATTGCGTTCGGGGCGCTGTTCTTCTGCCTTTCGCTGACCCCGTCACTGCTGCCGCGCGACTGGCTGTTCCAAGGCCTGATCGGCGGTCTCAATGCCGCCATCGGCTATGGCATCGGCGCGTTTATCGAGAAGATGCTGCGCCGCTTCGTATTACGTCGCCGCAATTGGTGGCCGCCGTCGAAGCGGGTGACGTACGGGTTCAAGGCGGTGACCGTTGCCGCATCCGTGGCGGCGTGTGTGCTGATGATGATTCCCGCGGCCGCGTGGCAGCGTCAGGTCTCGGGGGTGGTGGGCATGGAGGGCCCGACCACGCTGGGCTATATGCGCACCCTGATCATCGCCGTTCTGGTCGGCGGTCTCTGCGTCGGGGGTGCGCGCGTCCTGCTCGACTTGATCAAGATGATGGCCCGGTTCTTCATCAGGCGCTGGCATCTTCACGACGAGACGGCGTTGTTCATCGGCACCGCGATTGTGGTGGTGGTGGCCATCACGCTGATCAACGGCGTGCTGATCCGTGGCTTCCTGGCAGGCGCCAACCGGGTGTTCCAGCCGCAGAACGCCACCACCCGCGCGGACATCGTCCAGCCGAAGCAGCCTGAACGGTCCGGCAGCCCAACGTCTTTCGCGCCCTGGGAAACCCTCGGCTTCCAGGGCCGCAACTTCGTCGCCACCGGTCCCCACGCCGACGAGTTGACCCGCCTGAACGGCAGACCCGCCAAGGAACCGATCCGGGTATACGTCGGGCTGAACACCGCGGCCGACGACAAGAGCCGGATGGCGGTGCTGCTGAGCGAACTCGAACGCACGGGAGCCTTCGACCGCAAGGTGCTTGTGATCGTCCCGACCACCGGCACGGGGTGGATCAACCCGATCGCCGCCCGCTCGCTGGAGATGATGTACAACGGCGACACCGCGCTGGTCGGATCGCAGTATTCCTTTCTGCCGAGCTGGATTTCGTTTCTCGGCGACCGGGACAAGTCGATGGAATCCGGGCGGATGATGATCAACGCCATCCATGACCGATGGCTGCAGCTTCCGCCCGACCAGCGACCCAAGCTGGTGCTGTACGGCGAAAGCCTTGGCTCGATGGCCGGGCAGGGTGCGTTCGGATGGCTACCCGACATCGCCGAGATGGGCTTCTCGTCGGTGCTGTGGGTCGGCCCGCCAAACGCCAGCCCGCTGTGGAGCGCCATCACAGCGAGGCGCGATCCCGGAACGCCGGAGGTCGAACCGCGGTACGACAACGGGCGTACGGTGCGGTTCTCACAGGCCAGCGACGCTGCCGAGATCGCGCGGACACCGCGGCGCCATGGGAGGGCACCCGGGTGCTGTTCCTGCAGCATCCGTCCGACCCGATCGTGTGGTGGTCGCCGGATCTGTTGTTCACACAGGCCCGACTGGCTCAGGGAACCACCCGGCCGCGACCGCACGGCGTCGATGCGCTGGTATCCGATCATTACGTTCTGGCAGGTCGCCGCCGACATGACCAACGCCGGGTCCGTTCCCGGCGGGCATGGCCACAACTACGGAGACTTCGTGCTCGACGGCTGGGCCGCTGTCGCCCCGCCCGACGGATGGACACTCGAGGACACCGAACGCATCCGCGTCGCGCTGGAAAAGACCGAGGCCGCCGACGGGCCCGAATACTGATGCGGCCCAGCAAGGTTCGCGCGGTCGCGCTGGCCGCGGGGCTGGTCGGTTGGAGCTTTGCGGCACCGCGGGTGCGATGGCATCCGGTTCCGAATGCGTCGCTGGGCACCGGACTCGTCGCCGTCACCCGCAGTCTCCGCTCGGGTTGCGTCCGCCTGCCCTGTGGTCGGGCATCCGGTACGGCCTTGCCGCCGGCGTGGCGGTGGGGCTCGGCGTCGCCGCGTTGACCGCGTTGCCGCCGGTGCGGGCGGCGATGGCCGAGCGCACGCTGCCCGAACACACGGCGTCGCTGGCTGCTGCTGGACATCCCGATCGGAACGGTCTGGCCCGAGGAGGCCGCCTACCGGGCCACCCTGGGCACCGTCGCCGAGCAGGCATTCGGGCCGACCCGCGGCCGGCTGCTGCAAGCCGCGGCGTTCGGGCTGTGGCACATCGTCGACGCCCGCGTCACGGGTCAGCCGGTGATGCGCACCGTGCTGGTCACCGGCGTCGGGGGCTGGTTGTTCGGCTGGCTAAACGCGCGGTCGGGCAGCCTGGCCGCGCCGATGTTGGCCCACCTTGCGGTCAACGAGGCTGCCGGGGTGGCGGCCCTTGGCGTGCAACGCCGCGCTAGGCGTCGCGCCGGTCCACCTCCAGCTGATGCGGCTCGCTGACCTGATCGTCGATGCCGAAGCTGATGACGCGCTTGGGCGTGACCCGAATGATCGCGGTGTCCAGCTCGTCACCGGCGGCGCCGCGCGATGGCCCGATCTCCGCCTGTTCGGCGGTGCCGCGGATCTCCAGGCAGCGCACCCGCCACGGATCGCGTGAGGTGATGTCGTCGACGACAAGCGCCACCTTGTCGTTGCGAGCGATGTTTCGGAACTTCTGGCTCTTCGACATCCGGTAGCCGGCGATGTCGATGGTGCCTAAGCGCCTCGTTGTAGGCTGAATGCCACCGGGCTGTTCTGCGGCGTGCCGTCGGGCTGGATGGTCGCCAACCGGCCCAGGTCGGCCTCGCGCAGGAACTCGAGTTCGTGTGATTTGAAGGTCATGCCGCCAACGTAGAACCTCAACAACTGTTGATGTCAACCGTCACGGGTTGATGGTGTACTCGCCGACCTGGCGCCCCCACACGTAGTCGACGAATAGCGGCTGGCCGAACGTGGCGTGGTTGTACGGCGCGATGGACGCGCCGGTGTCCATCACCAGAAACGGCGCGGGCCACAGATCACGGGTGATGTCCTGCCAACAGCCGGGACGGCCCTCGGGGCCGCCGCGGGCGTTCACCCGCGGCAGGTTGTCGGGGTAGATGTACGGGTTACCCGCGCCCGCGAGGGCGCCCGACTCGGAAGCCAACGAGTAGCCGTTGCCGCCGAGCACAGCGGCGGACCGCTTCTGGACGTCCGAGAACTTGCGGAACGCGCAAAAGATCTCGGGGCTGTAGTAGTCAAGGAGCTTCGTCGTCGGAACCAGGTCCGCGGCGCCGCGGACCAGATATGGTCCGCCGCGTTCGAAGCTGTCGGCGGCGTCATTCGCGAAGCCGACCGCAGCCATCAGCGCCGTCGTCGATGTCGGCGCGGTGGTCATTGAGAGTCCGCGCGGTCCGTGTCGCGTTCTGCAATCCGTCCCACAGATCCGGCGACGCGTCGGCGTATACGTCGGCAAGGCCCGTCACCTTGCGGGTGTTGTCGGCGATCTGCGGCATCTGGCGAATTCAGGTCGTTGAGGATCTGGCTGCCGTTCTCCAACGATTCTCCGAACCGGTCCCCAAGTCCCGTCAGTGCCTCGGCGGTCGCGGTCAGCGTCTCGTTCACCTTGATGGGATCCACCTTCTGGGCGATCTCGGTGACCGTTTCGAAGAGGGTGTTGAACTCGGTGGTCACCGACGATGCATCGATCACGGCGTGCGGCGAAAGATGTTGTTTCGATGGCTCTTTCGGCGAGCTGAACGATATGTACTTGTTGCCGAACACGGTGGTGGCCTGGATCTCGGCCACGACGTTGGCGGGGATTTGGTCCAGGTAGCGCGGATTCACGTCAAGGGTGAGCCTGGCCCCGGCGCTGCCATGGTCGTCCACCATTTCGATGCGGGAAAGGCGGCCGATCTCCACGCCGTTGAACGTGACCTTGGCTCCCCGTTCGACTACCAGGCCCGCCCGCGGCGAGAGCAGGGTCAGTTGAGTCTTGTCGCTGAGCTCGCCGCGGAACGCCAGATATATGAACGCTGCGACGACAGTGGCGATCACCAGAAAAACCGCCCCCGCCGTCTTATAGGGCGGCCGGTGGCGGTCGATCAGCACTTTGAGAATCTAAGGTATGGCCGCCCGCCGCAGTCCCGATCCGGCGAAGACCCGCGCCGCCGTGTCAGCCGTCGCCGACTGGTTGCGCGACGACGGCCTGCCCGAGCCGGCGCGGACGGAGTTGGGCGACGCGGTGCGGCTGACCGCGCGCACTCTCGCCGCAATCGCGCCCGGTGCCAGCGTCGAGGTTCGGGTGCCGCCGTTCGTTGCGGTGCAATGCATTTCGGGACCCGAACACCGGCGCGGTAACCCGCCGAACGTCGCGGAGGCCGATCCGCGCACCTGGCTGTTGCTCGCCACTGGTCTGCTGGACGTCGCCGACGCCGTCGCGAGCGGCGCACTCCAACTCTCCGGTGCACGTGCAGCAGAGATCCGACATTGGCTGCCGCTGGTCGCGGTAAACGAATAGTCCGACACGTTGCGCGACGTCTCGCGGAATGAGACGTTCGCCATGGTTGTTGACCAAAAAGCGCGACACCGTCGCTCGATTCCGCGATTAACGCCTCATGACCGTAGACTGAAGTCGTCACCCACCGCCCCCCTTGGAGCAGCCATATCGTGACCGGCCAGCAGACCGAAAACGAACCAAGAGAAGAGTGCGGCGTATTCGGCGTCTGGGCGCCTGGCGAAGAGGTGGCCAAGCTCACCTATTACGGCCTTTATGCGTTGCAGCACCGCGGCCAGGAAGCCGCAGGCATCGCCGTCGCAGACGGCTCGCAGGTGCTCGTGTTCAAGGACCTCGGGCTGGTCAGCCAGGTCTTCGACGAGCAGACCCTTGCCGCGATGGAAGGCCACGTCGCAATCGGCCACTGCCGCTATTCCACCAGCGGCTCCACGACATGGGAGAACGCCCAGCCGGTGTTCCGTAACACCGCCGCGGGCACCGGCGTCGCGCTCGGCCACAACGGCAACTTGGTCAATGGCACCGAACTCGCAGGCCGCGCCCGCGAGGCCGGCCTATTAGGAACGCGCGGGGCCCCGGCCGCGACGACGGATTCCGACATCCTCGGTGCGCTGCTCGCCCACGGCGCTGCCGACGCCACGCTGGAGCAGGCCGCTTTGGAGCTGCTGCCGACGGTGCGCGGCGCGTTCTGCCTGACGTTCATGGACGAGAACACCCTGTATGCGGCCCGCGACCCCCACGGGGTGCGGCCGCTGTCGTTGGGACGGCTGGACCGCGGCTGGGTGGTCGCGTCGGAGACGGCCGCGCTCGACATCGTCGGCGCTTCGTTCGTCCGCGACATCGAGCCCGGTGAACTGCTGGCCATCGACGCCGACGGCGTGCGCTCCAGCCGCTTCGCCCCGCCGTCGCCGAAGGGCTGCGTCTTCGAATACGTCTACCTGGCCCGGCCGGACAGCACGATCGCAGGCCGATCGGTACACAAGACCCGCGTGGATATCGGGCGCAGGCTGGCCCAGGAGAAGCCGGTCGAGGCCGACCTGGTGATCGGCGTGCCCGAGTCCGGCATCCCCGCCGCCGTCGGCTACGCACAGGAGTCCGGCATCCCGTACGGCCAGGGCCTGACGAAGAACGCCTACGTCGGCCGCACCTTCATCCAGCCGTCGCAGACCATCCGCCAGTTGGGCATTCGGCTCAAGCTCAATCCCGCTCAAAGAGGTGATCCGCGGCAAACGGCTGATCGTCGTCGACGACTCGATCGTGCGCGGCAACACCCAGCGGGCCCTGATCCGGATGCTGCGCGAGGCGGGCGCTGTCGAGGTGCATGTCCGGATCGCCTCCCCGCCCGTGAAATGGCCGTGCTTCTACGGCATCGACTTCGCCACCCCGGCCGAGCTCATCGCCAATGCCGTCGAGAATGAGGACGACATGCTAGAGGCTGTCCGTCATGCCATCGGTGCCGACACTCTGGGCTACATCTCGCAGCAGGGCATGATCGCCGCGACCGAACAGCCCGCATCGCGGCTGTGCACGGCGTGCTTCGACGGCAACTATCCGATCGCGCTTCCCGGCGAAACGGCCTTGGGCAAGAACGTGATTGAGCAGATGCTGGCCACCGCCGCGCGCACCGGCATCCCGCTTCAGGCTGACAACGACAACGTCTCGGCGTTGCGCAGGCCTTAGCCCTAGCGGGGTCCGGCCCATGCGGGGTCGCTGGGAAGCGGACCGTGCCGCAGTGCCGAAGCGACGGCGTCGCGATAACCGGTCAAACCGTTGGCAGGCGGTGGGATAATCGTGTCGATGTCGTGCTCGGCCCTGACCGCATCGCACTCCAGTGATTCGATCAGCGGCCGCGCCAGGCCCGTAGGTATCGGTGTGACGAGGCCGATCCACAAGCTCGCGATCGTCGGTGTCAGCCAGGGCAATGCGACGATCAGCCGTCGGCGCAAACCTGCCTCCTCGGCGTAGATCTGTAGCGCCTCGCCGTACTCCAGCACGTCCGGGCCGCCGATATCCCATGTGCGAGAAGCACACACCGGCACCGTCGCGGCCTCCGTCAGGTAGTGCAGCGCATCCTCGATCGCGATCGGCTGGATCTTGTTGTGCACCCATTTCGGTGTCGTCATCGCGGGCAGGCGGTCGGTGAGATGCCGGATCATCTCGAATGATGCCGATCCCGAGCCGACGACAATGCCGGCCTGCAGCACCAGCGTCTCGATGCCCGAGTCCAGCAGGATTTCGCCGACCGCGGCACGCGACCGCAGGTGCGGCGAGAGGTTCGCGTCGCTTGGGTGCAGTCCGCTGAGATACACGAGTCGGTGCACACCTGCGTGCTCGGCTGCTGCAACGACGTTGCGCGCGGATTGGGACTCCTCGGCCACGAAATCGGCCGAGTTACCCATCGAATGCACCAGGTAGTACACAACGTCGGCGCCGTCGAATGCAGCGGCCAACGAATCGGGGTCGCCGAGATCGCCGCGGACCACCTCGACGTCATCACGCCACGGGATATCGGCGAGTTTGTCGGGGTTGCGTGCCACTGCCCGCACGGCGTAGCCGTGGTCCAGCAGTCGGGGCACCAACCGGCCACCTACGTAACCGGTCGCGCCCGTCACCAAACAGCGGATCTCGTCAGCCGACACCAATGCCGGATGACCGTTTTAGCCGTTCGGCAAACTGCAACCGGGGTTCGGCGCGTCGACCGCCAGCGGGGTGCCTGCCGGTTCGATGTAATCGATCCACAGCACCAGCGGATCCGGCCCCAGGTTGCGGCCGATGTGCACGTGGTCAGCACCGCTTTCCTCGGTGACAGCGGACCCGGCCGGGGACGCGATCACCGAGCAGTCCGCCATCGTGCGGGTCAGCGTGCCCTCCCTGACGACGCCGAACACACGGCCTTGGTGGTAATGCCAGCCGGTGCTGCCCCCGGGCTGGATGGTGATCTCCTTGGTGATGTAGTCGACCCCGTCAACCGTCGACTGCGAGATGACCACGGCATCGGTGTTCTCGGACGGAGTCGCAGACGCGGTCGCGGACAGTACCGTCGAAGCCGCCAGGGCAGCCGCCAGATTTCCTACGAATACGAGCGCAAACCAGCGAACTGTTTTCATGGTCGGTCACGTTCTCACACAGTTGGTGATCGCGCGACGCGACCCGAGGGAAAGTGCGCAGATCGACCGGTTACCCAGGCGCGGGCAACGACGGTAGCCTTGCTCTCGATGACGGATCAAGCCGAACAACACGGCATCTCCTACGCATCGGCAGGGGTGGACATCGAAGCCGGTGACCGCGCCGTCGAACTGTTCAAACCGCTGGCCAAGAAGGCCACCAGGCCCGAAGTGCGTGGCGGGCTCGGCGGTTTCGCTGGCCTGTTCGCACTCCGCGGCGGCTATCGGGAGCCGCTGCTGGCCTCGTCGACCGACGGCGTCGGCACCAAGCTCGCGGTCGCTCAGGCCATGGACAAGCACGACACCGTCGGCATCGATCTGGTCGCGATGGTCGTGGACGACCTGGTGGTGTGCGGTGCCGAGCCGCTGTTCCTGCAGGACTACATCGCGGTCGGCCGCACGGTGCCGGAACGGGTCAGCGAACTGGTCTCGGGCATCGCCAACGGTTGCGTGATGGCAGGCTGCGCCCTGCTGGGCGGCGAGACCGCCGAACACCCCGGCCTGATGGCGCCCGATCACTACGACATCTCGGCCACCGGCGTCGGCGTCGTGGAGGCCGACGATGTGCTTGGGCCGGAGCGGGTCAAGCCAGGCGACGTGATCATCGCGATGGCGTCGACGGGCCTGCATTCCAACGGCTACTCGCTGGCACGCAGGGTGCTGCTGGAGATCGACAGGATGAATCTGGCAGGCCATGTCGAGGAGTTCGGCCGCACCCTTGGCGAAGAGCTGCTCGAGCCCACCCGCATCTACGCCAAGGACTGCCTGGCACTGGCCGCTGAGACGCAGGTCCGGACGTTCTGCCACGTCACCGGGGGCGGGTTGGCCGGCAACCTGGAGCGGGTCATCCCGCATGGCCTCGTCGCCGAGATCGACCGTGGGACATGGACGCCCGCACCGGTGTTCGGGATGATCGCGCAGCGAGGCCGCGTCGAGCGGTCCGAGATGGAGAAGACGTTCAACATGGGCGTTGGCATGGTCGCGGTCGTCGCGCCCGAGGACACCGACCGCGCGCTTGCCGTGCTGACCGCCAGGCACCTGCGTTGCTGGACCCTAGGCACCATCAGGAAGGGCAGCAAGGACAGTTCGCGTGCCAGCCTGGTGGGCCAGCACCCCAGGTTCTAGAAAGAATCGTCAGGCCGGGGCGGCCTAGCGCCGCCAGTCATCGTCTGGGACCCACTCGTCGTCGGACACGCCGTCGGTGCCGTTGAGTCCGTTAGAACCGTCCGACCCCGACAGCTCTTGCTGTAGCCGGTCGAAATCGGTCTGCGGTGAGCTGTATTTGAGCTCACGAGCAACCTTGGTCTGCTTTGCCTTAGCCCGGCCGCGGCCCATGGGGGTACCCCCTCGCGCAATAACGGAGCGGCCCAATTATTAGGCGGCTCCGATCTGTGTGTCTTTATTGTCCTGCCAACACTTTACCGTGCCCGGCTGTCGTGCGCTGGCAGGCCCATCGGGTCAACGCGCGCGCCCGCGTAGCTGTTCCACCGCAAGCCTGCCCGCGCCGACCCCGTCGGCGGGTGGCAGGGAGTCCGCGTCCACGATCGCGGCGACCTCGGTGGCTCCGCCGGTGGTCAACGGGGTGTCCGCGGGTAGTCCACGCTTAAGCAGCGCCAGGGCGATCGGGCCCTCGTCGACATGGTCGACCACCGTGCCCAGCCTGCCGACAGTTCGCCCGCCTGCCAGCAGCGGATCGCCGGTGGCAGGCCGCTCCGTGGACCCGTCCAGGTGCACCAGCACCAGCATTCGGGGCGGTTTGCCCAGGTTGTGGACGCGGGCGACGGTCTCCTGGCCGCGGTAGCAGCCCTTGTCGAGGTGCACCGCGGTGCCGATCCAGCCCACCTCGTGCGGGATCGTCCGCTCGTCGGTGTCGATACCCAGCCTGGGCTGCAACGCTGCCACCCGGTTGGCCTCGAAGGCCCACACACCTGCGGGCCGGACGCCCGCGTCGAGCAGTCGCTTGCGCCACTGGCCGGCCTGATCGCGCGGCACCACCAGGTCCAAGGCGACGCCCGGGCCCGGCATTTTCCGCACAAATCCGCCGTCGGGAAGCGCAACGGCCGTCTTGTCAGCTGGTAGCGAACCGACACCGAGGGCCTCGAGCACCTGCGGGCCGGCCAGCCGCGGCCCGAGCAGCGACAACACCGCCAGGTCAGCCTGTTCGACGACGACGTCGGACCAGAACACCATCTTGCGCAGATACGTCAGCAGCGGCTCGCCGCGCCACGGCTCGGTGTCCAGGTAGGTGACGCCTTCGAGTTCCGTCTGAATCCAGTGATCTTCAACACGGCCCTGGCCGTCGAGGCTCAGATTCTCGGTCACCGCGCCGTCGGGAAGTTCACTGACGTGCTGGGAGGAGATGCTGTGCAGCCAGCTCTTGCGGTCGTTGCCGGTGAGCGTCAGCACCGCCCGGTGCGATCGATCGACCACGACGGCCTCGTCGGCGGCCGCGCGCTGCTCGCCGAGTGGGTCGCCGTAGTGCCACACAGCACCGGCGTCGGGTCCGCCCTCAGGGGCGGGAACGGCTGACATATCTCAACCTTACGGCGCTACGCTTCTTGGCCATGGCGAGCGAACCCGGAGTTGTGGCCACGCTCGACGGGCAGTTGCACGACCTGCAGACACCACTGTTGCACGCCGACGATCTGGCGGTGGTGCGCGGCGACGGCATCTTCGAATCGCTATTGGTCCGCGACGGCCGCCCATGTCTGCTCGAGGCTCACCTTGGGCGGTTGACGCAATCGGCGCGGCTGATGGATCTGCCGGAACCCGATCTGCCGCGGTGGCGGGCCGCGGTGGCGACCGCGGCGTCGGCCTGGGCGGAGCAGGGCGGCCAAGAGGGAGTGCTGCGGCTGGTGTACAGCCGGGGGAGGGAAAGCGGCTCACCCGCGACGGCCTTCGCGATGATCGGCGCGCTACCCGGTCGAGTCGCAGGCGTTCGCAGAGACGGCGTGGCCGCCTTGTCGCTTGATCGCGGACTGCCCGCCGATGGTGCGACCGACATGCCGTGGCTGCTCGCGGGCGCAAAGACCCTGTCCTATGCGGTGAACATGGCCGCGCTGCGGCACGCCGAGCGGCAGCGGCGCAGGCGACGTCATTTTCGTCAGTTCCGATGGCTTCATCCTTGAGGGGCCGCGCTCGACAGTGGTCATCGCGACCGAGCTCGACGGAAACCCAGCGCTTCTGACCCCGCCGCCTTGGTATCCGATATTGCGGGGCACCACGCAGCAGGCGTTGTTCGAGGTGGCCCGCAACAAGGGCTATGACTGCGATTATCGCGCCCTCCGGCACTCCGACCTTGTTGCCGCACAGGGGGTTTGGCTGGTTTCGAGCATCACGCTCGCGGCGCGGGTGCACACGCTGGACGGCAAGATGCTGCGACATGCACCCTTGGCGGACGAATTGGCTGAATTGGTAGACGCCGCGATCGTCAGCGATCGCTGAACGCTGGGGCTGGACAAGTGGGGGAGGATTCCGCAGACGCAAGGCTGACCGGCTGGCAGCGGTTGGCGTCGCGCAGCCTGGCCAAGCACGCGGGAAAGCGACCGGGCGAGCCGCTGGCGCCAGACGACTGGAGGGCATACTTCGACTTCGCCACCACGAGGAGCTCGCGGCTCACGCAACGCCTCATGCTCTCGTTACCGGCAAGTCCGCGGTGTGGCATGTGCGGTGCGCCGTTCGCAGGCATTGGCGGCCGACTGGTTCGCCCCCTTGGTTATCGACCCTCGCGAAAAAACCCGACCCTGTGCGCGACGTGCGTGGAGCTGGCGCCGCCGGGAGGCATGACGACCGAGGTCGGTGTGCTGTTCGCGGATCTTCGCGGCTTCACAGCGCGTTCGGAGGCCATCACCCCGCAGGAGGCGAGTGGCTTGTTGCGACGTTTCTACGCCGTCGCCGAGGAGGTGCTCTTCCCGAAAGCGATGATTGACAAGCTGATTGGCGACGAGGTCATGGCGCTGTATCTGCCTTTCTACGTCGCCCAGAGCTCCTGGTCACCTGACGACGCCGATCGCCGCACGGTAGCCACCCTCATGCTGGAGCACGCGCGCGGGCTGCTCGAAGGTCTCGGCTATGGCGGCCGTGACGGCCCAGTGCTGGACCTCGGCATTGGCCTCGATTATGGCGAAGCGTTCGTCGGCAATATCGGCGGTAACGACCGCAGTCAGTGACTTCACGGCCGTTGGCGATGTCGTAAACACGGCGGCGCGATTGCAGTCGTACGCAAGCAGCGGGGAGGTACTGGTGGCAGAACGCCTCGCGCGGTTCCTCGACGAGCCGGCCGGACCGCTCGAGCTTGTCGCGCTGAAGGGCAAGCAAGAACCCGTCGCAGCCCAACGGGTGCGCTGGTTCCCGGAACACTCCTAAATCGGTTGTCGCGGTGAGTGTGTGCGAGTACGGTCGCTCGTACACACGGAAGGAGGTGGTCCGAGAAATTGATTGGCTTACGGACATGTGAGGTGGCTGCGAGCTAGCAGCGCCGGGGAATGAGCTAACCGCTCTTCGCGCAAGCGCTCATCGCAACCAGCGCGCGCTGGCGAATTCCCCGCAGTCACCCGGCCCCCGAGCCCCTTGGTTTTGTCCGACCAGGAACTACGGCTCGGGGGCCGCTTCATATCCGCCTCCGGTAATGCTGGCATCAGTTCGCCAGGTGCGCGATGATGCGCCCCATGCGCAAACTGTGGAGGCTGGCCGCCCTGACGGCGGTCGCCACGCTGGCGGCGATCACCGCATGCGCACCGGTCTCCGACAAGACCGCGACGCCCACTTCCGACAAGTGTGCGAAGGACGTGCTTGGCACGATGTATCCCGGCATCTTTACGTTCGGCACCGACCAGCCGGTCTACCCGCCGTGGTACATGGGCGACAACCCGGCCAGCGGTGAGGGATACGAAGCGGCGGTCGCCTACGCCGTAGCGGACAAGATGAAGTATGCGCGCGACGACGTGCGGTGGGTGCGGGTGCCGTTCAATGCCGCATTGGCCCCGGGGCCAAAGACGTTCGACGCCAACCTGTCTGAGTTCTCGATCACTGAACAGCGCAAGGCCGCGGTGGATTTCTCGTCGCCGTATTTCGACGTGACGCAGTCCGTTGTCACGGTCAAGTCGTCGCGGGCGGCGACTGTCAAGACGGTGCACGAGCTCAGAACGCTCCGCCTTGGTGCCCAGGTTGGCACCACCAGCTACACGGCGGCGACCTCGATGGACGGCGACGTCCCCGTCGAGGTCTACAACACCAACGGCGACGCCAAGATGGCGTTGAGCAACGGCGAGATCGATGCGCTGGTCGCCGATCTGCCGACCGCATTCGCGGTCGCCAATGAGCTGCGCAACGGGTTGATGGTGGGCCAATTGCCCAGTGCGAGCAGACAATGTCGAGCAGCTGGGCATCGTGCTCGACAAGGGCAGCCCGCTGACGCGTTGTGTCTCTTGGGCAATCGACACGCTTCGCGGTGACGGCACGCTTGGCAAGTTGGAGCACCGGTGGCTAGCCGACGCGGGCAAGGCGCCGGTACTGACCTAGCCGGGCCGGCCCAGGTGCCAGGGTCGAGCACGCCTGCATGGCGCGCTGCCAGGTGTCCTGGTCGACGCCGGGCGGCGGGCCGGCGGCCGGACCCGGCGCGGCGGGCACGCCGTGCTCGCTCAAGCAATGCGCGCAGCCGCCATGGCCGGTCGGGGCGACCGAGCTCGACGACTGTTCGGGAGGCGGTGTGTTCGCCGAGCACGCGCGCACCCATTCCCGCCGCGGCCAATACCGCGGCCAGCGATCCCGCCCGCACTAGCCGACGAACCGCGTCAGCCGGGCTGACAGATGCGGCACCAGCCCGCCGTCGGCATCGACCCGTTCCTCGACATAGGCCAGGTCGCCACCCTCGACGATGCCGTAGAGCCGCTTGGCCCCGCCGACAAGCATCCCGGACTTGCTGCGCGCGAGTGCGTCAGTCACGAGCTCCCACGAGGACTGGTTGATGGGGCTGCCGTAGAACAGTTCGACGTAGCCCGCGGAGTGCGCCAGCAGCAGCTCGATGGCCAGGGACTCAGATGTGTCAGCCGGATCGATCAATAAATCGCCAGTAGCCGGTCTCGCGCAGGCCGGGTGCTTCGTAGTCGCCCTTGGCGGTCAGCCGCCAGGACCGCGCGTCCCAGTTCAAGTAGTCGCCGCCGTCGTGGCTGACCACGATCTGCTGGCCGAATCGGTAGTCGCCGCCTGCCCCGCGGCCTTCGCCCTCACCGCGCCACACACCGACCAGCGGCAGCAGCGCGAGCAGCGCATCGTTGAGGTTGGCGCCCTCACGCAGATTGGCGGTATCGGCGGGTAGCGGCAGGTCGTCGAATACCGGGATGTTGCGGGCCGCCGTTGTTTTCGCTCGTTGGACCGCTGCCGCGACAGCGTCGTCGCCGGAGGTCACGACTCGTCGGTGATGAGACGGTATAGCGCGTACAGCGCGAACCAAGTGATGACCACGACGGCCGCGACGAGCATGATCTCGAAGAACAACACCACGGGGAGAGATTCTAGCCGCCGCGGCCCAACGATTCTCAACGGCCGTCGGTCAGGTCACGGGAGTTGCGATACGTACTTGGGGCAAAATGATTTGAGGGCGCCACGGACGAAGGTCCCAACCCTGCTGCTGTTCCCGCCCGTTGCGCCGGCGACGCTTGAGATGGCGGCCGTATAACTGCCCCCCGAACCGAAGTTGGCGCATATGGCGTGTCCGGCGGACACGACTCGCCCGGACGCCACCGCGGGAACCGACAAGCCGCCCTCAGTCGATGCGGCGAGGAAGTCGGAGTCGGGACCGGCTGCGGCTGGTGGAGCGGCTCTACGGCAATGACGGCGAATACCCCGTGGCGATTCCAGCAACTGTGCGCTTCATGATCGGCCCTCTTCGTTGACGTCAGTTCCGCGCAGCAGCGCAGGAACCAACGACATGGTGAGCCGAAACAGCTAACTCAGCAGCGTTTCGTAGCGAAAGCTGGGCTGCGGCCGGATGGCCGGCCGCAGCGGCTTCGGTCAGGCGACCTTGACGTCGACCTCGTGGATGCCCGCGCCGGACGGCGCCACGCTGGCGTCGCCGTTGCCCGCAGGGGAAAGCGCGCGCAGCGTCCACGTTCCTGGTGCGGCGAAGAACCGGAAGTCACCCGTGGCCGACGCGACGACCTCCGCGGTGAACTCGTCAGAGGAGTCGAGCAAGCGCACGAACGCGCCGCCGACGGCCTGACCGGCGCCGTCGACAACGCGGCCGGTGATCACCGTCTCCTTCTCGAGGTCGACGCTGGCAGGCAACGTCAGTCCTTGTTTCGGTGCAGAGCACATATCAACTTCCCAACTCGATCGGGACTCCCACAAGGGAGCCGTATTCAGTCCAACTGCCGTCGTAGTTCTTGACGTTCTTGTGTCCCAACAGTTCCTGCAGCACGAACCAGGTGTGCGACGAGCGCTCTCCGATCCGGCAGTAGGCGATGGTTTCCTTCTGCCCGTCCAGGCCGGCCTCGGCGTACAGCTTGGCCAGGTCCTCATCGGACTTGAACGTGCCATCCTCGTTGGCCGCCTTGCTCCACGGAACGTTGATGGCGCCGGGGATATGCCCAGCGCGCTGGCTCTGCTCCTGTGGCAGGTGCGCGGGAGCGAGGATCTTGCCCGAGAACTCGTCGGGGGAGCGCACGTCGACGAGGTTCTTCTTGCTGATGGCGGCGATGACCTCGTCGCGGAACGCCCGGATGGTGTTGTCAGGCGCCTTGGCGGTGTAGCTGGTCGCCGGGCGGCTCACCGCGTCGCTTGTCAACGGACGGCCGTCGAGCTCCCACTTCTTGCGACCGCCGTCGAGGAGCTTGACGTTCTCGTGGCCGTAGAGCTTGAAGTACCAGTACGCGTACGCAGCGAACCAGTTGTTGTTGCCGCCGTAGAGGATCACGGTGTCATCGTTGGAGATGCCGCGTGTCCGACAGCAGCTTCGAGAACTGCTGTGCGTCGACGAAGTCGCGCTTGACCTGATCCTGCAGATCGGTCTTCCAGTCGAGCTTGATCAGCGCCGGCGATGTGGCCGCCGTCGTAGGCGCTGGTGTCCTCGTCGACCTCGACGAAGACGGTGTTCGGCGCGTCGAGATTGCTCTCGGCCCAGTCGGTAGTGACCAGGACGTCGGAGCGTGCCATGGATGAAATCCTTTCGGTTGCTTGCTGTTTGAGCGTTATACGGGGGACGGTGCGCGGCGGAGCCGCGCGACGAGCGGATAGAGCTGGCAGCCAAGGCAGATGCCGAACGCCGCGTTCAGTAGCGCTGCGACGAGCGCGAAGCCGGTGGCGATCAGTCCGAGAAGCGGTGCGCCGCCCGCGAACCCGATGACGCCGACGACCGCGAACACGAAGCCGACCAATTGGGCGAACTTCAGCGGCGGGATGGGTTCTTTCTCGGTGACGGGCCCGAGACGGGGAGCAACGAGCCGCTGGAAGATCAGTCCGTAGGGATGCTGACGGGGCCCGCGCCACGCCCCGATCGCGAAGACCACCGCCTGCAGATCCGAGAACTACCGCAGCGCCGATATTGCTGAAGGCCGAAACGACCAGCGTCGCGACGATCACGGCGGTGGTCACCCATGCGGCGAATCGCGGTCCGCGCACGTCCACCTGATCCGGTGCGACGGTGTTGGTGTTGGTCGACATGAATGTGCTCCTGTTGCGTGGAAGGGCTGGACATGAGCAGGCCGCATGGGCTGCTCCGAGAGCGGCGCGAGAAAGGAGCGCAGCTACTCAGCAGCTACAACAACAACAGCAACAACCCGCGACGCGGCACAGATCGACTGCGCGGCGCTTGGTGAGCATCGGCTCAAGGCGGGTTGACACGTCGGACAGCTTACCCAATGACACGGTGATCAAGCCAACAGCGGTTCCAGCGCAGACCGCAGGTCAGCGGCCCTGGGCACGCCCGTGGTGCGGTATCGGGGCCGCCCGTCGGCGTCGAAGATCAATGTGGTCGGCAGGGAGAGCACCGAAAGCCGTCGGGCTGCTTCGGGATTGGCGTCCATGTCGATCTCCAGGTGGGCGACGGATGGCAGATCGCCGCATACCTGGTCGACCACTCGCCGAACCGCCGCGCACGGCCCGCACCAGACCGCGCTGAAGTGCACCACGGTCGGACCGGTATGCGAAAGGCCCAGGTCGGACGTGTCGACGTTGCTCGCCTCGTCGGCCGCTTTGATCATTCCGGCGCGCAGGGTCAGCAGCCGGCCGATCACATACGCCACCCCGACCGCGGCGACCAGCACGGTCATCACCAGAACCACTGATGAGCTCATGACTTTCTGAACTCATTCAGCGCGATGGTTACTCCCCTGACGATCCCTTCGATGATGATGTCGGAGCCGCGGGCGCCCTCGCTGGTCGGCCGCACGCCGAACGGCAGCTGCTGGCCGGGCAGGCTGGTGCTGAACGCGGCGAGGACCGCGGGCAGCTTGTCGTCCGGAACTAACTGATCAGCAGTGCCCGCGCCGGTCATAACGCCAGTGGCGGCGAAGATCAGGGTGGTCTGGTCGGGCCCGGCGATCGACAGGTCGACGGCGATGCTCACCTTCTTGTCGTATCCCGCCTTCTTCGGCGTTCCGGTGAACACCAACCCCTTGTTGCTTGAGATGCCCGATTCGGTGGTGCCGCCGGTGGAGTCGTTGGTCTCGCGCGACGGCGCCTCGACAAGGAGGTCGGGGATGCCCATGAACCGCCCGACATGCGTGGAGTCGATGATTATGCGGCTCTCCAGCTCGCCCGCCGGCAGCTTGGCGTCGGGCCCGACGAGCCAGGAGGTATCGGTGAGGTCGACCGAGTGCAGGGTCGCCTCGAGCCCTACCTTGCCGACAACGGGGTGATCAACGCCACTGGCCTTGATCTCGATCTCGTTGTAATGGCGGCGCGTCGCCTGCGTGATGAACGGAAAGCCCAGGATGCTGACCCAGGGGTCGAAGCTCAGGTTTGCGGCGGTGCGCACGCTCCTGGCCAGCCGGTATTCGGCGTAGATCGCCGCCCCGAAGTCGGCTCCGACGGCGGCCAACGCCACCGCCGTCACGGTCGCGATGGCACCGATCAGCAGCTTTCGCACCCGGTCATTCTGGCCCACCGCGACCTGTGAACCGGCTCGGCGCGGCTAACCAGCAGGTAGCGCGCTATCCTCAGATGATCTATCGGCCGGGTAACGGCTGTGTGTCAGGCATGAATCTGGGAAGTCACCTACCGACATCGTTGTCCGGGCGAGGTCCCTATGGCTGCTGGAGGGCCAGTTGGATCTATTGCTACTGACCGTCGATCCACATCCCGAATCCGTGCTGCCCTCGTTGTCGCTGCTGGCGCACAGCGTGCGGACGGCGCCGACGGAGGTGTCCTCCCTTCTCGAGGCGGGCACTGCGGATGTGGCGATCGTCGACGCGCGCACTGATCTGGCCGCCGCCCGCGGCCTCTGTCGACTGCTTGGGACCACAGGGACGACGGTGCCCGTTGTGGCAGTCGTCAACGAGGGCGGTCTGGTCGCCGTCAACGTCGAGTGGGGACTCGACGAGATTCTGCTTCCAAGCACCGGCCCCGCCGAGATCGACGCGCGGCTGCGGCTGCTGGTGGGACGTCGGGGCGGCGTGGCCAACCAGGAGAACCTCGGCAAGATCAGTCTCGGCGAGTTGGTCATCGATGAGGGCACCTACACCGCGCGGCTGCGTGGCCGACCGCTTGACCTCACCTATAAGGAATTCGAGCTGCTGAAGTATCTGGCCCAGCACGCGGGGCGGGTGTTCACCCGCGCCCAGCTGCTCCAGGAGGTGTGGGGTTACGACTTCTTCGGCGGCACCCGAACCGTTGACGTGCACGTGCGGCGGCTGCGCGCGAAGCTCGGCCCGGAATACGAATCGTTGATCGGCACCGTGCGCAACGTCGGGTACAAGGCGGTTCGGCCCGCGCGCGGCAGGCCGCAGGCGCAGGGCTCCGACGTGCCTGACGACATGGTCTGACGACTCGGCCTATGACACGCCCGACAGCCTGGGCGACGCACTGGCCGATCCGCTGCGCAGTCAGTGACGTCGATCGGCTGGCGCGTTGGCCTGACCGACGACGAACAGCGCAGGATCCGCGAGCTGATCGCCGCGGCCGAAGAGGCTGATGCCGTCGCGCCAGTCGGCGACCAGGTCTTGCGAGAGCTCGGCGCACGATCGCACCAAACACCTGCTGGCCGTCGATGGCGACGACATATCCGGCTACCTGAACCTCACCGAGGCGCCCGCCATGGCCGAGCTGGTGGTGCATCCGGACGCAAGGCGCCGCGGCATCGGCTCGGCGTTGGCGAACACGGGTTTGTCCGAGGGTGGCGACGGCGCGCGCATCTGGGCACACGGCAACTTGGCGCCCGCGCGCGCCACCGCGGCCGCGCTCGGCCTGGTCGTGGTTCGCGAGTTGATGCAGATGCGGCGGCCCTTGACCGGCCTGCCCGCGGTTACTGTCTCCGATGGTGTGCGCATCCGGACGTACTCCGGTCCGGCCGATGACGCTGAGCTGCTGCGGGTCAACAACGCTGCCTTTGAATGGCATCCCGAGCAGGGCGGGTGGACGGAAGCCGACATCGCCGAGCGCCGCGCAGAGCCGTGGTTCGACCCCGCCGGATTGTTCATGGCCGTAGATGACCAGTCCGACAAGCTGCTCGGCTTTCACTGGACGAAGGTGCACAGCGCGGACCTCGGAGAGGTTTACGTCGTCGGCGTCGACCCGGCCGCTCAGGGCCGCGGCCTGGGAGCCACGCTAACTTTGATCGGACTGCATCACCTCGCGGAGCGGCTCGGTGAAAGTAGGGACGCGACGGTGGCGCTTTACGTCGAGGCAGATAACTCAGCGGCCGTAAACACCTATCGGCGACTGGGTTTCGAGGTATATAGCGTCGATGCCGCCTACTCCGCTCAACCTGTGAACTAGCTGACCTGTTCACCTCCCGTTCATTTTCCATCCGAGCGCCGTCCACCACAGCCGAATACGTTGCCGTGGAGTTCAAAGCCGGCAACCGAAAGTGGGATCAGTGAAGCTCAACAGCATTGGCAAGGCGTTTGGTATGACTCTGTCCGCGACGGCGATCGCCGCGCTGACACTGACCGCCTGCGGCAGCGACAAGAATGCCTCATCTTCTAGCTCGAGCGCGTCGGGATCGGGGACCAGCGCCGCGGGCACAGCGTCCGCAAAGGCGGACTGCGGTGGCAAGAACTCCGTCACTGCCGAAGGTTCGACGGCTCAGCAGAACGCCATCGCCGAGTTCAACAAGGTGTGGGGCCAGACGTGCCCTGGCAAGACCCTGGCATACAACCCGACCGGTTCGGGCGCGGGTGTTGACCAGTTCATCGCCAAGCAGGTCGACTTCGCTGGCTCTGATTCGGCGCTCAAGGACGACCAGGTCACCAAGGCCGCAGACCGCTGCGGCGGCAACCCGGCGTGGAACCTGCCGCTGGTGTTCGGCCCGGTCGCGCTGGCCTACAACATCGACGGCGTCGACAAGCTCGTCGTGAACGCCGACGTGCTGGCGAAGATCTTCCAGGGCCAGATCACCAAGTGGAATGACCCGGCCATCGCGGCGCTGAACAGCGGCACCAACCTGCCGGACGTGGACATCAAGCCGGTCTATCGTTCGGATTCGTCGGGCACCACCGACAACTTCCAGAAGTACCTGACGGCCGCGGCCCCACAGTCGTGGACCAAGGGCGCTGGCAAGGAGTTCCAGGGTGGCGCGGGCGAGGGCGCGCAGAAGTCCTCCGGCGTCGTGCAGGCCATCCAGGCCACTCCAGGCGCCATCGGCTACGTCGAGAAGAGCCCGGCCGCTGCCGCAGGCCTGAAGAATGCCCAGATCGACAGCGGCGCTGGTGCGGTCGCCCTGACCGACGACTCCACCAAGGCGGCGGTCGCCGCGGCGAAGGTCAAGGGCGACGGCAACGACCTGACGCTGGACCTCAACGCGCTGTACGCCAGCAAAGCAAGCCGGCTCCTACCCGTTGATGCTCGCGACCTACGAGATCGTGTGCAGCAAGGGCTACGACGCCGACACGGCCGCCGCGGTCAAGTCCTTCCTGACGGTCTCGGCCAACCAGGGCCAGGCCAATCTGTCGGCCGCCGGTTACGTCCCGTTGCCTGACTCCTTCAAGGAGCGTCTGCTGAAGTCCGTCGGCGCAATTGCATAGTTGGCCTGCGCGCCAGCACGATTGCGGTGAGGATGGGAGGCCGGGACCAATGACCGATAGGCTCGATGTGACAACGCCTAACCCAGCCGACGCGGGATCGGGTGAAGTACTCGCTTCACCCTTTCCCGAGCCGGAACCCATCTCCACCAACCCTTCCAAGGGCGCGAAGGTAGGCCTAGGGGACAAGATCTTCCGCGGCCTCTCCGAGGGCGCGGGCATCCTGATCGTGGTCATCATTGCCGCGATCGGGGTGTTCTTGTTGTGGCGCGCGGTTCCTGCGCTCGCCCGCAACAAGGAGAACTTCTTCCTCTTCGGCGGCAACTGGGTCACCACCGACACGTCGGCGATGCACTTCGGCATTCTCGACTTGCTCCAGGTGACGGTTTTCGTCTCGGTCTTCGCGTTGGTCCTTGCGATGCCGGTGGCGTTGGGCATCGCGATCTTCCTCACGCAGTACTCACCGCGGCGGCTGTCGGGACCGTTGGGCTACATGGTCGACCTGCTGGCCGCGGTGCCCTCGATCGTGTATGGCGTGTGGGGCCTGTACGTACTGGCGCCGGTGCTCAAACCATTTGCGTTGTGGCTCAACAAGAATCTGGACTGGCTCTTCCTGTTCAAGACCGGCAACGCGTCGGTGGCAGGCGGCGGCACCATCTTCACCGCGGGCATCGTGCTGGCGGTGATGATCCTTCCGATCATCACAGCGGTGACCCGCGAGGTGTTCGTGCAGACACCCCGCGGTCAGATCGAGGCGGCGCTTGCGCTCGGTGCGACGCGGTGGGAGGTGGTGCGAACCACCGTGCTGCCGTTTGGCCTTTCGGGATACATCAGCGGCGCGATGCTCGGATTGGGCCGCGCGCTCGGTGAGACGATCGCACTGTTGATCATCCTGCGCGGCACGCAGAAGGCGTTCAGCTGGACGCTGTTCGACGGCGGCTACACGTTCGCGAGCAAGATCGCCGCCACCGCAAGCGAATTCAACGACCAATACAAGGCAGGCGCCTATATCGCCGCGGGCCTGGTGCTGTTCATCCTGACGTTCGTGGTGAACTCGCTGGCGCGCGCCGCGGTCGCCGGGAGGGGCGCGAAATGACGTCGACACTGGATCGCCCCGTCAAGGTGACCACGTTCCAGGGCGTCAGCGTGCGCCGCAAGATGACGAACAACCTTGCGACCGTACTGGTGACGCTGTCGCTGGTGATCGCGATGGTGCCCCTGCTGTGGGTGCTCTTCTCGGTGATCACCAAGGGTCTGGCGGCGATCACCTCTCCGACGTGGTTCACCAACTCGCAAGCAGGGATGACGGCCTTCCAGGCAGGCGGCGGCGTCTATCACGCTGTCATCGGCACCCTGCTGCAGGGCTTGGTATGCGCCATCATCTCGATCCCGATCGGCATCTTGGTCGCCGTGTATCTGGTCGAGTACGGCGGCGGTACGCGGCTGGGCAAACTGACGACGTTCATGGTCGACATCCTCACGGGTGTTCCGTCAATCGTGGCCGCGCTGTTCATCTACGCCCTCTGGGTTGCCACGCTCGGGTTCCAGCGTTCTGGATTTGCGGTATCGCTGGCGCTGGTGCTGCTGATGGTCCCGGTCATCGTGCGTGCCACGGAGGAAATGCTGCGCATCGTGCCGATGGACCTGCGCGAGGCCAGCTATGCGCTGGGCGTGCCGAAGTGGAAGACCATCTTGCGCATCGTCATCCCGACGGCGCTGTCGGGCATCGTCACTGGGATCATGCTTGCGCTTGCCCGAGTGATGGGTGAGACCGCACCGCTGCTGATTCTGGTCGGCTACGCGCAGGCGATGAACTTCGACATGTTCGGCGGTTTCATGGGCTCGCTGCCCGGCATGATGTACGACCAGATCTCGGCGGGCGCAGGCGCAAACCCCGTGCCAACCGACCGGCTGTGGGGCGCAGCGCTTACCCTCATCCTGCTGATCGCGATACTCAACATCGGGGCGCGCTTCGTCGCGAAGATCTTTGCCCCCAAGAAGGTTTAGGAGCAACACGTGGCCAAGCGGTTGGACCTCAAGGACGTCAACATCTACTACGGCGCATTCCACGCCGTTGCCGATGTCGCGCTGTCTGTTCAGCCCCGCAGCGTAACGGCGTTCATCGGACCGTCGGGCTGCGGCAAGTCGACGGTGCTGCGGACGCTGAACCGCATGCACGAGGTGATCCCCGGCGCCCGCGTCGAGGGTTCGGTGCTTCTGGACGGCGAGGACATCTACGGCGCAGGGGTGGACCCGGTCGGCGTTCGCAAGACCATCGGCATGGTGTTCCAGCGGCCAAACCCGTTCCCCACCATGTCGATTCGCGACAATGTGGTGGCAGGGCTCAAGCTCCAGGGCGTTCGCAACAAGAAGAGCGCTCGACGAGGTTGCCGAACGCTCACTCAAGGGCGCCAACCTGTGGAACGAGGTCAAGGACCGGCTCGAGAAGCCCGGCGGCGGTTTGTCGGGCGGTCAGCAGCAGCGGCTGTGCATCGCCCGCGCGATCGCCGTGCAGCCGGATGTGCTGCTGATGGACGAGCCGTGTTCGGCGCTTGACCCGATTTCCACGCTGGCGATCGAGGACCTGATCGCGGAGTTGAAGCAGGAATTCACGATCGTGATCGTCACGCACAACATGCAGCAGGCCGCGCGGGTGAGTGATCAGACCGCGTTCTTCAACCTCGAGGCCACCGGGAAGCCGGGAATGTTGGTCGAGATCGACGACACCGAGAAGATCTTCTCCAACCCGAACGAGAAGGCCACGGAGGACTACATCTCCGGCCGCTTCGGTTAGGGCGTCAACACCACTCGCGTTCCCGACGGCTCGGCCGCGATCATCGCGAAAGGCCGTGGCAGTGCCTCGATGCGGGTACGCATCAGCACCTCGGACGGCACTCTGCCGAACCCGATTCCGATTCCGGAGATGGTGATTCCGTTGCCGCGCAGGATCCCTGCGGACAGGTTCATCGTCAGACCGGCCATCGAACCGATCTGAATGAACCGCCGGAATAACTCGCTGCCGCTCGCGGTCATAGCCCCTATGAGCAAAGCAGTGCAGTTCGATCGGTATGGCGAGGCCGACGTCTTGGAGGTACGCGACGTCCCGAAACCGGTGCCCGCCGCCGGTGAGGTCCTCGTCGAGGTGAAGGCGGCCGCGATCAATCCCGGTGAGGCGATGATCCGCCGCGGCGCGCTGCACGACCGTTGGCCCGCAACGTTTCCGTCCGGCCAGGGCAGCGACATGGCGGGCGTCGTTGCCGAAGTCGGCGACGGCGTCGACACGTTCGGCGTCGGCGACGAGGTGCTCGGCTTCACCGATGACCGCGCCAGCCATGCGCAGTTCGTCGTCGTTCCGGCCGGACAGCTGACCGCCAAACCGGCGGAAGTGTCGTGGCAGGTCGCGGGCAGCCTGTATGTCGCAGGCACCACTGCGTATGCCGCAGTGCGCGCGGTCGCGTTGAAGCCCGGCGACACAGTCGCCGTCGCGGGCGCGGCAGGCGGGGTCGGCACCATCGCCGTGCAACTTGCCAGGCGCGCAGGCGCCATCGTGCTGGGAATCGCAGGGCCTTCGAACGACGACTGGCTCACCGCGCACGGCGTCATCCCAGTCAATTACGGTGACGGCCTTGCCGATCGGCTACGAGCCGCGGCGCCCGGGGGGCAGATCGACGCATTTCTGGACTTCTTCGGCGGCGGCTACGTCGAACTCGCGGTGACTGAACTCGGCATCGATCCCCAACGGGTCGACACCATCATCGACTTCCCGGCCATCGAGAGGTTCGCGGTCAAGGGCGAGGGCAACGCCGACGCAGGCAACGCCACCGTGCTGGCCGAGCTTGCGGACCTGATCGCCGTCGGGCGAGCTCGAGGTACCGATCGCGGCGGAGTACCCGCTTGACCAGGTACAAGAGGCGTACCGCACGCTGGAGCAGCGGCACACCAGGGGAAAGATCGTGCTGCGACCGTGACGAGCAGCCCGCTCAGCGCGCGGTGGGGATGACTTCCTCGTCGGGGTGTTTGCCAGTGACCTGGAAGATGACGCGGCGGGCAACCTCGACGGCATGGTCGGCGAACCGCTCGTAGAAGCGGCCAAGCAGCGTCACGTCGACGGCAGCGGCCACCCCGTGCTTCCACTCTCGGTCCATCAGCACGGTGAACAGGTGACGGTGCAGGTCGTCCATCGCGTCGTCTTCTTCGCGGATCCGTGCGGCCTTCTCCGGATCGCGGGTGATCAGCACCTCCTGGGCGCTGTTGCCCAATTCGACTGCAACCCTGCCCATTTCGGCGAAGTAGCCGTTGACCTCTTCGGGCAGCGCATGTTGCGGATGGCGGCGCCTGGCGATCTTGGCGACGTGCAGCGCGAGCGCGCCCATCCGGTCGACGTCGGCGACGATCTGGATCGAGGAGACGATGGCCCGCAGATCGCCTGCGACCGGCGCCTGCAGCGCCAGTAGCACAAACGCGGACTCCTCCGCCTTGGCGCTCATCGTGGTCATCTGCTCGTGGTCGGTGATGACCTGCTCGGCGAGCACCAGATCGGCCTGCAGCAGGGCCTGTGTGGCGCGTTCCATGGCAGCGCCCGCCAGCCCGCACATCTCGCCGAGCTGGTCTGTCAAGGCATCCAGTTGCTCGTGGTACGCGGTTCGCATGTGCCAAGCCTAGGGGTCCGTCGGCGAAAGGTCACGACGGCCACGGTGAACGAAAGGTGAATGCCGACTGCCCAAAACGGTGTTACAGCTGATGCTGCTGCGGCTATTCGCAGGTGGTGTCGGCGGCGTTCGTGACGGTCAGATCCTCGGGCAGGCGCGTCGGTGGGGAGCTGGTGCCGCGTACGACGTGTACCTGCACGGGCGAGCCGCTCGGCGACGGTGGCGCGACCGAGTAGAAGTCGCGTCCCAGCACGACCCGCACCACGTCGCCCATGCCGGTGACCCGTTCGATGGTGGGGTTGGTGAACGACGACGCGACCGTCGCTGCGGCCTGCTCGTTGCCCGGCGAGAAGAACACCGTCGTCGAGGTCAGTGGCCCGGGGTAGTCGTCGGGAGTTGTGACGTTGAAGCCGTGCGACTGAAGTTCGCTGGCCGCGGTGTTGGCCAGCCCGTCCTCGCCGGTCGAGTTCGAGACGCGCACGGTGACGTCTCGTGGATTCGTGGTCACCGCGTCCACCAGCTCGGCATTCTCCGGACCAGCCGTCGGCCTCGAACTGGGCGCCTTGCTCGCCAAATCCGGCGTCGCGCTCTCGGACTGCGGAGTGCCGGGCACCGGAGTGTTGTCGGCGTTCTTCTCCTCGGGCAGCGGGTCGTCGTTGATGATCGCGTCGAAGAGCGAATGCATGTCCTGCATGCGCGGCGGCTCGTTGCCGTCGGAATCGGTCTGGCCCGTGGTAGGCACGGTGACGAAGGTGATCCGGCCCGCATTCACGCCCTGGATCGACTGGCCGAGGTCGACGAGGTCCTTGGTCTTGATGTTGTCGACGTAGCTGTCCTCGATGAACATGTTGACCACGTTGTTGAGCTTGGACAGCGAGAAGAACACTTCCTTGGAGATCAGCGATCGCAGCAGCGACGACAAGAACAGCTGCTGGCGCTTGATGCGGCCGTAGTCGCCGTTGACCTCGGTGGTCACCTGGCGGGCGCGCACGTACTGCAACGCGGTGTGGCCGTCGACGATCTGGCGGCCGGCGTTGGCCAGCACGGTGCCGAGCTCGTAGTCCTCAAGTGGCGTCGTGCTGCACACCTCGACACCACCGACGGCGTCCACCATCTTCGCGAATCCGGCGAAATCCACTGCCATGAACCGGTTTATGGACAAACCGGACAGCTTCTGGATCACCTTGACCAGGCACTTGGGGCCGCCAACGGCGTACGCTGAGTTCAGCTTGGTCTCGGTGTAGACCTGATCGTCCCCGTAGCTTGCCGATTGCTTGTCATATACCGGACCGTATTCACCGGTCTCCGCGTTCCACGGTTCACACTTCATCGGCGTGATCGCCAGGTCACGCGGGAACGACACGGCGACAACGCGTTTGCGACTGGCCGGGATGTTCACCAGCATGACGGTGTCCGACCGCGAACCGGCCGCGTCCGCTGTGGTCCCCGCGCCCATGTCGCTGTTCTGGCCGAATCGGCTGTCCACGCCGACGATCAAGAAGTTCTCGTCACCGAACTGTGCGTTCGGATCGACGATGTCGCGTGAATTCGGGTCAAGTGCGGAGACCCTGTTGAGCATGTTGTTCTTTGACGACTGCCATTGCCAGGCCGCACCGGTCATCGCTAGCGCGAGCACAGCAATGAGGGCGGCGGCCGTGCGGCCGGCAGCCATCGTCTTGCGGCGTTTGCGCGGCCCGGACCCCTTCAGTGCCTTCGCGGCCGCGCCATGCGACGGTGGCACTCGGTCTGCCCGGCGCACATGCGCGAGGTCGGGTAGCTCCGAGTACGGCATCGAGACGACGGGGATCACATCGGTGTCCGCGCTGTCTGGGTCAGGGGCTACGCGCCGCCAGACTGCCGCGATGACCTCGGTGCGTGGGGCCGGTGGCGGTATCGGTGGTGGCGGCGCCTGCGGCGGCGGCGCATCGGGTTCGCGGCGGATGCGCCTCAGTTCCTCGGGAACACTCGCATCGCCGTGCACCTTCGCGATCAGGTCGGCAACCGTCACGCCGTCGGTGTGGTTATTGCCGGTCTGCCTGGACTTCTCGGCGTACTCGGATTCGGAGGTGCCGTTGCGCTCCCACGGCGCGGCGCCTGGCGACGGCCGCGGAGTTCGGGTAAGCCATTGATTGTCGCCGCCAGCATCCGGTGGCCCAGGCAGCCTGGGAGGGCCAGGAGTGGCGTTATCGCCGTCACTCATGTTCCTACCGGCCTCCGACTCTTAACCATCGTGCGCGGCGGCGCGCATGGGCGTACGCAGTGGTCTTGTCTGCCCCTTGTTCGTGTAGCAGCACTCTGCGGGCTCCGCCATTGGAGCCAGATACGACAAGACTCGTATCGTACTGAGACATCCTGAGAGTACGGCCAGTCCACCGACGGTACCGAGAACGTCTCGGTTTAGCCTCCCGAGTTCATGACGTCTGCTCCCGCGGGCACCGTGCAGTCGTCGGGATCGGCCAGCCAGCCCTGTGGCAGCGCCACCGACGCCGGCGACCCCTGCCTGCCTCGCGGGCCGGTCGCGGCCTCCGGGAACGGCACCTGCGGGTCGAGCTGATCGAGCAGCGTCTCCAGCTCGCTGAGCGTCTTGACCAGGGCCAATGCCCGTCGCAGGTCGGCGCCGGCGGGGAAGCCATGCAGGTACCACGCGATGTGTTTACGCATGTCACGCATGCCCTTGTCCTCACCGAAATGCGCGGCCAACAGCTGGCCGTGACGCCGCATGATGGCCGCGACCTCGCCGAGAGTGGGCGGAGTGGCCGGCGTCGTGCCTGCGAACGCGGCCGACAGTTCGGCGAACAACCATGGCCTGCCCAGGCAGCCGCGGCCGATGACGACACCGTCGCACCCCGTGGCGGCCATCATCGCCAGCGCGTCGTCGGCGTCGAAGATATCGCCGTTGCCAAGCACCGGGACGGTCGTGACGTGCTGCTTGAGCAGGGCAATCTGCTCCCAGTCGGCGGTTCCGGAGTAGCGCTGAGCCGCCGTGCGGGCATGCAGCGCGACGGCGGCCGCACCCTCGTCGGCGGCGATCCGCCCCGCGTCCAGGTGGGTGTGGTGGGCGTCGTCGATGCCGATCCGGAACTTCACGGTGACTGGAATGTCCGTGCCTTCTGTTGCCGCGACAGCAGCCGCGGCCACGATCTGCCCGAACAGCCGCCGCTTGAACGGCAACGCGGCGCCTCCGCCGCGACGGGTGACCTTGGGCACCGGGCAGCCGAAGTTCATGTCGATGTGGTCGGCTAATCCCTCGTCAGCGATCATTTTGGCCGCGGCGAAGGTGGTATCGGGGTCGACGGTGTAGAGCTGCAGCGAGCGGGGCGACTCGTCCGGTGCGAACGTCGTCATGTGCATGGTCGACCGGATGGCGCTCGACGAGCGCACGCGCGGTCACCATCTCGCACACGTACAGGCCGCTGATGGTTCCGGCCCGTGCCATCTTCCAGTTCCCTGCACAGCGTTCGAAATGCGACATTTGTCACACCGGCCATCGGCGCCAGCACGACAGGGCTGCGCAGCGCGATAGGCCCGATCCGCAGCCCGGGCTTGGACTCAGCTAGGACGCTGATGACGTGACCAAGAGATTCTTGGCCGCCTTCTTCTCGGCGACCTTGCCTTCGCGCTCTTGACGGCGCACCTTGGCGATCTCGAACTTCTCGCAGGTGTCCTCGAGCTCCTCGATGAGCTTGCCGAGGTCGTCGCGCATGGCCGCGGCCTCGCCGGTGAAGTCCTCGCGCTCGAAGATGCGCCACTTCTTCAGGACGGGCTTCACGACGTCGTCGAGGTGGATGCGCGGATCGTATACGCCGCCGACGGCGATGATCACGGCCTTGCGACGGAACTCGGGCACGGTGTATCCGGGCATCTTGAAGTTGCGCAGCACGCGGTGCAATGACCGCATGGCCTGGTCGGGTGCGATATCAAACCCGGCAGCGCTGACACGTCGCGGTAGAAGATCATGTGCAGGTTCTCGTCCGCCGAAACCCGTTGCAGCAGTTGGTCGGCGACTGTCTCCTGGCATGCCTTGCCGGTGTTGCGGTGCGAGACGCGGGTGGCGAGCTCCTGGAACGTCACGTAGATGACGGAGTCGAACAGGCTCTCCGCGAACATCTCGCCCTGCGGGCCCTGGCCGGGGCTGAAGCCGCGAGTGACCTGCTCGACGCGAAGCTGCTCCAGCTCGACCGGGTCGATGGCGCGCGTGACGACCAAGTAGTCGCGCAGGGCGATGCCGTGCCGGTTCTCCTCGGCGGTCCAGCGGTTGACCCACCAGCCCCATGGGCCGTCCATGCTGAAGTTCATCGCGATCTCGCGGTGATACGACGGCAGGTTGTCCTCGGTCAAAAGGTTCTGCAACATCGCCGTCTGGGCGATCTCGGACAACTTCGACTGCTCGGGATCCCAGTCCTGGCCCCCGAGGGCGTAATAGTTCTTGCCGTCGGACCACGGGATGTAGTCGTGGGGGTTCCAGTCCTTGCGCATCGACAGGTGCCGGTTGATGTTCGTCTCAACCACCGGTTCCAGCTCGTGTAACAGCTGCAGATCGGTCAGGTCTTGCGCCATGGTCCCTCCCAGTTATCTGTATCTGTTGGTAGCACTCAATATATCTGTGTCCCCCGGTGACATTCAAGTCTCTTCGCAGAGTGTCACATCTGTCTCATACGCCACGTTGGATCGCGGTACGATCTGGCGAGGCAATCTGTCCAGGCCCGGATTTGCTACCGCGGCTACATTGACGACTCTCGGAGGTTCGGGCTGATGAAGACGCTCAGTGTCCTTTTCGGCGCTGCTGCCGGCGTCGCAGCAACCATCTCAGTCGGAGCGGGCATCGCCGCCGCGGTTCCCGACGTTGTGGGCCAGACGTACCAAGATGCGGTGCAATCCATCCAGGCAACGGGCTCCAAGGCGGTCATCGCCACCCGAATCGGCGGAAGAACCGATGAAAGCCAATGCATCGTCACCAACGCGTGGGTCAGGACGAGTGTCACCCAAGTCTATGAGAAGCCCAAGTATGACGCGGTTATGGTGGCGCTGAACTGCACTGCCACCGTCGCATCGGCCGGTTCGCCGGGAAACTCTGCTGGCAGCCCCGAAGGCCGACAGGCGTTGAACTCCCAGGACAACGCCGGCTGACGTAGACGATGCCCGACCGGTGGCGGTGAGGCTGGCATGCGAATATGCTTCCGCCATCAGCTTTCGTGCAGGGATCACTCAGATACTTCGGAGGTCGGCCTCAGTGAAAAAGTCCATCGTTCTGTTCGCCGGTTCTGTCGTAGCCGCATCGGCCTGCATGGGCCTATTCGGCACCAGCATGGCGGCGGCGGACGATTACGCCGGCAAGACCTACGCTGATGCGGCCCAAGCGATAAAGGACGCCGGCGGAACTCCGATAGTCGCCGCAAGGTTCGGTGACACGTTGCAGCAGGATGAGTGCATCGTCGCGGGGAGTCTCTCACCGTCGTTTGTCAGGCCGAAGGCAACTGACACCGTATTCGAAACAGTTACCAGCGAAGTGCGGCTCAACCTGAACTGCAACGGCGGATACGCGACGGCGACCAACCCAGGCGCCTCGGTGGCCAGCCCAGAGGGCCGCGAAGCGAAGGCCGCGGCCGACCAGGCCGCCACCGCAGCAGCAGTCAGTAGCTCGACACCCGGCTGAGCAGCATGTCTACGCAGTAGTTGATGAACTGCTCCCGTGTCGCCGTCAGTCGGCCATTCAGATAAGCCGAGAACAACGCCGTCAGCGCGCCGATCAAGCCGGTGGCGACCATGGCCTGGACTGCGGGATCGGTGATCCGGGTCAGCTTGCGCTGCAGCAGGTCGATGAAGTTGGGCATCCACTCGGCGCCCGAGCGGGTCAGTACGGGTTCCACCCCGGGCGCCAGCAGCAGCACCCTCCCGCGCGTCGGGTCGTCGACCATCAACGCGACGAAGCGCTCGACGGCATCGCGCGGTGTTTCGGCGTTCATCAGCGTCGACATCGCCCGTGTGCACACGTCGTCGTAGACCCCGCGGACGAACTCGTCGCGGTCGGCGAAGCTCTCGTAGAAGTAGCGCTCGGTCAGTCCGGTCGCGCGGCAGACGGCGCGCACCGTCAGGGCAGGCCCGTTCTCGCTGCCCAACAGTTCGACGCCTGCGGCGATCAGTTCGTCGCGGCGAAGGAGCTGGCGGTCCTGCAGCGGAACGCCAGACCAGCGGCCTCGTCGTTGACCGGAAGTCACATCACTCCCTAAGCTACTGGGTGACAACACCCGTAGTCAGAATTTACGTCAGAATGGCGGAAGCTCATCAGTGACTCAAGATACGTCTGAGGCGTGCCCGGTGACCACCGGATCCACCTCACCCGCGTCCGGCTGCCCGATCGCACCCGGCGGATACGACGCGCCGCCCGAGCCCCTCGGGCCTGGCTCGCTGACCTGGAAGTACTTCGGCGACTGGCGCGGCATGCTGCAGGGCCCGTGGGCCGGCTCGATGCAGAACATGCATCCGCAGCTCGGTGCGGCGGTCGAGGAGCATTCGACCTTCACCCGGGAACCGTGGCAGCGGGTGCTGCGGTCGCTGTATCCGATCGGCGGCGTTGTCTTCGACGGCGATCGCGCCCCGGTGACCGGTGCCGAGGTGCGCGAGTACCACACCGACATCAAGGGCGTCGACGCGAAGGGCCGTCGCTACCACGCGCTCAACCCCGACGTCTTCTACTGGGCACACTCGACGTTCTTCGTCGGCACCATCCTCGTAGCGGACAAGTTCTGCGGAGGGATCACCGAGGACGAGAAGCGTCAGCTTTTCGACGAGCACGTCGCGTGGTACCGGATGTACGGGATGAGCATGCGTCCAGTGCCCGAGACGTGGGAGGACTTCCAGGTCTACTGGGATCACATGTGCCGCAACGTGTTAGAGGACAACAAGGCAACCCGCGACGTGCTCGCCCTCGAGAGCTACGGAAAGCCGTGGTTCATGCAGCGGGTTCCCGACGCGGTGTACACGCCGATGCAGCGCCACATCATCGCTCCGCTCATGCGATGGCTGTGCATCGGCCTCTACGATCAGCCGGTGCGCGACCTGCTGGGCTTCAGCTGGTCTGACCGTGACGAATGGTTGCACCGTCGTCTCTGCGGCGTGGTGCGAATCATGTTCTCGCTCTTGCCGAAACGGGCTCGCAAGCATCCACGCGCCCGCGCCGGTCTTGACCGCGCATCGGGACGCGTCCCCGTCGACACGCCACTGCCGCAGACGCCTGCGCGCAACTTGCCGCCGCTTGACAGGCGCGGCCAGCCGATGCACTACTGCCCCGAGGTCTGAACCGTCCTACCGCGGCCGCGCGTAGGGCGTCCACAGCGCACCGTCGAAATAGCGCATCTGAGAACGATTTTGCGGATCGGGAAACCAGCCGGGCTGCACGGGCGGATAGCGGCCGAAGACGCCGCGGGGATCACCGGCAAGGCTCAGCCTGAACTCGAATTCGGCGCGGGCCCGCAACCCCGCGTCGCGGACAACGAGAGCCCGCCTGCGGCGTGCGACGAAGATCAGCAAGCCGAGGATGGCTGTGCCGCCACGGCCTCATACCACCCGTTGTTCAGCCACCACATCGTCAACGCCAACCCGGCGCCGGCCACCAAGGGGTGCCGTCGCAAGAAAGACCTGTGGACTTGCTGGTAGAGCATCGAAGTTGATTCTACGATTCGGCGGAAGTTTCGCTCGAGAGAAGGACGACGCGCGGGAGGCCAGTATCAGCCCGCTGCGCTGCTGGCCGAACACCGCTAGCGGTGCCCACCATGCCTTCGCGGTATCGGTTCGGCGTTTTCCGCTATGCCATTGGCGGTTTATGGGGCACGATTCTCGTATGCGCGTTATCCGGTCCCTTGGCAGTGCGGTGATCTCGTTGATCGCCGCAGCGGCTTAGGGCTGGGGTCGTGTATCTCCGCGCCCGCACCTGCGTCGGCAACGACGGCCTCGGAGATGACGCACGCCTACACGCCAGCCGCCGACGCCGCTGACGGTGATGATGACTCCGCTGACCGTCGGTGTGCACGTCATCGAGGCGATCGCCGAAGGGATCGCGAACGCTGTCGAGTTCATCGCGACCCCTGCGCCGATCGCCATCCCGGCGCCGCATATCAGCACGTAGTCAATGTTTGACGCCGGTGCAGACCGGCTAGGTTTGAGGTATGCAGGCGCCAGAGCTACTTGGTGGCCGCTATGAACTGCGGGGCATCCTGGGGCGCGGCGGCATGGCAGAGGTCCGCGACGGCTGGGATATCCGCCTCGACCGTCCGGTCGCGGTCAAGCTGCTGCACCCGATGTTCATCACAGCAACCCGACGACCGGATGCGCTTCGAGGTCGAGGCGCGCGCGGCCGCGGCGCTCAACCATCCGCACATCGTGTCCGTCCACGACAGCGGGGAGCACGCAGGAACGCCCTACATCGTCATGGAGCGGCTGTCCGGGCACACGCTGGCGGACGACATCGCGCGGGGACCACTGCCGCGGCCGCAGGTGCGGTCGATCCTGGACGACGTGCTGTCGGCGCTTGCCGCGGCCCATGCGGCAGGCATCCTGCATCGCGATATCAAGCCGGCGAACATCTTGTTCTCGGCGTTCGGCGACGCGAAGCTGGCCGACTTCGGCATCGCGAAGAGCGCAGGCATCCGCCCACACGCTGACGGGCCAGATCGTCGGCACCATGGCCTATCTGTCCGCCGACCGGATCGCTGGCAGGCCGGCGTCTGCCACCGACGACCTCTATGCGGTCGGCGTCGTGGGCTACGAAGCGCTGACCGGGCGCCGGGCCTTCCCGCAGGAGAGCCTGGCCGAGTTGGCCCGCGCTGTCGCCGAGGACACGCCCGTGCCGCTGGCCGTACTGCGTCCCGACGTCGACCCGGCGCTGGCGGCGGTGATCGAACGTGCGATGGCACGTGAGCCGGGATGGCGTTTCGGCAGCGCCGACGAAATGCGCGCAGCGCTGGCCGGCGGGGTCGGGCCAGTCATGCGTCCGCCGACCCGGGTGCTGGCGGCCCCGCTGCCCGACCCGGCGACGATGGTGGTGGCCGCGGCCGTCGCAACCGGCCGCGATGGTTGCTCCTTGCGGCTGTGGTGATCGCGGTACTCGTCGCTGCGGTCGCCTTCATCGTCGATTCGGCGTCGGGTCCTGCCGTGCCCGAGCCCGTCACCACGAGCACTACGGTGCCTCCGCCGGTCACCACGTCGGCGCTGCCGACAACCACGACGCCGGTACTCGTAGAGCAACCGCCCCCAAATAAACGTGGCCAGAACGGAAATGGCAACGGCCACAAGAAGGGTGGCCAGGGCGGCGACTGAGCTCACACACCAACTTGCCCTGCGCCGAACGTACGGTCGTGAACACAAATCCCGATAGACAACGGACACAAGCGTGCGCTCGACGACAAGGTCATATGGCCGCCGATGACACCGTCAGACATCAACTAGGGAGTGTCAAGGATCAGCCGAAGTAGGTGTAAAGCATCAGCCGAAACACTGTCGGCCATCAACTGAAGTAGAAATGTCAACCATCAGCCGAGGTCATACACCTTCCCAGTGCCCCCAGTAGGGCTCGAACCTACGACCTGCGGATTAAAAGTCCGTAGCTCTACCAACTGAGCTATAGGGGCGCGGAGGATCAGGATACTGGGTGGCTCGGGCAGCCTCGTTTGAGGATTGGTGTCCCGGTAACCTAAGCTATCGAGGCTCCCAGCGTGATGCGCTGCGGGTACCCCGGAGAGATTCGGATTGGGCCCCCATCGTCTAGTGGCCTAGGACGCCGCCCTTTCACGGCGGTAGCACGGGTTCGAATCCCGTTGGGGGTACACGCAACGACCACAGCGGTGGGAGTGGCACACAGTAAGGCCCTGTGGCGCAGTTGGTTAGCGCGCCGCCCTGTCACGGCGGAGGTCGCGGGTTCGAGTCCCGTCAGGGTCGCCACCACGGCGAGGCACACCGATGCCTTCCGGCCAGGTAGCTCAGTTGGTACGAGCGTCCGCCTGAAAAGCGGAAGGTCGCCGGTTCGATCCCGGCCCTGGCCACCAAGCTCAACGAGGTCGTTTTCGCACGTCGCAGTACGATGCCTGTGACATGAGGGGCATGAATTGACGGCGGCCGAGACGGCGGAGCGGCCAGGCGCTGACGAGGACAAGAGCAACTTCCGCCAACGTCTCCTTGATGCTCTGGAGGAAGGTATCGCCGAGGACGGCTACCCACGGACCACGGTCGCCGATATCGTGCGACGGGCGCGCACGTCGCGGCGCACCTTCTACGAACACTTCGACAGCAGGGAAGCCTGCTTTGTCGCGCTTCTCACTGAGGCGAATGCCGAGCAAGTCAGACAGATATCGTCCGCCGTCGACGCGAACGCGCCATGGAAAAGTCAGGTGCGGCAGGCGATCGAGGCGTGGATCTCGTCAGGGGAATCCCGGTCCTCGCTCATGCTGAGCTGGATCCGCGACGTGCCGTCTTTGGGAGACGCCGCGCGCGGGCTGCAGCGCGATGCGATGGAGAACTTCATCGACATGGTTAGGGCGTTGGCTGACACCGGAGAGTTCCGCGCCGCAGGCGTCGGTCCATTCTCCCGGCAACGCATCATCATGCTGCTTGGTGGCCTGCAGGAACTCACCGCGATCACCGTCGAGGAGGGTGGCCGGATGAGCGACGTCACCGACGAAGCCGTGGACGCGTCGATTGCGCTGCTTGCTCCGCGTGCCGACTAGCCGACGACGGTGATCGCCTGCGTCGGGCATGAGTCGGCGGCATCCTGAGCCGCCTGCCGCTGCTCGTCGTCGAGCTCGGCACTGACGACCAGCCGGGCATCGTCATCGAGGCTGAACACATCGGGTGCCAATCCCGTGCACAAACCGGATAGCGCACAACGGCTTTCGTCCCACTCGACCCGCATTACGCGATGCTCCTCGCCCGATCTTCCGCGACGGCCGCGGCCGGCGTGAACACCACACCATCGTCGATCGGGCCGCGGCGCAGCAAGCCGACGTCCTTGACGTAGTTCTGATGCAGCCGCCACGGCGCTCGGTCGCCCTGCCTGGGCAGCTCTGCCAGGCTTCGCGTGACGTATCCGGACGCCAGGTCAAGGAACGGGCCGGCCGCGGTGGTACCGGCCGCATCGGGCGTAACGGCCGCATGGCCGTTGGCGTCCATGTGCTTGAGTAGCCGGCACACGTACTCGGCCACCAAGTCGGCCTTCAGCGTCCACGACGCGTTCGTGTAGCCGATCGTCCACGCGAAGTTCGGCACGTCCGAGAGCATCATGCCCTTGTAGGACACCGTCTTTGACAGGTCCACCGCGCGTCCGTCGACTTCGAGCTGCATCCCGCCGATAGCGAGCAGGTTCAGTCCGGTGGCGCTGACGACGATGTCGGCCTCCAGCTCGGCACCCGACTGCAGCCGGATGCCGGATTCGGTGAAGGTGTCGATGCGGTCGGTGACAACCGATGCACGGCCGTCGCGGATGGCCGTGAACAGATCGCCGTCGGGAATCAGACACATCCGCTGGTCCCACGGGTTGTACGACGGAGCGAAGTGGGTGTCGACGGCATAGCCGTCTGGCAGCTGCTTGATCGCGGCCTTGCGGAGCATCGACTTCATCATCTCGGGGCGACGACGGCTCAGGTTGAACATCGCGATTGCTTGTAATGCGTTCTTCCACCGCACGATTGCGTAGGCGAAGCTTCTGCGGCAGCCACGCCACGCAGCCGATCGGCGATCGCGTCGCTGGCGGGCCGCGATGCGACATAGGTCGGCGAGCGCTGGAGCATCGTCACGTGTGCGGCCGATTCGGCCAGCGAAGGCACCAGCGTCACCGCGGTGGCGCCGCTGCCGATGACCACCACCCGCTTGCCGCGGTAATCGAGATCCTCGGGCCAGTGCTGCGGGTGGATCACCGGCCCATGGAGGCGCTCATAGTGTTCAACGCCAGGGAATTCCGGGCTGAAACCCTCGTCGTAGCGGTAGTAGCCGGTGCAGACGTACAGAAACGAGCAGCTGATCTGTGACAAGTTCGTCGGTATCGGGGCGATGTACCTGTACGATCCAGCGTGCTTCGGCGCTGTCCCAATTGGCATTCGCCACACGGTGATTCAGCCGAATGAGCCGCCGCACGTCGAACTCCTCGGCGGTGTCGTGGATGTAGCGCAGAATGCTCGGGCCGTCCGCGATCGCCTTTGCATCGGTCCATGGCCGGAACCGGTAGCCGAGGGTGAACATATCGGAGTCCGATCGGATGCCGGGATACCGGAACAGGTCCCATGTGCCGCCGACGGCGTCGCGGGCTTCGAGGATGACCATCGACTTGTCTGGGCACTCCTGGCGCAGCTGGCACGCGGCACCGACGCCGGACAATCCTGCCCCGACGATCAGAACGTCGGTGTATTCGACCGGCTCACTCGTCATTGGGCTGCACCTCTCGCCGGGCCTGCTGGTACGGCCAAGTACCAGTTCGGTACCAGACAGTACCACTATTGGACTCGTGTGCAAAGGGGGTTGTGAAGTTCGGTACTAAGGCGTACCGTGACTCGGTACCTTGGAGTACCACCACGAAGGGTGACGAGATGGCTGTGGCGACCACGGACCCGGTGAGACTGCCGCCCGCACCGCGGATACCGAAGCTCCTGCAGGGTGTTGGCTTTGTCGCCGCCCGGGAGAAATCCGTTGCCGCACTGGCCAAGCGATACGGGTCGGCGTTCACGCTGCGGCTGCCGATCTTCGGCGAGACCGTCGTGGTCAGCGATCCCGTGTTGATCAAGGACTCTGTTCACCACGAACACCGATCTCATTGCCAGGGCAGGCGTGCTCGGTGAGATGTTCGGTCCCGGCTCGACCTTCAGCCTCGACGGCACCGAGCACCGCGAGCGCCGCAAGCTGCTCGTTCCGCCGCTCCACGGCAAGCGGATGGCCTCCTACGAAGCGATCGTCGAAGAAGAGGTGTTGCGCGAGACCGCGTCGTGGCCCGAAGGCAGGGAATTCGAAACCATGCCGTCGATGATGCGCATCACCCTCAACGCGATCCTGCGGACGGTGTTCGGCGCCGAGGGCGCCGCGCTGGACGAATTACGAGAGCTACTGCCGCCGATGGTGCTCAACGCCTCACGGCTGGCCGTGATGCCTCCGATCGTTCGCCGAGACTTCGGTGCGTGGAGCCCTGGCGGGAAGCTGTCGTCGTATCGCCAGCGCTATGACGACATCATTGCGCGGCTGATCTCCGACATCCGAAACGACCCGAAGTTCGACGACCGAAACGATGTCCTCTCGCTGATGCTGCAGGCACGCTATGAGGACGGGTCACCGATCTCCGATGACCATGTCGCAGACGAACTGCTGACCCTGCTGGCCGCAGGCCATGAAACGACTGCGACGACGCTGGCGTGGACGGTCGAGCGGCTGCGCCGCCACCCGCGGTTGCTCGCACGATTGACCGCCGAGGTCGACGCTGGAGGCTCCGAGCTGGTGCAGGCCACGATCTGGGAGGTGCAGCGCGCCCGCCCGGTGATCAACGGCACCGCTCGGATGACGAAGACCCGGATCCAGTTGGGGGAGTGGGTCATTCCCGAACGTACCGCCGTTCTTGCCAGCATCTCGCTGGCGCACGCCTCCGAGGACAGCTTCGCCGACGCCAAGGCCTTCAATCCCGACCGATTCGTCGGCAACCCGCCGGACAACTACGCGTGGATTCCCTACGGCGGCGGCGTCCGCCGCTGTATCGGTGCGGCGTTCGCCAACATGGAGATGAACGTCACGCTGCGAACGCTTGCTGCGCGAATTCGACTTCGGCACCACCTACGCCGCTGGCGAACGGCTCCACTCGCGTGGAGTCGCGACGGCGCCAGCACATGGTGGCCGCGCCGTGGTGTATCGCCGAACGACGAAGTCAGCCGCAAACGCAGGCCAGACGCAGCGAGCATCGGCATGACCGCGCGCGAGGAGGTGCTCGTCGACGTCGGCCGCGGCGTCGAACTGTGCTACGACCAGACCGGCGAGCCCGGCGACCCACCGATCCTGCTGATCGCCGGCCTCGGGCAGCAATTGCACTCATGGCCAACTGATTTCGTCGCCGCCCTGGCCGGACATGGCTTCAGAGTGACACGGTTCGACAACAGGGACGCCGGCCGGTCGACCCATATGAGGTATCCGCCGCCGAACCCGGTAGCGATGTTGCGGGGCCGCAACCAGTACCACCTCGGCGACATGGCGCGCGACACCGTCGGGCTGCTCGACGCACTCGGATACGTCGATGCCCATCTGGTCGGTATCTCGATGGGCGGGATGATCGCCCAGACTGTCGCCGCGCAGCATCCCGGCAGGGTTCGCACGTTGACATCGATCATGTCGACCACTGGGGCACCCCGTCTTGGCCGCCCGGCATTGTCGACCTGGCGGCGCATGTTGACGTCGCGGCCGCCGCGGACGCGTGCCGAGGCGATGGACCGGGCCGCGAACATGTTCCGCCACATCGGGTCCCACGGCTTCCCGTATGATGAGCACGCGGTGCGCGAGTACGCGAGCATCGCGTGGGATCGTGACCCCAGCCCAGCGGGCATCGTCCGGCAGCTGGCAGGCATCTTCGCGTCGGGGGATCGCACGGCAGAGGTCGGCGACATCGACGTTCCGACTCTGGTCATCCACGGCGACCGCGACCGGATGGTGCATCCGAGCGGCGGCTCGGCAACCGCACAAGCGATTCCCGGTGCCCGCCTCGAGACCATCACCGGCCTCGGCCACGATCTGCCCATCGGCGCGTGGGGCCGAATCATCGACCTCATCACCGACCACGCCACGTTCGCCCCCGCCACCCATACCGAACTCGAGGAGCACGCATGAGTTGCCCTGTGTCAAGCCGCCCCTGGTTGGGGTCTTTCGAGCAGTGCTTGGAGCGCGCGATGTTGGGTGGGGTCGTAGGTGGTGTGGTCTTGCCAGCAGTGCCAGATGACGTAGAGCCAGGCGCGGGCCAGGATGCGCACAGCGTGCGGGTGGTCGTGTCCGCGGGCGCGTGCGCGGTTGTAGAGGTCGGCGGCCCAGGGGTTGGCTCGTCGGCTGTCGCCGGCGAAGTCGCAGACCGCATCGCGGAGTTGTTTGTCGGCGGCCCAACGGAATCCGACGTGTGTGATCTTGCCCGATTGGCGGGTGGAGGGGGCTACCCCGGCCAGGCAGGTCAGCGCTTCGGGGGTGGGGTAGCGGGCGCGGCAGTCGCCGATCTCGGAGAGCAGTCGGGCTGCGCGGAAGGTACCCGAGCGGGGCAGGGACGTGAAGATGTGCGCGTCGGCGTGGGCGGCGAGTTGGTCGGCGATGCTGTCGTCCAGGGCGGTGATCTGGGTGTTGAGCGCGGTCAGTGTCGCGACGAACGCACCGGTGATGTGGGCACCGGTGACCTCGTTGGTGGCGCGGGCAGCGCTGGTCAGCCGGCGGTACAGGTCGTGGGGATGAGTGCGGCCGCTGTAGCTGGCGTTGGCCAGCCACGCGGACAGGCGGGTGACCGACAGCCAGTCGGCCCGGTCCTGGCAGTCGAAGCGGGTCAGGAACGCCAGGCTGATCGGCGAGTCGATCGCGGCGAACAGGCCGACCGCGCCGGGAAACACGATCTTCAGGTGCGCGCGCAGCTGATTGGCTACCGCGACGCGGTGGGCGACGAGGTCCTTGCGGGCGCGGCAGGTCTGGCGCAGCGCGACGGTGGCCGCGGTGTCGGGCAGCAGCGGATGCAACCGGGCGCGGTCAGTGCGCAGGGTGTCGGCCAGCACGAAGGCATCGAAGCGGTCGTCCTTGTTGCCGGCCGAGCCGTAACGACCGCGCAGGTTCTTGACCTGGTTGGGGCTGATCACCACCACCGTGACACCGGCGTCGAGCAGGGCGTCGACGACGGGGCCATCGGGACGTTCGATGGCGACCTCGCGGGCACCGGCCCGGTCGAGCGTGGTGAGCAGATCGCGCAGTCCCGCCGCATCGTGAGTGATCGTCTTGCGGGTGATTTCGCGGCCCTTGGCATCGACGATCGACAGAGCGTGATCGTCACGCGCCCAGTCGATGCCACAGGTGATGCCATTGACGGGTTCCGTCGGCAGAGTGTTTCGGGCAGACTTCATGACAGCCTCCTCGCTGCTAAGCCCAGTGGGGAGGCACCCTCGTGCGGTACCGGGGCACGACTGCTCGTTCGCTCACTGTGCGGCGCTCAAAGGCGCTTAGCCCTGTCGACGGTCGGCGTGCCCCGGGTAACCGCTGGCCCCCGCAGAACTCATGCTGGACGTCAGATGCGTCGAGCGAGCAGGGCGATGAACCAGCAGCCACCTCGGGTGCATCGGCAATCCATCCAAGATCACCGACACACCGGATGGTGCACCAGAAAACCCTCGAAGAAGATCACCGACACGAGGATGGTGCACCAGTGAGCGAGCCGGGGAAAATTTGGACCTGGCCGGGCTCAGCACCCGCGCGCTTCTCGAAGGCGACCAGTTCGTGGTCAACGGACAAAAGGTGTGGACCTCAGGGGCCCACGACGCCGATGTGCTGGTCACGTTCGTCCGGACCGATCCTGAGGCGCCGAAGCACAAGGGGATCAGCGCAGTGCTCATCCCCACCGATACGCCAGGGGTGGAGCGCCGGCCGTTCGCCTCGGTCTTCGACCGCGACAGCATCGACTTCAACGAAGTGTTTTTCAGCGACGTTCGCGTTCCTGCGGAAAACCTGGTCGGCCCGCTGAACGGCGGATGGAAGGTCGCCAACGGCTCGCTCGGCCATGAACGCACGATGATGTGGACGGCCTTCGCCAACCGGATAGAGCAGCTTCTCGAGGATTTCCGGCCCGTCGGCGCGGTGAACCGCGACCGCTTCGCCACCATCGTGATGGACTATCAGGCGCTGCGTCTGTTGGGCTCGGCCGCACTCGGGCAGGCCGCGCGCGGCGAGCGCGACATCCCCGGTGTTTCGGTGCTGAAGTTGCTCGGGTCGGAGGCCGAGCAGAACGCCGCCAGCCACGCCCTTGATGCCGCAGGTGTCGAGGGCATCCGTCATCCAGCGCTCACCGCGCGCTATAACGCTTACAGCCCACACCTTTTCACCGGCAGCTGGTTCGCGCGCTATATCGGCACCTTTGCGGGCACCATTTCCGGCGGCACCTCGGAGATTCAACGCAACATCATCGCGCAGCGAGTGCTGGGTCTACCGGCGCGCTAGTGATTTCGGCGCAGTTGTCCAAGCTGAGCGACACCACGCTGAGCGACGGTTAGCGCGCCGAAATCGCGGGGCAGTATCAATTACTTGTGATTGTCGCCGGAAGCAGATACCGTCGGCGATACCGGAGTGGACAGGAGAGGCAAATGGCTCGTTTCCCCAAACCGCCCGAGGGCAGCTGGACGCAGCACTATCCAGAATTGGGAACGGCGCCGGTCTCCTACGAGGATTCGATCAGCCCCGAGTTCTACGAGACCGAGCGCAAAGCGGTGTTCAAGCGCGCGTGGCTGAATGTCGGTCGCGTCGAACAGATTCCGCGTAAAGGCAGCTACTTCACCAAGGAACTGAAGGTCGCCAACACGTCGATCATCGTGGTGCGCACCTCCTCTGGTGAGGTCAAGGCGTACCACAACATCTGCAGGCACCGCGGCAACAAGCTGGTGTGGAACGACATGCCGTTGGAGGAGACCAGCGGTGTCTGCAGGCAGTTCACCTGCAAGTACCACGCCTGGCGCTATGACCTCGACGGCAACCTGACCTTCGTCCAGCAGGAGGGTGAGTTCTTCGACCTCGACAAGAGCCGCTACGGCCTGGTCGGCGTGCACTGCGACGTCTGGGAGGGGTTCATCTTCGTCAACCTCGCCGACGAGCCCGAGCAGACCCTTCGTGACTTCCTCGGTCCGATGATCACCGGTCTCGAGGGATATCCGTTCGGCGAGATGACCTCGCGGTTCTCTACCGCTCAGAGGTGAACGCCAACTGGAAGCTCTACATGGATGCGTTCCAGGAGTTCTACCACGCACCCGTGCTCCATGCGAACCAGTCGCCTGCCAAGTATTCGAAGGCAGCCGCCGAGTCCGGTTTCGAGGCGCCGCACCACCGCATCGACGGGCCGCATCGATTGGTCAGCACATCGGGTATCCGGGCGTGGGAGATGGACTCCGAGATGCGCAAGCCGATGGAGGACATCTGCCAGAGCGGCCTGTTCGGACCGTGGGACAAGCCCGATTTGGGAGACATGCCGCCGGGGCTCAATCCGGCGAAATGCGATCCGTGGGGCCTGGATTCGTTCCAGCTGTTCCCGAACTTCGTGATCCTGGTCTGGGGTCAGGGCTGGTATCTGACCTACCACTACTGGCCGACGTCGTATAACACGCACCTGTTCGAGGGCACGCTGTACTTCCCGCAACCGCGCACGCCGCGTGAACGCATCGCGCAGGAAATCCTGGCGGCAGTCTCGTTCAAGGAGTACGGGTTGCAGGACGCGAACACCCTTGAGGCGACCCAGACGATGGTCGAATCCGGCGTGGTCGACAAGTTCTTGCTGTGCGACCAGGAGGTGCTGATCCGTCACTTGCACAAGGAAACGGCCGCGTGGGTTGAGGACTATCAACGCAAGACAGCGGGGGTGTGAGTGTGATGACCGCGATGCTTCCCACCGAATTCGCTGACTTGGAACGATTTTCGGAGTGGTGCCTGCCAACGGAGCCGGAACGCTTCGCGAAACGGCTGGCCAGTTCGATGGCCGAGATGCAGGCCTTCGACGACGTGATCACACCCCGTGCGGAGGAGGCGATCTCCGACCGCGACAAGTCCCGCTCGACGACATGCCGGAGGACGTGCTCAACCTGATGCACTTGCTGTACTCGATGATCATGGTGTCGTTCCCCGTCGAGTGCTGGAAGCAGCCGCGTGTCCCCGATTCCGGCGCCGCCACGCTGGACTGCGTGTCCGAACCGGTTCCGTGACCGACCCGACCGTCCTGCGCGCGGCACGCTGGGCCGATGTCGACGCGGGTGTGGTGCACTCACCCGCCGTTGTGGTGGTCGACGGCGAGCGGATCCAAGCGAT
>CAWIEE010000005.1:0-110590 GCA_963835075.1 uncultured Actinomycetota bacterium | reverse complement strand
ATCAGGCGCCCCGAGAACGGCAGGGCTCTCGCCGGTCACGACCAGGTCTGAACCGATCGCCACGCTGCCCGACAGGGCAAGCGCGCCGACCGCGCTGCCGTCGGCAAGCCCTTGAAGTAGTTGCGCACGAACGGAGTCCGTCGCGCAGCGGTCGATGACCACCGCCGCCGCGACACTCGGCAGGAACGGGCCCGGGGTCAGCTCGCGGCCCTGCGCCTCCAACACCACCGCCAGTTCGGCAAGGCCGAAGCCCGAACCACCGTGCTCCTCGGCGATCGCCAGCCCGTTCCACCCGACCTCCGCGCCCGCCGACCAGATGTCGGCAGGGTGGGAGGACCCCTCCTCGAGCGTGGCGCGGGCGGCAGCGCGGCTGGTGAGCCGTGTCAGCTGCCCGATGGCGGCGTCGGCGAGGTCGTTGTGTTCCTCGGTGATGGCAAGAGCTGACTTACTCACGGTGGAAGTCCTGTCGAAAAATGGTGGATGTTGACGGTTGTCAAATGAAGCTAACGCGCCTGCTCACCGCTCAGGAGGGACGGTGATGCAGGTCACAACTGATCTTGAAAGTGTCATGAGTAGACATGTTCCGAATGTTGTCGTTTAGCTTCGTTCCTGCGGGGTACAGTCGCGCAATGACGGCACGACCGGATACCCGGTACCCCGGACCGACCTTTTGGACGCGCGCACGGTGGCTGCTGAAGGCCGGGCCGGCCGACTACATGCTCGCAATCAGTGTCGCGAGCGCTTCCCTGCCTGTTGTTGGGAAACACCTTGAGCCACTCGGCGCCGCGACCGCGATGGGCGTTTGGGGCTATCGCCACCTGCCCGATTTTCTCGGCGCAACGGCGAAATCCTTGGTTAGCCCGGGTAACGCCGAGCTGAAGCGCCAGCAGCGGGACAGCACCAACGCCGTCGCCGAGGCCGCGCTGCGCGGCGTCGTGCCCGCCAAGGACCTGGCGATCGAATGGCCTGCGCCGGAACGCACACCGCCGCTGTGGAAGCTGCGCGAGCACCGTAGCCGTGTGTACCGGACATCGGTCCGCTACGGCCCCCGGCCTTCCCAGCTGCTCGACGTGTGGCGACGCCAGGACCTGCCTGCCGAACCCGCGCCCGTGCTGCTCTTCGTGCCCGGCGGCGCCTGGGTGCATGGCGGCCGCCTGCTCCAGGGCTATGCGGTGATGTCGCATCTGGCCGAGATGGGCTGGGTGTGCCTGTCGATCGACTATCGGGTGGCGCCCCATCACAAATGGCCTGCGCACATCGCCGACGTCAAGACCGCGATCGCCTGGGCGCGCGCGAACGTCGACAAGTTCGGCGGCGACCGCAATTTCGTTGCGGTGGCCGGATGCTCGGCGGGCGGACACCTGTCGGCACTGGCAGGGCTGACAGCGAACGACCCGGAGATGCAGTCGGAGTTGCCGGACGGCTCGGACACCTCCGTCGACGCAGTGGTGGGCATCTACGGGCGGTACGACTGGGAAGACCGGTCCACCGCAGAACGGGCCCGATTCGTCGACTTCCTCGAACGGGTCGTGGTCGGGCGGAAGATCGCCAAGCACCCGGACATCTTCCGTAAGGCGTCACCCATCGCGCGAGTGCACGCCGACGCGCCGCCGTTCCTGGTCATCCACGGCACTGGCGACAGCGTGATCCCAGTCGAGCAGGCGCGCAGCTTCGTCGAGCGGCTGCGCGCGGCGTCGCATTCGGTGGTGAGCTACGTCGAGCTGCCAGGCGCGGGTCACGCGTTCGACATGATCGACGGCGCGCGCACCGGGTCGATGGCGACGGCAATCGGCCTGTTCCTCAATCAAATTCACCGCAACCGTTCGCTGATCAAAGCAAAGAAGGTTATATAAGCTGCCGTATGGGAGGTAGCTGTTGAAGAGGCTGAGCGGGTGGGACGCTGTGCTGCTGTACAGCGAGACTCCGACGGTGCACATGCACACCCTCAAACTCGCGGTGATCGACATCTCCGAGCTGGAGGGCAGACAGTTCGGCATCGACGAGTTCCGTCAGGTCATCCACAGCCGGCTGTACAAGCTCAATCCCTTCCGCTACGAACTTGTCGACATTCCGTTCAAGTTGCACCACCCCATGTGGCGGGAGAACTGCGACGTCGACCTCGAGTACCACGTCCGTTCGTGCCGGGTGGACAGCCCCGGCGGCCGTCGCCAGCTCGACGAGGCGGTCGGCCGGATCGCCAGTACCCCGCTGGACCGCACCAAGCCGCTGTGGGAGATGTACTTCATCGAAGGCCTGGCCAACGGCAGAATCGCGGTGCTTGGCAAGATCCACCACGCTCTCGCCGACGGAGTCGCGTCCGCGAATCTGCTTGCGCGGGGGATGGACCCGCATGCGGGCCCGGAGGCCGATCGCGACTCGTACGCTACCGATCCCGCACCGGGTCGCTCGGAGTTGGTACGCACGGCGTTCGCCGATCACCTGCGTCAGATCGGCCGGTTGCCCGGCGTGATGCGCTACACCGCCCAGGGCGTGCAGCGGGTACGTAAGAGTTCGAAGAAGCTGTCGCCCGAACTGACCCGACCGTTCACACCGCCGCCGTCGTTCATGAACCATCGCGTCGACGCGCTGCGCAAGTTCGCGACCGCCACGCTCGCACTTGCCGACGTGAAGAAAACCGGCAAGCATCTCGGCGTCACGATCAACGACATGGTGCTGGCGATCTCGGCGGGGGCGTTGCGCCAGCTATCGCTCAAGTACGACGGCCACGCCGACCATCCGCTATTGGCTTCCGTCCCAGTCAGTTTCGACTTCTCAAGGGAACGAATCTCAGGAAATCGCTTTTCCGGAGTCATGATGGTGGTGCCGATCGAACTGGACGATCCACTTGCGCGGGTGCAGGCCGTGCACGACGCCGCGGTGGACGCCAAGGAGACACACCACCTGATGGGCCCGGAATTGGTCAGCAGGTGGTCGGCCTACTTCCCGCCCGCACCGGCGGAGCGGCTGTTCCACTGGTTGGCGAGCAAGGACGGCCAGAACAAAGTGCTCAACATTCCGATCTCGAATGTGCCGGGCCCGCGTGAGCCGGGACGCGTCGGCGGGGCGCTGGTGACAGAGATCTACTCGGTCGGTCCGCTGACGACGGGCAGCGGCCTGAACATCACCGTCTGGAGCTACGTCGACCAGCTCAACATCTCGGTGCTGTCCGACGGTGCAACCCTGTTGGATCCGCACGAGCTGACCGACGCGATGATCGATGCGTTTGTCGAAATCCGGCGGGCCGCAGGGCTTTCCGAGGAGCTGACGGTCATCGAATCCGCTATGGCGCAGTAGCCTTCCTGGTGGCGTGCACCCACGACAGGAACTCCTCCACCGCCCGCGCGGTGTAGTGCGCCCGCGGGGACCCGTAGTAAAAGTCGAACGCGTGCTGGGCGTGTGGGATCTCGGCGTAGGCGACGGTGGACTTCGACACCTCGCGAAGCGCCTCGGCGAACTCACGGCCCTCGGAGACGGGGATGATCGAGTCGTCCTGTCCGTGCAGTATGAAAAACGGTGGCGCATCTGCACGTAACCGCGTGATCGATGACGCGTCTTCGTACACTTGCCTATGCTCGGCGAACGACTTCTTGACCACGAACTTCTGCAGGAACGCGATAAACTCTTTGCGGCCATTGCCGTTGGTGGAAACCCAGTCATAGCGGCCGTAGATCGGCACCGCGGCGGCCACCGACGTGTCGGCCTCCTCGAAACCCGGTTGCCACTGCGGGTCGTCGGCCGTAAGCGCGGCCAGCGAGCACAGGTGTCCGCCCGCCGAACCGCCGCTGATCGCGACGAAGTCCGGGTCGCCGCCGTAGTCGGCGATGTTCTCCTTGATCCAGGCCAGCGCGCGCTTGACGTCGACGATGTGGTCGGGCCAGGTGTGTCTGGGGCTGACGCGGTAGTCGATCGACACGCACACCCAGCCGCGATCGGCCAGGTGGCTCAGCAGCGGGTAGGCCTGCGGCCGTCGCATACCGATCGCCCATGCGCCGCCGGGCACTTGCAGCAGCACCGGCGCCTTGCCGTCGCGTGGCAGGTCTCCGCGCCGCCAGATGTCGGCGAAATTGACCTTCGGGTGCGGGCCGTACTGAACGGTGCTTGCCTTCTCGACATAACGGCGCCGGACCAACTCGTTGGGCCACACGCCGATCATCCTGCGGCGCCTTGCCGGCTGTGACTGCGCGGCGACCTTCTCGTAGTCGTCGCCAAGCGCCTTGCGCAGCGGTTCTTCGAAGTACGGCTTCGACGCGACGTTGCGGCGTTGGATGAGCCACAGGAGCGCCCAGGCGGTGGCGGTGAGCAGTAAGGCGATTCGGCCTCGGAGCCCGCGGAAGTCGCCACGCAGGCCGCGGCGCACCGCGTCGAGTAGCGACCCGGTGAGGTACACCATCGACATCTCGGTGGTGGGCCAGCCGAACGCAAACACGGGCAAGGTGATATATCCCTCGCGTCCGAGTGGACGCACGCCGTTGGCTGCGTTGAGCAGCTCCGCCGAGGCGCGCAGCACGGGCCGACGCCTACGCACGGGCAGCGCGGTCCTGCAGTTCGCGGCGCACGATCTTGCCGGTGCTGCTGCGAGGTAGTTCGTCGAGGATCGTGATATCGCGGGGCACTTTGTAATTCGCCAAATTCTCTCGGACGTGTTGCTTCAGTAGGTCCGGGGTAGCCGATGCACCGTCGTTCAAAACCACGAACGCGGCAAGCCGCTGTCCGTACTGTTCGTCGTCAACGCCGATCACCGATGCCTCCACTATGTCCGGGTGTGCTGTCAGTGTCCTCTCCACTTCGATCGGGTAGACGTTCTCACCGCCGGACACGATCATCTCGTCGTCGCGTCCGACCACGAAGAGCCGCCCGGCGTCGTCGAAGTATCCAACGTCGCCGGACGACATGAAGCCCTCGTGAAAGTCCTTGGTCTTGCCCGAGGTGTAGCCGTCGAACTGGGTGGAGTTGCGGACATAGATGCCACCGACCTCGCCGGTCGGCAACTCGGTGAAATCCTCGTTCAGAATGCGGATTTCGGTGCCGCCTGCCGGCTTGCCCGCGGTGTCGGGCGCGGCCCGCAGGTCCTGCGGAGTCGCGGTGGCGATCATGCCCGCCTCGGTGGCGTTGTAGTTGTTGTAGATGACGTCGCCGAACTGGTCCATGAATCTGATGACGACGTCGGGGCGCATGCGTGAGCCCGATGCGGCGGCGAACCGCAGCGACCGGCCGCTGTACTTGTGGCGTACCTCGTCGGGGAGTTCCATGATCCGGTCGAACATCACCGGCACGACGCACAACCCGGTGGCGCGGTGCCGGTCGATCAGCTCGAGGGTGGCCTCGGCGTCGAACTTGCGGCGCGTGATGACCGTGCACGCCATCGACGCTGCGAACACGAGCTGCGAGAAACCCCATGCATGAAACATCGGCGCCACCACCACGACAGGCTCCTCGGCGCGCCATGGGGTGCGATCCAGAATGGCCTTGAGGATGCCGGGGCCACCGTTGGTGCCGCCGGAGTGCTTGGCGCCCTTGGGACTTCCAGTGGTACCGGACGTCAGCAGAATGACCTTACTTTTTGTGCGCGCCTTGGCGCCGTCCCGTTGCGGCTGCCGCCCGGCCTGCTCGGCGATCATCTTCTCGACGGTCAGGTCGCCCCGTGGCCCGTCGGTCCAGGCGACGATCCGCATCGCGTCCGGTTTGTCGGCCAGCGCACGGTCCACCGTGGCCGTGAACTCTTCGTCGTAGATGACGGCGTCAACGCCTTCGCGTTGGACGACCTCCGCCAGGGCGGGCCCTGCGAACGACGTGTTCAATAGCAGCACGTCGGCACCGATCCGGTTGGCGGCGATCAGCGCTTCGACGAAGCCACGGTGGTTGCGGGCCATGATGCCGATGACCTTCGGAGCCGCTTGTTTCTGAAGCGCGGCAGCGAAAGCATCAGCGCGCTGGTCGATTTCGCGCCACGTCAGCGTGCCGAGCTCGTCGACCAGACCGGGCCGGTCGGGGCAGCGCTGCGCAGCGGCGGCGAATCCCGATGTGATGCCCATGTTCTCGCGCTGCATCGCAGCCGCGATGCGGATGTACTTGTCGGGTCGCATCGGGGCGATGATCCCGGCGCGACGCATCGTCGCGACGATGCCGAGTGTTTCGGCAAGGCGATCGGTAATGGCCACGATGGCTATCCCAGCACGGGCAGCCGTCGTTGCGAGGCCAGTTTGTCCAGCGCGCGCTGCATGACATGCCGGACGTGAGCATCAACCTCGTCGATGTCCGGGTCCTCGCCGAACTCGGCGATGATGTCTATCGGAGGCAGCACCTCCATCACGATCTTGGCGGGCAGCGGGAGGTTGGGCGGGATCACCAGGCTCAGACCGAACGGAAATCCGAACGAAATCGGGACGATCTTGGTGCGGGCCAGGCGTGCGATCGGGCCGAGCCGCTCGGCCAGCCACGTGCCGCGGGTCAGGAAAATCTGGGTCTCCTGGCCGCCGATGCCGACCGTCGGAACGATCGGCACCCCGGCATTCAGCGCTGCCTTGATGTAACCCGTGCGGCCGCCGAAGTCGATGACGTTCTCCGAAAGTGTGGGCCGGTACACGTCGTAGTCGCCGCCGGGAAATACCACAACAAGACCGCCGGACCGCAGCGCTGCGTCGGCGTTCTCGTGGTTGGCACTGATGTAGCCGATCTTCTTGAAGAAGTCTCCCGTGGGCCCGACCGAGAGCATGTCGTGGCTCAGCGTGTACAGCGGCCGCCCGTAACCGTGCTCGTGGTAGTACTCGGCCGCCAGGATCGGAACGTCCATCGGCAGCATGCCGCCGGAGTGGTTGGACACCAGCAGCGCGCCTCCCGGCGGCATGTTCCGCAGCCCGCGCACCTCAGCGCGGAAGTATCGCTTGAGGAACGGCCTGGTTATCCCCATCACGCGTTCGGTGAGGCCCGGATCCCACTTCGTGAGTTCCGACGGCTCGATATCGGTCGAGGCCATGCGGTCTCCCCCTAAAATTAGAACGTGTTCTAGTTATGGTACCCGAGCTTGGTGGTTACGATCACCGGCGTGACAGACAACAGCGAAAATGTAGTCCTGGTCGAGCAGCGCGACCGAATCCTGATCATCACAATCAACAGGCCGGAGGCCAAGAACGCCGTGAATGCCGCGGTCAGCCAGGGGATGGCGGACGCGGTCGACCGACTCGACGGCGATGCAGGCCTTTCGGTCGGCATCCTGACCGGCGCAGGCGGCTCGTTCTGCGCGGGCATGGACCTCAAGGCGTTCGCGCGCGGTGAAAACGTCGTGGTCGAAGGCCGTGGCATGGGTTTCACCCAGCGTCCGCCGGTCAAGCCGCTGATCGCGGCCGTCGAGGGCTTCGGGCTCGCGGGCGGGATGGAGCTGGCGCTTGCTTGCGATCTGATCGTCGCGTCGAAGGACGGGGCGTTCGGCATACCCGAGACCAAACGCGGCCTGGTCGCTGGCGGCGGCGGGCTGCTGCGACTGCCGCAGCGCATTCCGTATGCGATCGCCATGGAGCTCGCGCTGACCGGTGACCGGCTGCCTGCGCAGCGCGCCTACGAACTCGGTCTGGTCAGCGCCCTCGCCGAGCCCGGCAAGGTACGGGATGCGGCGATCGAACTGGCCGAGAAGATCACGGCGAACGGGCCGCTGGCCGTGGCCGCGACGAAGCGCATCATCGTCGAGTCGCGCGAGTGGTCGGAAGAGGAGATGTGGGACAAGCAGACGAAGATCCTCGCTCCGGTGTTCATGTCGAATGACGCAAAGGAAGGCGCCATAGCGTTCGCGGAGAAGCGGCCGCCGAAGTGGACGGGCACATAAGCTCGCCGAGTGGATGTCTTCGACGAATGGCGAAGCGGCGGAACAGAATTTCGTTGGCAGTCGACAACCGCCGCCAACGGTGGCAGGGAAGTCGCGGTCTTTTCCCGTCGATGCGGCACAGCGGGGGCACGTGCGCTGGTTTGTGTACATGGATTCCCGACTTCGAGCATTGACTACTTCGCGTTGACCCGCGAACTTCAGTCGGAGTGCGACATATTCCTGTTGGACTTCCCTGGCTACGGCCTGTCGGAAAAGCCGCGGGCGCCCTACGTGTATTCGTTATACGACGATGCACGTCTTTTGATCCACGCGATCACGCAGGTGTGGGGGTTGGGCCGATACACACTGCTGACCCATGACCGCGGCACCAGCGTCGGCATCATCGCGCTGACCATGCTGGCCGCCGAGGAGCAACCGGGCGAGGTCATCTTGACCAACGCAAACATCTACCTGCCGCTGTCCAACCTCACCGTGTTCCAGACCGCGCTGCTCGATCCGGCGACAGGCCGAAGCACCGCGAGCGCGACGACACCAGAAATGCTCGCCGCGGGTTTGGGGGCGAGCACATTCATGCCGCGGCGGACTCTCGATGACCCCGAGATCGCGGCCCTGGCGAAATGCTTCGCGAACAACGACGGAATCCAGGTGCTACCCGATACGATTCAGTACCTCAACGAGCGCGCCGCCGGCGAGACCAGCTGGCTCGAGGCACTTTCCGGGATGGACGTCAACACCACTCTGGTGTGGGGCCTGCACGACAACGTGTCTCCCGTGCGGGTCCCCAACTTCGTCTGGGCGACGTATCTCAAGGACAAGCCTGGGCTGAACCGCTATTGGATCGTGCCGACGGCGGATCACTATCTGCAATGCGATGCCCCGCAGCAGCTGGCGCAGATCGTGCGTTTGACGGTAAGCGGCGCGCAGATTCCGCTCCAGACACTCGACGCTCGGTCCGACGGCGCAGTCCTCGTGGATCAGACTGCGGGCGGATAGGGCTCTACGAGTCATCCTCGTCGGGTAGTGGGTGGTTTTCTGGGTGGTTGAGAGGGCAGCATGGCGTCATGACAACGAACGTCGCCGACACCGTCGACGTGGCGTCCTATTTCGCCCGGATCGGCTATCGGGGCGCGCGGGAACCGACGGTCGAGACCGTGCGCGCGCTCGTCGCGGCCCACAACCAATCGATCCCGTTCGAGAATCTCGACCCGTTGCTTGGCATCCCCGTCGCCGACCTGAGCGCCGCCGCGCTCGCCGACAAGTTGGTGCGCCGCCGCAGGGGCGGCTACTGCTACGAACACAACGGACTGATGGGATATGTGCTCGAGGAGTTGGGCTTTGGTGTCCAACGCTTCGCGGGCCGAGTTGTGTGGATGAATCCCGGCGGGCCGCTTCCCGCGCAGACTCACCAGGTTCTTTCGGTGACGGTGCCGGGTGTCGACGGGCCTCTTCTCGTCGACGTCGGGTTCGGCGGCCAGACGCTGACGTCGCCCATCCGGCTCCAGCCAGGCCCGGTGCAGGAAACCCGCCATGAGCGGTACCGCCTCGGCGAGCGCGACGACGGCTACCAGTTGGAGGCCCAGATCGGCGATGCGTGGCAGCCGCTCTACATGTTCACCACCCGCCCACAACCGCGAATCGATCTGGAAGTCGGAAGTTGGTATGTGTCAACGAATCCCCACTCGCACTTCGTCACAGGCTTGACAGCAGCGCTGGTGACCGACGACGCCCGCTGGAATATGCGTGGACGGAATCTGGCCATCCACCGCGCAGGGCACACCCAGAAGATCCGGTTCGACACCGCCGCAGAGGTGCTCGACGTGCTGGCCGACCGCTTCGGCATTGACGTGGCCGACCTCGGTGACCGCGCCGACGTCGAAGCCCGTGTCAACGAGGTGCTGGATAGCTGACGACGACGTCCCACGGATCGTCGGCGGCCAGCGCCATGCGGCCCAACCGCCGCGCATGCTGGGACGTCGTGCCGAACTCATCGACCCAGCTGCGTGCCCGCATGGTGGCCAGCCACAGCCGATGCTCGACGGTCACGCCGATCGCCCCGTGCAATTGGTGGGCGATAGTCGTCACGGGACTGACGGCCCTGCCGACCGCTACCTTCGCCACCGTCACGGCGTAGTCGGTGGCGGGGTGGTCGAATCCGTAGTCGGTCGCCGCGGCGACCGCCAAAGCGTTTGCGGCGCGGGCACGTTCGATGTCTCCGGCCATGGCCGCCAGCGAATGTTGCACGGCCTGGAACTTGTTGAGCTGACGCCCGAACTGCACCCGCTCGCCGGTATGCGCCACCGTAAGCTCGCACGCCGCATCGAGTGCGCCGATGATCTGGTTGCAGCGCGCCCACGCGCCGCGTCGGCTCAGCTCCTCGGCCACTCCGACGTCGACCGTGCGCATATCGCCGACCGCCATGTCGAACGTGACCGACCCGCGCGGTTCGCCGGCCAGGTTGTGCCCGTCGACGATCTGCGCACCCTCGATCAACGCGATGTGCAGCGCATCGGCCGTCCGCGCCGCCAGCACCGCGGTGCCCAACGGCCACGACACCTCGCGGGCAGTCCCAGTGATCCGGCCATCGTGCTCGGCGGCGTCGGCGGTCGCGACAGTCAACGGGCCGCTGTCGGGCACCGGCAATCCTGTTATGCCCGCGAGCCACGCCGCGAGCAGATCGGTCTCGGCGATCGGAACCGCTGCCGCATGTCTTGCCAAGCCGGACAGCACAATCGCCGCCTCCGCTGGACCTGCGTCCTGGCTGCTGGTCAGCCGCGCGAGTCCGGTGTCCTCCAGATTGCGCCACAGCGCTTTGTCGAATGAGTCGGGAAAGCGGTGTCCGACGCGGGCGTCGAACGCCCGGCGGCCGAGATCGTCGACCAGTTGCGCCAATTCGTTCATCGAGCGACACCCATGCCTTTGGCCACTACCCCGCGCAGCACCTCGTTCGTGCCCCCACGCAGCGTGAACAGCGGGGAGTGCACACGCGCAATGGCAAGCAGCGCGCGCAAGGGTTCGGCATCCTCGACATAGTCCAGCAGGTCGGCAACCAATTCGACGGAATCCTGCTCGAAGCGCGTGCCGAGATCCTTCACCAATGCCGCCCGGCTCGCGGCGTCCTGCCCGTCGGACAGGGTGCGAGCGACCGAGATCGACAGCTGCCGCAACGAAACCATCCGGGCCACAAGGTCGCCCACGTCGGCCGCGATGCCGTCGTCGACGTCGCCCAGTGCGCGGATCACGTTGAAGATGAGGGTGGCGGTGGACAGGATCCGCTCGGGACCGCTGCGCTCGAAACCCAGTTCCGCTGTGACCTGATGCCAGCCGTCGCCGATCTGCCCCAGCACGTCGGTGTCGGGGATGAACACGTCGGAGAAGACGACCTCGTTGAAATGATGCTCGCCGTTCATCAAGACGATGGGGCTGATCGTGATGCCCGGAGCTGCGGTCTGCACGATGAACTGAGAGAAGCCCGCGTGCCGATGCTGCGGGTCAAGTGGGCTGGTGCGGGCCAGCACGACGATCTGATGTGCGACGTGGGCGCCGCTGGTCCAGACCTTCGACCCGTTGAGCACCCAGCCGTCGTCGGCGCGGGTGGCCCGGGCCTGCGCGGCAGCAAGGTCTGAGCCCGCCCCGTGCTCGCTCATTCCGATCGCCGAGTACAGCCGCCCTTCGGCGATCCGCGGAAGCAGCCGTCGTCGCTGTTCCTCGGTGCCATACGACAGCAGGGCGGGCGCGACCTGCCGGTCGGCGATCCAATGCGCGGCGACAGGGGCGCCGTGGGCCAGCAGTTCCTCGGTGACGACGTAACGGTGCAGGTAACCCAGCCCGTGGCCGCCGTATTCGGTCGGGACGGTCAGGCCGACGAAGCCGGCGTCGGCGAGCCTGCCGGAAAAGTCGGGATCCCAGTTCGCCAGCCAGCAGTCGACGGCAGGCTGCCAGCCGAACTCGGCGCGATCGGCGGCCAGGAACTCGCGGATCGACGTCCGAAGCCGGGCCAGCTCGGGGTCGTTGGCGCACAGCGCATCGAATTCGCTCACTGGCCACGACACTAGTGGGTCGTCTGAGCGGGCTTGTCGGTGCCATTTCGTAGCTTTGTCGACATGGCGACCGTTTACTTCACCGCGTCCAGCCTGGACGGCTACATCGTCGACGAGGCCGAGAGCCTGGACTGGCTGCCGTCGCGCGCGGTTGACGCGGACGGCCCGTTCGGATACCAGGCGTTCGCCAAATCCATTGGTGCACTGGTGATGGGGTCGGCAACCTACGAATGGGTGGTGACCAACCACCCCGGTGATTGGATGTATGAGCAGCCGTCGTGGGTGGTGACGCATCGTCGACACGTCATCTCCGACGGACATCCGGTGCAGACGTTCAACGGGGATGTCGCTGCCCTACATCCGAAGCTGGTGTCCGCAGCGGCCGGCAAGGACGTCTGGGTGGTCGGCGGCGGAGACGTCGCCGCGCAGTTCGCCACGGCAGGCCTGATCGACGAGATGATCGTCAGTTATGCACCGTGCTCACTCGGCGGCGGTTCGCGGGTGTTACCGATCCGATCGGAGTGGGCGCTGGTCGAGTCCGGAGTCAATGGCGACTTCGTCTGCGCCCGTTGGCGTAAGGCCGAGTGAGGGGTGCTGGACTGGCGGCTCAGCCGGCGGAGGGAAGACCGTGGCGCCGGACGAATTCCCTTGACTTGATCAGGAATTCGACCTCATCGGTGACAGCGCGCAACGGGTCGACGCTACGGGTCGACCGGCACAGCACCACCGCACCCTCCAGGGAAGCTATGCACATGATGGCCAGCGATGCGGCGCAGGGTTCGTCGAAGCCGTCGCTGACGAACGCACGGGTGAGCGCGTCGCGCCAGCGGCGGAAGATCGTGCCTGCGACAGTGGTGAGTTGCGGTTCGTCGTCGGCGGAGCCGATCGCCGCTGCCACCACGGGACAGCCGGCAGTGAAGTCGCTCTCGACAAGCAAGTCGTCCCAGAACTCGACGAACTGCCGGACCAGAAACAGCCCGCCCTTGGCGGCAGCTTCGTCGATGACTTCTGTGATGGCTTCGCCTGCGTACTGCAGCGCCTCGGACAGCATCTGGTTACGGCCCTCGGGGAAGTGGTAGTACACCGAGCCACGCGGCGCTCCGCTGCGCGCAAGCACCTCGTCGATCGTGACGCCGGCAGCACCTCGCTCACGCATCACCTCGGCGGCGCTGATCAACATCTTGGTACGCGTCGACCCGCGTTTGGCCGGGGTCTTGGTCGCGGTAGACAGAATGAACCTCCAGGCGGGCTATCAGGCCGCGTGCGGATTGCGCGACAGCGACGGGCGCCAGCTCAAAACCCGCGGGCTCAAGTGGAAGATCGGTCGGCGGCTAGTACCCACGTGATGCGTGAACTGGCGGCCGGCGAAGTTGATCTCAACGATCCACATCGTGTGCCTCCCTGTCTATGACAACAACCATAAAACACATAACACACGGACGCAATAAATGTATTCCGCGTCACACCTTGAGAACGTTTAACAGCTGGTGAACGTGCATGGTTAGGTGGTATCGACGATTCAGTCCCGTCGACGGAATTATGGTGTAGACCATAATCGAAGGATCCCAGCTCAGCGGTACTGCAGGCCCGTACGCTGACTGCAACGCCAAGGAAAGGGGCCGCCATGGCCCAGCACTCGCGTCTGTGCAGGTCAGCGCTGGTCGGTTTGTGTGCGGCGGCGCTCATCGCAGCTCCGGCCGCCAGCGCCGAACCGCTGGACCAGAACGGCTATAACGGAGCGCCGACGGTGGTGTCTGGCGGGCCGGTACCGACGATGAACGGCGTTCCGTGCGTCGCAGGCCACCTCGGAACGTGCACGGGCTTCGCGCAGAACCAACCCAGGCCCGTCATCCCAAGTGCGTCGGTCGGCCACAGTCCGACGGTGAGTCCGTAACGAGAGGCGCAAGCGCATGGGGCACTACAAGAGCAATGTGCGTGATCTGGAGTTCAACCTGTTCGAGGTGTTGGACCTGGAGAAGGCACTGGCGACGGGTGAGTTCGGCGATCTCGACGGACCCACGGTGCGGCAGATGCTCGACGAGGCGGCCCGGCTGGCGGAAGGCCCGCTGGCCGAGGCGTTCGCGGATGCCGACCGTAATCCTCCGACGTTTGACGCCGAGACGCACACGGTGCACCTGGCAGAGTCGTTCAAGAAGTCGACCCGGGCATGGCAGCAGGGGGAGTGGTTCCGGATCGGGCTGAGCGAGGGCGTCGGCGGGGTGCCAGCGCCTGCCATCTTGCAGTGGGCGATCAACGAGTTCGCGCTGGGCGCACAACCGGCCGCCTTCATGTGTTTGTGCGGCCCGGCAGTGGCCGGCGTCATCCATGCCATCGGAAATGAGCAACAACGACACTGGGCGTCGCTCATGGCCGACCGCAACTGGGGCGAAACGATGGTGCTCACCGAAGCGGATGCCGGGTCGGATGTGGGCGCCGGCCGCACAAAAGCAGTCCAACAGCCTGACAGCACTTGGCATCTCGACGGCGTCAAGCGGTTCATCACCAACGGCGACAATGATGATCTGTTCGAAAACATCATGCATGTGGTGCTAGCCCGGCCCGAAGGTGCCCAACCGGGTACCAAGGGACTCAGCCTGTTCCTGGTTCCGAAGTTCCATTTCGATCCCGAGACCGGCGAACCCGGTGACCGCAACGGTGTTTTCGTTACCAATCTCGAACACAAGATGGGTCTGAAGGCCTCTGCGACATGCGAACTCGTCTTCGGTCAGCACGGCACCCCTGCGGTTGGCTGGCTGGTCAACGACACCCACAACGGCATCGCCCAGATGTTCAATATCATCGAGTATGCGCGAATGATGGTCGGCACCAAGGCAATCGCCACACTGTCCACCGGATACCTCAACGCGTTGGACTACGCGAAGACCCGCGTCCAGGGTGCCGACATGACGCGGATGACCGACAAAGACGCACCACGGGTCAGCATCGTCCACCATCCCGATGTGCGGCGCGCGCTGCTCACACAGAAGGCATACGCCGAAGGGCTACGGGCGCTGTATCTCTACACGGCGGCCCATCAGGACCCCACCGTGGCGAACATCGTGTCCGGCGCAGACGCCGAAATGGCGCACCGGGTGGACGATCTGCTGCTGCCCATCGTGAAGGGAGTGGGTTCTGAGCGTGCCTACCAGTGCCTGACGGAATCGCTGCAGACACTGGGTGGTTCCGGCTTCCTTCAGGACTATCCGATCGAGCAGTACATTCGCGACGCCAAGATCGACTCGTTGTACGAAGGCACCACCGCGATCCAGGCGCAGGACTTCTTCTTCCGCAAGATCGCGCGAGACCAGGGCAGAGCACTGGCGCACGTGGTCACCCAGATCACGGATTTCCTGGGCAGCGCCACCGCGCGCCAAGAACTCGCCGACGGGCGCACACTGCTCGCCACCGCACTGGCCGACCTGCAGGCGATGACCGCGGCCATGACCGGCTACCTGCTGTCCTCGCAGGAGGACGCGCGCGAGCTGTATCGCGTTGGGCTGGAGTCGGTTCGGTTTCTGCTCGCGGTTGGCGACCTGTTGATCGCATGGCTACTGCTGCATCAAGCCGAGATCGCGCTCGACGCGCTCGACGGCGACCTCTCCGACCGCGACCGCGCGTTCTATGCCGGAAAGGTCGCAGCGGCAAACTTTTTCGCGAAGAGCGTATTGCCGCGGCTGAGCGCCGAACGCAAGATCGTCGAGGCCGTCGACCTCGCCGTGATGGACCTCCGCGAAGAGGCCTTCTGACCGGTAGAGCTAGCCGGCGTTCTCCAAAGCGACCAGACCCGCCGCGACGGCGAAGAACTTGTTCGCACCCAGTTGCCGGACCGTCTTAATGCCGAAGGCGTCTTCCAGGTGCTTGGCATCCGCGTCGGTCACACCGGCCAACGCCGCAGGCGATGCGTCCAGAATCTCCTTGAGCGATTTGCTTTCGTAAGCCTTGTCGAGCGACTTTTCCAAACCGACAGATACCGCCATGGTGTGCCTCCTGATGGTGAACGGGGGCCACCGTAGCCAACGAACGTTAACGTCAGCTGTCAGGCGTGTAGCCGAACGGCAGCAGGATGCTCTTCGCCTCTGTGTACTGCTCGATGCCCTCCGGGCCGTTCTCGCGGCCGATGCCGGAGTTCTTGTAGCCGCCGAACGGCGCACCCGGATCGAACGCGTACATGTTGACCGCGTAGGTGCCGGTGCGGATCTTCTGACGCGATCTTCATCGCCTTGTCGTTGTCGGTGGTCCACACGCTGCCCGCGAGGCCGTAGACAGAGTCGTTGGCGATGCGCACCGCATCGTCCTCGGTGTCGTAAGGGATGACCGCGAGCACAGGGCCGAAGATCTCCTCCTGCGCGATGGTCATCGAGTTGTCGACGTCCGCGAACACCGTCGGCTGCACGAACCAGCCACCGTCGAGGCCCTCGGGCCTGCCGCCACCGGTGACGAGGCGGGCACCCTCCTCGATGCCCTTCTTGATGTAGCCCTCGACGCGCGCGCGCTGCTGCTCGGAGATCAGCGGGCCGATCATCGCCCCGGGATCGTCGGGCAACCCGATCGGCATCGCGGCGACGGCGCCGGAAAGCTTTTCCACGACCTCGTCGTAGCGCGACCGCGGGGCAAGAACGCGAGTCTGGCCGACGCAGGCCTGACCGCAGTTCATCAGCCCCGAGAACACCAGCATCGGCAGCGTCGAGTCCAGGTCGGCGTCTTCGAGGATGATCGCCGCGGACTTGCCGCCCAGCTCCAGCGTGCACGCCTTGAGCTTCTCGGCTGCGATCTTGGCGACTTCCTTGCCGACAACCGAGCTGCCGGTGAACGTGTACTTGTCGATCTCGGGGTTGGCGGTCAGCGCGCGGCCGGTCTCCGGGCCACCGGGCACGATCGACAGCACACCCTCTGGCAGTCCTGCCTCGGCGAACATCTCGGCCATCGCGAACACCGAGAGCGGAGTCTCGGAGGCGGGCTTGAGCACCACGGTGCAGCCGGCCACCAGAGCGGGGCCCAGCTTGTTGGCGGCAAGGAAGAACGGCACGTTCCACGCGGTGACGGCGCCCACGACGCCGATCGGCTCACGGACCACCAGCGTCTGGCCGTAGATGCCGTCGCGGATGTCCTTCCAGGTGAACTTGTCCGCGGCACCGGCGTAGTACTGGAACGCCGCCATCGCGGCGCCGTACTGCATCATGTCGACGATCGTCGGCGGCTGGCCGGTCTCCGCGGCGAGCAGGAATTTCAGCTCGTCGGCGCGCTCTTCCATCAGCTTCACGGCGGCGCCGAGCACCGCGGCCCGCTCCTGTGGCGACATGTGCGGCCACGGTCCGTCGTCGAAGGCCTTACGCGCGGCCGCGCACGCGGCGTCGACGTCGGCCGCGACGGCCATCGGCACCTTGCCCACGAGCTCGCCAGTGGCAGGCGAATGGACCTCGATCACCTCTGACGACGACGGCTCGACCCACTTGCCGCCAATGAACAGCTTGTCCCACTCGGTCTTGTAAGCCGTGTCCACGCTCTGTGTCATGAACGTCACACTACCTACGTTCCCGCGAAAGTAGAACCTGTTGCAGTCGGTGGCCGCAGGACCAGCACCAGATTGCTGACCGCGAACTCCCTGAGCACGGGCACGCCCGTCATCCACCACGCCCATCGCGGGTGGTAGCGAGGAAATGCCGCGACTAGGGACCCGCTGCTCGCTGCCCAGTCCAGCCCTTCGGACACCGACACCGCGAACAACGACGATCCGTAGTCGTTTTTCGGCCGATGCCCGTGCTTGCGGGCGTAGCGCTCGGCGGCGCGGGCCCCGCCGAGGTAATGGGACAGCCCCATCTCGTGGCCGCCGAACGGGCCGAGCCACACCGTGTACGACAGCACCGCAAGGCCGCCGGGCCTGGTGACCCGCAGCATCTCGCGGCCAAGCCGCCATGGTTGCGCTACGTGCTCGGCGACGTTGGACGACAAGCAGATGTCCACGCTGGCGTCCGCGAACGGCAACGCCATGCCGGACGCCCGCACATAGGTGGTCGTGCCAGGAATGGAAGCGGGCGCTGGGCCGGATGTCGCCGCCGGAGCGGCTCCGATGTGCATCTCTCGGGGATCGGGTTCGACGCCGATGTACGTCAGATCGGCGGCTGCGAAGGCGGTCGCGAAGTAGCCGGGGCCACCTCCGACGTCGAGCACGGTTCGCCCCGCCGGCGGTGTGCCGTTGACGTCCCGCCACAGGTCGGTCACCATCGCGGCGGTGTCCGCTGCCAGCGCGCCATAGAACCGGGCGGGGTCACGCTGCTCGTAGCGGAACTGGCCGAGTAGCCGCAGCGACCGGGCCAGCGTCGCTCGCCGGGCGAGCAGGAGCGTGACGGCCTTCCGACGAGTGCTTGCGCGAGGAGCATCGGGCACGGCCCGACCCTATCCAGCGGCTAGTCTGATCCGGATGTCTGACCGACCCATTCGCTCCGTCTTGCTGCTGTGCTGGCGAGACATCGGCCACCCGCAGGGCGGCGGCAGCGAGACCTACCTGCAGCGCATCGGCGCCCACCTCGCCGAGTCCGGTGTGCGGGTCACATTGCGGACCGCCCGGTATCCGGGCGCGGCCCGGCGCGAAGTCCTCGACGGCGTACAGATCAGTCGCGCGGGCGGCCGCTACTCCGTCTACATCTGGGCCGGGCTGGCGATGGTCGCGGCGCGGATCGGTCTCGGTCCGCTGCGGCGGGCGCGGCCAGACGTGGTCGTCGACACCCAGAACGGGTTGCCGTTCATGGCCCGCCTCGCGTTCGGCAGAAGGGTGGCGGTGCTGGTACACCATTGCCACCGGGAGCAGTGGCCGGTGGCCGGTCCAGTGCTGGGCAGGATCGGCTGGTACGTCGAGTCGAGGTTGTCGCCGCGGGTGCACCGCCGCAATCAGTACGTCACCGTGTCGCTGCCGTCGGCAAGGGATCTGACAGGTCTCGGGGTGAATCCCAACCACATCGCCGTAGTGCGAAACGGCCTTGACGAGGCGCCCGCGCGCACATTGGTGGCGCACCGGGCCGCGACGCCGCGGGTCGCGGTGCTGTCGAGGCTGGTGCCGCACAAGCAGATCGAGGATGCGCTGGATGCCATCGCCGAGCTGCGACCACGGATTCCCGATGTGCACCTGGACATCCTCGGCGGCGGCTGGTGGGAAAAGCGTCTTGTCGACCACGCCGAGCTGTTGGGCATATCCGACGCCGTGACGTTCCACGGCCACGTTGACGACTCGCCCAAACACCATGTGCTGCAGCAGTGTTGGGTACATATCCTGCCGTCGCGTAAAGAGGGCTGGGGACTGGCGGTGACCGAGGCGGCCCAGCACGGCGTCCCGACGATCGGGTATCGATCCTCCGGCGGCCTGACGGATTCGATCGTCGACGGTGTGACCGGGCTGCTGGTCAACGACCATGCCGGACTGGTCGATGAGCTCGAACGCCTGCTGACCGACCACCTCCTCCGCGAACAGCTCGGCGCCAAGGCTGCGATCCGCAGCGGCGAATTCTCTTGGCCGCAAAGCGCCGACGCGATGCGCGCGGTGCTGGAGTCCGTGCGTGCGGGCCGCATGGTCAGCGGCGTGATCTAGTCCGGCGCAGTCGCAGACCCAACGCGAGCAGACCTCCGAGCAACATCATCCCCAGCCACACCCAGTGCGCTGTAAGCACGATGCCGCGGCCCGACGCGGCCGGATGGTCGCCGCCCACCCGGTACAGCGTCAGGTCGGCGTCGTGATACGCCACCGGCAGTGGCAGCGCAGGCGGGGAATAGCCTGTGGTCCAATCAGATTCAACGACCACCCAGCCGACGCCCGCGGCAGCCAGCCTGTTGCGGTCGGCGCCGCTCAGCAGTATCCGCTGCACGTCGCGCGCGCGATCGCCCTCGCCGGGCTCCGTGCGGCCTGCAATCGTGAGGTCGCCCGTCGTCAGCACGTCGGCACGCACCCACCGCGGCAGCGGATCGAGCACTGGGGCGTCACCGGCCCAGTCAAAGTGGCGGATGCTGTCGACGGGCAGGACGGCGACCGGTCGCGGGTCGTTGTTGATCATCGCGGAGACAGCCGACCACGCCGGTGGATAGTCAACGGTCGTCAACTTTCCGCCGACTCCCACGGCCAGCTCGGACAACGTGGCGACAATCGCCGCGCAACAGATGAGTGCTGTTGCCGCGGATGGAATCCGGCGGCGCAGAGTGATGACGGCGGCGGCACCTGCCAGCGAATAGGCGGGTACGGCAAGGGCCACCCACTTCTGCGCGTCGCGGATCACACCGAGGCCGGGCAGTGTCCGGATCGTCGCCTCGACTGCCGCCAATCCTGGCCCGGTCGCCATCGCGGCGGGCACCACCACCGCCACCGCCGCGAGGATCAGCAGCGGCACCGCGACAGGGCGGCGCACCGCCGTTGGCAGTCCGACCGCAACCACGGTGAGTAACACCACTGCCGCTACCACTGCGAAAAGTGTTGTGCGCGAACCCGGTACCGCCTCGCCATTCCAGATCCCGCCGAGGCTGGCGAGGCTGGCCAACGTCCCGAGGCCGGGTTCCGCGCGCGCGGCGAACGCGCTCGCTGCCTCTGCCTGCGTCGACGACAGCGAATCGGCCACCGCCGCCGCGGTCAACCATGGCAACGCCGCCACCACCGCGGCGACGAGCCCGACTGCTACGCACCACCACCGCGGCCTACCGATACCCGGCGCGAGGGCGCACGTCACCGCGACTGTCGCCGCCACCATCAGGCCCGTCGCGGTGAGCCCGGCCAGTGCGATCCAGAACACCAGCGCGAACACGCCCGCCCACGTCGACGCGCTCGACGTGCGCAGCCGCAGCATCGTCGTAGCGATCCACGGCAGGCAGGCGTACCCCACCAGCAGGCTCCAGTGCCCCTGCAGCAGTCGCTCCGCGATATATGGATTCCAGATGGCGATCGTCGCCGCGACAAATTGACCGGCGATGCCCGCGTCGGGCAGCACCGCCGCGGCCAGCCGCGCCGCACCCCACCCCGCCAGGAACAGCCCGATCACCAGCAGCGCCTTGACCACGACGCCGCCGTCGGTCAGCCCAGATGTCAGCGCGACGAAGAAGTCCTGTGGCACCGCACGCGGCGCGGCCTCCGACAATCCCAGTGCCGCATCGGAGAGATACGAGCGCGGCGTCGACACCGCGTCGCGGAGCAATAGATAGCCTGGCGACAGCAGCGGTGCCGTCACCAGCAGCGCAAGAACGAGCGCATACGCCGGCACTACAGACGATCGCACCGGCCTGATTGCAGGGAGCGAGGCGGTCAGACGGGCCTGTCCGGGGGCAGGTCGGACGGTCGCTGCGTGGGCAGCTTCTCCGTCTTGGCTTCGGCGCCAGGCACCTTGATCCCCTGCGTGTCGAAGAAGCGGTGATCGGCCTCATCGAGACCCGGATCGATCAGCGCCGATTCGGCGCGCAGGCCGAACGAGCCCAGCAGCGCGCCGCCGATCAGCGCCACCAATCCGGTCGCGGTGAACGTGATAGGCAGGATGCGGCCCCACAGCGCGAGCCTGTCGCGTTCGTCGCGCGCGCTGGCCACCTGTGACTCAACCGTCGCCTCGGTGGAGGTGACGGTGTAGTCGACGAACGTCACCTCGGGCTTGAGCGGCTCCCGCGCGTAGTAGTGGAAGCCGCGTTCCTTCTTCTTGACGATGGTGCCCGACACCGGGTCCACCCAGAAGGTGCGCTGTGCGGCGTAGTACCTGGTCATTTTGATCGGTTCGTCCGGGTTGCCGGGCAGACCCCACAGAGAGGCGCGCGCGGTGACCTGGGCGTCAGCGTCGTCGTCATAGAGAGACGAGTACTTGACCGGCTCGACCAACTTGCCGTCCGCGTCATAGCCGACGTTCTGGCTGAACTTGAAGGTCGTCAGCCCGTTGACGTCTTCCTCGCCGTCGTAGTTGGCGTCATAGGCCTTCTGGGCGATCGGATCGAAAACAGGGTAGGTGCGCTTTTCCGTCTCGAACGGGAATCGGTAGGCGAGCCCGTCGTGTGGCAGAGCGATGTTGGTCGGGGGCACGTTGTCGGCGGAAGCCCGCGGCTTCTGCACCGCGCCGCCAGGGTTGTTTTCGCTGGAGACGGCGGCAGCGGTCTGGCGGTTGAGCGTGACTGTGTCGACCAGCGCCAGCAGCAGGCCACTGTCCTGCTGCTTGTCCGTGCGCCGCAGCGAGCTGCCAACCTGCAGGGTGACGACCTCGGCGTTCGACGGCGACTCCACGCTGACCTGCTGCTGCTGCGCTACAGGGACGTTCTTGTTGATCACGAACTTGTCGCTGTTGAGCGACCCCGGATCAAAGGCGGTTCCGGTTCCGTCGGCGACGAGCGTGGTGTCGAGTTTGAGCGGAATCTTGGCGATCTTGCCCTTGGTATAGGTGGACAGCAACAGCGCGGCGATCAGCAAGGCTGCCCCAAGCCCCATGATTCCGCACGCTGCGATACGCAGCGCCACTGCGCGGTTCAAACCGTGCCTCCTTTAGGTCCGGCGACCTATTTTCTGCGCCGCCACGCGCCCGACCTGGGGTACCACCCGCTCGCGGGGCAGCAGTGGAGGCAAACCCGTTCGACCCTAACAGCAGAACGTAAGGTCGTCGCTTAGTACGAGGGCAATCGGCAGACGGCCGCTTGGCTACCTGTTTCCATGCCGATTGCCCAGCACGGCACACTGGTCGTCGTGACCGAAACCTCACCCGTCGGCGGGACACGTGGGTTCCTGCCCGCGGTTGAGGGGATGCGCGCGGGCGCCGCCGTTGGCGTCGTCGTCACCCACGTCGCGTTCCAGACCGGTCACACGGGCGGCATCACAGGGCGGCTGTTCGGCCGGTTCGATCTCGCAGTTGCGGTGTTCTTCGCGCTGTCGGGTTTTCTGTTGTGGCGGGGTCATGCCGCCGCAGCCCGAGGGCTGCGGTCGGTCCCGCCGACGGGGCACTACCTTCGGTCGCGCATCGTGCGCATCATGCCGGGCTACCTGGTTGCGGTCGTGGTGATTCTGACGCTGCTGCCCGATGCCAGGGCCGACCTCACTGTCTGGTTGGCGAACCTGTCGCTGACCCAGATCTATGTTCCGCTGACGCTGACCGCAGGCCTGACCCAGATGTGGAGCCTGTCCGTCGAGGTCGCCTTCTACCTGGCGGTGCCGCTGCTTGCGTTGCTCGCGCGACGGCTGCCGGTACGTGCCCGCATTCCGGTGCTCGCGGCCGTGGCGGCGGCTAGCTTCGGCTGGGCGTTGATCCCGTTCAGCGCGCCATACGGCATCAACCCGTTGAACTGGCCGCCCGCGTTCTTTTCGTGGTTCGCCGCTGGGATGCTGTTGGCGGAGTTGACCGTTACGGAAATCGGCTGGCCGCACCGGCTGGCAAGGCGGCGGCCGCTGATGGCGCTCATCGCGGTGGCCGCATTTCTGGTGGCGGCGTCACCGCTCGCAGGCCCGGAAGGGCTGACACCAGGCACCGTCAGCCAATTCATCGTGAAAACGGCTATGGGCGCGGTGCTTGCGACGGCACTGATCGCCCCGCTGGTGCTGGACCGCCCCGACACCCCGCACCGGGTGTTGGGCAACACCACGATGGTGACGCTGGGCCGATGGTCCTACGGCCTGTTCGTCTGGCACCTCGCGGCGCTGGCGATGGTGTTCCCGATCATCGGCGAGTTTCCGTTCAACGGGCACATGCCGGTGGTGCTGGTGCTGACCGTGCTGTTCGGCTTCGCGATCGCAGCGGTCAGCTACGCACTGGTCGAGTCGCCGTGCCGAGTCGCGCTGCGGCGCTGGGAGAGACGAAACGATCCTGCGCCGCTTGACAGTTCGGTCACTGACGCGCCTGAGCCTGCCGTCGCGCAATGATCTCATCGCGCACCGCTGACCGGCGCGCCTTGCCTGCGTCGTCACGCAACGGGGTGTCGCTGAACTCCACCGTGCGGGGCACCTTGTAGCCTGCGATGCGTTCGGAAAGGAATGACGTGACCGCCGCCTCATCGAGCCCGTCGGCCTGCACGATCGCATAGGGAACCTGACCCATGTCATCGTCAGGTACGCCAACCACCAAGCACGACAACACATTCGGGTGCTCGGACAGGGCCGACTCGATTTCGGCTGGGTAGACGTTGCGGCCACCGACGGTGAACATGTCGACCCGCCGGTCGTTGAGGTAAAGGAAGCCGTCGGCGTCGAAGTAGCCAAGGTCGCCGAGCGAATCCCAGCCGTCGCGGCTTTTCGCCGTGGCACCGACGTAGCGGTAAGTCGGCGCACTGCCCGGCGATGGCCGCATGTAGATCTCGCCGACAACGCCAGGCGGACATTCGTTGCCGTCGTCGTCGAGCACCTTCATCTCACCTGCGACGACGACGCCGACCGAGCCGCGGTGCTGCAGCCATTGCGCGCCGCTGACGAACGTCATGGCCTGGAGTTCGGTGCCGCCGTACAACTCCCACACCGCATCGGGTCCGAGCAGGTCGATCCAGGCCTCCTTGACCGCAGGTGGACATGCCGCACCGACGTGCCACAGCCGTCGGATCGACGACAGGTCGTAGGCGCCGGGGTCGGCGCGATAGGCCGGCAGCAGCCGCTGCATGATCGTCGGAACGGCCACGATGAAGTCGACGCCGTGCTTGGCGATCAGCCGAAGGAATTCGGCGGCGTCGAACCGCGGCATCAGCACCAGGTGCTGCCGCATCAACAATCCGATTGTCGCGGTCGTCATGCCTGTGTTGTGGCTCAGCGGAACCGCGATCAGCTGGGTGTCGCCCTCCTGGGCGCCCATGACGAGCCCCGCGAGCGCCCCAGGGAAGCGGCTGTCGCCGCCGGCCTCGATGAGCTTGGGCCGCCCTGTGCTGCCGCCTGAGCCGAGCGCCTTCCACGACGGCGACACCGCCTCGGGTAGCGGCCCGTCCGACACGCTCGCATCGGGCGTGAAATCCCCTGGCACACTGGGAACCACGCCTCGCGGATCATCGCGGCCAACCAGCAGTGCCCGCGGCTTGAGCTCCAGCAGTCCCTCGAGTTCGGCGTCGGGCAGCCGCGCTGACAGCGGCTGGGGAATCGCGCCCAGTTTCCACGCGGCCAGCGCCGCCTGGAGCCACTCGATCGAATTCGGCAGCACGATTGTCACGTAATCGCCTTGGCGCACGCCGAGTTCGGCGTATGCCCGCGCCAGCCGGTTGGTCGACGTGTCGAGTTCGCGACGGGTCAGGGTGCGGCCTTCACAGGTCACGGCGGGCTCGTCGGGGGACACCCCGGCCAATCGCGAGAACTCCACGCCGATCGGCGCGATGGTGGCGGTCATCAGTAGCCGCCCTGGTTTTCGAAGATTCTGCGGGGATTGTCGACGAGCATCGTGGTCAGCTGTTCGTCGGTGACGCCGCGGTCCTTCAGCGCGGGGATGACGTCGTGGTGGATGTGCAGGTAGTGCGAGTTCGGCAGGACCACCGGCACCATTGCTTCCGGGAGCCAGTCGATGAAGCACGCCGCGTCGTGCGAGAGGACCATCTTGTCGGCGTGGCCGCGCTCGCACATCGCGGCCACGGTATTCACCCGGTCCTCGAAGGGCAGCAACACGTCTAGTCCGAACCGGTCCATCCCGATATAGGAGCCGTTGCCGATCAGCTCTTCCAGATAGTCCAGATCGGTGGTGTCGCCGGAGTGCCCGATCACCACCCGGGTCAAGTCGACGCCCTCGTCGGCGAAGATTCGCTGCTGCTCGAGTCCCCGGCGGGTCGCGGCGTGGGTGTGTGTCGAGATCGGCACACCCGTGAGGCGGTGCGCCTTGGCGACGGCGCGCAGCACCCGGTCGACCCCCGGCGTGACGCCGGGTTCGTCGGTCGCGCATTTGAGGATCGCCGCCTTGACACCGGTGTCGGCGATGCCGCGCTCGATGTCGCGGACGAACATGTCGACCATCGGTTCCGCGTCGCCCAGTGCGCCGCCAGGACCGGTGAAGTGGAAGTACATAGGCACGTCGTTGTACGTGTACACACCGGTTGCCACCACGATGTTGATGTCGGTGGCCGCGGCGACCCGCGCGATGCGGGGGATATAGCGGCCCATCCCGATCACCGTGAGGTCGACGATGCTGTCCACGCCGTTGGATTTCAACTCGTTCAGCCGCGCGATCGCGTCGGCTTCCCGTTTGGCCTCCTCGCCCCAGACTTCGGGATAGTTGGCGGTGATGTCGGGGGACAAGATGAATACGTGTTCGTGCATGAGTGTCACGCCCAGATCCGTCGTATCGATGGCTCCCCGTGCGGTGTTCAGGTTGGGCACTCCGCCGATGCTAGGTCGCCGACCGGCTCTCGGGGACGGTCTTCGATCAGTCCGATGCGGCCGCCCGCGGTGGCGCCGCCGAACACAGCCACCTCCCAGGTTCGCCGTTTCGCCGCGCAGCAACAGGATCCGTCCCATACCGTTTCAACGTCCCGACTCGATGGAGGTCCCCGTGGCAAATCGATACATTGTTGTCGTTACCGGCCTGGCTACGAGCTCGATCCTGCTCAGTGGTGCGGTGGCCGGCTGCAGTAGCAAGACGTCGTCGACATCGTCGTCGAGCTCGTCGTCGGCGTCTTCGAGCAAGCAGGCCACCTCCACATCGGTATCGGCATCGGCATCGGCCGAGCCGTCCGACTACAGCACCCTGCTGATCAAGGCCACCGACATCGTCGTTCCCAACGACACCTTCTCCGCGATGCCTGCTACACCCAACCCTGGCGGCCAGCCGGGCGTTTCGGGCAGCTTCACCAACGCTGCGGGCACTCGCGTCATTGGCGACACCATCATGATCCTGCCTGACGCCTCAGCCGCCTCCACCGCGCTCAATGGGGCGCTATCCGCGCTCGGAAACAACGTGACGGGAGCGCCGCAGTCGGCGTCGGTGGGGAGTAACGGAGTCATCGCGTCGGGACCGTCGCCTGACAATTCCAAATTTGTTGCTGTCCTGCTGTTCACCGAGGGCAAGGCGTTCACCACGATTGAATTCGACAGTGCCCCAAATGATCCGGTGCCGCCCGAAGTTGTGACGGATATCGGCCAGAAGCAGGACGACGCAATCAAGAAGGGGCTGCCGGCCTAACGACAATGTGCCGCTATCGTGGCTGACGGAGGTGCCAGATGCCGACAGCTGCGCAGTTGATGGTCAAGTGCCTGGAAAACGAGGGTGTTTCGGTCGTATTCGGGTTGCCCGGCGAGGAGAACATTCGCTTCACCCAAGCACTCGCGGCGTCCTCGATCCGATACGTGCTGACCCGCCACGAGCAGGGGGCGGCGTTCATGGCCGAGATGTACGGCCGCGTGACGGGCCGCGCCGCCGTCGTATCGGCGACGTTGGGTCCTGGCGCCATCAACATGCAGTTGGGCGTTGCCGACGCCACCACGAACAGCACCCCGCTTGTCGCGATCTCTGCTCAAGTGGGCCAGGACCGCGAGTACAAGGAGTCCCACCAATACGTCGACTTGGTGACGATGTTCTCGCCGATCACCCGGTGGGCCGACGGCGTTCCCACTCCACGCGCGATACCAGAGATGATTCGCAAGGCGTTCAAGCTGGCCGAGACAGAACGGCCGGCCGCCGTGTATCTCGCTGTGCCTGAGCAAATCGACGCCGACCAAACCGATTACGATCTGATGCCATTGCCGCGCAACGTAGTCCGCGCTGAGGCACCGTCGCCCTCGCAGGTGCGGCGAGCGGTGGACATTTTGCGCAACGCCAAACGGCCGATGGTGCTGGCCGGCCATGGCGCCGCGCGCGCCGATGCGACTGCAGCCCTGGTCCGGTTCTCCGATGAGCTCGGGGTCCAGGTGGCCAACACCTTCCACGGCAAGGGCGTGATGCCTGACGATCACCCCAACAGCATTGGCACCCTCGGGTTCATGCGCCGCGACTACGTCAACTTCGGGTTCGAGACCGCAGACGTCGTCATCGCCGTCGGATACGAACTGCAGGAATTCGATCCGGTCCGGATCAACCCGAATGGCGACAAGGAGATCATCCACATCCATCGCTTTCCTGCCGAGGTCGACATGCACTACCCGGTGTCGGTTGGCATCATCGGCGACATCGGTGAGTCGCTGGACGCGCTGACAGACGGATTGGCCGGGCATCGATTCGACACCGGTGGCGCGGCACCCGGCTCAGGTCTGCTTGCTGACGAATTCGCGCGCGGGCAAAAAGATTCACGATTCCCGCTCTCACCGCAGCGCATCGTTACCGACACCCGTGCGGCACTGGGCCGTAGTGACGTCGTGCTCGTCGACACCGGCGCGGCCAAAATGTGGATGGCGCGACTGTATCCGACCTACGAGCGCAACACGTGTTTGGTGTCGAACGGCCTGTCCACCATGGCCTTTGCTCTACCCGGCGCACTTGGCGTGAAGTTGGCCATGCCCGACGTGAAGGTACTGGCGGTGGTGGGCGATGGGGCCTTCTTGATGAACTCGCAGGAGATCGAGACGGCGGTCCGCGAGCGGATCCCCTTGGTGGTGCTCATCTGGGAGGACGGCGGCTACGGCTTGATCGAATGGAAGATGGACCTCGAACTCGGTGAGCACCACTACGTCTCGTTCACCAATCCGGACATTGTGAAGTATGCCGAAAGTTTCGGCGCGAAGGGGTATCGCATCACCGCCGCGGATCAGCTACTGCCAACCCTGAAGGCAGCGATGGCCGACGACGGAGTCTCGCTGATCGCCTGCCCCGTCGACTATTCCGAGAACCTGCGCTTGACCGACACTCTCGGTCACTTGGACGAGACGCTCTAAACTCGCTCCGAACGCGGGTCGACCGGCACCGTCGACGCCGCCAGCATCGCCACAGAGGCCAGCGCCAGGAGCTGCACGCCGGCGGAGTGCCCGACGTACCCGTCGACCGAGCGCCACGGATTCTGGCTCAGCACCGCGCCTGCAAGGATCAGCCCGCCCGCGGCGAGCCCGACGGTGACTGCCTCGCATAGCTTTTCGCGCCTGCGGAGAATGTAGCGTAATCCAAACGCCGCGCCGCCAACGATGACGCCGGGGATCCCGGAAATCACCGAAACGGTTGCCACGACCGCGACGTTCGTAGCCACGTGCCCTGGGTGCCACGGCCGCGGTGCTTCGTCTGTGAATTGGGGCCGTCGAACCGGCAGAAACGCCAGCAGCGCAAGCAGGGGCAGCAGCGCCAGCCCGCCGATCAGCCCAGCCCGATACAGCGTGTTGGACGTGAAGCTGAGCGTGACGGGGCCCGCGGTGCCCGGCGGCAGCACCCAGCCCTGCTGCCAGCCGTTGACGGTGACAGGGGCCAGTCTGGACCCGTCAGCCGTGCGAGCCGTCCAGCCGGGATTGATGCTCTCGGGTACCACCAACACCCGTGACGACGCCGACGGTGCGATATCCAGCTCGCGGTGATCGGCGCGCCACGCGCGGGTGGATGCGGGAACCGTTGCCGCTGTACGCAATTGGCTTGCGAGGGGACTGGCCAGCTGCACACCGTCGACCACGAACGCCGCGCCCGGGCTGATCAGTAATTCCTGCTCGCCTGCCGGCAGCGCGATCGTCCCGGATCCGCATGGTCGCGCAGGCACGGGCTCGCCGTCGAGCACCGCGCCGACGGTGGTGGCGATAGAGGTCTGGACGAACTGTCCCGCCACGCCGATGATCGGGCCGCGCCCGCACGGCAGATCGATGGCCCGCGCGCGATTGCGGGCCGCGTCGGCGGCGAAGATCGGCGTACCGCTGGCGTCGAGCGCGGAGACCTCGGCCAGTCCAGGCGGCTTGAGCTGATCGAAGCCGAGCGCGGTGCGGTCGATGATGTCGTCCCAGGCGAGCAGCGACACCTTGACGGTGTCGGTCACGTGCGGCCGCAGGTTCACTGACTGAGTTCCACCGTCGCTGGCCAGTGGGCGAACCTGGGGCCCGTCGCCGAGGTCGATGGCCACCAGCGTCGGATGTGCTGGCAGCACTGAGGAACTCGGTGTTATCCGCAGCCCCGCGACTTCGCTGGGCGCGGGCAGCTTAAGCGTCAGTGTTGGTGCTGTCTTGTGCTGCACCACGCCCTGCGGCGCGGTCCATGCGGTGCCAGTGTCGCCGTCGGCGGCGGCGTATGCCGAACCCAGTATGTCGACGGGGTCGGCGTCGCCGAGGGCCCGCGCCGCGCCAGGTGCGCTGATGAGGTCGGCCAGATTGGGCCCTTGGCGCACGCGAACCCACACCGTCGGCGTCACCTCGGTCGGCGACGGCACGGTCAGCGTGCGGCTCAGGTTCACCGGCTCCTCCGGCGAGATCGCCATGTTCGCCGCACACCGGGTCCCGTTCGGGCTCTTTGCGCAGCCGGGCCGGCCGAGCAGCTCCGATCCCAGATCCCATTGTGCGACAGCAGAATTAGGCGGCGGTCCAGGCACCACCACGGTATGGCGCAGGCTGACAGGATGCGCGAAGCCGTTCGCGTCGTACTGGGTGATGGTGAAGTCGGTGATGCCGAACTGCACGCCTGCGGAGCCGTCGTCGGTGGCGACGGCGGTGACCCGCACCCATGGTGTCTCACCGTAGGGCAGCGCCACGGTCAATGGCTTACCTGCCTGGTCGAACCGCAGCGTGCTGGTCCCGCTGGCGGTCGACACCACGATGCGGCGGACCTGCGCGCCGACGGCCGTGGCACTGGGCGTGATCGTGAGTGTGGCGTTGGTGACCGGGTGATCGAAGTCGACCTGCAGCCATTGGCCTACGGCCGACTGCAGCGCATTGGACACCCAGTTCGTCGACGAATCGCCATCGATTGCCGCTGTGGGGCCGGTCGCCGGTGCAACGTTGGGCAGCGCGGTCGAATCCGACGCCGAACTCGACACCGTGATGCGTCCGCCGTTCCACTGCCCGTTCACCGTTTTGGCGCCTGCAGCGGGATAGTCGAGCACTCTGTTGAAGGTGTGCCGTGGATCGTCGGGCGCCCGAATCGCCGAAGAATGGTCGTCGACGCGGCCGTAATCCGTTTCACGCGCCACCGGGGTGTCGGTCACGGTGACGATCGGGACCGGCAGGCCTGCGCGCTGCGCATCTTGGGTCAGCAGCATCGGCCCGAGCGGCGGCTGGCCCCGTAGCCTTCGGCGCTCGTCGAGACGCAGCAGCGCCTCGGGTCCGCCGTCGACTCGCGCCATCGCGGCGGTGTCGACGAGGTATGGCGTCGACGGGACCGTCGGGGTAGCCACCTTGTAGATCTCCACCGCGGGATAACGCGGCCGAAGCCCGCTGTCGGTGATGAAGCCCGCCAGCGTGCCAGGGCCGACGGGCTCGCCGAACTGCGCCACTTTGACGAGCCCGCCAGAGCCTTCTATGGTCCGGTGTACCAGCAGCGGCCGTGCCGACCGCGACGTCTCGGGGTCGAGGTCGTTGCGCACCACCACATACGAAATTCCTTGGCGAGCAAGCGTATCCGCCAGCCCGGCGGACGGACGGCCCGCGGCGAACAGCCGCTGCACGGAGTCGAGAGCGCGGATCGTCTCCGGCGGTGTCAGCGGGATCGAGTCGCGCACGCCCCACGGACTGTTGCCGAGTACCTGCAGGGGTTCGTCGTGGCTGTTGCCCCACACCTGGGTGGCGAACGGCGCGCCGGGCGCCACGAGCACGCGGCCGCCCGTGTTGTGTTCGTCGAGCCAGTCGGCCGTGTCGTGCCAATACTTTGGGATTGCGACGAAGGCGCCCGGTGGCGTGAGCCTGCCGGTCCAGGCCAGTGACGTGGCCGCGGCCAACGCCATCAGCACCACCACCCCTACGGCGACTCGCTTGTCGCGCTCGGGATGAGCGAAGGCGTCCACCCACTCGCGGCGTGGCACGCTGCCTGGCAACGGGATTCGGCCAAGCAGATGGGCCAGCCCCAGCGCCAGCGGCAGCCGCAGTAGCGGCTCCAGCTTGTGCATGTTGCGTAGCGGGGTGCCGCCCGCGTCGAGGAACGCCTGAACATGTTGCGCTACCGGCGATCCCAGTGCGCCCGAGTAGCCGACGGCGAGCAGGACGACGCCGATCAGCAGGATCACGATGAGCCTGCCGCGGGCGGGCATCGTGCGCATCGCCAGCCCGGCCAGTCCCGCCGCCGCTACCAACGTCGTCGCCAACACCGCGACCGAACCCGTTACCAACGAGGCGGCTGCAGTGGCGTTCGGCGCGACGAACGGCGTCCAGGCGTCGGTGCCGCGCAGCATTTCGGTCAGCGACATCCACTGCGTGGTCACGCCGGAGGACTCGATGAAGTCGAGGAACGGCGGGCTGATCCGGCCAAGCAACAACAGCGCGACGACCCACCACAGCACCGCAAGCACCACACACGGCAGCCACCATGCGGTGAAGCGCAGCCACAGCCGGTTCGGCCGGTGTGCCGCCCACCAGATGAAGGCGGCCAGGCAGCCGGTCAAGGTGGCGACGGCGTTGACCGCACCCATCAGGGCGATCGCCCCCGCCGAGCGGGCCGCCATCACCCGCACCGAATAGTTCCCGCGCAACGCGAGGATCACTGGCAGCAGCACCCACGGCGCCAGCATCATCGGCAGCGTCTCGGACGAGATCGCGCCGAGCGTGGTCAGCACCCGCGGGGACAGGGCGAACGCGACGGCGGCGATCATGCGCGACGTCTGGCTGCCGATACCCCGCCCGAAGGCCTCGGCGACCCGAAGCAGGCCCCAGAAGCCGACGACGAGCAGCAGTGCCCACCACAGCCGCTGCGTCACCCAGCCGGGCAGACCGATCAGGTCGCCTGCCAGGAAGAACGTTCCGTGCGGAAATAGATAGCCGTAGGCCTGGTTCTGCGCCTGGCCGAACGGCAGTTCGCTGTTCCACAGGTTGAATGCGCGCGCGAGGAACCGCAGCGGATTGGCGGTGAGGTCGAGTTTGGTGTCGGGGGAGATCTTTCCCGGCGACTGGGCGAACGTCAGGATCAGCGCCGCCGCCGCGGCTGCCCACAGCCAGCGCCGCGGGAGCGGCGCCGTCACGTTAAGTTCTGTCGCCGTACTCGACCCTGTTGAGCACCGAAGACGCGGGATCGCCCGCCTGCAGCGGGGGCTTCGTGTCCTGCTGCACCATCAGCGTCACACCGAAGATGGCCGCCGCGCCCAGCAACAGGCCGACGACGATGCTGGCCGCCGCGGGCACGAGGAACCGGTCCATCCGGCCAAAGTAGCAGACAATGTTTGGCGTCCCCGCTGCCGACAGCGCAGCCGACGTGGTTGACCTGGTGTGCGCCCACGCCGACGAGATCATCCCCGCGGCGAGCGGAGCTGGCTCGATGACCACGGGATAGAGCGCGGTTTCAGTTCCCACTAGGGTCGGGCCCATGGCCCTGTCGCGTCTGTGCATATTGGCTGCGATGTCCGGCCTGCTGCTGGCCTGCTCGCCGCCGGCCGGACAACCCGCCGCATCGTCCTCCTCCGCCTCCGCCACGGCGCCCACCACCGCCGCTCCTACTCCCGCCGCCGCGCCCGCTCCTGCATGCGGTGAGGGACAGGCGCTGTTGGCGGGCATGTCGACGCGCGACAAGCTGGCGCAGCTGCTGATGGTCGGGGTCACCGGCGCCGCCGATGCGCGTGCGGTTGTCGAAAGCCACCATGTCGGCGGCATCTTCATCGGCAGCTGGACAGACCTATCGATGCTGTCCGACGGGTCGCTGACCAGCATTGCCGCGTCGGCGGCTCCGCTCCCGCTCGCCGTGAGCGTCGACGAGGAGGGTGGCCGGGTTTCGCGGCTGGCGGGGCTGATCGGCAGCCAGCCATCCCCGCGGGTGCTTGCGGCCAGCCACACGCCCGAAGAGGTGTACAACATCGCCCTCGCACGTGGGCAGGCGATGAAGAAGCTCGGCATCACCATCGACTTCGCGCCTGTTGCGGACGTCACCAACGCGCCGGACGACACTGTGATCGGCGATCGCTCCTTCAGCGCCGACCCCGCGGCCGTCACCGACTACGCAGGTGCCTACGCCCGTGGGCTGCGCGAGGCCGGCCTGCTGCCAGTGCTCAAGCATTTCCCTGGCCACGGCCACGGCTCGGGCGACACCCATACCGGAAGCGTCGTCACCCCGCCGATCGCGGATCTGCAGAACAACGACCTGATCCCGTACCGGACGCTGACCGCGCAAGCTCCTGTCGGCGTCATGGTGGGACATATCCAGGTGCCCGGGCTGACCGGCAGCGACCCAGCGAGCCTGAGCCCGGCCGCGTACGCGCTGCTGCGCTCGGGCGACTACGGCGGTCCCGCGTTCAACGGCCCGGTGTTCACCGACGACCTGTCCAGCATGCAGGCCATCTCCGACAAGATGGGCGTCGCGGAGGCCGCGCTGCGCGGCCTGCAGGCAGGCGCGGACACCGCGCTGTGGGTGACCACCGACGAGGTGCCCGCGGTGCTGGACCGGCTGGAAAAGGCGCTGGCTGCCGGGGAGCTGACGATGCCACGGGTGGATGCGTCGGTGCTGCGAATGGCGGCGGTCAAGGGGCCGAATCCGCACTGCGGAGGCTGACAGGGGCATTCATTGCTTACTCTTGAGTAATGGCCGGAGGCACCAAGCGTTTGCCGCGCGCCGTGCGCGAACAGCAGATGCTCGACGCCGCGGTGCAGATGTTCTCTGTCAACGGCTATCACGAGACGTCGATGGATGCGATCGCCGCCGAGGCCGAGATCTCCAAACCGATGCTGTACCTATATTACGGCTCGAAGGAAGAGCTGTTCGGGGCATGCCTCGACCGCGAGCTGACTCGGTTCGTCGACGATGTGCGCAGCAAGATCGACTTCACGCAGAGCCCAAAAGAGTTGCTGCGCAACGCCGTTCTCGCATTCTTGACCTACATCGACGCCAATCGGGCGTCGTGGATGGTGCTGTACACCCAGGCCACAAGCTCGCAGGCGTTCGCCCATACGGTGCGTGAGGGTCGCGAACGGATCATCGACCTGGTCGGCAGGCTGCTGCAGGCGGGCACCCGCCATCCCGAGCCGGACACCGACTTCGAACTGATGGCCGTTGCTTTGGTGGGTGCGGGCGAGGCGGTCGCCACCCGGGTCAGCACCGGCGATTCCGGCGTCGACGAGGCGGCCGAGTTGATGATCAACCTGTTCTGGCGGGGTCTGAAGGGCGCGCCGTCGGATAAGGACACGCAGGCGGTGGCCTCCAACTAGGCTCGCCGGTCAGTCGAGGCAGTGGCCTTCGACTGGAAGAGGTGCAGTCAAGTGGCCGAAAGAACGGCGACGCGTAGTCGTCTGGTGTGGCGCAGTCTGGGCATGGTGCGAACGGTGCGCGGCCTCATCGCGGTCCTGCTTTTCACCGGCGTGGTCGCGTCGGCGTTGCCCGCCCACGTCCACTCCGTCATCACCGATCCGAGGAAGCTGCGCGATGGGTACGACACGGTGGTGGACGTCCAAGTGCCGTCCGGTGGGCAAAAGCGACTGATCGCGCTGGCGCGCTGCCTGTTACGCAGACCCGAGGTACTGCTGCTCGACGAGCCGACCGAAAACCTCGACGCCGATCAGCGGGCCAGGCTTACCGGCGTGATCCGCGGCTACGCCCGCGATCGGACGTGTGTTGTCATCAGTCACGACATGGACTTCATTGCCGCCGTTGCGGATCGGATACTGGTGCTCGAGCACGGACGCATTGCACAGGTGGGCAACCACCGCGAACTGATTGCCGAGGGCGGCCTCTACAAGCGACTGTACGAGGCGCAGAACATCGACCCCAATCTCGTCTATCCAACTGAGCTCGTCGCCCGATGAACGTCATCACGATGGGCGCCCATATCCTCGACGTGCTGGTGCGGCCGGTGTCGGAGTTTCCACCGGAACAGGGCACGGTGCTCGTCGAGCAGATACGAATGACGGCCGCGGGAACCGCCGCCGGAACAGCGCTGACCTTCGCCAAACTCGGCGCGGCGGTTCGCACGGCAGGCGCGATCGGCACCGACCCCGCGGGTGACTTCCTGCTGTCGCTGCTGGGCAGCTCAGGCATCGACACCAGCCTCGTGGTGCGGAAACCGGATGTGCCCACGTCGATGTCGGTGTTGCCGATCAGGCCGAACGGCGAGCGGCCCAGCCTGCACCTGCTAGGGGCCAACCTCGCGTACACCGTCGACGACGTCGACTGGGAAGCCGTCGCCGCTGCTGACCATATCCACCTCGGCGGCGCCGAACTGCTGGGACCCGACTTCTCGTCGCGAATCCTGGGACACGCCAAGGAGAATGGGGTGACCACGTCGGTCGACCTGATCGCGCCGGGTGGCATGGGGACGTTCGACCTCATTGCGCCTGCGATGGCCTACACCGACTACCTGTTGCCCAACGAAGACCAGGTCCTCGGTTTCACCGGTGCCGCGGAACTTGCGGACGGGTGCCGCCGGCTTCTCGATGCGGGCGTGGGAATGCTCGCTGTGACCTGCGGCGCCGACGGGGCACTTGTCGTGAGCCGCGAAGGGACTCAACGGGTTCCAGCGTTCGCCGTCGATGCGGTGGACACCACAGGCTGCGGCGACGCCTTCTCCGCGGGCTTTGTGTATGCCACCTGGCTCGGCCGAACGCCGCGCGACGCCGCAGTCCTGGGCAACGCAGTCGCCGCGCTCGTCTCGGGCGGACTGGGCAGCGACCACGGCGACTTCGACCTTGCAATGGCCGATGCTTACGCGAAAGACAAGGCGCTCCTGAGATAGTCCGCAATTGCCCGCGTAGCGAGCGACATCGCCTCGCCGGCTGGCATAGGTCGGTCGCGCGGTGCGGGACTTTCGAGATGGATATTTGCGATGCGATGACCTGTGGCGTTCACGGTAACTCCGAGACCAACTTCAAGACGCTCGTTGGCGTCCATGTCGAGACGGAGGTTGTCGCTCGCTACGCGGGCAAAACGAAAGGTGCCCACCCGCACGTTCGCTAGAGCGTGGAAACCATTCCCGAGGGATCTCAGTCCAGGTCGGCGAGGGCCTTGCGGGCGGCTTCCAGTTCGGCTTCGAGGGCGGCGACCTTGGCGGCCTGCTGGGCGCGAGCCTCTTCGATGACCTCGTCGATCGGGATCGAGAGGTCCTCGTGCAGTTCCTTGGCCGCGCGGGAGACGGCGGCGGCCGCGACCGCGAGGTTGCGGGCCAGGTAGGTGGTGCCCTGCTTGAGTTCGGCGCGCCATTCGCCGTCGGCGGTACCGGTGACAGTGAGGGTCAGCTCGAGAGTCTTGGTCTTCTTGGCCGCCGCCTTCTTGGCCTGAACCTTCGTCGGCTTCTCCTCGACAGAAGCGGCCTCAGGCGAGATGCTCTCGACCGAAGGAACCAAGACGTCGGCAGTGTCGGAGTCAGTGGTCGGCGCTTCTCGTGCCAGAGTGTCTACAGTCATCGTTGCGGCGATCTCCTTCCGAAACATCGCCCGCAGTGAGCGGGCTGGCCTGAGAGTCTATTAGAACACATGTTCGACTCCTGGGCCAATCTACCACTCGCGCAGAAAGTTAGAGCGAAGTCACCGTGCCCGTGAGGTGCGGATCGCCCTTCGATAGGTTGCGCAGCGTGAGCTGCCACCCTTCGGAGATGCGGTCGACGTACAGACCGGCGCGGGTGGGTAGCACCACAGGCTTCGCGAAACGCACCGAATACTTGACGGCATCGGGCAGTTGCCCCTCAATATTCGCCAAAACCGCAGCGGCGGAAAACATTCCGTGCGCGATCACCGTTGGAAAGCCGAACAGCTTGGCGGCGATCGGGTTGGTATGGATCGGATTGTGATCCCCGCCGACCGACGCATAGTGGCGGATCTGCCCCGGCGTGATACGCAGCACCGCATTCGGTGACCCCAGCTTGGGCAGCTTCTGCGGTGGCGGCTTCGGCTCGTCGGCCAGGCTGGTCCGCTGCTGATGCAGGAACGTCGTCACCTGATGCCACGCCGTTTCATTGCCGACGTTCACATCGGTGAGGATGTCGACGAGCAGCCCGCGCCGATGTTCACGCAGGTTCTCCGCATGCACCCGCAGCGAAACTGTGTCGGTCACCAGGATCGGGCGATGCTGGGTGATGTGGTTCTCGATGTGCACCGAACCCATTGCGGCGAAGGGAAAGTCGAAGCCCGTCACAAGCGACATCACCGTCGGGAACGTCAATGCGAACGGATACGTCAGCGGTACCGCATCGCCGAACCGCAACCCCGTGACGTTCGCGTACGCCGCGACGTTGGCCGGGTCGATGCTCAGCTCGTCGACGGTGAGGGGGCGATCGGGCAGCGTATCGCCGCGCGGCACGAACGGCAGCGCGCCCGCCGCAGCGCGCAGCAAGTTCCGTAAACCACTTGGCTGAGTCACGATGTCAACCCTAGGCGCCGAGCATGGCCTGGCCGCACACCCGGATGGTGTTGCCGGTAACGGCGTTCGACGCAGGGCTGGCGAAATAGGCGATCGTTTCGGCGACGTCGACGGGCTGTCCGCCCTGATACAGCGAGTTCAGCCGTCGGCCCACCTCACGGGTGGCCAGCGGGATCGCCTCGGTCATCTTCGTCTCGATGAACCCAGGAGCCACCGCATTGACGGTGACGCCCTTGTCGGCGTAGGCGGCCGAAAGCGCATCGGTCAGCCCGATCATGCCCGCCTTCGTGGCCGCATAGTTGGTCTGCCCACGGTTGCCCGCGATGCCGGCCATCGACGACAGCCCGATCACCCGGCCGCCATCGCCGATGGTGCCGTTGTGCACCAAGCCCTCGGTAAGCCGAAGTGGTGCAAGCAGATTGACGGCCACGACGGAGTCCCAGCGCGCGTCGTCCATGTTGGCCAGCAGCTTGTCGCGGGTGATGCCTGCGTTGTTGACCAGAATGTCGGCGCGGCCGTCATAGTTCTCGCGCAGGTGCTCGGTGATCTTGTCGACGGCGTCGTCGGCTGTGACGTCCAGCGTCAGCGCGGTGCCACCGACCTTCGACGCCGTCTGTCCCAGCGGCTCGGCAGCGCTCTCGATGTCGATGCAGACGACCTTGGCCCCGTCGCGCGCGAACACCTCGGCGATCGTCGCGCCGATGCCGCGGGCAGCACCGGTCACGATCGCGACCTTGCCGTCCAGCGGCTTGTCCCAATCGGCCGGCGGCGCCGAATCGGCGGCGCCGACGTGGAACACCTGGCCGTCGACGTAGGCCGACTTGCCGGAAAGGATGAATCGCAACGTCGACTCCAGCCCGGTCGCCGCGGGCTTGGCGTCCGCCGACAGGTACACCAACGCGACCGTCGCGCCGCCGCGCAATTCCTTGCCCAATGATCGGGTGAACCCCTCGAGCGCCCGCTGCGCGATCCGTTCTCCGACGCTGCCGGTCTCCTCGGGAGTCGTGCCGACCACGACGATGCGACCGGACCGCCCGAGGTTGCGCAGCAGCGGGGTGAAGAACTCGTACAGCCCTTTCAGGCCCGGCCGGCTCGGTGATGCCCGTCGCGTCGAACACCAGCCCGCCGAACGAGTCGGCCCAGCGGCCGCCGAGGTTGTTGGACACCACGTCGTAGTCCTCGGCCAGTGCGGTGCGAAGCGGCTCGACGACGCGGCCGTCACCGCCGATCAGCAGCGAGCCCGCCAGCGCGGATGCCGGGCTGGTAGCGGCGCAGCGTCTCGGGCTGCGGGACGCCGAGCTGCTTGGCGAGGAACGATCCGGGCGCCGAATGGACGATTTGCGAGTACAGATCGGTAGCCATGAGACCTAACTTACTCCAGAGTAAGAACAGTGAGTAGGATGGCCCCCATGGCCAACACATCGAGTCGCCGTGTAGCCGTTCTTGGCGGCAACAGGATTCCGTTCGCACGGTCGGATGGCGTATATGCAAACGCCTCCAACCAGGACATGTTCACCGCGGCGCTGGGCGGGCTCATCGACCGCTTCAACCTCGACGGCGAGAAGCTGGGCGCGGTGATCGGCGGAGCGGTGCTCAAGCACAGCCGCGACTTCAACCTGATGCGTGAGTGCGTCCTCGGCAGCGCGCTTTCGCCGTACACGCCGGCGTTCGACATCCAGCAGGCGTGCGGCACAGGGCTTCAGGCGACGATCGCGGCCGCCGATGGCATCGGCGCCGGGCGCTATGACGTGGCCGCGGCAGGTGGCGTGGACACCGCCTCGGACGCGCCGATCGCCTTCGGCGACGACCTGCGCCGGGTGCTGCTGGGGTTGCGCCGGTCGAAGTCCAACGTCGACCGGCTCAAGCTGGTTGGCAAGCTGCCCGCGGCGCTTGGCGTCGAGATTCCCGTCAACAGCGAGCCGCGCACCGGGCTGTCGATGGGTGAGCACGCCGCCATCACCGCCAAAGCGATGGGCGTCAAACGCGTCGACCAGGACGAACTGGCCGCGGCCAGCCACCGCAACATGGCCGCCGCCTACGACCGCGGATTCTTCGACGACCTCGTCACGCCGTTCCTCGGGCTCTACCGCGACAACAACCTGCGCCCCGATTCGTCACCCGAAAAGCTCGCAACCCTCAAGCCGGTGTTCGGGGTGAAGGCCGGCGACGCGACGATGACGGCGGGTAACTCGACGCCGCTGACAGACGGTGCCTCGGTGGCCCTGCTCGCGACTCCCGAGTGGGCCGCGGCGCACGGCATCGAACCGCTTGCCTACTACGTCGACGCCGAGACCGCCGCGGTCGACTACGTCAACGGCAACGACGGCCTGCTGATGGCGCCCACCTACGCGGTGCCTCGGCTGCTGGCCCGAAACGGCCTGAGCCTGCAGGACTTCGATTTCTACGAGATCCACGAAGCGTTCGCCTCCGTCGTGCTGGCCACGCTGGCGGCGTGGGAGTCAGAGGAGTACTGCAAGGAGCGGCTCGGCCTGGATAGTGCATTGGGCCGCGTCGATAGAACGAAACTCAACGTCAACGGCTCCTCGCTGGCCGCGGGCCACCCATTCGCCGCGACCGGCGGACGGATCGTGGCGCAGCTCGCCAAGCAGCTCGCGGAGAAGAAAAAGCAGACCGGGCAGCCGGTCCGCGGCCTCATCTCCATCTGCGCCGCAGGTGGGCAGGGTGTCACCGCGATCCTCGAGGCCTAGAAGAAAATTTTCCCGTGGGCTGTAACGGGCCCGCGGGGACAGTCGATACACGTGTTAGCTCCGTGTTGCCGTCTGACCCCCCGACCCGACGGCAATACGGGGCTCTTATTTTTCGGCGCCGAGTGCTTCGATGGTGAGCATGCAGATCAGCCTCAGCCTCGTCGGAACACTTACCGGCCCGTCGCCGGTCGATGCCTGTGTGAAAAGCCTCGCCACGCTGCGCGACGAGGGGTTTCGCAGGGTGTGGATAGCCCAGATGCCCTACGAAGCCGATTTGTTGACGGTGCTAGCGGCGGCGATGCGCGAAGTCGAGACAATCGAGGTGGGGTCTGGGGTGCTGCCGATCCAGAATCAGCATCCGATGCTGCTGGCGCAGCGCGCCCTGACTCTGAATGGAATCGCTAAGGGCCGTTTCACCCTCGGCCTCGGCATGACCCATCAGGCAGTCACCGAGATGATGTGGGGAATCCCCTGGGACAAGCCGCTGCGTCGGATGAACGAGTATCTCGACGGTCTGCAGCCTCTGTTGGCGGGCAAAGCCGCCGAGGCCGTCGGTGAGACGGTGACGACCCGCGGAGTGATCCAGGTTCCCGGCGCGCCCCCACCCGACGTCTACATTGCCGCGCTCGGCCCACAGATGCTACGGCTCGCCGGCAGGCGCACAACCGGAACACTGACGTGGATGACGGGACCCAAGACGCTCGCCGAACACGTCGGCCCCGCGCTGCGTGAGGCCGCCGTCGAGGCCGGCCGTCCTGAGACGCCGTGAGGGTCGCCGCGTCGCTGCCCGTCAGCGTCACCGATGACGTCGCGGCGGCGCGCGCCAGGGCCGCCGAGGAGTTCGTGATGTACGGGCAGTTGCCGTCCTATCGCGCGATGCTCGACCGCGAGGGCTATGCCGGACCCGAGGACGCCGCGATCATCGGAGACGAGCACACGGTGTCCGATCGCCTCGATGAGCTGGCAAAAGCGGGCGTCGACGAGTTCGCCGCGGTCACCTTCGACCCGTCACCAGAGGGCCGTGCACGCACCCGCGCACTGCTGCGATCGAGGGACACATAGCCGCCACCATTCCCCTGGTGTGACCGCAGTCACAAGCGTACGATCGAGCGCACGACGGGTTCGGGAGTGACCAGTCCGAAGTGCCGGCATAGAGGCGAAAGCCGGACGCGCGAGAACTAATGAGACGCCCTCAAGTGTCCTCCCGGACCCGCCCTATTTTGTCCGCAGGCGCTAATTCCTAAGCCAGCAGCGGTGCGAGCTCGTTGCGGGGCACCGACAGTTGATGCGGCCCGTTGTTGTCCGGGATCACCTGGTCACCGGTCGGTGACCTCGACGCGAACACCTACAAGAACTTCGCGACAACCGACGACGCGGTGAACTTCTTTTTCGCCGTACTTCCAGGCCCGCGGCGGCCTCAACCGCCGCCCACGCAAAACGCTCGACTGGGATACCCCAGCCGAGCGCCTGCGTGATCTACTGCCTACTTAACAAGCAGTGTTGCCCCCGAGGAAAACGCCAAGAGACCGGGGGCCTTTTGGTTCGAAGCGGCTCGAGAAGGTTAGAAGGCCGCCTCGTCCAGTTCCATGACCTCGTTGTCGAGGGTGTCGATCACCTGGCGGGTGCTGGTCAGCAGCGGAAGCATGTTCTTCGCGAAGAACGACGCCACCGCGATCTTGCCCTGGTAGAAGGCGCGATCGTCACCGCTGGCCCCGGCGTCGAGCGCCTCGATGGCCTTGGCGGCATGCTGCTGCAGGAACCAGCCGATGAGCAGGTCGCCGACGCTCATCAGGAAGCGCACCGAACCCAGGCCGACCTTGTAGAGCTCGGCTGAGTTCTCCTGCGCGGCCATCAGGTAGCCGGTCAGCGTGGCGGCCATGCCCTGCACGTCCTCGAGGGCGGTGGCCAGCAGCGCACGCTCGGCCTTCAGCCGACCGTTGCCTGCCTCGTTCTTGACGAACTGGTCGATCTGCCCGGCGACGTAGCCCAGCGCTTGTCCCTTGTCGCGGACGATCTTGCGGAAGAAGAAGTCCTGCGCCTGGATGGCCGTCGTGCCCTCGTAGAGCGAGTCGATCTTGGCGTCACGGATGTACTGCTCGATCGGGTAGTCCTGCAGGAAGCCGGAACCGCCGAAGGTCTGCAGGCTCTCGGTGAGCTTGGCGTACGCCTGCTCCGAGCCGACACCCTTGACGACGGGCAGCAGCAGATCGTTGATCTTGACCGCCAGCTCGGGGTCCACATCGTGGAGAGCCTTGGCCACCGGCGCGTCCTGGAATGTCGCGGTGTACAGGTACAGCGCGCGCAGACCCTCGGCGTAGGCCTTCTGGGTCATGAGCGAGCGACGCACGTCCGGGTGATGCGTGATGGTCACCCGCGGCGCGGTCTTGTCGGTCATCTGGGTCAGGTCAGCGCCCTGCACCCGGTTCTTCGCGTAGTCAAGCGCGTTGAGGTAGCCGGTGGACAGGGTGGCGATGGCCTTGGTGCCCACCATCATTCGAGCCTGCTCGATGACGTCGAACATTTGGGCGATGCCCTCGTGCACCTCGCCGACCAGCCAGCCCTTGGCGGGAACGTCGTGCTGTCCGAGCGACAGCTCACAGGTGGCCGAGACCTTCAGGCCCATCTTGTGCTCGACGTTGGTGACGTAGACGCCGTTGCGCTCACCGGGCTCACCGGTCTCAGGGTCGAAGAGGAACTTCGGCACGAAGAACAGCGAAAGACCCTTGGTGCCCGGTCCGGCGCCCTCGGGGCGGGCCAGCACCAGGTGAATGATGTTCTCGCCGATGTCGTCGGCGTCGCCGGAGGTGATGAAGCGCTTCACGCCGTCGATGTGCCAGGAGCCATCCTCCTGCTTGACGGCCTTGGTGCGGCCTGCGCCCACGTCGGAGCCGGCATCGGGCTCGGTGAGCACCATGGTCGCGGTCCAACCGCGCTCGGCGGCCAGCACGGCCCACTTCTTCTGCTCCTCGGTGCCGAGGTTGTGCAGGATCTGCGCCATGCCTGCGCCCATCGCGTACATGTACGCGGCCGGGTTGGCGCCGAGGATGTGCTCGATCAGTGCCCACTGCAGTGCGCGGGGCATCGGCATGCCGCCGAGCTCCTCGTCGAGGCCGATCTTGTCCCAGCCGCCGTCAAGCAGAGCGCGGACCGACTTCTTGAACGAGTCGGGCAGCGCAACGCTGTGGGTCTTCGGGTCGAACACCGGGGGGTTGCGGTCGGCGTCGGCGAACGATTCTGCGATCGGACCCTCGGCCAGCCGGACCATCTCGCCCAGCATTTCCTTAGTGGTGTCAGCATCCAGGTCGGCGTATGCGCCCTCACCGAGCGCCTTGTCCACGCCGAGAACCTCGAACAGGTTAAATACCTGGTCACGGACGTTGCTCTTATAGTGGCTCACGTTTCCTCCTCGTCGAGAATGCCACTTGCGGTTGGGTACTTTTGTCTAAGTTACCCACCAGTAACTGGTCGGAACTATACCGTTCAGTAACTTCAACACAAAGCGGCTGTGAGCAATTTCCACAACCTATGTAACCCAGTGGTTGGCCGGGAAGCCAAAACCGCAGTTGACAGGTGTCTGAGCTGCGTATTAAGCCCCGTGTGAGCTTCATCACGAGCGGTCCGGATAGGGTGTCCGAGTGCTTCGTGTCGCGGTGTGGGGAACGGGCAATATGGGAGCTACAGCGATCCGTTCCGCGGTGGCGTTTCCCGGGTTGGCCCTATCCGGCGTCATCACGTCCTCGCCAGACAAAGACGGTAGGGACGCCGCGACGCTTTCGCGGCTCGACTCCGAAACAGGAGTCGCCGCCACCACCGACATCGACGCCGCACTGGCCGGATGCGATGCCGTCGCCTATATGGCATCCGGCGACATCCGTCCAGACGATGCCGTGAACGACATCGAGCGGTGCCTGCGGGCGGGCAAGCATGTGGTGACACCGTCGCTGTACTCGCTCTACGACCCGCGTTCCGCTCCGCCGCAGTGGGTTGAGCGGCTCACCCAGGCCGCCGAGGAGGGCGGCGCCACGATGCTCGTCAGCGGCGTCGACCCGGGCTGGGGCAACGACGCCCTTGCGGTCATCGCCGCCGGGCTGTGCACCCGCATCCGGTCCATTCACTGCCAGGAGATCTTCGACTACTCGACCTATGACCAGCCGTACGCGGTGAAGGTGTCGTGCGGATTCGGCGGCTCGATGGACGAGGTTCCCATGATGCTGCTGCCCTCCGTCCCGACGATGGTGTGGGGCGGCAACATCCGGCTCATCGGGCGGGGCCTCGGGCTGGAGATCGACGAGATCACCGAGGAGGTCGAGCGGCGCCCGTTGACCGAATCTGTCGACACCATCATGGGGCGGTTCGACAAAGGTACCCAGGGCGCATTTTGGCTCAAGGTGATCGGGAAGTCGGCCGGACGTGAGCGGATCGTCATCGACCACATCACCCGAATCCACGCGTCGTGCGCGCCGGACTGGCCATATCCCGACGAAGGTGCGGGCGATCACCGGGTGATCGTCGACGGCGACCCGCAGCTGACCATCGTCAGCCGCGCCGACCTGCAGGGCGGCACCCGCGCCGACGGCGGCAACGCCACCGCGGCGAACCGCCTGCTCGGTGCGCTCGACTGGTTGTCCACGCAGAAGCCGGGCATCTATGACGGACTCGACGTGCCGATGCAATCGGCGCGGTCGGCCGACGTCGAAGCGCAGCGCTGGGCTGACTAGCCGCACGCCCCACGGCTCGACGGCTGCGTGTGAAAATGGAGTTGATGAGCCCAACCAATCTGACCCCCACCTCCCTGCGGGAGGCGTTCGGGCGTTTCCCTTCCGGTGTGATTGCGATCGCCGCCGAGGTGGGGGGCACCCGGGTGGGCCTGGCGGCCAGCACCTTCGTACCGGTGTCGCTCGATCCGCCGCTGGTGTCGTTCTGCGTACAGAACTGCTCTGAGACGTGGCCGAAGCTGAGGGATCTGCCCTACCTGGGGATCAGCGTGCTCGGCGAGGCCCACGACGAGGCCGCCCGCACGCTGGCTGCCAAGACCGGCGACCGCTTCGCGGGTCTGGAGACGGTTTCACGGGAGTCCGGCGCGGTGTTCGTCGCAGGTACCAGCGTCTGGCTGGAAAGCGCAATCGAACAGGTGGTGCCAGCAGGCGATCACAGCATCGTCATTCTGCGGATCAGCGAAATCACCGTGCACGACGATGTACCGCCGATTGTCTTTCACCGCAGCACGTTTCGTCGGCTCGGCGCCTGAACTACGGACGGGTGGAGAGTTCCTCGCGATAACCTGCGATTCGCTGCTCGAGTTCGTCGGCGTCGGCAGGTCGGCCCTCTTTTCGCGCCAACTCGGCCCGCGCGCCCAGCTCGCGGATCGCGGTACGAATGTCGTTGATGCTGTGAGGCTCTCGCATGTTCATACTGCTGCCTTTCGTCGTTGATTGGCCGCTGTATGAAGACTACCCGCGAGAGCCCCCGCCTCAACCTCGCCTGAACAGCTTGTCGCCGAGCCACACCACCGGGTCGTACTTGCGGTCCGCCGCGCGCTCCTTCAGCGGGATGAGCGCGTTGTCGGTGATCTTGATGTGCTCGGGGCACACCTCGGTGCAGCACTTGGTGATGTTGCAGAAGCCGAGCCCGTTTTCCTCCTGCGCCTGCACGGAACGATTGTCGATCGTATCCAGTGGGTGCATATCGAGCTCGGTCTGGCGCATCAAATACCGTGGGCCGGAGAACGCCTTCTTGTTCTCCTCGTGATCACGCACCACGTGGCACGTGTTCTGGCACAGGAAGCACTCGATGCACTTGCGGAACTCCTGTGACCGGTTCACATCCTCCTGCATCATCCGGTACTCGCCGGGCTGCAGGTCCTTCGGCGGGGTGAATGACGGGATCTCCCTGGCCTTTTCGTAGTTGAACGAAACGTCGGTCACCAAGTCACGGATGACCGGAAAGGTCCGCAGCGGTGTCACGGTGATGGTCTCGGTCGGGTCGAACGTGGACATCCGGGTCATGCACAGAAGCTTGGGCCTACCGTTGATCTCGGCCGAACAGGAGCCGCACTTGCCCGCCTTGCAGTTCCATCGCACCGCGAGGTCGCCTGCCTGCGTCTGCTGCAACCTGTGGATGATGTCGAGCACCACCTCGCCCTCGTTGACCTCGACGGTGTAGTCCTGCAGTCCGCCACCCTCGTCATCGCCGCGCCAGACCCGCATCTTCGCTTGATAGCCCATCAGCTTCTCCTTGCCGGGTGGTTGGCGAGTTCTTCAGGGGTGAAGTACTTCTCCAACTCCTCGATGTCGACCAACTCGAGTAGGTCCTCGCGCATCGGCACCTGGTCCTCATGGGTGATGGTGACGTCGGGCACGACCGCGTCGCCTTCCACGCGGCACACCAGCAGAGTCTTGCGCCATTCCGGCTCCATCGACGGGTGGTCGTCGCGGGTGTGGCCGCCTCGGCTCTCGGTGCGCTCCAGCGCGGCCTTGGCCACGCATTCGCTGACCAGCAGCATGTTGCGCAGGTCGACCGCAAGATGCCAGCCCGGGTTGAACTGCCGGTGGCCCTCGACCTGTACATGCTTGAACCGCTGGCGCAGTTCGGTCAGCTTGGCCAGCGCCTCGGACACCTCGTCGGCGTTGCGGATGATGCCGACCAGGGTGTTCATCGTGTCCTGCAGTGCGAGGTGCAGCGTGTACGGATTCTCCGCGCTGTCGCCGTTGGTCGGGCCGTCGAACGGTGCCAGCGCCAGCTTGGCAGCCTCGGCAACCGCGTCATCGGACACCTTTGGCCGCTCCGCCAGTGCGCGCACGTAGTCGGCGGCGCCAAGCCCGGCACGGCGCCCGAACACCAGCAGGTCCGACAACGAGTTGCCGCCGAGCCGGTTGGAGCCGTGCATGCCGCCCGAGCATTCACCTGCGGCGAACAGTCCCGGCGTCCGCGCGGCGCCGGTGTCGGGGTCGACCTCGATACCGCCCATGACGTAGTGGCACGTCGGCCCGACTTCCATCGGTTCCTTGGTGATGTCGACCTCGGCCAGCTCCATGAACTGGTGATACATCGACGGGAGCCTGCGCTGAATCTCGTCGGCGGGCAGCCGCGAAGCGATGTCGAGGAACACGCCGCCGTGCGGAGAGTTGCGGCCGGCCTTCACCTCGGAGTTGATCGCACGGGCCACCTCATCACGGGGAAGCAGATCGGGCGTGCGGCGCGCCGAGTCGTTGTCCTTGAGCCACTGGTCGGCTTCTTCGATCGTCTCGGCGTACTGGCCCTTGAAGACCGGCGGGATGTAGTCGAACATGAACCGTTTGCCTTCGGAGTTCTTCAGCACCCCGCCATCGCCGCGGACACCCTCGGTGACCAAGATGCCCTTCACGCTTGGCGGCCACACCATGCCGGTGGGGTGGAACTGAACGAACTCCATGTTGATCAGCGTCGCGCCTGCCCGAAGCGCGAGCGCGTGCCCGTCGCCGGTGTACTCCCAGGAGTTCGACGTCACCTTGTAGGACTTGCCGATGCCGCCGGTGGCCATCACCACCGCGGGCGTCTCGAACAGGACGAAGCGTCCACTTTCCCGCCAGTAGCCGAAGGCGCCGGCTATCCGATCCCCATCCTTGATGAGGTCGGTGATGGTGCATTCGTGGAACACCTTGATGCGGGCCTCGTAGTCACCGAGCTCGGCCTTGTCCTCCTGTTGCAGCGAGACGATCTTCTGCTGCAGTGTGCGGATGATCTCTAGGCCGGTGCGGTCGCCGACGTGCGCCAGCCGCGGGTAGGTGTGCCCACCGAAGTTGCGCTGGCTGATGCGGCCGTCCTTGGTGCGGTCAAACAGCGCGCCGTAGGTTTCCAGCTCCCACACCCGGTCGGGTGCCTCCTTGGCGTGCAGCTCGGCCATCCGCCAGTTGTTGAGGAACTTCCCGCCGCGCATGGTGTCGCGAAAGTGCACCTGCCAGTTGTCTTTCGGGTTCGCGTTGCCCATCGCCGCCGCGCATCCGCCTTCGGCCATCACCGTGTGGGCCTTGCCGAACAACGACTTACACACCACCGCGACCTTCAAGCCACGTTCGCGCGCCTCGATGACCGCACGCAAACCCGCGCCGCCGGCACCGATCACGACTACGTCGTATTGGTGCCGTTCGACCTCAGCCATATACCCTCACTTGCCTATTCGCGAATAACTGTGATGAAACTTCTTATCAACCAATGAATCTGAGATCACTGATAGTGCCGCTGGCGACCAGCATGATGTAGAAATCGGTCAACATCAGAGTGCCGAGTGTGATCCACGCGTACAACTTGTGCCGTGTGTTCAAGCGGCTCACCTGTGTCCAGAGCCAGTAGCGGACGGGGTGTTTGGAGAAGTGCTTGAGGCGGCCGCCGACGACGTGGCGGCAAGAGTGGCACGACAAGGTGTAGATCCACAGCATCACCACATTGACGACGAGAATGACATTGCCCAAGCCGAATCCGAATCCGCCGGGGCCCTTGTCGGAGTGGAACGCCACGATCGCGTCGTAGGTGTTGATCACCGAGATGATCCCGGCGATATAGAAGAAGTATCGGTGCGTGTTCTGGATGATCAGCGGAAAGCGGGTCTCACCGGTGTATTGCGCGTGCGGCTCTGCCACTGCGCACGCCGTCGGCGACTGCCACACCGACCGGTAGTAGGCCCCGCGGTAGTAGTAGCAGGTCAGCCGGAACAGCAGCAGGAACGGCAATGACAACGCCGCGAACGGAATCCACCACACGTCGGGGATGATCTGTGGCCAGAAGTGGCTGGCCTCCGGGATGCATCCCTTGCTGACGCACGGGGAGTAGAACGGCGTCAGGTAGTGGTATTGCGCTACGTAGTAGTTGTTCTGAAGGAACGCCCGCACGGTCGCGTAGATGACAAACGCGGCGAAACCCAGATCCACGACAAGTGGCGACTGCCACCACCGGTCGGTACGCAGGGTGCGCTGCGGAATTTGGGCACGGCTCGGCGAGAAGACGCCGGTCGCCTTGCGGTCGGCGGTGGGTGCGCTCACATTTCCCTTTCGGTGGTAGTCGATCCCGAGACGTCAGACACGGCTCTAGCCGGCGACGCCCCCATCGTCGACTTCGCCCCAGAAGTCGCGCTCGTACGGGGTGTCTGGGATAGGGATCTTTTCGCCGGCGTGATGGTGGTGGCTCAGGCCACTGCCGAGCTCCAACTCTTCCGCGTCGATGTCCAGCCGGTCAATGTCGTTGAGGATGCGTTCGGCGTCGTTGACGATGCGACGAGTGGCGGGAGTGTTCCCGTACTTCGACGCCAGCGCCGTCACGCACCGCCGCATGCTCCCGATTAGCTCATGCAGCTCGGTAAGTTCGGTCTTGGTGGACAATTGACCTCCTTGGGCTGAAGGGTGTCGGCAATCACAGTACGACACCCGATGCTAGCCACATCATGGAGTTCAGCGTGAGACAGATCACGTCCGAGAGGCGGAGGTAGCTGGATGTCTGACCCGGTTTTGCAGGAGCGCGCACAGGCCCTGCTGGCTTTGCACCAGCCGGGTCACCCGGTCATTTTGCCGACGGTATGGGATGCGTGGTCGGCGAGGCTCGCGGTCGACGCCGGGTTTGCTGCGCTGACTGTCGGCAGTCACCCGATGGCGGACTCGATAGGTCGACCCGACGGCGAGGGCATGTCCTACGACGAGGCCCTCACCCGCGTTAGGCAGATCACCGATGCTGCGCCCGTGCCAATATCCGTCGACATCGAATCGGGGTACGGAGAGGAGCCTTCCCGGCTGATCGACGGCCTGCTCGAGGCAGGTGCTGTCGGGCTCAATATTGAGGACACCGTCCACAAGGAGGGCAAGCGGCTGCGATCGCCGAGCGAGCATGCCGAGCTCGTCGGGGCGCTGCGCGCGGCGGCCGATGCCGCAGGTGTGCACGTCGTCGTCAACGCACGCACCGATGTGTTCATGCGCGACGATGGTGAGGCAGCGAACCGCTTCGATGATGCCGTCGCGCGCCTGCGGCTGTGCGCCGAGGCGGGCGCGGACTCGTTGTATCCGGTCGGCCGCCACGATCCGGATACCTTGCGGCGATTGACGTCCGAACTGCCGCTGCCCGTCAATGCGATCGCCTTACCCGATCAGGACGACCCGGCCACATTCGGCCCGCTCGGGGTGGGGCGGATCAGCTTCGGCCCGTTCTTCCAATGGGCGCTGTCGACCCGCGCGAAGGAGATACTGGCCCGCTGGGCTTAGCATTCCAGCCGTGAGCGGTGACGACGACGGCAGCTGGCACGACCAGCAACCGGTGGTGGTGGCCGCCGGGGTGGCCGCGCTGCTGCTTCTGGCGATCCTGGTGTGGGCAGTGATCCACACCGCAAACCAATCGTCGAGGCCGCCCGCACCCGTGGACTTCGGCCCGTCGTCGGCGACGTCGTCGACCTATACGACGAGGTCGACGACGAGCTCGAGCTATACGGTGCCGAGTGTCCAAACCAGCCAGGACAACCCGGGCCTGACGGCCCCGCCCCAGTCGACGCCACCGGCTGACGGCCCCGGCGGTGACGAAACGACGTCGACGACGACTGCCAACCCGTATCCGACGACGACACCAACCAACGCCGGCCACATCTAGGGGATACCGTGACTGAAACCAGCATGCACGAGCACCCGATGACGAGGGTGGACATCGGCACCGGCGTCGAGTTCGCGAAGTTCCTGGCGGGTTTCGAGGCGGCGGCGCCTGCGTTCGACCCGGTCCCCATGCAGCGGATCGTCGAGTCGGGTGGCACCTGGGACGAGGTGCGCGCCGCAGTGGCCCGCAACGCTCCCAACGAATTGATGGTCTACGCCAAGATCGACGCCACCCCGTTGCTCGGTGTCGCCGGCCACGACGTCAAGGCCGTGGAGTACTTGCTCGGCAACCACGTCATCGCCGAAACGATGTTCCGCCACGATCCCAAGGCGCTGTTGTACGCACCGCTGCGGCTGCTGGTGTACAGCGATGCCGATGGCAACGCGGTGTTTTCGATGATTCGACCCAGCTCCGCCTTCGGCAGCCTCGGCATCGCCCAGGTGACTGAGGTGGGTTTGAGTCTGGACCGAAAGGTCGCCAACCTGTTGCGGGTCATCGGGGTTGACCCCGGTGAGGCGTTCGCGGTCTAAAGGAATTGGCCGGCAACGAATCCGGCCAACAGGACTGCGAAGCCGCCGATCATAACCGTCATCGCCGCGTGTGTGGTGCCATCGGTGTGGCGGCATCGTCGCCCACGTCAAATAGTGTGGGGTGATGCATCCAATCGAGAGGGCTCGCCAGCGCAGCAGCGTTGCTCATCGCGGCCGCAAGCGTCGTCGGCGCCGCGCCTGCCGCAGCGGATGGAGCCACGATGAGCGCACCCCGGTGCCGATGAGCAGTCTGTTCCGGAATTGCACTTCGTCCGATCCCATTGGGTCTCGGCCGCCGGCTTCGGAAGCGCCTCGGCCGTGATCGGCACGACTGGCGCAAATCAAGTGAGCGCCCAGGTCGATCTTGCGATCGCGGAGCCCAACACCCGCTACACGGCCAGGCTGATCCAGGTCCCGCGGGCGGGCGACCGTACGTGCACGGCCGGAGATCCTGGCGTGGCCTTCGCCGACCTCGTCACCGACGGAAACGGGACGGCAACCGCGACGGTCCAGGGGCCTCGACTTCAGGGTGCAACGGGTGCCTGGGTGTCCATCGACGGACCGCCAAAACCCGGCAAAGTCATCGGTGAGTTCTACACGTCAGAGTTCATCGCGCCTCTCGGGTAGGCGCGGCAAATCCGGTGGAACCGGTTGGGCTCCAACGGGTTTGCCGGAAGTGTTACTTGCTTTCGTCGCGATGCCCTGCGCCTCGGCGCCCTTGTGGGCACCGGCGACGCGTACGGTCAGCACGCCGGCGTCATACGATGCCGAGATCGCGTCGACGGTGACGTGCGCAGGCAGCTTGAACGACCGCCGGAAGCATCTGTAGCTGACCTCGCGCAGCGTCCGGCCGTCCTTCTCCTCGGCGTGCTCGTCGCGGCGCTCCCCGTGGATCACCAAACGGCCCTTGTCGAGCTCGACGCTGACGTCCCCGGCGGCGTCTACGCCCGGCAGTTCGAGGTCCTGGCCGTCCTTGACGATCTCGGCGGCCAGGGTGAAGCCATCGAGGACGCCCTCCTTCACCCAACGGTCGATGTCCCATGCGGGTCGGGCCCACGGCGTCACATTGCTCATGTTCATCTCCTTCGCTCGTCGTGACTGGCACCGCGCCGGTCGCTACCCAACAGGACCTGAGTGGACCTCGCTCAGGTTCCGGTGGCGTGTTCGCCGGCAGTGAACGGCTCACACATGTGCGGCGGCAGCGGTGAGCACACCGTGATGGGCGCTTCACACAAGCCAACATTGCGGCAATATCCGCTGCTTAACCTCTGCTTCATGCGTGCAACATCAAACGTCGTGGTCGTCGGCCACGGCATGGTCGGTCACCGGTTCGTCGAGGCGCTGCGGTCGCGCGATGCCGATGGCACGTGGCGGGTCACCGTGCTCGCCGAGGAGGCCGACGCCGCATACGACCGGGTGGGGCTCACCGGGTACACCGAGCACTGGGACCGGGGCCTGCTCGCACTGCCCGGCAACGACTACGCGGGCGACGACCGGGTGGAGTTGCGATTGGGCTGCCCTGTCGCTGAGATCGACCGGGCCAGCAAGACGGTGCTCACCGCCGGTGGGGATCGTATCGACTACGACGCACTTGTCTTCGCGACTGGCTCCTATGCGTTCGTGCCACCTGTGCCAGGACGCGACATGCCTGAATGCCATGTCTACCGCACCCTCGATGACCTCGATGCGATCCGCGCCGACGCGCTGCGTGCCATCGACGGCGACCGCGCCCCCGTGGGTGTGGTGATCGGCGGCGGCCTGCTGGGCCTGGAGGCCGCCAACGCGCTGCGCCAGTTCGGCCTGCAGACCCACGTCGTCGAGATGGCACCGCGGCTGATGGCTCAGCAGCTGGACGAGGCGGGCGGTGCCCTGCTCGGCAGGATGATGACCGAGCTCGGGATCGCCGTACATGTCGGCGTCGGCACCGAAGCCATCCACCCCGCACAACGCAATCGGCCCCTCCGACGATCCGCCGAGGACAACTCGGTGCGGGTGACCCTGAGCGACGGGACGTTCATCGACGCAGGCGTGGTGGTCTTCGCGGCGGGTGTTCGTCCCCGCGACGAATTGGCCCGCACCGCAGGTTTGGCGATCGCCGAGCGAGGCGGCGTGCTCACCGATCTGTCTTGCGCCACAGCGGATCCCAACGTTTTTGCGATCGGCGAGGTGGCTGCGATCGATGGTCGGTGCTACGGGCTGGTCGGCCCCGGCTACACCAGCGCAGAGGTCGTGGCGGACCGGCTGCTTGGTGGCTCCGCTGAATTCCCCGAGGCCGACATGTCGACCAAGCTCAAGCTGCTCGGCGTCGACGTCGCCAGCTTCGGCGACGCGATGGGCGCAACCCCGGAGTGCCTCGAGGTTGTCGTCAATGACCCGGTCAACCAGACCTACGCCAAGCTGGTGCTCTCCGACGATGCCAAGACGCTGCTCGGCGGCATCCTGGTAGGCGACGCCTCGGCGTACGGCATTTTGCGGCCGATGGTCGGCGAGCAGCTGCCGGGCGACCCGATGGCTCTGATAGCACCGGCCGGATCTGACAGTGGCGGTGGGGGATTGGGCGTCGGCGCGCTGCCCGCGACCGCGCAGATCTGTTCGTGCAACAACGTCACGAAGGGTGCCATCACCGAGGCGATCACAGGCGGCTGCTGCGACGTGCCGAGCCTGAAGAAGTGCACGCTGGCCGGCACCTCCTGCGGGTCCTGCGTTCCGCTTCTCAAGCAATTGCTCGCGGCCGAGGGCGTCGAGCAGTCGAAAGCGCTGTGCGAACACTTCACGCAGTCACGCGCCGAGCTGTTCGAGATCGTCTCCGCGACATCGATCCGGACCTTCTCGGCTCTGATCGACCGGTTCGGCACCGGAAAGGGTTGCGACATATGCAAACCCGCGGTCGCGTCGATCCTGGCTTCGACGAGTTCGGAGCACATCCTCGACGGCGAGCAGGCTTCGCTGCAGGACTCCAACGACCACTTCCTGGCCAACATCCAGAAGAACGGCAGCTACTCGGTGGTGCCGCGGGTGCCCGGCGGTGACATCACGCCGGAGCAGCTGATCCTGATCGGCGAGATCGCCAGGGACTTCGATCTGTACACCAAGATCACCGGCGGCCAGCGCATCGACATGTTCGGGGCGCGGGTGGACCAACTTCCGGAGATCTGGCGCCGCCTCGTCGAAGGCGGCATGGAATCCGGGCACGCCTACGGCAAGGCCTTGCGCACGGTGAAGAGCTGTGTGGGCAGCGACTGGTGCCGCTACGGGCAACAGGATTCGGTACAGATGGCCATCGACCTGGAGTTGCGCTACCGCGGGCTGCGGGCCCCGCACAAGATCAAGATGGGCGTCTCGGGATGCGCGCGTGAGTGCGCAGAGGCTCGCGGCAAGGACGTCGGCGTCATCGCCACCGACACCGGCTGGAACCTCTACGTCGGCGGCAACGGCGGGATGACACCCAAGCATGCGCAGTTGCTCGCAAGCGATCTCGACGACGAGACATTGGTGCGCTATATCGACCGCTTCCTGATGTTCTACATCCGCACCGCCGACCGGCTGCAGCGCACCGCGCCGTGGGTGGAGGGCCTCGAGGGCGGCCTGGACCACCTGCGCGACGTCGTATGCAACGACTCGCTCGGCCTGGCAGCGGAGTTCGAGGAGGCGATCGCCCGCCACATCGAGGGATATGCATGTGAATGGAAGGGCGTCATCGAAGACCCGGAGAAGATGTCGCGGTTCGTATCGTTCGTCAACGCCCCCGACGTCGTCGATCCCACTGTCGAATTCACCGACCGGTCGGGCCGTAAGGTGCCGATCGGCATGCCGAAGATGCGAGGGTAGTCCAAACATGACTCTGCTCAACGACACCCAGGTATGGACGGCCGCGTGCCCCTACGATTTTTTGATCCCAAACCGGGGCGTGGGCGTGCTGTTGCCCGCTGGGGTGCAAGCCGCGCTGTTCCGCCTCGACGACGGCTCGCTGCACGCCGTGGGCAATATCGACCCGTTCTCAGGGGCGGCCGTGATCTCGCGTGGTCTCGTCGGCGATCGCGCAGGCCGCGCCACGGTGCAGACGCCGATCAAGAAGCAGGCGTTCGCGCTCGACGACGGCACCTGCCTCGACGACCCCGACGTCTCGCTGCCGGTCTATCCGACGCGCATCGTGGACGGTTGCGTAGAAGTCGGCGTGTAACCTCGGCCCCCGTTCGCCGATCAGCCGCCGTTGGGACCGGATAGCTGGGGCACCGTGATCGGCGGGAGGGTCGGCTGGATAACGGTGACGGTGCTGGTGCTGGTGCTCGGGGCGACGCTGGTGGTGGTGGTCGTGGTCGTGGGTGCCGTCGACGCGGTCGTCTCGGTCACGGTGGCCGGCGGAACCGTGGTGACGGCGGTCGTCACGACCGACGTCGAGGTCGACGTCGAGACGGATGTGCTGGTGGTGCCGGCGGGGCTGAGCACACCGCAGGCTATCCGCTGGTCGGACGCCGCCGCGCTTGCGCCCATATCTGCGCCTTGGTGCAGCACGATCGACGAGCCTTCGGCACCTTTGAGCTGATCCGCGGTGAAGGCGTCGCTGGTGGCGACGAGCTTGCCTGACCCGTCCGACCGCACGAGCAAGGGCGGCAGATCCCCGCTGGCGGGCTGGCCGGTATGCGTGGGCGCCTGGAAGCGGTCGCCCGCGGACGCGAAGTCAGCGGATTGGCCGCCGCTGGGCGCAGTGGAGTTGGCTTCGCACTTGCCGACCGCGTGAATATGCAGGCCGTGGAAACCCGGGGAGAGGATGCCGGCGTTGATGGTCTCGATGGTGACGGTGGCGTATCCGTTCGTGAAGTCGACGGTCGCGTCGGCGACATGTTTGCCGTCGGCCGTATTCAGCTGGGTGGTCATCGTTTGGCCGGACGCCGACACCGACGTGCTCGACTTCGTCGAATTGCCGGGGGACTGGTTCGAACAGCCAATCAACAGGGTGGCGGGTGCGGCGAGCAACGCGATGGCTGCGACATGCTTCATCATCAGTGCCGCGTACCCACACGATGCCAGCAACAAACAGGGAATTCGCCCGAGAAGTAGCCGCCAACACGCCGAACTCGCGAATTCAAGCAGCCACAGGCAGGCGGGCGCGGCGGAATCGGCTCGCGATCAGCCGCACGAGCCCTGGATGCGTGCCCAGCGGTTCGGTCACCAGATCGGCGCCGCCGGCCCGTAGCCGATCCTGAAAAAGGCCCTCCGACAACAGGTACGACGCGACGACGACGCGGCCCTTCCGACGGCTGCGGAGCGCGGCCACCGCATCGGCCACCCGCGGGGTGCCGGTTGCGGCGAAGCCCAGCTCAACCCGCGAACCGGTCGCCGCTGACAGCCACGTCGCCATCGTGTGCAGGTCGCGCCGCGCCCCCGGATCAGACGTGCCAGCCGCGGCAAGAATCACCGAATCGTCGCGGCACCAACCGGATTCGACAAGCCGATCCGCTAGTACCCGCACCAACTGGGGCCCCGGCCCGAGCGCTTCGGTCACCGTGACATCGAGATGTCCGCTCGCCTTGACGTGCGCGGGAATGTCGGTGGTGACGTGATAGCCGCGGGACAGGAATGCAGGCACAAGGGTGACCTGCTCGTCCGGCGTCGCAGTGAGCACTTCAGACGGTGTGGGACCCAGCACATCGACGAACGACACATGCACCGCTTCCCCGAGCATGGCAGACACCCGCTGGGCCAGATCGCCGACCATCGCCATACCCCGCTGTTTGCGGGTTCCGTGCGCCACCAACACGAGGCTCACAGTGCGTGTGCCAATTCGTCGTCGACCGCGAGCCGGTAGCCTCGCTTGACCACGGTCGACACAATGTTCTTGTCGCCCAATGCCGTACGAAGACGCAGCACCGCCGTCTCCACCGCGTGGGTGTCGGTGCCACTGCCCGGCAGCGCGCCAAGCAAGTCGGCACGTGACACCACCGCGCCAGGGCGCTGCGCCAGCGCGCGGACGGTCGCCATCGCGGCAGGCGAGAGGGCCTTGACCACGCCGTCGACCATCACGCACGTGCCACGGATCTCCAGCAGATGCCCGGCGACCCGCAGTGTGCGCGACTGCAGTAGCGGCAGCTCGTCGGTGATGTGACGGGCCAACGCGCCCAACCGCATTCGCTCCGGCGCAGAGGTCGGCACGCCGAGCCGGACCAGCGGGCGAGCGGTCACGGGGCCGACGCACATGGCGTGCACACCCGTCCGGAACGCGGAAAGCACCTTGTCCTCGAGACCCATCTCCTTGGCGCGCAACAACACCGACGCGACGGCGGGTGCAGAGGTAAAGCTGACCGCGTCGAACTTCTCGTCGGCGATACCCGCCACCAGCTGATCGAAGTCACCGCCGTGAGGCGCGGGATGCCAGCGGTACACACGGATCGGCACCACTTCGGCGCCTGCGGCACGCAGCTGGTCAAGGAACTCGGGGAACGGATCCCAGTCGTCGGTGGCGCCGTGCAGCTGTACCGCGATGCGCTGGCCGGAGATACCGCCCTCGACCAGGTAGTGCAGCAGCTCGCGCGACGATTCGGACTCCGGCGACCATTCCTCGGGTAGGCCCGCGGCGCGCAGCGCGCCGGTCGCCTTCGGTCCGCGCGAAACAATGCGCGCTTTGCCGAGCGCGACCAGCAGCTCGTGGGTCAGCCCCCAGCCGTCGGCCGCGGCCACCCAGCCGCGGAAGCCGATACCCGTGGTGGCGATCACGATGTCGGGCGGCATATCGATCAGCGCCTCGGTGTGCGCGTGCAACTCGTCGTCGTCGGGAAGCGGAACCATCGCGATGGCGGCCGCGCTGGTCACGGTTGCGCCGCGGCGCTCCAACAGCGCGCTCAGTTCCTCGGCACGTCGGGCGGAGGTCACCGCTACCCGAAAGCCGGTCAGCGGTGCCCAATCAGGCTGACTCATGTGCCATGTGTATTCACGTGATGTTTCCAAGCAATTACTTCGCCATTGCCCCGACATGTCGGCCGGTGTGCGCAGGGCAACGTCGCTGTTGCCCTGCAGCCCTGAACCGACACGAAGGAGGTCATGCTCGGGCCAGGTCCACCGGTTGCGGCTCCTCTACCGAGGCAGTCGACGGCCGCCGCACATACATGACCCAGGTCACAGCGGAGGCAACCACATAGAACGAGAGGAAGATCCAGAACGCCGAGGTCGCGGAGTGGCTCGTCAGATACGACTGCCGCAGCGCCAGGTTGATGCCGACGCCGCCCAGTGCACCGATCGCACCTGCGAATCCGATCAGCGCGCCGGACATCGCACGTGACCACGCCACGCGTTCGGGCTCCGATACGTCGAGCGAGCGGCTGCGGGCCTCGAAGATCGACGGGATCATCTTGTACACAGAGCCGTTGCCGATACCCGACAGCAGGAACAACACGATGAAGCCGACGACGTAGCCGCCCATCATCACGGCCGTCGCGGGCCCGGACGTGTAGTCGTCCAGCGTGCTCACCCCGACCAAAATTCCTGCGCCAAGGATCATTCCGGCGAATACCGCCAGCGTGACCCGTCCGCCGCCGATGCGATCGGCCAGCTTGCCGCCGTACACCCGCGACAGGGAACCGAGCAGCGGTCCGATGAATGCGATCTGCGCGGCGTGCAGCGACGCCTGGGCGGCGTTCTGGCCACCGGCTGCAAAGTTGATCTGAAGCACCTGGCCGAACGCGAACGCGAAGCCGATGAATGAGCCGAAGGTGCAGATGTAGAGCAGCGAAATCACCCATGTGTCGCGCTCTTTCAAAATCGCGCCCATGGCGGTCAGGTCGATCTTGTGCTGCTCGAGATTGTTCATGTACAGGGCTGCGCCGGTGCCTGCGACCGCAAGCGCGACCAGGTAGACCGCGCACACCCAGTAGGGCTGCCGGTTGCCGGCCGTGGCGATCACCAGCAGGCCGACGATCTGAACCATCGGCACGCCGATGTTGCCGCCGCCCGCGTTGACGCCAAGCGCCCAGCCCTTGAGCCGCTGTGGGTAGAACGCGTTGATGTTGGTCATCGACGACGCGAAGTTGCCGCCACCGAAACCCGCGAGCGCGGCGCACACCAGATATGGCCACAACGGCAGACCCGGGTGGGCCAGCAGCCACATGGTGCCGACGGTGGGGATCAGCAGCACGAATGCGGAGAACACCGTCCAGTTGCGGCCGCCGAACGTCGCGGTGGCCAGCGTGTACGGGATCCGCAGGCAGGCGCCGACCAATGTGGCGGTGGCGCCGAGTAGGAACTTGTCCCCTGCAGTGAAGTGGTAGACGGCCTCGGGCATGAAAAGGACCATCACAGACCAGATGGACCAGATTGAGAAGCCAATATGCTCGGCCGCCACCGACCAGATCAAGTTGCGGCGGGCGATGTTCTTGTTACCGGCCTCCCAGGCAACGGTGTCCTCGGGATCCCAGTTGGCGATGGTATGCGACATGCGGAGAACGCTAGAAAGCCTTTATTGCGCAGGAGTGCTCTGCGATAACCCCGCCGTGAAATTCCGCTCACCCCGCCAGTGAGGCCCCTGTGAGGACTAGTCGACGCGGTGCGCGTGGACGACGGTGAACGGAAGGTGCACCCGATCATCGTCGAGCAACTCCGCGATCTTGGTGAAGCGCTCCGTCACCTGCCGCATGTGTTCGAGCACCTCTGGCGGCAGCTGCTCGGCCATGGCCTTCGGAAATGCGTCGTCGGTGGAACCGAAGCCGGCGGTGTTTCCCAAATAGGTGCTGGGCCCGAGGAAGTCGATGCGCCAGCCGTTGGCGGTCAAGATGTCGCGCAGGTTGGACTCCGGAACGTGGCCCATCGGCGCGATCAGACCGTTCACGTTGCCGTCGGCAAAACAGGACAGGTGCAGACGGGCGCCGGGGCGGGTCGCGCGATACAGGGCGGCGATGTACGCCTGACGGCCGTCGTCGTCAAGGCAGTGATAGAGGGCGCTGTCGACGACGGTGTCGAAGCGGCCCTCATACCCGCTGAGATCGGTGGCATCGGCGACGTCGAAGGTCACCGTGACGCCTGCGGCGGTTGCGCGCCGACGCGCCTCGTCGATCGCGGCAGGCGAGCCATCCAGCCCGGTCACGGAGTGCCCGCGGGATGCGAGATAGATGGCGTTATCGCCGAGCCCGCAGCCGATGTCGAGCACTTCACCCGAAATACCGCCCAGCGCTTCGAGTTCCATCAATCGGGGCTGTGCTTGGTGCACGTCCCACGGGATGCCGGTCGGCGGGGGAGCACCGTCGAACGCGGCCTCGCCGCGGTAGAGCTTGTCGAAGGATTCGGTGGTGGGGCGAAACGACGACGGTGTGCTCATCTTCCCCAAAGTACGCCGCTACCAGACGTCGCCATCGCGCCAGTCGCAGGTAATTCCGGCGGTGGTATCCAGCTCTACGCTGACCGGCAACACGAACAGCCCGTTGTCGTCGTCCGGTGTGCGCGTGAGCCCTGCCGGCGCCAGGACCGACGTCGGTCCTCGCCACGGCAGCCAACCGCGCGAGATGTAGATGGGCTTGCCTGCCTCCGACGCACTGATCGCGCCGAGCTGATAGGCGCCGCGCAGTACCTGCTCGGCGGCGTCCATCAAGGCCCCGGCGAGCCCCTGCTGTCGCCAGTCCTCACGCACCGCCACGGCTTCGACGTAGCCGCAGCGCAGCGCGGTGTCGCGATACAGCAGCCTGCGCTGCACGACGGCGGCGTGCGCGATGAGCGTGCCATGGCGACAGATCAGGGCATGCATGCCGCCGAGGGCGTGCTCCCAATCGGCGTCGGAGAAGTCACCCGCGAAGGCCTCGATGACCATCCGGCGTGCATCCTCGCGCGTCTCGTTGTCGAGGTCGGCGGTGTGGACCAGGCGAGCGGTGTGGACCTGGGTGGGCACACTGCCGTTCTACCAGGCCGACCGGATGTGAAACTAGCCCTCGAACGGGCGGCGCGGACGCGACCAGTGCAGCCGCACCGTCTGCCCGGGGCGGATCTGGGCGACCTTGTCGATGTCCTCGTCGGTCACCACGCCGATCACCGGATAGCCGCCGGTGACCGGATGATCGGGCCCGAGGATGACTGGAAAACCGTTCGGCGGCACCTGGATTGCGCCGCGCGTCGCGCCCTCGCTCGGCAGCTGACGGTCCGGCCAACGGTACTCCAGCGGCATGCCGATCAGCCGCATCCCGACCCGGTCGCTTCGATTCGTGACCTGCCAGTTGGTGCGGATCAGGATGTCTGGATCGACGAACCAGTCGTCGCGCGGACCAGGCACCACCCTGAGTTCGAGCACCTCGTCCGCGATGGCCGCCACCGGTGCCTGGTCGAGTTCGGGGAACTCGGCTGTGTGTTCGCCGACCGGCAGCACATCGCCTGGCTGAAGGGGCAGCGGGCCGATCGCCGACATCACGTCGTAGGAACGCGAGCCGAGGACGGGCGAGACGTCGATGCCGCCACGCACCGCCAGATACGTGCGAAGGCCGGTGCGCGGCGCACCGAGCGAGATCACCTGGCCGTCGCGTGCGTAGTGAATGCTGTTGGTACCGAATAGTTTTCCGCTTACCGACGGGTCGGTGTCGGCACCGGTCACCGCGATCGCGACGTCGCCGCCGCGCACCCGCGCGGAGAATCCACCGAATGTCACCTCGATGGTGGCGCGGTCGGCGGGGTTGGCGACCAGGCGGTTGGCCAGGGTGTGCGACCGGCGATCGGCCGCGCCCGAGTGAGAGACGCCCACGTCGGCCAGGCCGGGCCTGCCGAGATCTTCGATGAGGGCGAGCGGTCCGGTGCGCAGGACCTCCAGAGTCGTCATGACCGCGCCTCCCGGAACTGAACCCACATGCCGGGCCTCAGCAGGGCGGGCGGGTCACGGTCGATGTCCCACAGCGCTGCTGTGTCTGTGGAGGCGCGACCGATCAGCTGCCAACCGCCGGGTGATTCCCGCGGGTAGATAGCGCTGAACTCCCCGGCCAGCGCCACCGACCCCGCGGGCACCCTGGTTCGAGGCTCGGATTGCCGCGGCACGTTCAGGCGTTCAGCAACGCCGCTGCCACCGACCAAGTACGCGAAACCCGGTGCGAAACCACCGAATCCGACCTGCCACAACGTGCCGGTATGCGCTGCGATCACCTGATCCGTCGACATCCCGGTGAGCCGGGCAACCTCATCGAGGTCGGCGCCGTCGTACACGACATCGATCTCGATGTCGGCGCGCCCATCATGGGGGGTGGCCGCCTCCGACAGCGCCTCGGCCGTTATCCGCAGCGTGCGGAGCCGCTGCCGGGTCGGCGCCTGATATCGCGGGCCTGCGAGTTTGATCAGCACGGTGCGCGACGCCGGAACGATGTCCACCACGCCGAGCAGCGCGGCCTCGCGCGTCGCGTCTGCCCACGCCAACACTTCGGCGGTGCTCTCGAAGTCGAGCAGCAGCGCCCGATCGCCATAGTCATGCATGGAGATGGGCCCGGTGCTTCGACTGGTATCCATCAGATCCGCGGTCACGCTCATGTCGTGGAACCTACCCGCGAGTAGCTAAGAAAGGGAGAGCTCTACGAGCCTTGCCAGAGACGCCTTAGCGATAGCTCAGATTGTTAGCCCGTACGTGGGCTCGTGGCGCTTGATATAGGCGATCACCCGGTACGTTATCGGCAACATCACGACCTCGACTCCGGTCTTGTACACCCAGCCCAGCGCTGTGTAGGTGGCGAAGTCGGCAAACGTACTGATGCCGATGGCGCTCGCTGCGATGCTGCAGAACACCAGGGTGTCCCCGAGTTGGCCCGCAAACGTCGAGCCGACCAGCCGTGCCCACAGATGCTTCTCCTTGGTGCGCTCCTTGATGCGCACCACGACCCAGGCGTTGATGGTTTGCCCGACGATGAAGCCCGCCAACCCCGCCACGATCAGCTGCGTATACGCGTGGACGACGTTCTCGAAGTGCTCCTGGTTGGGGTAGAAGTCGGCTGCGGGCAAATAGATCGTCACCCAGAACGTGAGCGCGGCCAGGATGTTCATCGCGAAGCCCAGAAAGATTGCCCGGCGCGCTGCGGCGAACCCGTACACCTCGGACAGCACGTCGCCGATCACGTAGGTGAGTGGGAAGACGATGAACCCGCCGTCGGTGATGATAGGCCCGAACGCGACGCCTTTCGTCGCGGTCACGTTGGAGATGATCACCAGCGCAGTGAAGACCGCGACGAAAATCGAATAATACTTCGACCCGACCTGCGCGAACTTGGTCTGCTCCGCTTGGGTGGCGGTCTGGTCGCTTGTCACGAGGACATTAGATCAGGCCAGTACGCGGGCGAGCATTCGCGGCAACTGATCGGCCACCATCGGGTAGGACAGCGGCGACGCGAATGCGATCGCGCCGGAGAGGTCCTTGCCGGTGAAGATATTGCGTTTCGCGACCGTCGCCTGCAGCTTTGCGACGCCCGGATCGGCAAGCAGCGCGGCTTGCTCTTCGTCGCTCTCGGTCTTCCAGATCAGCACGTCGGCGCCGTCGAGGACAGCCGCCATCTTGTCGCGCGGAACCAACCCGCCGCCGGTGTCGGGAACGGTGAAGCCCATGTTGGTGAGGAAGTCGGTGCGCCAACCGGGAGCGGTGACGCGAACGCTGTCCTGATAGAACGTTCCGCCGAGCAGCAGCACCTTCCTGCCCGCGAACTGTGGGTTGTTCTTGCCGGCGGTGGTGAACTTTTCGTCGACTCCCGCGATCAGCGAGGCCATGTCCTCGGCCTTGAAGACAGCCTGGCCGATAGCTGTCGCCTGGTCCTTCCACGGCTCGAAGAACGCGTCAGGTCCAGACTGCGCGATCGTCGGCGCGATGGCAGAGAGTTTGGTGTAGGTGTCTTGGTCGAGCCCGGCGTTGGTGGCCACGATCAGGTCAGGCTTCAACGCCGCGATCTGATCCACCTGGATGCCGTCATTCAGGTTGAGCACGACGGGCTGAGCACCGCCCAGTTTTGGCTGCGCCCACGGCCATACGCCGAACGGCTCACCGCCGAACCAGTCGGTGACTGCGATCGGGACGACCCCGACGGCCAGCAGGTCGTCCTGCTCGGTGAAGCCTGCGCTGACGACACGCTTGGGCGGCGCAGGGATCTTGGTCTCTCCGAAGATGTGTTTGACGGTGACTGAGCCGTCCTTGGCGACCTCGCCCGGCTTCGTCGAACCGCAGGCGGCGACCAGGGCGGTGCCAATGGACAGGCCCGCAGTCGCTGTGATGAATCCACGCCTGCTGAGCACGGCGTGAGCGTAACTGGCCCGACTGGCAGGATGGTGTTGAACCCGCCGAGTCAGCCGGCGCCGACGCCCCAATGGAATACGCGAGACGTCAGGAGTACCAAGCCGAGCGAAACGGCTGCGACAACCACGAGCCCGATGACAGCCACGACCAAGGGGCGCCAGCCGGTGCGGGCGAGTTCACGGAAGTTGGTGTTCAACCCCACCCCCGCGAATGTCAGCAGGAACGCCCACTTCGAAACGTTGGCCAGGTTTGCAGTCTGGCCTTTGCTCAGCCAGCCCGCGGTCGCTATCGCCGACACCGCCAAGAAGCCCAAAACGAACTTCGGGAACTTGTCCCAGATAAAGGCGGCCTTAGCGCGTGCGCCAGGCGCCAACTCGTCCGCCTCACCCCTGGACGCCCAATACAACGCGAAACCGAGCACGACGAAGCCGATGAGCGCATTGCGCGTGGACTTGACGAGCACGGCGATCTTGCCAGCCTGGTCCGAATAGAGGTAACCGGTGGCGGTGGTTTCTGCGGTGTTGTCCACTGCCAAGCCGGCCCACAAGCCGAATTCGTGGTCGGTGAGCCCGATTGCGTGGCCGAGCGGAGGCAGCGTGAACAGCGCGACTGCGCCCAGAGCCAGGATCGCGGCGATGGCGTAGCCGGCCTCCGAGTTGCGCGCCTTGATCGAGCCCTTGGCGGCGACGATGGCCGAGACGCCGCAGATCGATGTTCCGATCGCGAGCAGGGAGCCCAGCTTGCCTGACAAGCCGAAGAAGTTGGCCGCCGTCAGGATGATTGAACCGGCGACGACCATGTCGATCAGGATCTGGATTAGTGACAGGCCGCCGAGCTTGACGACATCACCGAGGACGAAGCGTGCGCCCAACGCGACGATGCCGATCTTTAACCAGAATTCGTACGTCTGAACACCGGGCCGGAAAATACGATGCACCCCAACGGTGTTCGAGATGATGAGGCCGACGACGATTGCCCACAGCACGTATTCGATATCTGGCACTGTCCAATGCTCATGGCGGGCGAGCGAATTCCACCAAATCTGGGCGTACTTGCCAAGCAGGCCGATGCCGATCAACAACAGCACACCCGGTAGGTAGTCAGGCAGGTTGCGGCTTGTGAAGGTGGCGTCGTCCTCGGCGGTGGTCGCACGATCCAGTGTGCTCATCGCGTCACCACGGGATCTTCGGGAGCACGTCGAACACGGCCAGGACGACAATCACGCCTGCGACGATCGTGGCCCACCAGTCGACGCCGATCCGCCCGAGCTGGTCTGTCCGTCCATCATTATTTTGAGTCACCGCCAGATACTCACGCTGCCGGCCGGCGCGGACAAGCAATTGGCTCAGCACGAATCGAAGGTCTAGAGCGGTGTCGCCTCGCCATAGGCCGAACCCGAAGAGGTGAGCACGGATCCGCGATTGAGTTGGCTCTTCTCGACGTCCTTGAACAGCACCCCGATGTTGTCGCCGACGTTGGCCTGATCGATCGACTTGCGGAACACCTCGATGCCGTCGACACGCGCCTCGAGGGTGCCGTCGATCTGCACGGTGTCGCCGAGGCGAAGTGCACCGCTTTCCACGCGGCCGGTCGCGACGGTGCCGCGGTTGCGGATCGCGAACACGTCCTCGACGGTCATTCGGAACATGTCTGGCAGTGTGCCAGACCTAGCCGCCGACGAAGCCCTTGTTGCGCATCAGAAAGTCAGCAAGGAACCCCTCGTGGGGAATGTGCGGGGCCGAATAGTGAGTGGCGTGGCGGCCGCGGTAGACGTTGGCCACCGTGAGTTCGTTCACCAGCTCGTCGACCAGCTCGTCGTCTGTGGTGATCGCATTGAGCACCAGCGAGTTTCGCAGCGGCGCGATGCCGTCCGACCGTGACCACGGCGAAACCCAGACGCAGGGGAAGGGCAGCTCGACGTTGAGCTTGGCCGGGTCGGGGGTGGCCAGCAGGTGAACGGCGGGGCGCAGCGCTGCGAACCCGTCGCCGAGGGCGGCCACCACCTGATCGGCGCCAAGGAGCGCGACGGCTCCTGCGGCCCTGGCTGCGAGGCGCTCGGCAAGGGCCCGCGCCGCATCGAGGGAAGTGGTTGGCAGAACGGCTCGTTCGTCGGTGTTCGGCAGCGGCTCGATCGTCGACAACCGCTCGGCGATCGCGTGCGCCAGCGGCGCGGCGTCGCCCTCGTACAGCACGGCGGTGGCGTTGACGCACGCCATGCCGCCCAGGTTGGCTATCGAGTCGACGATCGCGTCGAGGTAGTCGCGCCAGTCACAGTCCGCGGTGATCAGAATCTTGGTGCGGCCCGGCCCGTTGGTGAGCACCGTCGGGTCGTGTGTGTACCTGTCGACGACGTCCTGGCCGCCGTAGACCATGGCGAGGTCGGCCGCCGCGATGACATCGGCGGCGACGAAGTGGTCGGTTGGCAGGTACAGCGCGTCCCCGTCCCGAAAACCCGTCTGCCGCAAGGCGTGGATGAGCCGGTGCGCGGTGAAGGGTTCGCGTCGCGACGGACGGATCGCCACCCGGTAGCCCAACGCAAGGGCCTGCGGCCAGAGGCCGTGTACACCCGGCGCGTTGCCGGGGGCGTGGACGGCGAGCACGTCGCCGCGCCGTACCCAGACCGCACCGCCTGCGGTGTTCAGCTCACGCCAGTCGGGGCTGGCACCCGATGGCCGGGCCGGGCGCACGGCGTCGCATGCGGTGGCCAGCGATTCGGCGACGGTGTGGGCACCCGCGCGGGCCGCGGACAGCGGCAGGCCGGATACCCGGCAGGTCAGCTCGACGTAGCTGTCGAAGTCGAGTCCGTCAATCGTCGACGACACGAAGACGTCGGCGGCCCGCGTCAGCGCAGCCTCGCGCCGCGTGACCTCCATGGGTGCAGTTTGCGCTGCTCATCGATCGATCTGCTGACGAATAGCCTTGGCACGACAGATGATTCGGCGACCGCCACCCCCGCGGTGTCCGTGATGATCTCCCGGTTGCGGGTCCGGTATTCACCGTCGGGCCCGAGGGCGGTGAGGTCGACCAGGTCGCCTGTCATCCGTCAGTACACTCCTTCGAAGACGGGCTCGCCGCCGAAGACTGCGACCGGCGCGACCTCGCTGACCGAATCGCCGATATGCCCGTCGGGCCCTGACATCCGGATCGCGGTGTCGCGTTCGAGGTTGTTCGGGATGAACATGCCCTTGCTGATGTGATTCATCACCACCTGCCCGCGCTGCCCGTATGGGACCTCGGTACCCGTCTCCGGGTCGATCACCCAGAACACGACGTAGGGCGAGCGCGGGTCGAAGATCAACGAGTCGCCGTCAACCCGGGTAGCCGCCTGCGACAGCACCATCGTGCTTCCGAACGCCATCGCGATCGCGATGTTCGGGAAGACCTGGCGAAGCAGGTCGAGGGTGTCCAGGTCCACGTGCGCACCGCTGAGGAGCAGGTAGCGGATCTTGGCGTTCACCAGCTCGAGCAGGCTGTCGTCGCGGGCGATCGCTTCGATCAACGGCGGTGTCGCATGCAGGTTTACGACGTCCTGGGTCTCCAGGATGTACCGCGCCTGCTCGAGCACATGGCTGACGTACGCGGCGATCTCCGTCGCCGCGTTTCGCGCGCCGAGCTTCTTGACCCACCGGGGATCCAGGTCGATCGGGTGGAACGTCGATCCCAGCCGTTCGGCGACCACCCGGTCGAAGTGACCGACCCCGTGCGGGCCGCTCGGCATCAGGCAGACCAGCCCGCGGCCCGGCACGAAGCCGCCCGCGCTGAAGTCCTCGACCTGCCAGCGGGTGACCTGTTCGACCCAGTCGGGCAGCTGCGCGGTGCGTTTCGGCGCGCCGGTGGTGCCGCCCGATTCGAAGATGCGCGGGATCGGCGCGGGCGAACCGTAGCCGCGGGGGATGAGGTCTTCGACGGGGACGTTGCGCAGTTCGTCGACCAGGTTGGGAAACCGGCGCAGGTCGGCGAAGGTCTGCACCTCGGTCAGCGGATCGAAGTCGAGGGTCTGCGCCGCGCGAAGCCAGAACGGCGAACCCGTTTCGGCACCAAAGTGCCATGCGATCGCAGCGCGCAGGTAAGCCTCGGGATCGGCAGGCGGCGCGTCCCGCGGCACATCCAGCAGGGAGAAGTCGATGTCCGCCACGCGGCCATCGTGTCGCAGAAGGTTGTCCGGCGGGTGAACTCAGGACTGCGACCTTCGCTTGTTGGGCATGATCGCCCATCAGCCTCACTTCATAGTGGCCAGGTTGTGCCAGAGGTTGCGAAGGCTGTCTGTCCCGCCGAACAGGGTGGTGAAGTGTGTGGAGTCGATGAGCACCAGGTCGCCGGCCCGCTGACCGGTCGGCGGCATCCAGATCAGCGCATTGAAGTCCGTGTTGCCGGGCCCGTACTACCCCTCGTACTGTGCGGACCCGTGGTACTGCGACGACGGCTGGGATAGTCGATGTGATCCTGCCGCCGATACGCCCAGGCCGCCCGGCGGCCGAGGGCGGTGGCGGTGGCATGGGTCCACGTTGAGCAAGGTCCCCTGAATCACCCACGAAACCGAGCAGCCTCGAATGTTCTTCCGTAGCCTTATCGGCGCCGGCGTGATCGCCGGTGCGACGCTTATCGGTACCGCCGCGACCGCCGCCGCTGATCCGCCGAACTGCACGGCCGGCGACCTCGCAAATGTCATGTCCGGCGTGAACGCAAGCATGGCGTCCTACCTCTTCACCCATCCGGACGTAAACAACTTCTTGACGGGCCTCAAGGGCAAGTCCCCGGAAGAAATGCGAACGGAAATCACCGGGTACATGGACGCAAATCCCCAGGTGCGAGACGAGATAACGGGAGTCAGGCAGCCCGCGTCCGACTTCCGGGATCGTTGCAATGCGCCTGTGCCCGACGCACCGATGGGTTAGCCCGAGTTTCGGTACCAACTAGGAATCGCTGCCGATGGCCTGAAGCGGCATCCCGGCTTCCATGAAGTCCAGTGCTTTGTACATCCGCTCGGGCACACCGGATCCGCGGTCAAGAACGGCCATCAATCCGCCTGCGAGTGCGCCGACGAACACGCGGACCTCGAAGTCATCGGGTTGGCGTCCGGTCCGGCGGCAATCGGCCTCGGTGAGCATCGCAACGGTCCGGCGGTACTCGTCGAATTGCGCGGCCTTGAGTTCCGGGATCGACAACACCATTTTCAGCCGGGCCCGCTCGAAGCGCCACTCGTCCTCCGACAGCGTCGTCATCGTGGCCTCGAGCGCACGCCGAAAAGCCTGCAACGACGGCATGTCTCGAGGCTGTCGCGTCGAGCACCTCGATGGTGACGAGGTCCAGATCGTTGGCCATCAACACCATCTCCTTCGACGGGAAATACCTGAAGAAGGTGCTGGGGGACACCTCGGCCGCCTCCGCGATCTGTTCGATGGTGGTGTTGGCGTAACCGTTGTCCTCGATCAGCCGCATGGCTTCGCGTCGGATGGCCTGTCGGGTCTGGATCTTTTTGCGATCACGCAGACCGGGAACGTGATTTGGTACCCCCATAGGGTCATTGTGTCAGGACAAGGCGATAGACACGCCGAGTCCGACCATCATGATCGCGATTAATCCGTCGAGAATGCGCCATGTCATGGGGGTGGCGAAAAGGCCAGCGAGCCGCCGCGCGCCCAGTCCGAGGCCGACGAACCACACCGCGCTGGCCGTCACCGCACCCACGCCGAACAGCCACCGCTCGTCGCGGTGTTCGTTGGCCAGCGCCCCGAGAAGCACCACGGTGTCGAGGTAGACGTGGGGGTTGAGGAACGTCAATGCAGCGCAGGTGACCAGCACCTCGATCAGCCGGGCGGGCGCCTTCTCGGACGGGCTCAGCGACGACGGGCGCCAGGCGCGGCGGCCAGCCAGTAGCCCGTAGCCGAGGAGAAACGCTGCGCCGCCGAACTTAGCGATGTTCAGCGCGCCTGGGTGGGCGCTGATGAGCGCGCCGATGCCTGCGATGCCCGCCGAAATCAAAACGATGTCGGACACCGTGCACATCGCGACGACCGGCAGCACGTGCTCGCGGCGGATGCCCTGGCGCAGGACGAAGGCGTTCTGCGCGCCGATAGCGGCAATCAGTGTGAACGAGGCGATGAAACCGAGGACTAGGGGCGAGCTCATGGCGTCGACGGTAGGTAAGTGACACGCTTCAGTACAGCTAATGATTCTTCATCTGCATTAGAATTCTTCATGTGGAGATCGATGGCCAGCAGCTGGCGGTCTTCGCAGCAGCTGTGATCGAGCTCGGCACCTTTGACGCGGCGGCGGCGCGGCTGCATGTCACCCCGTCGGCGGTGAGTCAACGGATCAAAGCGCTCGAACAACGGGTGGGCCAGGTGCTGGTGGTGCGGGAAAAGCCGTGTGCGGCGACGGCCGCCGGTGTTCCGCTACTGCGGTTGGCCGCGCAGACGGCGCTGCTGGAGTCCGAGGCCATGGCAGAGATGGGTGGAAGCGGAGGTACAGCAGCGCGAATTGCGTTGGCGGTCAACGCCGATTCCATGGCGACGTGGTTCACTGGAGTGTTCACTGCGCTGGACGGTGTGCTGTTCGACATCCGGATCGAGGACCAGGACCACTCGACGCGGCTGCTGCGTGAAGGTGTGGTGATGGGTGCGGTGACGACGGAACGCGCGCCGGTGCCTGGCTGCCGGGTGCAGTCGTTGGGAGTGATGCGCTACATCCCGGTGGCCAGCAAGGCGTATATCAAGCGGCATCTGCCGGTTGGCTTCACCGCCCACGCGGTGACGGGGGCGCCGTCGTTGGCGTGGAACCGCGATGACGCACTGCAGGATGAATTGGTGCGCAAAGCGTTTCGCCGTCACATCGCCCGGCCACAACATTTCGTGCCGACCGCAGAGGGATTCGCCGCGGCTGTCCGCGCCGGTTTGGGATGGGGCATGTTTCCCGACAGCCTCGCCGCACCGCACCTGCTCGACGGGTCGTTCCTCCGGGTCTCCGATGTGCACCTCGACGTGCCGCTGTTCTGGCAGTGCTGGAAGCTGGATAGCCCGTTGGTCCAGACCGTCACCGCTGCTGTGCGGACGGCCGCCGCTAGCCTGCGTCGGCACCGGAAGTAGCTCGCACACCGACGAGCGTCAAGTTCCCGCTTCTGTTCTGGCCCTGATTAATTCAGGCGTGAGGCGCAGAACTGTGTGCATGAGCGGCCCCTCGCCCAGCGGCGGCGCGGCCGGTATCGGCGGCTGCTTGAGCGCCCTGGAAGTGTGGGGTTGCTCAACCCACTTCGGCGGCGAGCTTCTTCAGCACCTCGGCGAGTCCGTCCACCAGCTCGGCACCCGCCCCGTAGGTCCTTGCCGTCCAGCGAGCTAATCGGGATCGACAAACTGATCGCCTCGAGGAAACGGGCCCGGGAGGCCGCGCTTGGCAAGGGATGTCCGGCTCGGTGGCGGAGCGACGATCATCCGGCAGTTCCTCGACGCCGACCTCGTCGACACCGTGCATGTGGCGGTCTCCCAGGTGGAGATCGGAGCCGGAACGCGCCTCTGGGACTCCCCCGACGAGTTGGACGACCGGTTCCACCATGAGGTCGTGCCGAGCCCAAGGGTGTGACGCATCATCTGTTCTGGCGGTGACGATGGAGGGTCGGCGCCCGAAAGGTGGTTGATTCCTGCCAACCGTCGATCAATTTCTGCCGCCGGGGATTATCCATCTGAACAGGGTGTTAAACCCTATAGACCGGCCAATAAGGTTAGAAAATCGGGCCGAATGCAGAGGAAGGCATTAAAATGAGAAAGTTCGGATTTGCCACGTTGATCGCCAGCGGTCTGACCGCAGCCGTGCTGGGCTTCGCGGGACCGGCCCAGGCCGACATCATTAACACCCCTACATTGCCCCATTACTCTGTCGACAACCACGACGAAGCCAACACCACGAACGGCTTTGTCGACAGGCCCTTCTGATCGGTCGCAGGGCAGTCGACACCCATCTAGTCGTGGCGCACCTATCCCAGGAGCGCCACGACTTTTCTTTGCGTCCTTGGAGCCCGCGGGCATGCCGACGACCTTCGACAGCGGCCATTCACACGCTGACGTCGTTGCAGTCATTTGGAACGGATGGCGCACGGAGCCATGACATGGTCGACGAGACCACGAAGATACGGCTCGTTCTCGTGCCCAATGTAGACGTCTAGCCAGCTTCTACACAGATCGATCAGGTCGCTGCGAATCGGGATGCGTTTGGCGGCGGCCGTTGCGATCAGCTGACAGATGGCAGCGATCCTGTTCGGAGCGCTCGGCAGCGGCGGCACCGTGTACTTCGCCGCGCAGAGCGACCTCTCCATACGTTGGATGACCTTGCGCTGGTGCACCCCGCCGACTTCAACACTGTGCCGCTTGATTGTGTCGACGCGATCGACGTCGACGGAATACACAGCGTCGTCACCTACCGATCCGGCTCGTCGCGCATCACGAACAGTGGCAGCCAGAACGCCATTCAGCAAGGCTGAACGGCAACTGACCGATTCGCGGGAAGCCGGTGTTCCCGCCGACAACGAATGGGATGACTCGTGAGCATGGCATATCTGGCACAACCTGAGCAGCAGCAGCAACTGGAATGGCTCGACGGTGGCACGCTGGCGATTCTGCTCGACGGCACGGCCACAGACGGCCAGTTGATGGTCGGACGCTTCGACGTCAGCGAAGGTGAAGCCCCGCCGTACCACAAGCACACGCGCGAGGATGAGGTGTTCATGCTCCTCAAGGGAACGGCGTTGCTCTGGTACGACGACCAGGAGATGGAGTTATCAGAGGGTGGAATCGTATTCTTGCCCAAGAACATTCCGCACGCGTACCGCATCACTTCCAAGAAAGCGGACTTGCTGATGATCAACACACCGGCAGGTATCGAAGGAATGTTCCGCTTTGCCGGCCGCGACAGAGCGACGCCGCGACCGGAGGGATTCGAAATTTCGCCCGAACGTATGGCCGAGGGAGCGGACAAGTTTGGGCAGATTATTCTCGGCCCGCCGCGCTGATCCCGCTCACGCAGCTTCGGTGTCGTACTCGGTCGGTACCACCGAAGGCCAAACTGGTCGGCAGCACCAGGCGGGCATTAGCGTGATGACGTGCGTTCCGTCGCCGTCCGGCTCTGGGCCCTGACCGCCGCCAGTGTGCTCGCCATGAGTGGATGCTCAGGCGATCACGGCGACGCGTCTAGGCCCTTCCCGGTCAGCGCCGGACGCGGCCCGTGCGCGGTTGACAAAGAGACGGACGTGCCGTCCACGATGCGCGACGGCACCGTGTTGCGCGCCGACGTCTACCGGCCCCGCAGCAGCGACCCGGTACCCGTGATTCTGATGCGCACCCAGTACGGAAAAGCCGGTGCGCAGGCCGGATCGCGCTACCAGCCCCCCGACTGGTTCGCTTCGCACTGCTATCTGGTCGTCATTCAGGACGTGCGCGGACAGGGCGCATCGGGCGGCACGTTCAGCGAATTCACCCATGACATGGAAGACGGGTACGACTCCGTCGAGTGGGCCGCCGCGCTGCCCGGCTCCAACGGCAAGGTCGGGATGTACGGCTCGTCCTATGTAGGGGCCACGCAGTGGCTCGCCGCTACGGCTGCCCCGCCACATCTCGCGACGATCGTCCCGGCCAATACCGCGTCGGACTACTACGACGGGTGGACGTACGAGGGTGGCGAGTTCCGGTTGGCGTTCGTGCAGCCGTGGGCAATCGGACTGGCGACCTCCGCCGCGCAGAACCGCAGTGACCAAGCGACGGTCGCGGAGCTGAAGGCGGCTTCCGCCGATCCGACCCGATGGATGGACTTCCGCCCGTTCAAGGATCTGCCGCCCATGCAACCGCAGAATCCTGCGGTCGCACCGTGGTATTTCGACTGGATCCGGCACTCCACCCGCGACGACTTCTGGAAGAAGTTCAGCATCAGGGATAGGTATCCGTCGGTGACGGTGCCGGTCCTCGACGTCGAGGGTTGGTACGACGCCTTTCTTGCCGGCGGTACCGAGAACTTCACAGGCATGGTGGCCCATGGTGGCACTCAGTTCGCCCGTGACAACCAGCGCCTCGTTATCGGTCCGTGGGATCACGTCAACTGGGGTAGATCCGACTCCGACCCTGCACCGCAACTCAAGGACATCGGCGCGGTCGGCGACAGCCCCATCAACGACCTGATGCTCGCCTGGTACGACCATTTTCTGAAGGGCGAGAACAACGACGTCGCCGGAAAGCCACGCGTCGACTACTTCATCATGGGTGCCAACACCTGGAAGACCGCGACGAGTTGGCCTCTACCGCAGACAAACTGGACTACGTTTTATCTCTCGGGGCCGGGTGCAATTGCCGACCGCAAAGGGCAACTCATATCCACCGCACCTGACGCCCAGTCACCGGACACCTACACCTACGACCCCGCATTCCCCGTGCCAAGCCTGGGCGGTCATTCCTGCTGCGGCGCGCAGTCGGGCCCGCAGGGACCGTACGACCAAACTCCCGTCGAGCAGCGATCCGATGTCCTTGTGTACAGCAGCGCGCCACTCGAACACGACACCGAGATGACCGGCCCGGTGAACGTCCGACTGTGGGCCCAATCCACTTCTGCGGATACAGATTTCACGGCGAAGCTGACGGTGGTCAAGCCCGATGGGCAGGTGATCAATCTGAACGATGGAATCCTGCGGACCCCGTTCAGGGACTCGCTGTCCGAACCCACTTCGACGACGCCGGGTCGTCCATATGAGTATCAAATCCACGTCTGGCCAACCAGTTGCGAGTTCCGGGCGGGTGACCGGGTTCGCCTGGAGATCTCCAGCAGCGACTATCCCCAATTCGCGCCGAACCCCAACACCGGTGCACCGTTCGGGATGGACAGTGCTTCCCGCACCGCAGTCCAGACCATCCTGCATGACCGTGACCACCCATCCGCTGTGATCCTGCCGATGATCCCGGGTTGATCCGCCGATGCTCGCAACCCCGCACCTGATCGTCGCTGCGGCGGCGTGCACTGCGCTGCTTGCAACTGGACTGCCCTCGGCCACTGCGGCGCCCGCCACCGACGACCTGGGGTACGTCGATTCCAGCGCCCGGTGCAGCCCACCGAATACGGCCGTTTTTTTCGGTAGCACGGAGAGCTCTCGGGTGGCGATCTGCAAGACGCCCGGCGGTCAGTATGAGTACCGCGGCGTGCGGCTGCGCGACGGCGCCAAGCTGATCGTCGCGGCCTCGCAGTCTGGTGACGGATTCGTCGCCGACAACGACGAAATGACCTACACCGTGACGTCGAGGTCGTTGGCAGTCAGCCTGGGCAACAAGGTGATTCGCGAGGAGCCGATGGTCGACTTCCACAGACCGGACACGGCCGCGGCCCCGCCTCCGCCGCCGTCGCCGACGACAACTGCGACGACGCCTTTGCCGCCGCCGCTACCCGCCGAAGTGGGCGGCCGCTAGCCGGGGCGTCACAAGCCGATGAGCGACTCGATCCCACCGCGTGCGAAGTAGAGGACGAAGCCGGCGGCGACGATCCAGAGCAGCGGACTGACCTCGCCCACCTTTCCGGCCGCCGTGCGCAGCACCACCCACGCAATGAAGCCCACGCCGATACCGTTCGCGATCGAGTAGGAGAACGGCATCACCGCGACTGTGAGTACGAGCGGAAGGCCCACCGAGAACTCGGATATGTCGATGTGGCGCAGCTGCGACATCATCATCACGCCGACGATCACCAGCGCGGCCGCGGCCACTTCGCTCGGCACGATCTGTGCCAGCGGAGCGACGAACATCGCCGCGAGGAACAGCGCCCCCGTCACGATGTTGGCAAGGCCGGTGCGTGCACCCTCCTCGATGCCCGCACCCGATTCGATGAAGACGGTGTTGGACGACGACGACGTCGCCCCGCCGACGATCGCGCCTGCGCCCTCGACGATCAGCGCCGAGCGCAGTCGCGGGAACGTGCCCTGCTCATCGGCGAGTCCCGCCTCGCGTGCCAAGCCGGTGAACGTCCCCATCGCATCGAAGAAGTTCGCGAAAACCAGTGTGAACACCAGCATCACGGCGGCGAGCACGCTGATGCGAGCGAAGCTGCCGGGGCTGAAGTCGCTGGCGACGAGAGGTCGGGAAGCGCGAAGGGCGATCCCGACAAGGTCGGCACCGACAGCGTCCAGCCGCCGGGCTGCTTGACCGCGGACCCCAGATGCCAGATCGCTTCGATGACGATGGCGACCACGGTGCCCGACACCAGCCCGATGAGGATGCCTCCGCGCACCCGCCGCACCACGACGATTGCCGTCACCAGCAGTGTGAACACGAAGACGACCGTTGGAACCGTATTGATCGAACCGACGCCGCCTGCGCCAAGCCCGACGGGCGGTGACGGCTTGCCCGTAGAGCCGATGAAACCGGCGTCGACCAAGCCGATGAAGAGAATGAACAGTCCGATACCGGCGGTGATGGCCAGCTTGAGCTGCATCGGCACTGCGTCGAACACCATCCTGCGCAGCCCGGTCACCGCCAGCAGCACGATGATCAGCCCGTCGATGACTACGAGGCCCATCGCCTCGGGCCAGGTGAGCGAGCCGACCACGGTCGTCGCCAGGAAGGAGTTGATGCCAAGACCCGCGGCGAACGCGAAAGGCAGCCGCGCGATGACGCCGAACAGGATCGTCATCACGCCCGCCGCTAGCGACGTCATCGCCGAGACTTGGGTGAACCCCAGCTTGTGGCCTGCAACATCTTGCCCACTCGACAGGATGATCGGGTTGAGCACGATGATGTAGGCCATCGCGATGAACGTGACCACGCCGCCACGGACCTCCGCGGCGATCGTCGACTTACGCGCCGAGATTTCGAAGAAGCGATCCAGGCGATCCACGGCTCGACCTTAGGGGCAGGGCCGCCTGATGCCTGTGCGGTTGAGTGAGCTACTCCACAGCCGCTCGTACTTACTGGCTGGTAAGTATCAGCGTACAGTTGTTCACCGACTGAGGCGTGTGCCGCGAAAGGACGAGTTGCTGTGTCGTTTTCTCTTGATCTGTCCGAAGACGTGATCCAGGTCAGGGACTGGGTCCATGAGTTCGCGGCGACGGTGGTGCGCCCTGCAGCGGCGGAGTGGGATGAGCGCGAGGAGACCCCGTGGCCGATCATCCAGGAGGCGGCCAAGGTCGGCCTGTACTCCATGGAGCTGTTCGCCACCCAAGCCGCCGAACCGACTGGTCTTGGGACACTGACCGTGTTCGAGGAGCTGTTCTGGGGCGACGCCGGAATCGCGTTGTCGATCCTGGGCACCGGGTTGGCCGCCGCGTCACTTGCCGCCAACGGCACACCGGAACAGCTCGGTGAATGGCTTCCGCAGATGTTCGGCACACCAGAGGATCCCCTGCTGGCGTCGTTCTGTTCATCCGAACCCGGTGCGGGTTCCGACGTGGGCGCCATCCTCACCCGCGCCGTCTACGACGAAGCCAACGACGAGTGGGTGCTCAACGGTGTGAAGACCTGGGCCACCAACGGCGGAATCGCCAACGTGCACATCGTCGTTGCGTCCGTGCACCCCGAACTCGGTAGCCGCGGGCAGGCCACGTTCATCATCCCGCCGAACACCCCGGGGTTCAAACAGGGCCAGAAGTTCAAGAAGCACGGAATCCGTGCTTCGCACACCGCCGAAGTGACCCTCGACGACGTCCGGCTGCCCGGCCGCCTGATCGTCGGCGGCAAGGACAAGTTCGACGAGCGAGTCGCCCGAATCCGCGAAGGCCAAAGTGCCGCAGGCCAAGCGGCGATGAAGACATTCGAACGGACACGCCCCGCAGTGGGCGCGATGGCGCTCGGCGTCGCAAGGGCGGCGTACGAATACGCACTGGACTACGCGCAGCAACGAGAACAGTTCGGCCGCAAGATCGCCGACTTCCAGGCCATCGCGTTCAAGTTAGCCGACATGAAGACCCGTATCGATGCCGCCCGACTGCTGGTGTGGCGCGCCGGCTGGATGGCCCGTAACAACAAGCCGTTCACCAACGCCGAGGGGTCGATGGCCAAACTGGTGGCCAGCGAGACCGCCGTCTACGTCACGGACGAGGCCATCCAGATCCTCGGCGGCAACGGCTATACGCGTGACTACCCCGTCGAGCGGATGCACAGGGACGCGAAGATCTTCACCATCTTCGAGGGCACCAGTGAAATCCAGCGACTCGTCATGGGCAGGGCGATCACCGGCCAACCCCTCAGGTAGCGCAGCCTGCCGGACAAACGGCTGTGTCAAGCACTTTCGACGATCCTCGGCCGACGTCGAGGCCTATAGCGCGCGAATCCCCGTGTAGACCAACAACAACCCGACGACTGCCAGAAAGCCGGCCATCAGGACGGCGTGCTGGCGTTCCATCCACTGCTTCACCCGCTCGAGCCGGTGATCGACGCGATCACCGGCAATCGCGTAGGCGAGTATCGGAATCAGCACCGTCGAGCCGGCGATGACGGTGTAATACGCCACGGCCAACCATGCGCCGGGCAGGCCTAACCCCGCGGTCCCGATCACCAAACCCGCCCCGGCGTTCATCACGAGCACCTTCGGATTGACCAGGATCAGCCCGACGCCGACTGTTGCGGCCCCGGCGGGTGTCATCTTGGTCAGGCGGTTCAGCCACGCCGGCTGTTTGGTGGCGCGGTGTGGGGTCAGCCACCTCCAGACGCCGAACCCGAGCAGCGCGGCGCCGACCGCGATCCGCACCCATGCCGCCCAGGTCGGGGCCGGTCGGTTGAGCCCGTCGAGTAGGCGAGGCAACTGCACGAAGACGGCCGTCGTCGTCGCCAGCCCGAGCAGCCAGCCAGACAGAAAGGCCAGACCGGTTGCGCGGGCGCGATCGGACTGCAGCACCAGCACGATTGCCGGGATGATCGTCAGCGGGGACAGCGCCACCACCAGCGCAAGCGGAATGAGCTGGCCGACAGCCGCCCAACTACCCGACATGGGCAGCGATCTTAGTCAGCTATGAAAGGGATCAGCGGGTTGTCAGGGCCAACGGCTGTGAACGCGGCTTGTGCCGGCCGTGCACCAGGTAGACCAACCAACGAATGTCGATAAGCACTCTGATCGATCCTGTCTCTAGGCGCTCTTGGTCAGAAGCGGAAGGAGCCGACGACGTTCCATCATGGCGTCGGCGAACTGGTTGAGGGCGTCCGCGACCGTTGCCACCGTCGGCAGCTCTAGCCGGTCGTCGAAGGTGCGCACGGCGCGGGTGACCGATTGGCTGGCGATCAGCGACCAGTCGACCCCCGCGGCGCTGCAGGCGTCGTCCAGCTCGCAGAGCAGCGAAATGATATGCGGGGTAGCCGAACTCACCCCACCGAGATCCAGCACGACGGGCTTCTCCCTGAGGACGAAGCGCTTGGCGTACTGACTGACCCGGTCGAGGTTCGCGTCGTCGAGGTCCCCGGTGACCGTGACCACGGTGGCAAGCTGGCGGCTGCATGCCCGGATCTGGGCGCCGTCACAGTCAAATGGCGTATTTGCGTACATTCCAGCCTCCCCTCGATTGCCGACCTGTTACCGAACCTACGGAGCCGATATAAGGCCACGGGGAGTAACGGCTAATACTTTAATAAGAACCGGTTTTGGGGCGCACAGCAAACTGCTCAGCCACCGCGCATCCACTGCGGTCCTGAGTAGTTTTCCCAGGGGCTGTAGTCGGCGAGCAGCGGCTCCTGCGGCGGCCGCTGATCCTCGGGCACATGCTGCAGGTTGATCCGGATCCGGTACCAGATCGAGCTCGGCCCGCGCATGCCGTCAGTGAGAATGTCTGCGGGCTGGAGTTTTTCGGCTACCGATGGGTAACGTCTGCGCCACTCGTCAAGCGCGGCCATGGCCTCGTCCTTGGTCTTCGTGCGGGCGATCTCGATCAGCGGCATCACCGACTGGCGGCGGCCGGTTCCCTTCTTGGCGCCCTTGGGTGCCTTCTCGGCAGGCCCGAGCCGGTCGGCGAGGTCGAGAAGCGGATCGAGCACACCTGAGGCCGAATCCATCGATTCCCATGGATCGCCGATCTCAGCGAACCGGGCAGGCACGGTCGCGATGGTGAACGCCTCCGGGCGGCAGTCGGCGACCTCGTCCCAGCGCAGTGGCGTCGACACCCGCGCATCCGGCAGCGCGCGCACCGAGTACGCCGACGCGACGGTGCGGTCGAAGGCGTTCTGGTTGAAGTCGACGAACACCCCTTCGCGCTCCTCCTTCCACCAGCGGGCGGTGGCCAATTCCGGAGCGCGCCGTTCCACTTCGCGCGCGACGGTCTGCGCCGCGAGCCGGACGAACTTGAACGGCCACCGCGGCTGGATACGCGCATATATGTGTATGCCGCGCGAACCCGAGGTTTTCGGCCAGCCCGTCAGGCCGTGGTCCTCGAGCACTTGACGCGCGACGAGCGCGACCCCGACGATCTGCTTCCAGTCCACGCCGGGCATCGGATCGAGGTCGACCCTCAGCTCGTCGGGATGGGTGAGATCGTCGGCCTGCACAGGATGCGGATTGAGGTCGACGCAGCCCATGTTGATCGCCCACGCCAGTCCGGCGGCGTCGTGGATGACGGCCTCTTTGGCCGAGGTTCCCGACGCGTATTTGAGCTCGGCGACGTCGACGTAGTCGGGCCGCTTCTCCGGCGCGCGCTTCTGGAAGACGGCTTCTTCAGCGATGCCCTTGACGAAACGCTTGAGGACCATCGGGCGGTTGGCCACCCCGCGCAGCGCACCGTCGGCCACGGCGAGGTAGTAGTTGATCAGGTCGAGTTTGGTGACGCCGATGTCGGGGAAAACGACCTTGTCAGGGTTGGTGACGGACACCTGTTGGCCGCCCACGTCCAGCGACAAGGGAGCGACCATATCGTCATCGTAATTTCCCGGCCGACATGCGACGCCCGTCACATAGGGTGGGCGTTATGCCGAAGCTAACTGATCTTCCGTTGCAGGCAGCGGCCAAAGTCCAGCGGTACGCAGAGCGCGGATCCGCAGAACTGCACTACCTCCTCAAGATGTTTGAGGCAGGCGCGTTCAAGCTGGAGCCGCCACAGAACATCGCCGCGATGGTCGCCGACCTCCGGCGGTGGGGCGAATTCGGGATGATCCCCGCTCTCAATGCCCGCCGAACCCCCAACGGCACCGCGATCATCGACGACGACGGCGAGGTCACCTTCAAGGAACTCGACGAGGCCGCACACGAAGTTGCCAACGGACTACTGGCGATGGGAGTCAAGAGCGGAGATGGCGTCGCGATCCTGGCCCGTAACCACCGCTGGTTCCTGATGGCCGTGTACGGCGCGGCACGCGTCGGTGCCCGCATCATCCTGCTCAACAGTGAGTTCTCCGGACCGCAGATCAAGGAGGTCGCCGAGCGCGAAGGCGGCAAGGTGATCATTTACGACGACGAGTACTGCCAGGCGGTGTCCGCAGCGAACCCGGAATTGGGCAAGCTGCGCGCGCTTGGCAAGAACCCGGATAAGGACGAACCGTCGGGCAGCACCGACGAGACTCTGGAAGACCTCATTGCGCGCAGTTCCGGCAAGCCGGCCCCCAGGGCGACGAAGCATTCGTCGATCATCATCTTGACCAGCGGCACCACCGGAACTCCCAAGGGCGCCAACAGAAGTACGCCGCCGACCCTTGCGCCGATCGGCGGGATCCTCTCGCACGTGCCGTTCAAGGCGGCCGAGGTGACGTCGCTACCCGCTCCGATGTTCCACGCGCTTGGCTTCCTGCATGCCACTATCGCGATGATGCTGGGCTCGACGCTGGTGCTGCGGCGCCGCTTCAAGCCACCGACCATTTTGGCCGACATCGAGGCGCACAAGGTGACCGCGATGGTCGTGGTGCCCGTGATGCTGTCGCGCGTCCTGGATTCTCTCGATTCGATGGAGCGCAAGCCTGATCTGTCGTCGCTGCGGATCGTCTTCGTGTCCGGCTCGCAGCTGGGCGCCGAACTGGCCGCCCGTGCGCTCAAGGACCTCGGTCCTGTCATCTACAACCTGTACGGGTCGACGGAGATCGCATTCGCCACCATTGCCCGGCCGAAGGATCTGTCGATCAACCCGGCCACCGTCGGACCTGTGGTCAAGGGCGTCAAGGTGAAGATCCTCGACGACAACGGCCACGAGCTGCCGCAGGGTGAGGTCGGCCGCATCTTCGTCGGCAACTTCTTCCCGTTCGAGGGCTACACCGGCGGCGGCCACAAGCAGATCATCGACGGGCTCATGTCGTCCGGCGATGTCGGCTACTTCGACGAGCACAACCTGCTCTACGTCAGCGGGCGCGACGACGAGATGATCGTGTCCGGCGGCGAGAACGTCTTCCCCGCCGAGGTCGAGGATCTGATCAGCGGACACCCCGATGTCATCGAGGCCACCGCGCTCGGCGTGGAGGACAAGGAGTGGGGGCACCGACTGCGGGCCTTCGTCGTTAAAACCGACGGTGCCAACATCGGCGAGGACGACATCAAGACCTACGTCAAAGACCACCTGGCCCGGTACAAGGTGCCGCGCGAGGTGGTATTCCTCGACGAGCTACCGCGAAACCCGACCGGGAAGATCCTCAAGCGTGAACTGCGCGACATCACCGTTGGCGGTGACGACGAAAAGGCCGACGCGGAATAGTCTGCGGTGCGCGTCGACGGCGGATACGTGGATTCGATAGTGCACTAGGTGGCGTACATCGCGGCGCCGGGAATGGACAGGCACACCAGCATAAACGTGAGCAGGAACCATCCCGCGCCCTGCCACGCCGGCCAAGCGCCCTCTTCCTTCCACACCCGGTAGGTCTTGACGAATGCGCCGATCCCGCCTGCGAACAGGATTCCTGGGACCATCGACGCAACGATCACGTTCTCTCTCCAGGTGGTTGCGTAGATCGCGAACGCGACACCCGCTACCGCGACGACCGCACCGACATACTTAGCCGCCTCGTGAAACGTGCCGGGTCGGTCGAACCGCTTCTCGACGTCGTGCGTCACTACGGGCCGTTCACATACCAGGGCAAGCAGCCGGGATGGTCGCGGCAGGCGATGATCGCGTTGGCGTCAGGCGCGGATCCACGGATTTTCGCGCCTTGCGGACCGGGCAGGGTGCAACTCGGGACGAACGGGCCCCACGGGACGACGCCGTTGTAGCAGGGCTGCGCGGTCTGTTCCGCACTACCTGAGGAAGACAAGACCGTCGGCGCAATCGCAAAGGCGAGCGCGGCCGTTCCGGTTACTACAAAACGCACCATGGGTCGTACGAAGGTGCTCATATGGACTGCTAACGACGGGTGGTTACCTAACTATTTCGAGGGTAGACCTGTTTGAACGAAATCGTCAGTACCTGATCGCCTCGATCAGTGGGGAAGGCTCGTCCATCAGCGCCCAGAATCTGTCGCGGATCGCGACGGTGATCGGACCGGGCGCGCCATCCCCGAGAGGTTCGCCGTCGAGTGTGTTGATCGGGGTGACTCCGCCCGCCGTGGTGACCGCCATCAACTCGTCGGCGTCATACAGCTCATGACTGGTCACATCACGCAGGCTGGCTTCGATACCCATGACGTCCGCGAGTTCGAACACGGTCTTGCGGGTGATGCCGGGCAATGCGTTTCGGCACGGCGACGCAAGCTTTCCGTCCTTGACGACGACCACGTTGAAACCCGGGCCCTCTGCGACGCAGTTGTCGGCATCCATCAGGATCGCGGTGCGTGCGCCGCGGTCCTTGGCCTCGAAGCTGGCCGCGGTCAGGTCGCCCCACTGGTAGTTCTTGATCGTCGGGTCGACGGTGTTGCGGCCCGCGCGCCGTACGTGCCGCGGCACGATCGCTGTGGTCCCGAAGATCTGCTCATGCGGCGGGAACGCCCACAGATACGGGATCGCGTAGATGTACACCTGGTGGGTGAGCTTGGACAAGTCCTTCTCGCCCTTGCGTTTTCCATACCCTCGGGTGACGGTCAGGTTGACGAACGACTCCCGAAGCTGCGACATGGCCACACAGCGCTTAGAGATTTCAGCGATCTCGTCCTTTGTCATTCCGGGGTCGAGCCGTAGCTTGCGCGCCCCGTCGAGGAGCCGGTCCAGGTGGTCCCCGAGCCGGAAGATGTTGCCGTGCCACACATGTGCGACCGTGTAGGTGAGGTCGGAATGGCCGAAGCCGGTGTCGAAGATCGAGATCCGCGCCTCCTCCGCAGGGATGTACTCGCCCTCGATCCAGGCCACCCCGCCGGCGAATGGGCTGGACGTATCGAGCTCGTAATCGCTGTACTGGATCACCGAGCCGGGTGGGGTGTCCTCGCGGATGGCACCCGGCTCGACGGCGACGAGGTTGCTTGCACCCAAACCCGTGGCAGTCATCAAAGTCCTTTCGTTACAGCGAAGTTGGGACCCGCCTCGCCGTTGCGCAGCCGGTTGCGCAGCCCGGTTGCGGCCCAGATCCCCGCGAGGACAAGGAGGCCCAGGAAGACGTAGCCGTTGCCTGCGAACTGCGGCAGGAAGATCAGCGCCACACAAACCAGGATGAAGCAGATCAGCCCAACGATGTAGACCGGCATGCGCGCACGACCGAGGTCGAACGTGCCCGGTTCGGCGGCGGGGATGGTGCCGCGCCGGTGACCGATGATCAGGGCGATGGTTTGCAGCACATAGGTGGCGAAGACCGCCAGCGACGACAGTCCGATGATGAGCAGGAAGGCCTTCTCGCTGACCAGCGCCGAAAGCAACAGGAGCGTCGAGAGGCTGAACAGGCCGAGCACCGCATAGGTGGGCGTGCGGTTGCTCGGGGAGACGTGCCGCCAGATGTGAGACAGCGGCAACATGTTGTCGCGGGCCATCGAGTAGGTCAGTCGCGTCGCGACCAGGATGTTGGCCAGGATGCAGGCCATCACGTTGGTCAGCGCCACGGCGACAACGATTTTCGTGATCACCGGACCCACCTGCTGAGTGATGATTTCCTCGATCGGTGCCGAGGAGGCGGCAGCGACGGCGTCCTGGTCGCGGATCGCCAGGACGTAGACGACGTACATCAGGAACTCGATGATGATCGAGGTGGCCAGTGCGTAGAACATCGTGCGGGGAATGACGAGCCTGGCGTTGACCGTTTCCTCGGCGACATCGGCACTGGCTTCCACGCCGATAAGCCCGAAGAACGGACCGAGTGAGGCCGCCAGCCAGGCCAAGATGTAGGCGGTGTTGCCGTCGGAGGTGCCACCGGTGAACAGCACGGAGATGGGCTGGTGTCTGTCCGGCGAGGAGAAGGCGACGATCGCCACCAGGATGGTCGCACCGACGGTGATGACGAGCTCGAGGCTGACGCCGATGTTGTTGACCATCGTGGCGAACCGCACGCCGTACAGGTTGACGAGCATGCAGACGGCCATCACACCGATGGCGACGAGGATCTGTGCGGTCTGAGTCATGGTCCAGCCGAACAGTCCGCCCAGATAGCCCGACAGGATGAATCCCACGCCGGTCATGCCGCAGACCCATCCGGCCAGAGCCATCACGCCGGTGAACCACGCGAGGTTGGAGCCGTGAATGCGGCTCGTCCACTGGTACGCGTAGCCGGCCAGTGGGATCTTCGCGGTCAGATCGGCGGCGATGACGACCCACACGACGAACACCGCACCGGCGAGCAGCAGTGTCCATACGAAGGGTGCGCCCGCGGTGAAGTACCCGGCGCCGAATCCGGTGAACACCGCCGTCGTGGCGCTGATCGTTGCAAAGCCGATGGCGAAGGAGGCCAGTCGGCCGACCGAGCGGTCGAGCTTCTGCGTGTAGCCGAACTGGGCCAGCCGGGCGTCTTCGTCGTCGACCGGCGACGAAGGCGTGACGGGTGAGGCGGTGTCAGTCATGCAGTGAGGAAACCCCGAATCGGCCTGTCCAGGGAAATTCCAAATTCTGATCTACTGATAAGCGTTCTTTATCAATAGTCGGTCGCCCGGCGCTCGGGCGACTGTTCCTCGTCAAAGCTCCAACGTTCGCGGACGTGCTTCACCAGCTGTGCGGCCTCGCGGCTCAGACCGGTGGGGTGCCAGGCCAGCACCGTGTAGTTGCGCGGGCGGTCGACGATCGGGACGTATGCGATGCCCTGCCGGTTGTACAGCCGGGCGCTGGCCTCGCTGGTGAAGCTGATGCCGAGCCCCCGCGCGATGGTCGTCGTCTCTTCTTCGTAGGTGGCTGCGACGGCGGCGATGGTGGGCGGTTTGCCGCCGCGCGCATCCATCGCCATCCAGTAGTCGCGCCACCTGCCTGCGGTGGCAGGGGCGACGACGATCGGGTCGTCGAGCAACTCGGCGACCGCGAGCTCGGAGCGCGCCGCCAGCGGATGGTCGCGCGGCAGGCACGCCACCCAGTCCTCGGCGTCGAGGATGAACATCCGGTGTTCGGGCAGATCCACCGGCGGCCTGATGATCGCCACCTCGGTGGTGCCGTCGGCCAGGCCGGCCGTCGGATCAGAGAAGTCGAATTCCCTTGGTTCCAAGGTGATTTCCGGATAGGCGGCCTCGAAGTGACGCACCAGCCGGAACAGTAGGTCCGCCCCGGTGCCGATCAGATAGCCCAGCCGGATCCGGCGCAAGTGCGCGGACATGTCGATCAGCTCGTCGACCGCGGCGTCGATCCCGTGCAGGGCGTCGCGCACCTTCGGCAACCAGGCGCTGCCCAGTTCGGTCAGCGCGACCTCACGGGTGCTGCGGGTGAACAACATGACACCAACCTGATGCTCGAGCTGCTTGATCGCCGTCGAAAGGGCGGGCTGCGTGATGAAGAGCCGTTCGGCCGCGCGCCGATAGTTCAGCTCCTCGCCGAGCACGGCGAAGTAGCGCAGTTGGCGCAGTGTCACATCACCGCTCGTCGGCGTTGCCTTCCGTGAGATTGCAAACAGGGCTGTGATTCTCCGCCGATCACGACCCTGGATGCAATCACGCGTCGCGGGGCAGTCCCAGCAGCCGCTCGGCGATGATGTTGAGCTGCACCTCCGTCGTGCCGCCGTAAATCGTGGTGGCCCGGCTGGCAAGCAGCATCTGTGCCCACTGGCCAGGGAGCTGTCCGGGATCGCCGATTGCGCCGTCGGTGCCGAACGACTCCGTCGCGAACTCCGCGTAGCCCTGGCCGGTCTTCATCGACAGCAGCTTGGAGATCGCCGCGGCAGGCATCGGGTCACCACCAGCCAGCGTCAGCAGCGTCGAGCGCATGTTGAGCAGCTTGGCGGCGTGGCCCTCGGCGATCAGCCTGCCCGCATGGTTCTGGCCGATCTGGTCGAACTGTCCGTCGCGGATGAACTCAACGAATCCGTTCAGGTTGGCCAGGAACGGCGCCTCGCTGCTGCCGATCGACACCCGCTCGGCGGTCAGCGTGGTGCGGCTGACCTCCCAGCCGCGGTTGACCTCACCGAGCACCAACTCGTCGGGAACGAACACGTCATCGATGAAGACGGTGTTGAACATCGCGTTTCCGGTCAGCTCGCGCAGCGGCTTCACCTCGACGCCCTCGCTTGCCATATCGAGCAGGAAGTAGGTGATGCCGTTGTGTTTCGGGGCGCTGGGGTCCGTCCTGGCCAGCAGCATGCCCCATTGCGACAGCTGTGCGGCGGTGGTCCAGATCTTCTGCCCGGTGATCCGCCAGCCACCGTCGACCTTGGTCGCCTTGGTGGTGAGGCTGGCCAGGTCCGAACCGGCGCCCGGCTCGGAAAACAGCTGGCACCAGATCATCTCGCCGCGGAACGTGGGCGGCAGGAAGCGCTGCTTCTGCTCTTCGGTGCCGAACGCGACGATTGACGGGATGAGCCAGGACGCGATGCCCATGTTGGGGCGGCGCACCCGGCCGGCAGTGAATTCCTGGGCGATGATGATCTGCTCGACCGGGCTGGACGCGCGGCCCCATGGCTTGGGCAGGTGAGGCATGACCCAACCGCCCTCGGCGATCGTGACGTTGCGCTCGTCACGCGGAATCGCCTTCAGCGCTGCGACTTCCGCGCGGATCTCCTCACGCAGCTTCGCGGTGTCCGGGTCGAGGTCGATGTCGATCTTGCGCAGGCCGGTGCTCGTCGCGACGTCGACCACCTGCTGCGGATAGTCGGCTGCGCGGCCGAAGCAGGCGGCGAGCATGATGGCGCGGCGGTAGTAGACGTTGGTGTCGTGCTCCCAGGTGAAGCCGATGCCGCCGTGTACCTGGATGCAGTCCTGGGTGCAGTGCTGGGCGGCGACGGGAGCCAGCGTCGCGGCGACTGCTGCGGCGAACTCGATAAGCGCTGTCTTCCGAACCGGTTTCGCGGTACTCGTCGATGGCGCGAGCGGCGTCCCACACCGCCGCGGTGGCCCGCTCGGTCTCGGCGATCATCCCCGCGCACTTGTGCTTGATGGCCTGGAACTGGCCGATGGGCCTGCCGAACTGCTCGCGGATCTTGGCGTACGCGGTGGCGGTGTCGGTGGCCCAGCGCGCAACACCGATGGCCTCAGCGGACAGCAGTGTCGACATCAGCGCGCGCGCCAGCGTCGCGGCTCAGGTTGCTCAGCACACGGTCGTCGCCCACCTCGACGGCGTTGGCGCGCACATGGGCCAGCGGCCGCAGCGGGTCGACGCTCTTGACGGGCTCGATCTCCAACTGGTCGGCGTCGAGCACCACCCACTCTTCGCCGCTGTCGATGGCGACCGGCAGCACCAGCACGGACGCCTGAGCCGCGGCGGGAACGGCCCGCACCTCGCCGCGAATGACCAGGCCGTCACCGTGCCGGGTCGCGGTCAGGCCGGAGTCGATCGCGTAGGCGGCGATCACCTCTCCGGAGGCCAGGTCGTTGAGCAACTTGGCGTCGGGGTCGTTGCGCCGAGATCAGCGCGCTGGCGATCGCCGAAGGGACGAACGGGTCCGGGCACCGCGCCGTAGCCGAACTCGGCCAACACGATGGCCAGCTCGAGGATGCCGAAGCCTTGTCCGCCAACGGATTCCGCAAGGTGCACGCCCTGCAGACCCTGCTCGGCCGCGGCCTTCCAATAGGGCGGCGGGTTCGGGATCGGGGTCTCCAGGGCTTCGTGCAGGACCTCGGACGGCGCCACGCGCCCCACCAGGGACCGCACCGAATCGGCCAGGTCGTTGTGCTCAGCAGTGATCGCGATGGGCATGCCTCGTTGCCTTCCCTATTAACCGGTCGGTTGGGAATGAGACTACCTAGTTGACGACGTCGGCCAACTCTCGCCCATTCCCCTGACGCCGACGGCAGTTATCCACGGCGTGTTCCAGGTAGCGGCGCATGGTGTCGGCGGTGTACCAGGTGATGTGCGGTGTCAGCACCACGTTGTCGAGGCTGAGCAGCGGATTGCCTGCCGGTATGGGTTCGACGGCGAACACATCAAGGCCCGCGGCGGCCAGCCCGCCGGTGCTCAGCGCATCGACGAGTGCGTTCTCGTCGACCACGGCGCCGCGTGAGGTGTTGACGAGCACCGCATCGGGCTTCGTTAGGGCAAGGGCCGCACGGTCGAGCATGCCCGCGGTCGCATCCGTCAGTGGCAGATGCAGCGACACGATGTCGCTGGCGGCCAGCAGTTCGGGCAGCGACCGCCAGCCGGGATGGCCGTCGTCGCGGGTGCTGGTGTGCAACACCCTGGAGGGCGGTGTACCCATGGCCAATACGATTTTCTCGACGGTCTTGGCGATGTTGCCGTAGCCGACCAGCCCGACGGTGCAGCCGCCGATGTCACGCACCGTCTCGCCGAGGGTCGGGTCGGACGGCCAGCCCCTGCCTTCGCGCGTCGCCCGGTCCAGCTGCGGCAGCCGTCGCAGCGCCGCCAGCATCAGCAGCACGGTGCCCTCGGCGACCGAGGGCGCATTCGCGCCAGGCATGTTCGCAACCGCGATGCCCAGCCGCGTCGCGGCTTCGACGTCGATGGTGTTCACCCCGGCGCCCATCTTGTGCACGAGCTTGAGTCGGGGTGCCTTCTCCAAGTCTGGGCCCGAGATGGGCCGCAGCACATGCCAGATCACCTCGACCTCGCGCAGCTCGCGGTAGAAGGTCAGGTCGTCGTCCTCGTGGCAGTAGCGGATATCGAGCCAATCCGTCTCTGGTGCAAGGAATTCGGTGACCTTCTCACCGGGAACGAAGTGTGCGAGGACTCTCAGCGCCACCGCTTCGCGATCCATTTGGCGATGGTATCGGCCTTCTCGCTGCGGGCACCCGGTGTGGTGAAGTAGTGGTCGGTGTCCGCCGAGTGCAGAGTCTTGTCGGTGCTGGCAAGTGCGTCGTAGATCCGCTGCGCATCGCTGGGGAACACGCCCGTGTCCTGTTCGGCGTTGATTACGAGGGCGGGGCAATCGATGCGGGCCAGGTGTGGTTCGGCGCGGGTCTGCGCATGCCGAAGACTCCACATTCCCAGCCAGTTGCGCAGGGTGCAAGCGGCGGCGATGCCGTGCGCGGAGCGGTTGGCCCTGGCGGGCGACCCGCGTAGCACATGTTGGCCGGAGCGTTTGGTCGGTTCGATCGACGGATCGACCATCCGTAGATCGGCCCAAGTGCGCAGGACTGTGAACGGACGATCGGAGAAGCCCGCGGCATGGACGCGCTTGAGCTCCGTCTCGGCCCAGTCGGTGATCGCGTTGTTGCGGGCGATCTGCGCAGCGCGGTATCGCTGGATGAAGTCGGCGGAGTATGGCGGGCCGTTGCGCTCGTCGAACGGGTCGAGAGTCGGGATCGGCTGCGATAGCGTCGTTTTCGTCGACGACGGACGCATCCATCCACGCGGTAAGCACGTCAGGGCGGCCCGGGTGTGCGGCGCTGGCGATGTAGCCGTCGGCGGGCAGCAGGTCGGTCAGCCCGGCCGCAGGACGCATGCCTTCCAGCGGCGTCACATGTGAGTCGACGGCCTGTGCCTGGTATGTCGCCATCAGCGAACCACCACCGGAATTGCCCAGCAGCACAATGGTTTCCACACCCTGCGTCTCGCGCAGCCAGCGCACTCCGACACCGATGTCGACCAGCGCGTGATCGAGTAGAAAGCTGCTCTCGAATCCACGGTATCTGGTGTTCCAACCCAGGAAGCCGATACCGCGGGTGGCCATGTAGTCGGCGAGGTAGTGCTCGGCGAAGTCGATCTGATAGTGCGTGGCGATCATCGCTACCTTTGGCTTGCGCCCTACACCACGGTGGTACAGCCCCTGGCACGGATGCCCGCCGGCCCCGGCCCTTCGCGCCGTCGGCGAATCCATCCCGACGAACTCTCGGGTAACGCCGGGTGTTCCGGTGGTCGCCGGTGTCTTGGTCATCTCAGACCGGCCTCCTTGTGGTAGATCGTCCGGTAGAAGATGTTGGCCAGCGTGGTGATGCCCGCGTCGTCGTCGACGGTGTCTGCCCCGGCATCGCCGGACAGTTGCGTGTAGCAGAACTGGTTGAGCATCGACACCATCGCGACCGACACCAGATGTGGGTCGTCTTCTGGGGAGCAGAAGCCGTGCCGCTGAGCCTGTTTCACCATTTGAGTAATCAATCCTATTGGCAACGAACAGATATCGGCCCAGTATTCGGCGAAGTCGTCGCTGATCATGGCCAGCTGCGACACGCTGATGATCTCGGCAAGCCGGTTGCGATAGGTGTTCCAATGGGCTGCGGCGGCCTGGTAGGAGCGCTCCCAATTGGTCAGGCCGGGTTCAGAGGCCGCCCGCGAACGCTCCCGCGCCTCGTCGCGGAATCGCACGGCCCATTCGCGGACCATCGCTTCCTTGGAGTCGTAGTAGTTGTAGAACGACGCGGTGGACTTGCCCGCTTCGGCGGCGATGTCCGAAATCGTGGTCGCCAGAATGCCCTTGCGGGCGATCACCACCCTGGCCGCCGCGTCGATCGCGGCCTGCGTCTGCCTGCCGCGCAGAGTCGGCAACTGCTCACGGGGGCTGACGGTCACGGGACTCCTCGGCCATTGATCAAACCTGAATCTGATGTTAGATTCAGATCTCGCGCTTGGCTAGAGGAGCTGGTCGATGATCAAGCCAAACAATCCCAATTCGGAGTTCGAGCTCGGCGGCATCAACCACGTGGCGTTGGTCTGCTCGGACATGGAGCGCACCGTTGACTTCTACAGCAATGTCCTCGGCATGCCGCTGATCAAATCGCTGGATCTGCCGGGTGGCATGGGACAGCACTTCTTCTTCGACGCAGGCAGTGGTGACTGCGTCGCGTTCTTCTGGTTCGCCGATGCTCCCGATCGGGTGCCCGGTGTTTCGTCGCCGGAGGCGATCCCTGGCATTGGTGACATCGTGAGTGCCGTGAGCACCATGAACCACCTCGCCTTCCACGTCCCCGCCGAGAAGTTCGACGAGTACCGGCAGCGGCTCAAGGACAAGGGTGTGCGCGTGGGGCCGGTGCTCAATCACGACGAGAGCGACGCGCAGGTGTCGCCGGCGCTGCATCCTGGCGTGTACGTGCGGTCGTTCTACTTCCTCGACCCCGACGGCATCACCCTCGAGTTCGCCTGCTGGACCAAAGAATTCACCGAGAACGACACCAATACGGCACCGAAGACCGCGGCGGACCGTCGACCAAGAGTGCCCGCGGGACGCTAGCGCGGCCATGCCTGACGGCGGGGTATCGGATGCTCAGATAGCCGCGATGTCGGCCGCCGAACGTCGTGAGCTGATCCACCGGCTCGAGCGGCCGCTTGCCGAGCTTCTCCCCGAGGCGGTGCTCATCAGGGTGCGGCGGGTGCGCCTGGTGGTGATGATTGGCGCCATCGTGGGGCTGATCCCGTGGACCGGCTACCTCGCGATCACGTTGCCCGACAAGTATATCGCGCACAACTGGCCGGCGACGTGGGTAGGCTTCGATGTTCTGCTTCTGGTATTCATCGCCTCCACCGCACTGCTCGGCCTGTTGCGCCGCCAGCTGTTGGTTCTCACCGCGTTCACCACCGGCATCCTGCTGATCTGCGACGCGTGGTTCGACGTGATGACGGCCGCGCCCGACGACCGGTGGTTGTCGGCCCTGACAGCCGTCCTGGGTGAGCTCCCGCTGGCGATTCTTCTGATCACCGGCGCGCTGCGCATCCTTCGGTTGACCGCCACCCGGCTCTACGTGCTGGATCCCGGTATGCCGCTGTGGCGAATTCCGTTGCTGCCCTAGCTTTTGGACAGTTTCGGATCTGCAAGGCTGTCGATCATCGACGCCAACTGGTCGACAAGTTCATCAGGTTCGAGCTTGGTGTCACCGGCGAGCCACGCGGTGATGGTTTGACTCACGCCGCCGACCACGAAATGTGAGCTGGCCTTGGTGCGGTCGTTTTCTTGCGCCCCCAAGGTCCCAGCGTGTTGGAAAAGCAGCATCGCCATCAGCGCACCGGATTCCGCACGCTTGCGTATCACGACGGGATTGGACAGCTGCGAGCTGAACAAGAGTCGGCCCACCCTGGTGTCGGCGGCGATGGTCCGCACGACGTTGGCCATCCCTGCCCGGCTCTGCTCCTGGACGGGGGCCGCCGTGACTGCGGCCTGTGTCGTCGCGGCAATGTCGGCGATCACCCAGTCGAACACTGCGGCGACGAAGTCGTCCTTGTCGGAGAAGCCCTCGTAGAAGTACCGCAGCGCCACCCCGGCCTGGCGGCAGATGCCGCGCACCGTCAAATCCGACAGATCGGAGGCGGAGCCGAGGATGTCGAGGCCGGCCTGTAGGAATCGGCGGCGGCGTTCGGCGACGCGGTCGGCCGCTTCTATGCCGCGGTAGGGCCGCACTTGAGCCATCGGGTCCATCTTGACATCGCCGCCGGACGGGGAGCAATATATCTGGAAACAAATGTTCTCACTTTTGCCGATAGGTGGGTCAATGACGATCAGCGAGCCGGTTCAGCACGTCGAACGTGCCGTAAGCGATGCCGCGGTATCCCAGCTGCCCGCGTCGGGGCGACGCTCCGTCGGAATCGACGACGGCCTGATCGGGGTCGCCCTGCTGGCCGGGCCCGCGAACGTGATCATGCAGCTCGCTGTGCCGGGCGTTGGCTATGGCGTGATGGAAAGCCGGGTGGAGAGCGGCCGGGTGGACCGGCATCCGATCAAGCGTGCGCGCACGACGTTCACCTATCTCGCCGTCGCGACCAAAGGCAGCGACGAGCAGAAGGCTGCGTTCCGGCGCGCGGTGAATCGGGCTCACGCGCAGGTCTACTCGACCGACGAAAGTCCGGTCAAATACCACGCGTTCGACACCGATCTGCAGCTGTGGGTCGGAGCGTGTCTGTACAAAGGCGCGGTCGACGTATACCGCTTGTTCGTCGGCGAGATGGACGACGAGACGGCCGAGCGTCACTACCGCGAGGGGATGGCGCTCGGCACTACTTTGCAGGTGCCTGCCGACAAATGGCCTGCCGACCGGGCCGCGTTCGATCGGTACTGGCAGGACTCGCTGGCCAAGGTGCACATCGACGACGCCGTGCGCGACTACCTCTGGCCTATAGCAGCGGGCCGCGTGCGTGGCGTCAGGCTGCCTGCCCCGGTGCAGCGTGCGCTCGACAACTTCGGCCTGCTGATCACGACGGGCTTTCTGCCGCAACACTTCCGCGACGAGATGAAGCTGGACTGGAACGCGGGCAAGCAGCGCCGGTTCGACCGTACGATCGGTGTCCTTCGGTTCATCAGCAATCTGCTGCCACGGTTCATCCGCCAGTTCCCGTTCAACGTGCTGCTGAAGGACGTCGACCGGCGGATCCGGACGGGACGGCCGCTCGTCTAGGCGACCCGGGTGTTGCCACAACCCATGTCTGGCTGACCTGTCAGAGTTCGAGCGTATAAACGCGTACGTGCGTACCGAAAATGACACCTGGGACATCAAGACAAGCGTGGGCTCGACCGCCCTTTTCGTGGCTGCGGCCCGGGCCCTGGAGGCCCAGCAACCCAACCCGGTGGTGATCGATCCCTATGCCGAAGTGTTCTGTCGGGCTGCAGGCGGCGAATGGGCAGACGCGCTTGACGGTGCCCGGGACCACCCGCTGAAGACCGAGTTCGGCGAGCATTTCGTGAACTTCCAAGCCGCGAGGACCCGATACTTCGACAACTACTTTCAGGCCGCGGCCGCAGCCGGGGTGCGCCAGATCGTCCTGCTGGCGGCCGGGCTCGACTCCCGTGGCTACCGGTTGCCCTGGCCCCCGGGGACGGTGTTGTTCGAGCTTGACCAGCCTCAGGTGCTGGAGTTCAAACGGGAGGTGCTCGCTCGCCACGGTGACGCACCGACCGCCGAGCGCCGCGAGGTCGCCGTCGATCTGCGCAACGACTGGCCACAGGCATTGCGTGACAGCGGATTCGACCCGTCGAAGCCATCGGCGTGGATCGCCGAGGGACTTCTCATCTACCTGCCCGCAGCGGCGCAGCACCAACTCTTCACGGGCATCGACTCACTGGCCGCGCCGGGTAGCCACCTGGCTGTCGAGGAATCGCTGCCGCTTGCCGCCGACGCGTTCGCGGCCAAGCGCGACGAGGAACTCGCGGGTGGCAACGACCGAACCTTCTTCACTCTCGTCTACAACGAGCAGCACGCGCCCGCCCGTGATTGGTTCGGCAGTCGTGGTTGGTGGGCGGTGGACACCCCGTTGCCCTTCCAGTTGCGCTCTCTCGGCCTTCCGGTTCCCGCCGCCGATACAGAGGCAGGGTTCATGACCGGAAACATCAGCCTGGTCAGCGCGATCAAGGACTGACTCCGGCCGGACCGTGCGCTTACGCGAACATGAAGGCGCGCATGAAGCGCGTCATCCGGCGTAAGTAGTCCGGCTGGCTGATGTGCAGGATGTGGTTACCCGGGAACCAATGAAACGCGCAGCGATCCCAGTGCTCCCACAGCAGCTCGGCCTGCTCAGGTGGTGCCAGCCGGTCGCCGAGACCGGCGATAATCAGTCGGCGGTCCTTGGGCACCAACGGCGGATAGTTCAGCGGTGAGGAATACATCGTGGCGGCGCGAGTCGATTCGTCCTCGGTTCCGGCGATAAGGCCGCGCAACCGCACGACGTAGTTCGCCGGGAACCACTCGTCGACGGTTCTGTCCGGTGTCACGACCGGGACGTTCGGAATGACGGCCTGGATCCGGTCGTCGACGCCGGCGATCAGGGCTGAGGTGTACCCGCCGAGCGACATGCCGGTCAGCGCAATTCGGTCGACGCCGGTGAACTCGAGATAGTCGATGACCGAACGGAAGTCGTGCACGGCCTGGGCCATCGCTTCGGCGAATCCTGCGAATCCGTGTGCGAAGTACCCGTAACCGCTGAACGGAGAACCCTTTTCGGCCCGCTGCCCATGGAACGGCAATGTGTACAGCAGCACGTCGTAGCCCGATCGGTAGAACCACGGCAGCGAGAAGAACAAACCGTTGAACAGATACGGCGATCCCATGAAGCCGTGGATCAGACACAGCGTGGGGTGCGGGCCGTCGTCGTGCACCCAGTGCTGAGCGTGCACGACGTTGTTGCGTTCATACCCGCGACACTGGTCACGAAGCGCCGGGTTGACCGCCTCGAAGCTGCTGTTGAATCGGATGTTGTGCACTCGGCCCTTGGCCATCCACTCCGCAACGGGATTAGCGGGCCGCGACGAAACCCGTGGCACCTCCGTCGGTGCCGGGAATGACAGCACAGGATCTCGCGCCTTGGCGAGATCCGCGTAGAAGCGCAGGTGGTCGTTTTCGGCGCGCGATTCGGACCGGCGCAGTGCGGCGCTGACCACCGACGGCAACATAGTGGCGCTGAGCAGTGAGGCGATTGCCGTGCGCAGTGCGACGTCAGCGACGGCCGATGAATCGACGATCAACCGCTGCCGCAGCGTCAGGTCGGAGCGGCGGGGCAGTCCACGCACGCTGGCGTCGTCACCAGCAACGTCGGGAAATGGGATCGGCGGATCGACGGGAGCGGCGTCGGAGTCCCCCAAACTGGGCACACCCGCATGGTAGCCGTCAGGACAGGCGGTAGATCGTCGATCCGCCGATCATCGTGGCGGGATAGTTCGCGGCGACCCAGTCGGCGATCTCGCGGGTGTGCGACACGGTATGGACCGTACTGCGGATGACCTCACGGTGGGTGCCCGGTGAATTCGGCCCATGGCCGGCCTCGACATAGTACGAGATCTCGCCCGCGTGTACGTCGTCGATGAACTGCTGCAGCGTCGGCACCGGGTCGCCGCTCCAGCCGCCGACGGCCATCACCGATGTACCAGAGGCGATTTCGAGGGCCGCCGCTGACTGCGAACCGTTCGTCGCCGCCGACCACCGCGTGTGCGTCGCAGCCAGCAGACCCGCCAGTTCGGCGTTGGTTGCTTCGTCGTTCATCCAGACACCGGACACCGTCGACGCCCTGATCGCTGTCGGCATTGTCCCGTGGTGCGGAGTCGCCGCGGTCGCGACCGAAACCGCTGCGGTGGATGCCAGCCCGGCCACGCACCCGACCACCAGCGCGGCCACCTGTGGGTGAGGCCACAGCACACCGGCGGCGCTGACTGCGGCCAATCCGGCGACCAGCCATGGCAGCCATACCGGTCCAAAGGCGTTGCGGTGCAACAAGAGAGCCGACGGGCCCGCAGCCAGTACGATCATCGCCGCCAGCGCGCAGCGGCCATCCCAGCCCGACCTCTGCCGCCAGGCCCAGACCGCACCGATGCCCACCAATCCGGCGACCGCTGGCGCCATGGCGACGGTGTAATACGGGTGGACCATTCCGCCCATGAAGCTGAACACCACACCGGTCAGGACAAGCCATGCGCCCCACATCACCAACGCGCACAATTCGCCACGGCCCAGCGCGCGACGCGCGGCGAGATAGATCCCGAAGGCCACGACGAACAGCGCCGGCACGATCAGCCACGAAATCTCGTTGGCCATCTCGCCGGTGAACAACCGGTGGAACCCGGAGTGCCCGCCGAACATGGGAACGGTCGAACCGCCCCAGTTGCCCAGCGGCGTCCCCTCCCGATGATGGCCAACGAGGCGATTGATCCCGTTGTAGCCCAACGCCAGATCGAGCACCGTGTTGTCCGACGAACCACCGATATACGGGCGCGCGCTCGCCGGGGTCAGCTGCACCGCGAGCACCCACCAGCCTGCCGCGGCAATCAGCGCGGCTACCGCACCGAGCACATGAAGCACACGCTTGGGCCACGATGTCGGCGCGAAAAGCAGATACGCAAGACCGAAGCCGGGCAGTACCAGGAAGCCCTGCAACATCTTGGCGAGAAACGCGAAACCCATTGCGACACCCACGAGCAGCAGCCACCGCCACGAGGCGGCCGGCGTAGCGCGCATCAGGCAGTATGCGGCCACCGTCAGCAACAGGACCAGTAACGCGTCGGGGTTGTTGAAGCGGAACATCAACGCCGCCGCAGGCGTGCCCGCCAGGACCGCAGCGGCAAGCAGGCCCGCGGCCGCACCGTGGTCGGGTTCGGTGAACGCGCGTCGGACCGCGACATAGAGCACAGCGACGGCAGCCACGCCCATCAGCGCCTGCGGCGCCATAACCGACCAACTGTTCATGCCCAACAGCCGCACCGACAACCCGGTCACCCACAACGACGCGGGAGGCTTGTCGACCGTGATGAAGTTCTGAGCGTCGAGCGATCCGAAGAACCCGGCCGACCAACTCTGCGAGCCTGCCTGCGCGGCGGCAGCGTAGAAGGTGTTGCCGTACCCGCTGGCCGACAGGTTCCGCAGGTACAGGACGGCCGTAGCGACGAGTAGCCCAGCAAGGGTCCAGCGCGGCCAGTGAGCCGTGCGAGCTGGCGTCTCAGTGGCGACTGGTCTGTCGTCGAGGACAGTCACGACGCATACGGTGCCGGTCTTTACCAGCCGCAGGCCTGTGTCATGGCTGCGAACACGCTGTGAGTTCCGTGGATGCGACACTGGCGCTATGTGGAATCCAGACGTCTACCTGGCGTTCGCTGACCATCGCGGTCGCCCGTTTTTCGATCTGCTTTCGCGGGTCGGTGCCGAGGCGCCGCGGCGGGTCGCCGACCTCGGCTGCGGCCCCGGCAATCTCACGGTCACGCTGTGGCAGCGCTGGCCGGGCGCGGTCGTCGAGGCATGGGACAGCTCGCCGGAGATGGTGGATGCGGCGCGCGAACGCGGCGTTGACGCTCATGTCGGCGACGTGCGCACGTGGACGCCGCAGCCCGACACCGACGTCGTCGTCACCAACGCCACGCTGCAATGGGTTCCCGAACACGCCGACCTACTCGTGCGGTGGGCGGACCAGCTCTGCGCAGGATCGTGGATCGCCATGCAGGTGCCTGGAAACTTCGACGCGCCGTCGCATCAGGCCGTCCGCGAGCTGGCCCGCCGCGACCAATGGTCAGAGCCGTTGCGGGACTTCCCGTTTCGCGAGGGACAGGTCGACTCCCCATCTGGATACGCCGACCTCCTCGGCGACGCCGGCTGCACCGTCGACGCATGGGAGACCACCTACATCCACGAACTGAGCGGTGAAAACCCGGTGCTGGAGTGGATCAGCGGCACTGCGCTGCGGCCGGTGAGGAGCAGATTGAACGACGAACAGTGGGAGCGGTTTCGACAGGAGCTGATCCCTCTGCTGGACACCGCCTATCCGGCGCGGGCCGACGGTAAGACGCTGTTCCCGTTCCGCCGTATCTTCGTCGTCGCTCGCGTGGAATCAGGTGGGTAGTCCTTCGCGTTCAGCGTCCGCCCGATAGCGGTCCACCCATTCGTCGGAGCGTTGATCGGCCTGGCGCTCCAGCACTGGGGCCGGTGCGAGCCGCGGGTCCTGACCGAGCTTCTCGAGGACAGTGCCGACGATTTGGGTGAGGTTGCGCCAGAGCACGGGGTAGGAGATCTCGATGGGCTCGATGTTCTCCTCATCGAACCACGTTCGCCAGCCCTTCTCCTGTTCGCGCATCAGCGTGACGACGTGTGCGATTGCTGCGGCGTGGTACTCGGCTCGGGAGTCGCGCGCCGGATCTGGCCTTCCCCGCCAAACGCGGGTCTGCACCGCCCGCCAGAATGAAACCGCTTGGGAGACAACGTCGGGTCGGTAGACGTGCACGAGAAGCGGATCGCTGCCGACGACGTCGCGGATCGCGGAGAGCAATCCGTCCCCGGAACGGTCGGGCAGGCTCGCGGCCCGCTGCAGCAGCAGCGGCGTCTGGTTCCACATCAGTTTGCCGCCCCAGATGCCGTTGGGGGTGCGGCCTACGGTGCGGATGTAGTCACGCCAGATCTCGGGCGGCGCAAGGTCAGGCTTGCCCTCGTCGAGCGGATCGAGCAGCCGGAGGATCGACTCGTCCTCGACGCCGTCGAACCACTGTCTCGGCTGCGGCGATTGGCTTGTCGTAGGCAGGTATTGGAAGAACTCGCCGGGTTCGCCTGCCACGCCCGTGGCCCGCAATGATTCGACGAGCAGCGTGCTGCCACTGCGCTGCGACGCGAGCACCAGGTATGCCGTATGGGCTGACATTCGCGTGAGCCTAATCGCAACCAAATGGCCTGGCAGAGGCAGTTATTACGATCATCGTGAGTAAAACTATTACGCGGGACCATGGTCGCCTTCGATGCCGCGTTCCGCGGCGGTTGCCTCGCGGCTGGTGAGGTGGGGACCATGAACTTGTAGATAAGTTTCGGTGTAGCGCTCCGCAATTCGGGTGCCGGCGAATTCGGAGGGAATGACGTCGTTGGTTTTCTGGCGCCAGTCGTTGAGCAGCAGCGCGAGGTCGTTGGCGATCGCCTCGGCCTTGTCGGTGGCATCGGGCCAAAGCAGGTTGTGCGACTCAGTCGGATCCTCGACAAGGTCGTACAGTTCGCGCGTTGGTCGCTGGTCGTGCAGCAGCGGCGCCACCGCGCGACCGGGTGCACTTTCGGCGATATCCCACGGCAGGTCGAGCAGCGGCCGCGACGCGTAGTTCTCGATGTAGCTGTAATCCTTGGTCCGGATGGCGCGGATCGGATCAAACGAGTCGTGATATGTCTTCGTGGTGTAGACCTCGGTGCGCACCGGCTCTCTGGGGCAAGTTCGCAGATTGCGTGCGTGCGACATGCCGTCGACGTCGGCGGGAATGTCGAGGCCGAGCAGTTCGAGGAGCGTCGGCAGCAGGTCGACGCCGCTGAACAGCTCGTCGTAGACCTGGGGTTCGATGTCGGTGTTGCGCGGCGGCCGCAGGATCATCGCGATTCCGGTGCCCGCGTCGTAGAGGGTCGACTTGGCCCGCGGCAGCGCAGGGCCGTGGTCGGTCAGGAAGACCACCCAGGTCGATTGGTCGAGGCCCGATTGTTCCAGCGTGTCCAGCAACCGCCCGACCGCGGCGTCTGCGACCGAGATCGACCCGTAGAACTCTGCAAGGTCCTGCCGGACGTCGGCGGTGTCGGGCAGGTAGTCGGGCACGGCAACGTCATGGGCGTCGGCGGGCTCGTATCGGTCGCGCGGATAGGGCCGGTGCGTCTCGAAGAAACCCGCGGTGAGCAGGAACGGCTGCTCGGGCGGGGCGATGAGCCATGCGGCGGCGTGCTCGACGACGTATTCGCAGTAGGAGTTCGACACGTCGAATTCTCCAAAGCCGAGCCTGGACGGATACGACGTCTCGTGTTGCATTCCGAATAGTGCTGTGTACCAACCTGATTCGGACAATATGTGGGGCAGTGTTCGGACGCCTGCGCGGTACTCCCAGCCGTGATGCGCGAGGCCAACCAGGCCGTTGTTCTGCGGATAGCGGCCAGTGAACAAGGAGCCGCGCGACGGTGAGCACAGCGGGGCCGTGGCGTGCGCGTGGGTGAACAGGATGCCCTCGGCGGCCAGCTGATCCAGCCGGGGGCTGGAGACGTCGGTGTGGCCGTATGCGCCGAGGTAGCGGCCGAGGTCGTGCCAATGGACGAGCAGCACGTTGTCGCGTCGCTCGGTCACTGGCCGTCCTTCCTGTCCCGTCGGTACACCGAACAGTGCTGATGCGGATCCGGCAACCCTTTGGCTCACCGGAAGCAACTTATCCACAGCTGCGATTCATCCACAGGCTGGGCGGGGCGAGGTGGCGGGTGGTCGGTGTGGCTGAATATTGTCGAAAATGTGTTCGATGGTTCGTTGCCGGAGGTTGGTGAGCTGGCCGCGTTGGATGATGCGGCGTTGGTGGATGCTGCCGCGGGTTGGGTGCGGACGGAGAACGCTGCGTGTGCGCGTAAGACGGCGGTGATGGCCGAGCTCTTCGCCCGCCGCACCGGGTTGGCGGCCGGGGAGCGGGCGGATTGGTGGGTTGATCCGCAGGCGGCGGTGGGTGCGGAGTTGGGGGCGTGCCAGAACTTACGTGGTGGCGCTGGCGCAGGCCCATCGCGGGGTGGTGTTAATGGATCGGCTGCCCAGGATCGCTTCGCTGTTTGAGGCCGGGGTGATCAGCGAGATGCTGGTCCGCGCGATCGAGTACCGCACCGCGCTGGTCACCGATGAGCAGGCGATCGCGCGGGTGGATGGACTGTTGGCCGAACACGTCACCGCGTGGGGGCCGTTGTCGGGGCGCAAGACCGAGCAGGCCATCGACGCGATTGTCGATGAGGTCGATCCGGCTGCGTTGCGGCGCTCACGCACGACGACCTGTGATCGTGATGTGCAGTTCGGCTCGCCGTCGGATGAGGCGGGGTTTATCAGCATGTGGGCGCGGATGTATGCCCCCGACGCGGTGGTACTCAAGGCGCGGGTGGAAGAGATGGCCCGCTCGGTGTGTGAGGACGATCCCCGCACGGTGGGTGAGCGGCGCAGCGACGCGTTGACCGCGGTCGCCGCCGGCATCACGGAGTTGGCCTGCGACTGCGGCAACACCGACTGCCCGGCCGCCGCACGCGATGCCCGCCCGCCGGCTACCGCGGTGATCCACGTGGTCGCCCACACCGACACCGTGGAAGCCGCCCGCACCGAAAACACGAGCACCACCCCCGTGCCCGACCCCACCCCGGCGCCGGTAGAGCCAGACGTGGATGCCACGTCAACCGTGAACCGGGGTCGGGTGGCGCCGGCCTTTTGCCCCGCACCGGCCGCGGAGAGTCCGCAGGCGCGTCCCGCGTTCTGCTCGGCGCCGCCGGCGTTTGTCATCGGCGCCGGGGTGATGCCCGCGCCGCTGCTGGCGGCCACCCTGGCGCGCGCCACGGTACGCGAGATTCGCCACCCCGGCGATGGGCCGCCCGAGCCGCAGTATCGGGTAACTAACTACGGGTGGTACGGAACGCCGACCGCGCGGAACACGTACTCGGGCGGCACATCGAACGCCAGGGATCGGCGGGGCAGCCGCATTAGCACGTCCTCGGGGATGGTGTCCTTGTAGTGCAATGAGAGATGCCCCGTGCAGCGGGCATCGACCTCGGCGACGTTGACGTCGAGAGTGAGCCCGGTCGCGGAGAATTCGGCCTTCACCGTGCCATGCTGCGGCGCGTCCCAGCGTTGATCGACCGTGCGGCCTGCCAACTTCGGCACAGAGGACAACGTCCCGAGCACCCGCTGATTGGTCAGCGCCAGCGAGCCGACGTAACTCGCGATCTCGCCTGACGACCGCTTGCCGGGAACCCGGCCGCTGAACCGGCGCGTGACCGCAACGTACTCGGCCATGTGGATGATGCCTTCGGCCTCGACCTCGGCCCGCAACTCGTCGGGCAGCTTGCCGATCCGCAGCAACTTGCGAAGAAATACCGCCATGTGCACTCACCCTAACGGCAACTCGCAGCCGAGAGACCGCTACAGGTGGTACAGCTGGTGAGGTGACAGCGCAGAAGACCTGGCTGATCGTGTCGGCCGCCGTGGCCGTAGTGGTCTACGCGCTGATGTGGATCGGCTATGCGTCGCAGTGGAACTGGCTGATGACCATCGATTCATCTTGGCTGGACAACGCGCATCGCTACGACGTCGCGCATCCAGGCTGGGTGAGCGCATGGAATACGTTCTGCACCCTGCTCAGCCCCGCCGTCTTTCGGATGCTGACCTTGGTTGTGGTCATTCTTGCGGTGGTGCGACGCAAACTTCGCGTCGCGTTGTTCCTCGTGATCAGCGTCGAGTTCAGTGGACTGATCACCGAGATCGCCAAACGGGCGGCCGATCGGCCGCGCCCCACCACCGCGCTGGTCTCCGCACCGTCCAGTTCGTTTCCATCGGGACATGCCCTCGGCCTTATGGTCAGCATGCTGGCGCTGCTGACCGTCGTCCTTCCCGTCATTCACCGCCGCCCGCTGCGGGTGTGGCTCGTCGCGCTCGGCGCCTTCACGGTCATCGCCATCGGCATCGGTCGGGTGGTGCTCAACGTGCACCACCCATCCGACGTGGTCGCCGGATGGGCGCTCGGCTACACGTATTTCGTGGTGTGCCTGCTGATGGTCCCGCCATCGCGGCCAGTCACGGCAACGGACGAAACACCGGCAGTGCTCGATACCGCACGCTGAAACCGGCCTTCGTGATCTCGGTTCCGACCTCCCCGTCGACGGCCAGCACAGTCGGTCCGTCCATCGCCGTGAAGGTGAACTCGGGCACCCGCAGCTCGTGATACAGCGGGCTCCGCTCCAGGCGGCCCAGCGCGAGAGCCGCCAGAATCCGCACCCTGCTGAACCGTCGACCGGTCTCCAGAATCCGCACGTCGAGTAGGCCGTCGTCCATTCGGGTCCGCCGCGACGGCGCGAATCCCGACGGCAGATATGTCGAGTTGCCGATGAAGAACAGCGAGGTCTGCAGCGTCTTGTTGTCATAGGCGATGCGCACCGGCTCACCGCGCCGCAGCGTGTGCAGCATCGCGTACAGTCCCGCCAGCGGCTTGCCGATCCTGTGCTCGAGCTTCTCGCGGGCGTGCACAAACGCCGGGTACGCGCCGATACTCGCGGTGTTGATCACCATGTGGCCCTCGTTGAGGCACACCACGTCGACGCATGCGACGCTGCCGCGCCGGATCGAGTCGACGGTCTTGCTGACCGTTTCGCAGCCGATGTCCTTCGCGAAGTGGTTGAACGTTCCCGCAGGGAAGACCGCCAGCGGTAGCCCCGCTTCCAACGCCACCGCGGCCGCGCATGACACCGACCCGTCACCGCCGGCAATCGCTAGCACCTCCGCACGGTTGGCCGCTTCGCGCAGCACCTTCTCGGGGACGTCGTCTTGGCCAAGTTCGACAATCTCGGCGCGCGGCAAGGAGTCTCGGACTTCGTCGATGACATGCGCACCAGTCCCGCCACGCGATGCGGGGTTGACCACCAACACCACGCCCTCGCCGTCGGGGCGTTCGGAAGCGTCCACCCGAAGCGGGTCGGCGACCGGAACCTTGGACACCGTGACCGTAGGCACCACCCGCGCACCCAGCACCGCGATGCCCGCGCCGATGCCGAACCCGGCGAACACGTCACCGGGGTAATGCGCCCCGGTCGCAACCCGGGACAGGCCCACCAAACCGGCCAGCAGCGCCATCGCCAGTCCGAGTGGCGGGTTCTCCAGACCCACGCCGACTGCGAACGCCGCTGCGCTCGCGGAATGACCGGACGGCAAGGAATTCGACGTCGGATAGCGGCGTCCGCGGCGGGCCAGTGGCACGCTGAGTCGGTTCGGCCTTTCCCGACGCCATACCCGTTTGGCCACCTGATTGGTGACCAGACTCGTCACCGCAAGGGTGAACACCCCGCGCGCAGCCCCTCGCCGAGCCGACGGACCCGCGACCGCGACGAGCGCTCCCGCGATGGCCAGCCAGAGCTTCGAATGGTCCGCGGCCCTGCTGAGCCGTGGCATCGTGGCGTCCAGCAGCGGGCTCGGCGACTCGGCGATGGCCTCGAACACCTCACGGTCCAATGTGCCAAGACCCTCGCCGATCTGCCGGATGCCGCGCCGACGCCCTGGTAAGGGCAGCAATTGCATGACATCTAGTTGCCCAGATCTGGCGATGTTCAATCGTGTCTGAACCTTTACTTGACCTCGGCTTTGGTACCGCTGACGATTTACAAGTGCGCCGACTGCTGGCTCTGCTGTGCGCAGGAGCCCTCTACCTGACCGTGGCGCCGGTCGCTCGCGCCGGATTCACACCATGGTTCGCTCCCCAGGCCGGCAACGCCAATCAGGTGGTTTCCGTTGTGGGAGCCGGGGGTTCGTCGGCGAAGATCGACGTCTTCCAGCGCACCGCAGCCGGATGGGAAGCCGTGCGCACAGGCATCCCCGCTCACGTCGGCGAAAAGGGATTTGCCGCCGAGACCCACGACGGCAACATGGCCACGCCGTTGGGCATCTACACCCTGGACTTCGCGTTCGGCACCGCACCGAACCCCGGCGGCGGCCTCCACTACGTCCAGGTCGGACCCGACCACTGGTGGGACGGCGATCCCAAGAGTCCGACCTATAACACCATGCAGGTCTGCAAGAAGGCGCAATGCCCGTTCGACACATCGCCCGACGGCGGCACCGAGAACCTCGACATCCCGCAGTATGCGCACGCCGTTGTGATGGGTGTCAACAAGGCCCGCGTGCCAGGCAACGGCGGCGCGTTCTTCATGCACACCACCGACGGCGGGGCCACCGCGGGATGTGTCGCTCTCGAGGACGGCACCCTGGTCGAGATCATGCGCTGGCTCCAGCCGGGCGCGCTGATCGCGATCACGCAGTAACCGTCAAATATTAAGTGCCCGACCGGCTTTCACCTTGAAGTTGAGGTTCTCGGTCGACATGGAGGCGTCGTAGGTGCGGTCGTAGCCGGTCTCACTGATCTTCCAGCCGTCGCCGGTGCGACGATAGCGATCGTGGTAAAAGCCAGCACCGATCAGCATGAAGTTGAAGTCAGGCGCGATCACTCGGTCCTGCAGATACCAGATGGCCGACGCCTCGTCGCCGTCGACGGTGATCTCGGGATGGGTGACGCGGTGCTCGGTGAGGATCTCCGGGCCAAGAGACGAGCGCATGAAGGTGACCAACTCTTCGCGGTTGGTGAAGTGGTGCTCCTCACCGATCGACTCCCCGTACCTGCCGACGACGTCTTCTGTCAGGGTCGCGGCGAACTCGTCCCAGTGCTTGGTGTCCAGCGCGCGCAGGTACCGGTACTTGACTTGCTTGATCTCGTCAATATCACCCATGGCCGACATTGCAGCACACGCACGAAACCCCAACCCCGCTAGCCCCAGAAGTCGTCGTTGTGGTTGTCGCCGTCGCCATCGCGATGGTGGTCGTCGTGGCAGGTACTCCAGTCGAAGTTGAATCCCCACTCCGGGCGCCAGAAGTCGCCGGGCCACCAGTGATAGCGAGGGAAGTAATCGCGCATCGGCGCTGCGAAGTCGCGGCGGTGATCGTTGCCGTCAATATCGCGGTGACGGTCGTCATGGCAGGTGCCTGCATCCCAGTTGTCCACCCCATTCGGGATGCCAATCCTCACCGGGACACCAGTGGTAGCTCGGGAACTCGCCGATCTGGGCTGAGGCCACGGTTGCCCCTCCTACACTGGCCAGCCCCAATCCTGTGGTCACGATGAATGTCGTTGCTGCACAGCGTGCCAATGCCTTCACGCAACCCCGACAACACCGGATCCTGTGCCCTGGATAAGCCAATGCGTACAACACGCTGGCAATGGGGGCCAAAAAGCGGAGTGTCTAACGGAATTGGTATCGCCCTGCGGCTATCGTGTGGTCCGTTATGAGTGACCCGTTGGGGTTGTCGATCGGGACGACCAACCTGGTCGCGGCACGTGTCGGCAATCAACCCGTTATGCGGCGTTCGGTGTTGACCTTGTCCGGCCATGCCGCGCCGGAAGTCGGTGTGCCTGCCGCGCACACCGACGGCATCGTGCTGAGCGGATTCGTGGAGCGGGTCGGCGATCCGGTGCCGCTGGTGGCGGCAGACGGGTCACCGCATCACGCCGACCAGCTTCTGGTCGATGCTCTGCAGGCGATGGTCTACGCCTCCGACGGCCAGCCGTCGCCGGACACCGCGATCGCTGTTCCTGCGTACTGGGGTACGTCCACGCTGTGGGCGCTGCGTAACGCGATGCGGGCCAACCCGACCCTGGCGCCCAACGGCACACCGGTCCGGCTGATTTCCGATGCCGTCGCATCGCTGACGGCCCTCAACGCCAATCCCGGACTCAGCCCGCACGGCGTGGTGGCGCTGCTGGACTTCGGCGGCGGCGGCACAAACATCACGTTGGCGGATGCCGCATCGGCGTTCGAGCCCATCGAGGACACCACCCGCCACACCGAGTTCTCCGGCGACCAGATTGATCAGGCACTGCTGAACCACGTTCTCGAGGGCATCACCAGCGCCGGTGGCATCGACCCGGCAGCGACGGCGGCGGTCGGTTCGCTCACCCGGCTGCGCGAGGAGTGCCGCAACGCCAAGGAACGACTTTCTGCGGAGACGGTCACCGAACTGATTGCCGAGCTGCCTGGATACCGGTCGGGCATCCGCGTGACCCGTGCGGAGCTCGAGAATCTGATCGCGCATCCGCTCGCGGGCGTGCTCACTGCGCTGGAAAATGCGTTGGAGCGCAACAGGATCAGCTGGTCCAACGTCTCGTCGGTGGTCACGATCGGTGGTGGCGCGAGCATTCCGTTGATCACTCAACAGCTGTCCGAGCACTCCCAGGCACCGGTGGTGACAACGCCTCAGCCGGCGCTGGACGCCGCCGTTGGCGCGGCGCTGTTCGCGGCATTCGGTGCGGACGCCGACGCGAAGACCGGCGTGGCGCCGGTCCTGCCCGTGGACGTTCCTGCATATCCGGGTGATGCGCCTGGGTCGGCGACGTTTCGTGCGCTGGCCTGGTCGCAGGACGACGACACAGCCGACGATGTGGTGCCGTACACCGGCGATGTTTACGCCACGGACGGGACGGTAGCCCGTCCGTCGGTGCAGTACGTACCGCCGACCGAGCCGATCGAGGAACCCCGGTCGGCGTTTAATCGGCTGCCGCAGTTGGTGTTTGGGCTTGCCGCCGTGGTAGCGGTGGTCGCCGTCGGCGGTGTCGCGGTTGCGCTGACGAGCGCGAGCGATAGCACCAAGTCCACGCAGACACCGAAGATCGCCACATCGGCCCCGGGACCCACCAGCGCCGCACCGCCGCCACCGTCGACCCCACCGCCCGTTCAGACCGTCACGGTCACCAGCGAGCCGCCACCGCCACCGCCACCGCCGCCCACGACGACGGTTCCGCCGCCGGTGACTCACATCATCACCATGACACCGACCACGACCGTACCCAGCACGACCACGACGACGGAAACGACGACCACCACAACACCCACGACGACGGCAACAACGACCACCGAAACCACCACGACCACGTCCACGACACCATCGATGACCACGTCGTACATCACCGTGCCGTTCGTGCCCGTGCCGATCCCGATCCAGGTGCCAAACCAGGCGCCACAAACTCAGGCGCCGCAATACCCATATCAGGCTCCGCAGTACCCGTATCAGTACCAGCAGCCGCAGCAGCTGCCCTGAACTGCCGCTGTCCGGCGGAGAACTCGTGAGGGTAGCGGTTGTAATGCTCGGGAGCCAGGCCAACCCGGTCGAGTAGCTCCTGAACCCGCCGCTTCAAGTCGGGAGCCCCTTGCAAGCCCATGCACG
>CAWIEE010000004.1:0-11124 GCA_963835075.1 uncultured Actinomycetota bacterium | reverse complement strand
CTGCCGGTTACGGGGCGCCATTGGATCTGCCCGCCCGACGGGTCCGACGGGATGCGGTCAACGGCGTTTGCTGCCGGACCCCGGCCAGGGCGCTCTCGCGGCGACGAAGATTCGATCGCCCGCCGACCCGTACCGGTTCTAGAATTGCACTGTCCGATTAGGACGAGTTCGAGGAGGTGAGCGATGACAACCTCGTACCGACGCAAGGCGTTCATCGCTGCGATTGGATTGTCGGCATTGTCCCCCGTGGGTGTCGCATCGCCGGGAATCAGTAACGCCACCGAATGTGGTCCGGGGACCGTATACGAAGCCGCGACTGATAGGTGCGTGGGCCTTCCCCCGCCACCACCACCGCCACCGGGGGACCTGACCCCGGGGTTCTCGGTCGGAATCTGCGCGCCGATTCCATTCGTCTCGCTCTGCACCGGTATCTGACGACGGCCCAACGGCACTCACCATCCGGCTATGCCACGACGACCAAGCCGCGCGCGACGAAGCAACGCAGCAACGGGCGGTAACCCGGCCGTAACGGAAGTCCGCGCTCATCGATGCCGAGTGGTGCCGTAGTTACGCGGCCGAATGCCCTCGGGCATATGGGCCGAAATGGATACCCCCCATTAGCACAGTGAATCCACTGATCATGAACATTGCTTGCAGCAACGTAAATGGCACTTCGAATGTCGTTAGCTGAATGGCTTGATTTCTGGAGGAGGCGGGGTAAGTTGAGTGCACGCATTTGACCGCTAGCAGTGGTGGAGGGGATTTATGTTTGCGACCAGTTACCTTTCGGTCGGTGCAACCGTCACAGCCGCCGGTGCGGCGGTGTTGCTGTTCAGTCAATACGGGTCATTCACTGCTACTCCCGAACATTCGCCCGTTCCGGCCATTCGGCCCGCGGCGCTGCCATTCGACTTCGACTTCAGCAAGACGTTGCCCTGGACGGTCGGACCCGGGTCGCCCGTTGGCAGTACGGGTGCCGCCACGCTGTCTGCCATCAGTTCGTACAGCAACGGCATTGCGGTTGGCGCGGCAGGGGCACTGCAAACACTCAATCAGGTCGGCCCGCTGACCTTCGGCCTGAACTCGCTGCGCTCCATCAGTGCCAACCAGGCACCCAATGGAGCTCAGCCGGCCACGGCCAACGTGACCGACGTGGATCAGTGGGCCACCGGACTGGCCGGACTGGCCAGCAGCGTCGGAGCCATCGGCTTCACCGAGGATGCCGCGGCGTACGACCCCTTCATCGCCACTCACGCCGGCTTCCTGCAGACCAACAACAACCTCGGGCCGATGTTCTTCAATCTCAACGTCCTCAAGGCCATCGGGCTGACGCAGGCGCCCAGTGGCACCCTGTTGACCAGCGGGCAGCCGGACGACTTCAGCGCCGTCGACATCGGCCGCTGGTCGGCAGGCATCCCCGGGATCATCACTCAGACGGGGACGACGGGCTTCGTCACCTCCCGCGATTTCGGTGCCGGGCCCATCAACGACTACTACATCGGCGGTCTGCACACCACGACCAAGGTCGGCTCGATGACGTTCGACTTCAACGTCCTACCGTCGATCAGCACGAGCATCTTCCCGCCCGGCATCTCGTTCACCATGTCGCCCGACATGACGGCTGCCGAAACGGCCTTCGCCGGCATTACGCCGCCGCCGCCGGGGACGATCGACCCCCCGGTGAACACCAACCCGGCACCCTTCGCCGCGACGGCCACACCAGCCGCGGCGTCGGTCAGCGGCCCGTCCCCGTCGGAACCCGACGTCGCTGCGCCGAAGATCGAGGCGGCTCGGATCAACGACACCAAGCCGAAGGCCGAGATCCCCGGCGTCAACGGCGTCCCCCTGACCGGGTCCGCGGGTAGCGGCACCGCCGGGGGCGGCGACAACAAGCCCTTCGATCCATGGAAGCCGTTGAAGCCGATCACCGACGTGATCGACGCGTACAACGGCACCCGTCCCGCAACCACCAGCGGTACCGGCGCGGGGACGACCACGACGTCCGGCGGCGCCGCCGCCGGCGGCAGCACCGGCTCGAGCAGCACCGGCTCCAGCAGCACCGGCAGCAGCACCGGCAGCAGCACCGGCTCCAGCAGCGCCGGCGGCTAGGTCCTCACTTGCAGAGGTCGACGATTCGGGCGCTGTTCGCCTCGAGGTCGTGCAGCCGGGCCACCTGACCGGCTTCGTCGTCGGCCGTGCCGGCCAGCGCGTTGATGGTGAGATTCTGTAGGTCGGTGGCCAGCGTGCGAAGCAATCCGGCCAGTTCAGCGGGGACGGCAGGGCTCAGGTTGTCGACGAGGTGCTGGCTGCCGACGGACATGGCCAGTCGCGCGTTGGCCGCAACGGCTTGCGCGGCAATGGGATCGGTTCCCACCTCGGCTTGAGTCTGCAACGCCACCGCCGTCCGAACCTTGGCGTAGGCGTCGCAGGCGCGTGTCTTGGCGGCGGTCACTTCCTGCGCCGTCGGCGACGGTGCGGTGTTGGTGTGGGGCCGCATCAGCGCCCAGACCGCCACCCCGGTCGCGACGACCGCAATCAGCGCGAGTGCGACCGTGGCCCACTTCCAGCGGACGCCCCGAGAGGACTGCACCGGTCGGTCCACGGCGGGGACCTGCTGGTCGGTAGCGGCCAGTTCCGGCTGATCGTCGTCGGGCTCGGCAGCGTGCGTCATAGTGAGCCGATGGTATCCGCTGATGTTGCTGGCGGGTCACGGTGGCGCCGATGACGGGAAACCTCGTCGTGTGCCGCGCTGCCAACACGACGTCAGGGCCGCACGCGCCGTAGGCCTGGCCGAGCGCGACGTCGGCGCAACCGCCGCCGAATTGACGTGTCAGCTGTTTGAATGGAAGCGCGCGGGCGTTAGCCACTTGGAGACAGGGTTGTCGGCACCAAATGGATGACACGGTCGTCGCGACGTCGGCCACACCGGTCGGCCAGGGTTAATCGTCGCAGATTGCGTTGCCCTTCCGCGAGATTCGCGTCGCGGGCGGGGTCGCGGTCGCCACTTCTGGCACCGCATACGTCACCGGCATCGGCACGGACCGGGTGATGCGGCTGGAGGTCGACGCGACGGCGGCGACTCAGCTGCCGTTCAGCGGGCTCAACAGCCCTCGGGACGTGGCGGTCGACGGGGCGGGCAACGTCTATGTCACCGACGTGGGCCTGAACCGAAACTCGAATCACATCTTTGCCGACACATCAATCGCTGAGGGACGCGGACCTGGTGACCGGCCGAGGCGACTGAGATGTCGGGTCGCGCTATGTGGCGCGGCGTTTTGGCCACCAGCTCGCCTCCCCCAGCAGCGTCGCGATGGCCGGCACGGTCAGCGTGCGCACGACGAACGTGTCGAGCAGCAGACCGCAGCCGATGATGAAGCCCATCTGCGTCATGATGCCGATCGACCCCACCATCAACCCGAACATGCTTGCCGCGAAGATCAATCCGGCCGAGGTGATGACCGAACCGGTACTGGCGACCGTGCGCATCACTCCCACGCGGATGTTATTGGCCGATTCCTCGCGGAGGCGCGAGATGAGCAGCATGTTGTAGTCGGCACCCACGGCCACGAGGATGATGAACGACAGCAGCGGGACGGGCCAGGCGATGTCGTGGCCCAGTCCGTACTGAAAGACCAGCACGCCCATGCCCAGCGCGGCTGCATAGTTGAGCACGACGGTGGCCAGGAGATAGATCGGTGCCAGCACCGCCCGCAGCAGCGCCACCAGGATGAGGGCCACGATGACGAGGGTCGCGATGGCCAGTTGCAGAAAGTCACGCAGCATCAGGCGTTGGATGTCGGAGTTGATCGCCGGGAAGCCTGCCATGGATACCCTGGCGTTGGCTAGCGATGTGTTGGGTGTCGCCGCCGCGGCCACGTCGGTGATGCGCTGCCCGAGCGTCATGGCCTCGGCGGTGTAGGGATCGAACCGTGATTCGACGAGGAACCGCGCTGTCCTCCCGTCGGGCGAGATGAACTGTCGGGCAACCTTCGCGAACTGTTGATCCTGCAACGCGCTGGCCGGCAGAAAGAAGCCCGTCGCCGCGTCCGACCCGGCCGTGGCCCGCGCGGATTCTTGCAGCTGTGCCGCAACCTGGCTCATCCCGCCGAGCATCTGAATGTTGCTGTCGGCCAAGGTGTGCACGCCGACGGCCAGCGCCCGCGCGCCCGAGGCAAGCTGTCCGATGCCGCCCTGCAGGCGCACGATCTGCGCGGGTAGGTCGGCGCCCCGGCCGCCGAAGACAGCCATGCTCCGGTCAAGGGTGTCCGCGGCACCCATCAACTGGCTGATCGTCGCTGGCGCTGAGGAGCCCGCGGTTCGCGCGGTCAATTCATCTCCTAGACCGGCGATCTGGTCGAAGAAGCCCTCGTGGCGCAGCACCACGAGCGTCTGAACCTGGTCGCGCAACGCCCCGCACTCCGGTGTCGCCGCACACATGGGCGATCCGCCGAGGGTAGTCGCCAGCGGGTCGATCACGCCGATCGCGCTTGCCGCCCGTTCAGCGAGTGGGCGTACCTGCAGTCCATCCTTGACGATGCGATCGACGTTGGGCCCCATGGCATTCAGCTGCTGCAGTGCCGGACGGTAGCGCTGAATGGTCTGGCCGACCTGCGCCGCCTGATCGAGCAGCCCGGTCAAGGGCCCCAGCGCGGAGCGCACGCTGACGTCGAGTTGGGTGAGACCGTCGGCCAACTGATCGGCGCCGTCAGTCAGCCTCGTCAGATCACCCTTTCGCGCATCACCATCGGCGACGGCGTTCGCGAGCTTGTCACCGATCTGTCCGTTCTGCCACGACAGCCGTGCCTGATCCAGCCTCTTCCCGGTCGGCCGGGTGACGCCCACGACGCGATCGACCCCTGGTATCTGTGACACCCGGGAAGCCATTTCGTCGAGATCAGCAAGTCCCCTGCCGGTGCGCAGGTCCGTCGGCGACTCCACCAAGAGGAACTCGGAGATGATGACATTCTTGGGAAAGTGGCTGTCCAACAAGCGATATCCCTCATTGCTGGCAGTGGTGAATGGTTGCCCCTTGCGGTCGTCATAGGTCATGCGCAGGGTGAGCGCCACGCCGCCGAACGTCAGGAGCAACATCAGACTGATCACCAGCAGCGGCACCGGCTTGCGGACCACCGTCACCGATATCCGGTTCCAGTAGGCGCGGGTCCGGTCCTTTCGGGGTTCGCCGATGCCGCGCTTGGCCGCCAATACCAACACCGGCGGCAGCAGCGTCACCGTTGCCAGGCACCCGACCAGTACCGCCACCGCGCATGCGGGTCCCGAGGTGGCGAAGATGGTCAGCGTCGCGAAGGCCATGGCGAGGAACGCCAGGGCGACGGTCGCCGCCGAGGCCAGGATGACGCGCCCGATCGTCGCCGTCGCGTTGATCACGGCCTGATCCACCGCCACGCCCTGCCGTCGCTGCTCGTGGTACCGGCTGATGAGGAATACCGAGTAGTCGGTGCCGGCGCCCAACAGGATCACGGTCATGAACGCGATAGTGAACTGCGAGACCGGCATGCCCAATTCGCCCAGCGCCGCCAGGACTCCTCGCCCGACCCCCAGGCTCATCCCGATGACGAGCAACGGCAGCAGCGCGGTGAACACCGAGCGGTAGACCAGCAGCAGGATGGCCGCGATCAGACCGGCGGTGGCCAGCGAGATGAACAGCAGATCCCTTTCCGCCGCGACGATCTGATCGCTCATGGTCGCAGCCGGACCAGTGACATGGGCGACCGTCGACGTGCCGCCGAACGCATGGCTGGCGATGTCGCGAACCGACCCGACGGATTCGGCGGCCCGCGGTCCACCCAGGGTCCCGGCAATGCCGACCGGTAGATACCAGGCCTTCCCATCGGCGCTCATCGCCTGGCCGGCAGTCACCGGATCGGCGAGCAGATCCTGGACCAGTGGCACATTCTCCGAGTCGGCGCGCAGCGCGGAAACCATTGCGGCATAACGCTCCCGCGTGGACGGGGTCAGCCCTTCCGGATTCTCCATCGCGACGACCACCGTCGTCGTCGACCCTTCCTCGCCGAACGCCTTGCCCATCCGGTCCAGCGTCTGGAAGGACGCCACGTCGCGTGGAATCGGGTCCAGCGACTGCTGTTTGACCACGGTCTCCAACTGTGGAAACACCATCGCGAGAACGACGGCCAGGCCCAGCCAGGTGCCGATCACGATCCCCTTGTGCGTGACGGCGAACCGCGCGACCCCGGCCAGGCGGACGCTGTACGCGTCCTCGTGCGGTGGACGCTTCACCATGGCCGTGCCGTCATCGTCCGGTCGGATCTGCTGTCAACCATCTCGCCTCCTGAGGACGGTCGCAGGTGACGAATCGCTCCGCCCACGGATCCGCTCGCAACGTACGACATATTGCGTCGAGTGTTGCATAGCGTCTAAGGTCCGATGTCATGCAGACCCTGGGATCCTTCGACGTCGAGGGAATCGACTTTGCGTTCGACGATCAGCCGGACCTGCACGCCACGCTGGCCCGACTCCGCAAGCGCAGGCGATACGCGATCGTTCCGTTCGCCGGGGTCAGCGCGGTCCTGCTCTTGACCGACGAGCTGGTGCGAGCGGCCTTCCGCGACGAGGCACGTTTCCCGCCGCACCGGTGTACGCGATGACCACAGAACCGGTGTTCGGCAGGACCGTGCTGAGCATGTCGGGAATCGAGCATCGCGCCAGCCGCAGCGTGGTGTCGGCGCCGCTGCGCCGCACCCGTGTCCAGGACTACCTGGAGCCGGTGATCGAACCAGTCATCAACGAGCTGATCGACCAGTTCGCCGCCCGCGGCGCCGCCGATCTGGTCGTCGAATTCACGCACCGCTACTCACTGCTGATCATCAGCCGCCTGCTGGGCTTCCCGGTCGACGACGAAGCCAACATTCACCGCTGGGCGCAGGCCATGATCAAGTACCCCTTCGACCCGCCGACGGCGGTCACGTGTGCCGCCGAATTCACCGCCTACGTCGCTCCGCTACTGGCCGCGCGGCGCCGGGAACCTGGCGACGACATGATCTCGATGCTGGTCACCGAAACCACGGAGGACGGCGAAAACCTCTCAGACGCAGAGGTACTCACGTTCCTGCGGATGTTGTTCCCGCTCGGTGCCGACACGACCACTCTGGCACTGGGCAACATCCTGTCGGCCCTGCTGAATCATCGCGACCAACTGGACCTGCTGCGGTCTGACCCGGACCGCTACCTGCAGTCCGCGGTGTGGGAGGGCATGCGATGGGAGCCTGCGGTCGGGATGCTGCCGCGCGCCTGTCCTGAGGCAGTGACGTGGCAGGGGATCGACATCCCCGCTCTTACGCCGATGATCTTCGCCATCAACGCCGCCAACCGCGATCCGGCGGTGTACCCGCATCCCGACGACTTCGACATCACCCGCAGTGTGATGCCGACCGTGTCGTTCGGGCAGGGCCGCCACAGCTGTATCGGGAACTGGCTGGCCAACACCGAACTTCTCGCCGCGCTGCGGGCCCTGATCGAGCGGTTACCCGACCTTGCGCTAGATCCCCGGTATGCCGAAAGTTCAACCATTACAAGCCAGGTCGGCACCACGCTACGTGGACCCAATGCGCTGCGCGTGACGTTCACGCCGCCGGGGAGCCGGGCGAACGCCGCGATCTAGGCGCGCCACGGACCCGCGTCAGCGCCCGCCGACGCCGTTTGCCGCACGGCGTTCGCTAGGTTGTCCTGAGGGTGGCCCCACCGGGACGGAGAAGACCGTGACACCGCGCCGACTTCGCGTCAGTGAGCAGGCCTCTCGCCCGGCAACGTGGGGTGACCGCCCACCGGTCGACGACGACGAGGCACGCCGACGCCTGCTGGACGCGGCCGAGGTCTGCTACGAGCGGCGCGGCGTCAGCCGGACCACTGTCGACGACATCGCCAAGGAGGCCTCGGTGCACCGCACGACGGTGTATCGATACTTCGGAACGCGCGACGACGTCCTGGCTTTCGTACTGTTGCGCGAGACAGCGGGAGTCATCGACAGCGCCGAACAGGCGATGCTGCGAGAGGGGCCCTTCGGTGACCGCCTGCTCGACGCGCTGGACGGCGCGATCGGAGCCGTTGAGGAATCACGTTGGCTCAGCGTGCTGTTCTCTCCCGACAGCCTGACAATGACGGTCTCCGTCGCGGCCTCCGGCGCCTTCCGCGACCGAATCCGCGACGTGTTGCGACCGCATGTCGAGGCCGCCAAGGCCGGCGGCGAACTGAGGGAACAACTCCACCCCGACGCCGTCGCCGACTGGCTCGTGCGGGTGGCACAGATGCTGTTGATGGAGCACCTCATGACGCGGCCCGGCGAGACTCGGGCCGACCGCCGGGCGTTGCTTCGCGACTTCGTCATACCCGGCATTCTGACGTCAAACTAGAAACACCGACCGGCCAGTCGCTGGTCAACGTGGAGCCGATGACGGGAATCGAACCCGCGTATTCAGCTTGGGAAGTCGATCCCGGGCATCCGCGAATGTATGCGGGCGTCAGAATCGTCTACCAAATAATGGGGTAAAACGGTTGTGAACTGCAGTGATGTGTCTGTCGCGAGCTATTGTTGTCCGTCGACGTTCATCGCCTTTGGCATAGGAGTTCCGTCGGACTTGTGACACTCTCATGACACCCGTCGGACGGCCATGCAGGCAGATTCTGCGCTGGCTCTCCTTCCCGGATCGCGCGGGTCAGCAGCGGACTGCGGCTCGGGAGACATAACCCGCGCCGGTCACAGCACTGAGCACTCTCGTGCGGACGCAAAGAGTTGGCCGAGGACGATGGACTCGGTGACGGCCTGTCGACGTACAGCCGGGTGATCGGCGCGAAAATCGGAATCGCGATCTCACCAACCAGGTTGCACAGTTCCGAATCGTCGTGCGGAGAGACCAACGCCTTGGGCAACCACTTGGTCGTGTTCCACTCAACCGTGAAACCGGTCAGAGTGGAAAGAGATTCAGCGGATACGGCGGCGTCGGGAGCGCTGGCGGTGAAGGTGAGCAACCGGACGTCACCTTCGCCCCTGAGCCGGATCTCGGCCATGATCCGCGGCGACGTCTCGTCTCCCATGAAACCGACGACTATGCCATCGTCGTTGCGTCGATACTTGAGTTCGCGGCTGGTGAAGTACTCCTCGACCACGTCCATCGTCACGGCGATCAGTTCGTCGACGCTTCGGTGGCCGGCGGCAGACCAGGGTCGGTGCCGGTGACAGCGTCGACTATGTCGGCGACGAGTCGGGCGCGCTCAGCCGCGACGATGGCGCTACAGCCGGGAACGTTCTTGTCCAGCCACTCGGGTCCGGGCTCCTTGCCCTCGTCGATGAGCTTGCTGAACTCGGCGAGTTGCGACTCGTTCAGCCGGTCCGATATGGCAGCTCCGACGCGTTCTTCCAGCTCGTTATCAGCGTGCACCGCCAGACTGTCGAGGTCGGTGTCGGTAAGTCCGGGCAAGACCGCTGCCACTGCAACAGAACAAAGGCCCGGAGAGTCGGTGGGCGTGGATGTCGGAGCGACAATTGTTGTGGTCGTCATGATTTTGGCCTTTCGGATGGTTTCGGGTTGAGTCGATGGGTGCGGTTGGGGGGTGCAGGTACTCGCCGGGAGTCTCGGTCGGCCTCCTCTCCACGTGCAGCAGAGCCGAGTCGTCGAGGAGACGACGCGGATTTGGCGCCTGGCGCAGCCGCCTCCGCGGAAGAACGGGTCCCTGGGCTTTTCCGGCCGCGGGCGCCGGCCGTAGGTACCGACGGCACTCCGGCGGAGCGTTTCTTCGGACAATGGCCGTCACGTTCGACACCCCGGAGGCCGCGGCGGCGGCGATGTCGCGGTACGGGTCGCAGAGTTCCGCGTGCGTCGATGTCATGACCGCGTCGGTGTGGGCGGTCAGCTCCGCACCGGTACGTGACGAAACGCGGGCATTGTGGTCGACGACCAGAGTGTGCGGGCTGGTGGTCCCCGGCGCCGCGGTGCGCAGCGTCACGGCGGACAGATCGGGAATCGTCATCAGTACCGACATATCGACGAGTCCACCGAAGCGACGATGAATCTCGATCGAGTCGCTTGCTGCACACCGAAAGGCGATGGTGGTGGCGACGTTGCCGTCGACTGCCGGCCGCAGGTTGCTCTCCAGCTGCTCGAGATACTGATGTCCAGCACGACCGACCAGCCGACTGCATCCCTCGGCGAGGCATGTCGGTCGATGGACCCGACGCCAGTGGATGCGCCTCGTCGACGACGACGGTGAAAGATCGTTCGGGTTCGTACGCCGCAGCGCTCCGCCGGGGTCCGACTGAGGTGCAGAGATAAAGCCGAGGAGCCGGCTTTGCGGTTTTGCCGACTGAGCCTTCGACGGGTCGACGAGTGATCCGCCCGTCGTCCATCGCGGACGCGAAGTCGATCGCATCGGCTCCAGGATGCCCAGATCGCCCGCATGGCGGCCATACTCGCGGACCCCTCGAATTCGAGTTTGACCCACGACACCAGTTCGCCGTATCGCTCGACTCCGACTCCGGGCCTCGTTTCTCCACCATGCCTGGACGCGCGCATCCTTGGATTGCTTGACGACGTCCCCCATGGAGGCTTCGTGGTCGGCGACGCTACGGGGACGTCGAGATGGAGGTGCGAGTGCCGTGCACCGCGGCGATTGCGCGCAGCGCCATGGCAGCCGTTCACGGAACCGTGGCCCTACGATTCCAGTCGCGGCCTTGTCGAACAAGAATGCTGGAAGCACTCGCAGCCTTCAGATGGGATGTCGCGGAGACGGTCTCAGCCTCGGCGAGCGGATTGATGGGCGCTGGATTGTCGACGTCGCCGCACCGGATCACCCACCGCGCCGCGCCGACTCGGGAAGTTCGGCGAGAGGATGCGTGGCAGAGGTCGCGTGCGGGTCGGCAATGAAGGCGCGTCCCGGACGAGGCCACCTCGTATGCGACGCGGCGAGCACCAGACTGCCGTGCCCGTCCGCCCGAGCGCGTGGAACGTGTCGGAGAGGAGCCGCTCAGGTGCGCGTAGAGCCGGATGGGGCTGAGTTCCACCGGTCGTGAAGCTACGTGCCGATCCGCCAGTTCCGCTCCCCGTCCGACCCGCCCGACTCCTGGACGGTTTGGCGTCGGCGCGATCGCTGCTG
>CAWIEE010000003.1:0-69755 GCA_963835075.1 uncultured Actinomycetota bacterium | reverse complement strand
TCGCGACGGCGTCATCACCGATGCGCAGACCATCGCAGCGTGGGCGTTGCTGATGCTGTCCGGTCGCTAGTCGCCCCGTTCAGCGGCGATGAGTTCTGCAGCCCCGTGCGGTCTATTCGGGCATGAACGCCAAATCGAAGAACCTCGACGGATACGGCACGCCGGCCATCGACTGGGAGCGAGTGCGCGATGTCCTGACTTCCGATATCCCACAGGCGCCGGACGCCGGCGGACCGAACCGGCACACGATATGGTTGACGACGATCAGTCCCGACGGCTCCCCACACGTGACGCCTGTCGGCGCCGGACACCTCAACGGTGCCTGGTACTTCACCTCCGGACCTGGGACGCGTAAGTCCCGCAACATCGCCGCGGACCCGCGGTGCGTCGTCAGCGTCGCGACGCATCCGTTTGACCTGGTGATCGAGGGCAGCTGCCGCGCGCGTCACCGGCGCAGACGAATTACGCACTGTCGCTGACGAATACAACAGGGACGGCTGGCCAGCGCAGGTCGAAGGAGACGCCTTGACCGCCGATTACAGCGCGCCGTCGGCCGGTCCGCCGCCCTGGCATGTCTACCGGATCACGCCCGCCACCGTGTTCGCATTCGGCACCGCAGAGCCATACGGCGCCACGCGATTCGACGTCACGTAGTGAGATTTGAACCGCGCAGCGGTCTACACCGTTGAAGAAATTAACCAGCTAAACGAAGTCTCGAGAGGGGTGACACGATGACCGCGGTATTCGGAATGATGGCGATGGTACCCGTCCTGTTTGCAAGCGCCGGCTACGTCCTCGTGTCATCCGGCGGCACCGCCGATTACAAGCGCTCCAAATCCCATGAGTGACGAGGACGCCATCCGCGCCGACTAGCGCGCCGAAAACTGCGGGGGGATCGCGATTCTCGCCAATTTCGCGATCTGCACTCCGACGTCTAACGGCTGCCTGGCTGGTTTAGGCGACCGCGGGCCGCAGTGAGTCGGTGATCAGCTCCGCCACCGTGCCGGGAGCTTCCCACGGTGGCGTGTGCCCGACACTGGGCAGGAACGTCACGCGCGTGTGGTGAAGGGACGCAAATTCGTCCCCGGGCGCGGCCACTCGCGCGTCGCGTTCACCGAAGACGAGTTCGATGGGCGTGTCGAGGTTCTTCAGACGGTCGGCGAGCGGGTGGGCGGCGAGGTATCCGTCAACGGCGCGTGTGCTGTGGACGAAGTTGCGCCGACCGCGGGCACGAAGATCGGCAACGAATTGGTCCGGGACGGCGGTCCCCGCCGCGAAAGACGTCTGCTGCGCGGCACGGTGCTGCCTATCGGAGGCCAGCGCCCACATCAAGTCACCGATGCCCGGGATGGCCAGCGCCCGTTCGATCGGCCGGCGGGCGCTGAGACGACTGGCCGGTGACCACGCCGGGCAGAGCAAGATCACTTTCGATACGAGTTCGGGGTGACGTTCGGCAATGGCGGTGGCGACCAGGCCGCCCCGGGAGTGACCGACGAGCAAAGTCGGCGTATCGATCAAAGCCGCAGCATCGTCAGCGTCGCGTTCGATCGACTTGGTCGATTCAAGTTGCACCGCATGGATGCGGGCCACCAGTTCGATCAACGGCACGACCCGGTCCCATACACGGTACGAGCCGCCCAGCCCGTGGATAAGCATGACCGGTGGCGCGTCGGGTGATCCGCCGACCACGGCTCCTGCGCTCATCGCGTCACCGAAACCAGCGCCGCGCGGCGATGAAATAGGTGGTGGGTCGGATCGAAATTCAATGTGCGGCGCCGGTAGTCGATCGTCGTGCTGGGCCACAGGTTGGTGTTGCGGCCATCCTCGTTGAGGTACCAGCTCTTGCAGCCGCCTGCGGTCCAGACCGTGCCCTCACCGAGCCGGTCGACCTCGTCGGTGAACGCCTGTTGAGCTGCGGCGGTGGGTTCGATAGCGCCGAGACCGTGGTCGCGGGCATACCCGACGGCCGCGGCAATGTAGTTGGCCTGTGATTCGAACATGTGGATCACCGAGTTGTGCCCCAGCCCGATGTTCGGGCCATGGATGAGATAGCAGTTGGGGAAGCCGGCGACGGACGTCCCCAGATAGGCGGTCGGGCTGCCGCCCCAGACGTCGGCCATGGCCCGCCCGTCGACACCATACGTCCGGTCCGTCAAGGGCAGCCGTGTGGTTTGGAATCCCGTACCGAAGATGATGGCGTCGACGGAATGCTGCGTGCCGGTGTCGTCGATGAGCCCGTGCTTGTCAACCGAGCGGATTCCGTCGGTCACAAGCGAGACATTGGGTTGGTCGAGGGAGCGCAGGTAGTCGTCGGAGATCAGCACACGCTTGCAGCCGAAGCGGAAGTCGGGCAACAGTTTCGCACGCAGCTCGGGGTCGCGGACCTGCGCCTCGAGGTGTTTGCGGGCTTGGCGTTCTGGCAGCTTCATCAATGCGGGATTGCGGAAGCCGACAATCTGCCATTCGCGCCGCAAGTAGACGCTCAACCGTTCCATTCGCTGCAGCACGGGTGCGGCTCTGTAGAGGTGCCGACTGGCTGCGCTGATTTCACGGTCGTGCCGAGGGACCACCCAGGCGGGGGTGCGCTGAAACACTGTCATGTGTTCGACATCGGGCTGGATGGCCGGAACGAACTGCACCGCTGAGGGGCCGGTGCCAATCACCGCTACCCGCTTGCCGGCCACGTCGAAGTCGTGATTCCACCGTGCGGAGTGGAAGCTCACTCCTTCGAATCGGCCGAGGCCCCGCAGCGTCGGGATGACCGGATCGGCGAGGGCACCGGTAGCAAGAACCACATGGGCGGCGGTGCGCTTGCCACGTCCGGTCTCAAGTCGCCACACCTGGTGGTTGGGATCCCAGTCCATCCGCTCGACGTTGCAATCGAGCACCAGGTTGGGACGCAACCCGAACCGGTCGGTGACCGACTTGAGATAGGCATAGAGCTCGGGACGCTTGGCGTAGGTGTTGTGCCAGTCCGGGTTTGGTGCGAACGAGAACGAGTACAGCTGGCTCTGGATATCGACCGCAGCGCCGGGATAGTCATTGTCGCGCCACACACCGCCGACCTCGTCGGCCCGATCGAGGATAACGAAATCGTCGAATCCGTTCTGGCGCAGCCGGATCGCGGTCGCGATGCCACCGAAACCGGTGCCGATGATCGCGACGTGGTTGTGAGAACTTGTGTTGGGCATGGCATCTCCGAGGATTAGCAGGAAGGGCGCAGCGGGCGGGTCATCGCACCGCCCGGGGCGGGACGTTCAGTGTTCAGCGACGTCACCCGGCCTTGGATCCAGCGGCGGTAGCGGCGCAGCGCGCGACGCTGCAGCAGCTGATCGGCAGCCAGCGCGTAAAGCACGTTGACGCCGACCGAGGGTTCGCGGCCGCGCGCCAGACGACGCATCTGGTAACGAACCCTCGCCATGCCTGCCGCTGAGGCAAGGACCTTGTCCGACCATGTCACCGGCTTCAACGCCCGAGTGGCTTCATCCCCCTGGTGCCACCGCTGCGGCAGGTCCGAAGTGACCGCGATAGCAGTACCCATACCGACTACCGCGACGCCGTCGGCGATGACCGTTTCAGCTGTTTCCCGCCGGGTGATGCCGCCGGTCAGCATGAGCGGAAGGGGGCTGGTTTTGGCCAGCTCGGCTGCCAATTCCAGGAAGTACGCCTCACGCGCGACGGTGCGAGAATCCGCCGGGCGGCCGGCCATGGCGGGACTTTCGTAACTGCCGCCGGACAATTCGACCAGGTCGACGCCGAGCGGTTCGAGCATCGCGATCACCCGTTGCGCGTCGTCTGTGTCGAATCCGCCGCGCTGGAAATCGGCGGAGTTCAGTTTCACGGCGACTGCGAATGTCGTCGACACGACGGCGCGCACTGCTCGCACGACGTCCAGCAACATCCGGGCACGGTTGTCCAGCGATCCGCCCCATTGGTCGGTCCGCTTGTTGACCAGCGGGGACAGGAACTGCGACAGCAGGTAGCCGTGGGCGGCGTGAATCTCGACGCCGTCGAATCCGGCCTGTTGGGCACGAAGAGCTGTAGTGGCGAACCGCGCTACCGTGGCGCCGATCTGCTCGGCTGTCATCGCGACGGGATGTCCGAAACGCTTGCTGTGCTTGCCCAAGTCCACAGCGACTTGCGAGGGGGCCCACACGACACCGGGCATGTCGGCGCTGACCTGACGGCCCGGGTGGCTGATCTGCATCCACATCGCCGCGCCGGCGGTCTTACCGGCCCGCGCCCATTCGACGAAGGGTTCCAGCGACGAGCCCTCGTCGAGCACGATGCCACCGGGACCGGTGAGCGCCTCGGCGTGAACCATGACGTTTCCGGTGATCAGCAGGCCGGAGCCACCGGCGCCCCAGTGGCGATACAGCGAGATCAGGCGTTGGTCAGGCAGCTGAGCTTGACCCGCCATCCCTTCCTCCATCGCCGCCTTCGCGATCCGATTGCGCAGTCTCTGCCCCGACGGCAGTTCCAGCGGTGCGAACAAGCCGCTCGGCATGGGTGCCCCTCTCGATCATCGATGTTTGCAGTGCTTACATATGTTGACAGCGCTTACACTAAGGCCTTATGTAAGCGCTGTCAACACTTGTTAGGTTTGAAGCATGGCGACGTCGAACACCCCGTATCACCACGGTGATCTGCCTGCCGCGCTGCTGCGTGCGGCAATGGAGATCCTCGAGGAGAGCGGCGCGACCGAGCTGTCGCTTCGCGCTGTGGCACGCCACGCCGGTGTCTCCGCGGCCGCGCCCTATCGGCACTACGCGGACCGCAACGCCCTACTGTCTGCAATCGCCGCAGTGGGCTACCGCGAACTTGCCACGCACCTGTCCGATACGAGCTCGGCGCCCTCAACCGTCGACGACCTTGCCGCGATCGCCGTCGCCTACGTCCAATTCGCTCTGCAGCGGCCGGGACTCTTCCGGGTGATGTTCGTCGAGCCGTGCGATCCGGACAGCCCCGAACGTGCCGCCGCGACCGCCGCCATCACCGAGTACCTCAAAGGCATTGTCCGGCACGCCTTTCCCGAAGCCGACCCCGAAGGTACGTCAACCGCGGTGTGGGCACTCGTCCACGGCCTGGCATTCCTGCACCTCGATGGCAAGCTCGACGCCTCCTCCCCGGACGTCGTCGCCGATCGCGTGCGCACCTCTGTGCGCGCGGTGCTCACCGCGTCGAACACAACCTCATTGCGTGCCCTTGCCGCTCCGTCGACCGCCCCGCGGGCATAGCAGGCACGAAAGAACTAGTGCCTGCGTTCGGCCAGCGCCCTCAGAAAGAACGTCAGATTCGCCGGGCGCTCGGCAAGCCTGCGCACGAAATAGCCGTACCACTGCGTGCCGAACGGTACGTAGACCCGGACGCTATTGCCCTCGTCGGCCAGTCGCCGCTGCTCGACGTCGCGGATGCCGTAGAGCATCTGGTACTCGAAATCGTCGACCCCGCGCCCAGTCTCACGGGCCAGCGCGGGCACCGCATCGATGATCTGCGGATCGTGGGAAGCGACCATTGGATAGCCGGCCCCTGCCATCAGCACCTGCAGGCATCGCAGGTAGCAGTCGGTGACGTCCTCGCCGGCGCGATAGGCCACCGAAGCGGGTTCGTCGTAGGCGCCCTTGCACAACCGGATCCGCGCCCCCGACGCCGCGAACTCGCGGCAGTCATCCTCGGTCCGTTTCAGGTAGGCCTGCAAAACCGTACCCAGCCAATCGAACTCGGTGCGTAGATCGCGCACGATCGACAGGGTCGAGTCGGTGGTGGTGTGGTCTTCGGCGTCGACTGTCACCCATGCTCCCACCCGCTGTGCCCGCTCACAGATCGTGTGCGCGTTCTCGAGCGCGATCTTCTCGCCGTCGCGCGGCAGCGCCTGGCCCAGCGCCGAAAGCTTCACCGACACCTCCAGCGGCCGCACGTTGGATGCGGGCTCGCTGTGACTTCCCAGCGCATCGAGCAACTCGAGGTAGGCGTTGACAGTCGCGTTGGCGGTGTCGGCATCGGTGACGTCCTCGCCGAGGTAGTCGATGCTGACAAGGCGTCCCGAATAGCGCAGCTGTTCAACCGAATTCATCGCGTCGGCAACGGTCTCGCCGGGCACGAACCGGTGTACCACCTCACGAGTGACCGGCAACCGTTCGGCCGTCCGCCGTAACCCTTCCCGCCGGCTGGCCGCCAGGATCACCGGGCGCGCGACACGATGAAAGAGCTCGTTCATCATCACTCCCCCATGTGCGGGTAGTTGTGGTCAGTAGGCGGGACGAATGTCTCCTTGATCGACCGGGCCGAGGTCCAGCGCAGCAGGTTCAATGCCGAACCCGCCTTGTCGTTGGTGCCCGACGCACGCGAGCCACCAAACGGCTGCTGCCCAACCACCGCTCCGGTGGGCTTGTCGTTGACGTAGAAGTTGCCCGCCGCATGGCGCAGTCGCTGCTCGGCGGCCAGCACCGCAGCCCGGTCGTCGGCGATCACCGCACCCGTCAACGCGTACTTCGCGCCCTTGTCGACGATGCCGAGAATGCGGTCGTAATCGTCGTCGGCGTAGACATGCACCGACAGGATCGGTCCGAAGTACTCCGTGCAGAACGCCTCGTCGGTCGGATCGTCGGACAGCAGCACCGTCGGGCGGACGAAATATCCTTCGCTGTCGTCGTATTCGCCACCAACGGCGATCGTCACGTTGGCCGCGCTCTTGGCGCGCTCGATCGCCTTGACGTTCTTCGCGAACGCCCGATCGTCGATCAGCGCGCCGCCGTAGTTGGTCAGGTCGGTCACATCCCCGTAGCGCAACGCCTCGGTCGCAGAAAGGAAGTCGTCGCCCATCCTCTGCCACACCGAGCGCGGGACGAAGGCGCGCGACGCCGCAGAGCACTTCTGGCCCTGGTAGTCGAATGCACCGCGAATCAGGGCCGTGCGTAGCACATCCGGACGCGCCGAGGTGTGTGCGACGACGAAGTCCTTGCCGCCGGTCTCGCCGACCAGCCGCGGATACGTGTGGTAGCGGTCGATGTTGTTGCCCACCTCGCGCCACAGATGCTGGAACGTTCCCGTCGACCCGGTGAAGTGGATCCCGGCCAGCCGCGGATCGGCAAGGGCCACATCGGAAACCGCGATGCCGTCGCCGGCAACCAGATTGATCACACCCGGCGGCAGACCCGCGGCCTCCAGCAGCTGCATGGTCAGGTACGCGGCGAAAGTCTGCGTCGGCGACGGCTTCCACACCACCGTGTTGCCCATCAGCGCTGGGGCCGTCGGCAGGTTGCCCGCTATCGCGGTGAAGTTGAACGGGGTGATCGCGTAGACGAATCCCTCCAGCGGCCGGTGTCAGTGCGGTTCCACACGCCGCGGACGCTGATCGGCTGCTGCGCCAGGATCTGGCGTGCGAACGCGACATTGAACCGCCAGAAGTCGACGAGCTCACACGGTGAGTCGATCTCAGCCTGATAGGCGGTCTTGGACTGCCCAAGCATGGTGGCGGCGGCGATCTTCTCCCGCCACGGTCCGGCCATCAGGTCCGCGGCGCGCAGGAACACGGCGGCCCGCTCGTCGAACGGGGTAGCCTCCCAGCCGGCCTTGGCGGCGATCGCCGCGTCGATCGCGGCGGATGCGTCGGCGTGTTCGGCGTTGGTGAAGGTCCCCACCCGCGCCGCGTGCCGGTGCGGCTGCACCACGTCGATGTGTTCGCCACCGCCCATCCGGTGGATGCCGCCGATGACGTGCGGCAGGTCGATCGGATCGGCGGAGAGCGCTTGAAGCTGTTCGGTCAGCCGGGTGCGGTCACCCGAACCAGGTGCATAGTCATGGATCGGCTCGTTGCTCGGCAAGGGCACGTCGGTGATGGCGTCCATGCAGCAAGAATGCCTGGCATACGACACGTAACCGATGGCCGATTCGACAACCCTTTCTCGCATCTATAGTCGAATCGGACAAAGGAGTGCGGAATGCCGGTGCAGACGTCCGGGCTTGGTCTCGGCCAGCTTCTACTCGCCCTCGATCGCACGATGGTGACGCTGGTCGAGGCGCCTCGTGGCCTGGACATGCCGGTGGGTTCGGTCGCGCTCGTCGACGCCGACGACGTGCGGCTCGGGCTGGCGGTCGGTCCCGGCTCGGCGGACCTGTTCTTTCTGCTGGGAGTGTCCGACGCCGAGGCTGTGCGCTGGCTCGGGCAGCAGTCCGCGAGCGTGCCCGCGGCGATCTTCGTCAAGGAGCCGTCGGCCGCCGCGGTGAAGCGGGCTGTCGCACTCGGCATCGCGGTGGTGGCCGTCGAGCCGCGTGCGCGCTGGGAGCTGCTCTACAAACTGGTCAACCATGCTTTCGAGCACCACGGCGACCGTGGCGACCCACAGTACGACTCCGGCACCGACTTGTTCGGTCTCGCGCAATCGATCGCCGACCGCACCCGCGGCATGATCAGCATCGAGGACGAGTCGTCTCACATGCTGGCCTACTCGGCGTCCAGCGACGAAGCCGACGAGTTGCGTCGGCTGACGATTCTGGGCCGCGCCGGGCCGCCCGAACACCTCGAATGGATTGGGCAGTGGGGCATTTTCGACGCATTGCGCGCCAGCGACGACGTCGTCCGAGTAGCCGAGCGCCCCGAGTTGGGGCTGCGACCGCGCCTGGCGGCAGGCATTCATCTGCCACCGACGGATGCGCGCCGCCGACCGGGGTTCGCCGGAACGATATGGCTGCAGCAGGGATCGGCGCCGCTGGCCGACGATGTCGAGGAGATCCTGCGCGGCGGCGCGGTGCTGGCGGCGCGCATCATGTCGCGGCTGGCGGCCGCGCCGTCAACGCACACCGTGCGCGTGCAGGAGCTGCTCGGTCTGGCTGGAGACCAGCCGGACATCAGCGCGATTGCCCGCGAGCTGGGTGTCACAGTCGACGGGCGTGCCGCGTTGATCGGGTTCGTCGGCGAGGAGAATTCAGTGCCTGCCGATGTGATCGCGTTAAGCGCCAGCGCATTTCGATCCGATGCACAGATCGCGTCGACGGGTGAGCGGGTGTACGTGCTATTGCCGAAAACCGGGGGCTCGTCGTCGGTGACATCGTGGGTGCGTGGTGTGGTCGCGGCGTTGCGACGCGAGCTCGGCCTGACGCTGCGTGCAGTGATCGCCACCCCGCTAGCCGGGCTGGCAGGCGCCGCGGCGGCCCGCGCCGAGGTGGACCGGGTGTTCGACAGCGCCGAGCGACACCCCGGTGCCATCGGACAGGTCAGCTCGCTCGACGAGGCCCGCACAACGGTGCTGCTCGACGAGATCGTCTCGCAGGTTGCAGGCCAGCCCCGGCTGGTCGACCCGCGGGTGCGGCATCTGCGCGAGCAGGACCCGATGTTCGCCGACACACTCCAGGCATATCTCGACGGGTTCGGTGACATCGCCGCGGTGGCGCAGCGGCTGCACGTGCATCCGAACACCGTGCGCTATCGCGTTCGCCGGATCGAGAAGCTGCTGTCGACGTCGCTGCACGACCCCGACGACCGGCTGGTACTCGCCCTGGGCCTGCGGGCGACCGAATAGTGGCCGCTGTCAACCGGTCGGTGGACACCAAGTTCAACCGTGAGGGCGTCGCGCGACCGCACCGGGCAGGCGCACGATCAACAGATGACCACTGCAGCCCCATCGCGTGAGACTGTGAACCCGTACCTGAACGGCAACTACGCGCCCGTGCGCGAGGAGATCACCGCCATCGATCTCGACGTCACCGGAACGCTTCCCGAGTACCTCGACGGCCGCTACCTGCGCATCGGGCCGAACCCGATCGACGACCCGGATCCGGCCCGGTATCACTGGTTCCTCGGTACGGGAATGGCACACGGCCTTCGGCTGCGCGACGGCAAGGCGCACTGGTACCGCAATCGGTATGTGCGCTCCGCCGAGGTTGCCCGCATTCTTGGCGAACCCTGGGCCGGCGGTGCCAGCACCGCAGGGTTCGACTTCGCGTCGAATACCAACATCATCGACCACGCAGGTAAGACCCTGGCCATCACCGAGTCCGGGGTTCGGCCCTACGAGCTGACGGACGAACTGGAAACCGTCGGCCCTTCTGACTTCTGCGGCACGCTGTTCGGCGGGTACACCGCGCATCCGAAACGTGACCCTGCGACGGGCGAGCTGCACGCGGTGTCGTACAACCCGTTGCGCGGCAACATCGTCTCGTACACCGTCACCGGCGTTGACGGCAAAGTTCGCCGCACGGTCGACATCAGGCTGACCGCGCACACGATGATGCATGACTTCTCGCTGACCGAAAAGTACGTCGTGCTCTACGACCTGCCCGTGGCTTTGGACCTGGGCACGTCGGTGAGCAGCAGGCCGGCCAAAGCGGTTGCCGGCATGTTGACGCGACTCGCGGAACGCCACGCCACACCGGATTTCGTCGCGCGCGCGATCATGCGTGGATCGGAGCGGGGCGGAGCGTCACCGGGCGGCATGCCATACCGCTGGGCCCCGGAGCGCCAAGCCCGCGTCGGCGTTCTGCCGCGCGAGGGCACCGCGGCCGACATTCGCTGGTTCGAAGTGAATGCATGTTATGTCTTTCATCCGCTCAACTCGTACGACGACGACGACCGCATCGTGCTCGATGTCGTGCGTCACGCATCGGTCTTCGACAGCGGACTCCGCATCGTGCCCGAGGCCCCGTCGCTGGACCGGTGGACCGTCGACCTCAACGCAGGCAAGGTCACCGAGGAACGGCTCGATGACACGGCCCAGGAATTCCCTCGCGTTGACGAACGACTCGTCGGCCGTCACCACCGCTACGGCTACGCGGTCGGCTACGCAGACGGTGTGACGGGAACGCCCGACGCGATCCTCAAGCATGATGTCACCATGCGGCGCAGCCAGTCGGCCGCATTCGGGCACGGCCGCGAACCCGGCGAGTTCGTTTTCGTCCCGTCCACGGCCGATGCCGCCGAGGACGACGGTGTAGTGATGGGTTTCGTGTACGACCGCTCGACGGACCGCAGCGACCTGGTGCTGCTGGACGGCCAGACACTGGAGACGGTCGCCACAGTGCATCTTCCTGCAAGGGTTCCTCATGGTTTTCACGGCAACTGGGTGCCGAGTCAGGGTTAGCATCGCCGGATGAGCCAGGGCGCACGGCGGGCCGACGACTGGCATTGGCTGTGGGACGTTTACATCGTCGGCGGCTGTGTCGTCGGGATGGCGGCGGTGGTGCTGCTCAACGATCGCAGCCCCGGCGACATGCCTCTGGCCATCGCGGCGCTGACGGGCATCATCGTGTGCACACTCACGTTCGGCCGTCGCGTGATCGGCACGAAAGAATTCGCCTTGCCTGCAGTGGTGTTCGTCGGACTGGTGGTGAGCCTGTTCGCCCTCGGAGTGTGGGCCGCGCCAGCCGCCGTGGCGGCGATACCGGCGATGTATCCCCTGGTCTTCGCGACGTTGCCGCTACCGGCCGCCCTGGTGGTATCGATGTCAGTCACTGTGACGCCGCTGCTGATGGCGCTCGCGATCCACGGCACGGCTTGGCCGAACATGCCTGTAGCGGTTGCCGATACGCTCGTCGGCGTCGTCGCCGCTCCGGTGATCGGCACGGTGATCGTCATATCGGTGCGGCGACGCGAGAAGCTGACTGCGCTCGTAGCCGAGCTGGCGGCCACCCGTGCCGAGAGTGCCAGGCTCTCGCGCGAAGCCGGTGCAGCAGCTGAGCGGGAGAGGCTGGCGCGGGAGATCCACGACACGTTGGCACAGGGATTCACCAGCATTGTCGCGCTGGCACAGGCCGTCGAGCCCGAGTTGCAGACCGACACGGCCGCCGCGAAACGACACGTCGAGCTGATCCGGACAACCGCACGGGAAAACCTCGCCGAGGCGCGGGCGATGGTGGCAGAGCTGACTCCGACCGCCCTGCATGACGGTTCACTGCCCGCCGCCATCCAACGTCAATGCGACAGGCTGTCGGCAGAGAGCGGTATCGAGGCGACGATCCGCATCGACGGCGAGCTACCCTCGCTGGGCATGGCAACCGATGTGGTGCTGCTTCGCGCCGCGCAGGAGGCGTTCACCAACATTCGCAAGCATTCTCAGGCGAATGCGGTGGCCGTGGCGCTGTCGCCGGTCGAGTGTGGCGTCCGACTCTCCGTCGCGGACAATGGCATTGGCCTTGCCGATCAGCACACCAACGGATTCGGTCTGCGCGGCATGCGCGCGCGTGCCACGCAGGTGGGCGGCACGATGTCGGTCACGCCCACACCCGGCGGTGGAACGACGGTGACAGTCGAGGTCCCAGCATGACCACGGTGATGTTGGCCGACGATCACCCCGTGGTCCGCGAGGGCTTGCGCGGGATGATCGACGCAGAAGATGACCTCACGGTTGTCGGCGAGGCGGGTTCGGGCGCCGAGGCGATTGCACTAGCCGAATCTCTGTGCCCCGAAGTCATTCTCATGGATCTGCGGATGCCCGATGTCGACGGTGTGACGGCTACCGAGCGAATCCTCGCGAAGCTGCCGAACACCCGGATTGTCGTCGTCACCACGTATGAGTCCGACCGCGACATCCTGCGCGCGGTGGAAGCGGGCGCTGCGGGGTATCTGCTCAAAGACGCCTCGCGCGCAGAGTTGGCCGCTGCGGTACGCGATGCCGCACACGGTAAGACGGTGCTGGCGCCGACGGTCGCCGATCGCCTGGTCCGCTTTGTCCGCCAACCCAGCTCGATCACGCTGTCGGTACGTGAGGTCGAAGTGCTGATCCAGGTCGCCAAGGGCAGCACCAACGCGGATATCGGCCGCCTGCTGCATATCAGCGAGGCGACCGTGAAAACCCATCTGCTGCGGGCGTTCAACAAGCTCGGCGTCTCGGACCGCACCGCGGCGGTGACCACGGCGATGTCGCTCGGCCTGTTGGGCTGACCGCCGGGTCGCAGCGTCGGCGACAAGGTGCAAAGGTGAAGACATGGCAGAAGAGCCGAGAACCACGCCGCTGGTGCCCGACGACTTCGTCGTCCCCACAGAACTTCGATCGACGAGCTTCCGGCTCGAACCGCTCGGCCCTGACCACAACGCCAGAGATCACGAGGCGTGGATGTCGAGCATCGCGCACCTGCAGACCACACCGGGCTTCGAGGGCCGAGGCTGGCCGCCCGACGAGGGATTCTCGGCGGAGCAGAATCTCGGCGATTTGGTGGAGCACGCCGACGAATTCGAGCGGCGCGTTGCGTTCGCCTACTCGGTGCTGGAACCGGATTCGGACAAGGTCATCGGCTGCGTGTACATCGACCCCGGCGTCAGGGACGGCATCGCCAGCGTTCGATCCTGGGTTCGTGCCGATGTGGCCGAGCTCGACGCTCCGTTGCGTGAGGCCGTTCGTGATTGGGTCGCGGAGTCTTGGCCTTTCGAAGCTATTGAATACGCCGAAGCCTGAATCTTTTACGCGCGCAGTCGGGCCACGGCAGCGTCGATCCGCTCGTCGGTCGCGGTCAGTGCCACCCGGACGTGCTGTGACCCGCGCGGGCCGTAGAACTCGCCGGGTGCCACCAGGATTCCTCGCTGCGCCAGCCACGCGACGGTGTCGCGGCACGGCTCGCCGCGGGTGGCCCAGAGGTACAGGCCGGCCTCGGAGTCGTCGACCCGCAGCCCGGCCGACTGCAGGGCAGGCAGAAGCGCTGCCCGTCGTCGCGCATATCGCTCGCGCTGCTCGTGTTCGTGGGGGTCGTCGTCCAGCGCGGCCACCATCGCGGCCTGCACCGGCGTCGGCACCATCATGCCTGCGTGCTTGCGCACGGCCAGTAGCTCGGCGACCACCGCAGGGTCGCCGGCGACGAACCCCGCACGGTAACCGGCCAGCGACGACGTCTTCGATAGTGAATGGACGGCCAGCAGCCCGGTGTGGTCGCCGTCGCAGACCGACGGATGCAGCACCGAAACCGGCTGGGCGTCCCAACCGAGCCCCAGATAGCACTCGTCGGAAGCGATCAATGCGCCGCGCTCGCGCGCCCAGCCCACCACCTTGCGAAGGTGCTCGACGCCGAGCACCTTGCCCGTCGGGTTGCTTGGCGAATTGAGAAACACCAATGCGGGCGACTGCGGTCCCAGCTGTGTCAGCGAGTCCGCGCGCACTACCTGAGCGCCTGCCAGCTGTGCGCCGACTTCGTAAGTGGGATAGGCCAGTTCGGGCACTGCGACGACGTCGTCTGGGCCCAGACCGAGCAGCGTTGGCAGCCACGCAATGAGTTCTTTGGTGCCGATCACCGGGAGCACGGCGTCGTCGGCCAGGCCAGTGATGCCATACCGACGCTGCAGGGAGGCGGACGCCGACGCCCTCAGCGCCGGGGTGCCCGCTGTCGTCGGATACCCGGGCGCTCCGCTGGCCGCAGCCAACGCATCACGGATCAGCGGCGCTACCGGATCGACCGGGGTACCCACCGACAGGTCGACGATGCCGTCGGGGTGCGAACGTGCCAGCGCGGTGACGTCGGCCAGGGTGTCCCATGGGAACACCGGCAGTGACGCCGAGACGCGCTTGCGAAGCGCGGGGCGAGCCGTTATTAGTCCTCACCCTGAGGCGGCAGATCCTTGACCGACTGCGGGTCGTTCTCGGTCAGGCCGACCTTGGATGCGCCGCCCGGCGACCCGAGCTCGGCGAAGAAGTCGGCGTTGATCTGCGTGTATCCGCTCCACTGATCGGGCACATCATCTTCGTAGTAGATGGCCTCGACCGGGCAGACCGGCTCGCATGCGCCGCAGTCGACGCACTCGTCCGGGTGGATGTACAGCATGCGTGCGCCCTCGTAGATGCAATCGACAGGGCATTCCTCGATACATGCCTTGTCTTTGATGTCGACGCAGGGTTCGGCAATCGTGTACGTCACTGAGGTCTCCTCGATCTCCTGTCAGTGGGGCTGCCGTCATGCTCAGGCCCGCCGAAAAGTCGCTGCAAGTATCCGACGCGGCTACTTGGGCGCCCGTGTCAGTGTGCCCTAACTTCTACGCGACCCGGTTAAGGGTTGCGCGTGGTTACTGATACTAGACGTTGCACATACAGCACGCCTAGGGACACACCTATCCGGCGCGGCCTTGCCGCTGCTCCCAGCCTGGTGTGACCCCGGCCACACGCCCGCCTTCGCTGTGATGGCGTACGAATTGGGCGAAAACCGTTGTCCCCGGGAAGATCCGCACCCACGCTGCCGTTTACACGAATAGCAACCGCTTAGCACAGCTAAGCTCAATTTTCGGGGAGTCGAAATGAAGAAAATTGCTCTCGGCCTAGCCACTGCCGCCACGTTCGCCGTGATGTCCCTCGGGTTGGCCAGCCCCGCCATGGCGGACTGCTCGGTGCATGTAAGCAATGGAGGCACCGACGTCAGTGTGAACTGGTGCTGACCTGACGAATCCGCCGCCTATGCGCTTGGTTGCACTGCAACAAGTTGCATAGTGCGGCAGACTCGCCATAGGCTGCGCGCGTGGCGCTTCCCCACGCGATCCTCGTGTCGCTGTGCGAACAGTCCGGCTCCGGTTACGAGCTGGCCCGCCGGTTCGACCGGTCCATCGGCTACTTCTGGGCCGCCACCCATCAGCAGATCTACCGCACGCTGAGGTCGATGGAGGAAGACGCCTGGGTGTGCGTCACGCCCGTCGTGCAACAGGGCAGGCCGGACAAGAAGGTCTACACCGTCTCCGACGCCGGATATGCCGAGATTGCCCGCTGGATCGCTGAACCGCTGTCGGGGCGCGGCAGCTCGGTGGCCGACAACCGGACCCGCGACATCGCAATCAAGGTCCGCGGCGCCGCGTACGGCGACGTCGACGCGGTGCGTGGTCAGGTCGCCGCGCTTCGGGCCGAGCGCGCCGAATTGCTGGACACCTACCGCGGATTCGAAAATCGGCAGTTTCCGGATCCGACCGCCCTGAGTGGCAGCGCCTTGCATCAGTACCTGGTGCTGCGTGGTGGTATTCGCGCTGAGGAAAGCGCCATCGACTGGCTTGACGAAGTTGCCGCAGCCCTGAAGGGGACGCGATGAGCGCTCGCGCGAAGAGCAAAGGACAGAAGTGACGTATTCAGAACTCCTCTCGCCGTTGGACCTTGGCTTCACCACACTGCGCAACCGCGTGGTGATGGGTTCGATGCATACCGGACTGGAGGACCGCGCCCGCGACACCGATCGGCTCGCCGAGTACTTCGCTGAGCGCGCCCGCGGCGGTGTCGGCCTGATTATCACCGGCGGGTACGCGCCGAACCGCGCAGGCTGGCTGCTGCCGTTCGCCGCGCAGATGATCTCCTCTTCCGAGGCGAGGCGCCATCGTCGGATCACACAGCCGGTGCACGACGCAGGCGGCAAGATCCTGCTCCAGGTGTTGCATGCCGGACGCTATGCATATCACCCGTTTTCGGTGAGCGCATCGTCGATCAAGGCGCCGATCAACCCGTTCCGTCCGCGGGCCCTGAGGGATGTCGACGGCACCATCGACGACTTCGCCCGCTGCGCCGTGCTGGCCCGTGAGGCCGGATACGACGGCGTGGAGATCATGGGCAGCGAGGGCTACCTGCTCAACCAGTTCCTCGCTCCACGCACCAACAAGCGCACCGACACGTGGGGCGGCACTCCGGAGAAGCGGCGGCGGTTTCCTGTCGAGATCGTGCGTCGCACCCGCGCCGCGGTCGGCGACGACTTCATCATCTGCTACCGGATGTCCATGGCGGACTACGTCGAGGACGGCCAGAGCTGGGACGAAATCGTCGCGTTGGCAACCGAAGTCGAGGCGGCGGGGGCGACGATCATCAACACCGGTATCGGCTGGCACGAGGCGCGGGTGCCGACCATCCTCACCTCGGTGCCCAACAGCGCGTTCGTCGACATCAGCAACGCGGTGGCCGAGCACGTGAACATTCCGGTCGTGGCGTCCAACCGCATCAACATGCCAGAAGCAGCCGAGCAGATCCTCGCCGACGGCGATGTGCAGCTGATCTCGATGGCACGCCCGCTGCTGTCAGACCCGGACTGGGTGCGCAAAGCGGAGGCCGACGCCGCCGACGAGATCAACACCTGCATCGCCTGCAATCAGGCGTGTCTGGATCACGCATTCGTGCACAAGACGGTGTCGTGTCTGCTGAATCCCCGGGCGGGTCACGAGACGAAGTTGGTGCTCGGGCCGACGCGCCGCACCAAGCGCATCGCGGTGGTCGGTGCGGGACCGGCAGGGCTGGCCGCAGCGGTCACTGCGGCGCAGCGCGGACATGCGGTCACGCTGTTCGAGGCAACCGACGCGATCGGCGGCCAATTCGATTTGGCGCGAAGGATTCCCGGCAAGGAAGAGTTCAGCGAGACGATCCGCTACTACACGCGCATGCTCGAGAAGCACGGCGTCGATGTTCGGCTTCGGACCCGGGCGACGGTCGACGAAGTCGCCGGCTTCGACGAGGTGATACTTGCCACGGGCGTCTCGCCGCGGATGCCCGACATTCCGGGCATTGATCATCCGATGGTGCTGTCCTACGCGGAGGCGATCACCGGTAAGCCAGTCGGCAAGACGGTGGCGGTGGTCGGCGCGGGCGGGGTCGGCTTCGACGTCAGCGAATTTCTGGTCACCGACGAATCGCCGACGCTCAACCTGAAGGAGTGGAAGGCGGAGTGGGGTGTCGCCGATCCGCAGGAGGTGCGCGGCGCTCTGAGGACGCCGATCCCCGCGCCGCCCGCGCGTGAGGTGTATCTGCTGCAGCGGACCAAGGGCCCGCAGGGCAAGCGGCTGGGCAAGACGTCGGGGTGGGTGCACCGCGCGTCGCTGAAGGCCAAAGGCGTGCAGCAGCTATCAGGCGTGAACTACGAACGCATCGACGACGGCGGCCTTCACATCAGCTTCGGGGCGGATCACTCGGACCCGCGTCTGCTCGAGGTCGACAACGTGGTCATCTGCGCGGGCCAAGACTCGGTACGCGACCTCGAAGACGGCCTGCGGCACAAAGGCATTGAGCCGCACGTCATCGGCGGGGCGGATGTCGCCGCCGAGCTCGACGCCAAACGAGCGATCCGCCAAGGCACCGAACTCGCGGCACGGCTCTAACATCCTCCGATTCGAGACGCGCATTTCGAGACGAAGTATTGAGAGGAACTGACCAGGGCAACGATGAACGGTGCGGCGCGGGCGACCGGTGTCTCAAATGTTTCTATTTCGAGACATCGGACTTCTGACGATGGCCCATCGTGTCAACTGCGGCGCCTATGTCAACGGCGAAGTGTCGCTAAGGCTTGGCGATGTGGCGGTGAAGGCTTCCAAGGATCCGCCAAGGCGTCCACCGCAACCTTTACGTGACCGGCCCACCCGGGGCCGCCACCAGTAAAGGACAAAACATGACCACCACCCACAACATGAAAAAGATGGCTGTCAAGGCCGTCCTGTCGGGCAGCCTCGCGCTGGCGGGATTGGGACTGGCCTCGGGCACCGCGCAGGCTTTCAACCCGCAGCCGGACCCGCCGGACAAGCCGATCACCGTCGCGGTCAACCCGCAATTCACTTCGCCGGGCTCGCTTCGTGGCTTCAATCCGACGCCCGAACCGCCGGGCAAGCCGATCGCTGGAGTTATCCGCGGGTGCGACGGATCTGTCTAACAGTCAACAGAACGTGACAGGAAATCAGGATGAAATAGGAAGGCGCCCTGAGCCTGTGTGGGCGGGGCGCAAGCTCCACCTCGAAGCCACTGCGCAACTGTTCGGTAGCCGACCTTCTCGAAAGACCTGGTGTGTATTGTCAACGGCCTTCCAGCAACACCCGTGGTGGTCGGTCATTCGAGGAGTTCACCGCGCCATCGCATCAGACAGGCGGTGCTAGAACCAGACTTTTCGACCGCCGACCGGGCGCCCGACTGCGCCGAGGATCCACAGCACAACACCGATCACCACGAGGATTCCGCCGATGGTGTACAGGATCGAGATGCCTGTGAAGTAACCGATCAAGAGAAGAATGACGCCGAGCACGATCATGGCAATCCGATCCGATGCGTAGGACTCTGGAACTGGCGGACAAGGAATTGCCAGTTCCGTCAAAGTCCAAACACACACTGCGCGTCCTTCAGTGCGGCGCCGGGCAGGGCGACGTTCGTCGAGCCGGCCAGCTGTCAGGGACTGCCCGGTACCGCTCGTCGGCGTCGCACCTGTCCGACCGCCCCGCCGGTAGGGTTGATGTCCAGTTAGCTGTGACACGCGCCGGACAGGCTGGGCGCCAGGAAAGAGTGATTAGACCCGTGACCAAGCAGGATCAGACCAGTGGCGGCAATCTGTCGCCGCGTTCCGTCTCGCGTCCAACCGTCGATACGTCAACGCAGCGCGCCTTCGGCCGGCCCGACGGTGTCAGCGGGGCTTTCCTGGATCCCGACGACCACCGCGATCAAGGCGACTACACGCCGACAAACCAGGCGCCCGAGCCGGTGCTGGCCGCAGCGTTCGGCCCGGCACCAGGAGTCAAAGCCGAAGCCGAAGCCACCGAGCAGTCCGGCTATCCGCTGGCCGACCCGCTCCCCGCGGAGACCCCCACTGCGCCCACCCCACCGGCGCCGCCCGTTGCGAGACGCAAGCTCGGCGTGCGCGACATCCTGTTCGGCGGCAAGCTGACGCGGGTCGCGTTGGCCCTACTCGCCGTCATCGCGATAGCCATCGGACTCATGGGCGGTTGGGTGGGCCGCAAGACCGCGGAGGTCATCGAGGCGTTCACCACTCCGAAGATGACGCTGAACACCGCAGACGCCAGTCAGCTCCCGGAGGGATACATGGCCAAAGTCGCTGCAGCGGTCGCGGATTCTGTGGTGACGGTGCAAGCGATGAGTGACTCTGATGGAGCGCAGGGCTCGGGGGTGGTCGTTGATGGCCGCGGATACATCGTCACCAACAACCACGTGATCTCGGAGGCCGCACTGAGCCCCGACAAGTTCGAGATCAGCATCATCTTCAACGACGGCAAACAGACGAAGGCCAACCTCGTTGGGCGTGATCCCGAGACCGACCTGGCGGTGCTCAAGGTCGATAACGTTGACAAGCTGACGGTTGCGCGCCTCGGCGACTCAGACAAGCTGCGCGTCGGCGACGAGGTGATGGCCGCGGGCGCGCCGCTGGGGTTGCGTAGCACTGACACTGCGGGCATCGTCAGCGCGTTGCACCGGGCGGTGCCGTTGTCGGGTGAGGGCTCCGACACCAAGACGGTCATCGACGCCGTGCAAACCGACGCGGCGATCAACCATGGCAACTCCGGTGGCCCGCTGCTCAACATGGCGTCCGAAGTGATCGGCATCAACACCGCCAGTAAGTCGCTGTCGGACAGCGCCAGCGGTCTGGGCTTCGCGATCCCGGTGAACGAGATGAAGTCCGTCGCTCAGACGCTGATCCGCGACGGCAAGATCAGCCACGCGACGCTGGGCGTGACGGTGGAGGGGCTCAATAACAGCGGAACCGGCGGGGCGAAGGTGACCAAGGTGAACCCCGGCGGTCCCGCCGACCGCGCTGGAATCAAGGAGAATGACGTCGTTCTCAAGGTGGGCGCCCGCACAGTCAACAACCTCGACGAGCTCACCGTCGCGGTGCGTCAGCTCACGGTCGGCCAGGACGCGCCGGTCGATGTGCTGCGCGACGGCAAACGCATCACACTGACCGTCAAGCCCGACCCTCGCAAGTCGTCGTAGCAGATCCCTGGATCGGTTCGTGCTAGCCGAGCACGTGTAGACAACCGATGGTTTGCAAACCGAATCCTGAGCCGGGAATGAATTCGGACTGCAGTCCGTTTTGATGGCTCGAAGGCGTCGGACTGGCCGCCGCCCCCTTGAGTGAAAGAGACATCAACATGACCGCAGCGACCGGAACTACCCAGCTCAGCGTCGGCACGTGGGCCATCGACCCGGTTCACTCGTCAATCGGCTTTTCAGTACGCCACCTGATGGTGAGCAAGGTACGAGGCAACTTCGAGAATTTCAGCGGCGCCATCGTCGTCGCCGAAGACGGCACCCCGTCGGTGACGGCCGAGATCGCGGTCGACTCGATCCACACCAACAACGAGCAGCGCGACGCCCACATCAAGTCGGCCGATTTCTTCGAGGTCGAGAAGTACCCCACCGCGACGTTCCGGTCCACCGGGGTGCGGGCCAACGGCGACAACTATGTCCTCGACGGTGAGTTCACGCTCAAGGGTGTCACCAAGCCGGTCAGCTTGGAACTCGAGTTCAATGGCGTCAACCCCGGCATGGGTCACGGCGAGGTGGCCGGCTTCGAGGCCTCAGTCGTCTTGAACCGTAAGGACTTCGGCATCGATATCGACATGCCACTGGAGACCGGCGGCACCGTCGTCGGCGACAAGGTCACCATCACGCTCGAGATCGAGGCGCTAAAGCAGGCCTAAATTCGCGGATGTAACGCCAGGGCGGGAATTACGACGAAATCTCGCCCTGGCGTTACCCATGCGATCAGCCTCCCCCGCCCCATACCGAGTGCGCGCCGGAGTCGCCGATCCGCACGACCGTGATGATCGAGGACACACCGACGACCAACGCGACGACCGCGACGACGACGGTTGCCACGGTCCTGCGCCTGTCCGACCGTCCCTCCTGCCAGTGCAGCACAGCCAGCGCGACCGCGACGACCAGCAGTGCGACGGAGAAATAAATCATCCACTCGCCTCGGTCGGCGTGCGTCTGCAGGACCGGACTGACCCGGCGTCGTTGGTTGAGCAACCACTCCCCGGCGTCAGTGGTCAGGGGGGTGAGCACCAGGTTCACCGTCGCGAAGGCGAGCACCAGCCACACCAGCCTCCTGCGGGCCGCCGGCCAGATGGCGCACAGGATCTCGAGCAGCGCGGTCAGCGGCGCAAGGACGACGACGGCGTGCACCAGAAGGGCGTGTGCGGGCAGTCCCGCAATCGTGGTCATGTGCGCACCGTAGCGACTTTCGCCTGGCAATTCCCTGGAGGTGCGCGCTTGACAACATGAAAAGCGTTGCGAAGTTCGGCGCGAGCGTGCCCGCAGCTCGCGGGTAGTGGGTTAAGCCGCCAGTGGCGCGTACGTCGTCGAGCGCTGACGGGCAGGCCTGCCGATCCCTGCCGCGATCTCGACGAGTTCCTCGACGCTCTTGGCCGACCCGAACTCCGAACCCGCCATCCGCGAGATCGTCTCCTCCATCAGCGTGCCGCCCAGATCGTTGGCACCGCCCTGGAGCATCACCTGCGTGCGTTCGACGCCAAGCTTGACCCAGCTGGTCTGGATGTTGGAAATCCTGCCGTGCAACATGATTCGCGCCAAAGCATGCACCGCGCGGTTGTCGCGGTGCGTCGGCCCCGGCCGCGCGCCGCCAGCCAGATACAGCGGGCTGCTCTGGTGCACGAACGGCAGCGGCACGAACTCAGTGAAGCCGCCGGTTTGATCCTGGATGCGGCGCAACACGTTGAGATGCCCGACCCAGTGATGCGGCGAATCGACATGGCCGTACATCATCGTCGAGCTCGACCGCAGCCCGACTTCATGCGCGGTGGTGACGACCTCGATCCACATCGAGGTCGGCAGCTTGCCTTTGGTCAGTACCCAGCGCACCTCGTCGTCGAGGATCTCGGCGGCGGTGCCAGGAATTCAGCCCAGCCCCGCTTCGTGCAGAGCTGGTCAACCACTCCCGAATCGAAAGCCCGCTCTTGGTCACCCCGTTGGAGATCTCCATCGGGCTGAAAACGCGTGAACGTGCATCGACGGCACCCGGTCCTTGACCGCACGCACCAAATCGGCGTACCCCGTCACCGGCAATTCGGGGTCGATGCCACCCTGCATGCACACCTCGGTCGCGCCAGCGACATGCGCCTCCCAAGCCCGCTCGGCCACTTCGGTGTCGACAGCGAGTACGCGTCTGCGTCACCTTTGCGTTGGGCGAACGCGCAGAACCGGCATCCTGTATAGCAGATGTTGGTGAAGTTGATGTTGCGGTTGACGACGAACGTCACGTCGTCGCCCACCACGTCGCGACGCAACGAATCCGCAAGCGCCGCAACAGCATCCAGCGCCGGACCGTCGGCGGTCGCCAACGCCAGATATTCGTCGTCGCTGCAGCCACCGGGATCGCGCTCGGCGGAACGCAGCGCCGCCAACACGTCGGTGTCGATGCGCTCGGGCGCCCGCACCGCAAGCTCGTGCACCTTCTCGCGGATCGACTCCCAGTCGCCGAACGCGCTACCCAAATCACTGCGGGTCTCGGTCAGACGACCTTCGGAATCGATCGCCGTGTGCAGATCGGTGCGCCCCAGCGACTCGCTCGCCTCGTCGGGCTCCTGCCACGGCCGCCCGACCGGGTTGACGTCGGCGGCCAGGCCGGTGTCGGGGTCGGCCAGGGCGTCGACATGTCCGCGTACCCGCGGGTCGATCCACGCCGCGCCGGCCTGCACGTAGGCCGGTTGCGCGGTCAGCCGCTGCACCAGGTCGTAGCCGGCCTCGGCGGTGACGGCCTCGAGCTCGTCAAGCGCAGGCCATGGCCGTTCCGGATTCACGTGATCCGGGGTCAGCGGCGATACGCCGCCCCAGTCGTCGACGCCGGCGCCGATCAGCGCCAAGCATTCGGAGCGCGACACCAGGTTCGGGGGTGCCTGGATCCGCATCTTGGGACCCATCACCAAGCGGGTGATCGCCACTGTCGCCACGAAGTCGTCGAAACCGATGTCGGGCACTGTGGCCATCGCGGTATGGTCTTTGGCCCGGAAGTTCTGCACGATCACTTCCTGCACATGTCCGAATTCCTTGTGCGACCGGCGAATTGCATGGATCGTCTCGGCCCGCTCGACCAGCGTCTCCCCGATGCCGACCAGCAGCCCGGTGGTGAACGGGATCGACAGCCTGCCGGCGTCGGCCAGTGTGCGCAGGCGGACCTCGGGATCCTTGTCGGGACTGCCGTAGTGCGCCAGGCCCTTGGTTTCGAACAGCCGTCGCGACGTGGTCTCCAGCATCATGCCCATCGACGGCGCCACCGGCTTGAGCCGCGACAGCTCCGACCACGACATCACACCCGGGTTCAGATGCGGCAGCAACCCGGTCTCCTCAAGCACCCGGATCGCCATTGCGCGTACGTAATCAAGCGTCGAGTCGTAGCCGCGCTCGTCGAGCCACTGCCGGGCCTCGGTCCAGCGCGCCTCAGGACGGTCGCCAAGGGTGAACAGCGCTTCCTTGCAACCCAATTCGGCACCACGGCGGGCCACGTCGAGAATCTCGTCGGGCTCCATGTACATGCCCATTCCCGCGGCGCGCAGCTTGCCCGGCACGGTGACGAACGTGCAGTAATGGCATGTGTCGCGGCAGAGATGAGTGACGGGTATGAACACCTTGCGCGAGTAGGACACCGGCAGCCTGCCGTTAGGCCCTCGCCTGTCACCGGATTCAAGGCCCGCATCACGCACCCGCGCCGCACTGTCGCAAAGATCGGCAAGGTCTTCACCACGGGCCGTCATCGCGATCGCGGCCTCGTCGACGTTGAGCGCCACCCCGTCGCGGGCCCGCCGCAACACCCGCCGCAGCGCGGCAGAGCTGGGCACACCTGACTTCGGAGGGACCACCGGGCTGGGCAGATCGGCGCCGCGCTGGGGGTTCAGAGCCACTCCCGTGTAACCCCACGGTCGTCGGGAATCATCCGCATGTCTCACATTCTGAAACCGCCGCGCCGGACATACCGGCCACAGTAGTCCCAGCCGCGCGTCATGTTGCGCCCCCGTCCTCGCTTGGGTTGGCGAATGTCGCACGACGGCTTTTACGCCCGCGTAACTTCACTAGGGGAGTACCGCAGGACGCAGGAGGGGTGCTCATGGGTGGAGGGGTGCTCATGGGTCATTCGTCCGCTCATCTCTGACGATCGGTGTTGCGACGATCACCGCAGCGACCATTGCGTTCGTCCCGACGGTCAAGGAACCGGCACCTGCGTGCCGACAGTTCGGGTCGCGACGCCCGCGGTTCAACTCGCAGCACAGGTCCAGACGTCGGCGGCAATTGACCTGCCTAACCTTCTGGTCGCCTGGATTCAGCGGATCACGGTCCCGCCGAGTGCAGGCCAACCCTTCCCGACGCCCCAATTCCCGCCGGTTGTCGGCGGAACAGGCATAGACAGCACCATCAAGAACATCGACAACGCGGTCGAGCCGTGGGTTCGGTATGGCTTCGATCTGGCCGCGTATGCGGTCGGCTGGATCCCCTATGTCGGGTGGCTGGCGCCGCAGATCACGATCTTCTACAACTTCGGCGAACGCATTGCGCGCAGCATCACGTTCAACATCGCCGACTGGCTCGGCGGCAACGTGAATTTCGTTCAGGGTTGGTCAACGTTGGCGTCGACACCGTTAACTCCTTCATCCAACTCGGCATCGACGAGTGGAACTTCTTTTTGCCGCCACTACCCCCATTGCCGCCCCTCCCGTTCGCGGCGACTCAGGCGACGACGAAAGTGACGGCCGCGCCCGTCGCCGGGGATGTGACGACGCAAACCGCAACACCCACCGGCATACCGAAGCTCAACAAAAACCACCGCGCGGTCCAGGGAGAGGCGCTCGGCGAGGGGGTCGACGCGGCCGCGGACGCTACGGCGACTACATCGTCATCCGGAGTTGCGGCTCAGGGTGAGGTCCGCGGCGCACCGAATGAGAAGAAGACCGAGTCCGCGGCAGCCAACAACCGCGACAACACCGGCAAGAAGGACCTAGACGGTCAGACGGCTGAAGCGGCGTCTGGGGCGTCCGCTTCCGCGACGAGCGACGGCACGGCAACGAAGCACGCCAACAAGGATGCGACCGGCAAGAAGGACGACACCGGCAAGAAGTAACCGTCAGGCATCCGCGTGGACATGGCGCCACAGCAGCGCCGCAGGCGGGAGCGCGCCCACGACGATCAGTAGCAGCGGCGCGTACTCCATCACGCCGACGCCGCCGAACACGATGTCATTGCCAGGCCCACCGAAGGTCAGGACCGCGACGGTGAGCAGCCAGCACCACAACGGAAGTGCAGCGACCCGCGGTGAGGCGGTCCATTGCAACGCCGCCCACACCAATGCGGAGTTGACCACACCACTCACCAGCGCGCTGATCGGAAACGGCACCGATCCGATTCGAAGCTGCAGCATGAACGCCGCCGCGACAGCGGAGAGGACGCCGTCGATCGCAAGGAGCGTGAGGACGGCGGGACGAAGCGGTGTCAGGTCGGGATGCTGTCTAGCAATGAGACAAGCGACCCGAGCACCCACTGAAGGCTGTCAGCGCGGTCCTGCCAGTGCTGCAGGTTGGGATCCATGTCGGGGTCCATCGCCATCCCTTCCACACGCTATCGACTGTCGGGCAGCTTACCGCCTGCCCGTTGAGTTATTCCAGGTTCAGGCCTGCCAGCAGGTCGGTTTCCCAACCACGGTCGTCGCGAGCACCTGCGGTGCCTTCGGCAAGGACGTAGTGCTCGACCGCCCCGATCGGCAGCGCGATGTTGTTCGACAGGGCGAGGGACCTGCCGTTAGCGGCGACCGTCACCTGGGTCGCGTGTGCACGCAGGGCCGCGACCTTGGCGGGCAACTGCTCGGCAGCGTCTACCACTGCGTCGATCGCGTCGTCCGGGTGGCCGAAGGGCACGTCGCCGATCGATACCCGGATCCACTCCTCCGGGACATCCTGCAGGGCGTCAAACCCGGCCGCCATCGCCGTCGTCGACATCACCGTCCAGTAGACCTTCGGCACCGCCCACGATTCGCCGGGATAGTCGGCGCCCCCTGCCGCGGCGACCGCGGCCTTGGTCACGTCGTGTGCGTGGATGTGGTCGGGGTGGCCGTAGCCGCCCTTGGCGTCGTAGGTGACGACGACGTGCGGCCGCAATTCGCGGATGATGGCCACCAGCGCACCCACCGCTTCTCGCGGATCGGCGTCGACGAACCGCTGCCGGTGTCGCGGCGACGTGCCTTCCATCCCTGAGTCACGCCACCGGCCAGCGCCGCCGAGAAATATCGGCTCGTCGATTCCCAGCGCGTTCAGTGCGGCGGTCAACTCGCCGATGCGGTATCCGCCAAGCTGGTCGGCTTGATCGACCGCGAGGTGTGCCCAGCGCTCGCCGATCACCTCACCCTCCTCGCCGAGGGTGCACGTCACGACGTGGACCCGCGCGCCACCGGAGACGTAGTGCGCGATGGTCGCACCGGTCGTCAGGGTCTCGTCGTCTGGATGTGCATGGACGAACAGCAGCCTGGGGGTCTCCATTCGCACCAGCTTGCCCGCTCGCTGGCATAGATTCACCCGGTGACGCGGCGCACCATTGAGTTCGCATCTGCGGTCGTCGTTATCGGATTGCTCGCGGGTGTCGCCGGCCTGGCGACGACGCTGCTGCTGCGCGCCGTCGAGCACCTCACCTATCACTACTCTTTCGGCACTTTGCTCAGCGGTGTCACCGCCAGCAGTCCCGTGCGACGCGCCCTCGGTCCGATGTTCGGCGGCGCGCTCGCCGGCTTCGGCTGGTGGGTGCTGCGCCGGCGTACCGAGGTCCCGTCGCTCGCCGAGACCATCGCGAGCCACGGGCCATTGCGACACCTGCCGCTGTCAGTCGACGCGGCGCTGCAGGTGCTACTCGTCGGCTCAGGAGCCTCGCTCGGACGCGAAGGCGCGCCACGCCAATTCGCCGCAGCGCTAGGCGATCTCGGGACATCACGGTGGTCGATCACCGCCCGTGACCGCGAGATACTCCTCGCTTGCGCGGCGGGAGCGGGCCTGGCGGCCGTCTACAGCGTTCCCGTTGGCGGCGCATTGTTCGCGACCCGAATCATGCTCAAGACCTGGCATCCGCGGGCGGTCGGTACTGCGCTGATCACCTCGAGCCTTGCCGTCGCCGTCGCATCACCGGTCACCCATGAGGTCGCACCGCTGACTTGGCCCGACCCGCAATTGTCCTATCTGCTAACGGGTTTCGCGCTGTTTTTGTCGCCGTTTGCATTTGGTTTGGGGCTGCTCTTCAACCGAATCATGACGTGGGCTCGGCCCGCCGCCACCATCAAGTCGTGGGTGCTGATTCCGGCGATCGCGGCCGCCGGATTGTTGATCGGCATCTGCTCTGTGTGGTGGCCGGAGCTGCCGGGCAACGGCAGAAGCATCCTGACGGTGAGTTTGGCCAGCGGCCTGACCTTCGGCTCGGCGGTCGTGGTCCTGTTCCTCAAACCTCTTCTCACCGCGGCGTTCCTGCGAGCGGGCGCGGTCGGCGGCATGCTTACGCCCGCATTGGCCACAGGCGCGGCTATGGGATCGGTTGTCGCCATCGCGATCAGCACATGGACACCCCACCACGTGAGCGTCCCCGCGATATCGCTGACCTGTGCAGCCGGCGTGCTCGCCATAACTCAACGCGCGCCGATTTGGGCTGCGATCTTCGTCTGGGAGTTGGCAAGGCCACCGTGGTGGCTGCTCGTCGTGTTCCTCGTGGCGGCTTGTTCGGCCCACAGTCTTCGTTTGCTTCGCGAACATCGGTCGAGTTGATCGACCACACCTCCCGCCGACATACGCGATCAGCAACCACGGGCGCTTCGCGGTGGATGCGGCCGACGACCTCGCTCCATCGGACCTTGCCGCGGCGAGCAGTGAATCCCCCGTCGACTGGAATTTGCACACAATCGCGGCAGCGGGCAAATCCCTGCGTAGTCGATCGCCGCGGGTTGCTTAGGTAGAACTGACGCCTGTCGTCAATTGCAGCTAATTCATGTAACGCCGAATAATAGCTGAACTGGCCGAAGGAAGGTCGGGGCCAAGTATTGCTGACAGAACAGACGGCTATCGGCCGATCATTTACCGGACGGTGACTTCTGGCCCCTCTGAACAGCAATTCTTCCGAGGCAACCATGTGCTGAATCCGTTCCCGACTTAATCTTTACGCCCGCGATAATTTTAGCCATAAGCCGCATCGCAATCGAATTCGGGGCGTAACTTTGAGGGCATCGAATTAGCCCTGCCACTTTATGGGGGACAACGTGAGTATCGGGTTCTTCACCAGGCTGGGGCGGCAAGAGACCGCGATCACGACGGTGAACGGCGCCGTCATCTCCCGATTGAAGATCGACCCCGTCGGGACCGCCACCGGCGCAACTAACGACCAGGCGGTGGGCGAAAGCTCCAGCGGTGACGACAAGACCACCGCGGCAGTCGACGGCAACGAGGGGCCCGCCGACGCCAATAACGACATCACGGAGTAGTAGCCCGCAGGAAGATCGGCCCCCTCTGCTCGCGGAGGGGGCCGATTTTCGCGTGCTGACCGGCCGCAATCCTGAGAAGTCCGCGCTGAGGTTCTCAGGAGGTGCCGGGATAATCCGGCTTTGTTATGAGTCGAACGGGCAATTCGGACTGCGATACGGATCCGATACCGCGGGTGGACGGCCCGCGGCACCGGCTTCCGAGCCGCCGTGACCGGCGCTGGGGCCGCATCGCCCGTCGGGTGCTTGCGGGGCTGGCCGCCGTCGCGGTGCTGGCCGTCACCGCCGTGGGCTGGGCCGGCTACCGCAATCTTTCCGGCGGCATCACCACCTCGCAGGCGCTCGCCGGTGGGCCCGCGTCAGTCGGCGGTGCGCAGAACATTCTGATCATGGGACTGGACAGCCGACTGGATCAGCACGGCCAGCCGCTTCCCCAGGACATCTACGACGCGCTGCACGCAGGCGACGAGACCGTCGGGGGCTACAACGCCAACGTGTTGATTCTCTTGCACTTGCCGGGCGGCAACGGCCCAGTCAGCGCGGTATCTGTGCCGCGCGACGACTATGTCGATCTGCCAGGGTGCCCGAGCGGCGTCTGCAAAGGCAAGATCAAGCAGGCCTATGGCCTGGCCTACCAGCAGACGCTGAACTCGCTTAGCGACAGCATCGCCGAATCCGCCCGCGAGCAGACGGCACGCGAGGCCGGCCGCAGGGCCGAAATCAACACCATGCGCAGGCTGTTGGGTGTGCCGATTGACCACTTCATCGAAGTAACCCTCGGTGCGTTCTTTCAGATCGCGCAAGTCGTGCAGCCGATCACCGTGTGCCTCAACGACGACACCTCGGACAGCTACTCCGGTGCGAATTTCCACCGCGGCGTCCAGCAGATCGACGCCGCACAGGCGATGGCGTTCGTCCGTCAACGCCGCGACGAGAACGACCAGTTGTTCACCGACCTGGACCGCACTCGTCGCCAGCAGGCGTTCATCGTGTCGCTCGTGACTGCGCTGCGGCGCGGCGGAGCGTTGTCCAGTCCCAGTGACTTACGCAACTTGCTGCGGGTGGCCCAGCAGAACATCGCCGTGGACGCCGGGTTCGACCTCGCGAGCTTCGTCAATCACGCCGCGACGCTGACTGACAGCGCCCTGACGCTCTACACATTGCCGATCAGTCAGTTCAGCCAAGATGCCCAGGGCGAGGACGTAAACATGATCGACGTGGCTGGCGTCCGGGCAATCGTGCACAGCCTCTTCACCAACGGATCAACCCCACAGACTCCGACGGCCACGCAATCTCCTTCTGTCGCAACGACACTCGACGTCGTCAACGCCACCGACCATGACGGCCTCGGTTTGGCCGTTGAGCAGTCCTTCGGCGCCGACGGGCTGACCGCCGGGAGCGTCACCACCGCAGACGGCCTGGTTGACGCCAGCACCATCGCCTACGGCCTCGGCGCCGACGACGCAGCGCACATGCTCGCCGACCGGCTGCAGCTCACCGCCACCGCATCCGACACCGTCGCCGCTGACACGGTGCAGTTGACCATCGGCGCTGACTTCCCCGCCGACCAGTACTTAACGGGCAGCAGCAGCACGGCTGCCGTCGCAACCCCGGTCACGACGGTCGATGCGACGGCCACCGGTACCCGAGCGCCCGCACCGACCGATCTCACCGAGATGGCTGGAACCAAAACCCCTTGTGTGAAGTGATCACTGCGGGGGCTTGACCCACATACCCGCATCGCCGACGATGCCGACCGGCACGGCGCCGGACAGGCTGACATTCCGCACGCTCGGACCCGCGGCGACGATCGTGGTGTCCTGCAGGATCGGCAACACGGTCGACATGTTCCACAGTCGGGGTTCGACCGCGTTAATCACCTCACCGATGTCTTCGGTGCCGTCGAGCGCCGCATCGATCTTCGGCTCAATGCTGTGGTCGCAGATGCCGGTGATATTGCTGGGAGCCTGGACGAGCTGACCGGACTCCGGCGGCGGGCTGGGAGGCGTCGGCGTCGCGGTGGTGGTCGGCCGGGGCGGCACCGGCGCGCTACTCGTCGGCGACAGCGACGGCGACGTGGGTGACGGCGTCGCGCCGGGCGTCGTGGTCGAAACCGCCGTCGCCTCAAGAGCCGGGCAGCCGAATCGCGACGCCAGCGCCGTCGCCAGATCGCCCCCGGCCTGACGCCAACCGACGACGGCGTCGACCCGGTTGTTGACCAGCGCATCGCCGTAGAGCGCCACCGGGTCCAGCGCCGCCACCGACGCCGCGATGCCGACGTTGCGCAGTTGGTCGGCGGCGGTATTGGCGACCGCGACCGCCGTCGGGTCGTTGGCCGCCACTCCGAGCACCAGTGTCAGCGGAACACCGTCCTTGGTGATGCGTCCGCGATTGTTCTCCGGCACGGGTACACCCGGCGTCGGCGGCGGCAGCGTCTCCACCGGCTCAACCTGGTAGCCCGCATTCGCCAAGAGGGCGAGCGCCGCCTCCTTCGTCATCGCAGCCGGCGCGGTCGGCACGTAGCCCGGGTCGGACGGGGAGCGCACCTGGGCCTGCGCGAGGGTGACCGTGTTGTCGTCGCCTGCGCCAACCGACGCGAGCAGGTCGACGTCGAGTAGTCCCAGAATCGCTTTGCGCACTTGGGAATCCACGAGAGCGGGTTGCTGTGCCCGCAGCGTGAGCTGCATAACCCGCGGTGTGACGATGCGCGCGGTCCGCACATCGGGAATCGCGGACAGTTGCGCAAACGCCGCAGCGCCGCCGTGTACCTGAGCGACCTGCGTGTCGCCGTTGCGGATCGAATCGGCAAGTGCGGCCGTCGCTCCCCCGCGGCGGAACAGCACTTGGTCGGGTTTGGCTGGCTCGCTCCAATACCGGTCGTTGCGGGCCAGCAGGATCTCGTCGCGCTGCGGGTCGATGTTCTCCACGCGGAACTGGCCACCGGTGACGGGCAGCGCACGAGCCAGCCCAGAAGCGAATCCGCCTGGCACGTCCTTGACGATGTGTGCCGGCAGGATGTCGTTGAACAGCTCGCGCCACGCGGGATAGCGCTGCGAGAACGTCACCACCGCGGTCTTGCCGCCCTCCACCGACTGGACGCCGGTGATCAGGTCGTAGCCGGCAGGATTCACGACGCCCGGGTGGCTGACCATCTGGCGCCACAGATACCAGAAGTCGTCGGCGCCGATCGGGGCGTTGTCCGTCCACTGCGCCTCTGGGCGGATCTTGTAGGTGACGGTGAACGGGTTCTCGTTGGTCACCGCGGCGGACTCCAGCAGCGTGGGGTCGAGCTCCCAGCGCGACCCCGTCGGCGACGCGGGATCTGGCACAGGCCGGAACGAGCTGGGCAGCACCAGCGAGCTGATCGCTGCGTTGACCGGTGATTGATCGGACAGCAGATGCGAATTGAACCCAGGACCGATGGAGTCGATGGCCATGATGATCTGCGATGCCCGCGGAGGCGGCGCCGTCGTGACCTTCGATGTGTCGGTGCTCTGCGGTGCGGGTGGGGGGCTGACCGTGCAGCTGGAAACCACCATCATCAGCGCCAATAGCGCTACGACGACGCGTGGGGGTGCCGGCACGCTGTTCAGGGTATCGGCAGGTTAGTTGCGGGCCTTCGCGCGCGACCTGGCACGACCCCTGGTGGTCGCGTCGAGCTCGGCCTTGCGGACACGAACCACCTCGGGTGTGACCTCCACGCACTCATCCTCGGCGCAGAACTCCATCGCCTGTTCGAGGCCCAACTCGAGCGGACGGGCCAGGGTCTCGAAGACGTCGGCCGTCGACGAACGCATGTTGGTCAGCTTCTTCTCACGCGTCACGTTGACGTCGAGATCCTCGGCGCGCGGGTTGATCCCGACGACCTGGCCCTCGTAGGTATCCTCGCCGGGTTCGACGAAGAACTGGCCGCGGTCGGACAGCTGGATCATCGCGAACGGCGTGATCGTGCCAGTCCGGTCCGACACCAGTGAGCCGGTGTGCCGGGCCCGGATGTCGCCCGCCCACGGCCGGTAGCCGTCGAACACCGCGTTGGCGATGCCGGTGCCGCGCGTCAGAGTCAGGAAGTCGGTACGGAAACCGATCAGCCCGCGGCTCGGCACGATGAAGTCCATCCGCACCCACCCCGCGGCGTGGTTGGTCATCTCCTCCATGCGGCCCTTGCGCGCGGCCATCAGCTGAGTGATGGCGCCGACGAACTCGTCGGGGCAGTCGATGGTCATGGCCTCGAACGGCTCGTGAATCTTGCCGTCGATCGTGCGGGTGACCACCTGTGGCTTCCCGACGGTCAGCTCGAAACCCTCGCGGCGCATCTGCTCGACGAGGACCGCAAGCGCCAGCTCGCCTCGGCCCTGCACCTCCCAGGCATCGGGACGGCCGATATCGACGACCTTGATCGAGACGTTGCCGACGAGTTCGGTGTCCAGCCGCGACTTCACCATCCTGGCGGTCAGCTTGTGCCCCGACACCTTGCCCGCCAGCGGTGAGGTGTTGGTGCCGATCGTGACCGAGATGGCGGGCTCGTCCACGGTGATCCGGGGCAGCGCGTGCGCATGCTCGGTGTCGGCCAGCGTGTCGCCGATCATGATTTCGGGCAGGCCGGCGACGGCGACGATGTCCCCGGCGATCGCCTCGTCGGTAGAGGTTCGGTCGACACCCTCGGTGACCAGCAGTTCGGTGATCTTGGCGTTCGTGATGACCGGATGGCCATCGACCTCGCGCATCCAGGCAACCTGTTGCCCCTTGCGGATCCGACCCTTGTAGATGCGGATGAGCGCGAGCCGGCCGAGAAACGCGGACGCGTCGAGGTTGGTCACCAGCGCCTGCAGCGGAGCCTTCGGGTCACCCTGCGGTGGCGGGATGTGCTCCAGCAGCACGTCGAAGAGCGGGTCGAGGTTCTCGCCGTCGGGGTTCTCGCCATTGGCCGGCTCGGTGGTGCTGGCGATGCCCGCGCGGCCCGACGCGTACAGCGTCGGCAGTCCGAGCGCGTTCTCGGCGGCCTTCTGAGCCTCCTCGTCGAGGTCGGAGGCGACGTCGAGCAGCAGGTCGTGGCTCTCCTCGACGACGTCGGCGATGCGGGCGTCCGGGCGGTCAGTCTTGTTGACGACGAGGATCACCGGCAGGTGTGCGGCAAGGGCCTTGCGCAGCACGAAACGGGTCTGCGGCAGCGGTCCCTCCGACGCGTCCACCAGCAGCAGGACGCCGTCGACCATTGAAAGGCCGCGCTCGACCTCGCCGCCGAAGTCGGCGTGGCCCGGGGTGTCGATGACGTTGATGACCGTCATGGTGCCGTCGGCGTGCTTCCGGTGCACCGCGGTGTTCTTGGCCAGGATCGTGATGCCCTTTTCCTTCTCAAGGTCACCGGAGTCCATCAAGCGTTCGACGGAATCATCGCCGCGGTGGGTCAGCGCACCCGATTGCCGCAGCATCGCGTCGACCAGGGTCGTCTTCCCATGGTCGACGTGTGCCACGATGGCGACGTTGCGAAAGTCCACGTCAAAGATTGTCGCAGTGCCGTCGGCCAATCACGAAAACGAGAGACGCCCGTCACTCGACGGAGCCGGTGACCACCTCGGCGACAGGACTCTCCCAGTTTCCGCGCAGTCTTCGTGCGTACCGTCGATCGTGCCCGTCAAGCGCGGGTTGGAGGTTGACGCTTATGACGCTCGAAGAGGTCTTCACCATCGGAGTCATCGCCGTGCTGGCGACCGCCGCGACCGCGGCGATCTACCTCGGGCTGCTCAATTGGATCGGTGCGTTCTACATAGTCCGGTGCGCGGCATGCCACCATCTGACGTTCTCGACGGCGAATAGGCCGCAGGAATCCTGCCCGCACTGCCGACACCCCGTTCTGCTGCATCCGATTCGCTCGCTGCACCGCTCCGGAGTGCTCGTCGTGAACGACCGGTTGCATTACTGAGGCGACGCTACGGAGTCGACACGCGCAGCATGACGCCGGCGACGAGCGGGGTCGGCTAGCACGTGTAGTGCATGTGGATGCGTTCGCGGAATCCCTTGATGCGACCGAACTTTTCTTTCTTCCGGTCGACGTCGACGAACCCGATCTTGCGATAGCAGTCGCGGGCGGCCACGTTGACGTCGGTGACTTCGAGCTCGAAGTCGGTGTAGCGGGTCTGCGCGATAACGTCCTCGACGAGCCCGGTGGCGATGCCCTGGCGCCTGGCCCGCTCCGCGACGGCGACGAACTCGATGTAGCCCGTGTCTTCCGGATAGTCGAGGTGAGATGTCCACTGCGGAGCAAGAATTCGTGCGGCGAGTGTGCCGCGCACCAGCCCAAGGTTGCTGCGCCAGTCGGCGGCGCGCACTCGCATCGCACGGCCGGTGCGGTCCGTGCATGCGACTGCCCCGACGACGTCTTCGCCACGACCCGTGACGAAGAATCGGTCCACCTCCACCGCGGGCGTGAGCACGGCTGCGATCTTGTCCATGTTGCGCGACAGTGTGGAGAACTCGCGTCGATAGGCCTCGACGATGACCGCGGCGATGCCCGCCCTGTCGGCCTCGACTGCGCGCCGCACCGCCTGACCGGTCTGAAGTGCGATCGTCAGCTCATCGACCCAGGCGCGGTCGGCTGGCACCCACGCCAGACCGTCGAGCTCGTCGGCACCGATCCAGCGCAGCGCCCGGTGATCGTTCGGGTGCACCGTGCCGCCGGTTTGCTTGACGCGGTAGGCGCGCAGCGTCGTCGTCTCGTTCAACGCCACGTCGGAACCGATCCGCGGCCCGACAGTCACCTCGACGCCGAGTTCCTCGCGCAGTTCGCGGGCCAGCGCGGCGGCGTCGCTCTCCCCCGCGGCCACCTTGCCGCCCGGTAGCTCCCACAGGCCCGCCAGCTCCGGCGGCCGCGCACGTTGAGCCACCAGCAGCAACGAACCCGAGATCACTGCACCGGCAACGACGACCTGGTTTGACACTGCCCGCGACGGTATACGGCGTTTATCCGCTTGGAAACAGCTGGGGGAACAGATCGCGCAGACGTCGGTGCCGCGGCGTCGGGGGTGGGGCAGGCGTCATCGTCTCGGCAGTCACCTGCGATGGCGCCATCGCCTCAACCGGCGCCGTCGGCGTCGCGGAAGGCGGCAGCCGCTGCGCCGTGGTGGTCGGCGGGGGTATGGGCCCAGCGGTCGCGGTCGGGGTTGGCGCCGAGGTCGTCTGAGGAGGCGGATTCGGTTGGACAAGTGGATGTTTCGCATCGTGGGAGACCCAGATGACCGACACTGCGAGAACCACGAGCAGGGCGACGAGAAGGCCACCGCCGACCACTACCTGCGCGGAATCGCTCCGCCGCAAGGTCGGCGCGGCACTCGGGGACTGCAGGGCGCGTACTGCGACGCGCACGTGGGTTCCCGTCGCGGCGGCCGAATGCGGCAACGTTGGTCCGTCGTCCATTGAGTCGACCCGCACCGGATCACGCACACTCATCATCTTGGTCGAGAAATCTGTTGGGTGCCTGTTAGGCGACCGTGGCCGCCGACCAGCTTCGCAGCGGTAGGTTGATGGACATGGCTGTGTTAACCGACGACCAAGTAGACGCCGCACTGCCCGACCTGCCCGGCTGGGAGCGCGCCGACGGCGCCTTGCGCCGATCGATCAAGTTTCCCGCCTTCCTCGACGGTATCGACGCGGTCCGCCGTGTCGGCGAGCGCGCCGAGGAAAAGGACCATCATCCGGACATCGATATCCGTTGGCGGACCGTGACTTTCGTACTGGTTACGCACTCCGCCGGTGGCATCACTCAGAACGACCTGGATATGGCCGGGGAGATCAACCAGCTCGTCGACGGCTAGCGGCGATCCACCCCAGCGTCGCGAGCGTCGCGACGGGGTAGATCAGGCCCGCCCACGCCAGGTACCACGGACGGCCGATCACCCAGATGGTCGGCTGGGCGAAGCTCAACAGCCACGGGACTCCGATCAGCGTCAGTGCCAGCCAACCCCAGCCGAGGGTCCGCGCGCCGATACTGTCGCGCAGCGGGCCGTGCAGCAGCCAGATCATCAGCGGTATCAACCAGACCCAGTGATGCGTCCATGAGATCGGCGACAGCAGCAGGCCGAATAACTGCACGATGACGATGGCACCAAGCCGGTCGGTTGCGCCGCCGACGGCGCGCCAGGCCAATACGGCGAGCACCGCGGTGACCGCGATCGCCGCCAACACCAGCGGTCCATAGCCCGCGTCGTGCCCGAGGATCCTCGAGATCCCGCCTCGCCAGGACTGGTTGAACGACGTTCCGATCGGACCAACCCGGGAGGCGTCGCCGAGCAATTCGGTGAAGTAGTAACGGGTTTGGTCGCCGACGACTAGTGCCGAGACCGCGACGGTGCCGAAGAACACCACCGCCGAGAACACCGCCGCCGCCCATCGCCGCGCTCCGACGAAGTACAGACCCGACACCGCAGGCGTCAGCTTCACTCCGGCGGCGAGCCCGACGAGCAGTCCGGACAACCACCACCGCGTGCTGTAGACCGCATACAGCACCGCGAGCACCAGCAGCACGTTGATCTGCCCGTAGTCGAAATTACTTCGCAGTGGCTCGATCCAGATGCCAACCGCGGTCCATAGCATTGCGATGCTCCGACCGCCGTCGGGTCCTGGCAGCAGTCGCTGACTGATGCGCACTACCCCGTAGAGCGCCGCGATGATGCCGAGTTGCCAAGCGAACGAGAGGATTCCGAACGGAATGAAGTGCAGCGGGTAGAAGACGACCGCGGCGAACGGTGGATAGGTGAACGGCAGCGGGAAGTCGGGCGTCTGGTCGGCGTAGACGTAGTCGTAGAGCGTGCCCCGATGATCGAGCGCGCCCGCGCCACCGACGTACACGTGAAGGTCGACGAAGTTGGCGCCGTTGGGCACGAGGTAAGTCCACGCGAGGCGCGCGGCGACGCTGATCGCAAACAACGCCACCGCCGCGATCGCCAATCGGTTCGGCGTCCGCGGAGATGTCGTCGTTGCGGCGGATTCGGTGGCGTCTATCCCGCCGACTCTAGCGAGCGGTCACGGTAAGCCGTCGCATCCGTAACGGTTCGATCTCCGCCACACGTGTCACTTGAGTAACACCAGTAACTCCGTAGCTTCGGGGACAGGCGTGCCGTCAACGGATTGGAAAAACCATGAAACTCACCAGAAAAATGCTTGCCACCAGCATGATCGCTACCGCGGGTGCGACTGCAGTTGCGCTGGGGCTCAGCGCGACAGCCGCAGCCGAGCCCGCGGCGCCCGCACCGACCCCGAGCTTCCCCGGTCTGCCGTTCCTCCAGCAGCTCGCGACCAATCCGGCCGCCGCGACATCACTCATGCAGGGGTTCACGTCGCTCCTTGGCACCGCGCAAACCGCCGCCGCGCCCGCCGCGGCGCCCCCGGCCGCAACCGCGTCGATCACACTTCCGCAGCCCCCGGCAGCAGTTCCCGGTGCCGCGGCCCCGCTGAACACGCTCGCAACGGCGGCAGCACCAGCGACCGTGCCGCAGAACCTGTTGACGTCGGTCCCGAGTGCCTTGGCGTCGTTGATGCCAGCCGGAACACCGCTCGCCGGGCTGCTGCCATCAGCGGCAACGGCGGCAACCGCGCCGGTCGCGGCCGCAGCAGCTCCGGCGGTAGCGGCTCCGGCGGCGGTGCCCAGCGCGGCCCTCGCGCCGATGCTGATGCCGCTGTCCGCCTTGCCGTGACGGCGGCCCGCACGCGTCGACAACCACAACCAGGAATCGGGGGAACCATGTCATCGATCCGGACGACGTTCGCGGGCGCCGCAGCCGCAGTCGGCACCTCGGCTGCACTGGTGCTGGGCGGTGTGACCCCGCCGGCCAATGCCGACCCGGCACCACCGCTGCCGATCGATGCGTTGCAGGCGCCGGGCTTGTCGGCGGTCGAAAGCATCGGCCCGGCCATCCAGCGGGCGGCCGCCGATCCGACCAACGCCGCCTCGACGCTGATGGCCGCGGCGGCGGTGTTCGCGGGCAATTCGGCGGTCCCACCGAGCTCGAAGAATGTGGCGACAGCGGTGAACCAGTTCGTCGCGCATGTTCCTGCGGCAGGTGCGGTGCCAGGGACGGAGGCGCACCTGCCTGCGGGTGTCGATCCGGCCCACGCCGTCGGCCCTGTGCCGGATGCCGCACCCCTCGCGGCTCCGGCTCCGGAAGCAGTGCCCGCGCCCGCTCCGGCACCAGCCCCGGCACCCGATGCCGCAGCGGCCCCCGCACCCTTAGCTGCACCCGCGTTCGGTCCGGACGCCCCTGTGACGCAGGACTTCCTGTACCCGTCGATCAGCAACGGATGTTTGCAGGACGGCGGCAACGTGCTGGCGACGGCGATCTCGGTTGCAGGTCCGGCGAAGATCCCGGCACCCGGGCCCGCAGCAGGCCAGACGGCCTACGTGTTCACCGCCATCGGCACACCAGCGCCCGCGGCCGAGCAGACGCTGCCGCTGAACGTCACATGGGTCAACCTGACCACCGGCAAGTCAGGCAGCGCGACGCTCAAGCCGCGGCCGGACATCAACCCCGACGGACCGACGACGATGTCGGCCATCGTCGACACCGGCTCGGGCAGCATCATCTCGACGATCTTCGGTCAAGTCACCACCACCGAGAAGCAGTGCCAGTTCATGCCGACGATCGGCTCGACGGTCGTCCCCTAGTTCAAACCCCTCCCCGCCAGCGACCGTGTACAAATGCGGTCGCTCGCGGAGGCTAGTAGGCCATGAACAGGATCGCGTCCCGGTCGTATTCGCGGCCGGGATGCACCTCGGACAGGTGAGCCTGGGCCTTCTCGACGAGGTCGTCCTCGTCCTCGCCTTTGATCGCCTCGCCGCACGGGCAGTTCAGGTGTGTCTTCATATGTTCACGATCCCACAGGCGCGCCAGCCAAGATGGTTCGTATGGAGCTATACGACGTCATGCGCACAACAGGTGCTGTCCGCCGATTCACCGACGACCCGCTGCCCGACGAGGTGCTCGAACGCATCCTCGACAGCGCCCGGTTCGCGCCGAGCGGCGGCAACCGCCAAGGCGTCCGGGTGATCGTGGTCCGGGATCGAGCGACCCGACAGGCGATCGTCGACCTGAGCGTCACGGGTGCGCGGCGCTACATCGCGCAAACCAAGAACGGCGAAGGCCCGTGGAATCCCGTGCAGCCCATGAAGGTATCCGCCGAGGAAGTGGCCGCCACCGAGGTGCCGCCGTACCTGGGGGCGCCTGTGCTGGGTGCGGGCGCCGTGCTCGTGGTCTGCGTTGATCTCAACGTGTGCGCGGCGTTCGACCAGTACCTCGACCGCATCGGCGTCATTGCGGGCGCCTCGGTGTACCCGTTCGTCTGGAACATCCTTCTGGCGGCGCGCAACGAGGGGTACGGCGGCGTGCTCACCACGATGGCGGTGGCCGAGGAACCGCGCGTCAAGGAGCTGCTCGGCATACCGGAGGACTATGCGATCGCCGCAATCCTGCCAATCGGCAAACCGGTCAAGCAGGTAGGAAAGCTCACGCGCAAGCCCGTCGCCGAGCTCGCCAGCCGCGAGCGGTTCGACGGTGAGCCGTTGCGTGTTGACGTTGGATAACAGTTCGGCAGTTAGCCAGACTCAATGCAGCGTGGCCCTTCCCCCGGCGACGGGTGCCATGAGACCTTGGGTTCGTGACCTGCACGCTGGGCTATGCCACAGCCAGCTCCGTCGAGCGGAACCTTGAGAGTCAGCTCGCGGCGCTGAACGCTGCGGGCGTCGACCCGCGCAGGGTGTTCACCGACAAGCTGTCCGACTCCGCCGAGCGGGCGCGCGCGGGCTTGCACGCGATGCTGAGTTATGCCCGCTCTGGCGACACGGTCATCGTCGTCGGGCTCGACAAGCTCGGCCGGTCGGCCGCGGAAGTGACACGAACCATCGCCGACCTCAACGACCGCGGGATCAGGCTGCAGACGCTAAAGGAAGGTCTGGACACCGGCACGTCGGTGGGACGCGTCGTCGCCGGCATCATCACCTCGCTGGCCAAGCTCGACCTGGAACGCGGCCACCAGAGGGTCTAGCCCTCGGCAGCCTTCGCTGCCGCCTTCGCCTGTTTCTTGTACGACCGCACCTTCTCCAGCGATCCGGCGTCCTTCACGTCGGCCACCGACATGAACGCTCCGGCCTTGCCGTAGTCGCCTGCCGCTTCGCGCCAGCCCTTCGGCGTCACGCCGTACTGCTTGCCGAGCAGCGCGACGAAAATCTTCGCCTTCTGTTCGCCGAACCCAGGAAGTCCCTTGATCCGGCGCAGCACCTCGGGTCCGTCGGGGTTGCCCGCCGTCCACAGCGCCGAGGCGTCACCGCCGTACTGGTCAACGATGATCTGCGACAGGTCTTGGATCCGCTTGGCCATCGACCCTGGAAACCGGTGTATCGCAGGGGTTTTCGAACACAACGCCGCGAATTCCTCCGGGTTGTAGTCGGCAATCTCGCGTGCGTCCACTCCGCCGATGCGGTCGGCGATCTTCTTCGGGCCTGCGAACGCCGCCTCCATCGGGTACTGCTGATCAAGCAGCATCCCCACCAGCAGCGCGAAGGGATTGGACTCCAGCAGCGCGTCGGCGGCCGGGTCTTGAACTAGCTGCAATTTCGCCACTCAGCCAGTCTAGATCGCGGGTTTGAGCCTAAAGTCGCCTGGGAACTAGCTGAGTGTGACGCAGGTCTCACGAGGCTGCCGCACGCACAATTACAGATCGAGGTCAGGAGTCACGATGCCCGAGACCCAACATCCGCCCCGGGAAACCCCCGTCAGCGGCCAAGACTATCTGGCCGTACAGGCCAGCCCTGAGTTCCAGGAGTTGCGAAGCAGGCTGCGCCGCTTCGTCTTTCCGATGAGCGGGCTGTTCCTGGCCTGGTACTTCGCCTATGTCCTGCTAGGCGCGTTCGCACACGACTTCATGGCCATCAAGGTGTGGGGCAACATCAATGTCGGCCTACTCATCGGACTCGGCCAGTTCGTGTCGACGTTCGTCATCACCGGCATCTACGTCTGGTTCGCCAACCGTGAGCTCGACCCACGCGCCGAAGCGATTCGCGCCGAGATGGAAGGCGGTGTGGCATGACCGTCAACGTCCTCGCCGCAGGCGCAAGCGTCGGCAATCCCGCTGCCAACATCGGCATCTTCGCGATCTTCGTTGCGATCACCCTGTACATCGTGATTCGCGCCAGCAAGAAGAACACCACGGCCGCGGAGTTCTTCACCGCGGGTCGCGCGTTCACCGGGCCGCAGAACGGCATCGCGATCTCCGGTGACTACCTGTCGGCGGCCAGCTTCCTCGGCATCGCAGGAGCGATCGCGGTATACGGCTACGACGGCTTCCTCTACTCGATCGGCTTCCTGGTCGCATGGCTGGTCGCGCTGCTGCTTGTCGCCGAATTGCTGCGCAACGCAGGCAAATTCACGATGGCCGACGTGCTGAGCTTTCGCCTAAGACAACGTCCGGTTCGGGTTGCCGCGGCGACAACCACCCTTGCCGTCTGCCTCTTTTATCTGCTGGCCCAGATGGCGGGCGCGGGCGGTTTGGTCGCGTTGCTACTCAACGTCAAGGGCAGTGTGGGCCAGGCCCTGGTCATCGCGGTCGTCGGCTTGCTGATGATCGTCTACGTGCTGATCGGTGGGATGAAGGGCACCACGTGGGTGCAGATCATCAAGGCCGCCCTGTTGATCGGCGGTGCCGCGCTAATGACGGTGATGGTGCTGGCGAAGTTCGGCCTGAACTTCTCCGAGATCCTCGGCGCCGCCCAGTCCGCCGTATCGAGGTCGGCCAGCGAAGCCGTCGCCAAGCGCGACGTGCTCGCCCCCGGCGCGCAGTACGGCGCGACGCTTTCGTCGCAGATCAACTTCATCTCGCTGGCGCTGGCCCTTGTGCTCGGCACGGCAGGACTGCCGCACGTGCTGATGCGCTTCTACACGGTGCCGACCGCCAAGGAAGCCCGCCGGTCAGTGGTGTGGGCGATCGCGCTCATCGGCGCGTTCTATCTGTTCACGCTGGCGCTGGGCTACGGTGCCGCGGCCCTTGTCGGACCCGACGAAATCCTGGCAGCGCCCGGCGCCCAGAACTCCGCGGCACCGCTTCTGGCGTTCCACCTCGGCGGGGTGGTCCTGCTCGGTGTCATCTCCGCGGTGGCGTTCGCGACGATCCTCGCAGTGGTCGCGGGACTGACCATCACTGCGGCAACATCATTCGCGCACGACATCTATGCCAACGTGCTGAAGAGCCATCAGGTGACCGAGGACGAGCAGGTGCGGGTGTCACGCATCACGGTCGTGGTGATCGGCATCCTCGCAATCGGCCTTGGAATCCTGGCCGCCGGGCAGAACATCGCGTTCCTCGTCGCCCTCGCGTTCGCGGTCGCGGCCGCGGCCAACCTGCCGACGATCCTGTACTCGCTGTACTGGCCGCGGTTCAACACCCGGGGCGCGCTATGGAGCATGTACGGCGGCCTGATCTCGACGATCGTGCTGATCGTCTTCTCCCCGGCGGTGTCGGGTGCGAAGACGGCGATGCTGCCGCACGCGGACTTCGCCTGGTTCCCGTTGGCCAACCCCGGCATCGTGTCGATTCCGCTGGCCTTCATCCTGGGCATCGCCGGCACGCTGACGTCGTCTGAACGCGGCGATCCGGAGATCAACGCCGAATTCGAGGTGCGGGCGCTCACCGGCGTCGGTGCGGAGAAGGCCCTCGCCACGCACTAGCGACGAATCGCGAGGAATAACGCGCCCAGGCGGGATCGCTAGTCTTTAGCGTGCCCGAAACCTCGACGAAGACACGCCTGGCCTTCGGCCTGCTGGCCTATGCCTTCGCGGCGATCATGGTCGGCACCACCTTGCCCACGCCGATGTACGCGCTGTACGGCCAGCAGATGCATTTCGCGGTGCTGACCACCACCGTGATCTATGCAACGTATGCCGGCGGCGTGTTGTTCGCGCTGTTGGCGTTCGGGCGGTGGTCCGACGCGATCGGCAGGCGGCCCGTGCTGCTCACGGGCGTGGTGTTCGCCGTGGCCAGCGCCGCCGTCTTCCTCGTCGCCGACTCGGTGTCGGTGCTGTTGGTCGCGCGCGTGTTGTCGGGGCTGTCGGCGGGCCTCTTCACCGGAACCGGAACCGCCGCCGTTATCGAGGCCGCGCCCACTAGCTGGCGCAACAGGGCCGCAGCCGTCGCAACGGTAGCCAACATGGGCGGGCTGGGCATCGGGCCGCTGCTGGCTGGCGTGCTGGTTCAATACGCCCCTGCGCCACTGCACCTGAGCTTCATCGTGCACATCGTGCTGGCGGTGTTGGCCGGGGTGGCGGTATTGATCGTGCCGGACACCTCGCAGCGCACCGGCAAGATCGGTGTGCAGCGGCTGTCGGTGCCCGCGGAGGTGCGCGCCGTCTTCGTCGTCGCCTCCCTTGCCGCGTTCGCGGGCTTCGCCGTGACAGGGCTCTTCGCGGCGGTGGCGCCGTCGTTCGTCTCGGGCGTCGTCGGCATCGACAACCATGCAGTCGCCGGCTTGATCGCCAGCTCAATCTTCTTCGCGTCGGCGGCGGCGCAGATCGCCGCAGGCAAGGTGAACCCGAACCGTGCGGTCGCGATCGGCTGCGCGATCCTGGTGGCGGGTATGGTGATTCTGGCTGTGGCGCTGCAACTTTCGTCGTTGATAGGACTCATCGCGGCCGCGGTGGTGGCGGGCATCGGTCAGGGCATCAGCTTCAGCCGTGGCCTGGCTGCGGTCGCCGAGCGCACCCCGGCCGACCGTCGCGCCGAGGTCAGCTCGACCTACTTCGTCGTCGCCTACGTAGCGATCTCGTTGCCCGTTGTCGGCGAGGGCTTGGCGGCCCAGCACTGGGGATTGCAAACGGCCGGTGTGACTTTCGCGGTCGCCGTCGCGATTCTGTCGGCCATCTGCCTGGTAGGCATCCTCGCGCTGGAAGCGCGCGAGTCCCGTCGACTCGTTACGACAGGAACCGGCTGACGTACGGCGCGAAACGCGTGCGCAGGTCGTCTTCGTCGAGCCCGAACATCTCACACGACGTAACGACCCTGCCGAGCCTGCCTCGCCGGTGACCAGCCAGATAGTCGGCCATCGCGGTGCGCGCGTCGTCGGTCACCGGTTCGCCGACGAGGCCGAAAACCCTTTCGGCAACGCCGAGTTCGTCGGCCATGAAGTGGTCGAAGCTCACATCGATCGATCGCTCCGGCGCGATGACATCGCGGTCGCGGGCGAGCGCACCGAGCATCAATTCGAGTCGGTCGATCCATTCGGCGGCGATCTGCTCGACCGGTACTGCAGACCGGTGCATGCGCGCCGAGTAGGTGAGCATCGCGACCATCGACAGCGCCACCGGCACCGGGTCGCGATGGGTGCACACGACGGCCACGCCAGGAAAGACCTGCGCGAGCACCGGAAGTTGTTCGAGGTGCTGCGGCGACTTGAGCAGCCACCGCCTGCCGCCGCGCAGGCACTGCAGTGCCTTGAGCTGGGTGGCCATGTACTCGTAGGTCGATGTTTGATCGTGGGCCAGGTAGTAGTCGCGCCACCGCGGCACGTAAGCCAGGGTCTCCATGAACATCGTGGAGACGTCGTTGGCCAACAGCTGGATCTCCTCGTGCACGTGCTCGGTGGTCATCTCGTGCATGAGCGCGAAGTGCGGCATGAGTGTGTTCATCACCGTGACTGCGAGGTCCATGCGTGCGGCGCGGGGGTCCGGCTCGACCCCCACCTCGGCGGGCAGCGGGAACGGCTCGAAGCTCTCCCAGTACGGCAGCGTGCGAAATGCAGGAGCCGTTGCGAGCAGGTTGTGCAGATGTGTTGTCCCCGTGCGCGGTAGTCCCGCGATGACCACGGGCGGCAGCAGTTCGATGTCATGGATCTCGGGGTGACGCGTCACCAGGTCGGCCAGCAGCAGCCGGTTCTTGAGCCACTGCGATATCTGGCCGAAGAAGTTCACGATTCCAGGCCCGTCCATGTCGTCGATATCGTTCAGCGCCGCGAGATATACATCGAGGCGCTCGCGATAGTCGGCGGGCCCGAAGTCGTCGAGGCCTGTGTCCGTAATCGCTCTGGCGTGCAATGCATCCGCGTCGAGCGGACAGTCCGCCGCCAATGCGGTCATCATGTCGCGGAGCTGCTGGGCCTCGGGGCTGAACCGGGGCTGGGCGAGGTCGTCTAGGTAGACGGTTGTGGCTTCGGTCACGCCGACTTATGTTACTCTGAGTTTCGTAATGACAACAGACCTTGGCCGACCCCGCGATCCACGCATCGACAGCGCGGTGCTCCGGTCGACCGTCGACCTCCTCGGCGAGACCGGGTATGCCCGGCTGTCGGTCGACGCCATCGCCCGGCGGGCAGGCACCAGCAAGCCTGCGATCTATCGGCGCTGGCCGAGCAAGGCGCACCTCGTGCACGAGGCGGTGTTCCCAATCGACAGCGGGACGGAGCTGCCTGACACCGGCTTGCTGGCCGACGACGTACGCGAGATGGTGGCGCGAACGGTCGCCGTGCTGACTACCCCTGCGGCGCGAGCCGCTCTGCCGGGCTTGGTCGGCGAGATGGCCGCGGACCTGACCCTGCACGCCGCGTTGCTGGAGCGATTCGGCGACATCCTGTCGCGCGGTATGACCGAACGGCTCCACAAAGCCGTGGGGCGCAACGAGGTTCGGCCCGACATTACGGCGGCGGAGGTCACCGAGGCGCTAGCAGGCATCACCTTCCTGGCACTGCTCACTCGCGGCGCGGCACTCGACGATGCCTGGGTCGCGCGCACGTCAACCCTGATATTGAGAGGAATCAGCTCATGACCCACGAATCGACCGGCGCGTGGCGCGAACTACTCGAAACCCTTGGTGGCCTTGATCGTTGCTTCCTCGAGGGCGATCGAGCGGTTACCGACGATCGCCACATCGCAGACGGGTACCGCATGCTCGCGACCACGCTGGGCGTGGCGTTTGACACTTACCTGTTCGCGGAGCCCAGCCGGCCGATGTTCGTGGAGGTCAACACGCCGTTCCGGCGCGATCGCCGATGGGGCGGCGACAACACCGACGCCTACTACCACATGTGCCCGGTCGATCCGAAGCGCCGCTACCGCATCAGCGGCAACAAGGGTGACAGCGTTTACTTCTCGGTGACGGCGTACAACGAACCGTCGCCCGGCACGTGGTCCGACCGGATCGTCGCGATCGTGCGCGACGACGATCTGGGTATCGACGATGCTGGCAACTTCTCGTTCGAACTTGGGCCGACGCCTGACGCCGCTGTGCTCATGACCCGTGACTATCAGGCCGATCCCCTCACCGGCCGGCCCGTCAGCTGGCGCATCGAGGCACTCGACGAACCCGAGCCTGTGCGGCACGGAGACGTCGAAACGGCTGCGGCGCTTCGGGCCAGCGCCGCGTGGCTGCGCACCATGTTCGCGATCGTCCCGCTCGCGGTCGGGGTGCGCGTCGATGACACGCATACGCTCGGTCACGAGATCTCCCAAGTGGCAAATCAATTCGCCGATCCGTATCAGGTCCCGGACGCCAACTTCGGCTGGTCGGCGCGCGACGCGTGTTATTCGTACGGCAGCTTCGTGCTCGACGACGACGAGGCACTCGTGGTTACCCATCGGCCACCGATATGCCGATTCTGGAACCTGGTGGTGTGGAACCAGTTCATGGCCACGCACAACGCCAGCGACGCTCGCAGTTCGATCAACGCCCACAGCGCGGTGCCGAACGCCGACGGTTCAGTCACGGTCGTCGTGTCTCGCGGGATGACGGCGCACCCGAATTCCTTGACCACACTGGACTATCCGCGTGGCAATCTTGCCTTCAGGTGGTTCCTCGCCGAGGAGGTTCCCTCCCGTCCGGAGGTGCAGTTGGTGAAGGTTTCCGACGCGCTGACGAGTGTGGATTGACCGCAAGCCGGGTCGCCACCCGCTAAAGCTAGCCGCCTAAGTCACGGGTAGATGTGGCAAGTCGACGTCTGAGAGTTTCGCAAGCTTGCCGAACTGCGTGAGAAACGGCAGTAAACTGCTGCTCGTGCGCAGGAATCTGTTGGCCAACGGCCGTGGCCGCTGGTTGGCACTCGCCGCCTCGCTGATGGTGGCGGGCGGGATGTTATACGCCCAGGGCTCGGAGCACGCTCAGGGCACCCAGCCATCGTGTTGCTCGGCGAATCCGGCTGCGACTGCGCCGCGTCCGGCGCCTCCGCTGCCTGGCGCACCGAAGGTCGCCACTCCGGCAGAGGCCGAGCTGTTGGCGGCAAGTGCGCCCGCCCCTTCCGCCACCGCCATGCCCTTCGAGCTGCCACCCGGTGTCGCCCCGGAGAGCGGATTGCAGGTCGACACCATTCGAGTGGCCCGCGCGATCAGCGTCCTGTTTCCACAGATCACCACAATCGGCGGCTGGCGACAGGATGCGTTGAAATGGCACCCTCTGGGGTTGGCGATCGACGTGATGATCCCCGACCCCTTCTCCCCCGAGGGCGTCGATCTCGGCAACCAGATCGCCGGTTTCGCACTCGCGAACGCGCAACGATGGAACATCGACCACGTGATCTGGCGACACGCCATCTACCTGGGCCCAAAGTCGGGCAGCTATATGCCCGAGATGGGTTCAGAAACCGCGAACCACTACGACCATGTGCATATCGCCACCACCGGCGGTGGATACCCGACCGGGAATGAGAAGTACTTCATCTGATCCCTCACCGTGACGTTTTCCAGGACTTCCCGCGCACGCCGCGCCACTCACCAACCCGAAGTAGCCAGGGGTCTCGCGGCAACGCTTACGCGCGTCGGCGCGCCTTGACCAGCCGCCGGGTTTCGAGTGACGCCTCGGCGGTGAGCATTGCGCACACCAGGTCGATGAGCTGACTGACGAACACCCTGTCGTCGGTGTGCGGTGCCGTCGCGGCCCGGCGCGCCAATTCGCCTATGACGACGCGGATGACGACCAACCGCCGGTGCAACTGCGCGGCAATGGGGTCGAGGAACGGGTCGACGAGCTGGCGCCAGCGATTGATGCTGTCGTCGCGATCCGCGAGTTCCTCCGGCGGGAAGATGGGCTGCCTGCGGTTCATCAGGTCGGCGTATATGCATAGGTAGGCGTTGCCGCCGTTGGCTTCGGCGAGCTTCGCCGCCAGCGGTTGCACCAGAGCTTCGGCGAGTGCGCGTAGGTCCTGCTCACCGGCGGCTTCGTAACGATCCAGCAGCGCATGGCGGCGCAGCTCGACGTCATGGCTGTGCTTCTCCAACAGTGCGGTCAGCAGGCCGGCCCGGTCGCCGAAGTGATACTGCAGCGCATTGACGTTCTTCACTCCCGAGACCCGTTGGATCTCGCGCAGGCTCACCGCATCGATGCCCTGCCCGCCGTAGAGCTCCTCGGCGGTTGCGAGCAGACGTTCCCTTGTACTCATGACCTGGCCATGATACGGATTAATGCATCTGCATTGCAATACCATGCATCTGTCTTGTACCGTTCTCTGCGTGACTGAACTCGTGGACTCGTCTATCGACTGGTCTGTGGTCGAGTCCTGGCTGGCCGCCAAGGGTGTGGCCTACGGACAGGTCACCGCGATCGAACAGATCGGCGGGGGCACGCAGAATCTGATGTTCCGATTCCGATGCGGCGATGCCCAATTGGTCTTACGACGCGGTCCACGGCACCCGCGCCCGCATACGAACGACGCACTGCGACGCGAAGCCAGGGTGCTGAGTGCGCTCGCAGGAAGCAGCGTGCCGATACCGCGACTGATCGCGGCCGAGCCCGACGAATCCGTCCTCGGATCGGCCTTCTACCTAATGGATCCGGTCGACGGTTTCAACGCCAGCATCTCGTTGCCACCGTTGTACGAGTCGAACCCAGAGATCCGGCGCGCGATGGGGTTTCACGCGGTCGATGCCCTGCTCGCCCTCGGTGCGGTGGACGCCGAGCAGGTCGGTCTTGGTGACCTCGGCAGGCCGGAGGGGTTCTTGGAGCGGCAGGTGCCTCAGTGGCTGGGCACACTCGACAAGTACGCGGCGCTCGACGGCTACCCGGGTCACAGTCTGCCGAACATCGACGACCTCGTCGGCTGGTTGACCCCGCAACGTCCGCCGACCTGCCTGCCGGGCATCATGCACGGCGACTTCCACATGGCGAACCTGATGTTCCGCCACGACGGTCCGCAGGTCGCCGCGATCGTCGACTGGGAGATGTGTACGCTCGGCGACCCCCTGCTCGACCTCGGTTGGTTGCTGGCGACCTGGCCGCAGGACGGCGCGATCACCGTGTCCGCGGCCGTCAGTGACCTGCCGACGCGAACCGAACTGGTCGCGCACTATTCAGCGGCCGCGCAACGATCCGTCGAGCACGCGCCGTGGTACGCCGTGATGGCATCGTTCAAGCTAGCCATCGTGCTCGAAGGCACGTACGCGCGGGCATGTGCTGGCAAGGCTCCCAAGAACACGGGCGACCTGTTGCACACCATCGCGGTCGGGTTGCTCAACAACGCAACGGTTTTCATCGAGAAGGGATTCTGAGGTGGGCGACGTCGATCTGTCCGGAAAGGTTGCGCTCGTCACAGGAGGAAGCCGTGGCCTCGGCCGCGAAATGGTACTCGCGTTCGCCGAGCACGGCGCCGACGTGGTCATCGCCAGCCGCAAACTCGACAACTGCGAGAAGCTGGCCAACGAGGTCCGCGAACGGTTCGGGCGCAGGGCATTGCCGGTCGCAGCCAACGTCGGCGACTGGGACCAGTGCGACGTGTTGACCGCGACCGCTTACGCGGAGTTCGGCACGGTGGACATCTTGGTGAACAACGCAGGCATGTCGCCGCTGTACCCGAGCGTGGACCAGGTCACCGAGGCGTTGTACGACAAGGTCTTCGCCACCAACCTCAAGGGGCCCTTCCGGCTGTCGGCGACCATCGGCACCCGGATGGCCGCCGGCGATGGTGGCTCGATCCTGAACATCTCATCGGTCGCGTCGATCCGGCCGAACGCGACGATCGTGCCCTATGCGGCCGCCAAGGCCGGTCTCAACTCGCTGACCGAGGGCCTGGCGCAAACCTTTGCGCCGACGGTCCGCGTCAACTCGATCATGTGCGGCACGTTCAGCACCGACATCGCCAAGGCGTGGTCCCCGGAGTTCATCGATGCCATCGGCTCTCAGACGGCACTGGGCCGCGTCGGTGAACCCGGGGAAATCATCGGAGCCGCACTGTATTTCGTTTCAGACGTGAGCTCCTACACCACAGGTTCCGTACTTAGAGTCGATGGAGGAATGAGATAGCATGTGGGACTTCAGCACTGACCCCGAGTTTCAGGCGAAGCTCGACTGGATGGACACATTCGTACGCGACGAGGTCGAGCCGCTCGACCACTTCACCAGTCAGGGCGAGCATGTCGTCTACGCGCCGCTGTCCCCTGACCTCGCCAAGATCGTGCGCCCACTCCAGGACAGGGTGCGCGAACAGGGGCTGTGGGCATGCCACCTCGGACCCGAGCTCGGCGGTCAGGGCTACGGTCAGGTGAAGCTCGCGCTCATCAACGAGATCCTGGGCCGAACAGCTTGGGGCCCCATCATTTTCGGCTGCCAGGCGCCCGACACCGGCAACGCGGAGATTCTGGCCATGTTCGGCACCGACGACCAGAAGCGGCGCTACCTGCAACCGCTTCTCAACGGCGAGATCTTCTCCGCCTTTTCGATGACCGAACCCCACGGCGGCGCCGATCCGCGACTGTTCCGCACGCACGCCGTGCAAGACGGTGACGACTGGATCATCAACGGGGAGAAATACTTCACATCCAATGCCCGCAACGCGTCGTTCTTCATTGTCATGGTGGTGACCGATCCTGACGCGGGGCACCGTGAACGCATGTCGATGTTCCTGGTGCCTTCCGAGACACCCGGCATCGAAAGGGTCCGTGAGACAGGGATGATCGGCGATCCGCTCGGGATCGGCAACCATCCACACGTCCGCTACACCGACGTCAGGGTCGGCCCGGACGCGCTACTTGGCGAGCGCGGCAAGGCCTTCCACATCGCACAGGCTCGCCTCGCAGGCGGCCGCCTGCACCACGCGATGCGCACTATAGGGTTGACGAAGCGCGCATTCGATATGCAGTGCGAAAGGGCCTTGTCCCGCAAGACGTTCAGCGGAACGCTTGCCGACAATCCCGTCGTCAAGGCAGGTATCGCAGACTCGTACATCCAGCTCGAGCAGTTCCGCCTGCTGGTGCTGCACGCCGCGTGGCAGATGGACACCCATGGCCCTATCGCGGCCATGGCGCACGTCTCCGCGTGCAAGGTGGCGATGGCCCGTGTCGCCCACGATGTCGTCGAACGTGCGATGCACTTGCACGGCGCGCTCGGCGCGTCGAACGAGACGCCGCTGGCGCGGCTGTGGGAGGTAGTGCCGACGCTCGGGCTCATGGACGGGCCGACCGAGGTGCACCAGGACGTCATCGCCCGACGAGTGCTCGCCAACTACTCCCCCGCGCCGGGCAACTGGCCGACCCAGTTCCTGCCCGACCTCACCGCCGCCGCCAGGCAGCGGTACGACGCGGAGCTGGAGTCTGCGCTCCAAGTTTGAGTGCTTTTACTCATCAACTTGATGGCGGATGCGTCCTAACGTTGCGGCATGGCGCTTTCCCCGAGCCCGGCCGAAGTTGAGGCGAGCACACCGGCGACCCGTGACCGGGCGATCGACGTCATCCGCATCGTCTCGCTGCTGGCCGTCGTCGTCGGACACACCGTCATGGCCACCAGCACGCTGCGAGGCGGCGTGTTCATCTGGAGCAACCTGCTCGCCGCGTCCCCGGTGTTCCAGGCGTTGACGTGGGTGTTTCAGATCATGCCGCTGTTCTTCTTCGCCGGCGTCGCGGCCTGCATCGACAGTTGGGCACCGGGGACCAGCTGGGGCAACTGGTTGATGCGCCGCTGCACCCGGCTCTACCGGCCGGTGTTCTACTACCTGGCGTTCTGGTGGGTCGCGCTCGCAGTGCTGAGCGCCGTTCTACCCGAGCACGTCTACGAACCGGTCGCGGGGATTTCCATTCAGCTGTTGTGGTTCTTGGGTGCCTATGTCCTCGTGCTGGCGACGATGCCGCTGCTGGCCCGCATCACAACCACCCGGCGGTTCGTCGTCGCCGTCGCGGCCGCCTATGCGTTCGTCGCCGCGGTGGACGCAATCCGCATCAACGTCGATGGCGCCTCCGCCCTTGGTTACCTGAACATGATCGTGTGGGCGATCCCCGGCATGTTCGGCGTCGCCTACCGCAGGCGCCTGCTCGCCGCGCGGGCGGCGCTGATACTGGGCGCCGTGGTGCTCGCAATCAACGCTGCGCTACTGGTGCTCGGGCCGTACGAGCTGAGCCTTGTCGGCATCGAAACTCAGCAACTGAAGAACATGACGCCCCCGTCGCTGCTGCTGGCCGGTCACGCAATCATGATGTGCGCGTTCGCGATAGCGGCCACGCCTGCGATCGCACGCTGGGCGCACAGACCGCGGGTGTGGTGGCTGGCGGCGATCGGCAACTCGGGCGCCATGACGCTGTACTTGTGGCACATCCCGCCGCTTCTGGCGATGCATCTGGTGTTCGACTACCTCGGCAATCCGCGGTTCGACCCCAGCTCGTCGGCGTTCATCGCGCTGTCGGCGGTGCAACTGCTGATCATGGGGGCGCTGGTCGCGGTGGTGTTCGTGGCGCTGCGGCCGTTGGAGAGCGATCCGCTGCCACTGTGGGACGGCGGTTTCGTCGCGGCGCCAGGTGGCCGCAGTGCGGCGGTAGGTGCGCTGCTGTGTATCGCGGGTGCGGCCACACTGGCTTCGGTCTGTTGGGGACTGAAGGATCAGGGCCTGTACGGCGTGGCCCTGATGTTGATCGCGCTGCTCGCCGCGCGTCGGTTGGCCAGCGACCGTCAGCGCGTCTGCGCCACGAGCCTGCCAGCCAGGATGACGTAGGTAGCGGCGAAGCCGCGCCGCATCCACGCCACGATCCTGGGCCGCGAGATCACCTCGCGCCGCACAGCCGCGGCGAAGACGCCGTAGACACTGAACACCACCAGCGTGACCGCCATGAAGATCGCGCTCAGCCACACCATCAGCCCCACCGCACCGGCACGGTCGGGCGCGACGAACTGCGGCAGGAATGCGAAGAAGAAGATGGTGAGCTTCGGGTTCAGGGTGTTGACCAGAATGCCCGACGCGATCACCCGCCACGGCGACACCTTCGCGGGACCGGTCTGCACCTCGAATACCGACTTATCGCGAAATGTCTTCCACGCCAGGTAAAACAGATAGGCCACACCGAGCAGCTTGACGACGGTGAACGCCATCGCGCTGGCGTGCATGATGGCCGCCAGTCCCCTCACCGCCGCGATTACGTGCGGCAGGATGCCGAGTGTGCAGGCCAACGCCGCGACCAGACTGGCCCGCCATCCGCGCGAAATCCCGGCGGCGACCGTATACAGCACGCCTGCGCCCGGCGTGGCCACCACGATCAGCGTCGTCAGCAGGAACTCCGGTGTCACAGGCCTAACCGCTCTTGCGGCGGAACTCCCGGCGATGCTCGAGCGGCCCGTGCCCCTTCGGCTGCTTGGCTCCCCGGTCCTTGTGCTCGGAACCGCCCGCTGCCTGGGCTTTCTTCCGCTCCAGCGCCTCCCGGAACTTGCGCTTGGTGTCGTCTTCCGGTGCATCAGCCATGACGGCAGCGTAGCGCCCTCGACCCACCGGGGTCATGTCCTTTACCGCCTGCCAGGCGGCATCCCGTACACGTGGGCGATCGGAAGCGTCAGCAGGACCCGCCGGTCCTCGACCATGGCCCGCCGGTAGTCGTCCCAGTCCGGATGCTCACCGGCGATATTGCGATACAACGCAATCAGGGCCTCGACGGTGTCGTCGTCGGGAGCCGCGGCGGGAGGGGTCAGGGTCGCGTCACCCTCGGCGACGACGTACGCCCAACCGTCATCGGAACTGACGTGGATCGACGCCCGCGCATCACGACGCAGGTTGCGGGTCTTGGCCCGCGGCTCGGTGATCGAGACCTCGATGGTGAGGTTGCGCTTGTCGAAGTAGTAGGACACATTCGACAACTGCGGCCTGCCGTCGCCCTTTATGGTGGCCAGCACGCCCAGCGAGTTCCCGCCGAGCAGGGCCAACAGCTTGTCGTCGAATACTTGGCGTCCCATATCGAAAGCCTACGTCTCTACTATCGAGCTAATGACTGAGCTTTCTGAAGTCGACGGCAACACGCTCGAGGGTGTCTCGGCAACCACGCTATGGACCCTGCACAACCGCGCCACCGAGGCTAAGCGCTCCGACGGGGTGATCCGTGACCCGTGGGCGGTCACGCTGTTCGACGCGATCTCCTACGACTACCGAAAGTTCGGCAAGCCCAACCAGTCGCACGCGCTGCGGGCACGCGCCTTCGATGCAGCGGCACAGGACTACCTGACCACTCACCCCAAGGCGTCAGTGGTAGCGCTGGCCGAGGGCTTGCAATCCAGCTTCTGGCGACTCGAGCGCACCGGCGTCGTGGGCGAGTTGACTTGGTACTCAGTCGATTTACCACCCGTGATGGCGCTGCGTGGACGGCTGCTTCCGCACGACGACCGGATCGTGGCGTTGGCGCAGTCCGCGCTGGACCGCAGCTGGATGGATCGCGTCGACGGTTCGCACGGGGCGTTCATCACCGCCGAGGGGTTGTTGATGTACCTGGAGCCGGGCGACGCGCTGGGTCTGATCGGTGACTGCGCCACCCGCTTCCCCGGCGGCCAGATGATGTTCGACTCGATCCCGCACTGGTTCAGCAGGCGCACGCTGAAGGGTCTCAAGCTGTCTGACCGCTACACCGCCGCGCCCATGCCGTTCGGTCTCACAGTCGATGAGGGGCTCGCGCTGGCGGACAGCATCCCCGGGGTGCGCACGGCGCGCGATATCGCGTACCCACCGGGGCGTGGCCTCTTCAAACTGGCCGCATGGCCGGCGCTGGACCGGTTCGGCCCTCTGCGGCGCATCCGGCCCAGCGTCACGCTGCTGGAGTTCGGGCCGTGACTCGCTACGCGGCTTTCCTGCGAGGGGTGAACGTCGGCGGCGTCAATCTCAAGATGGCCGACGTGACCAAGGCGTTCGAAGAGGCCGGATTCACCAACGTGCGAACGATTTTGGCCAGCGGCAACGTTTTGTTGGAGAGCCGTTCCGGCGTGGACGCGGTCAGGAAGAAGGCCGAAGCGGCATTACGTGACACGTTCGGATACGACGCCTGGGTACTTGCCTACCCGATCGACGCGATCGCGACAATCTCGAAGAATTACCCGTTCGAGCGCGAGGTCGAGGGCCACCACTCCTACGTCACGTTCGTCACCGACGAGAAGGTGCTCGACGAGCTCGCCGCGCTTGCCAAGGATGCCGGGGACGACGAAAAGATCAAACGGGGCAAGGGCGTCATCTACTGGCAGATTTCCAGGACCGGCACTCTGGATTCCACGATCGGGAAGACCATGGGCAAGAAGCGGTACAAGTCCTCGACCACCACCCGCAACCTGCGCACTATCGACAAGGTGCTGCGATGAGTTCCACTCCGACGGCGAAGGCCGATGGCACGGTGTTGACCGGTGTCTCCGAGACCGCGCTGCTGACCCTGCAGGTACGTGCGAGCGAGGCGCGCAGGCCGGATTCCATCATCGACGACCCGATGGCCATCCTGCTTGCCGATTCCATCGACTACGACTTCGCTAAGTTCGGCTTCGCCCGCCGCCAGGACATGGCGGTGCGCGCGTTGGGCTATGACCGGCAGGCCCGCCGCTACCTTCTCGACCACCCGAAAGCCACTGTGGTTGCCCTGGCCGAGGGATTACAGACCAGCTTCTACCGCCTCGACGTCTCCGACGTTGGTAACGAATTCCGTTGGCTCACAGTCGATCTAGGTCCGATGATCGATCTGCGCCGCAAGCTCCTGCCGCCATCGGAGCGAGTGGAGATGTGCGCACAGTCGGCGCTCGACTTCAGCTGGATGGACCGGGTCGACACCGACCACGGCGTGTTCGTCACGGCCGAGGGCCTGCTGATGTACCTCCAACCCGACGATGCGCTTGGCCTGATCGCCGAATGTGCCAAGCGGTTTCCCGGTGGACAGATGATGTTCGATCTTCCGCCGTCGGGACTTGCGGCGTTGTCGCGTCGCGGCCTGCGGACCTCGCTGCGTTACCGGGTGCCCCCGATGCCGTTCAGCCTGTCAGCGTCCGATGCGGCGAACCTCGTGAACACGGTGCCAGGCATCAGGGCCGTACACGATCTGCCCCACGCCGAGGGTCGCGGCAAGGTGTTCAACGCCGCGCTGTGGACCGTCCAGCGGCTGCCGCTGTTCGATCCGCTGCGACCGCTGCTGGTGCTGCTGGAATTCGGCTAGACGAGAGGTGCAGGTTCGCGTTGTCGACAGAGCCCTCGCGTAGTTGCTCCACGTCGTAGTAGTAATTCATCGACACCCGCCACGGCTCCCCCGAGCCCTGCTTCGGTATCCGGTCGAGGGCACGCTGCACGTATCCGGCGGCGAAGTCCAGCATCGGCCGGGTCTCGATACCGTTGTCGCCGATCTCGGGCCGCGCGATGTCGTGGCCCTGCGCGTCCATGTGGCTCAGCAGGCGGCAGAAATGCTCGCACAGCAGGCCGACCTTCAGCGTCCACGACGAGTTGGTGTAGCCGAATGCGAACGCGAAGTTCGGCACGCCCGACAGCATCATGCTCTTATAGGCGACGGTGTCGCCGGCGTGCACGGGCGTGCCGTCCACGGTCAGAGACATCCCGCCGAGCAACTGAACGTTCAAACCTGTTGCGGTGACTATGATGTCGGCGTCGAGGTGCCTGCCGGACTCCAGCTCGATGCCGGTCTCGGTGAAGGTCGCGATGCGATCGGTGACAACAGTGGCGCCACCGCTGCTGATCGCCTTGAACAGGTCGGCGTCGGGCACGGCGCACAGCCGCTGATCCCACGGGTTGTAGGTCGGGTTGAAGTGCTCGTCGACCGGATAGCCCGAAGGCAGCGCCTTGGCATTGAGGTGACGGATCAACCGTCGCGCCGCACCGGGGTAGCGCTGACTGAACTGATACACCGCACGCTGCTTGACAATGTTCTTGCGGCGCGCCAGTGCGTATCCGCGCTTGGAGCCCAGGACCTTCTGCGCCACGTTGGCGAACGTGTCCTTCGACGGCACCGGCAACACATATGTCGGTGAGCGCTGCAGCATCGTGACGTGGGCGGCGGTGCCTGCCATCGCGGGGATCAGCGTGACCGCTGTCGCCCCGCTGCCGATCACGACGACCTTCTTGTCGGTGTAATCGAGGTCCTCCGGCCAGTGCTGAGGGTGCACCACCTGACCGCGGAATCGGTCACGACCCGGGAATTCGGGGGTGTAGCCCTGGTCGTAGCGGTAGTACCCGCCCGCGCAGAAGATCCAGTTCGCGCTGAACTGCACCAGCTCCGATGAGCCGTCCGCATCACCGAAGCGCTCGACATCGACTGTCCAGCGTGCGTCGTCACTCGACCAGGCCGCCCCCAAAACCTTGTGGTGGAACCGGATTTTGGCGTCAATGTTGTTTTCCGCGACGGTCTCGCGCAGGTAAGCCAGAATCTTGTCGGCCGACGCGATGGCATCCTCGTCGCGCCACGGCTTGAACTCGTAGCCGAACGTGTGAAGATCGGAATCCGACCGAATCCCGGGGTACCGGAACAGGTCCCACGTGCCGCCGGTTGCGCCGCGTGCCTCGAGGATGGCGTAGGACCGGCCGGGGTGTTCCGTCTGCAGGTAGTAGGCCGCGCCAATGCCGGAGATGCCTGCGCCGACGATCAAGACGTCGACGTGCTCGATGCGGGTGGCTGTGTTGACCATGACGGTTACTCCTGACGGTGGCGAAATGCGATGTGCCTATCGTCCAGGCTCGCCACCGCTCAACCAAGAACGAATCGTCTCAGAATGAATAGCTTGTGGTGCATTTTGCACCACAGGGCCTATGGTGGTGGAATGACGTGGAGCCGCCCGTCGACGCGGGTCAGGGACCTGATTCGGCAGGGCGCGCAGATCATCGTCAATGCACCCCCGGAGTGGCTCGCCGAGCTCGATACCGCGGTACTCGGAGCCAACCCGTCCATCGCGGCGGACCCAGAACTCGCCGGCGCCGTCAGCCGCAGCAACCAGGCCAACCTGTTCTTCTGGGCCACGGCCAACGTCCGCGACCCAGGGGCGTCGGTGCCTCCGAATCCCGGACCAGAGCCGATGACCGTCGCGAGGGAACTGGTCCGCAGAGGACTCGATGCATTTGCACTGGACGCGTACCGCGTCGGCGAAGGCGTGGCCTGGCGGCGCCTGATGGGGATCGCATTCGAACTGACCTCCGACCCGGCGGAGTTGCGCGAATTCCTCGCCGTGTGCTCGCGGTCAATCAGCGAGTTCGTCGACTCCACCCTGTCGGCGATCGCGGCCCAGATCGACCTGGAGCGCGACGAACTCACCCGCGGCACGCACGCCGAACGCCGCGAGACCGTCGCGCTGATCCTCGACGGAGCGCCCATCGCCCGACGGCGCGCCGAGGGCCGTCTCGGTTACGCGTTGACCGGACTTCACACCGCTGCGGTCGTCTGGAGCGACGACCCGAAAGGCAACCTGGCCCGGCTCGATGGAGCAGCCGAGGCGCTCGGGCACGCCGCAGGCGGGGCCAGGCCGCTGAGCGTGCTTGCCAGCACGGCAACCCGATGGGTTTGGGTGCCAGGCACCCTCGCCGTCGACGTCGATGCGTTGCTGCGTTCGGTCAGCGAGACGCCCGATGTCCGCATCGCGATCGGACCGACGGGCAACGGTATCGACGGATTTCGGCGCAGCCACTTCGACGCGATCACCACCCAACAGCTGATGGCCAGGCTGGGTTCACCACAGCAGATGGCGCTGTTCACCGATGTCCAGCTCGTCGCACTCATCACTGCCGACGCCGACCGTGCCGCTGAGTTCGTCACGCATACGCTCGGAGACCTCGAGTCGGCAAACGCCGAGCTACAAGACACCGTGCGCACATTCGTTGCCGAACAGTGCAACGCCTCCCGCGCCGCTGCGCGGCTCTACACCCACCGCAACACGCTGCTGCGCCGGCTTGCCCGCGCCGAGCGACTTTTGCCCCGGCCGCTCGCGGTGGCCAGCGTCGACGTGGCTGTCGCGCTCGACGTCGTGCGCTGGCGCGGTAACCGCGGCTAGCCGAACGCCGCCTCGACGTATCGCATCGCCTCGGCCTTGTCTATCCCCAGCGCGCGCGCCGACGAAACAAACGCATGCGCCGCCGTCGCCATTGCGGTATCGGCTGGATCGACGCGTGCGACGAAAGTGCCGAAGCGACCGCGGGTTTCGAGCACGCCGGCCGATTCCAACTCCCGATATGCGCGCGCAACCGTATTGACGGCCAGGCCCATCTTCCCCGCCAGTTCGCGGACCGTCGGCAACCTGGTGCCCGGGGGCAAGATGCCGTCCCGGATCCCGTCGATGATCTGCGTCCTTAGCTGGTCGAAGAGCGGCTTGGCAGCGTGTGGATCGACGCGTACCCAATCCCCCAACTCGGCCACGTGCTCAGTATCGCCCAAACCGGCTAGTTTGGTGATGTGCAAGTGACGGTGCTCAGCGGAGCGGGCATTTCCGCAGAGAGCGGCGTGCCGACGTTCCGTGATGCCGAGACGGGCCTGTGGGCGAAGGTCGACCCGTACGAGATCTCCAGCGCCGGGGGCTGGCGCGCCAACCCGGACAAGGTCTGGGCGTGGTACCTGTGGCGGCATCACATGATGGGGGCGGTTGCGCCCAACAACGGCCACCTCGCCGTCGCGGCCTGGCAGGATTACGCCGACGTACATGTCGTCACCCAGAACGTCGACAATCTGCACGAGCGCGCGGGTAGCAAACACGTCCACCACTTGCACGGCAGCCTGTTCGAATTCCGTTGCGACCGTTGCCAACGCGAGTATGGCGGCGAGATTCCCGATATGCCTGAACCCGTCGAGTCCGTCGACCCGCCGCGCCACGAGTGCGGCGGATTCATCCGGCCCAACGTGGTGTGGTTCGGCGAGCCGCTGCCCGATGAGGCGTGGCAGCGCTCGGTCGAGGCGGTGACCGCCGCCGACGTGGTGATCGTGGTGGGTACCTCGTCGATCGTCTACCCCGCGGCCGGGCTGCCCGAGCTGGCGCTGGCCAACGGCACCGTCGTCATCGAGGTGAACCCGGAGCGCACGCCGCTCTCCGATGTTGCGACCGTGTCGCTAAGGGAAACCGCGGCGGGTGCCCTGCCTGGGCTGTTGCCGCGGATCCCGGCACTGCTCGGCTAGCTACGCCGGCTTGACCGCCCGGCCGATCACGACCTCGGAGACTGGCATCGGCACCCAGGCCGGGAACTCCACGTCATGCCTCGCGGCCTGGGGCCGAAAGCCGGCATCGCCGATCGCGCGCTCGGTGTCGCGGTGTGTATGACAGTTGCCGAACAGCCTGGGCCATACGGTCGCGTCGGCCACACGCTGCAGCCGTCCGCGAGCGCCGGCACTGGCGATGTGCTCCAGATAGCGAAGCTCGCCGCCGGGTCGCAGTATCGAAAAGATTTGTCGCAGCACTGCTTCGGGTTGGTCGACCGAGCACAGCACCAGCGAACAAACTACAGCGTCGAACGGTTCGCCTGCATCCACGGACTCGATCGTGCTATCAGAGACCGTAACCGGCACGGGCGCGGACAACGCAGCCTGGCGCGCGATCGAGGCTAGCCGCCGCTCGGGTTCGAGCGCGACCACCTCCGTGACAGAGTCGGGGTATAGCGCGAAGTTCGTTCCGGTGCCGGCTCCGACCTCCAGAACCCGGCCCGAGAGGCCATCCAGAACCTCGCGCCGCCATGCCCGCACGGATTCGGGCTCATGCGCCGACATGAATGTCCAGAACCGCGCGAAGAACGCATTATCCACGGTGTTGCTGCTCATCGAGCATCCCCTTCAACATTGCTATCCCGTCCCGCGGCGCCACATCGAGCCCGATCGAACCCGACACGATGTGGCCGATGCAAACCGCTCTCAGCATACGATCGGCGAATTCCTCCACATCTCCAAATGGCAGGTACGGCCGCGAGATCAGCAGCGCTGCGACGCCATGCGCTGCCGTCCACAACTCGAGCGCCTTGGCGATTGGGTCACACGGCGGGTAGACACCCTCCTCGATCAGCGACTCCACCGAGTTGCGCATGTGCACGAACGCCGATGTATTCAGTGCCATGTCGACATCGCTGCCCTGACGGCTCTCGCCCATCATCGCAATGCGGTACAGCTCAGGGGTTTTCAAGGCAAATCGAACATAGGCAAGGCCCTGCGCACGCAGCAGGTCGATCATCGACGGTTGATCGGCCGCGACGCGCTGCATCTCCTCGTCGAGCTTTTCGAAGTACCGGGCGCACACCGCGTCAAGCAGGGTGTCCTTGTCGGCGAAATGCAGATAGATCGACGGCGGCGTTACCCCGACCCGCTGCGCCACCGAACGGATGGACACCTCCTTGGCGTGACCGGTTTCCAGCAGCAGTTCGGTGGTCGCGTCGAGGATCTCGTCGCGCAATTGCTCACCTGAACCGCGCGGCGCGCGGCGTCGTTTCATCGAGATCCGACTGGCTCGGTCATCGACGGCACGTCTTCGTCGCCCGCCTCGCTGATGCCGATGCGTTCGTGCAGCCGCGCAAGCGGTTTGGGCGCCCACCAATTCCACCGGCCGAGCAGATGCATGAACGCAGGCACCAACGCCATGCGGACCAGCGTCGCATCGACGATGATGGCGAGCGTCATACCCACGCCCATCATCCGCATGAACGCGACCTGCGCAGCGATCAGTGCGGCGAACGAGATCGTCATCAGCAATGCAGCCGCGGTGACGACGCGCCCGGTCTTGGCAAGGCCGAGCGCGACGCTGTCGTCGTTGTCCGCCCGGGTCCTTCCGGACTTGAGCCAGTATTCGCGGATCCGCGAGATCAGGAACACCTCATAGTCCATCGACAACCCGAACGCGACGCAGAACAGCAGCACCGGCATGTTGGCCACCAGCGTGCCCGTCGACGTCGTCCCCAGCGCGCCCAGATGGCCATCCTGGAAGATCCACACCAACGCGCCGAACGCGGCGGTCAGCGATAAAACGTTGAGCACCAACGCCTTCAGCGGCAACACCACGCTGCCGGTGAGCAGGAACAACAGCACGAATGAGATCGCGGCGATGACTCCCAACACCAGTGGCAGCCTGGACGTGATCGCCGCAGCGCTATCGCGGTTGATCTGCGCCAGCCCGGTCACCTGCACGGATTTGCCGCCCGGCGGGGCCACCGCATGCACTCCGTCGAGTTGGGCTTCGGAGGCGTCGGTGAACAGTGGCGCGGTGCTGCCGATGGTCAGAAACGCACTGGCGTCTTTCATTCCGGTGGCTGCCGAGGGCGGTCCGGCGAGCCTGCCGTCGACGAATGTGCCGCCGGGAGCGGACACCGCCGATACGTCGGTGACCCGAGACAGCGACTCGGCGTACTGGTCCAGTTCGGCGGGAGGCAAACCGACGGCGTCAGCGATGACAACCGTGACGTTGGTCGACGAGTCGACGGCGAAGTTGCTTCGCAGTTCATCACCGACCTGCCGCGCCGACTGCGATTGCGGGAGCACGCGGTCGTCCGGGAAGCCCCACTTGATGCCAAGGAACGGCGCGCCGAGTAGCAGCAGCAGAGCGACGATCGCGAGGCCAACGGGAATCGACCGGCGCATAACGAACTTGGTGGATCGATACCAGAACATCTGCTCGACCGGTTTGCGTTCGGGGTCGGGTCGACTGAGGAGCCAGCGGAACACGCGGCGGGTGTCCAGCGAGTCCAACCGGTCGCCGAGCAACGCTATGGCGGCAGGCACCACCACGATCGCGGCGATGGCGGCGAACGCCACGACCGCGATGCCTGCATAGGCGAAGGACTTGAGGAAGTACATCGGGAACAGCACCATCGCGACCATCGACAGGGCGACCGTCATCGCCGAGAACAACACGGTGCGGCCGGCGGTCGTCATCGTGCGAACCAGCGCGTGTTCGCGGTCGGCACCGTCGGCCAACTCGTCGCGGAACCGGCTGATGATCAACAGCGAGTAGTCGATGGCAAGCGCCAGACCCATCGCGATGCTGAGGTTCAGCGCGAAGATCGAGACGTCGGTGAACAGGGTGATCACTCGCAGCACCGCCATCGAGCCCAGGATCGCGAATACTCCGACGGTCAGTGGCAAGGCCGCTGCCATCAATCCGCCGAACACCCACACCAGCACGACGAAGCTCAGCGGTATCGCGATCGCCTCCATCGTCAGCAAGTCTTTTTCGCTCTGGCCGTTGATCTGGACATACGTCATCGCCACGCCGCCGGCACGCACAGCGACGCCGTCGCGGTCGTGCACGAGCTGGTCCGTCAGCGTCTTGGCGTGTTTCTGGGCTCCACTTTCGCCGCCGGTGATGCCTGCGACGATCAATCCGGTCTTGCCGTCCTTACTGACCAGCGCTGGCGCCCCGGGCGCGGGCGCGGTCCACGCGGAAGTCAGGTCGGCCACATACGGCGAAGCCTTCAGCTGCGAGGCGATATCGGTTCCGACGGCGCGGGCCGCCGGTCCCTGCGCGCCGTCGTTCGATGTCACGGTGATCACCAGCTGCATATCGCCCTGGCCGAACTTGTCGACCAGGACCTTGGTCGCCTGCGACGACTCCGACGTCGGGTCCTGGAAGCCACCGGCGGACAGATATTTGGCGACCGGGATTCCGAAGATGCCGCAGGCCACCATGACGAAAACCGCGACCGCGATTATTCGTCGCGGCGCGGCAATCGCCAGCAGTGCGATTCGTTGCAGCACATTGCGCCTTCCGCTCGTCACGTTTGAGATACCGGCGCTAACTTACCAACGATAACTTACGAGCGTCAACACGTCTCGCCTTCCCACGTAACTACGGCGCGGCCGCGTTGCTTTTCACCGGCGCAGCCAGCTACTCCGTCGACGCCGGATCTTCGGACGCTGGCGGTTCAGCCCCCTGGGTGGCGATGGATCTGCTGATCCTGGCGATCGCCGCGGCGCTGCTGACCTGGATATAGCTGAACGGGATGAACCCGAGCCACTTCACCGGCCCTGCAGGCGAGCCAAATGCTGCCTGAGGCCCCGCGAGCAGACGCAAAAGCCCCTCATCATGGGCGTTTCGAGGTGCTTTTGCGTCTGCTCGGCATGGTTTGGGCTACCGGCGGGTAACTGACGAACCTACCCAGCGGTAAGAATTGCCACCATTTTCCGAATCGTGACTCAAAGAACTCTTAATGGTGATGGTTACTGTCCAGTACATGTGGATCGACGACACCAGTGCTGATGTCATCAAGGTTGACTTCGAGGCGCTCTACCACGGGGATTTCCTGGTTGAGGGCGACACCTCGGAGCAGCTCGACGACGAGCACCCCCTGCGCGCCGCAGTCTGAGTAAGCGCGCGCCTCACGGTGCGCGTTCACCTGCGACAACTGCCCGGTACGGGCCCCGCGTCGATATCCCTATTTCCTTAGCTTTCTAAGCCACATTTTCTTCTGCTTCGGCCGCGACCATGTCGGCCAGCCGACCGGTGATCAGCTCCTCAGCCTCGTCGACGATGCGTGACACCAGCTCACCGACCGTCGGGATGTCGTTGATCAGGCCCATCGCGGTACCGACGGACCAGATGCCGGCGTCCAGGTCACCGTTCTCGAACACCTTGACCCCGCGGACGCCTGCAACCAGGTCCTTGACGTCGGGGAACTCGCCGCCACGGTTGAGGATCTCGACCACCTCACGCGATACCGCATTGCTGGCCACCCGCGCCGTATTGCGCAACGGACGGAAAATCAGCTCGGTGTCCAATTCGCTGCCCGCAACGATTGCTTCCTTGACGTTCTGGTGGATGGCCGACTCCACGGTGCACATGAAGCGCGAGCCCATGTTGATTCCGTCGGCGCCCAGCGCGAGCGCCGCGACCAGACCGCGCGCGTCGGCGAAGCCGCCCGAGGCGATCATCGGGATGTCGATCTTGGCGGCGGCCGCAGGGATCAGAACCAGGCCGGGGATGTCGTCCTCGCCGGGATGCCCGGCGCACTCGAACCCGTCGATGCTGATGCCGTCCACACCGAGGCTCTGCGCCTTGACCGCATGCCGCACCGACGTGCACTTGTGCAGCACCTTGATGCCGTTGTCGTGAAACATCGGCAGGTGCGGCGCCGGGTTGGACCCCGCGGTCTCCACGATCTTGATGCCCGCATCGACGATCACCTTGCGGTACTCGTCATACGGCGGCGGGTTGATGGTGGGCAGGATCGTCAGGTTCACCCCGAACGGCTTGTCGGTCAGCTCCCTGCACCTGTCGATCTCTTTCGCGAGATCGGCAGGCGTCGGCTGAGTCAGCGCCGTGATGAAACCCAGCGCGCCCGAGTTAGCGACAGCCGCAACCAGTTCCGCGCGTCCGACCCACTGCATGCCGCCCTGCACGACGGGGTGCTCGACCCCGAACGTCTCGGTGAACTTCGTCGTAATACTCATCGGCGTCTGTCTCCTCTTCGCGCAAGCGCTCATCGCGGCGCCATCCGGATCGCGCCGTCCAGGCGGATCACTTCACCGTTGAGCATCGGGTTCTCGATGATGTGCACGGCCAGCGCGCCGTACTCGTCGGGGTCGCCGAGGCGGGCCGGATGCGGCACCTGCTTGCCCAGCGACTGCCTGCGCCTCCTCGGGCAGCGAACCCAGCAGCGGGGTCTTGAACAGGCCGGGCGCGATGGTGACGACGCGGATCAGCTCGCGCGACAGGTCGCGGGCGATCGGCAGGGTCATGCCGACGACGCCGCCCTTGGATGCCGAGTAGGCGGCCTGGCCGATCTGGCCCTCGAACGCCGCGACCGAGGCGGTGTTGATGATGACGCCGCGCTCCTCGCCGATCCGGCTCGAGTTCTTGGCGATGCGCTCGGCGGCCAGGCGAAGCACGTTGAACGTGCCGATCAGGTTGACCTCGACGACCTTCTTGAAGGCGTCCAGCGGGAACGGGCCGTCCTTGGACAGGGTCTTGATGGCGTTGCCGATGCCGGCGCAGTTGACGTTGATCCGCAGCGGACCGAGTGACTCCGCGACGTCGAGCGCCTTGCTGACGGCGGCCTCGTCGGTGACGTTGGCCTCGACGAACTTGGCGCGATCGCCGAGTTCGGCGACCGCGTCCTCGCCCCTGAGGTCGATCACCACCACCTGAGCGCCCGCGTCGAGCAGTCGCTTGGTGGTCGCCAGGCCGAGGCCCGACGCACCGCCGGTGACGACGGCTACGGCGTCTTTGATCTCCACTGATGATTTCCTCTCTTGAATCCACCCAACGTTGGTTGGGACTATACCCAGTCGCGAGGACGGCTTCGGTGTCGGCGCCGGGCACCGCGGCGGCATCGGCGTCTGGAAGGCACGGTGCGGGAAAACCGCGGCGCCGGCAGCGGCTGCAGGTCGCCGTCGACTCTCGATAGAACGTGTTCGCGCTCGGTGATGTGCGGCTCGGTCTCGACCTCGCCGAACGCCAGCACCGGCGTCAGCACGCGTCGCTGTCGGCGAACACCTTGGCCCAGTGATCGCGATCCTGGACGCGAACTCCTCGGTGAGCTTGGCACGCAGTTCGGGCCAGCGGCTGACGTCGTTCTGGCCGGGCAGGTCGGCGCGGTCCAGGCCGAGCCCGGCCAGCAGTTCGGCGTAGAACTGCGGTTCGATGGCGCCGACGGCGACGTAGCGACCGTCGGCGCAGGTCGTAGGTGTCGTAATAGGGCGCGCCGGTGTCGAGCATGTTGGCACCGCGCGTCGTCGGTCCACATGCCCGATGGCCCGGAACGCCCACATCATCGTGCGATCAGCACGCTGGAGCCGTCGACCATGGCCGCGTCGACGACCTGGCCCTTGCCGGACCGCTGCCGCTCCCACAGCGCGGACAGGATGCCGACGACGAGAAACATCGAGCCGCCGCCGAAGTCGCCGACCAGATTCAGCGGCGGGACGGGCCGCTCGTCCGTGCGGCCGATGGCGTGCAGCACGCCGTTCAGCGAGATGTAGTTGATGTCGTGGCCGGCCTGCTGGCTGCGCGGACCGGTCTGGCCCCAGCCGGTCATGCGGGCATAGATCAGCCGCTCGTTGACCTTGGCGCAGTCCTGCGGGCCCGAGGCCGAGGCGCTCGGTGACGCCTGGGCGGTAGCCCTCGATCAGGACGTCGGCGTTGGCGATCAGCCGCAGCACGAGGTCGCGGCCCTCCGTCGCTCTTCAGGTCGCGGCGACCGATCGCCGGTTGCGCAGCAGGTAGTCGCGTCCGGGTTCGGTCGCGGGTTCCTTGCCGGGCGCTCGACGCGCACGACGTCGGCGCCCAGGTCTCCCAGAATCATCGCGGCGTGTGGGCCCGGGCCGATGCCGGCCAGCTCGACGACTCGCAGTCCCTTCAGTGGTCCAGCCATCCTCTACCGTCCCTTCATCCGACCAACGCCCTCCGTTCGACGCCGACATAGCTTACTTGTATAACCAAGTGGGGCCGCACCTAGGGTGCCTTCTATGACGACACGGACTCCTCGCGCGGCGGCTACACCTAGACCCCGACGACCTTTCCGTCGAGCTCGCCGACGATGTGTTGGCCGTGACGCTGAACCGTCCGGACAGCCTGAACTCGCTGACGGCGGCGATGCTCAAGGGGATCCCCGCCGCGCTTGAGCAGGCTGCGGACGACCCGCGGGTCAAGGTCGTGCGGCTCGGTGGAGCCGGCCGCGGCTTTTCCTCCGGTGCGGGAATCAGCGAGGACGACCAAGTCAAACCCGGCGCGAGCGGCACCCCCGCCGACGTCCTCGACGCTGCCAACGGCGTGGTCCGGTCGATCGTCAACCTCCCGCAGCCGGTCGTGGCGGTCGTACAGGGACCCGCGGCAGGTGTCGGTGCGTCATTGGCGTTGGCATGCGATGTCGTATTGGCTTCGGAGAAGCGCATTTTTCATGCTGGCGTTCACCAAATCGGGTTGATGCCAGACGGTGGAGCATCGGCGTTGATCGCAGCTTCGGTCGGCCGTACCGCGCCATGCGGATGGCGCTGCTTCCGAGCGGATCCCGGCGCGGAGGCGTACGAGTGGGGCCTGGTCACGGCCGTGTATCCGGCCGACCAGCTCGACGCGGAGGTGGACAAGGTGGTCGGCCCGGTGGCCTCCGGGCCGGTCGCGGCCTGCGCAAGACCAAGCACGCGATCAATGCCGCGACGCTTATTGCGTTGGAGGCGGCGCTGGAGCGTGAGAACAGGGCCAGTTGGTGCTGCTGGAATCCAACGACTTCCTCGAGGGCGCGCGCCTTTCAGCAGCGGCGGTCGCCGAATTTCACCGACTACTAAATCCGGGGGATATGCCTAGTCCAAATCGCGTCCATATGCGGGACCACGATTTGAGCGATGCAAATTGTCGGACTCACTTGTCATGCGCGGCGCCATGCGATCGTCGGCGCTGTGTCGAAAGTCGTTTCGATGCAGACGATTTTCCTGGTGGCAGGCATCGCGCCCGCTCTGCTCGCGGCGGTCGCCATGTATGCGGCCCGGATGCGTCAGGACGAGCTGGCGAATCCG
>CAWIEE010000002.1:0-480873 GCA_963835075.1 uncultured Actinomycetota bacterium | reverse complement strand
TGGCGTCTTCGTCACGGTCCACGAATTGAATCACGGCCATTGGCGCGTTGTCGCCGTAGCGGAAGCCAGCCTTGATGATGCGGGTGTAGCCGCCCTGACGATCCTTGTAGCGCGGGGCCCAGAACGTCAAACAGCTTTCTTGACCTGATCGAGGTCGCGCATTTCGCTGATGGCCTGACGGCGCAGCGAAAGGCCGCCCTTCTTGCCGAGCGTCACCAGCTTCTCGACGATTGGTCGCAACTCCTTCGCCTTCGGCAGCGTGGTGACGATCTGCTCGTGCTTGATCAGCGCCGCGCACATCTTTGCGAACGTCGCCCGGCGGTGTTCTGCGGTGCGGTTGAGCTTACGATGTACTTGCCGTGACGCATAACTTAATCCTTTTCTATTTCGCGACGGCGCGTCGGACATTTTTCTCAGGTGGGCTGCCTGCGTTCGCCCTAATCGTGGCCGGATTGAGCCGGCGACAAATCTCAGTAGTGATCCTCGAAGCGCTTGGCCAATTCGTCGATATTCTCCGGCGGCCAGCCTGGCACTTCCATGCCGAGATGCAGACCCATCTGGGCCAGCACTTCCTTGATCTCGTTCAGCGACTTGCGGCCGAAGTTCGGGGTGCGCAGCATTTCCGCTTCCGACTTCTGCACGAGGTCGCCGATGTAGACGATGTTGTCGTTCTTCAGGCAGTTCGCCGAACGCACCGACAATTCGAGTTCGTCGACCTTCTTGAGGAACGCAGGGTTGAACGCGAGATCGGGAATGACTTCCTGCGGTTTCCTGCTTGCGTGGCTTCTTCGAAGTTCACGAACACGTTGAGCTGGTCTTGCAGGATGCGCGCGGGAGTAAGCGAGCGCGTCGTCCGGCGAGATCGCACCGTTGGTTTCAATCGTCAAGCGTGAGCTTGTCGTAATCGAGGATCTGGCCTTCGCGGGTATTCTCGACCTTGTACGAAACCTTGCGCACTGGCGAGAACAGGCTGTCGACCGGGATCAGGCCGATTGGCGCGTCTTCCGGACGGTTGCGCTCTGCGGCGACATAGCCCTTGCCGGAATTGACGGTGAATTCGATGCGGATTTCGGCGCCGTCATCCAGCGGCAGAGCTAGTCAGGATTGAGCACTTTGACGTCGCCGGCGATCTGGATGTCGCCGGCGGTGACGGCGCCCGGACCGGCTTGTTGACGACCATGCGCTTGGGCCCTTCCCCCTTCATCTTGATCGAGATTTCCTTCATGTTCAGGACGATATCGGTGACGTCTTCGCGCACGCCGGCCATCGAGGAGAACTCGTGCAAGACGCCGTCGATCTGAAGCGACTGCACCGCTGCGCCCTGCAGCGAGGAGAGCAGCACGCGCCGGAGCGCATTGCCCAGCGTCTAGCCGTAGCCGCGCTCCAGTGGTTCGGCGACGACCGTAGCGAAACGGGTCGGGTCCGAACCAGGGTCCTGAGTTTGTTCGGACGGATAAGTTCTTGCCAATTTTTCTGGATCGTCACTGGTTCACCCATGCCATTCAATTACTGGCGCTAGAGGTCTTGGTGCCGAAGTGCGCGGATCGATCGCGCAGCATCCGACAAACGAAACGTGGGCGCATATCGCCCCGGCAGAAAATCAAACGCGACGGCGCTTGCGCGGACGGCAGCCGTTGTGCGGGATCGTGGTCACGTCGCGGATCGAGGTGACGGTGAAGCCAGCAGCCTGCAAAGCGCGCAGCGCCGATTTACGGCCCGAACCTGGACCAGCGACTTCGACTTCCAGCGTGCGCATGCCGTGCTCCTGCGCCTTCTTCGACACGTCTTCCGCAGCGACCTGTGCGGCATACGGCGTCGACTTGCGCGAGCCCTTGAAGCCCATCATGCCAGCCGACGACCATGCAATCGTGTTGCCCTGCACGTCGGTGATGGTGATGATGGTGTTGTTGAACGAGGAGTTCACGTGAGCAATGCCAGAGGTGATATTCTTGCGTTCCCGACGGCGGACGCCTGTAGCTTCTTTACCCATAGTCTTTTCCTTCGAGCGCGTCCGTATTGCCAGACGCTGGGGAATTTAAGGTGATCACCCGGCCCCTTACAGGACCGGATCGGTCGGCGAATAAAACGAAAATTACTTCTTCTTGCCGGCGATGGCTTTTGCCGGACCCTTGCGCGTGCGCGCATTGGTGTGCGTGCGCTGACCGCGCACTGGCAAGCCGCGGCGATGACGCAGGCCGCGATAGCAGCCGAGTCCATCAGGCGCTTGATGTTCATGCCGACTTCGCGACGAAGGTCGCCTTCGACAAGGAAATCACGATCGATCATTTCGCGGATCTGCAAGACTTCTGCGTCGGTCAGCTGCGACACGCGGCGCTCGAGGAATCCGAGCTGCTCGACGATGGTCGCGGCGTTCTTTTCGCCGATCCCATGAATGTACTGAAGCGCGATGATCACGCGCTTGTTGGTCGGAATGTTCACACCGGCAATACGGGCCAAGGTCTTCGCTCCTGTCGCCGTCCATCATGGATCGGCCTGGTGATTTGGTTTAGCTCGGGCATCTTGTCCACAAACGCGAACACGACGCCCTCCCCATTTTCTTTTCGGGGCCCGGCATCGTCTGACATGTATCCGACTGGATGCGGGGCTTATTAATGTATTTACCGGCGTTTCGTCAACCGTTCCGGGGGCTTAAGCCCGCCGTTTTGCTGACTTTTTGGCCGATTTCTTGAGGTTCGCCCGCTTGGCCGATTTGGCCTTTTTACAACCCTTTTTAACGGTCTTGGAAGCTCGCTTTGAAGCCTTGTTGGCGCCCTTCCGGGCCGCTTTGGAGGCCTTCTTGGCGGCTTTTTTGGCCTTTTTGGCCCCCTTCTTCGAGCCTTTCTTGGGACCCTTGGAAGCGGCCTTTTTGGACGGCTTATTGGTAGCCTTTTTGGCCTTCTTGGCGTGGGCGGATCGCTTCGCGGGCGGCTTCTTGGCGGGCGGCTTTTTCGCCCGATTCGGACGCGCCCAGCGCCACCAGGATTCGGCCAATCTCAGCCGTCACCTCTTCGATGGTCATCATGCCGTCGACGGTCCGCGAGCTTCCGCTTCTCGGAATAATAGTGAACCAGCGGCTCGGTCTAGCGCGCGATAGCTCGGGAGGCGGTTGGACAGAACTTCCGGCGTATCGTCGATGCGCACTTCTTCACCGCGCGCGCGATCTGCGCGACACGGGTTTCGACGCGATTGATCAGCGCGCTTTCGTTGACGCGCAACTCGATGACGGCGTCGAGCTTGAGACCCTTCTTTTTCAGAAGTTCGTCGAAGCTTCAGCCTGTGGCACGGTGCGCGGAAATCCATCGAGGATAAATCCGTTTTTCGCGTCCGGCAGTTCGATGCGATCCGAATGATTCCGACCACGACTTCGTCAGGCACCAATGCGCCGCTCGCCATGATCTCTTTGGCCTGAATGCCAACCGGCGTTTCGGCAGCAACTGCTGCGCGCAGCATGTCTCCAGTGGAGAGCTGAACGATGCCGTGCTTATGGACCAGACGCTGCGCTTGCGTTCCCTTGCCCGCCCCCGGCGGCCCGAGAAGAATCAGCCTCATTTACGGCGGCCTCTCAATTTGGATTTGCGGATCAGACCTTCATACTGATGTGCCAGCAGATAGCCCTGAACCTGTGCAACGGTGTCCATCGTGACGCTGACGACATCAGCAAAGACGTGCCGCCGAGATAGAATGGGACCGAGGCGTAGGAAATCAGGATTTCCGGGATCAAACACACCACCGCAAGTAAATCGCACCCAGCACCGTGATGCGAGATAGCACATAGTCGATATACTCAGCCGTCCGCTCGCCCGGACGGATGCCCGGAATGAAGCCGCCATGCTTCTTGAGGTTGTCGGCTGTCTCGGTCGGGTTGAACACGATCGCCGTATAGAAGAAGGCGAAGAATACGATCATCGCCCAGATACAGACCAGAAACAGTGGACGTCCGTGCGCCCAGCTGGGTCGTGATGGTCTGAAACCATTCCGGCCCCTTGCCCGCGTTGAACGAGGCAATCGTGGTCGGCAGCAGCAGCAATGACGATGCGAAGATCGGCGGAATAACGCCTGCCGTGTTGAGCTTGAGCGGCAGATGCGAGGACTGGCCTTCGAACATCTTGTTGCCGACCTGGCGCTTTGGATACTGGATCAGCAAGCGGCGCTGCGCACGCTCGACGAACACGATCAAGCGCGATCACGGCGATTGCCATGATGATGATCGCCAAGAATGAGGAAGGTCGACAACGCGCCCTGACGGACCAGTTCGAGCGTGCCGGCGATGGCCGAAGGCAGTTCAGCGACGATGCCCGCGAGAATGATGAGCGAGATGCCGTTGCCGATGCCGCGCGAGGTGATCTGCTCGCCAAGCCACATCAGGAACATGGTGCCGCCAACCAGCGTGATCGTGGTCGAGATCTTCGTCAGCAGTGTCGGATCCGCCGCCTGGGTGGCGCCGGGACGCAGGCTGGCCAGCACCGCGTCGATGTCGTCGCTGTGGGTCAACTGGGTGAACTCGGTGCCGATGGCCAGGTCGACGGTGGCGTCGCTGCGCTGATCCTGGAACAGCTCGGTGCACGGCGCGACCAGCCACACCGCCGCGGCTGCCGCGCGCCCAGACGGACCGAACCGGATCTGGCCCTGACATTCCAGCCGGGTGTTGGCATACACGGTGTCGTTGGCTGCGGCAGGTTCGGCGTAGCCGAGGTCGCGAAGTGCGCCCGCCACCTCGCCAGCCTGACCGCCCTGGCCGCTGGCGTTGAGGACACGGATTTTGGTGTCGGCAAGCTTGGCAGGGGTGACCTGCGTCATCGTCGACCGCGACAGCTGCTCGCCGAGCTTCTGTGCGGGGTCGTTCGGATCGGCAGCCGGGGGCGGCGCGTTGCATGCCGCCGCCTCATGGACGTCGACCGGCTGATTCAAGGCCATCACCCAGACCAACATCGTCACCACCGCCAGGGCGATGAACAGCAGGATTGCAGGCAGAAAGTTGCGGTGACGAAAGGGGCGACCCCGTTTGTCGAACGCGGTTCCGTCTGTGATTTGCGCGACCACGACTGCACTCTAAGGCCATCGTCGCGGGGCCTTCCGAGCGGCGCGAACTAGAGTGTGACGTAAATCACACTGGAACGGGTGTCAGAACGGGCACGAATCGTTTGGGTATTGCGTTCGACGCTGGTACAAAGCTCTGCTGCAAGGTTTATGGAGGGGACATGGCTATGGCTACCGATTACGACGCCCCACGGCGCACCGAGACCGACGACGTTTCCGAGGATTCGCTCGAGGAACTGAAGGCACGGCGCAACGAAGCGCAGTCGGCGGTGGTTGACGTTGACGAGTCCGAATCCGCCGAATCTTTCGAGCTGCCCGGCGCCGATCTCTCCGGCGAAGAGCTGTCGGTACGGGTGATTCCGAAGCAGGCTGACGAGTTCACGTGCTCGAGTTGCTTCCTGGTGCACCACCGCAGCCGGCTGGCGAGCGAGAAGAACGGCGTGATGATCTGCACCGACTGCGCGGCCTAGCGCCTGCCGAGCGCCGCCAGCACGCGGTCTGGGTGACGGCAACTGATCAGCCAGTACGGCGTCGGATCGTCGGGATCGTCAAGGACGAGGAGGGCCATGGGTCCGACCCAAGCTCGATGGATGACGTATGCCGCCGGATCGAGCTGGCGACCCAGCGCGGCCGACTTGGCCGACTTGGGCACGTCGGCGGACCGTGCGACCACGCTGACGGGCAGGTGTGCGGCCCCGACCCACAGCTCCGTCTCGCCCGAACCGTCGACCACGCGCACCTCGTACCTGCCGAACCACAGCAGGACGACGGCGGCGACCGGCAGCAGCACGGCAAACGGCACCCAGTTCGGCAGCGCGGGCACGCCCTGATTCACCTCGAGCGCGATCAGGCCCGCCAGCCCCAGTCCGGGCGGCCACCACCACCAAGGCACCGACAACCGTTCGCGGTAGCGCAGGGATTGCGCGGTGGCGCGCGTGTCGGACACGCGGCCAAGAGTAATCTCTGACGTCGTGTCCACCTCTCTGGCGGTCGTGCGCCTGGATCGCGAATTGCCGATGCCCAGCCGTGCCCATGACGGCGATGCGGGCGTCGACCTCTTCAGTGCACACGATGTCGAGCTGGCGCCGGGTCAGCGGGCGTTGGTGCCTACCGGCATCGCTGTCGCCATCCCGCATGGCATGGTCGGACTGGTGCATCCGCGTTCGGGTTTGGCTGCGCGCGTGGGACTTTCGATCGTCAACAGCCCGGGCACGATCGACGCAGGCTACCGCGGTGAGATCAAGGTCTCGCTGATCAATCTCGACCCCGAGACGCCGATCGTCTTGCATCGCGGAGACCGGATCGCCCAGCTGCTGGTGCAGCGGGTTGAGTTGCCCGAACTGGTCGAGGTGACGTCGTTCGACGAGGCCGGCCTGGCCGACACATCCCGTGGCGACGGTGGCCACGGTTCCTCCGGCGGACATGCGAGTTTGTGAAAATGGCACTCGAAAAGCACAGTGACGGCGATGACGTGAACGGCCCTGGCGACATCAACGACGTCGACGACCTCGACGGCCCCTTCGACGTCGACGACTTCGACGATCCCGCGACGGCGGCAGTGGCCCGGCTCGACCTCGGCTCGGTGCTGATCCCGATGCCTGAGGCCGGACAGGTGCAGGTCGAGCTCACCGAGATGGGCGTTCCCAGTGCCGTGTGGGTGGTGACGCCGAACGGCCGCTTCACCATCGCCGCCTACGCCGCGCCTAAGACGCCTGGGCTGTGGCGGGAGGTCGCATCGGAACTGGCCGACTCGCTACGCAAGGACGTGGCCAACGTCAGCATCGAGGACGGCCCCTGGGGGCGCGAGGTGGTGGGCGTCGCTACGCCGGAGCCGGACCAGCCGGCAGGCGTTGTCCGGTTCATCGGCGTCGACGGTTATCGATGGATGATTCGATGCGTCATTAACGGCCCACAGGACAGAATCGCGGAGTTGGCTACCGAGGCACGGAATGCATTGGCGGACACCGTCGTTCGGCGCGGAGACACGCCGATGCCGGTCCGCGCGCCACTGCAGGTGCAATTGCCCGAGCCGATGGCGGCGCAACTGCGAGCAGCGGCCGAGCAAGCCGCGCAGGCTCAAGAGGGTCAGCAAGCCGGCCAGCAGCCGCCTCCGCCGGAACCCGTCGCGCGCCGCAGCGAGCACGGGACGGCCATGCAGCAGCTGCGGACCATCACTGGCGGTTAGGCATCGGCCAGCGCGGCCAGGCATGCCGCGCCCAGCACCCCAGGGTCGACGCCCATCTCGTCGAGCGTGACGGTGCGCAGCGCCGCTCGCGGCACTGCCGCCGCCCATTCGATGCCGACCTCGACCGGATGCACGGGGTCATCGGTCGTGGCGGCAATCCCCATCGGCACGGCCAGACCCTCCAGCTGTCCGCAGGTCGGTGCGACGAAACGGGACGCCTCGTCCATGGCTTCGGGCAGTGCGGGCCACTGGCCGACCCAGGACCGGGTCAGTTCGTCGGCCAGCCACGGCGGGCTGGAGGCCCGCATCTGTGCGGTGGCCGACGCAAGGCCATCGCGGCGCAGCATGTCCGCGGTGTGTCGCGCGGCCAGGGCGGCTGGCGCGGTGTCTGGGTCGCCCGTCCAGGCCGGGAGGGCGGCCAGCACGGCGACGGCGTGCCCCGGATGGGCGAGCGCCCACGCGGCGGCCACCGCGGCCCCAATGGACACCCCGCCGACCGCGATCGGGTCGGCTCGCGCAGCGTTGTCGAGCGCATCGAGGTAGCCGTCGATGAGCCGGTCCGGCTGCGGGGCCGGCGTCACGACTACCGCGCCGACCTCGTGCATCGCAGCAGAAAACGCCCGGTAGACGAAGTCGTCGTCGGATCCGGTGCCCGGCAGCAGAACCGCCGTGACACCGCGCAGATTTACCGCCATCAGATGATCGTGCCCCGTTCACCGACACGTCGGCGTGGCGACCCAGCCCCGCGTGGCATATCGGAACCAAGAGGTCTACCGTGGCGTTGGATTGGGTAGATCCATGGTGGATCTGCGGAAGTCAGGAGAGGCCATGGCCACGGCCGAAGGGTATCTGCGCCGGCTCACTCGCCGGTTGACGGAGGACCCGGAGCAACTTGACGTCGAAGAGCTGAGTGACGAAGCGGTCAGTACCGGCGCCCAGAAGGCGATCGACTGTCAGCGCGGTCAGGAAGTCACGATGGTCGGCACACTGCGAAGTGTCGAATGCAACGGCAAGGGCTGTTCGGGTGGTGTGAAGGCCGAACTGTTCGACGGCAGCGACTCGGTGATGCTGGTATGGCTCGGCCAGCGCCGCATCCCCGGTATCGAGTCCGGTCGCACGCTCAAGGTGCACGGCCGCATCGGCAAGCTGGAGAACGGCGCCAAGGCGATTTACAACCCGCACTACGAGATTCAGAAGTGAGTGACCCCGGACCTGAGCCGGGGGACGGAACCAAAGACCCAAGCAGATTCCCCGCTCGCGGGGCCGCCGTCCTCGAACAGATGGGCGGCATCAGCGGGCTGATCTACTCCTCGCTGCCTGTCGTGGTGTTCGTTCCGGTATCCACGGCCCTCGGGTTGATGCCCGCGATCGGCGCGGCGCTGGGTGTGGCGGCGCTGATCCTGGTGTGGCGGCTGATCCGCCGCGAGTCCATCCAGCCGGCGATCTCCGGCTTCTTCGGCGTCGGGATAAGCGCGCTGATCGCCTACGTCGTCGGCGAATCCAAGGGCTACTTCCTGCTTGGCATCTGGATGTCGCTGTTGTGGGCCGTCGTCTTCGGGCTGTCGATCCTCGTTCGTCGTCCCGCCGTCGGCTACATCTGGGGGTGGGTCAACTCACACGACCGAGACTGGCGCGGGGTTCGCAGGGCGGTGGTGGCGTTCGATCTGGCGACGTTCGTGTGGGTGCTCGTGTTCACCTCACGCTTCGTTGTGCAGCAACACCTCTACGACGCCAACCAGACGGGGTGGCTTGGTGTTGCCCGCATAGCGATGGGCTGGCCGCTCACCGCGGTGGCGGCGCTGGTGACGTACCTGGCCATTCGGGCCGCCCAGCGGGCGGTGCACACGCATAACGCCGCGAAGAACGGGACGACCGTCGACGAACCTGGGGGCGTTGCTCAACCCGATGCCCACTGACACCGAAACCGACAGGCCGCTGATCGCGGTCGCGGTGTTGGCCTCGTTTGTGGCGTTCCTTGACGGATCGGTGGTCAACCTGGCGCTGCCCGCGATCGGCAAGGAGTTCAGCGGCGGCCTCGCCCTGCAGCAGTGGGTGGTCGACGGCTATCTGCTCACCCTCGGTGCGCTGATTCTCGTCGCAGGCGCAATCTCTGATCAGTTCGGCAGGCTGTTGGTGCTCCGCATGGGCCTGGTCGTCTTCGCGGTGTCCTCACTGCTGTGCGCGCTGGCGCCGACCGGCGGGGTGCTCGTGGCAGCGCGGTGCCTGCAGGGCGTCGGCGCGGCGTTCCTGGTGCCCAGCTCGCTGGCGATGATCAACGCGCGGTTCTCGGGGGCCGCGCAGTCGCGTGCGATCGGTACGTGGACGGCGTGGACGGGCACGGCGTTCGTGATCGGCCCGCTGCTCGGCGGCGTGCTCGTCGATGCGGTGGGTTGGCGGTGGATCTTCGCGGTCAACATCGTGCCGCTGGCGGTGACGGTCTATCTGACGACCAGGCTGCCTGCAGGCGAGTTCGCTGCGAACCGCTCCGAGAGCGTCGACTACGTCGGCGCAGCACTCAACGCCGTGGGCCTCACCTGCGCGGTGTACGCCCTCATCGAGGGGCAGCGGCTGGGCTTCTCGAACACAGCCGTCGTCGTCAGCCTGGTGATCGGCGTGGCTTGCCTGATCGCGTTCCCGTGGTGGGAGCACTACAGCCGTCACCCGATGATGCCGCTCCACATCTTCGCCGCCCGCAATTTCGCGGTGGGCAATCTCGCAACGGTGTTTCTCTACGCCGCGGTCTCGCTCGGCACGTTGATCGTTGCGCTGTTCCTGCAGGAGACCGCGGGACTGTCGGCCACCGAGGCGGGGCTGGCCACGCTGCCGCTGCCGGTGCTGTCGTTCTTTCTGGCCCGCCGGTTCGGCACGCTGGCCGGCGTGCACGGGCCACGGGTGTTCATGGCCGTCGGTCCGCTGATTGCCGCGGCCGGCTACCTGTGGATGCTGATGACGCGCGAGCCGTTCGACTTCTGGACGCAGATGCTGCCCGGCCTCGTGGTGTTCGGGCTGGGCCTGTCGATAACGGTTTCGCCGTTGACGGCGGCGGTTCTTGCTGCCGTCGATCCGGCGCAAAGCGGCATCGGTTCGGCGGTCAACAACGCCGTTTCGAGGATCTCGGGATTGATCGCGATCGCGTGCGCCGGTGTGATCATTGGTGGCGCAGTCGATTTCGCGGGTTTTCGGCGAGGAGTGTTGGTGGCGGCGGTGCTGTTCGCTGTCGCGGGGGTCATCTCGGCGGTGGGCATCCGCAACACACAGGGCGACATGACCCGCGTGACGGAGGAGACGGCGGCGAGCTGCCACGATCGCGCAACGCCGCCGCCCGCTTACGCGCGTAGCTGAGGACTCAGCGCCACTACGGATGCAGCAGCAGCTCGCGCAGTTCGTCCTCGACCTCCGCGATGGCCACGAACACCAGCTCGTCGCCGCCTTCGAGTGGCTCGTCCCGCTCGGGCACGATCACCCTCGGCCCGCGCACGATCGTCACCAGCGTGGCGTCGCGGGGCAGTTCGAGCCGCTTGACCGGCTTGCCGCCCCACGGCGTGTCGTCGGGCAGCGTGATCTCGACCAGATTCGCCTGACCCTTACGGAACGTCATGAGTCGCACCAGGTCACCAACGGCGACCGCCTCCTCGACGAGCGACGCCAGCATGCGGGGTGTCGACACGGCGACGTCCACGCCCCAGCTCTCGTCGAACAGCCACTCGTTGCGCGGATCGTTGACGCGGGCCACCACACGAGGCACCGCGAACTCGGTCTTGGCCAGCAGGCTGACGACCACGTTGGCCTTGTCGTCGCCGGTCGCGGCGATCACGACGTCGAACTCCTCGAGCTTGACCGACTCGAGCAGGGTCAGCTCGCACGCGTCGCCGAGCCGCCACTGCGCGGCGGGGATGGCGTCGACGTCGATGTGGTCGGGGTTGCGCTCCAGCAGCGTGACGTCGTGGTTTTCGATGAGCTCGCGGGCGATGGAGCGGCCGACGGCCCCAGCCCCGGCAATCGCGACCTTCATACGCTCTCGATGTCCTCGCTCGGCGGCAGGGCCGCAATGGCCAGGGCTTCGGCGATGTGTCCGGCGATCGCCGCCATGTACACCTGATCGCCCGCCTGGATGACGGTTTTCGGGTCCGGCAGATGGCCCTGGCCGAACCGGATGAGGAATGCCACCCGCGCACGGGTTGCGACCTCCAGGTCGGTGATTCGGTGGCCCATCCAGGCCTCGTGAAGCGCCAGCTCGGTCACGCCGACGTTGCCGGTCGGGTCACGCCACTTGGTGGTCTCCGTCTCCCGGGTGAGCACGTTGAGCAGCCGGTCGGTCGTCCACGGCACGGTGGCCACCGTCGGGATGCCTAGACGTTCGTAGACGGCCGCACGCTTGGCGTCGTAGATGCGGGCCACGACACGCTCGATCCCGAACGTCTCGCGGGCCACCCGCGCCGAGATGATGTTGGAGTTGTCGCCCGACGAGACGGCCGCGAACGCTCCGGCCTCCTCGATGCCTGCCCGCAGCAGGACGTCGCGGTCGAACCCCATCCCCAGCACGCGCTCGCCAGGAAACCCGGGAGACAGGCGGTGAAATGCCGTGCCATCGCGATCGATGACGGCCACGTCGTGGCCGATTCTGGCGAGGCTGTCCGACAGTGATGCGCCCACGCGGCCGCATCCCATGACCACTACACGCACCTGGTGATCCTTTCGGCTGCGGTCCCAGAAGTAGTGCCTGCGAATCTCCGCACACGGAACGCTACAGCCATTCGCTCGTGGGCTTACTCTTGGCACTCGTGTCTAAGCTTTCGACCGCCGCTCGGCGGTTGGTTCTCGGTCGGCCGTTCCGCAGCGACCGGCTGGCGCACACTCTCTTGCCCAAGCGGATAGCTCTGCCGGTCTTCGCGTCCGACGCCCTGTCCTCGGTCGCGTATGCCCCTGAGGAAATCTTCCTCGTGTTGTCGGTCGCAGGTCTGTCCGCGGTATCGATGGCGCCGTGGATCGGGCTGGCAGTCGCGGCGGTCATGCTGGTCGTGATCGCCAGTTACCGGCAGAACGTGCACGCCTATCCGTCCGGCGGCGGCGACTACGAGGTGGTCACCACCAACCTGGGACACACGGCCGGTTTGACTGTGGCGAGTGCGCTTCTTGTCGACTACGTACTGACCGTCGCGGTCTCGATGTCTTCGGCGATGTCGAACATCGGGTCCGCCGTGCCGTTCATCGCAACCCACAAGGTGTTGTTCGCAGTCGTTGCGATCCTGCTACTGGCGTCGATAAACCTGCGCGGTATCCGGGAGTCGGGCACCGCCTTCGCGATCCCCACCTACGCGTTCATGATCGGGATGTACATCATGCTCGGTTGGGGATTCTTTCAGATCTACCTACTGGGCGAGCCGTTGCGCGCAGAGTCGGCCGCATTCGCCTTGCATTCCGAACACGGTGACGTCCTCGGGTTTGCGTTGGTGTTCTTGATCGCACGGGCGTTCTCGTCGGGTAGCGCGGCGCTAACAGGCGTCGAGGCCATCAGCAACGGCGTGCCGGCCTTTCAGAAACCCAAGTCGCGCAACGCCGCAACGACGCTGTTGTTGCTTGGCATCATCTCGGTCACGCTGTTCATCGGCATCATCATGCTGGCCAAGGCGACCGGCGCCCAAATGGCCGAGCGCCCGCACGAACAGCTCATCGGTGCGCCGGCCGACTACCATCAGAAGACGCTGATCGCGCAGTTGGCCGAGGCCGTCTTCCACAACTTCCCGATCGGGCTGTACCTCATCGCGGGGGTCACCGCACTGATCCTGGTGTTGGCCGCCAACACCGCCTTCAACGGGTTCCCGGTGCTGGGTTCGATTCTGGCGCAAGACCGTTTCCTGCCACGGCAGCTGCACACCAGGGGCGACCGGCTCGCGTTCTCCAACGGCATTCTGTTTCTCGCGTTCGCCGCAATCGCTTTCGTCGTCTCGTTCCGCGCCGAGGTGACGGCGCTGATCCAGCTCTACATCGTCGGGGTGTTCGTGTCGTTCACGCTGAGCCAGATCGGCATGATCCGGCACTGGACGCGGCTGCTGCGCACCGAGACCGACTCTGCCGTGCGGCGCCACATGATGCGGTCGCGGGTGATCAATGCGGTCGGCTTCATCTGCACGGGCACCGTGCTGATCATTGTGGTGGTGACGAAGTTCCTCGCAGGGGCGTGGATCGCGATTCTGGCGATGGGCGCGCTGTTCGTGATCATGAAAATGATTCACAAGCATTACGACACCGTTGCCCGTGAGTTGGAGGAGCAGGCCGCCGCGGACGACGGGGCCATGGTGTTGCCGAGCCGCAATCACGCCGTCGTGCTGGTGTCCAAGCTGCATCTGCCGACGATGAGGGCGCTGGCGTATGCCCGCGCCACCCGGCCGGACGCGCTCGAGGCGATCACCGTCAGCGTGGACGACGCCGAGACCCGCGAGCTGGTCCACAAATGGGAAGACAGCGATATAAGTGTGCCGCTCAAGGTGATTGCCTCGCCGTATCGCGAGATCACCCGCCCGGTGCTGGAATACGTGAAGCGGGTCAGCAAGGAGTCGCCGCGGACTGTGGTGACGGTGTTCATCCCGGAGTACGTCGTCGGGCACTGGTGGGAACAGATACTGCACAACCAGAGCGCGCTGCGGCTGAAGGGCAGGCTGCTGTTCATGCCGAACGTGATGGTGACATCGGTACCGTGGCAACTGAGTTCGTCGGAGCGGCTCAAGACGCTGGAGCCGCATGCGGCGCCTGGCGATATACGCAGGGGCTTCCTGGAGTGAGTGAAGAGCTCGTCGAGCCGCCGCCATGGCCGACGGAACTGACGCTGACCGCAGGGCCACCGGCCAACGGTGGCAGCTGTGTTGCGCGCCATGAGGGCCGGGTGGTGTTCGTGCGGTACGCGCTGCCGGGGGAGACGGTAAAAGTGCGCGTCGTCGGTGACCACGGATCGTATTGGCACGCCGACGTTATCGAGGTGATCGAGCCCTCGCCTGACCGCATCGACTCGTTGTGCCCGATCGCGGGTGTGGACGGCGCCGGCTGCTGCGATGTGGCGTTCGCCGAACCCGATGCCACCCGCAGGCTGAAGGGCGCCGTAGTCGCCAACCAGTTGGCGCGGCTGGGCGGCTACCGGTGGCGCGACCAGGACACGGCCGCTGCTGAGGCGGTCGGAGAGGTTGGCGCCACGGGGTGGCGGACCCGGGTGCGGCTGGACACGTCGGGCGAGGGCCAGGCGGGCTTTCACCGCTATCACAGTTCGGAGCTGGTCACCGAGCTGAACTGCGGGCAGCTTCCCGCAGGCATGCTCGACGGGCTGAACGACTGGGTGTGGCCGCCGGGGGTACAGCTACACGTGGCGGTCGACGACGACGGTGACCGCCACGTTGTGCAATCGGGGCCGCGGATCGGACGAAAGACGGCGACTCAGGTGGTCGACGGCAAATACGAGGCGGTGCAGCGGGTCGGGGAACGAACCTGGCGGGTGCCGGTGACCGCGTTCTGGCAGGCGCACCGCGACGCCGCCCGCGTCTACAGCGAGTTGGTGTCCGGCTGGGCGCAGCTCGACACGGGCATGACGGCATGGGATTTGTATGGCGGGGCAGGGGTTTTCGCGGCAGTCCTGGCACAGGCGGTCGGCGAGAAGGGACGGGTCGTCACAGTCGACACCTCTCGCGGGGCGTCGCGCTCGGCGCGCGCGGCACTGGCCGACTTCGGCTGGGTGTCGGTGGTGACGGACTCGGTGCGCCGGGCACTGAGCCTGCAGTCCGAGCGGGCCGATGTGGCGGTGCTTGACCCGCCGCGATCAGGGGCGGGCCGCGAGGTGATCGACCTTCTGGCCGCCGCCGAGGTACCCAGGGTGGTCCACATCGGTTGCGAGGCGGCGTCTTTCGCACGCGACGTCGGGCTGTACCTCGGGCACGGCTATACCGTCGAAGATCTGCGGGTATTCGACTCGTTTCCGCTGACGCACCATGTCGAGTGCGTGGCAGTGCTCACGCGTTAGCGAAGTACCTCTGCAGGCGGCGGTGCCGGTGTCCGCACAGGGCGCCGATGCCCCGCGTGACGATGGGCGTCAGTGGACGCAGCGGAGTACGGAGCTCGAACGTGAGACGATCGCGCACAACGGTTTTGGCGTCACCATCGGGTTCGACGGTGCGCTGATGGCGCCAACTTCGCATGCTGAGCATCGTCGACTGTTCGTCGAATCCACGACCCGGATCCAGCTCGGCGATCATCAGGTGGTCGTAGTCGAACGGCAACACTCCGAACAATCGCATCCAGCAGCGCCCGATCGGGGTGCCTACGGGCACGTTGTCGACGGTCAAGGATTCGGCACCCCGCGGCATCGACATCGTCATCCAGGGACGAAGCTCGTCGTTGATGCCCTCGGGTGTGACCACACGGGCCCACACCTGCTCGGCGGGTGCATCGACGATGCTCTGCTGTTCGATCACCATGACAATTCAAGGTATCCCGGCAAATCGCGTCGCGGGGGGCTACGTCTGGCTGCTACGTTCAGCCCAGGTGTGCCGGGAAGGCTGGTCGGCGATCGACAACGCCGACCGGAGAGCGAACGATGAGCAATCGCCACGACAACACGGGCAGTCGCCTACTGGCCCGCGGTTCGTGGTCGGAGGCCAAGCGGTTCGCCGAGATCCTCCGCGAGGAGACCGTCGGCGGTGTGCTGCTGCTCGTTGCCGCGGGAGTGGCTGTCGGGTGGGCGAATTCGCCGTGGTCGCACGCCTATGACGCGATGTCTGAGTTCGCGTTCGGCCCCGAAGCTCTGCATCTGCGGCTGAGCGTCTCGGCGTGGGCGGCGGACGGGCTGCTGGCGATCTTCTTCTTCGTCGTCGGACTGGAGCTCAAGCGCGAGTTCGTGGCCGGTGATCTGCGCGATCCGCGCAGGGCCGCGTTGCCGATTCTGGCCGCGGTCGGCGGCATGCTGGTGCCCGCGTCGATCTTCGTGGCGATCAACCTGGCAGGTGGCCACCCAGAGAATCTGGTCGGCTGGGCCGTGCCGACGGCCACCGACATCGCGTTCGCGCTCGCGGTGCTGGCGGTGCTGTCCACGCACTTGCCCAGCGCCCTGCGGACGTTCCTGCTGACCCTGGCCGTGGTCGACGACCTGCTCGCCATCATCGTCATCGCCGTCTTCTACACCGACCGCCTTTCGCCAGGACCGCTGGCGCTCGCGCTGATCCCTGGGGGACTGTTCGCGCTGGCAGTGCAACGTGGCTTCGGCCGCTGGTGGGTGTTGGTGCCGCTGGGTGTCGCCACGTGGGCGCTGGTACATGCCAGCGGTGTGCACGCCACTGTGGCGGGCGTGGTGCTGGGGTTCACCGTGCCGGTGCTCGGACGGCACGCGTCGGCCGAGGACTTCGAACATGTCCTGCGGCCGTTGTCCGCGGGCTTCGCGGTGCCCGTCTTCGCGTTTTTCGCCGCGGGTGTGACGGTCGGCGGTTGGTCTGGATTCGGCGAAGCCGTCGCCCATCCGGTCACGCTGGGCGTCATCGCGGGCCTGGTGCTCGGCAAGCCGCTCGGCGTTCTCTGCACCGCATTCCTGTTGGCCAAATTCAGCGGCGCGAGTCTCGACGACGACCTCGGATGGCGCGACGTGCTCGGCGTGTCGCTGCTGGCAGGCATCGGCTTCACAGTTTCGTTATTAATCGGTGAACTTGCGTTCGGCCACGGCACGCCTGCGGGCGCCGACGTCAAGATCGGCGTGCTGGTCGGGTCCGTTATCGCAGGTGTATTGGCTTCGGTTGTCTTGCTGAGCCGCAACGCGGCGTATCGGCGCATTTATCTTTTCGAGACCGCCGACTCAGACGACGACGGTGTGCCCGATATCTACGAGTCTCGACAGGACTGAGGCACGAGCCCCTGCGTACACTGACCTAATGCTTGAACAGATCCGCGGTCCCGCCGATCTGCAGCATCTTTCTCAGAACCAGCTCAGCGATCTGGCACAGGAAATCCGTGAATTCCTGATCCACAAGGTCGCGGCGACGGGCGGGCACCTCGGCCCCAATCTCGGCGTGGTGGAGCTCACACTCGCACTGCATCGCGTGTTCGACTCGCCGCACGACCCGATCATCTTCGACACCGGCCATCAGGCCTACGTGCACAAGATGCTGACGGGTCGATGCCACGACTTCGACACCCTGCGCAAGAAGGGCGGCCTTTCGGGCTATCCGTCGCGTGACGAGAGCGAGCACGACTGGGTGGAGTCCAGCCACGCGAGTTCGGCGCTGTCATACGCCGACGGGCTGGCCAAGGCGTTCGAGCTCTCGGGTCACCGCAACCGGCATGTGGTCGCTGTCGTCGGTGACGGGGCGCTGACCGGCGGCATGTGCTGGGAGGCGCTGAACAACATCGCCACCGCACGCAGGCCGGTCATCATCGTGGTCAACGACAACGGCCGCAGCTACGCGCCGACCATTGGCGGATTCGCCGAACACCTGGCCGGGCTGCGGCTGCAGCCGGGCTACGAGAAGGTGCTCGACGAGGGGCGCAGGGCACTGCGCGGCGTGCCGCTCGTAGGCGAGCTGTGCTACCAGTGCCTGCACAGCGTCAAGGCGGGCATCAAGGACGCGTTGTCGCCGCAGGTGATGTTCACCGACCTCGGCCTGAAGTACGTCGGCCCCATCGATGGCCACGACGAGCACGCGGTGGAGACGGCGCTGCGCAGCGCGCGCGGCTTCAACGCGCCGGTCATCGTGCACGTCGTCACCCGCAAGGGCATGGGGTATCCGCCCGCCGAAAACGACGAGGCCGAGCAGATGCACTCCACCGGCGTGATCGACCCCCATACGGGGCAGGCCACGTCGATTCCGGGTCCCGGCTGGACGTCGACGTTCTCCGAGGCCCTGATCCGGCTGGCCGCCAAGCGCCGCGACATCGTGGCGATCACCGCCGCCATGCCGGGGCCCACAGGGCTGAGCGCGTTCCGGCAACGATTCCCCGACCGTTTCTTCGACGTCGGAATCGCCGAGCAGCATGCGCTGACGTCGGCTGCCGGACTTGCGATGGGTGGCCTGCATCCGGTGGTGGCCATCTACTCGACGTTCCTGAACCGGGCGTTTGACCAGGTCATGATGGATGTGGCGCTGCACAAGCTGCCGGTGACGATGGTGCTGGACCGGTCCGGTGTGACCGGCCCCGACGGCGCCAGCCACAACGGCATGTGGGATCTGTCGATGCTCGGCATCGTGCCGGGCATGCGCGTCGCCGCACCGCGCGACGGCACTCGGCTGCGCGAAGAGCTCGGCGAGGCACTCGACGTCGACGACGGTCCGACCGCCCTGCGTTTCCCGAAAGGGGATGTGGGCGAAGACATTCCGGCGCTCGAGAGGCGGGGCGGTGTGGACGTTCTCGCCGTTCCTGCCGACGGTCTCTCCGACGACGTGCTGTTGGTCGCGATCGGGCCTTTCGCGGCGATGGCGCTGGCGGTCGCCGAGCTGCTGCGTAACCAGGGCATCGGTGTGACGGTCGTCGACCCGCGCTGGGTGCTACCGGTGCCGCAGCCGATATCCGAATTGGCCAAGGCGCACAAGCTGGTGGTCACCGTCGAGGACAACGGTGTGGCAGGCGGTGTCGGCTCGGCCGTTTCGGCGACGCTGCGGCGCGCCGAGATCGATGTGCCGTGTCGCGACGTCGGGCTGCCGCAGGAATTCTTCGCGCACGCGTCGCGGGGTGAGGTGCTGGCCGAGGTCGGCCTGACGGACCGCAACATCGCCCGCCAGATCACCGGCTGGGTGGCCGCGCTTGGCGCGTCCGTTCATGAACGAGAAGTCAGCGAGCGCCTCGACTAGATCGCCGTCGAGCTGGTCAAGGAACCCGGCTAGCCTCAGGACATGGACGCCGAACTCGAGCGCTGGAAGGCCGCAGGCCAGAACTTCGACTATCTGGGCTTCGACATCTTCTATCGCACCGAGGGCAACGGGCCCGGCTTGCTGCTCATTCACGGCTATCCGTTCAACACCTGGGACTGGGCGCCGTTGTGGGACAGGCTGACCGAACGGTTCACCGTGATCGCACCCGACATGCTCGGCATGGGGTTCTCCGACAAGCCGGTCGCCTACGAGTACACGGTGCACGACCATGCCGATATGCATGAGGCACTGCTGGCTCATCTCGGTGTCGAGTCCGCGCACATACTCGCCCACGATCTCGGCGACTCGGTCGGCCAGGAATTGCTGGCACGGCACGAGTTCTCTGAGCAGGTCTACGGATCGCTGCGGATCGAATCGATCACGTGGCTCAACGGCGGGCTGTTCAACGAGACCTATACCCCACGGCTTATGCAGAAGGTCCTGTCGCGAACACCGTTGGGGGACATCCTGAGTCCACTGCAGGGCAGTTCAATGTCCCGGCGGCTGATCGAACCCACGATCAACGAGATGTTCGGGCCCGACACCAAGCCGTCGCGGCGGATGCTCGACCTGTTCCACGAGATCCTCGAGTACAACGACGGCAAGCGGGTGACCCACAAGGTCGGCAGGTTCGTCAATGACCGATACGCCCATCGCAATCGGTGGGTGCGGGCGATGCGCGAGACCGACATCCCGATGCGGTTGATAGACGGGCCGATAGACCCGAACTCGGGTAAGCACATGGCGCAGCGCTATCAGGAGGTCATCCCGAATCCGGACGTCGTGATGCTCGACGACAACATCGGGCACTGGCCGCAGATCGAGGCACCCGACGCGGTTCTGGCGCATTTTCTGGACCACGTCGACCGCCTCGGCTAGTCCGACAGAAGTTCCGGCCGCCCCGTCTGCTCGCCAGGATTGGTGAGCGCCTCGGTCAGCACGGGAACCGCTAGCTCACGCTGCCACGGCCGTGCGCCGGCGTCGCGCAAGAAGTCGTCGATCGCGGCCGGGGTGTCTTCGGCCGGCTGCCAATCCCAACAGAGTCGGCGCACCACGTCGGGGGAGACGAGATTCTCCGTCGGAACCGAAACTTGTTGCGACAGTGCGGTAAGACCTGCGCGGGCAGCTTCCAGCCGGACGGCCGCCTCCGGCTTGCGGCGGCTCCAGCGCGACGCTGGCGGCGGCCCGTTCGACGGCTCCTGAGCCTCTGGCGGGTCCGCCGTACGGGCTCGGGCAAGGGCATCAAGCCACACCTGTGCGCTGCGGCGTTGCCGGTTCCCGCCGAACACCGGCAACTCGGTTAGCTTCTCGACCTTGTCCGGGTCGACCGTGGCCGCGTTGATGATCGCGGAGTCGGGCAGGATCCGCCCCGGCGCGATGTCTCGACGGCGGGCGATCTGATCGCGCGTCTGCCACAACTCGCGCACGGCCGCCAGCGCCCGCGGGTTGCGCACCTTGTGGATGCCCGACGTACGACGCCACCTATCCCGTCGCGTCGGAGTGGCCTCTAATGTGCGCGCATATTCGAATTCCTGTGCAGCCCAGTCGGTTTTGCCTTGAACATGCAGAACGTCGGCGATCGCGTCGCGCATCTCGAGCAGCACCTCGACGTCCAACGCGGCATAGTTCAGCCAGTCGTCCGGGAGCGGGCGCTTCGACCAGTCGGCCGCCCCGTGTCCCTTCATCAGCTGCAGCCCCAACAGCCGCTGAACCATTGCGGCCAGGTTCACCCGGTCGAAGTTGGCCAGCCTGCCTGCCAGCTCGGTGTCATACAGTTTCGGCGGCCTCATGCCGATCTCGGCCAGACACGGCAGGTCCTGGTCGGCCGCGTGCAACACCCACTCGTCGGTGGCCAGCACATCGGCGACCGGCGCCAGCGTCGCCAACGGGTCGTCGCCGTGGCTGACCGGATCGATCAGGACGGTGCCCGTCCCTGCGCGTCGGATCTGCACCAAATAGGCGCGATTGGAGTACCTGAAGCCGGATGCCCGCTCGGCATCGATCGCGAACGGCCCGTCGCCTGAGGCCAAAAGTTCTGCAGCCCTGGCAATTTCAGTCCGGCTGATCGACAGCTCGGGAACCCCGTCTCGCGGCACCAGCAGTGGCGTGGCCTCCGGCTCAGCCGTCTCGGCGGCCACGGAGTCATCCCCGGGGGAGTCTGCCATCTGTTACGCGCGGGTGCGGGAGCTCAGATCGGTCACCCCGTCCGGAGGTAGGCCCGCGGCGTGCTCGAGCACCTCGCAAAACGCCTGCACGTGCGGGCCAAGCTCCAGCGTCGTCGCCGTCCACGACGCCCGCAGCTCCAGCTGGTGCGCGCGCGGGGGGCCGGAGATGTCGCCGTAGCGCACCGATGTGGTGGCGGTGACGGTGCCGCCGAGTGCTGTGACATGTTCTGCCCGCGCCTCCAGCGCTTCGACAAGCCAGCTCCACGCCACTTCCGGGAGCAGCGGGTCGACGGCCTCGCTGGAATCGAGGTCGGCCTGGATGTAGGCGACCAACCGCATCGTGCCGTCCCACGCCTCTGCGCCGTCCGGGTCGTGCAACAGGATCAGTCGACCGAACGCGTCACCCTCCGACCGCTCAGGGACGATGGCTGTGTCGGGATGCCGGACCTCTGCGCCCAGTGCGTAGCTGAACGGTGCCAGCCGCTGCGGCGGACGGATGGGGCCGAGCTCGATTTCCGGTCGCACGGTGGTGGCATTCATGGCCGCCACCGCTTCACGGAACTGAGCCGGTTCGGCGGTGGTCATGCCGTTTGACGCTAGACCATCTTGGCAGGCCTGTGCGCAGGCGCGCCGATTTGGCGGGCGACCGGTGCAGCCGAGGTGAGACGATGTGATCATGCCGGAACGGGTTGCTGATGCCATCGAGGAAACCGCCCGTCCCAACCGTGGTGACCAGCAAGAAAAGCCCCAGATCCAGGCGGATCCCGCCCTGCGGCGACCTCGACTGATTCGGAAGACCCCGGCGTGGGCTTTGGCGGTGATCGTCGTCGCCCCCGCGGTCGCCGCCGGCTGGGCGGCCTTCTGGGCACTCGGCCTGCCAGCGGTGTCGGGGCGACGCGGTATGTCGATCGTGGGTCAGCTGCCCGTGCGCATCGCTGCCGCCGCCGTGGTCGCCGTCATCGTCGGCGGTTTGCTGGCCTGGGCGTTTCGGCCCGCGCAGACCCTGCGACGCACCGCGCGCACGTGGGGTGTCGCCACGTGTAGGCGCGCCCCGCCCATTCCGTTGTTTGGATCGCTCACAGCTGCAGTCGTTATCGGCATCGGTCTCGCCGCGTTGGCGTCTTGGCTCGCGGGAGGCGCGGTGTTCGAGCGCGCTACCTCTGCCGGCGCTGTCGACGTCGTCAAGGCCTCGCTGCCCACCATCGCCGGCGTGCTCATCGCCGTCGCGCTCGTGGTGGTGTACCGACGCCAAAAGGACACGGAGCGAGCGCAATTCGCGCAGCGATTCGGCGGGGCGTCGGCTCAGCTTGGCGACGCGGACACGGCGGTGCGCATCGCCGGTGTGTACGCGATGGCCGCTGCCGCCGATGAAAGCCCGGTTTTCTCGCGACGCCAGCAATGTATCGATGTGCTGTGCGGCTATCTGCGGCTGCCATACGACCCGGACGCAGGCAGCAACAACCTCAGCGAGTTCGTCTCCACCACAACGTGGTCGGCCACACCACCGGCCGTCAACATCGAAGAGACGCGGCGGCAAGCGGTCCGCCAGAACGACCGCGAGGTCCGCGACACGATCGGTCGCGTGCTGTCGCAACGTCTTTCCGGCACGGCCGACACGAGCTGGTCCGGCAACGACTTCGATCTCACCGGTGTGTTGTTCGAGGACGCCTGGTTTGCCGGTGCGAGGTTCAGCGGCAGGCACGTGTGGTTTGACGGGGCCGTGTTCAGCGGCCCGAACACCTCGTTCGATGACGTGGAATTCCACGCCGAAGTCGTCTCGTTCGACGGGGCAAGCTTCGAATCCGACGCCACGTTCGTGGGGTCGACGTTTCGCGCCCGCAGCACCTCGTTCGACGGTGCCACCTTTACGGGCAAAGACACCTCCTTCGACGAGGCGAGGTTCGCAGGCGAGTACGTCTCGTTTCGAGGCGTCGGCTTCTCCAGCGGTCAGACGTCCTTCGGCTCGGCGGTGTTCAAGTGCCTGCGTGCGTCGTTCGACATGCCCGCCGCGTGGAAGAACGTCGAGTTCGACTGGGACAACCCGACGAGCGGGAGCCAGCCTGCGGTCCCGCGCTGCATCACGCCGCGGCCGTGGCCGCCATCGCTGGTCGCCAAAGAGTCTCCGACGATCTCCCACCCCGCCGCCCAAGAGAAGGACGAGGATCTCGACGGCTGAGGCCGCATGGCAGCATTGGAGCCGATGAATACCCGCCGCGAGCTGCCCGAGTCGCCCTATCTGGCCGCTGCCACCGGCCGCAAACCCAGCCGCGTGCCGGTGTGGTTCATGCGGCAGGCAGGCCGGTCGCTGCCCGAGTACCGGGCACTGCGGGCCAAGAACACCATGATGCAGGCATGCTTCGACGCCGAGCTGATCACCGAGATCACGCTGCAGCCGATCCGCAGGCACGGACTGGACGCCGCGATCCTGTTCTCCGACATCGTGGTGCCGCTGCGCGCATCCGGCATCGAGCTGGACATCGTGCCCGATGTCGGGCCGGTGATCGCCCATCCCGTACGTACCGTCGCTGACGTCCAAGCCGTGAAACCGCTTGAACCGCAACAGGTCGCGCCCGTCACGCAGGCGGTGACGCAGCTGGTTTCGGCGTTGGGCGACGTTCCGCTCATCGGGTTCGCGGGCGCGCCGTTCACGCTGGCGTCCTATCTCGTCGAGGGTGGTCCCAGCCGGAACCACGAACGCACCAAGGCGATGATGCTTGGCGAGCCCGCGACCTGGCACGCCCTGATGACGACGCTGACCGACGTCACGATCGCGTTTCTGCAGACCCAGGTGGACGCCGGAGTCGACGCGATTCAACTGTTCGATTCGTGGGCGGGAACGCTGTCGCTGGCCGACTACCGCAGCTACGTGCTGCCGCACAGCAGCAGGGTGTTTTCCACCATTGCAGGCGCCGGTGTGCCGATGACGCATTTCGGTGTCGGAACCGCCGAGCTGCTTGGCGCGATGTCGCAGGCAGGCGCAACGGTCGTGGGGGTTGATTGGCGAACGTCGCTGACCGATGCCGCCGCGCGCGTGCAACCGGGTACCGCACTGCAGGGCAACCTCGATCCGGTCGTGTTGCTCGCGGGTTTCCCCGTGGTGGAGCGCGCGGTGCGCGCCGTCGTCGAGGACGGCAGGCGCGCGGTCGACGCGGGCGCGGCGGGCCACGTGTTCAACCTGGGCCATGGCGTGCTGCCCGGCACCGATCCGTCCGTCATCACCGACGCCGTTGCATTGGTGCACTCTCTATGAATGGATCGTATGCCGTTGTGGGGGGCGGGATTTCGGGCCTGGTCGCGGCTTACCGGCTGAGAGTCGCTGCGGGGCCGGACGCGACGATCACGGTGTTCGACCCTGCCGACCGGCTAGGCGGGGTGCTGCGCACCGAGCGGATCGGAGGCCAACCGATGGACGTCGGCGCCGAGGCGTTCATCGCGCGCCGACCGGAGGTGCCTGCGCTGCTGGCCGAGCTGGGCCTGGCAGGCAGGCAGATCGGCACCACCGGAGCGCGGCCGCTGATCTACAGCCAGCGCAGGCTGCACCCGTTGCCCGCCGACACGCTGCAGGGCATCCCGACACAGCCGCACGCCATGGCCGGGCTGGTCGACGATGCCACGATCGAGTGGATGCTCGACGAACGCGCCCGCCCGTTCTCCTGGCGGCACGGCGCCGACCCGTCAGTGGCCGACCTGGTGGGCGATCGATTCGGCGAGCAGGTGGTGACCCGCTCGGTGGACCCGCTGCTGGCGGGCGTGTACGCCGGGTCAGCGGCCACGATAGGTCTGCGGTCGGCCGCTCCGACGCTGGCAGCGGCGCTGGACCGGGGCGCACGCAACCTGACCGACGCGGTCCGTGAAGCGCTACCGCCCCCGCTAACCGGGTCGGTGTTCGGTGCCATCGACGGCGGATACACGGTGCTGATCGACGAGCTCGTCAGCAGGGCAGCCATCCGGTGGGCGCAGGTGACCGTCGGACAGGTCAACCGTGCGCCGCGAGGATGGGAGCTGGTCGACGACGAGGGGGAGCGCTGGCTCGCCGACGCGGCGGTGTTGGCCGTCCCTGCGCCGCAGCTGCCGAGCCTGATCGATGGAGTGGCACCGCAGACGGCGGCGGCTGCTCGACGGATCACGGTTGCGTCGACGGCGCTGGTGGCGCTGGCGCTGCCGGGTGGCGTCCCGCTGCCCGAGCAGTCCGGAGTGCTAGTGGCAAGCGGAGAACGATTGCGCGCCAAGGCGATTACACTGTCGAGCCGCAAATGGGGGCAGCGGGGCAACGTGGAGCTTGTGCGGTTGTCGTACGGCCGGTTCGGCGACTCCGCCGAAACCAACGCAGCCCGCAGCGCAGGTGACGAGGATCTGCTGTTGTGGGCCTCGCAGGACCTGGCCACGGTGTTCGGAGTCAACGTCGAGCCGGTCGATTGCCATGTGCACCGCTGGATCGACGCGATGCCCCAGTACGGGCCGGGCCATCCCGACCTGGTGGCCGAGCTGCGGGCGGGTTTACCGCCGACGCTGGCCGTCGCAGGTGGCTACCTGGACGGTATCGGCGTGCCCGCCTGTGTGGCCGCTGCCAGCAGGGCGGCGGCGTCGCTGGTCACCGTGCGCGTGGCACGATAGAGGACATGGCCAAGCTCGACTACGACACCCTCAACTCGATGACCAGATACATGATGATCTCGGTCTTCTCCGTGCAACCGGAGGCATTGGGGGACGAGCGCGCTGCCGTGGTCGACGAGACCGCGACGTTCCTCAAGCAGCAGGAGGACAAGGGCGTCGTCGTCCGCGGCCTCTACGACGTGGCGGGCTTCCGTGCCGACGCCGACTTCATGATCTGGACGCACGCCGAACGGGTCGAGGACCTGCAGGCCACGTATTCGGCGTTCCGCCGCACCGCGCTCGGGTCGGCCAGTGATCCGGTTTGGAGCGTCGTCGCCCTGCACCGGCCCGCCGAGTTCAACAAGAGCCATGTGCCTGCGTTCATCGCGGGTGAGGCGCCGGGTGACTACGTCTGCGTGTATCCGTTCGTGCGGTCACTGGACTGGTACCTGCTTCCGGACGACGAGCGACGCAAGATGCTTGTCGAGCATGGCATGGCCGGCCGCGAGTACCCCGACGTGCGGGCCAACACGGTTCCGGCGTTCGCGCTCGGCGACTACGAGTGGATCTTGGCGTTCGAGGGGCCCGACCTGGCCCGCATCGTCGAGTTGATGTGGAAGCTGCGCTACACCGATGCGCGCAGGCACGTCCGCGAAGAGACCCCGTTCTTCACCGGCCCGCGCGTCAGCCCAGAGGAACTCATCGCCAAGCTGCCGTGACCAGCCCGATTCCGGCTAACTGCGCTTCGACATCGGCCCGCTCAATGTGCGCTTCATCCGTTCTGCCGGTTGCCGTAAGCGTCTCGATTCGCAGCAGCCGAGCGTTCAGGCCCGCCAATGGTCGGCGCTCGCTGTCGATTCCGGCGAGCAGCTGATCCGCGCGCCGACGCGCCTGCTCGCGATCATCGTCGGAGTCGCTTGCGAGCAAGAGCCGGATCCCGGAGTCCTCGTCGAGTTCGGTTGTCATCGTGGCGATCCCGTCGTCGGGCGGGATCTCACGGTAAGACCTCAGTCGATCCGTCACGACCGGGGGCATGTCGATGCCGAGTCGGATCCGCTCGTTGTTGATCGCCGCCGCGAGACGCGGCATTCGCAATTGGTCCGCCGTCTTCATCCCGGCTGAAAGGTGCTCGATGGCCGATGCGCGATCACCTTGAGCCGCTTTGATTCTCGCGCCGTAGACATAACTCGCAATCAGGCAGTCGACGCCGCCGCCCTCCGATCCGAGTTGATAGCTCTCGTCGAGAAGCCGCACGGCTTCGGTAAACGCGCCGGTCTTGTACAGCACCTGGCCGAGCAGCGCGCCTGAAAGCCGCGCAGCGTGCGAATGTCGGCCCACTCGCGCGCCGATCTCGTATGCCTCACGCAGGCATGTCAGTGTCAGCTCGATGTCGAGCTGATATCTGGCGGCGATACCGCGTAGCAGCGGGCGTATACGGTGGCGAACGGCCCCATCATCTCCTGGTAGGGCGCCGCCCATTCCAACAGGCGGTGGGCCTCGTCGAACTCGAAGCCGCAGATCGCCGCGAACGCCGCCACGTTTCCCGCCACCCCGGCCACCCGCGGATGCAGGGTGGTGGGACGCGACATCGCCTCAGCGACAAGCGCGTCCACGCCGTCGATTCGGTCGGCGAATATCTCCGCGACCCCGCGCACCACGTCGGCTTCCGCCCGTAGATCCGCCCGCGCTGTCTCGGAGGGCTCCGCGCCGTCAACCGCCGCCTCGAATCGACTCAGGGCCGCATGGGCCTGCGCCGAGTGCTGCAGGGGGATATGCGCCCATGCGAGGTCGAGTGGCAGGCGTGGCCGCGACACCACCACGCGCGGCGGCACTTGTCGATGATCCCGAGCAGGGTGGTCATCCTGGATTGCTCGAGCAGCCTGGTCTCATCCGTTTCGACCAATTGAACTGCGGTTTCGGGATCTCCCGCGGCCAGGGCGTGGTCGACGGCCTCGTTGAGGTGTCCGTGTTCGGCGAACCACGAAGATGCGCAGCTGTGATGCCGCCCGATCCCGCCGGGGCGGTCACGTTCGAGTCGTCGACGTAGAAACTCCGCGAAGATCTGGTGATACCGAAACCACCCCGGCTCGCCCTCGACCTGTTGGAGGAACAACCCGCGGCGCTCGACTTCCTCGAGCATCGCCTGTCCGCGCGAGGTTTGCGCCAGCACGCACGCCAGCTCGGGACACGTTCGCCCGGTGATCGAGGTGGCCAACATGAAGTGGGCCACCTCCGGTTCCAGGGCGTCGACGACATTCTCGGCGAGGAACTCACCGATCACGTCGTTCGCGCCGGACAATCCGCTCATCAGGCGGTCGGCGTCGGCGCCTGCCCGCAGGGACAGCGTGGCCAGCTGCAATGCGGCGGCCCAGCCGTCGCTCGATGTCGTCAGCGCATTCACATCAGCACCGGACAGCTCCAAGCCGCCGATGTCGTTGAAGAACCAGCGCGCTTCCGTCTCGTCGAAACGCAGTGAACCATAATCTATCTCGATAACTTCGTCATGGCTCCGCAACTTGCTCACCGGCAGTCCCGCGCGCGACCAGCTCGTCACGATTGTTCGGGGCCTTTGCGTCTAATCGTGCTACGACTCGGCGGGTACCAGCCGCAACGAGATCGAGTTGATGCAGTAGCGCTGATCGGTCGGCGTCGGGTAGCCCTCGCCCTCGAAGACGTGACCGAGGTGACTGTGGCAGTTGGCGCACACCACCTCGACCCGGTGCATGCCCCCCGCGTCGTCGACCTTCAGGATCACCGCATCGGAGTCGGCCGGGTCGAAGAACGACGGCCAGCCGCAATGAGATTCGAACTTCTCACTGCTGCGGAACAATTCAGCTCCGCAGGCCCTGCACACGTAGACGCCTTCGGTCTTGGTGTCGGTGTACTCGCCGGTGAACGGCCGCTCGGTGCCCGCGCGTCGCAGCACCGAAAACTCGTCGGGTGTGAGTTTATTGCGCCACTCGTCGTCGGTGAGTTCCAACTTGGGCCCTGGCGTTGTCATGCGTCCACGCTAGCGATATCCAGCACAATCCGGAATCGGGCGGCGCCTGACATCATCCGCTCGTAGGCCTTCGGCGCGTCCTCGAACGGCATAACCTCGTTCATCGATTTGATCCCGTGGCTCAGGGCAAACGCCAGGTTGTCCTCGTTCTCGACCGGAGTGCCAGTCAGGCTGCCGATGATGGAGCGCCCACCGAAGATCAGATCCGACGTTTGCACTGATATCGGATCCATCGCGGCTCCGACCACCACGAGCTTTCCTCGCGGAGCCAGACCCGCCAGCAGTGGCGACATCGAGGATCCGCTGGCGGCGGTCGCGACGATCACGGCGGCTCCGCCCAATTCCTGCAGCGCCGCGCCGGGGTCGGTCGCCGCACTGTCGATGTAGTCGTCGGCGCCGAGAGATGTGGCCAGCTCGGCCTTGTCTTGGCCGCGCGCGATCGCGACGGTCCGGTAGCCGAGTTGTTTTGCCTGTTGGAGGCCGATGTGGCCGAGGCCGCCGATGCCCTGGATGGCGACGACGGCTCCTGGCGGAGCGTCGGCGTGGCGCAGCGCGTTGAACGTGGTGACCCCCGCGCACAACAGCGGCGCGGCGTCGATCGGGTTCAGTGACTCGGGAACGCGGACCAGGCCGGTCGCGCGCGCGTACACCATCTCGGCGTAGCCGCCGTCTTCGCTGGTTCCGGGCTGGGGCTGGTTGAGGCAGTTCACGAAATCGCCCCGCCGGCATTGCGCGCACTCGCCGCAGTGGCCGCCGAGGAAGCCGAGGCCGACGCGTTCGCCGACGCTCCATGCCGTCACACCCGGGCCGACCGCGTCGACGACGCCGATGATCTCGTGGCCGGGGACCACCGGCTGGCTAGGGTCGGGCCGGACACCTTCTCCAGCGAGGAAATCGCTGTGACACACCCCGCACGCGAGAACACGCACACGGACGTGTCCGGGTTCGGGATCGACTACCTCGCGCTCGACGAGTTCGAACTGGCGTTGTCCTGTGACTTGAAAAGCTCGATACGTTGGCATGCGGACCCCTAGGTTTAGTTGGCTGGACTTAGCTACTGTTAACCGACAACCCCGGCGTCGTGAATATTCATTCCCGGGCTTCCCCAAGGACTACACCTTCTGCGGCCGTCGTCATTTGTTGCCAGTCTGCAGTCGAGCATGCCGCGGACGACCCGAAATCTAGACCGCCACCGGTTCCTTGGCCTTCATCCACGGCGGATCGATGCCGTCGTCCAATCGGCCGTCGGCTTTGGCGTCGAGATAGCGGAAGTACAGCACGCAGAACACCACGATGAGCATCAGGCACCAGCCGTAGGTGAACTTCATGTACTCGAGGAAGCGCCCCGTCGTCGGCCAGTGCCCGAGCAGCCACCGGTCGGCGCTCATGAACCCGTATATCGCCAGCCACGCCGGCCAGTTGCGGATCACCGAATTGGGCAGCACCACCGTCATCAAGAATGGGAACAGCATCATCGAGTAGTAGCCCTGGCCCAGCGACAGCACCAAGTACGACGCGATCAGCAGCACACCCGACGACGTCGCCATCCAGAACAGCGGATCCCGCGTCCGGTAGTAGCGGTACAGCAGCCACAGACTGGCGACCGCCAGCACCAGAAAGGTGAGGCGCAGCAACAGGATCAGCCATAGCGGCAGGCCGTAGTACGTGCCGTTGCCCTGGATCGAGCTGTTGAAGTAGTCGCGGATCGAGAAGATATACGGCACCGTGCGGGTGACGTAGTCCATCGGGTCACTGATCAACGGCCACGCCGCCGCGTTGAACACCAGCGGCACGAGGACGGCGGTCACCAGAGGGCGCCACTGGCGGTTCAGCAGTGGCAGCAACAGCAGTGGCGCCAGTAACGGTTTCACCACCAACGACAGCCCGATCGCCACCCCGGCCCACCATTGGTGGCCGACCTTGCCGTCGAGCAGCCAGCGGAAGAACAACACCTCCAACAACAGGACGCAGCCATTGATGTTGCCGAAAACCAGTGTGTTGACCACGCTTTCGGTGCAGAACATCGCCACGATCAGAGCGGGCAGCGCCACCGAGCCCAACGAGAGTTCGAATAACTTCACCAGTAAGCACGCCGCGAGGACGATGGCGATCGTGTTGAACGTGATGAACCAGTACCGCGATGCGTCGACCGGCAGATAGCCGAACGGCGCCATGATCAGAGTGCCGCCGGGTGGATAGAGGTAGTGGGGGTCGACCTGGTCGAAGTGCTCGTTGTAGATGTCCCAGCCCATTTTGAAGTTGACCACCGCGCGGTACACCGGCCCGTAGTCGTCGGTGATGTAGCCGTTGGTGGCCAGCACGTAGCTGCGATGGATGACCATCAAAATCGCGATCGGCCAGAGGATGGACCGCAATACAGTGGCCGTGCTTGGGGGAGTGGTGCGGGGCGCGAACGCCTTCAGCAGGCCGGTTCGAATGGAGTCAGGAGCCGCCACCAGCGCACCGTACACCGACCGGTCGTGAACCCGGTGTCAGGCCGGGCAGAACGTGTCGGTCGCGGGCAGGTTGCCGCTGTTCAGGTAGGCGAGGACCGGCGGCAGCGTGCACGCCGAGTAGATGATCGCGCCGTGCCCGATGCCCTGCCACATCGCTCGCTTGCTGGTGGTGCCTGCGTTGATCACCGTTGCGGCGACGGCCGCGACACCCTCGTTGCCGACGATCGGGTCGTTCTGCACGCCGAGCAGCATCACGGGGACCTTCAGGTTCTTGGGGTCCTGCGGCGCCGATCCGCTGGGCCAATTCAGGCACTTGACCAGGTTGAGCGCGCCGACGGCGCCAAACTGCGGATAGAGCTTGCCCCAGGCGACCACCAACTCACGGACCCGGTCCGGCGTCGGCCGGTTCAGCGAGTCGCTGCAGCCGTTGACGAACTGACCGTCAGTCTGGCGCAGCGAGTCGGCGGCAGTGATCAGGTTGGTCATCTGGTTGGTGTTGCCGGAACGGGCCGCCGCCACAGCCGCCGCGAGGTCGTTGCCTGCGTTGACCCTGTCGCCGCGGGGATATGCCAGTGCTGTGGTGATGGCGTCGACGACCGTCGCCACCGAGGCGCCGCCGGGTCCTTGGCCGGTCCGTGCAGATGCCAGCAGGGAGTCGATCGCGCCCTTCGGGTCGGGCGCCAGTGGGCAATTGGTGGCGATGCACTGCGCGGCCCACGCGTCCAGCGAAGCCTGTTCGCCCTTGATGCGCTGCTCCATCGCGGCCTCGGCGGCGATGCCAAGCGGCAGCGGGGAGTCGAGCACCAGCCGTGCCACCTTGTTGGGGTGCGATCCGGCGTAGGCAAGCGCGACCTGGGCGCCGTTGCCGACGCCGAGCAGCGCGATGGTGGGCACGTCCCAGGTGCTGCGCAACCGTTCGATGTCCTCGGCGGCGTGCCCGTTGTCGTAGGCCGAGTCGCCGGGCGCAATGGTGTCGGTGCAGCTCGTGGTGGCAGTCTGCGTGATGCCGCCAAGGTTTGCGACGGGGTCGTCGCCTGCCTGGAACTGGGCCTGGTCGAGCATCTCCTGGCGATCGAACATGTCCCGGCACTCCAGCGCGCCTGACATCCCTGTGCCGCGGCGGTCGACCGCCACGATCGGATTCGTCTTGAGGACGTCGGCGCCCGCGCGGGACAGCCACACCGGCAGCTGCTGCGACGACGGGAGATCGGTACCGGTGGTCATCACCAGCGCTCCGGCGTTCTCTGGAGTCTGCGGGCCCTTGGCCCTGACCACACCGATGCTGACGGTTCCGGCGGCGCCGTTGATCGGATCGAGATCCGCGTCGTAGCTGGCGCAGCTGAGCGTGACACCGGGCAGCGGCTGCACGGCCGCGTCGCTGAACACCCGTGAGGTGCAGTCCCGCCAGGACAGGTCGTTCTTCGGCGCCTCGATCGGCGGTGGGCCGGTCGGCGGCTTAGTGGTCTGCGGTGCACCCTGGGGGCCTGCGCCGGCGCCGGTTGCGTACCGCGGGTCGGCGGCAAGGCCGGGCGCGCAAGCGGCGACGAATACCAAGACGGTCGCCAGGATCAGGGCCCTGGCGAGCTGACGACGCCGACGCATGCCGACCACGGTACCGATCGCTTGCTAGTCGGCCTGGACGTAGCGGGTGTAGAGGTACCCGTCGTCGTCGGCGAGTAGGTGTGCGCGACGCATCTTGGTGTGCACGTCGCCGAGGCCGGTGACGATCCGTTTCGACGCGCCTCCGACCAGTATCGGCGCAACGGTGAGGCACAGCTCGTCCATCAGCCCGTTCTCGATCAGCGAGCCAAGGAACAGCGGGCCGCCTTCGGTGAGGACGCGGAAAAGCCCGCGCTCGGCGAGAAATCTCAGGATCACTGCGGGGTCGGCGGAGTTCGGGTCGGCCCCGGACGCGTCGATGACCTCAGCGACCGTGCCCAGCCTGCGGCGGGTGTCCTCGACGGTCCGTGCGCTGGTCAAAATCAGCGGGGGCACCTCGGTGCGGGTGAACAGCAGGGCGCTGGGATCGAGGTCGCCAGATCGGGTGACGACGGCAATCGGCGGCACTTCGGCTTGTCCGCGGCGCTGGCGCGCCTGCCGCGCGGCGACGGGAAGCTGGGCGCCGGAGTAGTTCTCGATGCGCACGGTGGAGGCGCCGACCAGGATGACGTCGGCGGCATGGCGCATCAGCGAGAACACCGCCCGATCACCCCTACCTGCCAGCCCGCCTGCCTTGCCGTCGTCGGTGGCCCCGCCGTCGAGGCTGGCGATCATGTTGCCGCGCACCCAGCACGAGCGCAGGTTGTCGGGGTAGGTGTAGAAGTCGGCGAGACGGCCTTCGTCCACCGACTCGGCGGCTCCTAGCGCTGTGAGCTGGATCCCGGCACCGTCATCAGGCATACGCAGAATTGCAGCACGCCGCTATGGTGCGTGCATGAACGGGTCCGGCGGGGTCGCCCATCTGGTCGATCGACACCCCAGCGTCACGCCGGAGCGTCTGATCGCACAGTTGATTCCGCCGCCGACCTTTTCCGACGTGAGCTTCGATACTTACAGGCCAGATCCCGCCGAACCGTCGCAGGCAGCGGCCGTGCAGTCGTGCCTGAAGTTCTGCGAACAGGCCGTGGCGCGGCGGGCGGGCAAGAAGAAGATGCTCGGAAGGCGCGAGGTGCTACCCGGTGTCGGCATCTACCTCGACGGCGGGTTCGGAGTCGGCAAGACACACCTGCTCGCGTCGTCATTCTTTGCCGTTCCCGGGCCGAAGGCGTTCGCGACTTTCGGCGAGCTGACCCAGTTGGCCGGGGTGTTCGGTTTCGTCGAGTGCATCGAACTGCTCGCGAATTACGTCGTGGTGTGCATCGACGAGTTCGAGCTGGACGATCCGGGCAACACCACGCTCATCTCGCGGCTGCTGTCCGAACTGGTCGCACGCGGGATGTCGGTGGCGGCGACGTCGAACACCCTGCCAGAGCAGCTCGGTGAGGGTCGCTTCGCCGTGCAAGATTTCATGCGCGAAATCAGCGCGCTGGCAAGCATTTTCAGCTCGGTGCGAATCGACGGGCCGGATTACCGGCACCGCGACCTTCCTCCTGCGCCCGAACCCCTGAGCGATGAGGAAGTCACGACGCGCGCCGCCGAAGTTGCCGGGGCGACGCTCGACGACTTCGATGCGTTGTGCGCGCACCTGGCGACCATGCATCCATCGCGCTATCTGACGTTGATCGAGGGCGTCACCGCGGTGTTCATCACTGGCGTGCACCCGATCGATGACCAGAATGTCGCGCTACGGCTGGTGTCGTTGACCGACCGACTGTATGACGCGGGCATCCCGGTGGTGGCCTCGGGCACGAAGCTGGACACCATCTTTTCCGACGAGATGCTGGCGGGTGGTTTCCGAAAGAAATATCTGCGGGCCACGTCGCGGCTGTTGGCGTTGACTTCATCCCATTGAGCGCGAACGTTCCGTTCGCGCCATTACAGCGCGCGCACCATCACGTAGTCGTTCTCGACGCTCGCACCGAGCCGAAAGGTCTTGGTGCCGTTGATGGTGAAGCCGTGCTTGGCGTAAAAGCGTTGCGCGCGTTGGTTGTGCTGATTGACGCCGAGCCATACAGACTTGGCAGCCAGGTCGGTGGCCTGGTTCAGCGCCGCGGTCATCAGCGCCGCAGAGACGCCCGCCCCGTGGCAGTCGGGCAGTACGTACATCTTCGACAACTCGACGGTGGGCCGCAGCGTCACGGCCTGCTGCACATCGTCGTCGTCGGGAACGCCGCGAATCAGCATGGCATAGCCAACGATTCGACCATCGTCCCGCGCCGCGAGCACTCCGCGATCGGGATCGGCCAGGTAGTCGGTGAACCGCGCCAGCGACAGGTTCTCGTCGATGAACGCGGCGATGTTCTCCGCTGTCACCGACGGGGGACAGGCCAACGGAAAGGTGCGCGCGGCGACGTCGGCAAGCTCTGGCAGGTCGGGCTCGTTGGCCGCGGCGACGTCAATGGCCACCGCTCTACGGTAGCGGCGCTCCCGGCTGCCAAATGTTCCACTGGGCCAGGTGCTCACCGGTCTGCGGGTTGAGCAGCACCACATTGGTGACCAGGGCGCGGTAGACCTGCCAGTAGACGGCGCCGTCGATCGTTGACCCTGGCGGCGCATTTGTCAGCGCGTGTTCCAAGGAGTCCGGGGCGTCGGTGTGCTTGGAGACGTATGCGTCGGCGTATGGGGTCACGCCGCTGAACGTGAACGCAAGGCCCATCGCGTAGGGGTTGGGCGCCTGGATGGTATGGACGGTGACCAGCGCCTTCCACGGTCCACCTTGGTTGATCCACCGTGGCGATCCGTTTGCGACGTAGCCAGGAGGCGGATCATCGACCGGCACCACATCGTGGACGGTCACATCGGCGACGATTCCCTTGAAGTTGACGCGCAACGTGTCGTTGAGATTGCCGATCGGGGTGCCCTCCGCCGACGCGGGTGGGGCCCCATAGCCTGCGATGGCCGCGAACACGGCAACCAGGACCACAAACCAGCGACGCATGCCAGGAATGATGGCACAAACTGAAACGTGTTACAGCGGGTTCGGCGTCAGGACGCCCAGGGGCCCATGCCACCGACCTTCTCGATCCGGACCCGCGTGAGCAACCCCTCCGGCGCATTGGCTGGTGGAAAATGCTCGTCGGAGCCCAGCATCACCCTGGCCAGCTTCTTGAGAAGCGCCGGCGCGCCGCCTTCCTCGATGCGGGCCGTTCCCGTGATCGCCAGGTAGGGCGTCTGCTGCCCGGCATGTTTGGCGGACAGAATCGTTACGGCGACCCGTGGGTCGCGGCGAATGTTGCGGGTCTTCTGGTATTCGGTCAGGTGGGCGGAGACGAGCTCATCGCCTTCGGGCGTGGATTCCAGGGCCATCCACACGACGGTTACCTGGGGGCTGCCGTCGGGGTTGAGCGTGACGAGCGTGGCGTCTGTGCCGTCTCCGATGAGCTCGCGGGCGGCGTCGTTGAGTTTCATGTCTTTGTTCTACCGCCGCGCCCGCGCTTTCATTCCTGGCTTTCAGGCGGCCTCAAGGTCCAGCAGCGTCGACTTGGCCAGCGGCCCGCCGACGTACTGACCCGTCGACCCGTCGGACCGCACGACGCGGTGGCAAGGGATCACCACCGGCAGCGGGTTATGGGCGCATGCGGTACCAACAGCGCGCACCGCGCGGGGATTTCCGATGGCGGCGGCCACCGCTGCGTAGCTTTCCCGGCGGCCGTAGCCGATGGCACGCAGATGCTCGATGACGTCGCGACGGAAGCCCTCCGCGAGTCGGAGGTCGACGGGCACCTCAAAGACGGTGCGGCGCTTGGCGAAATACTCGTCGATCTGCCGGGCCACGCTGTCCAGCCGTGCGGGGGCGCGTAGCACCCGCGGGCTGATTCGGTCGGCCAGCGCGGACAGCACGGTGTCGTGGCCTTCGATGTCGTAGGCGACCCGGACCAGTCCGGCGGTGGTGGCCGCCAGCAGCAGGGTGCCGACGGGAGTGTCGACGGTGCGGTAGGCGACGTCGAGCATGTCAGCGGCGTCGGCGTCGTGCGCAAGCCGGCTATGCAGCCGGGTGAGCGCGGCCGTCTCGTCGCTGCCAAGATCGTCAAAAATGTTGGTGTTCATGCTGTTTCGTCCTTACGGTAGTGCTTGCGCAGTGTCTTGAGTCCGTCGGCGGCGGCGCGGCGCGCGGCGTCGGGGGAGTTGCCGAGCAGTTCGGCGATATCGGCGAAGGGCAGACCGGCGATGTGGTGGTAGGCCAGCGCCAGGCGTTGTTTGGTGGGCAGCCGCTGCAGCGCCTCCCACAGGTCCGGGTCGCGGGCAGCCGGGTCGGCGTGGGTGGCCTGCCGATCTGGCAGGGTGTCGGTGGGTACGGGGCGACGTGAGCGGGCACGTCCGACGTCGACGGCGCGGCGGTGGGCGATCGTGACGAGCCAGGCCTCGACGTTGGCGTCGGCGGGCAGATCGGGATAGGCCCGCAGCGCCGACAGGAACGTCTCGGACCAGGCGTCTTCGGCGTCGACGGGGCCGACGACGGCGCGGCAGACCCGCAGCACGGTCGCACCGTGCTCGGCCACCACGGCCTCGAAGGGTTGCACTCTCACATCATGTAGACGCGGCCGCGGCAGCGGATGTGAGATCAGCCCTTTGTGTAGGACTCGAGCGCTTCGACCAGTTCGCGCTCGAAGCGGTCCTTGTCGACGCCCAGCTGGTGCAGCGTGCCGTCGTCATCTTCGGCCTCGTAGAGCGCCAGCAGGATGTGTTCGGTGCCGATGTAATTGTGGCCCAGCCGAAGTGCTTGGCGGAACGTCAATTCCAGCGCCTTCTTGGCCGGACCGTTGAACGGAATCAGCGCGGGCATGTCGTCGACGCGTGGGGGCAGTGTGACGGCCTTGTTCACTGCTTCGGCGTCGATGCCCTGGCCGGCGAGCAGCTTGGCGGCCAGGCCGCCTGGATCGGTGAAAAGCGCGAGAGCCAAATGATCGGGCGTAATCTCGGCATTGCCTGCGCCGTGTGCCGTGTTCTGCGCCTCCACGATGACGTTGCGGGCGCGCGGGGTGAACCGCCCGAAGCCTGCATCGGGGTCGAGTGCGGCGTCAACCTTCGGCACGAACCGCTTCTGCGCGGCCTGCTTGGTGACACCCATGCACTTGCCGATTTCGGTCCACGACGCCCCGGACTTGCGGGCCTGGTCGACGAAGTGGCCGATGAGATGGTCGGAGACCTCGCCGAGGGTTTCGGCGGCCAGCACGGCGTCGGTGAGTTGGTCCAGCGGCTCGGTGTGCACCTGCTTGATGACGCCGATGAGGTCATCGAGTCGGACGGGGTACGCGATCTTCGACGGCTCGGTCATATCGTCAACTCTAGGTTGACGACGCCTGCTCGTCAACCTAGAGTTGACGCTGGCTCAACCTCGCGGATATCCCCGTCGCACGGTGCGCTCGAGGATGCCCAGGGTGGCCCGCAGCGCGCCCTCGGAATTGATCGGAAAAATGTTGGCGTCGCGCCAGTGCGCGTCGATGTTGGACCAGTCGTAGAACGACGTGACCAGCGTGCCGCCGTCGGCCGGTTCGAGCCGGTAGCCGTAGATGTGTCCGATGTTCGGCTTGATCTGGCCGAGGACGGTCCAGGCGATCAGCCGATCCTTGTCGAACTCGCGAATCGTGACGGTGACGTCGTACTTGCCGAGCGGAAAGTCGTTGAGCGACTCGCGGTCCATGTGCACGACGAAGGTGTCACCGACGGCGCGGGCAGGTTCGCCATCTGCGTCCTGCAGCATGCCGGAGGCGTCGATGGCGACGTGGCCCTGCGGGTCGCAAAGGACCGCGAAGATGTCTGCCGACGGTGCGGGGATGGTGCGCTGGACTTCGATGCGTTCGGTCATAGGGCAAATGGTGTCAGGACAGAGATCGGCGGCGAGGGCGGTTTGAGATCTCGGTCCTTGGGTATATCGGCGGGCCGATGCGGAACAATGCCGAAACGATTGCCGCGCAACCTCAGACGTTGCGCCGGGCAATCGCGTTTATCGACGACAACGCGCACCTCGATATCCGATTGACCGACATAGCGACGGCGATTGGCGTCACCCCCCGCACTGTTCAGTACACATTTCGTCGCCATCTCGGCGCCACGCCGCTGGGGTATCTGCGACGGGTGCGCCTGCAGCGGGCCCACCGCGATCTTCAGGCCGCTGACCCCGCCGTAGACACAGTGATGGCGATCGCCGGCCGATGGCGGTTCGGCCACCCTGGTCGGTTCAGCAGGGCCTATAAGGAAGCGTTCGGTACCTCGCCGAGCTTGACGCTACGCAAGTAAAGACGGACGAAGTGGCGGTTACCCCGGGAAGAAGCCGTCGCGGGTAAAGAACCCGGGCTGCCAGCCCTGGTCCCCAAGGCACAGCAGTGGGCGCCCATCGGGGGCTTGAGCCGCCGCTTGTGGCTTGGGGCATGGCGAGCCGATGTCTTGAACCCCGAACAGTTCGTAGGTGGCAACCCAGAAGCCGGTGTAGATCGGGGGCCACTGATTCGCGATCCACCGGCATTGCAGGGCTTCACCGCCGGGCCCGCGCCCGAACGTGAAGAAGTCCATGTTGTCGCAGGGCGCGGTGAGGTGGGCGTCGTAGTTCATCCCCGGTACGTCGGTCGAGTAGTGCCCCGGCTTGTCGAAGTACAGGTTGCCGTCGTCGGCAACGGCGGCAGGCGCCGTGCTGACGGCGGCGCCCGCGATCGCAGCTGCGGCAAGAAGTTCGCGAATCATGTCCCACCCTTGGTCGTCATGATCGGTTGGCCTTCGAAGCCTAACGGGTGACGGTTGGGCAATGAACGTTTTCCGGGACGTGGGCTCCGTCCAGGCTCGTCACTGGATGATGAGGTGGAACTTCGTCGACCAGGCGGCGCCCAGCGCTGGCCGGTAGGACCGGCCGCGTCGATGTGCGGTGTGTACGCCGTGCCCAGGTCGCGTCGCCGGGTATCGAACGTGCTGGACGCAGCTGGGGACTTCCAAGAACCCTCCAAGGCATCCGTCGCAACGTTTGTGTGACCGGCCACCACGGGCCGACGGCAACGAAGGGAACCGTCATGAAACGACTCATCGTGGGGTTATCGATGACCGTGCTTGTCTGGGGCGGTGTCGCAGGTGTGGTGGGCGCGGGTGCGGCCCAGGCTGAGCCCAAAGCTCCTGTGCCGCTTGGTTCCTGGCCCGGCTGTCCAGAGAACAACCCGTCCGGCCCATGTCGTTGGTGCCCAGGGGATCCCCCGGTGCAGACCGGCAATCTTCGTACGAACCCAGTGGTTTGGGACACGAATGTTTGCCACACCTATTGGTACGTCTACTTCGGGCAGGGCAATGTCGCCCAGAATATTTTCGAGGGAGACGCGCCGCCTCCGCCTCCGCCTCCACCACCTCCGGCGCTTATCAGTACCCGCGAGCAGTGCGAGCAGATTCTCGGCATCTTCTGTCCCAATGCGTGAGAACCCGCATCTAGGAATCGGGGCGAGGTTCCCACGACTGTCGAATCGGTAGCGATCCGTACGACATGTACCACTAACGCCATCGGTGGCGCCTCACGAAGGAACCCAACCATGAACCGAATTTCGCGGTTCGCATCTGCTGTCGTGGTGGCTGGCGGTGTGTGCTTGGCCGGTCTAGGCCTGGCCACCGGCACCGCTGAAGCCGACCCCGCTTTCGGCCCAAGCTATTCAGGTGGGAAGTGCCCGGCCGCAGCGGGCAGCTGCACGCACTGGTGCCCAGGCGATCCCCTGATCCCGGGCAGCCAAGTCATTACCTGGGACTGGAATATCTGCCACGACTGGTATTGGAACTCGGAGGGTGTCGTCGACATTGCCGCCAATATGATGTATCCGTGGCATGGCGCCCCTCACGATGCAGGGCCTCCGCCTCCAGCTCCGCCGCCGTATACGCCTCCGCCGCCGCAGCCTTTACCGGCGGACTGCCCGCCATGGTCGCCCTTCTTGGCGCCTTCACGGTGCGGTGGTCTCTAATATCCGCGCGAACCGTGCCACGACGATCCACGCGCCGGTGGTGGAGCGCAACCGCCAACACCAGCAGCCACACGAGCCACGGTAGACCGCAGATCCGCACTCCCTTCAAAAATTTTTTGCGAGTGATTAATCGTTGCTCTGCCGGGTCGGCTGCCTTCGTGCGCTCGGGAGGGTCGGCCCGCTACCCCCCGTAATGGGGTGACAGGCCGTCGCCTGGGGGTAGGCAAGTCCTTTGCTTTCGACAACCGACGCCGATGCCGCACGCTGCGACGGCCTGCGGAGAGGACGAAAATTGAGGCTAGCTAGGTTGCGATACGCGGAATCGTAAAGGGGTTGCACGATGAAGCTGATGAAAATCTTTGCCAAAGCGGTTGTCGTTGGCGCGCTTGGCTTCACGGCCTTCGGGCTGGGCGCGGGCGCCGCGAATGCCAGTCCACCGTCCCCCGTCGTATCAGGGACACCGTGGGCACAAGATGGAGGCCACGGCCGTGGGCATGGGGGCTGTGGAGACGACGGATGCGGCGGCGGAAACTGGGGAGACCAAGGGAACTGGGGAGGCGGAGGCAACTGGGGCGCCCCGGGCTGGAACGGGGCTCCGATCGGCTGCGTCAGCGGTCCAGTGGGATGGGGCACCGGCTTCATCTGCATCTAAGCCACGGATCGTGCTGAGCCGTCACACAAGGTAAGGCCCTGCGAGTTCGGCTTCTCGTCGGGGATGCTTCCCGCCATCAATGGCTCCCGGCAGCCGCAATCGTGTGTGGCCCGCCATCCGTGGGACCTTGGATCCGGGCCGACAACCACGGGACTGTGTGGAGCGGGACTATCCCGATCGTCCCCACGGGCGTGAGGATCGGCGACGTCACCGCATTTATTCACGATCGCTTCGAGTCCGAATGACGTTGAGCGAGGGCCCCGCCGGGGTCGTGCTCGCTGCCGAGGTCGCCGCCGAGGTCGGCGCGGTGGTCGGCGCGGTGGCGGGCGCGGCAGTGTTCGGCCCATTGGTGTTCGTAGGCGTGTACCGCTTGGTGGGCGGAGCGGTCCACGTCGTCGGCGCTTGGGTCGTCGTCGTCAGTGGGGGCGCGGGTGGTTTGGTCGGGCTCGCGGTCGGGGTGCTGGGAGGAGCGGGCGGTGCCGGTGCCGTCGTGCTGGCGGCGGGAGTTGGTTGCTCATCCTGTGGAGATTTGTTGGTATTGCCTCCGACGAGGACCACAGTGGCCACGATGACCATGAACGCGGCGACAATGGCCGCGCCGATTATTGTCCGGCCGCCATCGGTGTTGAACCATTGCGTGGTCCCCGGGTTCGGGTCAGTGTCCGTCGTTTGCTGATCAGCCTCCCCGCTCATCCCGGAATCGTAGGTTGCCATTTGCGGCGTTCGCGCGGCGAGCCGCGGGATTCACAGGTGATCCCATGACGGATATCAGCATTTATTCAGGCTGGCTGCAGAGGCAGCACTACATCGCCGAGTTCTTTGGTTTTGACGGCGGATAAACCGACCTGGCAATCGTCGCCGAGATCCAGCCGATCAGCCAACCGCCAGCCACCAACAGAAAGGTGTACAGGCGGTCGGGATACGCGACTGCGACTAGGACCAGAATCACCGCCCACACGGCCGCACAACCGATGCTGTAGCCGGCGTAAGTCTTGCGCCACGACATGACACCAAGCTAGGACCGGATTCTGTGAACGCTGGACGGGCCGCCGCAAGGGGATCGCGGTAGCGGGCCTGAGCCCCAGTTTCGGCTATTGCGCGCCTGTTCGTGGCGGACCGGAGCGCGCCCCCTCGCAAACGGAAAGAGTTCCCGATCCGTCGGGTAAGCAGTTGGACATGGTTCGGCCCGCCACTTACGGGGGGTTGGGTGGCGGGCCGAACATATAGTCAGACGGTTTTTGACCGTGTTTGGTTCACTCCGGCTGGTACATGCGCGCCACAGCGCTTGCCTGCTCGAATTCAGGTGCGGCGTACGCGCTCATCACCACGCCGAGCGGCAGCGCGAGCACGGTGACGACGGTGGCCCGAACACGGTTTTCTGTCCGCCGGGTAAGTCGGAAAGCACGTGACCCGGAAGGGTTCGGCCCGCCACCGTGCATGTGGTAACGATGGCGGGCCGAACACTTGATAGACGGTGGCTAGTGCGATTCGGTTCGAAGACCGCGGGGTCGCGTTTGAAACCCGTTCACATGGGCTCAAGCATGCGCGTCGGGTCAGACTTGGTTCGCGTGCGCTGCGCGGCCCTAATGCGCGGCAACCGCTGCTCCCACAGCGACATTCCAGGCCTCTCCGTACCTGTCAAATTGCCGCAAATGGCCTGTGGGAAGCGGGAATTCGAGATTTTGCGGAGTCAAATACAGCAGCAACTTACAGGCTTGACAATTTTGTCCCAAACAGTCACGCAACTCTTGAAGCGACCTACCGTTGGCGATCGTTTCGTTCGCGCACCAAAGGGGAAGGTCACCGCGGTTGAACAATTCCAGCGGTTCGTGAACCGGTTTGCGCCTCCGCCTCCTCCGCAAACCGTTCGTCATCTCGAAAGTCGGCCCGCCGCCCGACAGAGTTGGGATGGCGGGCCGAAGGGGTGGGGTGTTACTAGACCTCGTGTACTGCGAACCGGTCATTATCGAGTGTTTGTCGTGACCGGCTTGGCCTTTACTTTGCGAGGATGGGCGCGTGGATGGCGACCGGCTTGGTCGTGGGTTTCCCGGCGCCTTCCTCGGGCGTCACGTCGCTGCCTGGTATGGAGTCGTCGCAGAACCCGTCCGGCCCTGCGCATTGTCCACTCGTCTCTGCATTGTTGAGTTGGTCTTGCACCTTCTGGTGCCCGGCATCGACCCGGAGGCAGTTCGGCGTGCCCTCGTTGCAGGTCGCAAATGCAGGGGCGGCGGGCATGGCGGCGAACAGCGCTCCGGTGATGATGGCTCCTGCGCCGACCAGGGTCGTGATCTTGAACTTCATGATGTCTCCCGTGTACTAAGTTGCGTCGCCCGGGGTGGGTGTATTTGCAATGCTCGCGCTGAGCAAACAGCTGCGTAATCGCCGGGAAGCCTGATTTGACTAGCTGAGAGAGAAGGGTTTCCTATCCGATAGGCAAGGCCGAGGCTGCTCCGCACCTGCTGCAGCGCATCGTGTGCCCTTTGGAAAAGTCTGGAATGTTGGCGTGGGAGTGCCGTTTACGGCACACCGGGCACGAAAGCTGGCGTTGGGGCGCCCGCCACCCGTGGGGGGTCTGGTCGCCAACGTCCATGCCCCTGTGGTCGAGCGGACGAGATCGTCATGGGACATGAACAAAAGCTGGTTGGTTTCCGTTGCAACAAAATAGGGAGCTGCAAAGGAGCACTACCATGCGAATCAAACGGACCTACACCACAACGCTGTTGGCGGCTGCTGCTGCGGCTGCGGCTGCCGCGCTAGCGATCACCGCTGCACCGACGGCTGCCGCGGCAACAAACGGGCAGCAGACCTGCTCGGGAAATATCTGCCAGTCGCCCGGCAATGTTCAGATCAACAACACCCCTCCGCCCGTTCAGTACTACCCCTACGGCACCATGCCATTTCTGCTCGGCGGACACGGCGGCGGCCTCCTCGGCGGCCTGTTCTGACACCTAGCGTGACGACAGCCGGTTCGGCCCGCCACCTACGAGGGCGTGGTGGCGGGCCGAACACATAGTCTGACGATCAAGCCGCTGGTCTGGGTTCACGCCGGCTCGTACATGCGCGCCACGGTGCTTGCCTGTTCAAATTTCGGGTTCAGCGAAGGCGCTCATCAAGCCGAGTGACAGCGCCAGCACGGCGACCGCAGCGGCCGTGTCGTGCTCCGCCCGGTCTACTGAGCGGTGCCATGCGCTGGGGCCCGCGAGGTGATGTCGGGTCGGGCGCAGCGGGTGGGCCGCCCCCTTCAAACGCAGGATGTTAGTTGCCTGAGACATCGTGAGATGTTGGGATCGGTAGCCGCGCGGACGGTATCCACTTGCAGTGCAAAGAAAGAATGGGCAATTTCCCGACGTAAGGAGCAGGTGAGATGGGATTCATGGACAAGCTGAAGGGCACCGCCATGCAGGCGATGAACCCGGTGGGCCAGGCCGGTACGCGCGACAAGATCATGAAGCTGAACAAGTCCGGTGTGTTGACGCCGGCCACGGTGAACTCGATGCGCGAGACGGGTACGCAACTCGGCGGCGGACACCAGATCGATTTCGAGCTCACAGTGCACCCGGAAGGCGGCGCTGACTATCAGGTGCGAGTGTCGCAGTCGATGCACGACGTGACCCTCAAAGGTGTCTCCGAGGGGGCTCCGATCAACGTCAAGGTGGACCCCGATGATCCGCAGTCATTGTTGGTCTGGGGCGCCGCCAGCTAGTTCGCCCCGCCACCAGGGGAGCGGATGGCGGGCCGACATCGGGGGACTTTGCGGCTACTGAGTACCCGTTGTGTTCAGACCGGGGGCAGGACTGCCGTCGCGCCGCGCTTCGGGTTGCCCGCATTGCTTGGGCGTCCTCAAGCCAAACGCAACCGTAAGGCCCCCGTACGCGGGCCACATTGCTCATAGGGCCGGAATCTACTGGCGCCCAACGATATTGCTAGTTGATGTCGGTGGTGCCTGGCGGCAGCGCTGCGGCGCTTGGTGGCGCACTGGCCGGTGTCTTGGGTCTACCAAACCACGTTGTTCCGTCGGGAAGGGCACACATGCCTGCGGGATCTCCTCCGCTTGGTGGGTACCACTTCCGCCAAGGTTCGCACACCAGCTTGAACGGATGACGTTGTAGTCACTTCCGGGGATCGAGATCTTTCTTGCATTTATGACGCAATCGTCCGTCCATCTGGCGCATGAGGGTGTTGCGGAAGAGGGTTTGTGCGTTCGCTGCTGGCATCGAGCTGATCGCGGCGATGGCGACGGCTCCGCTCGCGACGAGCAGTGGGGCAGCGGCGAATCGGCGCGGATTGGTTGGGTTGTCGACGGTCATGATGTTCCCCTTGACTTATCGCAGCCCCTTGGCGGGCTGCGTTCATCTGCTAGGAGTTCTCCAGTGTCGCGGGCGGTGTGCGTATCGAACGGCAACGAATCAGTGATTGGCTTGTGCGCCCACGGGTTCAACCAGAGCCTGGGTAACTTGGCGACAACTCGAGCCGTTTGGATATCCTCGCCGAACATGGGTAGAAGCTTCTCGGCCCGTTTGGGGTTACTTGTCCGCGTCTTCTGCGAAGCTTGAGGCGTGGTCAGAGGTTTGCTCGTTGCGATGGCGGCTGTTGCACTGCTGTTCGCTCCTCTCGCGGGAGCGGATGTTGCGGTCGGGCCTGGCCCTACCCAATATGAAGTGCAGGAGCAGCCGGCGCCGGGGACTTGCCACTACCGCGCCGCTGCCGACGGAGAAACCCTGCCTGACGCTGCCTGCACACCGGGGGCGACGAATCCGAAGGTCACTCCAGACACGCTGGCTACGACTATCTGCCGTAAGGGATACACGACCTCGATTCGGCCACCCAAGGCGATCACTAACGCCGAGAAACGCGGCAGCGCAGCCGCATACGGGTACGGAGGATCGCTCGCCGATGTGGAGTACGACCACCTGATCCCTCTTGCTCTGGGTGGCGATCCGAACGATCCGCGGAATTTGTGGGTCGAGCCCGGAGCATCCCCGAACCCCAAAGACGAAGTCGAGTCTGAGTTGCAGCACCGTGTCTGCGACGGCGACATATCTCTAGGTGCTGCGCAGCTGGCTATTGCGACAGACTGGACCACTGCCTTGCGTGCCGTTGGGTGACGTCTAAAAGGTCGGCCCGCCAATGGAACTACTCTCCGCTGAATTTTGAGAACTGAAGCGCTTGCAGGCGAGATCGCTGACACACCGTTATGTCATGGCCGATGACGAACACAACACGACTGTGTGGGTCGGCATCGCCAGCACGTTGATTGTGGTTGCAGTCGCATTGACCGCAATTTACGGCGTGATCGTCGCCATCCATCCGGGATCCGAGTTCAATTTCACGTCCGGCTTCATGATTGCCGCCTACGCAGGATTCGCCGTGGGCGCCGTTGTCTTCCTCGGTCTTTTATTGCGATGGAAGTGGCTTGTTGGTCCCAGCCGCTCCGATTTCCGCGGCCCGGGCACTGAAGAGGCAACGGCACCGCCGCCGGCGCCACCAGTGCCTGTCGCTGAAGGTCGCCCATCGACCAGCGAGTTCACGCGGGTGCCTTCTGGGTTTGAGCGGCGTGCATACCGATTCCGTGTCACCAACGTGGGTGAGTGCACGATGTTGCATCTCACTCCGCGTTTAGTCGACGACAGCAAAATGGTGTGCTCCTACGAGGATCCGGGGAACATCCTGACGCTGGACCCGGCGACAAGCGAGCAAGTTGTCCATGGCCATGAAAAAGTCCCCACTGGTGGCCAAGTGGAGGTCCCCACTGGTGGCCAGATAAAAGTCCCCACCCCGTGTTCGTCGTGTCGATCAGGAACTGCGGGCCCCGGTGGTGACGGTGAAGGTGCCAACCACTCATCGCCACCACCGGGGAGTTCCATTGAAGTCTGCGAGGGACCGCATGGACATTATTTCTGCCTATCAACAAGTCGGGTCGTACCGAGCTGCAGCGCAGCTGTGCGGCACCACCCACAAGACCGTCAGACGTGTCGTGGAGAAGTTCGAAGCCGGCAACCCGCCGCAGTCTCGGGTCGAGCGAACCCACAACTACGACGTGGTGGCCGAGCTGGTCGCCGAACGGGTGAAGAAGTCGCAAGGCCGGCTCTCGGCCAAGCGGATGTTGCCGACCGCCCGTGCTGCTGGCTACGACGGTTCGGCACGCAACTTTCGCCGCCTGGTCGCTGACGCGAAAGTGTTGTGGCGCAACGAGCATCACCGCGGTCGCCGCCCAGCGGTGTGGTCACCGGGTGAGTATCTGGTGATCGACTGGGCCGAAGCCGCACCGGGGTTGTTTCTGTTCTGCGCGGTGCTGGCGTTTTCCCGCTGGCGATTCGTCGCATTCGCCACCGATCAACGGGCGTCCACGACGTTGGCGTTGATCGCCGAAGCATTGGGGGCGATCGGTGGTGTCCCCGTCCGGGTGCTGGCCGATCGGATGGCGTGTTTGAAGGGCGGGGTGGTCGCCAACGTCGTCGTCCCGACCCCGGATTATGTGCGGCTGGCCAGCCATTACGGGTTCGCCCCGGACTTCTGCCACGCCGATGACCCGCAATCGAAGGGGGTCGTGGAGAACTTGTGCGGCTACGCCCAACGCGACCTGGCGGTCCCACTGCTGACCGACGCCGCCATCGAGGACAGCGGAGTTGATCTGCGCGGCGCCAACGTCGCGGCCAAAGCCTGGTGCGCCGAAGTCAACGCCGCGGTGCATTCGGAGATCTGCGCGGTCCCCGATGAGCGGCTGATCATCGAACGTGAACTCCTGCAACCATTGCCGTCGCTGCGCCTGCAGATCGGGGCGCCCTCGGTGCTGCGCAAGGTCGACCGACTCTCCTGCATCCGATACGCCTCGGCCCGCTACTCGGTACCCACCCGGCTGATCGGCACCAGCGTGGCCGTGGTCGTCGATCACGGCGCGGTCTGCCTCCTCGAGCCCGCCACCGGAGTGATTGTGGCCGAACACGAGTTGGGCGCCCCGGGCAGCGCCTCGATTCTCGACGCGCACTACGACGGGCCACGACCAGCGCCGAACCGGGGTCCGCGACCGCGCACGACGGTCGAGAAGCAGTTCTGCGCCCTCGGTGCCGACGCCCAGGCGTTCCTGGTCGGGGCCGCCGCGATCGGCAACACCCGCCTGGCATCGGAGTTGGAGATCCTGCTCGCGCTCGGCGCCGCCCACGGCACCGACGTGCTGATCGCCGCGCTGCGCCGGGCGGTGGCATTCCGGCGGTTCCGCGCCGCTGACGTCCGCTCCATCCTGGCCGCCGGCGCCGGGACCCCCCATCCCCGCCCCGCCGGGGACGCGTTAATCCTGGACTTACCGATCGCCCCCACCCGCTCGCTGCAGGCCTACACGGTCACCCCAGTGATCGACGGTGGTGTGAGTTCATGACTACCACACCCGCGAAAGCAACCAAACCCATTGCACCGCTGTCAGTTCCGCAGTTAGCCGCTGACCTCGAGGCTGGATTGCGGCGGCTCAAACTTGCCGCGATCCGGCGCACCGCCCCCGAGGTCCTACTCACGGCCAAGACTCAGCGCTGGACCCCCGAGGAAGTGCTGCGGACTCTGATCGAAACTGAACTCGCAGCAAGGGATGCTTCCAACATCGTCAACCGTCTCAAGGCGGCCGGGTTCCCGGTCACCAAGACACTCGAGTCGTTCGACGTTGCGGCCTCCTCGATCCAACCCAAGGTGTTCGACTACCTGTCCAGTCTGGAATGGGTTCGCGCACAAGCCAACCTGGCGATCATCGGCCCGGCCGGGACCGGGAAGTCTCATACCCTGATCGGCCTGGGGGTCGCTGCCATCCACGCCGGGCACAAGGTCCGCTACTTCACCGCCGCCGACCTCGTCGAAACCCTCTACCGCGGCCTGGCCGACAACACCGTCGGCAAGATCATCGAATCCCTACTACGCGTCGACCTGATCATCCTCGACGAACTCGGGTTCGCCCCACTCGACGACACCGGCACCCAACTCCTGTTCCGGCTCGTCGCCGGCGCCTACGAACGCCGATCCCTGGCCATCGGCTCGCACTGGCCGTTCCAAGACTGGGGCCGATTCCTGCCCGAGCAGACCACCGCCGTCAGCATCCTGGACCGTCTCCTGCACCACGCCACCGTCGTCATCACCGACGGCCAGTCCTACCGCATGAAAGATGCCCAACACCGAAAGGAGAGCACCTGAACCAACCCTGAACTACCGCACGGGGTGGGGACTTTTATCTGGCCACCAGCGGGTACTTCTACTTGGCCATTGACACAAGTTACCCTCGACGTCCTCGAGGCCAACCGCTTCCGGAACCCACTGCACTTGGAATACACCTGGATCGACAACTCCCCTATGCAGAACGACGGTTCGGAACGAAGAAAGCATCTCCGCTCAGAATTGCCAGTGCCCGAAGACTGAATTAAAGGTTCGGGCCGCCATCCGTGGGGATCTAGGTTTCCTGTTGTGGCGATGGGAGCAGATCCACCCTGGCGCAGTCTGCTCACGCCAGGGTGGACCACCCCTCGCCAATCGCGGACGGCCCCTAACCTCGCCGCGCTCGGCCCATACAAGGCTCATCGGCTTGGCGCATGAGGAACTGGGGCGAGCGTGTAGGAACTGAGGTCGAGGTGCCCGTCAAATCGTGTCTCAGCTTGATCCAGGGTGGTCGGCGTCAGCTGTTTGCTGTTTGGTGCCGGCGGCCCTCGGAACGGCCGACACCAGCCCGACCGGGCTGCGATGTCAACTCTGAGCAACGCTAGCGCATTTGATTTGCTGCGACCACCGGAAATGCAGAGGCCAGATCGGTCCGCCACCTAGAGCGGGAGTGGCGGCGGGCCGAACGGGTTCTTACAGCGTGATGCCAGGAAACTCGCCTACGCTCCACAGAGATCGGGAGCGTTCCCCCGAAGCTCTCGAATGAATCGGCCCCGTCACCTACCCCCCGGTGACGGGGCCTTTCCACACAATCGCGGCAATCGCGACTCCTGCAACGGGAATAAGCGGGCAGCGGCTGACCCGGTTGGTAGCGTGGCGGCCCGGACACCGGCCGAAGATGCCTAGCGGGCGGGACCGGATCGGTTGTCCGGCAGGCGAGGTTCCAGCCCCGATCTAATCGGAAGGACTCTTGCGTTCATCTCCCGAATAAGTTGCTCCACGCTCTCCTGATGGTTTGCGTATGAGCCCAGTTCCCGCGACGGCCCCAGCGGATGCTGTATTGAATACCAAAAATTGTCGAGTCGACTATTCATTTTTCCTACTTAGTAGGTGTTAATCATAGCACGATTAGGCCCACTGACCTGCGATTATCTGTCAGCAAATCGGTAGCGCCGCAAAAAGCCCGCCACCGTCAGAGGGCGGCCCTGCCGGCTAGAGAAATTTGAACCGGCAAGACCTAAACGGGCGTAATCGTCGACAATCGCGTTCCCCTACTCAGTAGGGTGCCCGCGAATGTCAACGGCAAACAGGAATCGGCCCGCACGCCGTGGGGATCTAGGTGTGCGGGCCGAACAGTAGGTCAGATGCTTACGGTTGCTATTCGCCGGTAAGGGTGCGGACGGTGTCCATCAGCGCCGTGGCTAGGTCGAATGCCTCCAGCGCTGTCAGGTGCACCGAGTCATCGAGGATCTGATCAGGGCGGGGCGAGATGTGGATTCCGTCGAGATGGACATAGACGCACGGTTGAAGACCGGGGCGCCTGTATGCCAAGACGCCAATCCGCGGATCGGGACCTGCCTCGTTGTCGATGTCGTTTCTTGTGACAGGCACGTAGGCGGATAGGCCCCAACACTGCTGGTCATCGCGGAAAACCTCGTCGGGATGGCCGTCACCGTGGGTGCACCACGGTGTGCAGACGACGGGCGGCATCTTCGGGCGTTCGGTGGTCGTCATCGCGTGGCCCACCCGTCAACCTCATCGGCTGCCGTCGCGAGCAGATCCGCGAGCCGCCGCGCCGCATCCGCAGTCAGAGGGTCGCCTTGCATGCGGGCGCCGTCATTGCAGATCTGCCCGATATAAACGCAGGGACCGGTGCTGCTGAACGCGGGGTCGGTCCCGTCGTCGATGCGGCCGTCCTCGAACTGGAAACCGCTGGCGAACACGCTGAAGCCGCGTAGGCCCTTCGCGTCGGTTGTGGTGTCGCGTTCCTCGCCGTCGAAGTACCGTAGAACGTGCCATCGTCGGTCGGCTCCCATTCCGACGCCTTCACGGCCCTGGGAGGTAGGGCGACTATCCCCGGGTGTGGGGTGGTCGGTGTGGTGGTTTGCGTCATTTGAGTTTCCCCGTGGGTGGTAGCGAACCATCCGGCCCTTGCGCGCTTATTGCGCGGGGACAGAGAAGGCCCGGTAAAAACCGGGCCTGACCTGCAAACTAACTTGTGCGCGATACTGGGATTGAACCAGTGACCTCTTCCGTGTCAGGGAAGCGCTCTCCCGCTGAGCTAATCGCGCGGGGTCCTTCTTGGAGGTGGAGACGGGAATCGAACCCGTGTGCACGGCTTTGCAGGCCGTTGCCTCACCACTCGGCCACTCCACCGCTGGGGGTTGATGCCATTGCACCTTCGAGCGGATGACGGGATTCGAACCCGCGACCCTCACCTTGGCAAGGTGATGCGCTACCAACTGCGCTACATCCGCGCGCCACGAACGACATCGCCGCCCGTCGCGAAGCACGACGATAGTCCACCCAAGCGTAGCCGCACAAATCTGAATACCCGCGTGCCAGCCCTGGCTCCTGGCGAGGTCAGAACAGCTGATACGCCTGTCGAGCAATCGACAAGCCGTGACCGGTGTTGGTATCGCGACGGGTGATTCCCTTGTTAGGCTGGGCGGCGGGTCGGACGCCGTCTGCGTTGTGATCGACAGGGTATGTGCGGTCGGGGCGCCCGTGGATCGGCTACCGCACGATGCGGCCACCAGAACTGCCGCTTGACGACAACCGCCGCCAAAAGAACGCTGCGTCATCGCGCGGCCGTAACCTCTGCATGTGGGCGAAGTGGCGTCCTCGCGAATTCGGGTCGACAGCTCCTCGCGTGCTAATCTTCGACGTCGTTCGACCCTCCCGGTCTCGTAGCTCAGTGGGAGAGCGTCCGCCTCACACGCGGAAGGTCGCTGGTTCGAAACCAGCCGGGACCACCACCAAACTTCGAGTTAATGCAATCGCGATTGAGTAACGGAAGCGCGCCTGACCGGCATCGAACCATGCCCAACGTCACCATTTGGAAACGATGCGGTGCGGCATGGTGAGTTGGGCGACGTTAACTGCCGATAATTAGCGCGGTCGTCCAACCGCGACTTCGGTACTACATGACCACGTGCGGTTCGCGGCATCACTGAAGTGCGGTATAGCTGGGCGTGAATGAAGGAGTCAATGTCGATGACGATCTTTGGTCGATTCAACGTCAGAGTAGTTGCTGCTGGTGCTGGATTGTGCGGGGCCGCAATGGCATTGAGCCCTCACGTCGCTGCTGCGCCGCTGTCAACCGGCGGCTACGAATGCTTCTCCGCGTCGGCAGGCGAAGTTGGTGCAGCCCCGGGAGCCGCCCCATGCAGTCCGGCCAGCGCCCCACTCGCTGACATGGCTGGGATTCCGATGGCTTTGCCTGGCCCAGTCCCTGTTGTTCCCGCCGCTCCGCCGGTTCCTGTCGTTCCTCTGGCTCCGCCGGTTCCTGTGGTTCCTGTTGCTCCGCCGGTGCCCTTGGGTGCTCCGCTTGCTCCGGTGGCGGGTGGCGCTCCGCTCACCGACATGGCTGGCGCGTTTGGCGGTAAAGGCGATCCGACTAACCCGCCGGCCGCTGGAGCGCCCGTGTCCGGTCAGCCGATTCTGCCTGGCCCTGGAGCCTGACGGCGCGCTGGCACTGATCCCTCATCGGGCTACGCCCGAGAATCGCAACTACTCCATCTGGATCTCAACTCCGGCATGAGCGTGTGCCTCTGCGCGTCATCTAGGTGCGTAGCGGCACTAACGCGAGATCGCTCGAGGAACTTCGATGTTGTTCTCCTGCACTATGACCGGGTCGCCGACATTGACCGTATTGAAGTACCACTCTGCGTCCTCGGGGCTCAGGCTGATGCAGCCGTGGCTGACATTCTCATACCCGAGTGAATTGACGGCCCACGGAGCTGAATGCACGAAGAGGCCACGGTCGGTGATCCGGACGGCGTACTCCACGTCCAGCAGGTAACCGTCGGGCGCGTCGACGGGGATGCCGACGGTGCTCGAATCCATGGTCACGTCGCGGTCCTTGGACAGCACGGTGTAGGTGCCGACAGGCGTCGGGTACTCCGGCCTACCCATCGAGGCCGGGAAAACGCCCTCTTGACCCCAGTGGGGCCGGTGGTGCGGCGCAGGCAGTGCAGACGGCGGTCCAGCATCGACTCCGTCGATGCTCACGGTGAATGTGTGATCCGAGATGCTGGCAACACCGACGACTGCAGGTCCCGTTTGAAAGCTCGTGGACAGGCCGCCCACCGAAAGCGCTACAGTGCTGTGCGCCGGCCAGAATCTGTCGGGAACCCACTGCACAACGTCGTTGTCGAACCATTCGAACTTGCCGGTCATCGCGGGCGCCGATTTGACTTCAATGGCCCGCTCGGCCAAGTGCCTGTTGATGACGGGCGCGGTGAACGTCACGACCACGGGGTGCGCCACACCCACCACCTCGCCCCGCGTTGGCAGAACCGATGCGATCGCGGGCAGATATGGTCGATTTGTCGCCGTCAGCCTTACGTCGGTCGGTTCCGCAACCACAGTCGCCGCGATGCCAATCAGCACAAGAACACACCGCACTACCGCCCGCATGGCTTACACCCCTTGAAATGACGAGGTTGTCAATTGGTGATCGTAGGGGCCGCGCGCAGAGTGGATGTTTAGGCGCGCCTTGGCAATTCGATCACGGCTCCGTCACGCTTCGGCTACGGAGCGGACCCGGCAACGTGGTTGCGTGCCGCGACGATCACTTGAACTCGTGATTGGTCAGTCGAGCCCGCCCGCAGCAATCGCCACGATTCCTCCCAGAAAGGTGTCCCCTCTCGGGCGGCCGGTTGCCCTTAGTAGGTGAATGTGGCCCAACCGGGCTCCACCGAACGCAAGGACAACATCGTGACCAGCAGCACCATCTCCAGACGAAAAGTGCGGACCATGGCAGGCGCCATGCTCGTGACCGCAGGGGCGAGCGTGGCCGGCATGCTCGGCGCGGCAGCGCCCGCCAACGCAGCTGACGCCTATCGTCCTCGCCGCCGGGGACGTCAATGACGCACCACCGGTCCAGACGGTCGGACGTCACCCGCTCCCGGAGCGACCGTGGCTCCGTGGCAGCCCGGTTGCGCCGTCTGCTCACTCCGCACCGGCTTCACCGCCCTCGGCATCCCCGGTCGCCCCGCGCCCGCAGCAGCCGTCGCAACCGCCTGTCAAACACTGCCCCGACGGGACCACCGTTGCGGGTGGCCAGTCCTGTCCTGTGCCGACAACACAGCCAACGCAGCAACCTCCGAATTGCCCGCATATTGCCGTGCAGGGCCCAGTCTGCGGGCGGACTGTAGGGGGCTGAAGCCGGCGAGAAGTGTTCCCACAGGCCAGTCTGCGACTGGAGTGAGACACCGAAACTCGGTTAGACGGGCGGCCGCGGTGTCAGACTTCCTCTGGCCGGCACCTGCGCCGCCGCTACCGAGAGGAATTCATCCATGGCGAGCCCCGATCGCGCCCGCTCCCGCACGTTCGTCGTGACAGGAGCGGCGTCGGGGATCGGCCTGGCCACTGCGACGCGCTTGCTGGCCGAAGGCGGCACCGTCGTCGGCGCCGACCTGAGCCCCGCACCCGATCTCGGTCCACGGTTCACGTTCGTGACGGGCGACATCACCGACGAAGCAGCGGTTGCCGCCATGCTGGCCGCGGTGCCCGACCGCCTCGATGGCGTCGTCCACGCCGCAGGAGTCGCAGGCGGCGGCCCGGTGCACTTGCTCGATCGGGCCGAATGGGACCGGGTTATCGGGATCAATCTCACCGGCACGTTCCTGGTGGCGAAGGCGGCGATGGCGAGGATGATCGAGCAACCCCGAGTCGACGGCGAGCGCGGCTCTCTCGTCACTGTCGCCAGCATCGAGGGCCTCGAAGGCACAGCGGGGGGCAGCTCGTACAACGCCGCCAAGGGTGGCGTCGTTCTTCTCACCAAAAACATCGCGCTCGACTACGGCCCGAGCGGCATCCGGGCAAACGCGATCTGCCCTGGTTTCATCGCAACGCCGATGCTGGACAGCGTCTTCGGCATGCCAGGGATGGAAGCTCCGAAGGCGTCGATCACTGAGGAGCACGCCCTGCAACGCCTGGGCAGGCCGGAGGAGATAGCGGCCATGGCGGCGTTCCTCGTGTCTCCCGACGCATCCTTCGTCAGCGGTCAGGCCATTGCCGTTGACGGCGGCTACACCGCGGGTCGCGACCATGGCGTCGTCGAGTTGTTCGGCTTTCCCAGGTGAGTACCAATTTCGAAATCTTCGATAGGAGAACCAATGACGTCGACGACTGAGGTGGGGGCCCACGTCGTTGCGTTGGCTCGGGGCATGCGGGACCTCGTTCGGTCCGAGGCCGCCGAATCCGAACGGATGCGGACGCTCACAGCCCCGATTGTCGACGAAATGTGGGCTAGTGGGCTGATGTCGGCGTTCAATCCCGTTGCGGCAGGCGGTCTTGAGCCCTCGTTCGCTCAGATGATCGAGACCTGGATCGAAATGGCGTGGCAGGACGGTTCATTCGGCTGGATCGGTATCGCGAACCTCCCATCGTCGTTCGCGGCGGCGGCGTATCTGGCCGACGACGGCTTCGCGGAGGTGTTCACCGCTCACGACAACCATGTCACGATGGGCGGCCAGTTCTTCCCCAACGGGCAGGGGGCCGTCGTCGACGGTGGTTACCGGTTGAGCGGAGCGTGGAGCTTCGGATCGGGCATCGGCCATTCGCAATACGTCGCCGCAGGCTTCTTCCCGATGGACAACGGCGAGATGCGCTGGATATCCGAAGGAGTCCCCGATATGCAGGTGGCGGTGGTAGCGCGCGCCGAGATCTCGTTCAACGATGGCTGGCATGTGCAGGGGCTCAAGGGAACTGGATCGTATGACTACAGCGCTGACGATGTGTTCGTGCCCGAACGCCGGACCTTTCCATTGTTCGTCCGCGAGCCGCGCCGGGGTACGTCACCGGCCACTCGCATGGGGCTGATGCCGGTGACTGCTGCGGGTCATGCGTCGTGGGCCCTCGGTGTCGCCAAGAGCATGCTCGATGACGTCCAGGAGCTGGCTGCCACGAAGTTCCGGATGAGCGACATGGCGTCGTTGGCAAGCCGCCCGACGTTCCAGAAGGGCCTCGCCCACCATGTCGCCAGCTGGCGCGCCGCGCGTCTGCTGGTGCTTGACGCTTTCAGGACCGCAGAAGGCGCGGTCGCCGCGGGCCACGAGCTAACCCCGGCCTTGAGGGCCGACATGCGTGCTGCCGCGGTGTACGCAACCGACGTCGCCCGAGGCTGCGCTGAATGGGCCCACTTGGTCGCGGGCACGAGTTCGATACGGGAGGGCACTCGTCTGGAACGCGCGTTCCGCGATATGTACACCGGAACCCAGCACGCTTTCATCAGTGAGAAGGTCGCCATCGATGCGGCTCAGATCTGGCTCGGCGTGATCGAGGACCAGTTTGGGCTTTGATTCACGGCACGCTGACCAGCGATTTGCCAATCTGGGAACGCGTTGGCAAAAGCCCTCAAACGGCCGCTTTCGTCGTCACCTTTTCAGCAGTGGTTTGCTGTCAGCCATCAATAGACGAATTTAATTGCAACTTCTTGATAGCTGACCGTGAGAATGTGTGACAATGGTCGTCGATAACCTACCGAAGAAGGCCCTTGCTGGTGGGAGGGAATCATCATTACGACGCGTTTGCGCCTGGTAGCGGGTGTCTGCGTGCTGTCGGCAGGCCTCTTCGTTGGCGCTGCGGGGGGTGCGGTCGCATGGGCCGGTCCCGATTCCAACGTGGCCAGTCAGAGCCAACCCGCTGACGCGCCGAGCCCAGACGCCGCACCAGCGTCGCCGGCCTCGCCGGCCCAAAAGTCTCCTCCGCCTCGCTTACTGCCAGCGCTTATGCAGTTCGCCGCTCAGACCGTGACAACCACGCTCCGCCCGATGCAGAAGCTCGGTCCGCAGCATTTGGCTGATTCGGCAGGTTCGAACATTCAGTCCACGGCCACGAACACCGTGGTCGACACCAAAGCATCGGCGCCTGCATCGGTTGATCCCAGTCCGCCCGCCGCGGATCCGAACGCGGTGGCGTCCGACCACACCATGCTCGCAACGGGTTCGCCGCCGGTCCCGCCCGCCACCAATCCGTTCGCACCCGCAGCGGCCGCCGCCGAACCGGTGGCGCAAGCGGTGGTAAAGATCGCGACTGCCCTCGGGACGGTTCCAGCCGCTGTGATGGCGCTGCCCACTTCTCCGACGCCGGTCCCCGACGCGATCACGACGGTGCAAGCGATGCTCACGTCGGTCACCGACGCGGTTGTGCCGCTCGTGAACCTGCCTTCTAACCTCTACACCATGCTTTCCGTTCCGACGGTCAGCGCAACGACGATCGTCCGTGGAGGCGTGAACCCGGAGGCAACTGCGCCGCTGCTGGGGACCTGGGCCGCGCAATCGGAACCGGCCGCGCCGAATGTCCTTGCCGGGGGAATGGCACTACCTGCTGAGATCGCCCCGCCTGTGCCCCTCGGCGGCACCGTGACGACCGGCTTGAGCAGAGAATTGCCCGCGTCCGGGATCGCATCGCCTGCGCAAGACGTCGTCACCCAGTCGGGATTGGGCTCATTACTCGAGCACGCCGTCAGCGCGCTATTCGTACCCGCGTCGTTGTCGGCGTTGGCCGCCGTGGCTCTGCCAGGTCTTGGGGGCCTGCTGATCATTTGCGGACTAGGCACACGGCTCGGATACCGGCAGGCAAAGGCGCTCCTGGAGGTGCGGAGAGCGGGAATCGCGATCTTCGCGGGCCCCGGGCCGTTGGGTGTCGTCCGTACGGGTTCGCTTATTGCGCTGCGTCCGCGCGCGTTGGGGGTCCGTCCAGACCGGGCGTTGCGCGTCGTCCGTTCAGAGACTTCAGACGTGGCCTCGCTGCGGGACCAGGCCGCCTAGCCGTCGCCAGACGGTATTCGCTTGCGACAGTGGATAACTGAAGTATTTAGGTGTCCGACTGCGCCTTCGCGACAAGCTCCGTCGCGACCTGCACCAGCGGCACGTTCGAATCCTGCGACAGCTTGCGCAGCAGGTCGAACGCCTGAACTGCATCGACGCCGTAGCGTTCCATGATCATGCCCTTGGCCTGACCGATCGTGTCGCGGCTGGCCAACGCACGCTTGAACTGCTCGTCGCGTCGCGCCGAATTCCATGCCACCGAGGTATGCGCGGCGAAGATCAAGCCAATGGCCCTGGACTCCTGCCCGAAGGCGTTCGGCTGCTCGGCATAGACGTTCAGCGCTCCCATGGTTTCGCTTTCGATGAACATCTGGAATGCCATGACGGAACGAACAGGCGTGTGCTCCAACACATCCCGGCGGTACAGGGGAAACCGTTCGTCGGTCTCCAAGTCCGCAACGTGGATGGTCTTCTCCTCCCACGCCGCGGTCAGGCACGGACCCTCACGGTGCCGTTGCTGGATCTCGTCGAGCAGGATCGGCCACTTGTGCGTCGCGGCCGGGGTTTCGATGTTCTTGGCGTTGCGCGTGACTGTGACGCCCGCGTATTCGGCGCCGGGGATCTCGACCGCGGCGTGCTCGGCCAGCTCCGCGATCACCGTGTCGGAATCAGTGTCCGGCCGGCCATACAACTGCTGCACAAGCTCCGCGATGCGAAGGTGAGCAGCCTCCACCCCGCTTGGGTCGTTCACACTCACCGTCCGATCATGCTGGGCTGATCGCTAAAGGCTACGCGCTGCTCAGCGGTGTAACCACGAATCGGCATACCGGCTACAGCGCCCGCAGATAGCGCTCGGTGACCACACGCTGGATCGCCGATGTGACGGGTGAGCCCAACCTGCTCCACCAGGTCGCATGCCGGGAGAACGCCGTCACATCCGCGTGCACCTCGTCGGTTACCGGGTCGTAGCGCACGACGAACCGTTCCTCACCCGATTCGGCGTGGCCGGGCAGCGTCCCGTAGGCGAATCCGCGTTGATCGGGTTCGTCGACGACGTACACCACCCGGCACGGTGCTCGCACCGGTCCCAGGTGCACGATCACCTCGGATCCCGTCGCGACGATCTCCGTCGTCGCCTCGACTCGCAGTCCGGCGCCGCGCAGCATGCCCCAGCGCATGCCTGTGTCGGCGGCGTCGTCGAACCGGCCCCGGCCACTTCCGATGACCGCCGATTTCTGTAGATGGTGGTATCCGCCGGGCAATCGGCCCGCGGTCGCACCCACTTCGGAATACGTCAACGGCAGCGCGGCAAGGTCGCTCAACTTCACTAGGACACCATGTCACCGTCGGCGTACGGTGCGGAACATGACCACGTTCTCCATTGGCGGCGACCTTGCGGTCAACCGCCTCGGTTTCGGCGCGATGCGACTGACGGGAAAGGGCGTTTGGGGGCCACCTGACGACCCCGACGAGTGCATCCGTGTCCTGCAACGCGCCGTCGATCTCGGCGTTAATTTCATCGACACCGCGGACTCCTACGGCCCATTCGTGTCCGAGAGGCTGATCCGCAAGGCGCTGCACCCCTATCCCGAGGGTCTAGTCATCGCGACGAAGGCGGGGCTGCTGCGCACCGGGCCCGACGAATGGCCGGTCCTTGGCTACCCGGCTTATCTGCGGCAGGAGTGCGAGATGAGCCTGCGCCGTCTGCGTGTGGACACCATCGACCTTTTCCAGCTGCACCGCATCGACGACAAGTTTCCTGCCGAGGATCAGATCGGTGAACTGGTGAAGCTGCAACAAGAGGGCAAGATCCGTCACATCGGCCTGTCCGAGGTCAACGTCGGCCAGCTCGAAGCCGCCCAGAAGACCGCGACCATCGTGTCTGTGCAGAACATGTACAACATCACGGTGCGCACCGCCGAAACGGTGTTGGAGGCGTGCGAAGCGCACAGCATCGGCTTCATTCCGTGGTTCCCGCTGGCGGCAGGCCCCCTCGCCGCACCCGGCGGCCCGCTGCAGCGTATCGCCGACGACCACCACGCCACCCCTTCCCAACTCGCCCTGGCCTGGCTGCTGAAGCGCTCTCCGGTGATGCTGCCGATCCCCGGCACGTCGAAGGTCGCGCATCTGGAGGAGAACGTCGCGGCCGCGGAGATCGAGCTGTCCGATGCGGAGTTCGAGACGCTGAGCAAAGCCGGGTCAGCCGGCGGCTGAGCAGGCAATTACGGTGAGCGGGTGACCACTGAATTCGCAGAGGAGCATCGCGGCGGCGATTTCAGCCCGACCGAGCCAACCGTCCGTGGCGGCCCTGACTACGGCAGGTTCGTCGAAGCGGTCCGGACGCTGCAGGACCATGCGCGTGCCGCCGACGCGCCCGATCAGGTGATCACCGAGGCTGCCGACCTGATCGAGAAGGTGTCGACGCTGCTCGCCCCCTACGACACCGATGAGTGGTCGTCGCCTGCGGGCCGTCGGATGGACCTGCCCAACCGGGGTGGTGTGCTGGGTATCCCGGCGGAGTACAAGAAGACCGACGACGGCCGGATTCGGGGAGAGGTGCACTTCCGCCGCTTCCACCTTGGCCGCAACGGCGCCGTGCACGGCGGGTGCATCGCGCAGCTGTTCGACTCGCTGCTCGGCTTCACCGCGTTCAAGCTCACCCGCAGCCTCTACCAGCGCACTGCGTTCTTGCACGTCGACTACAGAGCTATCGTGCCGATTGAGACCGAACTACAGGTGGACGCCGGTGTCGACCGCGTCGACGGGCGCAAGATGAACCTCTCAGGACGGCTGCTCGAACGGGGAAGCCGTTCTGGCAGAAGCCAACGCGCTGTTCGTGAAGCTGAACCCGGGACAGCCGTGAAGCGACGCTGGGCGCGGTGGCGCGACCGGCTGCGGGACAAACCCGCGGCCGAGTTCGGCTACCGCGTCGCGGTCGCCGCCATCGGCCTGGCGGTGCTCGCGGTCGGCATCGTCGCGATCCCATATCCGGGGCCGGGCTGGGCGATCGTGTTCGTAGGACTGGCGATTCTGGCCACCGAATTCGCCTGGGCACGGCGGACGCGGGCCAAACGCGTGAGCGCTACGACAAGCTGATGGCGTGGTTTCGCCGCCAGGGGCGGTGGGTGCAGGCGAGGGCGTGGCGCTCACCGGGACAATCGTGGTGGCCACACTGTGGTTGCTCGGGGCGGTCGGCTGGTCCGCGGGGCTCGTCGGGCTGGAACACGAGTGGCTGAAGAGCCCTATTGGCCTGGGGGCATGACCACCCGCCCCGATAGCATGGTCGCGTTCAGTGCCTACCCGCACACTGCCCGTATCACCGAAAGTTTGGAGAGTCCCCAATGAGCGCGCCCGCCAGCCCCGCCCCAGCAGCCCCGATCCGGGTCGCTGCAGGGACTACCGCCGGGGCAGCGGTCCGTGATGCCGGCTTACCAAGCCGCGGCGCTGCGGACGCGATCGTCGTTGTGCGCGAAGCCGACGGCCGGCTGCGTGACCTGTCCTGGACACCGGACAGCGACGTCGAGGTGACGCCGGTTGCCGCCAACACCGACGACGGCCGCAGCGTCATCAGGCACTCGTCGGCGCACGTGCTCGCGCAGGCGGTGCAGGACATGTTCCCCGATGCCAAGCTCGGGATCGGGCCGCCCATCACCGACGGCTTCTATTACGACTTCGACGTGCAGCGCGCGTTCACTCCAGAGGATCTGGAAGAGCTGGAAAAGCGCATGCGCCAGATCGTCAAGGAAGGCCAGCTGTTCTCGAGGCGCGTCTACGAGTCCAAGGACCAAGCCCGCGAAGAGCTCGCGAACGAGCCGTACAAGCTTGAACTCGTCGACGATAAGTCCGGGGACCCAGAGGTGATGGAGGTCGGCGGCGACGAGCTGACCGCCTACGACAACCTCAATCCCCGCACCCGTGAACGGGAGTGGGGCGACCTGTGCCGCGGGCCCCACATCCCCACCACGAAATACATTCCCGCGTTCAAGCTGACTCGCAGCTCCGCCGCATACTGGCGGGGCGACCAGAACAACGCCAGTCTGCAGCGCATCTATGGAACCGCATGGGAGTCGCAGGAGGCGCTCGATAAGCACCTGGAGTTCATCGAGGAGGCGCAGCGTCGCGACCACCGCAAGCTCGGCGCGGAACTGGACCTGTTCAGCTTTCCCGACGAAATCGGTTCCGGCCTAGCGGTTTTCCATCCCAAGGGCGGCATCATCCGCCGGGAGCTGGAGGACTACTCGCGACGCAAGCACAGTGAGGCCGGGTACCAGTTCGTCAACAGCCCGCACATCACGAAGGCCGAGCTGTTCAAGATCTCCGGCCATCTTGACTGGTACGCCGACGGCATGTTCCCGCCGATGCACCTCGACGCCGAATACAACGACGACGGCACGGTGCGCAAACCGGGGCAGGACTACTACCTCAAGCCGATGAACTGCCCGATGCACTGCCTGATCTTCCGGTCACGCGGGCGGTCGTATCGCGAACTTCCGTTGCGGCTCTTCGAATTCGGCACCGTCTACCGCTACGAGCTCTCGGGTGTGGTGCACGGCCTGACCCGAGTGCGCGGCCTGACGATGGACGACGCGCACATCTACTGCACGCGCGACCAGATGCGCGACGAGCTGACGTCACTGCTGGGGTTCGTGCTCGACCTGCTTGGCGATTACGGCCTTACCGACTTCTATCTGGAGCTGTCGACCAAGGATCCGAACAAGTTTGTCGGCTCCGACGAGATGTGGGAGGAAGCCACCAGCGTGCTCGCCGAGGTTGGGGCCGCCTCCGGGCTGGATCTGGTGCCCGACCCGGGCGGCGCGGCGTTCTACGGTCCGAAGATCTCGGTGCAGGTCAAGGATGCGCTTGGCCGCAGTTGGCAGATGTCGACGATCCAACTGGACTTCAACTTCCCCGAGCGTTTCGAGCTGGAGTACACCGCCGCCGACGGCAGCAGGCAGCGGCCGGTGATGATCCACCGCGCGCTGTTCGGGTCGATCGAGCGGTTCTTCGGCATCCTCACCGAGCACTATGCCGGTGCGTTCCCCGCGTGGCTGGCCCCGGTGCAGGTGGTCGGCATTCCGGTCGCCGACGATCACGTCGCGTACCTCAACGGCCTTGCCACGCATTTAAAGACGCGCGGCATCCGGGCCGAGGTGGACGCCAGCGACGACCGGATGGCCAAGAAGATTGTCAACCACACCAATCAGAGAGTGCCGTTCATGCTGGTGGCTGGCGACCGTGACGTCGAGGCGAACGCGGTGAGCTTCCGCTTCGGTGACCGCACCCAGGTCAACGGCGTGCCGCGCGACGAGGCCGTCCGCGTGATCGCGGAGTGGATCGCCAACCGCGAAAATGTCGCTCCGACAGCCGAACTGCTCAAGGTGGGCACTGGGACGTGACGACGGATCCTGACGACCGCGCGATCGTCGACCACGGCGTCGGCGAGCCGGACCACTTGCAGCGCCTGTGGACGCCGCACCGGATGACGTACATCGCGGGAGCGCCGATGAAGGGCGGCTCGGCGGCATCCGAGCAGCCGTTCACCGACATTCCGTCGCTCTCCGACGAGGACGGCCTGATGGTGGCGCGCGGCGAGTTGGTCTACGTCGTGCTCAACCTCTATCCGTACAACCCGGGGCACTCGATGGTGGTGCCGTATCGAAGGATCTCCGAGCTGGAAGACCTCACCGCTGAGGAGAGCGCCGAGCTGATGGCGTTCACCCAGAAGGTGATTCGCGTGATCAAGTCGGTGTCGCGACCGCACGGCTTCAATGTCGGGCTGAACCTCGGCCAGTCGGCGGGCGGATCGCTGGCCGACCATCTGCACATGCACGTGGTTCCACGCTGGAGCGGCGACGCGAATTTCATCACCATCATCGGCGGCTCCAAGATCGTCCCTCAGCTGTTGAGCGAGACGCGGGAATTGTTGGCGACCGAGTGGGCGAAGCTGCCGTGAGCAACTTCTACCTGATGACCCGCGCGGCCTACGAAAAGCTGTCGCGACCGCTCGCGAAGGCGGCACTGCGGGCCGGCTTCACACCCGACAGCATCACCATTCTCGGCACGGCGGGGACGGTGCTGAGCGCGCTGACGTTGTTCCCGATCGGTCAGCTGTGGTGGGGCGCGGTTGCCGTCTGGTTCTTCGTGCTCGCCGATATGCTCGACGGCGCGATGGCCCGCGAGCGGGGCGGCGGCACCCGGTTCGGGGCGGTGCTGGACGCCACCTGCGACCGCATCGCCGACGGCGCGGTGTTCTGCGGCCTGCTTTGGTGGGCGACGTTCGGGCTCAAGAGCGCGTCGCTGATCGTGGCCACGCTGATCTGCCTGGTCACCTCGCAGGTGATCTCCTACATTAAGGCGCGTGCCGAAGCCAGCGGGTTGTCCGGCGAAGGCGGTCTCATCGAGCGACCCGAACGGCTGATCATCGTGCTGGTCGGCGCCGGGCTATCCGGCGTGCCGTTCCTGCCAATGCCCTGGCTCGTACACGTGGCGATGTGGGTGCTCGCGGTCGCCAGCCTGGTTACGGTGGGGCAGCGGTTGCATTCCGTCCGAACGTCGCCGGGCGCCATGGAGGCGATGCAACGGCGAGAGTCGTCGAACTCGGGCGAAAAACCCGAGACGGGCGAGCCGTGACCAGCACCCCGGCGGGACAGAAGACGGAACGCGGTAGCCGTTTCCCGTTCGGGGGGCAGGTCACTGATTTGGGCTACGCTGCGGGCTGGCGGTTGGTTCGCGCGATGCCGGAAGTGGTGGCGCGCAACGCGTTTGGAGCGGGAGCGCAGTACGCTGCGCGCGGTGGCGGTCCGGATCAGCTACGCAAGAACTTGGCCAGGGTGCTCGGCGTGACGCCCGCCCGGGTGCCGGACGGCCTGATTCGTGCTTCAGTGGCCTCATACGCCCGATACTGGCGAGAGGCGTTCCGATTGCCGACGATGGACCATGAGTTGCTGGGCCGCCAGCTCGACGAGGTCGCGATCGGCCACGACTATCTCGCGGCCGGCCTCGCCGCGGGCCGGGGCGCGATAATCGCGTTGCCGCACAGCGGGAACTGGGACATGTCCGGGGTTTGGATGGTGTACAAGCAACGCACCTTCACGACCGTCGCCGAACGCCTCAAACCCGAGTCGCTGTATCGCCGCTTCATCGCGTACCGCGAAAGCCTGGGCTTCGAGATGCTGCCCCTCACCGGCGGTGACCGCTCGCCGTACGAAGTTCTGGCCGAGCGGCTGCGAGACAACAAGGTGGTATGCCTGATGGCCGAGCGCGACCTCACCCGCAGCGGCGTACAGGTCGACTTCTTTGGCGAGCCCACGCGCATGCCCGCCGGCCCGGCGAAGCTGGCGATCGATACCGGAGCCGCGCTGCTGCCCACACACAGCTACTACCTACGCGACGGCATGGTCACCCAGGTGCATCCGCCGCTGGACACGTCCTTAGGCGATGTCTCCGTCGTCACACAGAAACTGGCTGACCGCTTCGCCCGCAACATCGCCGCGCACCCCGCCGACTGGCACATGATGCAGCCCCAGTGGCTGGCAGACCTCTCCGACGAGCGGCGCGCGAAGTTAGAGGCGACCTGATGCGCATCGGCATGGTGTGCCCGTACTCGTTCGACGTCCATGGAGGCGTGCAGTCACATGTGCTGCAGTTGGCCGCGGTGATGCACGACCGCGGCCATGAGGTCAGCGTGCTGGCGCCGTCGTCACCGCATGTGAAGCTCCCCGATTATGTGGTGTCCGGCGGCAAGGCGGTGCCGATCCCGTACAACGGGTCGGTGGCCCGGCTGCGGTTCGGGCCCGCCACCCATCGGATGGTCAAGCGCTGGCTGGCCGACGGCGACTTCGACGTGCTGCACCTGCACGAGCCCAACGCGCCGAGCCTGTCGATGCTGGCGCTGAACATCGCCGAAGGCCCTATCGTCGCGACGTTCCACACGTCGACGACAAAGTCGTTGACCCTCAGTGTCTTTGAGCCGATCCTGCGGCCGATGCATGAGAAGATCGTCGGCCGCATCGCCGTCTCGGACCTGGCGCGGCGGTGGCAGATGGAGGCGCTCGGCAGCGACGCCGTCGAGATTCCCAACGGGGTGGACGTCGGGTCGTTCGCGGACGCGCCGCTGCTCGACGGCTATCCGCGGCCAGGCAAGTCCGTGCTGTTCCTAGGCCGCTTCGACGAGCCGCGCAAGGGCATGGCTGTGCTGCTCGGCGCGTTGCCGACGCTGGTGAGGCGGTTCAAAGACATCGAGATCCTGATCGTCGGCCGCGGCGACGAGGACGAGCTGCGCGAGGATGCCGGGAAACTGTCCGGGCATCTACGCTTTCTCGGCCAGGTCGACGACGGGGCGAAGGCGTCGGCAATGCGCAGCGCCGACGTGTACTGCGCCCCGAACACGGGCGGGGAGAGCTTCGGCATCGTGCTCGTCGAGGCCATGGCCGCCGGCACTCCGGTCGTGGCCAGCGACCTCGACGCGTTCCGCCGGGTGCTCGTCGACGGCACGGCTGGCCGGCTGGTGCCGGTCGATGACGCAGCGGCGCTTGCAGCAGGTCTTGTTGAGGTGCTGGAGAACGACGTGGTCCGCTCGCGCCTTGTCGATGCCGCGGCCAAGGCGGTGCGTCAATACGACTGGTCGGTGGTGGCCGGACAGATCATGCGGGTCTATGAGACGGTCGCTGGGGCTGGGGCGAAGGTGCAGGTCGCGGGAACGGCGGGCAAGAGCGCAGCGACCGGGGGTAGTAGTTGATCACCTGGGTCGCGGCCGGTGTGCTGGCGGTGCTGATCGTGGTGCTGCTACTTGTCGGCCTTTGGGCCTTCCAGACGGCCAACCGGCTGGACCGACTGCACGTGCGCTACGACCTGTCGTGGCAGGCCCTCGACGGGGTGTTGGCGCGGCGTGCGGTGGTGGCCAGAGCGGTCGCCGTCGACGCGTACGGTGGCGGGCCGGAGGGCAAGCGGCTGGCAGCCCTGGCCGACGCCGCCGAGCGAGCACCGCGTGCGGCAAGGGAGGCCGCTGAAAACGAGCTGACCGCGGCACTGACGCTCGTCGACCCCGCGTCGTTGCCGCTGCCACTGGTTGCCGAGCTCGCCGATGCAGAGGCGCGGGTGCTGCTGGGCCGACGCTTCCATAACGACGCCGTCCGTGACACGCTCGCGCTGCGAGAGCGGCCCATGGTGCGCTTCTTTCACCTCGGCGGAACAGCTGCCCTGCCAACATATTTCGAGATTGCCGAACGCGAGGCTTCGCCGGAGGTCGGTCGGCGGTGAGCCTGCGCACGTCTGCCCGAGTTGTTCTGCTCGACGAGGACGGCGCGGTGCTGCTGTTCTGCGGCTCTGACCCCGCCGCCGCCGACGCGCCGCGTTGGTGGTTCACCATCGGCGGCGCGGTGGAACCGGGGGAGGCGTTGGCCGACGCCGCGGTGCGGGAGATTATGGAGGAGACCGGTCTGCGGGTGATCGCCGCAGAACTCGTCGGTCCGGTCTGGCGGCGTGAGGCGGTGTTCGAGTTCGACGGCTCGGTGATCCATAGCGAGGAGATGTTCTTCGTCCACCGCACGACCCGCTTCGAGCCGTCGACCGGTGGTCACACCGTGCTGGAGCGGCGCACGATTCACGGCCACCGTTGGTGCGATGAGATAATGATCAAAGAACTGGTCGCCAAGGGTGAAACCGTGTACCCCCTGCAGCTCGGCGAGCTTCTCGACGAGGCAAATGCGCTGGCCGACGTGCGGGGCGGTGCACAGGAACGGCAGCTCCAAGCCATCCGCTGATGTGCGGATTCTTTTGTATTTGCCGCCGCCTTTAGACTGGATCAGTAGCGATTTGGAGGAGATAGCAGTGGAAACCGCAGCTGGATCGAACGGGTCGGCGCAGACCGGCACCGCGCGGGTCAAGCGCGGCATGGCCGAGATGCTCAAGGGCGGCGTGATCATGGATGTCGTCACACCCGAGCAGGCCCGCATCGCCGAGGGTGCCGGGGCAGTGGCCGTGATGGCGCTGGAGCGGGTCCCCGCCGACATCCGCTCGCAGGGCGGCGTCGCTCGGATGAGCGATCCCGATCTGATCGAGGGCATCATTTCCGCGGTCACCGTCCCAGTGATGGCCAAGGCCCGCATCGGACACTTCGTCGAGGCGCAGATTCTGCAGAGTCTCGGCGTCGACTACGTCGACGAGTCCGAGGTGCTGACCCCGGCCGACTACACACATCACATCGACAAGTGGAAGTTCACCGTGCCGTTCGTGTGCGGTGCGACCAACCTGGGTGAGGCGCTTCGCCGCATCACCGAGGGCGCGGCGATGATTCGCTCCAAGGGCGAGGCGGGCACCGGCGACGTGTCCAACGCGACCATGCACATGCGCAAGATCGGCGGCGAGATCCGCGGGCTGACGGTGCTATCCGAAGACGAGTTGTACGTCGCCGCAAAGGAGTTGCAGGCACCCTACGACTTGGTCGTGGAGGTGGCGCGGGCAGGAAAGCTGCCGGTGACGCTGTTCACTGCGGGCGGCATCGCGACACCGGCGGACGCGGCGATGATGATGCAACTTGGCGCCGAGGGCGTGTTCGTCGGCTCGGGTATCTTCAAGTCGGGTGACCCCGCGCAGCGGGCCGCCGCCATCGTCAAGGCGACGACTTTCTATGACGACCCCGACGTGCTGGCCAAGGTGTCGCGCGGGTTGGGGGAGGCCATGGTCGGCATCAACGTGGAGGACATCGCAGCCCCGCATCGGCTCGCCGAACGCGGCTGGTAAACACACTGCATGGCGATCGAGAAGATCCTTGATCTCGAACAACTCGAGGTCAACATCTACCGCGGTGCGGTGTTCAGCCCCGAATCGGGTTTCTTTCAACGCACCTTCGGCGGCCATGTGGCGGGTCAGACGCTGGTATCGGCGGTGCGCACGGTCGATCCGAAGTTCCAGGTGCACTCGCTGCACGGGTACTTCCTGCGGCCCGGAGATGCCAAGGCGGCCACCGTCTTTATCGTCGAACGCCTCCGCGACGGTGGCTCCTTCGTGACGCGGCGCGTCAATGCGATCCAGCACGGTGAGACGATCTTCTCGATGTCCGCGTCGTTTCAGGCCGACCAGAGCGGCATCGAGCACCAGGACGCCATGCCCTTCGCGCCGCCGCCCGACGACCTGCCCAACTTCATCTCCAAGGGCGGGGCGTTCGACGATGCGGGATTCGCGCAGTTCGCGGAGTGGGATGTCCGCATCGTCCCGCGCGATCAGCTACAGCTGCTGCCCGGTAAGGCATCGCAGCAGCAGGTGTGGTTCCGGCATCGCGACCCGCTGCCCGACGATTATGTGCTGCACATCTGCGCGCTCGCCTACATGAGTGACCTCACGCTGCTCGGTTCGGCGCAGGTCCACCACCAGGAGGAACGCAAGCACCTGATGGTTGCGTCGCTGGATCACGCGATGTGGTTCATGCGGCCCTTCCGTGCCGACGAATGGCTGCTGTACGACCAGTCCTCGCCGTCGGCGTCGGGTGGTCGGTCGCTAACCCAGGGCAAGATCTTCACCCAAACCGGCGAGATGGTGGCGGCGGTGATGCAGGAAGGCCTTACTCGCTACCAGCGTGACTACACGCCATGAGTACGCCGCGCGTCGGCGTGCTCGCGCTGCAGGGTGACACCCGCGAACATCTTGCGGCGCTGCGTGAGGCAGGCGCCGACGCCACGACCGTTCGGCGCGTAACCGAGCTCGAGGCCGTCGACGCGCTGGTGATACCCGGTGGCGAGTCCACCACGATGAGCCACCTTCTACGCGAATTCGAACTGCTCGAGCCGCTGCGGGCGCGGCTGGCCGAAGGCATGCCTGCCTACGGCTCGTGTGCCGGGATGATCCTGTTGGCCGCCGAGATTCTGGACGCCGGCGTCGATGGCCGCGCCGCCGTCCCGCTCGGGGCCATCGATATGACGGTGCGTCGCAACGCCTTTGGCCGCCAAGTCGACTCGTTTGAGGGCGACTTTCCCTTCGAGGGTCTCGACGGTCACGTGCATGCGGTGTTCATCCGCGCGCCGTGGGTCGAACGCGTCGGTCCCGAGGTCGAGGTGCTGGGCCGGGCCGGCGGCCACATCGTCGCGGTGCGGCAGGGCCGCATGCTGGCGACGGCGTTCCATCCGGAGATGACGGGCGACCGACGCATCCACAAGCTGTTCGTCGACACGCTCACAGGTCGCTGACCCAAGGTTGTGACGGGCGCCAGGCCTTGCGACTGGGGTTTATACACTGACGCTCATGCAGGGTGCAGCCAGACGGCGGTCATGACTGCAATGGGTCGTGCCGCGCACCATTTCATGGATCCGGATCCGATCTTCAGTGACTCCTACGCACTCGCAGCACTTGCCGGGATGACACAGTCGGGCGTGGTCGAGTTCTTGACGCCACCGGTCCAGAGCGCGTCAGGCATGTAGGCCGATTGTTCGTCTGCCAGCGTTCACGCTTCTTGGACGAGGCAGTCGAACGAGCCGTGGCCGACGGCGTCGATCCGTTCGTCGAGCTTGGCGCGGGGCTGAGTTCCTTCGCTTGGCGTAGGACCGATTTGATGCAGAGACTCAGCTTATTTGAGGTCGACCATCCTAAATCGCTGGCGTTCAAGCGTGAGCGCGTCGATGCCATCGGTCTGACGTGCCCGGCGAATATGCAGTTCGTGGCGGTTGACTTCACTGCCGACGGCAGCCTGTCCGATTCGCTCGCGGAGGCGGGCATCGATGCGTCGAAACCGTCGGTTTGGTCGTGGCTTGGGGTGATCCACTATCTGTCGGTCGAGGCTATTGGTTCGACCGTCGCTGAGGTAACCGGATTGTCTCCAGCCGGTTCGACGCTCATCGCTACGTTCGGCGTTCCCGATGAGTTCATGGAGCCGGCGTCGTGCGAATTCGCCTACATTGTGCGCGAATTCGTCGCAAAGGTGGGTGAGCCGATCACCTGGCTCGCGCGGTGAAGATGGAGAGTATCGCGCGGGAGGCGCACTGGCGGCATGTGTACAGCGTGGATCCCGCTTCGTTCACATCACGGTTCGCCAACCGATCAGATGGCCTGGAGCCGGTCCGCTATGAGTGGCTGCTGGTAGCCGAAAACTAACCCGACCGCTTCACCGGAGTGATCGAGACCATAGGCTGCAACGCCAGATTATGGAATGATCAGTAAGAAACAAGCCTTGTTTGAGGCAGTTGATTCAAGCCGACCCCAGGAGACCACCATGACCAACCAGCAGACCATCGCACTCGTCACCGGCGCCAACCGAGGCCTGGGCAAGCGGTTTGCTGCCCAGCTCGTCGAGCGCGGCGCGAAAGTTTACGCCGCCGCACGCCGCCCCGAGACGATCGACCTGCCGGGAGTCGTCCCCGTCCAGCTCGACATCACCGACCCAGAGTCCGTCGCCCGCGCCGCCAGTCTGGCCGGCGACGTCAACGTACTGATCAACAACGCGGGCGTTTCGACGCGGTCGAAACTGCTTGCCGGGCCGTTGGAGGATGTGCGCCTGGAGATGGAGACGCACTACTTCGGCACGCTGTCCGTGACCCGCGCGTTCGCTCCGATCATCGAAGCCAACGGAGGCGGATTGATCCTCAACGTGCTGTCGGTATTGTCGTGGTGGCACGCTGCGGCGTCCGGCGCCTATTCGGCGGCGAAGGCCGCGGCGTGGGCGATGACGGATGCAGTCCGAGAAGAGCTGGCGCCTCGCGGTGTCAACGTCGCCGCGCTGCATGTCGGCTATATGGACACCGACATGGCCGACTTCGCCCCGGCAGATCAAAAGACCGATCCCTCGGTGGTCGCCAAACTCGCGTTGGACGGCCTGTTCGCGGGTGAGCCGGAGATCCTCGCCGACGACGTGACACGCACGGTGAAGTCCCAGCTGTCCGGCTAGCCTGCGACTAGGGAGCCCCAACCTGGATTCAGGTGCACGTCAACGGCCCCTGGGCTGGCCGGCGGGTGTCGGCTATCGCGTCGTCGCGCTGATGCCGCCCGACGCGGTTCGGTAGGGGATAAACGTCCACGTAGACTCGTTGATCGGACTCTGAAGTCAGTGAAAGAGGTAGTACCTGCATGAGCGGCCATTCCAAATGGGCCACGACGAAGCACAAGAAGGCCGTCATCGACGCACGCCGCGGCAAGAACTTCGCCCGGCTGATCAAGAACATCGAAGTGGCGGCGCGCGTCGGCGGTGGCGACCCCGGCGGCAACCCGACGCTGTACGACGCCATCCAGAAGGCCAAGAAGAACTCGGTGCCCAACGACAACATCGAGCGGGCCCGCAAGCGTGGTGCCGGTGAGGAAGCCGGAGGAGCCGACTACCAGAACATCACCTACGAGGGCTACGGCCCCAATGGCGTCGCGGTGCTGATCGAGTGCCTGACCGACAACCGCAACCGCGCGGCGGGCGAGGTGCGCGTCGCGATGACCCGCAACGGCGGCAATATGGCCGACCCCGGCTCGGTGGCATATCTGTTCTCCCGCAAGGGCCTTGTCACGCTCGACAAGAACGGGCAGACCGAGGACGACGTGCTGACGGCCGTGCTCGAAGCCGGTGCTGAGGAGATCAATGATCTCGACGACACCTTCGAAATCATCTGTGAGCCGAGCGATCTGATCGCGGTGCGGACAGCGCTGCAGGAGGCAGGCATCGACTACGAGTCGGCCGAGGCCAGCTTCCAGCCGTCGGTGACTGTGCCCGTCGACCTCGATGGCGCACGCAAAGTACTCAAGCTGATCGATGCGCTCGAAGACAGCGACGACGTGCAGGACGTCTACACCAACATGGACATCCCTGAGGACGTCGCGGCCGCACTCGACGAGGACTGACGCTCGCTGCGAGGATTCCGAATGTCGACAGCCGAAGAGCTGAGCAACAAGGCGACTTTTCAACGTTTCCACGAGGCCGCGAACACCGGCGATGTGGGGCACCTCGCGAAGACGATCGACGAGATCGTCGCGCCGGACGCCGTGATCCGAACGCCCGTTGCCAATCGATGCAACCGGCGCCGAACTGCTCAGACAGGTGTGGGCCCTGTTGTTCCGTGTCTATCCCGACATCCACCTCACCGTCGAGGACGTGATCGTCGAGGGGGACAAGGTCGTCGCCCGCAACACGGTCACCGGCACTGATCAGGGTGAGTTCGTGGGCGTTGGGCCGCCCGGCAAGTCCGTCACGTACAACGAGATTTTCGTCTTCCGCTTCGCCGACGGTCGGGTCGTCGAGACCTGGGGTGTCGTCGACGTTTACGCGCAGATGAAACAGATCGGCGTGCTCGGCCCGTGAGGCACTAGAAGGTCATTGCCACCTGATACCGACGATGCGAGAACACCCAGTGCACCGTCGACCCGGACGAGTTCGTCGTCGTACTCGCCGATCAGTTGGCGGGTGTTGCCGTCCTTGGGTTTCAGGATCTCCAAGCAGTACGACCTAGCCGCCGCCCTGTCGCCATCCACCACTAGCGATGCCAGCTGCGTGATGAACGCCATCTGTTCGATGGCCGTGAAGAGGCCATGCCAGTGTGTGCGGAGTTCACCGTTGCCCTGGCATTCGCCGCCGGATCCGCTCCTGCGGCCGTCCTCGGCCCAGCACGCGAGGTAGGTGTCAAGGTCCTGGCGGATCACCGCGTTGCTGTAGATCTCGAATAGCTCGCGGATGAGCTGTTTGCCTTCGACTCGCCCTGAGAATGCCATGCTGCAGATTAGGAGCCCAGGAACTCGCCGATCGCTTGCGCCGTCTGCTCGGGCTGATCGAGCATCACCAACACGTTGGCGTCGTCGACGTAGTGCAGCATTGCGCCGGTCAGCTCGGCAAGGCGCGTCGCGTGCTCGTCGGGCATCACTGGGTTGCGGCTCCACAGCACCAGCGCCTGCCCTCTGAAATCCTTCAGGCTGTTCGTGGCCCGGATCAACTCGGCGCCGACGAACTTCGTGCGGCAATACTTGACGAGGTCCTCGCGGATCCGCCGGTCGGCCACGCCCGCTGACATCCATGCGTCGACAATGTCTTGGGGGATAGGCTTTTTCGCCATTTGTCCGAATATCAGCCATTGCCGTCGCAGCGAGCCGATCTTGAGCTGACGCATCGCCAGCGACACCGTCAATGTGTTGCGGCTGGCCAGCCACGCGACCTTGCCGGGAAAGCCCGGTGGGAAGTTGTCGAACGCCTCGGACGGGCAGATCACCAGCCGCGCAACGCGTTTGTCGCGGCCGACGTCGGTGAGGAAAAGCGCTCCGCCCCAGTCGGTCACCACCAGCGTGACGTCGGCGAGGTCCAGCGCGTCCAGAAAATCGGCGACGATATTGACCATCCCAGGCATGGTCAGGTCCGCGTCGTCGCGCATCGGGATGCGATGTCCGCCCATCGGCAGCACCGGCAGCAGGTAGCGGAAGCTCGACGGCAGATGCGGCAGCGCCAGGTTCCACTGGGCGTCGTTCATGAGCAGGCCGTGCAACAGCACGACCGGTGGACCGCTCGGGTCGCCCTCCTCGCGGTATTCGATGGTTCCGGCGGTGACGTCGACGGATTTCATGGTGACCCTTCGGCAATAGAACGTTGATTCTAGAACGTATGCTCTAGTCTGTAGCGAGGAGGCGAGAATGGCAAGGTCCACCAGGGAATCGATCCTGACCGCCGCGGCGGAACTGATGCGCCACAAGGGCTACGGCGCGGTCGGTATGAAGGACATCGCCGCGGCCTCCGGCGCCCCGATCGGCTCCCTGTATCACCACTTCCGCGGCGGCAAAGTGCAGATCGCGCGGGAGGCGCTGGTAAACGCAGGCCACGCGTACGCACTGCTCATCCCGTCGATCGTCGACGCATACACAGACCTCGGCGACGCCATCGACGCCGTCTTCACCCAGGCGGCCGAGGACATGACGGGCACCGGGTTCGCGAACATGTGCCCGGTGGCCAGCGTCGCCGCCGAGGTCGCCGACACCGTCGAGGAACTCCGCGAAACCACTGCGTCGGTGTTCGGCGGCTGGATAGACGGCGGTGCCGCCTACTTCGCTGCGCGGGGGCTCGACGCGTCACAGGCCCGCGACGTGACTCTCGCTCGTGATCGGCGCGCTGGAGGGCGCCTTCGTTCTGGCGCGCACGCTACGCAGCACCGAACCGCTGCTCGCCGCGGGGCGGGCGCTGGCTCCGCAATATCGTCGGTGTCGCGTTGGCACCGCGTGTCGCGCCGGAAGGCGTCGGATCGGCCCGTTAAGCTCTCGAACAGGTGTTCACACAGAAGGGGCCTGACGTGCGGGTAATGGGAGTCGATCCCGGGCTGACCCGCTGTGGCCTGTCCGTCATCGAGGGCGGCCAGGGCCGGAAGGTCACCGCCCTGGACGTCGACGTGGTCCGCACGCCATCCGATGAGTCCCTGCCGCGCCGGCTACTCACCATCAGCGACACCGTCGAGCATTGGATGGACACCCACCGCCCCGACGTGGTCGCCATCGAGCGTGTGTTTGCGCAGCAGAACGTGTCCACGGTGATGGGCACCGCGCAGGCAGGCGGCGTCATCGCCCTCGCGGCGGCCAAGCGTGGCATCGACGTGCACTTCCACACGCCAAGCGAGGTCAAGGCCGCTGTCACCGGCAACGGCAACGCAGACAAGGCTCAGGTCACCGCGATGGTCACCAGAATCCTTGCGCTGCAAACGAAACCGACGCCGGCCGACGCCGCCGACGCGCTGGCGCTTGCCATCTGTCACTGCTGGCGCGCGCCCATGATCGCCCGGATGGCACAGGCGGAGGCGCTGGCCGCAGAACAGCGCCGCAAGTACAAGGCGAAACTGAAGGCGGCCCGATGATCGCATCCGTTCGCGGTGAAGTCCTCGACATTGCACTCGATCATGTCGTCATCGAGGCTGCCGGCGTCGGCTACAAGGTGATGGCGACCCCGTCGACGCTCGCGACACTGCGCCGCGGCAGCGAGGCCAGGTTGATCACCGCAATGATCGTGCGCGAGGATTCGATGACCCTGTACGGGTTCGCCGAAGCCGACGCCCGCGACCTGTTCCTGACGCTGCTCGGCGTGTCAGGGGTCGGGCCGAAGATCGCGCTGGCCACCCTCGCCGTGTACGACGCACACTCGCTTCGAGTTGCCCTGGCCGACGGGGATGTCACCGCGCTGACGCGGGTGCCCGGTATCGGCAAACGCGGCGCCGAGCGGTTGGTGCTCGAGTTGCGCGACAAGATCGGTCCGGTCGCGACGGTCGCGGGCGCGATTGCGTTGAATGGCCATTCGGTACGCGGTCCAGTCGTGGAAGCTCTTGTCGGACTTGGCTTTGCGATCAAACAGGCCGAGGAGGCCACCGACAAGGTGCTCGCCAACGAACCGGAGGCCACCACCTCAAGTGCGCTGCGGGCGGCCCTGTCGATGTTGGGTAGGAAGTAATGGGCCGATTCGAAGACGACGACCTCGAAGACACTTCCGAGCGGGAGGTTTCCGCCGCCCTGACCGTCGGCGAAGGCGACGTTGACGCCAGTCTGCGGCCGCGGTCATTGGGCGAGTTCATCGGCCAGCCTCGGGTGCGCGAACAGCTGCAGCTGGTCCTCGAGGGCGCCAAGAACCGCGGCGGCACACCGGATCACATCCTGCTGTCAGGGCCGCCGGGGCTTGGCAAGACGTCGCTGGCGATGATCATCGCCGCCGAACTCGGCACGTCGCTGCGGGTGACGTCCGGTCCCGCGCTTGAGCGCGCAGGCGACCTGGCCGCGATGCTGTCCAACCTCGTCGAGCACGACGTGCTGTTCATCGACGAGATCCACCGCATCGCGCGGCCCGCAGAGGAAATGCTGTATCTGGCGATGGAGGATTTCCGCGTCGACGTCGTCGTCGGGAAAGGCCCTGGCGCCACATCGATTCCGCTCGAGGTGGCGCCTTTCACCTTGGTCGGGGCGACGACGCGTTCGGGCGCGTTGACCGGCCCGCTGCGTGACCGGTTCGGGTTCACCGCGCATATGGACTTCTACGAGCCCGCCGAACTGGAGCGGGTGCTGTCACGCTCGGCGGGCATTCTCGGCATCGAGGTGGGCGACGACGCAGGCGCCGAGATCGCGCGACGCTCGCGCGGCACACCACGCATCGCCAACCGGCTGCTGCGCCGGGTCCGCGACTACGCGGAGGTCCGCGCTGACGGCGTGATCACCCGCGACATCGCCAAATCGGCGCTCGAGGTCTACGACGTCGACGAGCTCGGCCTCGACCGCCTTGACCGCGCCGTGCTGTCGGCGCTCACCCGCAGTTTTGGCGGCGGTCCCGTCGGGGTGTCCACCCTGGCCGTCGCGGTGGGGGAGGAAGCAACCACCGTCGAGGAAGTGTGCGAGCCGTTCCTGGTGCGCGCCGGGATGATTGCCCGAACACCCCGGGGCCGCGTCGCAACGGGGTTAGCGTGGACGCACCTGGGCATGACGCCGCCCAGCGGAGTCAGTGGGATGGGCCAGGTCGGCCTGTTCGACTAACCCCGAAGGACGCCAACGGGAAACGGGACACCGCATCGATGATTTTCGCCGGAGTGATATTCGCAGGGCTCGCCGCGCTGCTGCACGTCTACATCTGGGTGATGGAGTCGTTCTTGTGGACTTCACCGCGCACCCGCGCCGCCTTCGGCACCACCGAAGAGGAAGCGCAAACCACCAAGCTGCTGGCCTTCAACCAGGGCTTCTACAACCTGTTTCTGGCGATCATCACCGCAGCCGGACTCGTGATCGGCCAAACCACCCGCGACGTTGGGTATGCGCTGATCTTTGCCGGCACGGGATCGATGCTGGCGGCCGCGGTTGTGCTGCTGGCATCAGCGCCGGACAAGGCTCGGGGGGCCGTAATCCAGGGGACGTTTCCGCTTGCGTCGATTGTGTGCTTTGGGGTGGGTCTGGCGATGTAGCGTCGCCGTGTGAGGCGATCGCTCGGCGTGCTGGCTGCGATCCTGGCGGTGCTGGCGGGCGGATGCGCCCGAAGTGCAGGTGATACAGGGCCATCCGGGCTGTTCGATGTCGGCGACGGCCGAAAGCTGTTCCTGGACTGTCAGGGCGCAGGCGGCCCGACCGTGTTCATCATTCCCGGCAAGGGCAGCTACGCCGAGGCGTGGAATTACGTTGTCCCGCCGAACGACCCGATCCGTTCGTCGCCATACGACATCATCGCGCAGGCGAAACTGGCTCCGAGCCCCGACGCAGTTCAACCGACGATTGCCAGGACGACACGGGTGTGTGCCTACGACCGGCCCAACACCCGGCCTGACGGTTCCGACCGGTCCACCGAGGTGCCGCAACCGCACGGTGTGCAGCAGGACATCGACGATTTGGTCGCGCTGCTCGGCGCCTCGCAATTGCAGGGGCCATTCGTCTTCGTTGCCCACTCCTATGGCGGCCTGATTGCCGACCTCCTCGCACGGACGCGCCCGGACTTGGTGGCGGGTTTGGTGATGGTCGATCCCGTTTCGGAATTCTTGGAAACACTGGGTAGTCCCGCGCAGAACGCGGCGTGGGAGCGCGACAGCATGACGCCGCCGCAGCCCGGGGATGAGACTGTCTTGGTCGCCGACGCGATCGCCGTGATCCAGAACGCACCGCCGCTGCCGCACGTTCCCGCCATCGTGCTCAGCTCCGACAAGTTCGCGGCGCCCCAGGCGCTGACGCCGGAGAATTACACGCTGGCGCAGATCCACCAGGCCAACGACATGTTGGGCGCCGCCTTGGGCACCACAAACGTGGTGTCCAACGGCAGCGGCCACAACATGATGCTGTATCAGCCGAAGTTCGTGGCCGACAACATCATCGACATCGTCGACCGCGTACGGGGATAGCTGATCACGCCGTCCGGGTAGACGCGAGTGTGCGGTTTCGTGCGCTAAACACACAGCGTGTCGCGTACGAAACCGCACAGTCGGCGCTACAGTAGTCCGAGCATTTTCAGGTCGGTGATGTACTTGACGATCACCGCAGGCGTCACATGCGGAATGTCTTTGTCCGGACCAATTTTCGCGTCTTGCACCGCCGACCGGAACCGGTCCGTCGGGGCGATCGAACCGAGAATCGGTGTCTCCGGCCGCTGGTAGTTGTGGATCAGCGGGAGCAGTGACGCCTGGCGCTGCCGCTCGGGCAGAGCGCGAAGCGTCGTGTCGAACCGCTGCAGCCACCGTCGTAGGCACCGACGCGCGCCACCGGATATCCAGCTTCGATGAGCCAGTCGACGTATTCGTCGAGGCCGATGCCGTCGTCGTACGGGTTCATCACGTGGTAGGTCTCGAACCCGTCCACCACCTGTGCGCCCAGGGTGGAGATCGCTTCGGCGATGAACTCGACGGGCAGCCCGTCATAGTGGGCCCGCTGCCGATTGCCGTCGGCGTCCAGCTCGTAGAACGAGCCGGGCGCGATTCCGGTGGCGACCAGGCTCAGCATCAGCCGGGTGAACATGTCGGGCACGTTGAGCTGGCCGGCGTAGGTGGTGTCCGCAAGGATCATGTCGCAGCGGAACACCGAGACGGGCAGACCGCACAGATCGTGCGCCTCGCGCAGCAGTACCTCGCCGGCCCACTTGCTGTTGCCGTAGCCGTTGGCGTAGCTGTCATCGACCTGACGGGTTTCGCTGACTGACCCGGATGTCTGCGTCCTCGACGAACTTCGCCGGTCCATGCCGGTCACCCACACCGATCGTCGACACGTAGACGAACGGCTTCTGCTTGGCGGTGAGCGCGATACGGATCAGCTCGGCGGTGCCGAGAGCATTGGGCCCGAACAACTGGCTGTAGGGCAGGACGTGGTTGACCAACGCGGCGGGGTCGACGATCAGGTCGACGGTGTCAGCCAGGCGCTGCCAGGTCTGCTGGTCCAGTCCGAGGTCGGCCTCGCCCTTGTCGCCCGCAAAGACCTCGAGGTGGTCGGCGGCCAATTCCTGGTAGTGGCGCAGCAATTCGGGGTCACCGCTGTCGAAAGTGGCGTCCAACCGCTCGCGGGCGGTGGCGTCGTCCTTGGCGCGCACCAGGCAGATGAGCTTGCCATCGACCATGTCCATCCGCTCCAGCCATTCCAGGGCAAGATATCGGCCGAGGAATCCGGTTGCGCCGGTCAGCAGTACCGTGCGCACCTCTGCACTCGGACCCGGCAGCGACGGAGCCGCGGCAAGAGTCTTCGCGTCGATGAACTTGTCCAGTGTCAAGTCACCGGCGTGCACCTCGGTGGCGTCGCGCCCATGCACCGACGCGAACGTCGGCCTCTTGGAGCCCGGTTGCCGCTCGGCCTCGATGTATGCCGCCAGGGAAGCCAGGTCGCTGGCCGGGCTGACGATGACGCCGACGGGCACATCGATATCAAAGATCTCGTGCAGCAGGTTGGCGAATGTCAACGCGGACAGCGAATCCCCGCCGAGATCGGTGAAGTGCGCGTCGGCCTGCAGATCGGCTGCCGCCGCACCCAACAGCGCACCGGCGGCACGGCTGATGGTCTCCAGGACCGGCCGGTCGGCGCCGTGTGCGCGCAGTTCCCGTAGCTCGTTTGTCTGGCTGTCGGCCAGGTCGGTGTAGAGCTGTTCGAGCCGCTCGCCGTAGTACTCCTTGGCTTTCGGCCGCGCGAGCTTGCGGATGCCGGTGAGCAGACCGTTCTCGAGCGTGAAAGGCGTTGTCTCGATGATGAAATCGCGGGGAATCTCAAACGACTGCAGCCCTGCGGCCCTCGCGACATCCTGCAGCGACTCGGTGATCAGTGGCTTCAACGCCTCCACATCGTGGTTGGCAAGTGCATCGGCGGTAGGCACGATCACGGCCAGCAGGTACGAGCGTGCGCTGTTGCCATAGACGAAGATCTGCCGCACCAGCGGGCTGTCGCCGAACAGCGCTTCCAGCTTGGCGACGGTGACGAACTCACCCTGCGAGAGCTTGAGCACGTTGTTGCGTCGGTCGAGATAGGTGATCCGGTCCGGTCCGACCTCTGCCACGACGTCACCGGTTCGGTAATAGCCGTCGACGTCGAACACGTCAGCGGTGACCTCAGGCCGCTTGTAGTACCCCGGGAAAATGGTCGCGGTCTTAACCAGCAGCTCGCCCCTGGGATGGGGCCGGTCGGTGTTGAAGTAGCCGAGGTCGGGAACGTCGACGAGCTTGTAGTCGATCACCGGCGGACGTTGCACCTGGCCGTCGACGAAGACCATGCCCGCCTCCGTGGAGCCGTATCCGTCGGTCAAGTGGAGGTCGAGCAACGATTCGACGAACGCCTTCATCTCCGACGAGATGGGTGCGGAACCTGTCATCGCTGAAATGAACCGTCCGCCAAGGAGGTTCTGGCGAAGCTCGGCGAGCACGTCGGTTTCGACGGCCCATCGATCCTCGGCGCCTTGCAGAGCGCCGGTCGACTTCGCTCTGGACTCCTGGAACACCATGTCCCAGATGCGCGGCACGAAACTCAACTGAGTCGGCCGTACCAATGCCAGGTCGTCGAGGAAGGTCGAAAGATCGCTTCTGGCAACGAAATACGCAGTGCCGCCAGCTCCGAGCGTGGCATACATGATGCCACGTCCCATCATGTGGCTCATCGGCATGAAGTTCAGCGTGATCGACGGCGTCGCACCCTGATTGCCCCACATCGCCATGCTCGACTTGCGCCACGAGTTGGCGACCATTTCCCTCGTATACATCGCGCCTTTGGGCGTGCCGGTGCTGCCCGAGGTGTAGATCAGCAGCGCCAGGTCGGTGTCGTCGCCGGAGTCGAACGCGGGCGTAACCGGCAGCGTGTTCCCGCGCGCCAGCACCTCGGCGAATGTCTCGACGACAACTGGGGTTTCGGCGAGCCGCGCGGTTGCGGCCGCGAGTGCGTCGCGGTGGTCGTCCACCTCGCCGCGGTAGTCGAACACCACAAGCCGTTCCGGGAGGTGTCCGGTCAGCATCAATTCGACTGCGTCATCGAGGAAGTCGATGCTCGACGCGATGGCGACCGGCTCGGTCTCGGCGGCGATGGGCCGCAGCTGGGTGACGGGTGCGCTGGTCTGGAGAGGGACCGATATTGCCCCGGTGCGGAGCAGCGCCATGTCGACGGTGGTGTAGTCGATGCTGGTGAATCCGAGAACGGCGACGCGGTCGCCGGGCTGCACCGCGTCCTGGGTCAGCGCGGCCGCGACAGCATTCACCCTGTCGGACAGCTCGCGGTAGGTGATGGTGTCGAAATGGGGGAGCAGCTCGGCAGATGTGCGGCCCGTCAACGGGTCGGTGACGAACTCGACGGCGCGCTGGCCGAGTGCGGGCCGGTCGGCATAGCCGTCGATGACGGTCTGCACGATCTGCGGCACGCGCAGTTCGGGTGCTTCAATCGCCTGCGCGACGGTCTCGCTCGGCCGGGCGGCGGCGAACTGTTGGTCTGTGGCGTAAAGGGCGGAGATGCGGCGCGCGAGCCGCTGTTCACGGGTAACAGTCGACATGAGAAATCCTCGGCAAATCGGAGAAATTGGGGGGCGCCACGTTGCGCCTTTACGAAAGTACGTTAGTGAAGCTAACTTTATTCCGCTGCTGGCTGAAAATTCGCTGTGAATGGTGTGACGGCTGTCACCGAAGACCGGATCGATTATGCCGCCGCGAGATCGGGTATCCCTCCGTCGACCAAGGAGGCAACATGAATGACACGCGTGTTCAAGCTCGCGGCGGCAGGCTGCAGATGCCACGCAGCCGTGGTGCGGCAAGTGGTTTCCTACTGATTCTGTTGGGCGCATGGGGTGCTCTCATCCCGTTCGCTGGACCGTATTTCGACTTCGCCTTCAGCCCCGACCAGGCATGGACCTGGACCGCCGCGCGCGGCTGGCTCGAGGTGCTGCCAGGTGCCGCCACGGTGGTGGGCGGTCTGCTGCTACTTGCTTCGCGCAATCGCGCGACCGCGATGCTCGGGGGCTGGCTGACGGTGCTCGCCGGTGCGTGGTTCGTCGTTGGGCGCGCGCTTGAAGGCCCGTCGGGCATCGGCGATGTCGGCGGTCCGGTGGCGATCACCGATAACAAGCGGACGGTTCTGGAGTTGGCCTACTTCTACGGCCTTGGTTCGCTGATCATCTTCCTGGGTGCCGTTGCACTGGGACGGCTGTCGGTGCGCAGCGTTCGCGACGTCGCCTACGCGGAACGTCCGGTCGCTGCCACGGTGCAGCCGCAGCCGGCGCCCTCGGGGGAGGTCACCGAAATCCAGCCGACGGGTGAGCGCACAGGTCGCCCGTGGGCAGGCATGTTCGGCCGACGCCACACACACGCCCACTAGTAACGCGAAAAGGAATTCCTGGTCGTGAATCTCGCGATTTCACGACCAGGAATTCTATTTCGGCGCGGGAGCATGGCGAGCCGAAACCTAGCCCGGGTACGCCATGACGTACTGCCGTGAGTCCACGTAGAAATACCCATACCCGGCGACAGCCAACGCATTATCCTGATCGTCGTGCAGACGGAATTACGCTATGAGCGTTGGTTTCTACCCTTCTCAGTGCCGCTAGGGATGGGCCCGAAGCGAAGTGAGGTAGTGATCGACGGCAATACGCTGCGGGTCAAGTTCGGCTGGGGTTTCCAGGCCGACATCCCGCTCAGCTCGATCACAAAGGCCGAGCCGAACAACGACAGAGTCACCTCATGGGGCGCGCACGGCTGGCGCGGCCGGTGGCTGGTCAATGGGTCTTCTAAGGGCATTGTCGAGCTGACCATCGACCCGCCCGCGCGGGCGTCAACCATCGGTGTGCCGATCAAGCTGCGCAGTCTCTGCGTAAGCGTCACCGACCCCGACGCGCTCATCGCCGCCGTGGCGCCGAAAAGCTAGCCGGTGTAGGCCATCACGTGCTTGATGCGGGTGTAGTCGTCGAACCCGTACATCGACAGATCCTTGCCATGGCCCGACGACTTATAGCCGCCGTGCGGCATCTCGGCGACCAGCGGGATGTGGGTGTTGATCCATACGCACCCGAAGTCCAGCGCGGCCGAAACCCGCAACGCACGCGACACGTCGCGCGTCCACACCGATGACGCGAGCCCGTATTCGGTGCCGTTGGCCCACGCGATCGCCTCGTCCTCGTCGGAGAACGACTGCACCGTGATCACCGGTCCGAAGATCTCCTGCTGGACCAGTCGGTCGTCCTGAAGCAGGCCGCCGATCACCGTCGGCTCGACGTAGAAACCCTTGTCGCCCTGGCGTTGTCCGCCGGTCGCCACCTTGGCGTGCGACGGGACGTCCTCGAAGAAACTCAGCACGCGCTCCATCTGGTTGACGTTGTTCACCGGGGGCACCCAGGCGTCCTCGTCGCCGGCGCCCCTGCCGAACGTCGTCGTCGCGCCCTTGGCCTGCTCGGCAAGCGCGTCGGTCAGGTCGGCGGCCACCGATGCGCGGGCAAGCACGCGCGTCGCCGCGGTGCAGTCCTGGCCCGCATTGAAGTATCCCGCCGTCGCGATTCCTTCTGCGGCCGAGGCGATATCGCTGTCGTCGAACACGATCACCGGCGCCTTGCCGCCAAGCTCGAGGTGCGTGCGCTTCAAATGCCCGCCTGCGCTCACCGCCACCGCGCGGCCCGCGGCCACCGAGCCGGTGATCGACACCATCTGCGGCGTCGGATGCGCGACGACCGCGGCGCCCGTATTCCGGTCGCCGCAAACGGCATTCAGCACCCCTGGCGGAAAGTAGCGAGAAGCGATCTCCGCGAGCATCACCGTCGTCACCGGCGTGGTATCGCTCGGCTTGATCACCACGGTGTTCCCGGCGGCGATCGCCGGACAGAACTTCCAGATCGCCATCATCATCGGGTAATTCCACGGCGACACCTGGCCGATCACGCCGACCGGCTCACGGCGGATCCACGACGTGTGGTTCTCCATGTACTCACCGGCCGACTTGCCCTCCAACATCCTTGCCGCACCGGCGAAGAACCGGATCTGGTCGACCATCGGAGGAATCTCTTCGGCCATGGTGACGTGGTTGGGCTTCCCGGTGTTTCGGCCCTCGGCCTCAACCAGCGCCTGAGCGTTCTTCTCGACGTCGTCGGCGAAATCGAGCAGCGCCTTCTGCCGATGCGACGGTGTGGTGCGCTTCCAGTCGGCAAATGCCTTGGCGGCGGCGGCATATGCGTTGTCGATGTCCTGCTCGTTCGAAATCGGCGCGGTGGCGTACTCCTCGCCGGTGCTCGGGTCGACCAGCGGCATGGTGGCACCGCTGACGGAGTCGACGAGCTCTCCGCCGATGAAATTCTGAACGTTGGTCATATCAGCTCCTTGATCGTTAGAGGTCCGCGAGGACTAGTGCGAGTACGTCGAGACCTTCGATGAGAAGCTCGTCGCTGATAGCGAGCGGGGGCAGGAACCGCAGGACGTTGCCAAATGTCCCGCAGGACAACACGATCACGCCTGCGGTGTGGCAGCCGGCGCACAGCGCCTTGGTGAGCTCGGCGTTTGGCTCGATCGTTCCCGGCTTCACCAACTCCATCGCGATCATCGCGCCGCGGCCACGGACGTCGCCGATCCGGTCGTCCTTGACCTGCAGTCTGCCCAGCCGGTCCTTCATCAGCGCCTCGATCTGCTGCGCGCGCTCCACCAGCCCGTCGGCCTCGATCGTTTCGATGGTCGCCAGCGCCGCTGCGCATGCGATCGGGTTGCCGCCGTACGTGCCGCCGAGCCCGCTGACGTGCGGGGCGTCCATGATCTCGGCGCGGCCGGTGACCGCAGACAGCGGCAGGCCGTCGGCGATGCCCTTGGCGGTACAGATGAGGTCGGGTTCGATGCCTTCGTGTTCGCAGGCGAACATCGCTCCGGTGCGGGCGAACCCGGTCTGCACCTCGTCGGCGATGAACACCACATTGTTCTTGCGGCACCAGTCCAGCAGCGCGGGCAGGAATCCGTCGGCGGGAACGATGAAGCCGCCCTCACCCTGAATGGGTTCGATGATCACCGCGGCCAGGTTGTCGGCGCCCACCTGCTTGTCGATGACGTCGATGGCTCGCTTGGCGGCCAGTTCGCCGTCGGTGGCGAGCTCCTTGCCGTATTCGGCGTCGCGGAACGGGATACGACAGCGGCGCGCGGTAGATCTCGGGGGCGAACGGGCCGAAGCCGTGCTTGTAGGGCATCGACTTCGCGGTCAGCGCCATGGTCAGGTTCGTGCGGCCGTGGTAGGCGTGATCGAACGACACCACCGCCTGCTTGTGCGTGTACGTCCTGGCGATCTTGATCGCGTTCTCGACGGCCTCCGACCCGGAGTTGAACAGTGCGGACCGCTTCTCGCTGCTGCCCGGCGTGAGCCGGTTGAGCTGTTCGGCGACCGCGACGTAACCCTCGTACGGCGTGATCATGAAGCAGGTGTGGGTGAAGCGGGCGACCTGATCCTGGACCGACGCAACGACGGCGGGCGACGAGTTGCCGATCGTCGTGACGGCGATGCCCGAGCCCAGATCGATGAGCCGGTTGCCGTCGACGTCTTCGACGATGCCGCCGAACGCTCTGGACGCGTAGACGGGCATCGTGGTGCCGACTCCCGCGTGACACCGCGGCGCTCTTTCGTTCGATCAGCTTCTGTGACAGCGGTCCGGGTATCGCGGTGGCGAGGTAGCGGCTCTGCTCGAGGGTGCTCAATGAAGCCTCCTGATGACCGGTGGGTTCGACGAATGCCGCGTTGCCGTTTGAGCCTAGTCTGAGACGCACCGATCCGATCGAAAACTTCGGCACCTAATGCCGGAACCATCGGCCGGATTGGATTGGCGCAACGGATTTCGTTGATCTAGGTCAGTCACGGTCGTGATGGCATACCGCTTCGAGCATGACGCCCCACGGGTCCAGCCAGAAGGTCGCGAAGTACGGCTGCGGGTATTGAGGAAAGACCTGCGGCTCGTGGACCACGTGGCCGCCAGACGTCGCCGCAAGTTCGGCGACGACGGCGTGGACGGTGTGCACTGCCGAGCGGGTCCGCACCATGAACGCCAGGTGTTGCAGGCCGGTCTGATGCCGCGAGTAGTGGGACTGCTCGGCCGATGGATAGAAGAACAGGTAAGTACCCGGCTTGCCCGCCACCGGGCGGTACGCGAACTCGTCGTCGGCTTCGACGTAATATCTCGAATCCGACGAGCGGCATGATCGTGCCGTAATAACGCCTCGCAGCAGCCAGGTCTGGAACATTGATGCCGATGTGTCCGAGCACTCCGCGACGCTAACAGCAGGTCGCAGCTGACCGGGGGCTCGGCCGCCGGCGGCGACAATGGCACACTGGTCAACGACGAGGCCCCTGACCTGCGGTCTGGGTGCCTGACCACAAGACCTAAACGAAAGACAGTTGTTGCCATGGATCTGGTCGTCTTCCTGCCCCTGCTGATCATTCTGGGTGCGTTCATGTTCTTCGCATCGCGGCGCCAGAAGAAAGCTATGCAGGCCACCATTGACCTGCACAATTCGCTGACGATCGGTGACCGCGTGCACACCACGTCGGGCCTTCAGGGCACCATCACCGGCATCACCGACGACAACGTCGACCTGGAGATCGCGCCCGGCGTCGTCACCACGTGGATGAAGCTGGCGGTGCGTGACCGTATCGTCGAGCGACTTCGACGAAGACGACACCGACGTGGACGAGACGTCAACAGCCCAGAATCGACCGCTACGGAGCTCACAGAGAGCCCGAACCACAAGACTGACGGCTGACCACGCTAGCCCGACTGCAAGCACGTACCCTTTGCGGTGCTGACGAACTGATCTCGAGGAGACCTGAAGAAACGTGGCATCGACTTCGGCGCCGGTGCATCCTGCCCGCTACCTGACGCTCTTTCTGGTGCTGCTGATCGGCGTCTACCTACTGGTTTTCCTGACCGGCGACAAGCAGGCCAAAGCCAAGCTCGGCATCGACCTGCAGGGCGGCACCCGGGTCACGCTGACCGCGCGCACGCCTGACGGCTCCGCGCCCACCCGCGAGGCGCTCAATCAGGCGCAGCAGATCATCAGCGCCCGTGTGAACGGCCTCGGCGTTTCCGGGTCCGAGGTCATCATCGACGGCTCCAACCTGGTCATCACCGTGCCGGGCAACGACAGCAGCGAGGCCCGCAACCTGGGCCAGACGGCGCGGCTGTACATCAGGCCGGTGATCCACGTGATTCCGGCCGCGGGCCAGGGCCAGCAGCCGCCGGGAGCGCCGGGCGCACCGGGCGCGCCGGGTGCTCCGCCTGGCGCGCCGCCGGTGCACCGCCGGGAGTACCGCCGCCAGGCGCGCCTGCGAACCCGGTGCTCCCGCGCGCCCGGCGCGGCCGTGCCACCCGCCGAGCAGGCTCCGCGCCTGCGCAGACTCCGGCACCGCAGCCGCGGCCGTACCCGCAGGAACCACCGCCGACTCCGGCGCCGCCCCCCGCCCCGCGCCGGGCGCGCCACCGCCGCCGGGTAAACGGGTGCCGGAGGACAAGAAGGACCTGGCGTCTCGCATCGCCGACGAGAAGCAGCTGCGGCAGAGCGCCGATCAGCAGATCCAGATCCTGGCCCTGCAGTTCCAGGCCACCCGCTGCAACGACGAGGACGTGCTGGCAGGCAACGACGACCCGAACCTTCCGTTGGTGACCTGCTCGCAGGACCACAAAGAGGTCTATCTGCTGGACAAGTCGATCATCAGCGGTGAGCAGATCAAGGGCGCCGACTCCGGACTCGATCAGCAGCGCGGTGAGTACGTCGTCACCGTGCAGTTCAACGATGACGCGTCGCGCATCTGGGCCGACTTCACCGCGGCCAACGTCGGCACCCAGACCGCGTTCGTGCTCGACTCGCAGGTCGTCAGCGCACCGACGATCCAGGAAGCGATTCCCGGTGGCCGCACCCAGATCACCGGCCAGTTCACCGCCAATTCGGCCCGCGAACTGGCCAACGTGCTGAAGTACGGCTCGCTGCCGCTGTCGTTCGAATCCTCGGAGGCCGAAACCGTTTCCGCGACACTCGGTTTGACGTCGCTGCGGGCCGGGCTGATCGCGGGTGCGATCGGTCTGGCACTGGTGTTGGTGTATTCACTGCTGTATTACCGGGTGCTCGGATTGCTGACCGCACTGTCGCTGGTCGCTTCCGGCGCAATGGTTTTCGCGATCCTTGTGTTGCTCGGCAGATACATCAACTACACGCTCGACCTGGCGGGTATCGCCGGTCTGATCATCGGTATCGGCACGACAGCCGACTCGTTCGTGGTGTTCTTCGAACGCATCAAAGACGAGATACGCGAAGGGCGTTCGTTCCGCTCGGCGGTGCCGCGCGGTTGGGCACGGGCGCGTAAGACGATCCTGTCCGGCAACGCGGTCACCTTCCTTGCCGCCGCAGTGCTCTACTTCCTGGCGGTCGGCCAGGTGAAGGGCTTCGCGTTCACGCTGGGCCTGACCACGATTCTCGACGTCGTCGTGGTGTTCCTGGTGACCTGGCCGCTGGTGTACCTCGCGTCGAAGTCGCCGACGCTGGCAAAGCCGGCGTTCAACGGGCTGGGGGCGGTGCAGCAGATCGCGCGCGAACGACGAGCTGTGCACGCGACGGGACGGGGATAGCCAGATGGCAGCCAAGACATTCATCCGACGTCACCGACACCGAATCGGCCGGCGTCGAGGCGCCCGACCTGGAATCCGCGGCGTCTGATGCGCCACGGCACGGCTTCTTCGTCCGGCTCTACACCGGCACCGGGGCGTTCGAGGTCATCGGGCGCCGCAAGCTTTGGTACGGGATCAGCGGGCTGATCGTCGCGGCTCGCGCTCGCCGCCATCCTGATCCGCGGCTTCACCTTCGGCATCGACTTCGAGGGCGGCACCAAGGTGTCGATGCCCACCGCAGGCGAGTCGGGCACAGTCACTGTCCAGCAGGTCGAGGATGTGTTCAGCAAGACACTGGGCAAGTCTGCCGAATCTGTGGTGGTCGTCGGCAGCGGCGGCTCTGCCACCGTCCAGATTCGCTCGGAGACGCTGACGAACCCCGAAACCGAAAAGCTGCGCAACGCGCTGTTCGATGCGTTCAAGCCGAAGGGCTCAGACGGCCAGCCCAGCAAGCAGGCGATCAGCGATTCGGCGGTGTCGGAGACCTGGGGCGGACAGATCACCAAGAAGGCGCTCATCGCGCTGGTGGTCTTCCTGGTGCTCGCGGCCATCTACATCACCGTGCGATACGAGCGCTACATGGCGATTTCGGCGCTGGCGACGTTGGTGTTCGACCTGGTCGTCACCGCAGGCGTGTACGCACTGGTCGGGTTCGAGGTCACCCCTGCGACCGTCATCGGCCTGCTGACCATCCTTGGCTTCTCGTTGTACGACACCGTCATCGTGTTCGACAAGGTCGAGGAGAACACCCACGGCTTCGAGCACACCACCCGACGCACGTTCGCCGAACAGGCGAACCTGGCGATCAACCAGACGTTCATGCGGTCGATCAACACCAGCCTGATCTCCGTGCTGCCCATCATTTCCCTGATGGTGGTCGCGGTCTGGCTGCTCGGGGTCGGAACGCTGAAGGACCTCGCCCTGGTGCAGCTGGTCGGCGTCATTGTCGGCACCTACTCGTCGATCTTCTTCGCCACCCCGCTGCTGGTGTCGCTGCGCGAGCGCACCGAACTCGTCCGTACACACACGCGGCGGGTGCTCAACCGGCGCAAGCCCACAAGGGCCACCGAGGTGGGGGAGGACGCCGATCCGGAGGAGGCCGTCGCCGCCGCGTCGCTGGCAGCTAAGCCGGCTCCCGATAAGCCTGCGCCCGGTGCGCGGCCCGCGCGGCCGACAGCCAGCCGGACCGGACGACCTTCGGGTAAGCGAAACACCCGGCGGCGGTAGGGCCGATGGTCCACCGGAGCCGGGGCGCCATCGCGGCGGCCGTGCTGTCGCTGATCGGCGGGCTCGGATTGTCGGCGTGCTCGGGCAGTCCCGCCGAGACCATCAACTACGCCGTCGACGGCCCGGTGGTCACCTACAACACCAACACCGTCGCCGGCGCGGCGTCGGGTGGCCCGCAGGCCTTCGCCCGGGTGCTGACGGGCTTCAACTACCACGGACCCGACGGCCAGATCGTCGGCGACCACGACTTCGGCTCCATCTCGGTGGTCGGACGCGCGCCGCTGGTGCTCGACTACGAGATCAGCGCCGAATGCCGTTTACTCCGACGGCAAGCCGATCACATGCGACGACATGGTGTCTGGCCTGGGCGTCGCAGTCCGGCCAGGCTCCCCGGGTTCGACGCGGCCAACCGGGCCGGCTACAGCGATATCGCCTCTGTCGACTGCGCGCCGGGGCAGAAGAAGGCGAGGGTGACGTTCGCCCAGGACCGCGCGTTCGTCGACTTCGGCCAGCTGTTCGGAGCGACGTCGATGATGCCGTCGCATGTGATCGCCGACGAACTCGGCATCGACGTCACCACGGCGCTGCTCAACAACGACGGCCCGTCCGTCGACCGCATCGCGCAGGTGTGGAACAGCACCTGGAACCTCGGCTCCGGCGACTTCGACGCCAAGCGGTTCCCGTCGTCGGGGCCCTACAAGATCGACTCGGTGGGCAAGGACGGCTCCGTCGTGCTCGTCGCCAACGACAAGTGGTGGGGCGCCAAGCCCGTCACCGGCAGAATCACCGTCTGGCCGCGCGGCGCCGACATCCAGGACCGAATCAACACGGGCCGCTACGACGTGGTGGATATCTCGGCTGGTTCGTCGGGAACGTTGAACCTGCCCGACGACTACGTGCGCACAGAAGCGCCGTCGGCGGGCATCGAGCAGCTCATCTTCGCATCGCAGGGCCCGATGGCAGGACCGCCCGCGCGTCGGGCGCTTGCGCTGTGCACACCTCGCGACGTGATCGCGAAGAACGCGGCGCTGCCGATCGCCAATGCCCGTCTCAACCCGGCGACCGAGGATGCGTTCGGTGCGACCGAGGGAGCGGATGAGGCAGGCCAGTTCGTCGTCGCCAATCCCGACGCCGCCCGCGCCGCGATCAACGGCCAGCCGCTGACCGTGCGCATCGGCTACCAGAGCCCCAATGCGCGGCTGGCCGCGACGGTCGGTTCGATCGCCAAGGCGTGCGCGCCGGCCGGAATCACGGTGCAGGACGCCGCCTCCGACACCATCGGCCCACTGAGTCTGCGCGACAACAAGATTGACGTGCTGCTCGCCAGCACCGGCGGCGCCGCGGGCAGCGGATCCACGGGCTCGTCGGCGATGGACGCCTACGACCTGCACACCGGCAACGGCAACAATCTGGCGGGCTACTCCAACGAGCGCATCGATGGCATCATCGCCTCGATGGCGGTGATCTCCGATCCGAAGGAACTGGCCCGGCTGCTCGGCGAGGGCGGATCGATCCTGTGGGCCGACGTGCCGACGCTTCCGCTCTACCGTCAGCAGCGGACACTGCTGACTTCGAAGAAGATGTACGCGGTGAGCAGCAATCCGACTCGATGGGGTGCGGGGTGGAACATGGACCGCTGGGTGCTGGCGCGGTGAGCGAGATCTCGGCGCTCATCGCGTCGCTGACCCGCGAGGTGGCGGACTTTCCCTCGCCGGGTATTCAGTTCAAGGACCTGTCCCCACTGTTCGCGGATCACCGCGGCTTCGCGGCCGTGACCGACGCGCTCGCCGAGGTCGCGTCCGGCACCGACCTGGTCGCCGGGGTCGACGCACGCGGCTTCCTGCTCGCAGGCGCCGTCGCTTTGCGGCTGGGTACGGGCGTGTTGGCGGTGCGCAAGGGGGGCAAGTTGCCTCCACCGGTGCTGAGCGAGACCTACGACCTCGAGTACGGCACCGCCACGCTGGAGATCCCGGCCGACGGCATCGAGCTGGCCGGGCCGCAACGTCGTCATCATCGACGACGTTTTGGCCACCGGGGGCACGGTTGCGGCCACGGCGCGGCTGCTCAGGAGGGGCGGCGCGACGGTCACTGGCGCCGCGGTGGTGCTGGAACTGGCCGGGCTAAATGGCCGCGACGTGCTCAAACCTCTACCTGTCAGCAGCTTGCACACGGCCTGAGCGGATATCCTCGAAGTCTGCGCTGATTGAGGGCGATGAGCGCTCACGCGAAGAGCAGGCAGGGAGGTGACCATGGCTGACGATCCCGGCACCGGGCAGGCTGTCGAGTCGCCCCCCGATGCCCACATGCCCGAGACGCAGCCGCTGGAGATCCCCAAGGCCTCGACGAGCGCGTCACGGCGGGTCCGGGCCCGGCTGGCCCGCCGGATGACGGCCCAGCGCAGCGCCGTCAACCCCGTGCTCGAGCCGCTGGTCGCCGTGCACAAGGAGAGCTTCCCGAAGGCGAACGTTTCGCTGCTGCAGAAGGCGTACGAGGTCGCCGAAGAGCGGCATGCCGACCAGCTGCGCCGCTCCGGCGATCCGTACATCACCCACCCACTCGCCGTTGCCAACATTTTGGCCGAGCTCGGCATGGACACCACCACGTTGGTGGCCGCGCTGCTGCACGACACCGTCGAGGACACCGGCTACACGATGGAGGCCCTGACCGCCGACTTCGGCGAGGAGGTGGCACATCTCGTCGACGGTGTCACCAAGCTGGACAAGGTGACGCTGGGGACCGCCGCCGACGCCGAGACGATCCGCAAGATGATCATCGCGATGGCCCGCGACGGACGGGTGCTGGTGATCAAGGTCGCCGATCGGCTGCACAACATGCGCACCATGCGCTTCCTGCCCCCGGAGAAGCAGGCCCGCAAGGCTCGCGAGACACTGGAAGTCATTGCGCCGCTTGCGCATCGGCTTGGCATGGCCACGGTGAAGTGGGAGCTCGAGGACCTGTCGTTCGCGATCCTGCACCCGAAGAAGTACGAGGAGATCGTCCGGCTGGTCGCCGACCGGGCGCCGTCGCGCGACATCTACCTTGCCAAGGTGCGCGACGAGATCAACAATGCGCTGAACGCGATGAAGGTCAACGCGTCCGTGGAGGGCAGGCCCAAGCACTATTGGTCGATCTATCAGAAGATGATCGTCAAGGGTCGCGACTTCGACGACATTCACGACCTGGTGGGCGTGCGCATTCTCTGCGACGAGATCCGCGACTGTTATGCCGCTGTGGGCGTGGTGCATTCGCTGTGGCAGCCCATTGCGGGCCGGTTCAAGGACTACATCGCGCAACCGCGGTACGGCGTCTACCAGTCGCTGCACACCACTGTCGTCGGTCCCGAGGGCAAGCCGCTTGAGGTGCAGATCCGCACCGAGGAAATGCACAAGACCGCGGAGTACGGCATCGCCGCGCACTGGCGCTACAAGGAGATCCAAGGGCCGCAACGTTCCGCACCCGCACGCCGCCGCCGAAATCGACGACATGGCATGGATGCGTCAGCTGCTGGACTGGCAGCGGGAGGCCGCCGACCCCGGCGAGTTCCTTGAGGCCCTGCGTTACGACCTTGCGGTGCAAGAGATCTTCGTGTTCACGCCAAAGGGCGATCTGATCACGCTCCCGACGGGCTCGACTCCGGTCGACTTCGCCTACGCGGTGCACACCGAGGTCGGCCACCGCTGCATCGGCGCAAGGGTCAACGGCAGGCTCGTCGCGCTGGAACGCAAGCTCGAAAACGGCGAAGTGGTAGAGGTTTTCACGTCGAAGGCGCCGAACGCAGGCCCGTCGCGGGACTGGCAGACGTTCGTGGTGTCGCCTCGGGCGAAGGCAAAGATCCGGCAATGGTTCGCAAAGGAGCGCCGCGAGGAGGCGCTGGAATCAGGTAAGGACGCGATCGCGCGTGAGGTGCGCCGCAGTGGACTTCCGTTGCAGCGCTTGATGAATGCCGAGTCGATGGCGGCGTTGGCCCGCGAATTGCGCTACACGGATGTGTCGGCGTTGTACACCGCGGTCGGGGAGGGTCACGTTTCGGCGCGGCACGTGGTGCAGCGGTTGGTGGCCCAGTTCGGTGGCGATGAGGAGGCCGCCGACGAGCTCGCCGAACGCTCGACGCCGACGACCATGCTGGTGCGTCAGCGCAGCACCGACGACGTCGGCGTTGCGGTTCCCGGCGCTCCCGGCGTGCTGACGAAGCTGGCCAAGTGCTGCACCCCGGTGCCCGGCGACAACATCATGGGGTTCGTCACCCGCGGCGGCGGAGTGAGCGTGCACCGAACCGACTGCACGAATGCCACGTCGCTGCAACAACAATCGGAGCGGATCATCGAGGTGGAGTGGGCGCCGTCGCCGTCGTCGGTGTTCCTGGTCGCCATCCAGGTCGAGGCGCTGGACCGGCACCGGCTGCTCTCCGACGTGACCCGGGTGCTGGCCGACGAGAAGGTCAACATCCTGTCCGCATCGGTGACGACGTCCAACGATCGGGTGGCGATCAGCCGGTTCACCTTCGAGATGGGCGACCCGAAGCACCTCGGGCACGTGCTGAACGTGGTGCGCAACGTGGAGGGCGTGTACGACGTCTACCGCGTGACGTCCGCGGCGTAGTGTCCACGCGAAATTTGACTGATTGTTTGCGTTGTCTGGAATACTGCTGCGATGCGCACTGCATTGGTAGTTCTGATGGCTTCGCTGGCGATGGCGTTGGCCGGTTGTGGTTCAACGATCAAGCCCGAGGGAGCGGCGGGGTCCGTCACCGACCTGGTCTCCAAGCAGACCGGCTTCAAGCCCACCGACGTGAAGTGCCCGTCGGGCGTCGACGCCGAGGTCGGCAAGGAGTTCGAGTGCCACTTCACCGGACCCGAGGGCAAGGACTACACGGCCCACATGAAGGTCACCAAGGTCGAGGGCGACAACGTCGAGTTCTACATCAAGACCGCGCCGAGCTAACCCGCCGGGTCTCGTTCTGAGACTTCAACACTTGATGACAGTCTCGGTAGGGATACATTGTCCGGGCGCTAGCCGATCTGCACCGACTTGATCGTCGCGTTGAGAACCGGCTTGCCGTCGTCGCTACCGCCGGCGACGCCCCCCGCGGCGACCTTGTCCAGCGTCGCAAGGCCTGCGCTGTCGATGGTGCCGAACACGGTGTACGTCGGCGGCAGCGAGCGAATCCTTGTACACCAGGAAGAACTGGCTGCCGTTGGTGCCGGGCCCAGAATTGGCCATGGCCAGTGTGCCGCGAGGGTAGACAACCGGGACCTTCAGCGCGGGATCGGTCAGCCGGTACTGGTTGGTCGGGTATTCGTTCGGGAACCGGTAGCCCGGCCCGCCGCGTGCCGGTGCCGGTCGGGTCACCGCACTGCAGCACGCCAAGCTCGGTCGAGGTGGTCAGGCGGTGGCATGTGGTGTTGTCGAAGTACCCCTGCTTGGCCAGGCTCGTGAAGTTGTTGACCGTGCACGGGGTCTTGCCGTTGTCCAACTGCAGCCCGACGGTGCCCTGATTGGTGGTGATGGTCGCGCGGACAAGGGCCGGATCCAGCGCGATCCGGCCGTTCTGCGGCGGCTTGACCGGCTTGCTCGCCGGCTCGGTGGTCGCCGGATATTGGCAGTTGGAGCCCAATGTCTTCGGTGGGTCGAACGGCGGCAGCGCGTTGTCGACCGGCGGTGAAGGCGTCGCGGTGATGCCGGGGTAACCCGGGGCCATGCCGTCGAGGCGCTCCAGTTCGTGCGCGACCTGGACGAAGAACAGCACGCTCAGCACCACCACCACGACGCTCAGGATCGTGATCATGTAGCTGATGACCAGGCCCGCGATGGCCAGCCCGCGGCCCTCCTCGCCGGTCTTCTTGATCTGCGACAGCGAAATGTGGCCGAAGATGATGCCCAGCGGTGCGAAGAGGAACGCACACACCAACGACACGATGGCCAGCGTGTTGGTGGGCTGCGGCTGGGGGTATTGGGGATAGCCGTAATACCCCGGATAGGCGCCCTGTGGCGGCGGCGGGTACGCGCCGTACGGCGGCGGACTGGTCATGGCTGCGTCAGTCGAGCAGGATCGACTTGACCTTGACGTCGTCCTTCGGCTTGCCGTCCTGGCTTCCGTCGGCAGTGCCCGCCGCGGCGATCTTGTCCAGCGTGGCAAGGCCGGTCTGGTCGATGGTGCCGAACACCGTGTAGTTCGGCGGCAGCTGCGAATCCTTGTAGACGAGGAAGAACTGGCTGCCGTTGGTGCCGGGGCCCGCGTTGGCCATCGCCAGCGTGCCTCGCGGATACATCACCGGCTGGCTCAGCTTGGGATCGTCGGGCTGGAACTGGTCGGTCGGGTACTCGTTGGTCGAACTGGTAGCCCGGCCCGCCGCTGCCCTGGCCGGTCGGGTCGCCGCATTGCAGCACGGCCAGCCCGTCGGAGGTGGTCAGCCGGTGGCATGGGGTGTCGTTGAAGAAGCCCTGCTGGGCCAGGCTGGCGAAGCTGTTCACCGTGCACGGCGACTTGGCGTTGTCGAGCTGCAGCCCGATATTGCCCTGGTTGGTCGACATGCTGGCGCTGACTTGCGCCGGGTCGGTCGGAACCTTGCCGGTGCGGGGCGGATTGACCTGCTTGCTCGCCTTCTCCGGCGACGCCGGGTACTGGCAATTGCCGCCCAGGTTGGCAGGTGCCGCGAAGGCGGGCAGCTCGTCCCGGCGCGGCGGGTGTGGCGGTGCGCGCGGAGGTCGACGTTGTGGTGGCCGCTGACGCGGTCTTGGTGCCGGAGTCCTTGTTGGTGACGACGACGGTGGCCACGATGGCGCCGATCACCACGATCGCGGCCACGACGATCCGACGATCATGTAGATGCGGCGCTGGCGTTCCTTTGCTGCCCGGCGCTCCAGCTGTCGCTCGAGTTTGCGCTTCGCTGTTGCACGCCGTTGTTCGTTGGTCGGCACCGCCGCTGTCCTCCTCATAATCGGATCAGTCGGCACCGAGTGTGCCAGGCGTTGCTGAGTGCGGGGGTCGCGCCCCACGTGAACAGGAGATGGGACACTGGAGGCCGTGTTGATCACCGGATTCCCGGCAGGCATGTTGGCGTGCAATTGCTACGTGCTGGCCAAGCGAACCGGCGCAGACGCGATCATCGTCGACCCGGGCCAGCGGGCGATGGGACAGCTGCGGCAGATCCTCGACGAGAACCACCTCACGCCCGCCGCCGTGTTGTTGACGCACGGGCACGTGGACCACATCTGGTCGGCGCAGAAGGTGGCCGACATGTACGGCTGCCCCGCCTACATCCATCCCGAGGATCGGTTCATGCTGACCGATCCGATCAAGGACTTCGGGCGCGGTTTGATCGGGGGCTTGGCCAGCTCCGCGTTCGGCGCGCTGTTCCGCGAACCCAAACAGGTCGTCGAGCTGGACCGCGACGGTGACAAGGTAGATGTGGGTGGTGTGACGGTGACCGTCGACCACACGCCCGGCCATACCCGCGGCTCCGTTGTGTTCCGCGTGTCCGACGGCCCCGAAGACGTCGTCTTCACCGGCGACACCCTGTTCCGCCAATCGGTGGGCAGAACCGATCTGCCCGGTGGCAGCGGGCGCGACCTGCTCGGCTCGATCGTGACGAAACTATTGGTGCTCGACGACGACACCGTGGTACTACCGGGGCACGGCGAAAAGACCACGATCGGCGTCGAACGGCGCACCAACCCCTTCCTCGAAGGCCTGACTCGATGAGTTTTAGTGACCGAATTTCAGGCGCCCAAGGGCGTCCCGGATTACCTGCCGCCCGACTCGGCGCAGTTCGTCGGAGTGCGCGACGGTCTGCTCGACGCCGCCAGGCGCGCCGGCTATGGCGACATCGAACTGCCGATCTTCGAGGACACCGCGCTGTTCGCCCGCGGCGTCGGGGAGTCCACCGACGTGGTGTCGAAGGAGATGTACACCTTCGCCGACCGCGGCGACCGTTCGGTGACGCTGCGTCCGGAAGGCACCGCGGGCGTGATGCGTGCGGTGATCGAGCACGGCCTCGATCGCGGGCCGCTGCCTGTGAAGCTCTGCTACGCCGGGCCGTTCTTCCGCTACGAGCGCCCGCAGGCGGGCCGCTACCGGCAACTGCAGCAGGTCGGGGTGGAGGCGATCGGCGTCGACGACCCCGCGCTGGACGCCGAGGTGATCGCCATCGCCGACGCCGGGTTCCGCTCGCTGGGGCTCGACGGGTTCCGGCTCGAGATCACCTCGCTTGGCGACGACAGCTGCAGACCGCAGTACCGGGAACTGTTGCAGGACTTCCTGTTCAAGCTCGACCTCGACGAGGAAACCCGTCGGCGCGCCGAGATCAACCCGCTGCGGGTGCTCGACGACAAGCGGCCGAAGGTACGGGAGATGACCGCCGACGCGCCGGTCATGCTCGACCACCTGTCCGATGTGGCCAAGCAGCACTTCGAGACGGTGCTCGCGCATCTGGATGCGTTGGGCGTGCCCTATGTGGTCAACCCGCGGATGGTGCGCGGGCTGGATTACTACACCAAGACCACGTTCGAGTTCGTGCACGACGGGCTTGGGGCGCAGTCCGGCATCGGCGGCGGCGGCCGCTACGACGGACTGATGCGTCAGCTCGGCGGAAAAGACTTGTCGGGCATCGGCTTTGGCCTCGGCGTCGATCGAACGATGCTGGCGTTGAAGGCCGAGGGCAAGACGGTCGGCGGGACCACCCGCGTCGACGTGTTCGGCGTGCCGATGGGGGAGCAGGCCAAGTTGAAGCTGGCCGTGCTGGCCGCGCGGCTGCGGGCGGCCGGTGTGCGCGTCGACCTGTCCTACGGCGACCGCGGCGTCAAGGGCGCTATGCGCGCCGCCGACCGCTCGGGCGCCTCGATCGCACTGGTCGCCGGTGACCGTGATATCGAGGCGGGCACGGTCGGTGTGAAGAACCTGGCGACCGGTGAGCAGGTCGACGTCCGTCTCGATGACGTTCTTGCCGAAGTGCTTTCGCGGCTGGGCCGCGGTTAACCCGCCGCAACCACGGCGGTCAGCACTTCATCCACGTTGCCGACTCCGCCGTCGAACGGATTGCCGCGCTTGAGAACCTTTGTTCCACCCGGTGTGACCGCGACCAGTTTGGGTGAGCTCGAACCGATTTGGAACTTGCGCGCGAATCGCACTTGGTCCAATGGCACCACTGCTCCGCCGCAGTAGCTGAACAGCCCGAGCTTGCGGTCGATGACTGCCACCGAGCGGCATTCGTGCAACGGCTGGTTGCGGCGCCGACGAAACTTGCGCACTACGGCATACGTCGCTGCCGCGAGGACCAGGCCAACAGCCAGGAATGCCGCGCCAACAGCTGTGGACGGAACGCCCGTGATCAACGTGACAAGTCCGAAGCCTCCGATAACGAGGGTGAGCACGCCGAGCACGAATGCCAAGACTGTCAGCGCACCCGTGCGGCGGTCGAAGACCAGCACCCGACGGCCGTCATCTGTCACGACCAGACCGCCAGTGTCGACGAGTGTTCGGGGCGGGGCTGGTGCGGTCATGTCTTGCAGAGTGCCATCAGCCCCTGCGACCGTGCGGAGAATCGCCCAGATGCGGCTAGCGGTCCCGTGAGAACGCCATCCGCGACAGCATTCCGTCGCGCAGCGTCAGCGTGTGCAGCAGTACCGCGCTGACGTGCGCGGCAATGACGGCGACCAATGCATACGCCAACACCGAGTGGGTCTGACGGAGCACGAAGAACAGATCGGCGTTGAACGGCGCGATGCGGGGCAGTCGCAAAGATCCGAAGATCACCGGCGACCTACCCGTCGCCGACACCATCGCCCATCCGATCAGCGGCTGCGCCAGCATCAACGTGTACAACGTGAGTTCGGAGCCCACCACGAGTTTGTGCTCAACCCATCCGACGGTGCTTCGGAAGCTTGGGGGCGCGATGGGTGAACCTGTTCGCTATGCGCAACACAACGATGAACAGGACCACGACACCGAGTGTCATGTGGATGCCGACAAGCGCCGAATACGACCCGAGCCACGTCACCATGACGAAATCCGATGAGCAACATGGAAAAGATCAGAATCGCGACCAGCCAGTGCAGGATTCGCGTCCGCAGCGGATAGCGCGTCAGTCGGTTCGGTCACGGCGCCACCTTGTCCACCTGAACAGCCGACGGCGATTTCGGTTCCCCTGTGCGAGCGCGATAAGACGCGGCGTAGACCGCGGACCGCGCGTTCAGCAGCGGATCATCGGACGGTTCGATGCCGTCGGGCAATACCAGTGGGTCGAAATTGATGTCGCGGGCGTTGCCTGCCGCCTCGGTCTCGATGGCTCGTTAACGTCAGCACGCCGGCGTCGACGGTGCGGCGATCGCTCGGCCATGGCAGCGTGGCGTCCGTCGTTGGATCGCCGGGAGCACCGACCGTCAGGATCAACCGCCACTGCAGTGGGCCGCTGCGCATCTGGCGGATCAGCGCGTCGAACAGCGCGTTGTTCCCGCCGGACCGCGGCGCCAACGCCTGCTGTTGCGGAACGAACGACCAGCGCACCGGCGTGCGCACACCGTCGTCGTTGACGAAGAAGAAAGTGATCAGGCTGCTGAAGGCGCTGTCGGCGAAGCCAGGGGAGGGCGGATGTTTCTTGATCAGCGCCATGGCTGCGGCCGTCTCGGGGTGGGCAGCGAGAAAAGCGGCCATCGCCGCGGGGTCCGGCTGTCCGGTCGAGGGCACGACTTTCCCTGCGAGCAGCCGGTCGTAGAACCCTTGCGCCGAATTGTCAGGAAAGACAGGAAGATTCAGCGAGGCGGACCGCCACTGTGTGCCGTCGGGAAACGCGAAGGCCAGCCCGAGGCCCCGCGCCGTCGTCGCTGCGTCGGCGCCGTTCGGATTCCCGCCGGCCAGCGAGAAGCGCCCGGTCACCGGAGTCTGCCCGTGCCGGAAGATGACTGCCCTGGATAGCTCGCTGCCGTTTCCGTTGCTGTCGAAATGCCCGTTGACGACGACGCCCTTCGCGTGATTCCTGCGGAATCCGGGATGGGCTCCGTACACCGAGCGAAAGGCGTTGAGGAACGACTCGCGGGTCAACGTGTTGTTCGGGGCCGATCCACTTGTTGGCATAGGCGACCGCGCCGAGGTCGACGGCGAGAAAAGCCACCACCGCGCCGATGCCGAGCAGAATGGACCGCCGATTCAACTCCACGCCTACAAGACGTGCCACGACACCAGAATTATTCACCGGTGTGTGCCAAGTCACCATGTGGAGTCTCCGCGGCGGTCCGTGCCGCGCGCCTGCTACGTCTGCGCAGGAAGGACGTGGTCTGCCACCTTGTCGGTGCTCAGGCACAACGAGCAGACGTGCGCATCGTGGGTCTCGCATTTCATCATGTCGGGCCGTTCGTAGTCGTGATGGCACACATGGCATTTCAAGTGCTCGCCCGACGGGTTGCCGAACTCGTCGTACATGGGCAGATCGATACCGTCGTCCGTACGACGCAGGTAGTACTTGCCCTTCGTCGCGATCGCGAGGATGGGCGGCAATACCAGCGCCAGACCGATTGCCACCAGCGGTGAGTAGGGGGTGAGGGTAGGGCCGAGGCCGCCGAAGAACGCCAGGACCGAGACGCCCGCGGCGATCAGCATCGAGCCAAAGCCGACCGGGTTGAAGTTGTAGAGCATGCCGCGACGGAACTCCGGCTTCATCGGCGAGAGCTTCAACAGGTACTTGTTGAACACGATGTCGGACGCGACCACCACGACCCAAGCCATGCCACAGTTGGCATAGAACCCGAGGATGGTGTTGAGGAAGTCGAACATGTTGGCTTCCATCAGGATCAGTGCGATCAACAGGTTGAACCCAAGGAACCACAGCCGGCCCGGGTAGGTCTTGGTGACGCGGGTGAACGAGTTCGTCCACGCCAGCGAACCCGAGTAGGCGTTGGTGACGTTGATCTTGATCTGGCTGATGACCACCAGGCACACGGCCAGCGTCAGCGCCAGCCAGTTCGGCAGGAAGTTCTTGTAGATCTCCAAGAACTGGTGCACCGGCTGGTTCGCGATGCCGGCACCGTCGGCGACGTTGGCGATCAGATACACGGCGAGGAACAGGCCGACGATCTGCTTGATGGCGCCGAAGATGACCCAGCCCGGACCGGCAAGGAACATCCAGGTCCACCAGCTGCGCTTGTTCTCAGGGGTCTTCGGAGGCATGAAGCGCAGATAGTCGTTCTGCTCGGCAATCTGCGCGATGAGCGACAGACAGACACCGGCCGCCAGCAGCGTCGAGCCGATGTCGAACCCGTGAACGCCCTTTTCGCCCTGGTAGGCGAAGAACGAGCTGACCGATTCCGGATGGCTGACCACCAGGTAGACGAACGGTGCCACCATCAGGATGAGCCACAGGGGCGTCGTCCAAACCTGCAGTGTGGATAGCACTTTCATCCCATAGATCACCAGCGGGAAGATGATGATCGTCGATGTCGCATAGCCGGCCCACAGGGGTATGCCAAGACCGAGTTTGAGGCCCTGCGCCATGATCGAGCCCTCGAGCGCGAAGAAGATGAAGGTGAACGTCGCGAAGATGACGTTGGTGACGACGGAGCCGTAGTAGCCGAATCCGCTGCCGCGAGTGACGAGGTCGAGATCGATGTTGTACCGCGCGGAGTAGTAGGCCACCGGGAAGCCTGTCGCCATGATGACGATCGCGAAGATCAGGATGCCCCAGAGCGCGTTGGTCGTGCCGTACGCGATGCCGATGTTGGCACCGATCGCGAAGTCGGCGAGATAAGCGATTCCTCCCAGCGCGGATATGCCAACGACCCGGGTCGACCACTTCCGGTAGCTACGCGGCGCAAAACGCAGCGTGTAGTCCTCCAAGGTTTCCTTGGTGGCGGTCATCGTGTCGAGGTCCGCCTCGACGACCTCGTTCAGCGGTCCCTTGCTGAGCTCTTGTGTCATGCAGCGAAATTAAGACCGACTTGTTTCGCAGCGCATGACGGGCGTGTTCCTAGCAAAATCAACTTTGCGCGTTCGCTGTGCGTGGACGAATAGGTGGTCACGTCCCGGCTGTAACGATCGGGTAGCGTCCGGCGATGTGACGGACATGCGAACAGCGACAACCAGGGTCGGGGCCGCGTTGGCGGTCGCAGCTGCGTCAATTGCGATGGGCCAGGCAACGGCGAACGCCGAGCCGGCCGCTCACCAGGTGCGGTACACCCTCACGTCGGCAGGCCCCGCGGATTTCGACCTCTACTATGTGACGGCTCAACCTCCGAGCAAGGCGGCCTATGACGCCGACGCCTACGCGTTCCTCAAGAAGGAGCAGGTGTCCCTGGATCCCGGGGTGCCATGGGTGTTCGAAACCACGATGGCGGACCCGAAATGGGCGATCTTCACCGTGAGCAGCACGACGCACGGAGGGCAGGCCGCGCCGAACCCTCATTGCGACATCGCCGTCGACGGGCAGGTAGTTGTGCAGCAGGACGCGCCATACAACTTGCAGTGCAAGCTTCCCGGCGCCCCGATCTAACTGTCGACTCGTAGTCGGCTGCGGCCGATTCCGTGGCCCAGCATGCTCATTAGCCCGCATCTGCATCGGCCGCGACTGCGCAAAACAGCCGCCGCCCTATGGTGACTGCGAGTAGCGTCCTTGGCAAGGGGAGCTGGCGATGGCCGTCGATGAAGACAAGCTCAATGCGTTCGTAGGCAAGGCAGTAGGCGATCTCGGGGCGGCCATGAGCGCGGTACTGGTCCTGATCGGTGACGAGCTCGGACTGTATGCGGCACTGGCCGAGGGTCGATTGACATCCGCCGAGTTGGCTCGCGAAAGCACTGGCACGAACGAGCGATACGTGCGCGAATGGCTCGCCAATCAGGCCGCGGGCGGATATATCGAGTACGACAGCGGAAGCGACAAGTTCTACCTCAGCGAGGAACAGGCGCTATGCCTGGCAAGTCCGAACGGACCGATGGATCTGCCAGGCGGCTACTAGATCGTCGAGGACCTCTTCCGGTGTTAAGCAGCGGGCCGTGGAGAATTTCCGGAGCGGCGCGGGCATGGAATGGGGAGAACACCATCCGTGCTTGTTCCGCAGGCACCGAACGGTTTTTCAGGGCTGGCTACAACGCCAGCCTGGTGTCGGACTGGCTGCCCGCACTCGACGGTGTCGTCGACAAACTCAACGCCGGCGGGCGCGTCGCCGATGTGGGGTGCGGGCACGGCGTGTCGACAATCCTGATGGCACAGACGTTTCCGGCGTCACAGTTCGTCGGCATCGATTATCACGACGCATCGATCGAGACCGCGCGCGAGCATGCCACGGAAGCGGGCCTCACCAACGCAATCTTCGAGGTGGCCGATGCGACGACATACGAGAGGCGACGATTATGACCTGATCGCCTTCTTCGACTGCCTGCACGACATGGCCAATCCAGTTGGCGCGGCCCGTCATGCGAGGCAGGCGCTGAAACCCGATGGCCATTGCATGTTGGTCGAGCCGTTCGCGGGAGATAGCCTCTCGGACAACCTGAATCCCGTCGGCAGGGTGTTCTACGGAGCGTCCTCGCTCATCTGCGTACCCGTCTCACTCGCTCAGCATGGTCCGGCGCTCGGGGCGCAGGCGGGTGAGGCGCGGCTCACCGAAAGTGATGGTGGACGGCGGCGGCTTCAGTCGCTTCCGTCGCGCCACGGAGACTCCGTTCAACCTCGTGTTCGAGGCCCGGCCCTAGGAAGTTGAACGCACCGCGCGGACGAACGACGCGACAGCGGCGCCGATTTCGTCCGGGCTGTCCTCCTGGATGAAATGCGACCCTGGCACCGATGACTTCGGTCTGGTTGGGCCAACTGCGCACGAAGTCGCGGACGCGACCGCGGATGAGTGCGCCGGGCTCGCCGTTGATGAACAGCTTGGGCACATCGGATTCGGCTAGCCACGCCCCGTATTCTTCGACGGCGGCGACGACGTCAGCGGGCTCGCCCTCGATCGGGATGTTGCGTGGCCACGACAGCGTCGGTCGCCGATCCTCCCCGGGATTGCGGAATGGCTCCCGGTAATGATCCATCTCGTCGTCGGATAGCTTGCGCTGAATGGCGCCGGGCAGCACGGCCTCGACGAACATGTTGTTGTCCAGCACCATCGCCTCGCCCTGTGGGGACCTAAAGCCTTGGAAGACCGCCCGGACAGGGTCGGGGAAGTCCGACCAATCGATCGGCATGGCAATGGCTTCCATGAACGCGATGCCTGCCACCCGGTCGCGGTGCTTGGTTGGCCCAGTCGAATCCCAGCGCCGAACCCCAGTCGTGCAGAACGAGAATCACCCGGTCGCCGAGATCGAGTGCGTCCCAGAGGGCGAACAGGTAGTCGCGCTGTTCGGCGTAGTGATAGCGATCAGGTCCGGAGTCGTCCAGCTTGTCCGACCCGCCCATGCCGATCAGATCGCATGCGACGAGCCGGCCCAGCCCCTCCAGGTGCGGCATCACGTTTCGCCACAGGTATGACGACGTCGGGTTGCCGTGCTGGAAGACGATCGCGTCGCCCTGGCCTTCGTCGACGTAGGCCATCCGCTTGCCCTTGACCTCTTTGTACTGCAGCTGCCCGTACGGCTTGGCTCCCGGCATGGCTGTCTCCTCAATCTTGTTGGTTGGCGACACAGTTTGGCGGCGGCTTGCCTGGCCACCTGCAGGATGCGTGTCGAGAACTTGGGGTCCACTACGGCGCGGGACAACGCCATCCCGCCGACGCACACCGCCATCAGTGCGATGGCATCGTCGAGCCGATCGTCGGATTCGTCATCGCCGCAGATCGCGGCAAGCGAAATGCGCAATTCACGCTCGTAGCTGGCCCGGAACTGATCGGAGGCGTGCGCGGCATCCGAACTGAGCGTCGCGAAACCGCAACTGTTGGATAAGTCGTCGCGGTGGGCGGTGGTCAGGTAGCGCTTGGCCAGGCCTGTCAGTCGCTCGCTCCACGACTCGCCGCGCATCGGCTTGATCCAGTGAGGGCGGCCGGTGGTGATCGCCCGCCCGAACGCCGCGCTTGCAAGGTCGTCCTTGCTCGAGAAATGCGAGTAAAACGCGCCGTGCGTGAGCCCGGCGTCGCGCATCACCGGAACGATCGCCGCGCCGTCAAGACCTTCCTCGCGGATCCGGCATGCCGCGGCGTCCAGGATCTTGTCCAGTGATTCCCGCTTGCTGTCGGCACGTGTGCCCGCGACCTTTCGCATGATGGGCATCATGCTACTCGCATGACGCGACATCATGCGAGTGCCGCTGCGTCCTCCTGCACCGGCGCGTCCCAATCGATCGCGTAGAGCTGTTCGGCGGCCATCGTCTTCTCGAGGTTCATCGTCTTGACCATGAGCGGCAGCAGTAGTCCCATCATTCGCTGCGCGACCGGTCCCGGCGCCTTGGCGTGGCTGATGCGCGCGCCGCGTGTGGCGATCTTCTCAACCCTTGTGCGGCGCAGCCGTTCGTAGGCAATGAACGCCGACGAAGCGTCGGGCAGGTCGCGCAGGCAGCGGGCCAGTTGTATCGCGCTCTCCATTGCGAGCGAGGCGCCCTGTCCGGTGCTGTTGGACGGCGCATGTACGGCGTCGCCGACGAGCACCATGCGACCGCGGTGCCAGTGCGGGACCGGCGGCATGATGTACAGTCCGCCGGCGGCCTGCAGGGTTTCGCTGGCGGTCTCGGCGGCCAGCCGTGCGCCGGGGATGTCATTGGCGTAGGCGCTTCGCAGGGTGTGCAACCAGTCTTCGGCCGCGACGGCGCGGGCATCCTTGAGGGTGAGGTATTTCTCGGACGGCAGGTTCGCGCCCCACCCGATGCGTCCGTCGGGCCGCTTCCAGTACAGGTAATACGCCCGCCGCCCGAACGCGAACGTCATGGTCCCCGGCTCGAGTGCGGCGGTGACCGGATCATCTGGGTCGTCGTCGGCAAGTCCCTCGAAGCCGAGCAGCTTGAGATAACGCGCGCCGGGTGCATCGAGGTCGATGAGCTTGCGCACAGTCGAATGAACTCCATCGGCGCCGATCAGCATGTCGGCTGTGGCGTGGGTGCCGTCGGCGAAATGGGCGGTGACGCCATCCTGGCGCTCGTCGACGCGGATCAGCTTCTTGGCGTCGCGGATTCGCACACCGGAGCGCTCAGCCCGTTCTCGAAGAATGCGGTGCAGCGCGCCGCGGTCGATGAGCTGGCGGGGTGGAATTCCTTTCGGCGTGGGCATTTCCCGGCCCGGCTTGCTGGCGATCGACATGACGGAGCGGGTGATCGGGATAGCGGCGGCGCGGACCGCGTCGTCGGCGCCGATGATGCGCAGGGCGGCAAGGCCGTTGGGCTCAAGTGCCAGCGAACCGCCTATTCCCCTGGCTGAGGCCGGATCGGCAGGGCGGGCTTCGTAAACAGCGGCGTCGATGCCGGCCATTGCGAGTGCGGTGGCCGCGACCGGTCCGGCGATTCCGCCGCCGATTACGAGTGCGGTCTGTACTGCGGGCATGTAGTCCTCCTACGTGGTTGTGTTCGGTGCCACGCTCGGCGAGTTCGGCGAATTCGGCTGGAATATCGCTATTTTCGTGCCAGCGGCGCCACACATCGAGATGCGGGAAGGTGCCAGTGGACAGTTCGTCGAGCAGTGATCGCGCCCAGTCGATTTCGGCTCGTGTCATCGCGATCCGGTACTCGTCCTCGATCAGGAACAGTCGAGGGATATCGGCGGCCTGCTCGAGCTGACCCTGCGACGCGCCGATCGTTTCGGTCAGCCGGTCGACACGGCGGCGCAAGAGCTCGATGACGTCCTGCGGGGTCAGCACCGCGAGCACGGACAGCCCGGCGATGAAACGGGTGTGTTCGGCCTCCGGTTCGGCGATCAGCTCGCGCGTCCACGCGATCAATTCGTCGCGCCCGGCGTCGGTGATCTGGTACATCGTGCGCTCGGGCCGGGCTCCCTGGCGGGTGACACCGATCGATTCGAGGTAGCCGTTCTTCTCAAGGTTCTGCACGACGGTGTAGAGCGACCCCCACTTGACGTCCATATCGCGGTCCTTGCCGCGGGCACGCATCACCGACGCCATCTCGTATCGGTGCATCGGCCGCTGCACGACAGTCGCCAGCACCCCGAGCGCCATCAGGTTCGCGACCTTGCGCTTCTGGGCCATCAATCCTCTTCGCTAATTACTCGCAGCCGAATATATGTATACGAGTATTACAAGACAAGGGGGTAATTACCTTGACATCCGTGTCGAACATGCGTTCGAATAGAGTCGTGCGGTGGCAAAGCCAGGGGGTGAGCGTCGACGACGGAGCCCTGCCTGGCCTGCAGCGCATGGGCTTTGTCCGCAGCATCAATACGCCGCAGTTCGAGGGCATCACGTTCCACGAAGTGCGGTGCAAGTCGGCGCTGAACAAGTTGCCCAACGTCGCGATGCTCCCGTTCAACTACACGGTGAACGGCTATCGCGGATGCTCACACGCCTGTCGCTACTGCTTCGCGCGGCCGACCCACGAGTACCTCGATCTGGATTGCGGCACCGACTTCGACACCCAGGTCGTGGTCAAGACCAACGTCGCGGATGTCCTGCGGCGCGAACTACGCAGGCCGTCGTGGCAGCGGGAGACCGTCGCGCTCGGCACCAACACCGACCCCTATCAACGGGCCGAGGGGCGCTACGCCCTGATGCCGGGGATCATCGGCGCCCTTGCCGATTCCGGCACACCGTTTTCCATCCTCACCAAGGGCACGTTGCTGCGGCGCGACCTCCCGCTGATCACCGATGCCGCTCGCCGCGTCGACGTCAGCGTCGCGGTGTCGCTGGCGGTCGGCGATCCCGATCTGCACAAGGATGTCGAACCCGGAACGCCGTCACCGCAGGCGCGGCTCGGGCTGATATCCGCCATCCGCGACGCCGGCCTGGGCTGTCACGTCATGGTCGCGCCGGTGCTGCCGCGCTTGACCGACTCCGCCGAGCACCTTGACGCGCTACTGGCCCAGATCGCTGAGGCTGGCGCGACGGGTGTGACGGTATTCGGCCTGCATCTTCGTGGCTCGACGCGTGGATGGTTCATGGGCTGGCTGGCGCAGTCGCATCCGGAGTTGGTTGGGGAGTACCGCCAGTTGTACAGGCGCGGTGCCTATCTGCCGCCGGATTATCGAAACATGCTGCACGACAGGGTCAAACCGCTGGTTGCCAAACATGGCTTGGAGCCCGATCGCAGGTCCTTCCGGGCGGCCGAGCCTCCGGCGGTCCCGGCCGTGGAGGTCCTGCAGCCGACGCTGTTCTGATTCGCGGCTCGGCCGCGGTGTTCTAGCTCTTGCCGCGCTTGACCTGATTGAACGGCACGCCACGGTCGGCTGCGTGCTCGCGGGGGAATCCGAGCACGCGTTCACCGATGATGTTGCGCGCGATCTCGGTGGTGCCGCCGCCGAGTGCCGCGCTCTGCCGCGATAGGTACCGCTCGCCGTAGCGGATCAGGTCGCCGTCGACGTCGACGACCCCCGAACTCCCGATGATCGCCAATACGGTGTCGAACTCCAAATGATGGATCTCGGCGTGCATGACACGATTGATCGAGCCGGCCGCCGGGGGCAGCGAGCCGTCGAGGACACCGTGATACACGTGGCCGATGAGTTGCTCGCGCACCGCACGGTGCACCAACGCCCGGCCAGCCAGCTCGCGGGCCCGCTCGCTATCGGCCTGACCCGTCTTCTCCAGCAGATCGATGTAGTCGATGGGCACGTCCGTCTTGCCCTCGGCACCAATGCCACTCGCGAACTCTGAGCCACCGCCGACGGCGCGTCTCTCGTGGTAGAGCTGCCGCGAGGCGACGTGCCAGCCCTCGCTGACCTCGCCGACGACGGCGTCGTCACCCAGCTCGAGGTTGTCGAAGAACTCTTCGCAGAACTCTTCGGACCCGTTGACCTGCTTGATGCGCCGCAACGTGATTCCGGGGCTGTTGATTGGCACCAGGAACATCGTCAGGCCCTCGTGCTTGGGCACGTCCCAGTTGGTGCGAGCCAGCATCAAGCCGTAGTCGGCCGCGAATGCGCTTGTGCTCCATGTCTTTGCGCCGTTGATCACCCACTTGTCGCCGACGCGATCGGCGCGGGTTATGACGCCCGCCAGATCCGATCCGCCGCTGGGCTCCGACAACAGCTGCACGAGTACCTCGTCGCCGCGCAGCGCGGCCGAAATATGTTGACGCTTCTGCTCTTCGCTAGCCGGTGTCCAGGATCGTCGCAGCGCAGATCGTGAACGTAGGCGTATTGAGGATGATCGGCAGCTCGTAGCCGCGCGCCTCGTTGTCGAACGCCTTCTGATACGCGATGGGAAGGCCAAGTCCGCCGTACTCCCGCGGAAAGCAGATCCCCGCGAATCCGCCTTCGTAGAGCATCTTCTGAAGTTCGCGTGCGCGCTGCCAGGGCGCCTCTTCGCCGCGGTCCGCCTCCGGCGGGTTCGCTCGGGTCGATGCGCGGCATGTTGTCTGCCAGCCAGGTGCGGGCCCGCGTGGCGAACTCTTCGACTGACTCCGTCGTTTCGGTCGGGGCCGAGGTCGTCTCGGTCATGATGCGGGCTCCAGCTCTTGGTGAGGTCGTAGACCCGCAGATTGTGGTCTTCTGGCGTGCCGAACATCGAGCGGTACAACGTGACTCGCCGCAGGTACAGGTGCAGGTCGTGTTCCCACGTCACACCGATGCCGCCGTGCAATTGGACGCAGTCCTGCAGCATGCCGAGGGGCATGTTCACCCGACATACGATTTCGCGACGCTGACGGCCAGCTCGGCGCCGGGCTGAACGCGCGGACACCTCGGCACCGCCGCGCGCGTCGTCGCACGGCAGGCCTCGAACCAGATTTTCAGATCGGCGTATTTGTGTTTGAGCGCCTGGTATGACGCCAGCGGGCGGCCGAAGGAATGCCGGTCGAATCCCCACTGGATGGTGAAGGCCAGCACGGTGTCGAGGGTGCCGACCACCTCCGCGCACTGCAATACCTGCGCAATCTGGCTCTGTCGCGCGATCAGCTCCGCCGTCTGCTCCGCCGACCCAACGGCCCCGCAGGCGTCGACCTCTACGCCATCGAAATGCACTCGGGCGTAACGTTTTACCAGATCGATCGACCGTTGAGGCTCGACGCGAACCCTGGGCGCGCCCGTCGGCACCAGGAACTGGCGCAGCTCGCCGTCGCACCGCGCCACGACCAGAAGGATCCCGCTTTCGGCACCGGCCTCGACGCGGTCTTTCACGCCGTCGATGCGGAATCCTGTGGGGGTGGGCGTGGCGGTGACGAGGGTGTCCAACGGCGACCAAGATTTGCCCGGCTCGTACACCGCCCAGGACGCCACGAGCTCACCCGACACCAGGGATTCGATTGTCTCCGCATGGTTTTCGGGCGCCTCGACCAGTCCGGCCAGCACGGTGCTGACCGGATGCAGCGGTCCGGGTGCGACGGTCTTGCCTGTCAGTTCTGCGACCAGCGCCAGATCCTGCAACACCGTCGCCCGACACGCTGCCGCCGCCGAGTTCGTCCGGCACCAGCAGGCTTGTCCAGCCCAGCTCGGCGGCACGCCGCCACCAGTCGGCCTCGAAGGAGGTGCCTGCCGCGTGGAGTTCACGCAGCCGGGCCAGCGATGCCTCCTTCTCGAGGAAAGACTGGGTTGTCGAGGCGAAGAGCAGGACCTCTGGGTCCGCCCCGTTATTTGCGCCGTCGGTCACGCGAATTCCGAGGGTCGGCACGTCGGGGTTGTGGACGATCTCGTTCTCGATCTTGAACAGGTCGACCATGTTGCCACCCATGACCTTTCGCTGTCCCTCCTCATCGAGACCCTGGAGGTCGTCGATCAGGTTGGTCGGCTCCGCCAGGCCCTCGGGATGCGGCCAGTCGGAACCGAAGATCACCCGGTCGACGCCGCACAGGTCGGCCATCTGGGCGAAGTCGTCCTCCCAGAACGGCGCGACATAGACGCCTCGCCGGAACGCCTCGATCGGATCCTCCAGGAACGCCTGCGGCATCTTCTTGTAGATGTTCTTGAACTGCTTGAACAGGTAGGGCACCCAGTCCGCGCCGTTCTCGATCGACAGGACGCGCAGATCCGGGTTGCGGGTCAGCGCGCCGTGGCAGACCAGCGCCGCCATCGAGTCCTCGATGGGCCGCTTGCCCATCGCGACCATCCGGAACGCGGTCGGCTTGAACGGCAGGAACTCGTCGGCGGGCTCCCAATCGTTGAGGTACTCGGCGTAGCCGCTAGTCGGAGGCGTGCATCGAAACGGGGATGCCTGCCTTCACGCAGGCGTCCCAGAAGGGATCGAACTCCTCGGTGCCGAACGAGCGGGTGCCACGCATTCCCGGCACCGGAGCCGGGCGGACCAGGACGGTCTTTGCGCCGCGCTCCAGACACCACTCGAGTTCCTCGAGTGCGCGGTCCACACATCGGCAGGGTGATGACCGGGGTAGAGAAGATCCGGCCCTCGTAGTTGAACTGCCATGTCTCGTACATCCACTCGTTGAGCGCGTGGATGACGTCGTGGATCAGGACGGGGTCGTCCTTCATCGCTCCTCGACCAGGCTCGCCAGCGTCGGGAACATCAGCGAGTAGTCGAGCCCGAGTCGAGTCCATCACCTCCAGCCGCGCCGCGGGTTCGCGGAACGCAGGGATGGCCTTCATTGGCTTGCCCATCACCTCACGGAAGCTTTTGCCGCCGCTGCCGTGGCGGAAGTACTCCTCCTGGGCGCCAGGACGGGCGACGACCTCGAAGGTGGGGTTTGGGATGTAGTCGCTCACCTGGTTGCGCACCATGATCTTGGTGCGGCCGCGGACCTCGATGTAGTCGATGACGTTCTTGCGATGGTCCGGCAGGAACTTCGTCAGTGCCTCTTTGGGCTCGTAGAAATGGTTATCTGCGTCGAACACGGGGTAGGGAAGCACGCGAGCGGGCATGTCCGCCTCCTGGAAGTCTGATTTGGTCGAACTGTATCCGACTGGTAATGACATTACCACGTCTGGACCAGCGAAAACACCACCCCTGGGTGAGGCATTTGCGGGGAAGTTACCGCGCAGGTCAGACAGGGTGGCCGGGGCGGATCGAGCCCGCTGACACAGAAGTCGTAGATGTGGTCGGCGTCGATCGGCACGCCGTTCAGTTCGGCGCCGAGAACGCTGCAGCCGCATGGCGCCGAGCGCCGACTGCATGATCAACGCGGCCGTGGCGTCGACGTCGAGGCCGGCTGCGGAAGAACCCTCGGCGATGCCGCGGTTGATGATGTCCTTGATCAGCTCGTGCAGCGGTGAGAGCACGCGTGCGTACTCGCGCGGCAGCGTCTCGGCGAGATGGTCGTTGTAGTCCGTCAGACCGCGGTTGACCCTGTCCTGGGTGCTGGATTCGGCGGGTGTGCAGATCCGGTCGATGAGCACGCGCAGGGCCTGCTACTCGGCAGCCCGGCCGTCGCCTCGCGCCACTTGCTTCGTCGACTCGGACATGATCTTGTCGATCAGTGCCAGCAGCAGCTCGTCCTTGGTGGAGAAGTGCTGGTAGAAGGAGCGCAGCGAGGTCTTTGAACGCTCGACGACCTCGAGCACGGTGAAGTCGGTGCGCCCGGTTTCGCCAAGGATCGCCAGCGCCGACTTCATGAACCGTCGCTCGCGAGGTTCGGTATCGACACCGCCGCTGTCTGGCGACTGTCGCTGTCGGCTTCGGCATGGTAATGACGTTACCGCTTTTGCAGAAGCTCGGTTACAGTTCCGAGCCATGACGACAGATTCAGCGCAGGCACCGTGGACCGTTCAGGGACTGCTCGACCTGTTCGACGTGCCCGCCGATGGAGAGAACCGATTCATCGCCGAAACCGGCCCCGCAGGCGAGGACGAACGACAGGTCGTCGAAGGCACGCAAGTGCTGGCGCAGGCGATTGTCGCTGCGGCCAAACGGTTTCCGGAGAAGTCAGTGCGGTCGGTGTATGCAGTTTTCGCGCGTGCGGTGATGGTAGGGGCCGGACCGGTCGAGCTGGAGGTCGACGTGGTCAGCGAAGGCCGGTCCACCGCCACAGCGATCGTCGCGGCGAAGCAGAACGGCAAGCGATGCATTACGGTCACGACCCTTCTCGACGTTCCGACCGCCGATGTGATCCGCCATCACCTGCCGCGTCCCGACGTCGCTGCACCCGCGGCAGCGAATATCTCGCCGATGCCGATGGTCGGACGTGAGCTGCGCCTGGTCGACGTCGTCGATGTCAACAGCCCTGACGAGGTCGGGCCTCCGGAGTTGTACGCCTGGCTGCACTACGACCCGATCCCCACCCGCGACGACTTGGCCAAGGCGCTGGTCGCGTATTTCACAGGGCATCTTGGGATTTCGACGACGATGCGGGCGCATGAGGGCATCGGCACCGCGCAGTCGCACCTGACGGTGTCGACCGCGCCGATGACCGTATCGGTCAGCTTCCACGAGCCGGTGCGCTGGGACGGCTGGATCCTCTACACGCACGAGAGCACGCAGGTTGGCGCAGGCATGTCGTACGTCCGGGGTGCGGTGCACACCGAGGAGGGTGAACTGATCGCGTCGTTCGCGCAGGACGCGTTGATCCGGCCGCTGCGCACCACCGACACGTCGATCAAAGAACAGTCGCGGCTCTAGATCTTCAGATAGCCCTTGTCCGCGGGGATCTGGGCGGCGGTCACCAGTGACGACGCATCGCTGGCCAACCACAACACGATGTTGGACACCAGATCCGGATCGGCCAGCGAGTCGGTCGGCAGCGCACCGGGCGAGAAGCTGTGAATGTAGTTCTGGTGGTCGGCGAACATCTGCCACATCGACGCGTCGTTGCCCATCGGGGTGTCCGTGCCGTACGGGTGCACCGAGTTGACCCGGATCCCGAACTCGCCGAGCTCGACCGCCAGCGAGTTAGTCAGGGCGACAACGCCGAACTTGCTGGCGCAGTAGTGCCCGCATCCAGGCACGGCCTTGATGCCTGCCGCGGAGCTGATGTTGATGATCGATCCGCCGTTGCCCGCCTCGATCATCGGCGGCACGACCGCCTTGATTGTGTTGAACAGGCCGGTGAGATTGATGTCGAGGACGTCCTGCCATTGCTGCGACGAAATCTCCCATAGCCGACCCCAATTCAGCACACCGGCATTCGCGACGACGATGTCGAGGCGACCGAACTGCTCGAGCGCATCGGCGATCACCCGCTGCTGTCCGGCGGCGTCGCGGACGTCGACCTCATCGGCGACGATCTTGCGACCCTCGCCCTCGACGAGGCTCACCGTCTCGGCGAGGTCCTCCGGCTGCGCAGGCGGATAGCCGTTGTGTTCCGCGACGGGTGCGCAGGCGTCGATCGCAACGATGTCGGCACCGGCACGGGCCAGCCGGGCACAGTGCGAACGGCCTTGGCCGCGTGCGGCTCCCGTCACGTACGCGACCTTGCCTGCCAGCGGGGTATCCGGATTCGTCATGCAGGCATCTCCTTCGGGTTAATCGCTGACATCGTAGGCGTGATGGACGATGTCGTGCAGGTGGTAGATCGAGATTGTTGCGACGGTGAATTCGCTTCCGTTGCTGCGCAAGCCGCGACGTGTCCACGCGTCGACGGGCACATTCGTGTAGGTGTCGGCGACCACGCTTGCGGCGTCGAACAGCTCGGTGGCGACGTGCCGCCGCATCCTGGGAGGCGTAGTCGTCGGCGATCGCTGTCTCGTCTTGGTCCCAGTTGGGGAACTGCGGTTGATCCTCGGTCAGCATCAACCGAACCCGGTGATTGAAGATTCGGTGCACGTCGCGGATGTGGCAGCCGTACTCCAGCGTGGACCAGACGGTGGGTTCACGTCGCCGGTCCGCCCCTGGCTGGCCAATTCGGCGCACCCAGTCGGTGGCGTCGCCGCGGATGCGCTCGGCGACATCTGTGTGATGCACGGCGGCGGGGTCGAAACCGCACTCCGCGCACGGCCGACTTAAGCACCCACGTCCAATCCTTTGTGTCGGGTTCGATGGGCTCAGGCGTCACGGCACCAGTGTGGCAGCCACTTCGCGCAGTTTCGTACCGGCTCCGTGTGTTCGCTAACCGGCGAGCAGCGCCGACCGGAGCACGTCAAGCGGCAGCCCACCAAGATCGAGCGCCAGGCCGTGGAATTCCTTCAACGACAGCCCGCGGGCGAGCATTTCGTCGCGCAGCTGCTGCCAGATGCGCTGTCCGATCGCGTACGACGGGGCCTGGGCTGGCCAGCCAAGGTAGCGGTCCAACTCGAAGCGCAGGTTCTCTTCGGCCATCGCGCTGTGCGACTGCAGGAACACCCATGCCCGTTCCACGTCCCACACGCCGCCGTCCGGCGCTGTCAGCCCGCAGTGCACTCCGATGTCGATCACCACGCGCGCGGCCCGGAAGCGTTGGGCGTCCAGCATTCCCATGCGGTTACCCGCGTCGTCGAGCCAACCGAGGTCGGCCATCAGCCGCTCGGCGTACAGCGCCCAGCCCTCGCCGTGACCCGATACCCAGCAGCCCATTCGACGCCACCGGTTCAGCCGGTCCGAGGAGACGACCGCCCGGCCGACCTGCAGGTGGTGCCCTGGCACGCCCTCGTGGAACACCGTGGTCGTTTCCTGCCAGGTGCGAAACGTGTCGACACCCGGCGGTACTGACCACCACATCCGCCCCGGACGGGTCAGGTCCTCCGAAGGCCCGGTGTAGTAGATGCCGCCGGTCTGGGTCGGCGCGATCCGGCATTCCAGTGTGCGCAGGGCGGGGGCGATGTCGAAATGCTCGTCGGCCAACGATTCCACCGCGCGGTCGGACAGATCCTGCATCCATGCCTGGAGCGCGTCGGTGCCATGTACCAGGTAGCGGGGCTCGTCGTCCAACCGTCGCAGCGTCTCACTGACCGAGGTCCCCGGATAGAGTCGATCCGTAATCGATTCCTGTTCGGCGACAATGCTTTCCAACTGACGAAGGCCCCACTGATAGGTCTCGTCGAGGTCGACGGCGGTACCGAGGAATTCGCGCGAAAGCAGCCGGTATGCGTCGCGGCCGAACGCGTCCTCACTTCGGGCGTGCGGCGCTATCCCGTCTCGCAGCACGACGGCGAGCGCGCTGTAGGAGTCGGCGGCGGCGGCTGCGCGCTTGTGAAGTTCAGCATGGAGCGCGGCGTTTCCCGGCGCAGCCTCGGCCACCATGTCCACGAACAGCTGCTGGATCTGGCCTGCCTGGTCGATGCCGCGCGCCACCTGCCGAGCCGCGGGCGCACGCCCGGCGGAAACCGCCGCCCGCAGCGCTTCGGCGTAGCCGGCGACTCGGTCGGGCACCTTCGACATACGCGTGCCGATCAGCGCCCAGTCCTCGTCGGTGTCGGTGGCCATCAGATCGAACACGTCGCGCATCGACTGCAGCGGCGACGCGATCACGTTCAGATCTCCGACGTCCAATCGCGCATCGTGCAGCTCGATCTGCAAACCAAGTCGTTCGCGCATCGCCGCGATGGTCACGCGGTCGACGTCGTCAACGGGGCTGGTTGCGTCGAGGTCTCGCAACGCCGAGCGGGCAGCGTCGACCCGGGCGGTCACACCGTCGGGGGAGTAGTCGGTGACGTCGTCGTCGTGGCCGACGATGCCCATTTCCGTTGCCGCACATGGGTCAAGTGCCGCGAACGTGTCGAGATAGCGTTCGGCGACGGCGTCGAGGGCCGTGGGCGGCCTAACCAAGGTTGTTGGCGGAGAAGGTGTCGCACTTCTTCGGGTCGCCGGTCTGGTAGCCGACGGTGAACCACTTCTGCCGCTCCGCAGACGATCCGTGCGTCCACGGTTTCGGGATTGACCCGTCCGGTGGCGGCCTTTTGGATGCGGTCGTCGCCCACCGATGAGGCAGCCGACAGCGCGTCGGCAATGTCCTTGTCGCTCAACGGCTCCAGGAACGGCACGCCGGTGCTCTCCTGCTTGGTGATCGCCGCGTAGTGCGCCCAAACACCGGCGTAACAGTCGGCCTGCAGCTCGGTGCGTACACCGCCGCCCGTCGCGCCCTGGGGATCCTGCTGTGCCCTGCCGAGGTCGCCTAGGAGGTCCTGTACGTGGTGGCCGTACTCGTGTGCAACCACGTACTCCTGCGCCAACGGGCCACCGCTGGAACCGAATTGGTCGACGAGCACCTGGAAGAAATCGGTGTCGAAGTAGGCGGTCTTGTCGACGGGGCAGTAGAACGGCCCGACGTCGCTGGTCGCGGGTCCACAGCCGGTCTGAACCTGACCGTGAAACAGCGTGGTATGCGGCGGGGTGTAGCCACGCAGCAGTTGCGCCCAGACCCCGTCCACCGAGTTCGTCGTCGCCACGACTCGGCATTCCACATATTTGTTGGCGTCAGCACCGGTCTTGCAGTGGCTCAGGTCGTATCCGGGCGCCTCGACGCCGCTGCCGCTGGCTGTCTGCCCTTGCTGCGGTACGACTGTGCTCGGGTCGACGCCAAGGAACAGCGCGATCACCACGATCACCAATCCGCCGAGCCCGCCGCCGATTGCAATTCCGCGACCGGGTCCGCGGCCACCGCCCGTCGAGATGTTGCTCGTGTCGATCTGCATACCCTCGTTGAAGGTCATCGCATTACCTCCACGCACTCGCCGGATGGGTTTCGTACCCAGGTCCGTCCAGCTTTGCACACTACGATTTGGGTGTGGCAGTCGTTGTCGGACATTCCACCGTCGTACACACGGGCTTAGGAGATCTGCGCGGCGCCACCGAAGGCGGCGTCGGGGTCTGGCGCGGGGTGCCGTATGCCGAACAACCGGTAGGCGAGCGGCGGTTTCTGGCGCCCGCACCTCTGCGGCCATGGACCGGACTGCGCGACGCGCTCGAACACGGACCGCTCCCACCACAGAGCAAGTCGTTCGTCGGCGGGGGCCGCGACGATCCGAAGGTTCGCGACGAAGCGTGTCTGACATTGACCGTGTGGTCGCCCGACACCAGTGGTTCGCTGCCGGTGATGGTGTGGATACCCGGCGGCGCATTCGTGTTCGGCGCGGGCCAGTTCCAGCTCTACAACGGCTCGCGACTGGCAGCCAACGGAAACGTTGTGGTGGTCAACATCACCTACCGGATCGGGGTGTTCGGCGGCTTCGAACTCAGCGACCTTGGCGACGGGTTCGACGACAACCTCGCGTTGCGCGATCAGCTGGCCGCGCTGCGCTGGATCCGCGAGCACATCGCCGCGTTCGGCGGTGACCCCGACCGGGTGACCGTGTTCGGCGAGTCGGCCGGGGCGACATCGGTGCTTGCGCTGTTGGCCACTCCCACCGCTGAGGGGCTGTTCCGCCGAGCGATCGCCCAGAGCCCCGCGCTGCCGCTGATCGCCGACCGCGAGCTGCGGGCCCGGCAGGCGCATGAGTTCCTGCAACGGCTGGGCGTGAGCGCCGCCGAGGTGAAGGCGCTGCCGCAGCGGCAACTGCGCCGCGCCGCGGGCCGGCTGCAGCTCAAGAGTGCGGCGACGACGCCCACGCTGGCCTACGGGTTGACCTATGGCGTCGACCTGCTGCCGAACCACCCGGTCGACGCCGCCCGCGCGGGCACGCTGACGCGAATGCCGCTGATCATCGGTACCAATAGCCATGAGGCGTCGATGTTCGCCTGGACCAAGCCGCCGATGCTGCCGACGACCACGGCGTCGATCGACACCTACCTCAACCGCTTCGCTCCCGGCGCCAAGGACCACGTGCTTGCCGCCTACCCGGACTACCCGCGCAGGCGCGCGCTCGTCGCGTTCGGCTCTGACGTCATGTTCGGCGCCCAGGCCTGGGCGTTCGCCGACGCATACAGCGCGCACGCGCCGACGCACATGTACCGGTTCGACCATTTCGGATTTAGCCTGCGGGTCCTCGGGCTCGGCGCCACCCACGGCAGCGAGATCGTGCACATCCAGCACAGCTACGCGTCGTTCATCGGCCGCAAGCTGCACCCACTCGGGCGCCGGTTGCAGCCGCCGGTAGGCAGGCGCATGCAGCGTGCGTGGCTGGACTTCGCGGCCAAGGGCTGGGAAAACGGCGAAATCCGTTGGTCCAGTGGACATCACTGGCCGACCTATGACACCGAAAACCGCTTCACCCGCATTATCCAGACCGCCCGCGACACAGTGGTCCCCGATCCCGACGCCGACCGCCGCAAGGCGTGGGCCGAGCTGTACTGAGTTAGGTGACAGCCACCGCCGTGATCGGATTGGAGGCCCGCACCAGATGACCACGGGGTGCACATTTATGTTGGGGCACGGCCCAGGCGGCGCACTACGGCGACGATCGTGCCAATGCCCAGAACGCAACCCACTGCACCAGATCGGGTTGCTGGAGCCCATCGACGTCGATCGCGCTACCGGCTACCGCCGCTATAGCACCGACCAGATCTCGACAGCTCAGATCATTCGCCGTTTCCGGGCGCTGGAAATGCCGCTCGATGACATCCGCACCGTTATGGGCAGGACCGACATTCGTCAACGCAACGAACTGATCAACGCGCACCTCACGCGCCTGGAATCCCAACTCGCGCAGACTAAGCGGGCCGTTGAGTCGCTGCGTGAGCTGCTCGAGCCCGGGCCAGTTGTGCAAGGCCGGATAGGCTACCGCAGAGTCGAAGCGACCGAGGCGGTCGCGATCAGTGAGGTCGTCGACCTCAGTGACGCGCTGACATGGGTTCAGGGAGCGTTGGCCGAGCTGTACGCCACAGTTACCGCTCAAGGCACGCGCATCTCCGAAACGGCCGGGGGCATCTTCGCCGACGAGCTAATCGCCAATGAACGAGGACTGGCAACCGTTTTCGTCCCCTTCGCCGGCGACATCCGACGCACCGGACGCCTCACCGAACTAGTGGTACCCGCCGCCAAACTGGCCACCGTGATGCACGCCGGCTCCTATCGCGACTTCGACCTGGCCTACGGCGCCCTGGCCACCCACGTCGCCCAGCACGCGATCGGCGTCGATGGCCCGATTCGCGAGTACTTCCTCGTCGGCCCCCAAGACACCCGGGACGAAACCGCTTGGCGCACCGAAATTGGGTGGCCGGTCTTCCACACCACCACCGCCTAAGCTTCCCGTACCACGTCGCGGCGCCGCGGCCCCCAAATCAGCGACGCCGGACCCTACACCGCAAAACGCCTAGCCGAGTACTCGCGCAGGTTGTACAGGAACTTCTGGAACGTCCGGGCCATCACCGGCCTGCCGAGGGTCATCCCGACACGCCCCGCAAGCCCTTTCGGCTTCATCGCCATCACCCACGTCAGGTGGCAGCCGCCGGGCGTCTGCACCACGCGGTAGTCCTCCGCGAACGCGGCGATCGTGCCGCTCGAGGCTTCATTGAACCGGAAAGCCATGTGCGAGTACGGCTCCCACGCCAGGAACTCCTCGTCGCCGACGATGCCGCCGCGCATGCTAGACGGTCCGGGTGGTGCCGACGCCATGGGGCTGAGGGCTGGTCCACGTCACCTTGGTGATCGCCGTCGCCCAGTGCGGCCACGATTCGGCGTCGTCGAGCACCTCGAAAAGCTGCTCGGGGGTGATCGCCAGATCGACAGTGCTGACGAAGCGGAACGGTGCACGGTCGATGAAGTCGAGGCCGACGCGCTCGCAGGGTTTCATGGCCATACACCCTAGATCACGGTGTCTACGCCGGGTCCGTCGCTTGCCGCGGCGAGCAGCGGCACCACGACATCGCTGATCGGGGTCGGCGAGTCCATGTGCGGCGGCCTTGCGCTGGATGACACCGTTGCGGATGTCCCATTCCAGCGGCCGGTCGCGCTGCCCGGTCGGTCAGCATCGACGTGGTGACGTCGGGTGGGGCCTTCGCCGATCAGGTCGACGATCTCGTCGACCACCGCCGTCGTCGAGGTTGGCGCCGTCGGCCCGCGCCACGGCGAGGCACTCCGCCAGATACCGGCGACCCAGCGCGGCCACGTCGTCGCGGCGGAAGATGCCCGCACGCCTGCCCGTCAACACCATGAAGCCGACCACCGCGTTGACCAACAACTTGCGCCACGCCGCGGTGAGGAAATCCGGGTCGAGCTCGACCGTCACCCCGGCGCCGCGCAGCAGGTCGGCGAGGCTCGCCGCGGCGTCGTTCACCGGCAGCACCAGCCGGACGCCCTCGCGCACCCGCACCCAACCTTCTGGCTGCACTTCCGACGAGATCCACACAGCGGCCGGTACGACCGTCGACGAGGGGCAGAACCGCCCCACCCGTTCCACCTGTTCGACGCCGTTCTGAAGCGCGCACACCACCGTGTTCTCGTCGCAGAGCCGCGCCAACCAGGCGCCTGCCTGCTCGTTCTGGGTGTCCTTGACGGCAACGAACACCACGTCGACCGCACCGTCTACCTCGGCGGGATCGGTGTGCACGGGACCCGGCACCACGATCGGAGTCCTGATCGTCGGGCCGGACCTCGATCGATTCGCGCGGGGTGTGCCCACAGAGCAGGACGCGGTGACCGGCGGCCGTGCAGATACGCGGCGACGGTCGCGCCGATAGCGCCGGGTCCGATGAGTGCAATGCCGGCCATACTCCATCCGATCGCCAAGCGTACCGGCGGCTCGGCCCCCTCTACACTTGGCAATCGTCTTGTCAGGCCATTCACAGGGAGTTTTCGTGCTGCGCACTCGTGCCGCCGGTTCGTTGCGGTCCACCGATGCCGGGCAGAAGGTGACGCTGGCCGGCTGGGTGGCGCGTCGGCGCGACCACGGCGGCGTCATCTTCATCGATCTGCGCGACGCGTCCGGGGTGTCTCAGGTGGTGTTCCGCGACGGCGACGTGCTGGCGCAGGCGCACCGGCTGCGCGCGGAGTTCTGCATCGCCGTCGACGGCGTCGTCGAGGTCCGGCCCGAGGGCAACGCCAACCCCGAAATCGCCACGGGGGAGATCGAAGTCAACACGACGTCGCTGACGGTGCTGGGGGAGAGCGCACCGCTGCCGTTCCAGCTCGACGAGACCGCGGGCGAGGAAGCCCGGCTCAAGTACCGCTACCTCGACCTGCGCCGCGAGGGCCCCGGCAACGCAATTCGCTTGCGGTCCAAGGTGAATGCCGCCGCGCGTGGTGTGCTGGCCGGAGCACGACTTCGTCGAGATCGAGACGCCGACGTTGACCCGGTCGACGCCAGAGGGCGCGCGCGACTTCCTGGTGCCCGCGCGACTGCAGCCCGGTAGCTTCTACGCGCTGCCGCAGAGCCCGCAGCTGTTCAAGCAGCTGCTGATGGTGGCGGGCATGGAGCGCTACTACCAGATCGCGCGCTGCTACCGCGACGAGGACTTCCGCGCCGATCGTCAGCCCGAGTTCACCCAGCTCGACATGGAGATGAGCTTCGTCGACGCCGACGACGTCATCGCGGTGTCCGAAGAGGTGCTGAAGGCGCTGTGGGCGCTGATCGGCTACGACCTGCCGACGCCGATCCCGCGCATCACGTACGCCGAGGCGATGCGGAGGTTCGGTTCCGACAAGCCGGACCTGCGGTTCGGCCTCGAGCTGGTCGACTGCACGGAGTACTTCTCCGACACCACCTTTCGCGTTTTCCAGGCGCCGCACGTCGGTGCCGTGGTCATGCCCGGCGGCGCGTCGCAGCCGCGGCGCACGCTGGACGGCTGGCAGGAATTCGCCAAGCAGCGCGGCCACAAGGGTCTGGCGTACGTGCTCGTCGCCGAGGACGGCACGCTCGGCGGGCCGGTCGCCAAGAACCTGACCGACGCCGAGCGCGACGGCCTTGGCGGCCCACGTCGGCGCGAGCCGGGGGACTGCATCTTCTTCGCGGCGGGCCCGGTGAAGGCGGCGCGCGCGCTGCTCGGCGCGACCCGGATCGAGATCGCCAAGCGACTGGACATGATCGATCCGGCCGCATGGGCGTTCACCTGGGTGGTGGACTGGCCGCTGTTCGAGGCCGGCGGACGAGGCCACCGCCGCCGGCGACGTCGCGGTCGGGTCCGGCGCGTGGACCGCCGTGCACCACGCGTTCACCTCGCCGAAGCCGGAGTCGGAGGCGACGTTCGACACCGATCCCGGCAGCGCGCTGGCCAACGCCTACGACATCGTCTGCAACGGCAACGAGATCGGCGGCGGCTCGATCCGCATCCACCGTCGCGACGTCCAGGAGCGGGTGTTCGCGATGATGGGCATCGACCACGACGAAGCCCAGGACAAGTTCGGATTCCTGTTGGACGCGTTCACCTTTGGCGCGCCCCCGCACGGCGGCATCGCGTTCGGCTGGGACCGCATCACGGCTCTGCTGGCAGGCGTCGGACTCCATCCGCGAGGTCATCGCGTTCCCGAAGTCCGGCGGCGGCGTCGACCCGCTGACCGACGCGCCCGCGCCGATCACCCCGCAGCAGCGCAAGGAGTCGGGAATAGACGCCAAGCCGCCAAGCAGCTTGAAGGAGCATGACCGCAACCCGACCCGACGACGAGACCCTCAAGGCGTTCAACGACCGCATCGTCGATGAATTCCGCGCCAACGATGGCAAGGTCGGCGGCCCTTCGAGGGCAGCGAGTTGTTGCTCTCTGACGACCACCGGCGCCAAGTCCGGTCAGCCGCGGATGTCGCCGCTGTCCTGCAAGCGCGTCGACGGCAAGTTCTTGATCATCGCCGGATATCGGCGGCGCGGACGACAACCCGGCCTGGGTGTACAACCTGCGGGCCAACCCGAGCGCGCACGTGGAACTTGGCCACGGAGTCGTTCGACGTGACGGCGCGCGAACTGTCGCCCGCCGAACGCGATGAGCATCGTTCCCAAACTCACGGCCGAGATCTCGGCCTTCGCCGAGTTCCAGGCGAAGACCAACCGCGTGATCCCGATCTTCGAACTCGCAGCCCGTAGGGCGATGACGACCCCCCGCGCGTTACGTCGACGCAGGCGCGCGACACCTCATCGTGCGGATCGGGTCGCTCAGCGCGCATCCCGGACTCCGTCGCGGAACAACTACTGCCCGCACTGAAGGAGCTTGGAACGCCATGACCGAGATACCAGACGCCGAAACCATGACGGCCTTCAACAAGGGCATCGTCGACGAATTCCGCGCCAACGGCGGCGTGGTCGGCGGCCCGTTCGAAGGCGGCAACCCTCCTGTTGCTGACCTCGACCGGCGCCAAGTCCGGGCAGCCGCGGCTTGCGCCGCTGGCGTACCTGACCATCGACGGACAGATGATCATCATCGGCTCGAAGGCCGGTGTGCCCACGAATCCCGACTGGGTGCACAACCTGCGCGCCAACCCGGCGGCGCACATCGAGGTCGGTACCGACGCCTACGACGTCACGGCCCGCGAGCTGCCGCCGGAGAAGCGCGACGAGACGTGGCCGAAGGTCGTCGGCACTGGCGCCCGGTATTCGGTGAGTACCAGGCCAACACCAGCCGCGTCATCCCGCTGTTCGAGCTGCAGCGGCGTCTGACGCTGAAGATTGCACCCAGGGTCGTGAAAGGCACCAGATCACGACCCTGAGTGCAATCGGGAGGCAAGCCTTAGAGCCGCTCGATGATGGTGGCGTTGGCCATGCCGCCGCCCTCACACATCGTCTGCAACGCGTAGCGGCCGCCGCGCTGCTCGAGCGCGTTGACCATTGTCGTCATGATCCGCGCTCCGCTGGCGCCCAACGGGTGTCCGATCGCGATCGCGCCGCCGTTGACGTTCGTCTTGGCCAGATCGGCGCCGACGTCATGCGCCCATGCCATCACGACGGGCGCGAACGCCTCGTTCACCTCGAACAGGTCGATGTCGGAAAGCGTCAATCCCGCACGCTGCAAGACCTTTTCGGTCGCCGGGATCACACCGGTCAGCATGTAGAGCGGATCGGAGCCGACGACCGTCATTGTGTGGATGCGGGCCAGCGGACGCAGCCCGAGGCGCTGGGCCACCTCGCTGGTGGTGATCAGCACCGCGGCGCTGCCGTCCGACAGCGGCGATGAGTTGCCCGGCGTGATCTCCCACTGGATCTGCGGGAAGCGGGCCTCGTATGCCGGGCTGTAGAACGCCGGTTTCAGGCCGGCCAGCGTCTCGACCGTCGTGCCGGGGCGGATGATCTCGTCGGTGGTCAGCCCGGCGATCGGGATCAGCTCGTTGTCGAACCGGCCCTCTTTGGTTGCCGCTGCGGCCTTTTCGTGACTTTCCGCCGAGAACTCGTCGAGCTGCTGGTCGCGAGAAGCCCCATTTGGCGGCGATCAGTTCGGCGCTGATGCCCTGCGGCACAAGGCCTTCGGGATAGCGCTGCGCCATCGCGCCGAACGGGTCGCTGCCCGGGCAGCACGCTGGAGCCCATCGGCACCCGCGACATCGACTCCACGCCAGCGGCGACGACGATGTCGTAGGCGCCTGCGATGACACCCTGCGCGGCGAAGGAGATCGCCTGCTGGCTGCTTCCGCACTGACGGTCGACGGTGGTGCCTGGCACGGTCTCGGGGAATCCCGCGGCCAAACAGCGCATTGCGCGCGATGTTGACGGCCTGGTCGCCGACCTGGGTGACCGCGCCTGCGATGACGTCGTCGATCTGGACGGGGTCGATACCGGCGCGGGCGACCAGCTCCTTGAGACTGTGCGCGAGCAGGTCGACGGGCAGCACGTCGTGCAGCGCGCCGTTGGCCTTGCCCTTTCCGATCGGGGTGCGTACCGCTTCGACGATTACCGCGTCGCGGCCTGCGTATCCGGCCATTCCTGCCTCCTGTGACTCGACGCTGAGTGATGCTCTCTATACCCAGCTATACCACCTAGGTATAGTGAGAACAACTCAGATGAAGGAGGAATTCCGTGACATGTGCTGCAGGGCACTACTCGCCGACCGCGATGCGTGGTCGGCGGTGGGCGAGTGCCCGATCGAGAAGACGATGGCCTTGCTGGGCACCAAGTCGGCGATGCTGATCATGCGCGAGGCCTACTACGGCACCACCCGGTTCGACGACTTCTGGCGGCGCATCGGTGTGACGAAGGCGGCGGCCGCCGCGCGGCTGTCCGACCTCGTCGAGGCCGGCCTACTCGAACGGCGGCCCTACCGTGAGCCGGGCCAGCGAAGCCGCGACGAGTACGTGCTCACCGACGCAGGCCTGGACTTCATGCCGGTGATCTGGGCGATGTTCGAGTGGGGCCAGCGCCACCTGCGCGCGCCCCGCGCCGCTGCGGCTGACCCACAAGGACTGCGGCGCCGACGCGACCGTCACCATCCGCTGCGCCGACGGGCACGATGTCCCCGCCGTGAGCTGGCGATCCGTCTCACCAAGAAAAACAGCTAACCCCAAGGGAATTCACAGCCGTCAGGCAACAGGACGACTATCACGGCGACGCTACGGTGAGCCATGGCAAACACCACAGAGCACCATGCGCACCGGGGATTCGTACCGCCGAAGCTGCCCATGCCACTCAACCCGGCGCTCGCCAAGCATGCAGAAGCCCGGGCGGCAAGCATCCAGAATCGGATTGCCGATGCCATCACCCGGTTCGCGGGTTCGATGGCGTTCGTTTACTTCCACGTCATTTGGTTCGCGGTGTGGATCATCGCCGGGGTCGAAGGCTATCCGTACGGGCTGTTGACGATGATCGTGTCGCTCGAGGCGATCTTCCTGTCGACCTTCGTGATGATCAGCCAGAACCGTGCCGACTTACAAACGCCAGGTCGCTGCGGATCTGCAGTAGAAGATGGTGCAGGAAGAAGACCACCAAAACAGGCAACTGATCGAGTTGTCGAATCAGATCCTCGAGCTGACAAAGGCCGTCCATGCCCACACGGTGGTTCAGTCGGCCGCGGTCAACGGGTCTCCAGAAACTCCCTAGCCAGCGTTCTCGGGGCCTGCGCCAACCAGGCCTCGGTGACTAGCTCTTCGAGCTCGGGCACGCCGATCTCCGCAAGGCGCACCAGCACCGCGGGGTAGCCGTTGAAATGCGGGGTGGTGAAGTACACCCCGGGATCGTCGGCGATGAGCGCGAACTTGACGCCCTCATCCGCGACCCGGGCACCGAGGATGTCCCCGTCGGGTGCGTCGGCGCCGAGCGCGACGTAATCCGCCGTGCGCAGCGGCCGTTCCCAGGCGATCAGCTTCTTGCCCACCCGCCAGTTGCGCGGCGATGTCTCATCGCTCCCGGGAAGTCCGCCGACAACTCGCGCGACGTCGGCCCACGTAGCCACGACGCCAGACTAAAAGCTGGCGTCGTGCAACAAGTCGGCTGCGGTGGGTTCTCGTTGGACAGATCGATATCGTGCACATCGAGCACCCGTTCGCGGAACCACGCGTGGAAAGGCGAATCCGACGACGTGATGGTCTTCATGGCCGTGGGTATGTCGTCGGCCTCCAGGTAAACGATATCCACCGTGCCGTTGGGCGTTTCCTGTTGCCAGACGGTGTGGTGTTTGAAGCCGGCCTTCTTCCACTCGGATTGATATTCCTCGCGCCGCTCACCGTCCAGCGTGCTCATCCAGTCGCGGTCCGCTTGTTCCTTGCCCGCAGGCACCGGGACGACAAAGCCGATTGAACTCATTCAACTCACCCCCGTGAATTTGCTATGGCGCCAGCGTACGCCCCGCTGGAGGCCGAATCAGCGGTTTCGCGCCTCACTTCGCCCGCTTGCCACTTCCTCCGGCACCGGCGCCGAGTCCACAACGAAACGCGGCGTCGTGAGACCGGCGCAGGCGTCGTCGCTCTGGCGAAACCTCTGATAGCTCAATTATTTTCATCCGCAAGGACACCGTCGGCTGGCGAAGGTTTGTGAGAAGCAAAAGGTGTTACGGCGAAAGTCGGCGGTGAAATACTGGAGACACGATTGCAGCCTTGCGCGTTGCGATGCCGACGTCTGAGGGAGGCGTCATGACCAACCCGTTGTTTGTCTTCGTCGCGGCAGCTACAGCACTGGGAACGCTCGCCGGCTGTCACGGCTCGGTGTCGATAGGCTCGCCGACGCCATCATCCGCTGCTAGCGCAGGGTCACAGTCGAGGACGGTCACGCCCGCACCGACCGACTATGCCAAGTTGTTGATCAGCGCCAGTGACATCCCCACAAACGGCGAACCATTCACCGCGCTTGACCCTGTCCGCAACCCGTTCGGCAAGACCGGGATAGAGGGACGATTCACCAACGCGTCCGGCAGCAGGCAAATCGGCGACACCATCCTCGTTCAGCCCGACCCCGCAGAGGCCGCAGCGGCGCTCACGAACTTCAAGACGAACATCGACGCCAACATGAAGGTGACCGGCACACCGCAGCCGGCCGCGATTGGCGCGGACGGAATGCTCTACCCCGGTACCACTCCCGATGGATCCCAGGCGGTTACAACGCTGCTGTTCACCGAGGGCAGGGCAGATGTCATCTTGGAATTCCATAGCGCCCCAGACGATCCGATCCCGCCCGATGCCGCTGTCGAACTCGGGCAGAAACAGGACGCAGCCCTCAAGCAGGGCCTCTCGGGCTGATGGCCGCTGGCCCCTCGTCAAAGATTTCGGCGGCGCTACTCGAGTCCACGCGAGGCACAGCAGGCCCGGGGACCTAGAACATGACGGCAACCCTGATAGTCATCGGGATTTGGCTATTTATCGGCATGTTTGCCGCGTTCAGTGCCGTTGTGCTGCAAAAGCGCAGCGTCGGCCTATCGTGTGACATCGGTTCAGCCGCCCGCGCAGCCCACCGGCGAGCGTGCATCCACACGTTGTGATGGGATCAGCAGATGGGCATCAAGGTGGCGCTGGAGCATCGCACCAGCTACACGTTCGATCGGCTGGTGGAGGTGCATCCCCATGTCGTTCGGCTGCGCCCCGCGCCGCATTCGCGCACCCCGATCGAGGCCTACTCGCTGCAGGTCGAGCCCGCCGATCACTTCGTCAACTGGCAGCAGGACGCATTCGGAAACTTCCTGGCCCGCCTGGTGTTCCCGAACCGTGCCCGCAGCCTGACCATCACCGTCGGGCTGATCGCCGACATGAAGGTGATCAACCCGTTCGACTTCTTCATCGAGGACTGGGCCGAACACATCCCGTTCGAATACCCCAAGGCGCTCGCCGAAGACCTCAAGCCATATCTGCGACCGGTCGACGAGGAGTGACGAGGGCTCGGGGCCCGGCGACCTGACTGCGGCGTGGGTGAAGGACTTCTCCGTCGCGCCCGGCACCCGCACCATCGACTTCCTTGTCGCGCTCAACCGGGCGGTCAACGCCGACGTCGGCTACAGCGTGCGGATGGAACCCGGTGTGCAGACGCCGGATCACACGCTGCGCACCGGCATCGGGTCGTGTCGCGACTCGGCGTGGCTTCTGGTGTCGATCCTGCGCCAGCTGGGCTACGCGGCGCGGTTCGTGTCCGGCTACCTGGTGCAGCTGACCTCCGACGTCGAGGCGCTCGACGGGCCGTCCGGGCCTGCCGCCGACTTCACCGACCTGCACGCCTGGGCCGAGGTGTACGTCCCCGGCGCGGGCTGGATCGGGCTGGACCCGACGTCGGGACTTTTCGCGGGCGAGGGCCACATCCCGCTGTCCGCGACGCCCCACCCCGAGTCGGCAGCGCCGATCACCGGCGCCACTGAGCCGTGCGAGACCACGCTCGACTTCTCCAACGTCGTCACCCGTGTCCACGAGGATCCGCGGGTGACGCTGCCGTACACGCAAGCGGCGTGGGGCGCGATGTGCGCGCTGGGTGGCCGTGTCGACGAACGTCTGGCCGCAGGCGATGTGCGCCTCACCGTGGGCGGCGAGCCGACGTTCGTCTCGATCGACAACCAGGTCGACCCTGAGTGGACCACCGACGCCGACGGCCCGCACAAGCGGCAGCGTGCCTCCGCGCTGGCGGCCCGGCTGAAGGCGCGTGTGGGCACCGCAGGGACTGGTCCAACGCAGCCAGGGCAAGTGGTATCCGGGAGAACCCTTGCCGCGCTGGCAGATTGGGCTGTTTTGGCGCGCCGACGGCGAACCGCTGTGGCGAAATGCCGAACTGCTCGCTGATCCGTGGGCCTCCGGAGCCGCGGAGGCGGCACCCGATGCCGCGCAACATGTGCTCGGCGCGATCGCCGACGGCCTCGGGCTGCCCGCCTCGCAGGTGCGGCCGGCATACGAAGACGCACTGAGTCGGCTAGCCGGTGCGGTGCGGCAGCCGTTGGGTGAACCCGTGACGCCGGAAGACGATCTGGCCGACGATGCCGCAGACCGGCGAAAGGCGTTGTTGGCCCGGCTCGAAGAGCTTGTCACCGAGCCGGCCGCCTACGTGCTACCGCTGCATCGCCGCGACGACGATTCGGGCTGGGCCAGCGCCGACTGGCAGCTGCGGCGTGGCCGCATCGTGTTGCTCGAGGGCGATTCGCCCGCTGGGTTGCGGTTGCCGCTGAACTCCATCAGCTGGCACCCGCCCGAGCCCGCGTTCCAAGCCGACCCGCTTGCCAATCGTGGCAGGCTCTCGGTGGCGCCTGAACCCGCCGACGCACCGGTCGAGCATGTCGATGACGCCGAGGCCATCCCGGTGACGGCGATGGTCGCCGAGGTGCGCGATGGCGTGGTCTACGTCTTCATGCCGCCCACCGAAGCGCTTGAGGACTTCGTCGACCTGATCACGCGAATCGAGGATGCCGCCGCGAAGGTCGACTGCCAGGTCGTCGTCGAAGGCTACGGCCCACCGCCCGACGCGCGGCTGCAGTCGATGAGCGTCACCCCCGACCCCGGCGTCATCGAGGTCAACGTCGCGCCGACGCCCAGCTTCGCCGCGCAGAAAGCCCAGTTGGAAACCCTCTACGAGCAGGCCCGGCTCGCGCGTCTGAGCACCGAGGCTTTTGACTTCGACGGCACCCACGGCGGCACCGGCGGCGGAAACCACATCACGCTGGGCGGTATCACGCCTGCCGATTCGCCGCTGCTGCGGCGCCCCGACCTGCTGGTGTCGCTGCTAACGTACTGGCAGCGCCACCCGTCGCTGTCGTATCTGTTCGCCGGGCGGTTCGTCGGCACCACGTCGCAGGCGCCGCGCGTCGACGAGGGCCGCGCCGAAGCGCTCTACGAACTCGAGATCGCATTCGCCGAAATCGCGCGCCTGTCGGGCGGTCAAGACGACCGAAAAGGCACTGCCAAGCCATGGGTCACCGACCGTGCGCTTCGGCACCTGCTGACCGACATCACCGGCAACACCCACCGGGCCGAGTTCTGCATCGACAAGCTCTACAGCCCCGACAGCGCGCGCGGCCGGCTGGGCCTACTGGAGCTGCGCGGCTTCGAGATGCCACCGCACTACCAGATGGCGATGGTTCAGTCGCTTCTCGTGCGCGCGCTGGTGGCCTGGTTCTGGGATGAGCCGCTGCGCGCTCCGCTGATCCGCCACGGCGCCAACCTGCACGGCCGATACCTGTTGCCGCACTTCCTGATTCAAGACATCGCAGATGTCGCGGCGGACCTTCGCGCCCACGGCATCAACTTCGACACCAGCTGGCTGGACCCGTTCACCGAGTTTCGATTCCCGCGTATCGGCACCGCGGTCTTCGACGGGGTGGAGATCGAGTTGCGCGGCGCGATCGAGCCATGGAACACCCTCGGGGAGGAATCCACCGCAGGCGGCACCGCCCGCTACGTCGACTCGTCGGTGGAACGCATCCAGGTCCGGTTGATCGGTGCCGACCGGCATCGCTACGTCGTCACGGCCAACGGCTACCCGATCCCGCTGCTTGCCACCGACAACCCCGACGTCCAAGTGGGCGGCGTGCGGTATCAGGGCCTGGCAGCCGCCCAGCGCGCTGCACCCGACGATCACGGTCGACGGGCCGCTGCGCTTCGAGCTCGTCGACAGCATGACGGGGATGTCGCGCGGCGGCTGCACCTACCACGTGTCGCACCCTGGTGGCCGCGCCTACGACAACCCGCCCGTCAATGCGGTGGAGGCGGAGTCTCGGCGGGGACGCCGCTTCGAGGCGACGGGATTCACCCCTGGAAAGGTGGACATGTCGGACATCCGCGAGAAGCAGGCACGCCAATCGACCGATGTAGGCGCGCCGGGCATCTTGGATCTTCGGCGAGTGCGTACCGTTTTGCAGTGATGTCCCTTCCCGCAGCGAATCCACCCGATATCGACAACCTGCTGACCCGGTACCGCACCGCCAGGGCGCAGCAGGCGCTGTTCGATGTCCGACCCGGCGCGAGCACCGGATACGACGAATTCGTCGACGCGGCAGGCAATGTGCGTCCCGCATGGCAGGAGCTCGCCGAATGCGTGGGGGAGCGGGGCCGCGGCGGACTGGACCAGTTGCGGTCGATCGTCCGCAGTCTGGTCGACAACGACGGCATCACCTACATCCAGGTCGACGGGCACGGCGATGCGATCACCAACGGCAACGGCACATTGGAGCCGGGGCCGTGGCACCTCGACGCGTTGCCGCTTGTGATCTCCGCGTCGGACTGGGACACGCTGGAATCCGGTCTGGTGCAACGCTCCCGACTGCTCGACGCCGTGCTTGGCCGATTTGTACGGGCCACGCCATGCGATTACCAGCGGGGTGCTTCCGCCCCAGCTGCTGTTCGCCCACCCGGGTTATGTCAGGGCCGCCCGCGGCATCGATGTGCCCGGCAGACATCAGCTGTTCCTGCACGGCTGCGATATCAGCCGCGCCGCCGACGGCGGCTTCAGGGTGAACGCCGACTGGACCCAGGCGCCGTCGGGGGCGGGCTATGCGCTGGCAGACCGGCGAGTGGTCGCACACGCCATCCCCGAACTGTACGAGCGGATCGGGCCGCGGCCTGCCTCACCGTGGGCGCAGGCGCTGCGGCTGGCCCTGATCGACGCCGCTCCTGAGTCGGCCGAGGAGCCCGTGGTGGTCGTCCTCAGCCCCGGTATCCACTCCGAGACGGCGTTCGACCAGGCCTATTTGGCCAGTGTGCTCGGTTTTCCGCTGGTGGAGAGCGCCGATCTGGTGGTGCGCGACGGCAAGCTGTGGATGCGATCGATGGGCACCCTCAAACGGGTCGACGTGGTGCTGCGCCGGGTCGACTCCGAGTACGTCGACCCGTTGGATCTGCGTGCCGATTCCCGGCTCGGCGTGGTCGGCCTGGTGGAGGTGCTGCGCCGTGGCGCGGTGACGGTCGTCAACACGTTGGGCAGCGGCATTCTGGAAAGCCCTGGGCTGCTTCGCTTTCTGCCCGAGCTGGCCGAGCGGCTGCTGGGTGAGACACCGCTGCTGCCGACGGCGCCGGTGTACTGGGGCGGCATCAACACCGAACGCTCGCACCTGCTGACCAACTTGTCGTCGCTGCTGATCAAGCCGGTGATGGGCGGCGACCCCATCGTGGGGCCCGCGCTTTCGTCGGCGCAGCGCAAGTTGCTCGGCACGCGAATCGAGGCGACACCCTGGCAGTGGGTGGGCCAGGAGCTGCCCGAGGTTCTCGTCGGCGCCCACCGACTACTACCCGGGCGGGATGTCGTCGGCAAGCGTCGGCATGCGGTTGTTCACGGTGTCGCAGCGCAGCGGCTATGCGCCGATGATCGGCGGGCTGGGTTACCTGCTGGCCCCGGGCAGCGCCGCCTACCGACTGAATACCGTTGCAGCCAAGGATATTTGGGTGCGCACGCCGACACGTGTCACGGCCGAGCGCATTCCGAGCGCGGTCGAGCTGCCGGCGATGACGCCAAGCCCGACCAGGGCGATCAGCTCGCCGCGTGTGTTGTCCGACCTGTTCTGGATGGGCCGCTACGCCGAACGGGCCGAGAACATGGCCCGGCTGCTTACCGTTACCCGCGAGCGCTATCACGAATACCGTTACCGCCGCGAGATGGATGGCAGTGAGTGCGTGCCAGTTCTACTTACGGCCCTCGGTCAAATCACGGGGACCAATACCGGCGCAGGCGGCGACTACGCGGAGATCGTCGCGACCGCCCAGAGCACGCTGTGGTCGTTGACCGCCGACCGGCACCGCCCCGGCTCGCTTGCGCAGTCGGTCGAGCGCGTGAGCCTGGCTGCCCGCGCGGTGCGCGACCAGATGTCCAACGACACGTGGATGGTGTTGGCGGCGGTCGAGCGCGCCGTGCTGCATCGGGCTGCAGACCAGCCCGAATCGCAAGCCGAGGGGGACGCCTTCCTGGCGTCGACGAACAACCTGACGCTGGCAGGCATGCTCGCTCTGTCCGGTGTGGCCGCCGAGTCGATGGTGCAGGACGTCGGCTGGACGATGATGGACATCGGCAAACGGATCGAGCGCGGCCTCGGGCTGACCGCACTGCTGCGTGCCACCCTTACAAAGGTTCGCAGCGCAGGTGCTGAGCAAACCATCACAGAGTCCACGCTGATGGCTTGCGAGTCGTCCGTCATCTACCGGCGCCGCAACCCGGGCACGGTTAGTGTGGCTGCCGTGGCCGAGTTGGTGTTGTTCGACGCCGAGAACCCGCGGTCACTGGTGTACCAACTCGAGCGGCTGCGGGCAGACCTCAAGGCGCTGCCAGGGTCATCGGGTTCGTCTCGTCCCGAACGGCTGGTCGACGAGATCGCCACGCGGCTGCGCAGGCTCGATCCGGTCGACCTGGAGGACGTCAACCCCGAAGGCACGCGGGCGGTATTGGCCAAGCTGCTGGATGGAATGCATCGTGACCTGCGTGAACTGTCCGGGCTCATCACCGCGACCCATCTCTCGCTGCCCGGCGGCATGCAGCCGCTGTGGGGCCCAGACGAACGCCGGCTCGTGCCGTGACCGCTTTCCCCGACGGGCCGACGGCCGCGGGAGCGAGCCGGTGTTACCAGATCGTGCACCGCACGGTTTACCGCTACTCCGACGTCGTCACCAGCTCCTACGGCCGCGGGTTCCTCACGCCTCGTGACTCCGCGCGGCAGCGCTGCCTGTCACATGAGCTGATCATCGAGCCCGAGGCGGCCGACAGCTCCACCAGCCGCGACGTCTACGGCAACATCAGCGCGTATTTCCACGTCACCGAGCATCACGACATGCTGACCATCACCAGCAAGTCGGTCGTCGAAGTGGATCCACCACCGCCCGACCTCTACGGCGGTGGATCGGCGCGGGCGCCGTGGGAGATCGCGCGACCTGTCGGCCCCGACGGCGCACTTGCCACCGAGTTCACCCTCGACTTGGAACCGCCCGAGATCACCGACGAGCTACGTGCCTATGCCGCACCGAGTTTCGAGCCCGGCCGCCCACTGATTGAGGTGCTTCGCGACCTGTCGTCGCGGATCTACTCCGACTTCACCTATCGGTCCGGATCGACCACGGTGTCCACTCAGGTCAGTGAGGTTTTAGCGGAGCGGGAAGGGGTATGCCAGGACTTCGCGCGGCTGGCCATCGCCTGCCTGCGCGCCAACGGACTGGCCGCGAGCTACGTGTCGGGATACCTGGCGACCGACCCGCCGCCGGGAAAGGAACGCATGATCGGCATCGACGCCACGCACGCATGGGCGTCGGTGTGGACGCCGCAAAACCATTGGCTGGGCTTGGATCCCACGAACGATCAGATGGTCGACGAGCGCTACATCACAGTGGGTTCGGCCGCGACTATGCGGATGTCCCCCCGCTGCGCGGCATCATCTACACCGACTCGGACCGCAGCGTGATCGACGTCGCCGTCGACGTGGCGCCGTACGACGGGGGAGTGCTGCATGCGTGACTTCAATGCCCCAATTGCGGACAACGTTTGGCGTTCGAGAACTCGCTGTGTCTGTCGTGTGGTAGCCGGCTGGGTCTCTCACTCGACGACATGGCCCTGCTGATTATCGCGATCGGGAACCGACAGCGAGCACGGCGGCGCCGTCGACTCCAACGACTACCAACTGTGCGCGAATCTGCATCTGGCCGAATGCAATTGGCTCGTCGAGAAGGGCCCAGTCGTCAGACCGCTGTGCAGGTCGTGCGCGCTGACCCGGACCCGCCCCAATGAAAGCGATACCAAGGCGATGGCCGCGTTCGCGGACGCCGAGAAGGCCAAACGGCAGGCTGATCGCCGAACTCTACGAGCTGAAGTTACCGATCGTGGGGCGCGACGAGGACCATCAGTACGGCTTGGCGTTCGACCTGCTCTCCAGTGAATTCGAGAAGGTGTTCACCGGCCATCACAACGGGGTGATCACGCTTGACCTCGCCGAGGGTGACGATGTGCACCGCGAGCAGCTGCGAGTGGCGATGGACGAGCCGTACCGCACGCTGCTCGGCCATTTCCGCCACGAGATCGGCCATTACTACTTTTACCGGCTGGTCGAACGTCGCAGGCATACGTGCAGCGATTCCACGACTTGTTCGGCGATCCCGACGCCGATTACCAGGCCGCGCTGGATCGCCACTATCGCGATGGCCCGCCGCCGGCCTGGGAGAAGACCCACGTCTCCTCGTACGCGAGCATGCATCCGGCGGAGGATTGGGCCGAAACGTTCGCCCACTACCTGCATATCCGCGACGCTCTGGACACTGCCGCCGCATTCGGCTTCGCGTCGTCGGGCGCCACGTTCGAGCGGCGGGTGTTGGGGCCCAGCGGATTCGACACCATCATCGACATGTGGCTACCGCTGGCGTGGGCGTTGAACATGGTGAACCGCTCGATGGGCAAGGAAGACCTCTACCCGTTCGTGCTGCCAGCCCGGTACTGGACAAGATGCGGTTCATCCACCTCATCATCGACGAAATCACTTCGGGCCCGGCCAAGCTCGCCGAGGTCAGCGGCCCGGCGTCTTAGCGGTCAGCGCCAATAGCGCGCACTCGTCGCGTGAACCGCCGGACGAGTACGTCGACGGGAAGCTCGCGAAGTTCCGCGCTGAGCACCTCGACGCTGACAATTCCGTCGTAGCCCATTTCGAGCAGCGTCGTGGCGAAGCGGTCGAGCTCGAGAACACCCTCGCCAGGCAGGGCACGGCGATGCAGACTTTCGCGGATCATGCGGTCCCGATACTCGGGCTCCAATGCATCGGTGAATTGCAGATAGGCGATGTCGTCGACGGGTACTGCTGCCAGGTCTTCCCATGTGTTGTCGCTGAAGCGGAAATGCCATGAGTCGATCATCAGGCCTGCGCGCCCGCCGCGGCTCGCGGCCCGCACTGCCTCCATGCCGTCGCTGATCGACGGAATCGCGCCCAGCGGGCTGTATTCCACCGCCATGCCAGCGCCGATATCGTCAAACAGCTTGGCGCAGCGCTGAATACGCTGAGGTGGTACCGCTGCAGTGAAGACTGTCAGCACCCACTCCGCACCGACCGTCTGCGCACGGTCAGCCAGCAGCTCGGCGCTTTCCATCGTGGCTGATTCGTCATCGCTGACCACAAGGGCGAGTAGCTCATGGCAACGAACCCCCGCCGCCGCGTGGGCCTCGACGGCAGCGGCGTCGACTCGGTCGGCATTGATCCCCACCGCGGTGAAGCCGGCAGCGCCGGCGGCCGAAACCACATCGGCCGTCGCGAAATCCCAGCGGCCGTCGGGGGTCAGAGCAAGCTGCACAGTCGCAGGACGCTACTCCGCGTCGAGCACGGCGCCGACGATCTTGGCGATCCGGCCGTCCAGGTCGCGAATGGTGATCTCCTCTTCGCTGCCGATGTGGTAAACCGCGCGTGCCCGCCTCTTCCTAGATCGTCAGGATGCCCTGCACGACGTCGTCGACGAAGCGGAACGACCGCGACTCGGTACCATCGCCCTGGATATCGAACGACGCGGTGCCCTCGGGATGAGCATGACGGGGGGCCATGACGAGAATGCCGCTGAACGTGCTTCCAGCCGATGTCAGGCCCAAATACCTTGTGAGGACGGAACACCTGTGCGGGGCGATACTGATCCTGCCCGTAATTGAAGGCAGCTTTTCGTGAGTCCCGCCGCCGGGTCGCGGTCGACGCGTCTGCGGCATGTAACATGATCGACAACGAGAGCGGGAGCCATCAGCCCGCGGCGATCGCGGAGGAGCTGGGCCGGCTCGATCAAGTCCACTTCGATCCGTGCAAGATTCGGAACTGATGCGGCATTGCGCCAAGACCAGATATACCGGATTCTTTGTACGCACCTTTTGCCACTGTTTCTACGCACCTTTGCCGATGTTCTGGAGGAAGCGCAATGAGTTCGGCAGTACCCGCACCCAGCACCGGAAAGCGCGCGCTTATTACCGGGATCACCGGCCAGGACGGGATGTACCTGTCGGAGCTCCTGCTGGCCAAGGGCTACGAGGTCTACGGTCTGTTGCGAGGACAGAACAACCCGAAGGCGGCAATTCTCGAGGAGGCGCTTCCGGAGGTGCATCTCATCCCTGGCGACCTGCTGGACATTTCCAGCCTGATGCGCGCGATGACCGTCGCGCAACCCAGCGAGGTATACAACCTCGGGGCGGTGTCCTATGTCGCGTACTCATGGCAGAACGCCCGGCTGACATCTGACGTTACGGGTGGAGGCGTGCTGAGCATGCTGGAAGCCATCCGTCTGTACGAGGGCGTGTCGGGTGAGCAGGTCCGCTTCTACCAGGCATCCAGTTCGGAGATGTTTGGCAAGGCGCAACACGTACCGCAGAGTGAGTCGACGCTGCTGTGGCCGCGTTCGCCCTACGGTGTTGCCAAGGTTTTCGGCCACTACATGACGATCAACTACCGCGAATCGTACGGGATGCATGCGAGCTCGGGAATTCTCTTCAATCACGAGTCTCCGCGCCGCGGAGTCGAATTCGTCACCCGAAAGGTGTCGCGTGCGGTCGCCCGGATCTCGCTGGGTCTGGACGACCACGTCACGCTCGGGAATCTGGATGCGCGCCGCGACTGGGGGTTCGCAGGCGACTACGTCGAGGCGATGTACCTGATGCTGCAGCAGGACGTGGCCGACGACTACGTCGTCTCGACGGGTGAGACGCACTCGATTGCTGAATTCGTCGATTCGGCGTTCGCGGCCGTCGGGATCGCCGACTGGGAGCCCTATGTACGGTTCGATCCGGCACTGTTACGCCCGGCCGAGGTCGACCTGCTGATCGGCGATTCGAGCAAGGCCCGCGAAAAGCTCGGCTGGCAGCCGAGGGTGTCGTTCCGCGAGCTGGTTGAAATGATGGTGCGTAGCGAAGTGGCACAGCAGTCGGCCGCCGCGGGTGCGGCAGCACAGTGACGAGTGTCTGATCCCGGTGCAAATGATCGGGCAGAAAACAGCGCTGATCACCGGTGTTACCGGTCAGGATGGCTACTACATGTCGCGACAGCTGGTTGATTTGGGTGTAACCGTTCACGGCATCGTCGGGCCTTACGATGGTCCGGAATCGGTTGCCGTCGGTGAGGTGAGCACACACAAAGTCAACCTCACCGACGCCGATGCGGTCCTCGCACTGGTACGGCGAATCGCGCCCGATTACGTCTTCCACCTCGCGGGTGTGTCGTCGGTCGCGACTTCCTGGAGTCGGCCGGTGTACACCACCGAGGTCAACGCGCTGTCGACGACGGCGCTGTTGGACGCGTGTATGAGGGTGCAGGACGACAGCGGCCAAGGCATCGCCGTCGTGAACGCATCGAGTGCCGAGGTGTTCGCAGGTGACGCCGATTCGCCGCAGAACGAGGACAGCCGCATCAGCCCTACGTCACCGTACGGCGTCTCCAAGGCGCTGGGTCATATGATGTGCCAGATCTATCGCAGCAAGGGCTTGAAGGCGTCGAACGCCATCCTCTTCAACCACGAGTCACCACGACGCCCAACGACGTTCGTGACCCGCAAGATCACTGCAGCGGCAGCGGCCATTGCCAGTGGAGCGCAGGACTCCGTCACATTAGGCGATCTGTCGTTGCAGCGTGATTGGGGATGGGCGCCGGACTACGTCGACGCAATGATCCGGATGGCCAGATCCGGAAGGGGCGACGATTTCGTCGTCGCCACCGGTATCGCGCATTCCATCGCCGACTTCGTCGCCGCGGCATTCGCCACGGTCGGTATCGAAGACTGGCAGTCATATGTCAAAACCGACAGAGAACTGATGCGACCGGCAGATAGCGCCATTATGGTCGGGAATCCGACACGGGCCGAGGAAACCCTTGGGTGGCGGCGCACCATGTCCTTCGAGGGGATAGTGGCGGCCATGGTGAATGCCGATCGAACGGTGTAGGAAGCTGATGTCGGCGCGACCATCCGCGTACCCAACTTTTATGATTAGTGAGACTCGCGCGCCGGCCTTGCTACGCGAATTCCGAAGCGTAGCAGCTCTTCTACCGCATGGTGTGGACGGTGCTGCCGCCAGTGCTCAGTGTTGAGCTCGTACAGCTTGTTTCCAGCCTTCACAGCTGCGTCACGATCAAGCAGGAAGCGCCTGCATTCGGCAACAAACGATTCTTCGTCGTCGAACGTGGGTAAGTCGAACGGCGCCTTCAGTGAACCAACCGCTGCGCTTGTACCGACAATCGGTAGTCCCATTCTGATCGAATCGAGCAGCTTAACCCGCACGCCACCCCCTGTCTTGATGGGTGCCATCAACGCACGGCAGGCACCCAGGAATGCGGGCAAATCCTCGACAAAGCCGAATTCCCGAACACCGTCAGGATAAATGGGGTCTCTCGCCCCCGACTTCTTAGCACCGATCACACACAGTTCTGCATCGGGGATACCGGCAGCGATGCGCGGCCATAACCTAAGCGCGTGTAGAAACGCCTCTTGGTTCGGTGGCCAATCCCGGGCGCCCATGAATACCAGCCGACGCGCTGTCGAGGACACATCGACTTGGGTGGTCGGCGGAAGCGTCACTTCCATCCAACGCGAGTTCCGCACGCCGTGCTGCTCGTACATCTGCGCCTCTTCAATCTCATAACAGCCAACGGCGTCCGCCGCGCGCGCGGTCCGGATCTCATCGCGCAGCAGGCGCGGCGCCTCGATTCGCCCAAGAAACCCGCGGGTGGCCAGCCAAACCTGCGATTCGGTGTTAACGGTGTTGATGACCAAACCGGCTGTGCCGAATCGGGTACTCCGGAGGAACGTCTCCGCCATGTAACTGTGCTCGGCGACGAACACGCCTGCATTGGAATTTTCGATAGCGTTCAAAAGCTCGTCGCTGTCGAAGCGCACGTGCACAAGGCTGCGCCTCTTGCGCAGCGAATCAATCAGTAGTCGGGCGGGCCGAACGCCGCCCTGAAACACGCGCGTAAGCGACAGGCCGCGCTGGACTTCGTCGATAGTCAAGCAACCCGGGGTTTCGTGGGACATGCAGATGGCGGAGACATCGAAGGCTTCTGCCGCCAAACGCATAACTACCCTCGATAGTTCGATGTCGCCGCCGTGCTCGGTAGCAGGGTCCTTCGACAACAGGAACGTCACCTTGGTCATGTATGGACTTTCGGTCGGTGCAGTCGCGCAGATGGCCCGAGCGTATCGTGTGGATCACACGGTGGCGGTGGGGGCGGTGCGTTGGGTGCCGCCCGGCTTGGCCCTCCGGCGCGTCCCGCCGGCGCAGGACGAGTGTGATTGTTCCGTTTGCGATCCCCTCGGCCGTGTCGCGGTTGAGCAGCACGGATTTGACCCTACGATCACGCGGTGGCTGATCGCTATGGCACCGACATTCTCGCCAACCACCCGCACGGAAAGCCCCGCTCGACTGAGCAATCGGTGGAACTCGGCATGGTCGTCGAGGACACCCAGACCGGCTACGTCGGCGCGGTGGTGCGCATCGAATACGGCCGGATGGAGCTCGAGGACCGTCGCGGCCGCAGGAAACCGTTCCCGATCGGACCCGGCTATCTGATCGACGGCAAGCCGGTGATCCTCACTGCCCCGCGACGCGCGACGCCGACGGCGCAGGCGCGCACCGCGTCCGGTTCGGTGGCGGTAGCGGCGAAGGCCAGAGTCGCGCTGGCCAGCCGGATCTACGTAGAGGGCCGCCACGACGCCGAACTGGTCGAGCAGGTGTGGGGCGACGACCTGCGCGTCGAGGGTGCGGTGGTCGAATACCTCGGCGGCGTAGACGATCTCGTCGGCATCGTCGAAGAGTTTCAGCCCGGGCCTGGGCGTCGGCTCGGCGTCCTCGTCGACCACCTGGTGGCCGGCGCGAAGGAGGCTCGCATCGCCGACGCCGTCCGCCGTGGCCCCGGCGGCGGGCACACACTGGTCGTCGGCCATCCGTTCATTGACATCTGGCAGGCGGTCAAGCCGGGCAGGCTGGGCATCTCGTCGTGGCCGGTGGTGCCGCGCGGCGAGGACTGGAAACACGGCGTGTGCCGGGCCCTTGGCTGGCCGCACACCCGGCAGGCCGATATCGCAAGGGCATGGCAGCGGATCAGCGGCCGGGTGCGGGACTGGAACGATCTCGAGCCTGCCCTCATCGGCCGCGTGGAGGAACTGATCGACTTCGTCACTGCTCCGCCGTCGTAACCACGTGGTAAGCAGAGAGCGTGTCCGACGGTCTGTTTGACATCCGCGGCGAACCAAGTGTGACCGCGGGCGGACCCGTCGGCGCATCGGCTCCGCTGGCGGTGAAAATGCGGCCGGCGACGCTCGACGAGGTGGTCGGCCAGGACCACCTGCTGCAGGCCGGTTCGCCGCTGCGACGGATGGTCGAGGGCTCGGGCGCGGCGTCGGTCATCCTCTACGGCCCGCCGGGCACCGGCAAGACCACGCTGGCGTCGCTGATCTCGCAGGCCACCGGCCGCCGGTTCGAGGCGCTGTCGGCGCTGTCCGCCGGCGTCAAGGAGGTCCGCGCCGTCATCGACGTGGCCCGGCGGGCGGCGGTGCACGGCGAGCAGACGGTGTTGTTCATCGACGAGGTGCACCGGTTCTCCAAGACCCAGCAGGACGCGCTGCTCTCGGCCGTCGAGAACCGGGTCGTGCTGCTGGTAGCCGCGACCACCGAGAACCCGTCGTTCTCCGTCGTCGCGCCCCTGCTGTCGCGGTCGCTGATCCTGCAACTACAGCCGCTGGACGCCGACGCCGTGCAGGCCGTGGTGCACCGGGCGATCGACGACCCTCGGGGCCTCGGCGGCAAGGTCGAGGTCACCGACGACGCCGTCGACCTGTTGGTGCAACTGTCGGCAGGCGATGCCCGCCGAGCGCTGACCGCGCTGGAGGTGGCCGCCGAGGCGGGCGAGAAGGTGACGGTCGCGACCATCGAGCAGTCGCTCGACAAGGCCGCCGTGCGCTATGACCGCGACGGTGATCAGCACTACGACGTCGTCAGCGCGTTCATCAAGTCGGTCCGCGGCTCCGACGTCGACGCCGCATTGCACTACCTGGCGCGGATGCTCGTCGCGGGGGAGGACCCGCGGTTCGTGGCTCGCCGGCTGATGATCCTGGCCAGTGAGGACATCGGGATGGCGGACCCCACCGCGCTGCAGACCGCCGTCGCGGCAGCGCAGACGGTGCAGCTGATCGGCATGCCGGAAGCGCAGCTCACGCTGGCCCACGCCACCGTTCACCTCGCCACCGCGCCCAAGTCGAACGCGGTGACGACGGCGCTAGGCGCCGCGATGAGCGACATTCGCGAGGGCAAAGCGGGCCTGGTGCCCGCCCATCTGCGCGACGGGCATTATTCGGGAGCCGCGAAACTCGGCAACGCGATCGGCTACAAGTACAGCCACGACGACCCTGATGGTGTTGTGCCGCAACAGTATCCGCCTGACGAGCTCGTGGGCGTCGACTACTACCAGCCGACCACTCACGGCGCCGAGCGTGAGATCGCCACCCGGCTCGACAAGCTGCGTGCCATCATCCGCAAGAAGCGCTGAAATCCGGCCCTTGACAGCCGACGTGACAGCATTCTACGTTGGTAGTCAATCAATCGATTGATCAATGATAAAGTTGACTAATGGAGAGTGATGGAGATGCAGACGTCCGGCTGGACCGCGCCTTCATGGCGCTGGCCGATCCAGTTCGGCGCGCGATCGTGGCGCGGCTTTCCCGCGGACCGGCCACCGTCAACGAGCTGGCCGCGCCGTTCGACATCACGAAACAGGCGGTGTCCAAGCACATTCAGGTGCTCGAGCAGGCGGGCCTTGTTACCAGGACCCGTGACGCACAGCGCAGGCCCGTCCATCTCGACGCGGCCGCACTCGAGCGGCTGACCGCGTGGATTGACCGATATCGGCTTGACGCCGAACGCAGTTACCGCCGGCTGGACACCCTGCTGGCGGCGATGACCGACAAGGAAGGAACCTCGAAATGACTAACGCGCTCAACCTCAACGCTCCGGTCGACACTCTGGCCATGGAGTTCACCCGTGACTTCGACGCACCGGTGGAGGACCTGTTCCGGGCCCACGCCGAGCCGGAGCTGGTCAAGCAATGGCTCGGACCGCGCGACCTGGAGATGACGATCGAGCACTGGGACTTCAAGACCGGCGGCGGCTATCGCTACGTGCATAAGGCCGATCGTGGCGAATTCGGTTTCAATGGAGTGTTCCACAAGGTGCGGGACAACGAATTCATCATTCAGACCTTCGAATTCGAGGGCGCGCCCGACATGGTGAACATCGACTTCCTGTGGTTCGAGGATCTCGGCGATGGCCGCAGCAGCCTGCGCGGCCGGTCGATCTGCCCGACCATCGAGGCCCGTGACGGCCTGCTGTCATCCGGCGCGGAAGGTGGCATGACCGAGGGCTACGAAAAGCTGGACGCCCTCCTGAAAACACTGTGATGGATTGGACTCTCGAGGTCGTCGTGGTCCCGGTCGGCGACGTTGACCGGGCCATCGCGTTCTACCGCGACCAACTCGGCTTCCACCTCGACCACGACACGCGCGCCGCTGATCAGCGCTTCGCTCAACTGACACCGCGTGGTTCCGGCTGTTCGATCGTCCTCAGTGAGCCGTCCCCAATGCCAGCAGGGTCTCTGAGGGGACTGCAGCTCGTCGTCGCAGACGCCTACCGCGCCCGCGACGAACTACTCGAGCGAGGAGTCGCGGTCGGGGACATCGACGTGATCGACGAACGAGACGGGGGAACACTTTTCGGGTTCGCCGACCCCGACGGCAACGCGTGGGTGGTGCAGCAGATCACGGCGCGGGCGTAGACAGGGGCAATCCCGGCTGGCGGGGGGGCTCAGCCGGGATTGCCGTGGGGGGTTGGTCAGCGCAGCAGGCCGGAGCGCCTACCACCCATCAGGCCTGTACGCCTGCGACCCATCAACGACGACACCAAGGCGACGCCGAGTGCGGCAACGATTACCTGAACCAGTAGCTCGAGCCAGTCGATGCCGTTGGTGGCCGTCGGAATTCCGAGTGTTCGGGCGATCGCGGTGCCGATGAACGCGGAGACGATGCCGACCAAGACCGTCACCAGCATGCCGATCGGTTGCTTGCCGGGAACCAGCAGGCGGCCGAGCACACCGACCACGATGCCGATCAGGATTGCGGTGATAACACCGGTGATAGTCATTGCTCCTCCAAAGCTTTAGCGGTGGAGCTGACATACCCTTGTCCAGCACTGAATAAACGCCCGCGTAAACAGCGCGAGGTCACACCATCTCGGGAACCCGCAGGTGGGCGAGCGCGAGCTCGAACTCGCCGACGTCGACGATGTCAGCGCCGAGTTCGCGGGTCCGCGTGTTGCGCAGTTCGGTCGCCTGGTCACTGTTGCGATCCATCGCATCGTGGCTGTCGAACGTCGTCGATGACACCGCGCGCCCGGAGGCGCGGTTCATCAACAAGCTGGCGCTGCAAAATCCTTCGAGAGCCTCCAGGGACGACAGGACCGACGTCTTGTAGAAGTCGATGGCTCGCTCAACTTGATCTGGCGGCACCTTGATCCACGTCGCGCGAACGCAGGCGCCATCGCCCGAGCTGTGATCGCGGTGCAGGACCCCGATTTCCCACTGGTCGACGCTGACATCCCCGCTTAAGATCTCCGCGGCGCGTTCCCGAAGCGGCGCGGCCTGCTCCGTGCTCTTGCGACACGCCTCTTCGGTTGCCCAGGCACTGGTGGCGATGCAGCGGCCGGACTCCCGGTCGACCAACATTGACAGGCCGACGTACCCTTCCATTGCCTGGAGGGCTGGCATAACCTCGTCGCGGACGTAGGCGACCCCGTCGTCGATCGACGAAGGTTGGGCCTGGATTGTGGTAGAGCGTGCGTACACGGTCCACCCCCCTTGTCGTTGGGGCAGCGCCCCGGTGGCGCCGCCGACCACTCATCAGCTTCCTCCCGGCGAACAGGCGTTTCAACGCTTCACGCGCGTATTTGTCCGTAACCGGTTGCCGACGCAAGGAATTGACCGCCGATCCCGTGGCAGCGGGACCAGCGGTCGTCGATCGTCAGGTCAGACCAGCTCGGGCACCCGCAGGTGGGCGAGCGCCAGGTCGAACTCGCGTTCGTCGAGCTCCTCAACCCCTGCTTCCCGCATCTTTTCGGTCTTGAGGGCCAGCGCCTGCTCCCTGGTTCGCTCCATCGCTTCGCGGCTGTCGAACGTCACCGTCGACACGCTCCGCCCGGTCGCGCGGTCGATCAGCAGGCTGGCACTGCAGAAACCGTCGAGGTTCTCGAGCTCGGGCAAGACGGACGTCTTGTAGTAGTCGATCTTCGGGTCCGTCGTCGCCGGGTCGCCCTTGACCCAGGTCACCCGCGCGCAGGCGCCGTCGGCCGACTGGTGGTCGCGGTGCAGGACGGCGATCGCCCATTCTTCGATCTTCTCGACACTGCCGCCGAACGTCTCTGCTGCCCGGTTGCGAAGCTGGCTCGCCTTCTCCGCGCTCGCGCGCATCGCCTCCTCGGTCTCCCAAGCGGTGGTGATGATGCAGCGGCCAGACCCTCGATCGATCATGGCCGACACACCGACACACCCGTCAATGGCTTGGACTGCGGGCATGACCTCGTCGCGAATATGCGCAAGTCCGCCATCGATCGACGACGGTTGCGCCTGAACAGTGGTAGAGCGTGCGTGCACGATCCCCACCCCCTTTGTGTCGGGGCAGCGCCCCGGTGGCGCCACCGGTCGTGTACAACCTTCCTCCGCCGGATTCGCTGTGGCAATGGCCTCGTACGCTGAAAAGCGTGGACTCCGACGTGCTCGACATCGACACGGCTCAGCGCCGCATCGTCGACCTGACCGACGCTGTGCGGTCGTTTTGCGGCGGCCACCGAGACGGGTTGTGCAACATATTCGTGCCGCACGCCACAGCGGGTGTCGCGATTATCGAAACCGGCGCCGGCTCCGATGTCGACCTGGTCGACACGCTGCAGCGGCTACTGCCCCGCGACGACCGCTACCGACACGCGCACGGCTCGCCAGGGCATGGTGCCGACCATGTGCTGCCCGCGCTCGTGGCGCCATCGGTCACCGTCCCGGTGCAGGCAGGCAAGCCCCTTCTCGGCACGTGGCAAAGCATCGTGCTGGTCGACCTGAACGCGGACAACCCGAGGCGCACCGTCCGGCTGAGCTTCATCAACGGTTGATTAGTCTGGCTAGGGCGACCGGTACTGTAGTGCGGTCGAATAGTCGCAGGTAATTTCCAAAGCCACCCGGAACAATAAGGACAATAGGGACGTGCAGACACACGAGATCAGGAAGCGTTTCCTGGAGCATTTCGTGAACGCGGGCCACACCGAGGTGCCCAGTGCATCGGTGATCCTCGACGACCCCAACCTGCTGTTCGTCAACGCGGGCATGGTGCAGTTCGTGCCCTACTTCCTGGGCCAGCGCACCCCGCCGTACGCGACGGCCACCAGCATCCAGAAGTGCATCCGCACACCCGACATCGACGAAGTCGGCATCACCACCCGGCACAACACGTTCTTTCAGATGGCCGGGAACTTCTCGTTCGGCGACTACTTCAAGCGTCGCGCCATCGAGCTGGCGTGGACGCTTCTCACCAATCCCGTCTTCGAGGGCGGCTACGGGTTCGACCCCGAAACGCTTTGGGCGACGGTCTATTTGGATGACGACGAGGCCGTCGAGCTATGGCAGGAGATCGCCGGGCTGCCCGTAGAGCGGATCCAGCGCCGCGGTATGGCCGACAACTACTGGTCGATGGGCATTCCTGGCCCGTGCGGCCCGTCGTCGGAGATCTACGTCGACCGCGGCCCCGAGTACGGCGTCGACGGCGGCCCGGTTGCCAACGAGGACCGCTACATCGAGATCTGGAATCTCGTGTTCATGCAGAACGAGCGGGGTGAGGGCACCTCCAAGGAGGACTTCGAGATCCTCGGGCCGCTGCCGCGGAAGAACATCGACACCGGTATGGGTGTCGAGCGGGTGGCATGCCTGCTCCAAGGTGTGGACAACGTCTACGAGACCGACCTCTTGCGTCCGGTGATAGATGTTGTAGCCACTGTCTCCCCCAGGGGATACGGTGCAGGTAACCACGAGGACGACGTCCGCTACCGGATCATCGCCGACCACAGCCGCACCGCCGCAATCCTGATCGGCGACGGGGTGAGCCCCGGCAACGACGGCCGCGGCTACGTGCTGCGGCGGTTGCTGCGCCGCGTGATCCGCTCCGCCAAGCTGCTCGGCATCGACGACCCGATCGTCGGCGAACTCATGACGACGGTGCGCGACGCGATGGGTCCGTCGTACCCCGAACTCGTCACCGACTTCGATCGGATCCGCCGCATCGCGGTCGCCGAGGAGACTGCATTCAACCGCACGCTGGCTTCGGGCTCACGGCTGTTTGACGACGCCGCAAGGGCCACCAAGGCCTCAGGAGCCACCGTCATGTCGGGCACTGACGCGTTCACCTTGCACGACACTTATGGCTTCCCACTCGAATTGACGCTCGAGATGGCGGCCGAGTCCGGTCTGAGTGTCGACGAGGAAGGCTTCCGCGGCCTGATGGCCGAGCAACGTCAGCGCGCCAGGGCAGACGCGGCCGCGCGCAAGCAGGCGCACGCCGATCTGTCGGAATATCGCGACCTTGTCGACGCGGGCCCGACGGAGTTCACCGGTTTCGACGAATTGACCACCGAGGCAAAGATTCTCGGCATCTTTGTGGATGGCAAGCGGGTTCCGGTGGTGACGCATGAGGGCCATGGCGCCGATCGAGTCGAGCTGATCCTCGACCGCACGCCGTTCTACGCCGAGTCGGGTGGCCAGATCGCCGACGAAGGCGCCATCACGGGGACTGGCGCAACCGGTGCGGCCAAGGCAGCCGTCAGCGATGTGCAGAAGATCGCCAAAACGCTGTGGGCGCACCGAGTCAACGTCGAGTCAGGCGAATTCGTCGAGGGTGACACCGTCGCCGCAGCCGTCGACCCACGCTGGCGGCACGGCGCGACGCAGGGTCATTCAGGCACGCACATGGTGCACGCCGCGTTGCGACAAGTGCTTGGCCCCAACGCCGTTCAGGCGGGATCCCTGAACCGGCCCGGGTATCTACGGTTCGACTTCAACTGGCAGGGCGCGTTGAGCGAGGACCAGCGGACCCAGATCGAGGAAGTCACCAACGAGGCCGTCGAGGCCGACTACGAGGTGAACAGCTTCACCACCGACCTGGACAAGGCCAAGTCGATGGGTGCGATGGCGTTGTTCGGTGAGAACTATCCCGACGAGGTGCGGGTGGTCGAAATCGGCGGGCCGTTCTCGTTGGAACTGTGCGGCGGCACGCATGTGGGTAGTTCCGCGCAGATCGGACCCGTCACGATCCTCGGCGAGTCATCGGTCGGCTCCGGTGTGCGCCGGGTCGAGGCCTATGTGGGGCTTGACTCGTTCCGCCACCTGGCCAAGGAACGCGCTTTGATGGCGGGTCTGGCTTCGACGCTGAAGGTCCCGTCGGACGAGGTTCCTTCCAGGGTGGCCAATCTCGTCGAGCGCCTGCGGGCCGCCGAGAAGGAGCTCGACCGCATGCGGCTGGCGAACGCGCGAGCCGCCGCAGCGAATGCCGCCGCGGGTGCCGAGCAAATCGGTAAGGTCCGTATCGTGGCGCAGCGGATGGCCGGCGGAATGTCGGCGGCGGATCTGCGCACCCTCGTCGGCGACATCCGGGGCAAGCTGGGCAGCGACCCCGCCGTCGTCGCGCTGATCGCCGAGGGCGAGAACGACAGCGTGCCCTTCGTGGTGGCGGTCAACCCGGCCGCACAGGATCTCGGTCTTCGGGCCAACGAATTGGTGAAGCCGTTTGGCGCGGCGGTCGACGGTCGCGGGGGCGGCAAGGCTGATCTGGCACAGGGTTCCGGTAAGGGGGCGGCGGGCATCGACGCGGCATTGGCCGCGCTGCGCGCAGAAATAGGCCGGAGCTAGCCTGTGGCCGACACCGATGACCGCCTGCCGGATCGGCCCGGGGGCGACGACCCGGGCCGCGGTCGACGACTCGGCGTCGACGTGGGCACGGTGCGCATCGGGGTAGCGGCCAGCGATCCGGACGGGATCTTGGCCACACCCGTGGAAACGGTGCGCAGGGACAGATCGAACAAGCACCTGCGCCGACTGGCGCAGCTGGCCGACGAGTTGGAGGCGGTCGAAGTGGTCGTGGGATTGCCGCGCACCCTTGCCGACCGGTCGGGTCCTTCCGCCAGAGATGCGGTAGAGCTGGCCGAGCAGCTGGCGGGACGCATCGCGCCAACGCCGGTGCGGTTGTCCGACGAACGGCTGACGACCGTATCGGCGCAGCGCTCGCTGCGGGATGCGGGTATCCGCGCCAAGGGACAGCGGGCGATGATCGATCAGGCGGCGGCAGTAGGCATTTTGCAGAACTGGCTGGACCAACGGCGCGCGGCCTTGGCCGCGCACGGAAAGGTCGTGGATGACTGACAACTGGGGTCGCGGACGCGCAGAACCCGTGGCTGTTGGACCGCCGCGGCGCCGGATGTCGCGTTCCGACCGGCTGCGCGAGGCCCGCGGTCAGCGCAAGCGCCGCATGGGTCGCGGCTTCGTCCTGGCCATGTTGATCGTGGTAGTCATCGGCGCGGTATTCCTCGGCTCGAAGCTGTGGCACACAATGTCCGGTGGGGATACCGACTTCTCCGGCGACGGCGTCAACGATGTGGTGATCCAGATCCACGACGGGGATTCCACCACCGCCATCGGTAAGACTCTTGAGGAGCACAAGGTGGTGGCGACCGTCGCGGCATTCGTCGGCGCCGCCCAGGGCAACGCGGCCATCTCGTCGATTCAGCCGGGTTTCTACAAGGTGCGCACCGAGATTCCTGCGTCAAATGCCGTTGCCCGCCTTGCTGATCCGCAGAACCGAGTCGGCAAGCTGGTGATTCCGGAGGGCCGCCAGCTCGACGACATCCAGGACGTCAAGACAAACGCAATCACCGACGGCATCTTCAGCCTCATCTCGCAAGCCACGTGTGTGAATCTCGACGGCGATCGCCATTGCGTTTCGATAAACGACCTGAAGAAGTCGGCGGGTTCTGCCGCACCGTCGGCACTCTCGGTCCCTGACTGGGCGATGAACGCCGTCGCCGCGCTGGGCAACGACCACCGCAGGCTGGAGGGGCTGATCGCGCCGGGTACGTGGAATATCGACCCGTCGGCGGCGCCGCAGGACATCCTGGCCACCCTGATCGGTGCCAGCGCAACGCAGTACGCGCAGGGCGGCCTGCTCGACACCGCGAAGGCGATGAACATGTCGCCGTATCAAATCCTGACCGTCGGATCTTTGGTGCAACGGGAATCCAAGCCGGATGACTTCACGAAGGTCGCGCGGGTGATCTATAACCGCCTTGCAGAGAATCGCACATCTGGAGTTCGACTCCACGGTGAACTACCCACTGGATCGCATCGAGGTGGCGACCACGGACGGCGACCGCGCCCAGCACACGCCGTGGAACACCTATGTGCGGCCGGGACTTCCGGCCACCCCGATCTGCTCACCCGGTCCGCCGGCACTTGCCGCGGCCGAACAGCCTGCGCCGGGGGACTGGCTGTACTTCGTCACCATCGATCTGCAGGGCACGACGTTGTTCACCCGCGACTACGACCAGCACCTCGCGAACATCGAACTGGCCAAACATAACGGTGTCCTCGACAGCGCCCGGTAACCCGCGCAAGGCGGCCGTGCTCGGCTCGCCGATCGCGCATTCGCGCTCACCGCAGCTGCATCTCGCTGCCTATCGTGCGCTGGGTCTTGAGGGCTGGACGTATGACCGCATCGAGTGCACCGCCGACGAATTGCCCGGTGTGGTTGGAGGTTTCGGCCCGGAATGGGTCGGCGTGTCGGTGACGATGCCCGGCAAGTTCGCGGCGCTGCGATTCGCCGACGAACGCAGCGCACGCGCGGAACTCGTCGGCTCGGCCAACACGCTGGTCCACACACCTGATGGGTGGCGGGCCGACAACACCGACATTGACGGCGTGAAGGGTGCATTGGGCCACGCGTCCGGACGAGCGGCCGTTGTCGGGTCGGGCGGAACCGCACCCGCCGTCGTGGTCGGGCTTGGCCGAGCTTGGCGTACAAGACATTTCGGTTGTCGCTCGAAGCCGCGAGAAGGCTGCGCGATTGCTGGGCCTCGCAGGCCGCCTCGGGGTCGACATCCACTGGATCGAACTCGGCACGCCGATGGGTGAACTGGACATCGTTGTCAGCACCATCCCTGCCGACGCAGCCGCTCGTCATGCGCAGGTACTTGCGGCCACTCCGCGACTGCTCGACGCGATCTACGATCCGTGGCCGACTCCGCTGGCGGCGGCGGTCGAGGCGGCAGGCGGCCAGGTGATCAGCGGGCTGCAGATGCTGCTCCATCAGGCGTTCGCTCAGGTCGAGCAGTTCACCGGGCTGCCCGCGCCCGCCGAGGCGATGAGAGCCGCGCTGTCCGGACAGTAGTGTTCGATTCGTGAGCGCTCGCATCGGTGTGGTGTTTCGCCCTGACTTCCGGCCCGACACACTGCGAGAGACTGCGATGGCCGCCGAGCTCGCCGGCGTCGCCGAACTCTGGCTGTGGGAGGACTGCTTTCTGCAGGGCGGCATCGCCCAGGCGGCGGCCGCGCTTGCATTGACCGAAACGCTCACCGTCGGTCTCGGCGTGCTACCCGCACCGCTGCGCAACGTGGTGACGACCGCCATGGAGATCGCCACGCTCGAGGCGATATTCCCCGGCAGGTTACGGCTGGGATCGGTCACGGAGTGCAGGACTGGATGCAGCAGGCAGGCGCCGCCGTTGCGTCGCCTTTGACGTTGATGCGCGAGTACATCACCGCCCTCCGTGATCTATTGGCGGGGCGGTCCGTCACGGTTGACGGCCGTTACGTTCGACTGGCCGGCGTGCGGTTGGATTGGCCTCCGCAACAACGGGTTCCGGTGCTGATCGGCGGGGCCGGCCCGAAGACGCTGACACTGGCCGGGGAACTCGCCGACGGTGTGATCCTCGACTCCCGGTACACCGTTGCCACGCTGCGGGACACGTTGGGCCTCGTTGCGGCGGGCCGACCGGACTCTGGCGAGACCCCGTTCAGCACAGTGCTGTTCCTGGCATGCAGCGCAGATCAGGCCGCCGCAGCAGCGGGCCCCTATCTCGACGAAGGGGTGGACACACTGGTGTTCCAGCCTGACGGGCCACAGTCCGTGATGCCCGAATTGATCACGGCCGTCGGTGATGTGGCGGTCCGGCTGCGGCAACTAGGCGGTGATCAGCCGGGTGTCGCTCTGTACCAACCGTTCCCGGGCAGCGCGCACCGCGCCGATGCTGGCCACGGTCACGAGCACGATCGCCACGTACCCCGTCGCCGCGAGGTGCTGGCCAAGGATCAGCCAGCCGGCGACGGCGGCCACGACCGGCGACAGAGACGTCAGAATCGCAAACGTTTCCGGCGGGAGTCGGCGCAGCGAGATCAGCTCCAGCGAGTAGGGGATCACCGAGGACATCACGCCGACGATCGCGCCCAGCCCCAGCACCTGCCACCGCAGCGCGCTGTCCGGATCGACCGCGACCGCCGCGATCGGCGCCGTCACGACCGCGCCGATCGCCGTCGCCAGGGCCAGCCCGTCGAGGTTTGGGAAGTCGGACCCGGCCCGCGCCGTGGCCAGGATGTAGGCCGCCCAACTCGCTGCCGCGGCTGCGGCAAATGCCAGCCCGATGGGGTCGAGATGACCGACCCGAACGCCCGTGAGACTGAGCAGCGCGACACCCATCAAGGCGAGCAGCGCCCACAACCACGCGGTCCTGCGGCGGCTGACGACAACGGAAAGTGTAAGCGGGCCAAAGGCTTCAACGGTGACGGCGACGCCGAGCGGAATGCGAGTCAACGAGTTGTAGAAGCACAGGTTCATCACCGTCAATGTGGCGGCAAGTGCCCCCGCCGACAACCACGCCCGGCCGGTCAGCCCGCGCAGCCGGGGCCGAACCGCAGCGCACAGGATTGTCCCTGCGACGACGAACCGGACGAAGACGGCCCCGATCGCGCCGAGTGCGCCAAACAGTCCGACCGCGAACGCCGCGCCGACCTCCTGGCTAACCGCGGCGACGACCACCAGCAGCGCTGGACCAATTGGTGACCGTTGGTGCACGGACCCGACGTTAGCCTCGATGCATGGGGGCGGGGGCGGCCGGTGTCTGTGTACTGGTGTGGCTGGCGGCGCTCAGCTTCTACGACATCCGCGAGCGACGGCTGCCCAACTGGCTCACGATGCCCGGTGCGGCGCGACCCCTCGCGATCGCGGCCGCATACGGGCGGGCCGCGCCTGCCATGTTCGGCGCGGTCGCGCTGTTTGTCGTCTAAGCCGCTGTGCACCTGGTGTCACCGGCGGCGATGGGCGCCGGTGATGTGAAGCTCGCGATCGGTATCAGTGCCCTGACAGGGACATTCGGCGGTGACGCATGGGTGCTGGCCGCGATCGGCGCACCATTGCTGACCGCGGGTGGGCAGTTGCCGCGGTCTTGCGCCGATCGGGAAGCACTGTGCCGCAAGGGCCGTCGATGTGCCTGGCCGCGGTGGCCGCCACCAAACTGGCCATTGTCTGAGCACGCTAGCGGTTGCGTAATTTGCATACTCGTGGTAGGTTAATACATACCGTAGGTACGGAAGTGGCAGTGCCAATGAAAACTGGAGGCAGGATGTCGGAAACCGCGGCTCAGGAGCTCGACCTGACGGCGATTTCGGAGCGCTACTTCGCCGCGTGGGCGGCACGCGATCCCGACGCGATCGTCGCGCTGCATACCGAGGACACCCGGTTCTGGATGCATATGGGGGGTGAGGCCGTCGTCGGCCGCGACGAGGTGCGGGCCACGTTCGCCGACATCTTCGAACAGTTCCCGGATCTGACGTGGGAGACCTATCGCGTGCTCTACGGCGAGGACCATTGGATACTCGACTGGGCCCTCATCTCCTGCGACATCCGCTTCGATTGCGTTGATGTCGTCAGCGTCGCGCCGGACGGGCTCGTCGTGCGCAAGGACACGTTCGTCGACGCAGCCCAGCTGCAGGCCGCGATGGGGCCGGTGGCGCAATGACAACGGCAACCGCGACCGATCAGCTGCCGCTCGTCACAGCACTGCCTGCCGAGCACCTGTTCGATATGCACGTCGATCTGCAACCCGCACAACCGATTCCCACTTCACTCGGCGTTCGGATGACTTTCATCACGACCGGTGGCGTTATTGAAGGACCTAAGCTGCGCGGCGAGGTGCTTCCAGGGGGAGGAGACTGGCTGCTCGTCGGCAGTGACGGCACCGGGCGGGTCGACGTGCGGGCCACGCTGCGCACGCATGACGGGGTGCTCATCCACTACGAGTCGCGCGGAATCATCAAGATTCCGGCAGACGGTATGCAACGCCTGGCTGCAGGCGAGGTGCTGCCGTTCGAGGAGACGTACGTACGCACCACCCCGAAGTTCGAGGCCGCCGACGAGCGTTATGCGTGGCTGTCAGAAGTTGTTGCGCTGGGCTATAACATCCTCTCTCCCAACCACATCGACTACCGGATCTATCAGGTGCTCTGAGGTGGAGCAAGCTCGTCTTGCGCGCCAGTCGAATCGGGTGGTGCGCCGATGGCCCGGTACGCAGCGAGCGATCGGGCGGCTGCACGCCAGGCTCTACTGGGTCAGTGGTGGCCGCTTCATGCCGCGGTGGTTCGCCGGGGCGCCGGTGATGGTGCTGAAGACGATCGGCAGGCGCAGTGGACGCAAACGTGCCACGCCAGTTCTGTACCTGCGAGATGGCGATGCGTACGTCGTCCTCGCAGCCAACGCCGGTGCCGACCGGACTCCCGCATGGTGGCTGAACCTGCGGGAGGCCGGGGCCGGCGAGATCATCGTGGGCCGTCGCCGGATGCGGGTGCAGCCACGGCTGCTGGCTGGGGCGGAACGAGATCGCATATGGCGGGCCTTCATCGAGATGTATCCACAGGCGGAGTATTACACGGCGTTCACCGACCGCGTGCTTCCCCTGATCGCGTTGGAGCCGGCCGTCGCGTGACCAGCGGCTATCGTCAAGCCGTGGCGACGAAGGTGGCGAGACGGACTCAGGCCGAGCGGACCGAGGCGACCACCGGTGCGCTCGTCGACGCGGCGCGTGAGCTGTTCGCCCGCGACGGCTACGCAGCGACGTCACTCGCCGCGGTTGCCGCCCGCGCCGACGTCACAAAGGGCGCGGTCTATCACCATTTCGAGGGCAAGCAGCAGCTGTTCGAGGCCGTTTTCACGCGCGAGGTGGAGCGGATGGCTGTGCCCGTCGTCGAGGCCTATTCGCGCAAGAAAGACCCGTGGGACGCGTTCAAGGCCGGGTGTCGCGCCTTCCTGGACGAGTGCCTCGACCCCGACCTGCAGCGAATCGTGCTCCTCGACGCCTTGACCGCGATCGGGTGGGAGCAGGTGCGCCGTTTGGAGCGCCCGCTGCTGGAGATGATGGAGCTCGGGATCTTGCAGGCGGCAGGAGCCGGCCGTATCGCACCGCGGCCGCCGGAGCCCCTTGCCCACTTTCTCTACGGCGCGCTCTGTGAAACCGCGATGATCGTCGCCCGCGCCGATGACCAGAAGGTCGCCCATCGTCAGGCCGTCACCGAGATCGGGCGAATCCTGGACGCCCTGGCCATCGACTGACGGCGGATTTCGGCTGGATAAGCGCGACATGGGAAGATGGGACGCGTGTTGCGATGGACCACAGCTGGTGAATCCCACGGCCGCGCGCTAGTCGCCGTGGTCGAAGGCATGGCCGCAGGCGTCCACGTCACCTCCGCTGACATCGCCGGTCAGCTGGCCCGCCGCCGCCTGGGCTACGGCCGCGGCGCCCGGATGAAATTCGAGCAGGACCAGGTCACCGTGCTCGCGGGCGTCCGGCACGGCATCACGCTCGGCGGCCCGATCGCGATCGAGATCGGCAACACCGAGTGGCCCAAATGGGAAACGGTGATGGCCGCCGATCCCGTCGACCCGGCCGAACTCGCCGACAGCGCCCGTAACGCGCCGCTGACCCGGCCACGCCCTGGCCATGCCGACTACGCAGGCATGCTCAAGTACGGATTCGACGACGCGCGGCCCGTGCTCGAACGGGCCAGTGCCCGCGAAACTGCCGCCCGCGTCGCGGCAGGGACCATCGCGCGGGCCTTCCTGCGGGAGGCTCTCGGCGTCGAGGTGCTGTCGCACGTGATCTCCATCGGCGCGTCGAAGCCCTACGACGGACCGCCGCCGCAGTTCTCCGACCTGACCCCGATCGACGGCAGCCCCGTTCGGGCGTTCGACGAAGCGGCCGAGGCCGCCATGATCGCCGAGATCGAAGCGGCCAAGAAGGACGGCGACACGCTTGGCGGCATCGTCGAGGTCGTCGTCCACGGGTTGCCGGTCGGGCTCGGCTCGTTCACCAGTGGCGACAACCGGCTCGACAGCCAGTTGGCCGGTGCGGTGATGGGCATCCAGGCGATCAAGGGCGTCGAGATCGGCGACGGCTTCGAGACCGCGCGCAGGCGCGGCAGCGTCGCCCACGATGAGATGTATCCAGGGCCCGACGGCGTGATGCGCTCGACGAACCGGGCAGGCGGCCTGGAGGGCGGCATGACCAACGGCCAGCCGTTGCGGGTGCGCGCCGCGATGAAGCCGATCTCCACCGTTCCGAAGGCGCTGGCCACCGTCGACATGGCCACCGGAAATGAAGCGGTCGCGATCCATCAGCGCTCCGATGTGTGCGCGGTGCCCGCCGCGGGTGTGGTCGTCGAGACCATGGTCGCGCTCGTCCTGGCACGCGCCACGCTCGAGAAGTTCGGCGGCGACTCGCTGTTCGAAACCAGGGCCAACATCGAAACGTACTTGCGTGCCGTGGCCGACCGTGAGCCCGCGACGCAACCAGCGCAGGCGTCGGGCTGATGGCGCCAAAGGCGGTGCTGATCGGGCTGCCCGGATCGGGCAAGTCGACGATCGGGCGCCGGCTCGCCAAGGCGCTCGACGTCTCACTGCTCGACACTGACGCCGCTATCGAGGAGACCACCGGCCGCACAATCGCCGACATCTTCGCCACCGAAGGCGAGCCGGAATTCCGCCGCATCGAGGAGGATGTCATCCGTTCGGCGCTGCAATCGCATGACGGCGTGTTGTCGTTGGGCGGTGGCGCGGTCACCACACCGGGGGTGCGCGACGCGCTGGCCGGACACATGGTCATCTATCTGGAGATCAGCGCCGCCGAGGGGGTGCGCCGCACAGGCGGCAGCACCGTGCGGCCACTCCTCGCGGGTGGTGATCGCGGTGAGAAGTTCAGAAAGCTGATGGCCGAACGTGTTCCGCTTTACCGGCGGGTCGCCACGATGCGCATCAACACCAATCGCCGCAATCCTGGCGCCGTGGTGCGCCACATCGTGGAACGGCTTGAGAACCCCGAGGCGCGGAGACCGCAGAGGCGCCGCCGCCGTCCTTCGTGGCGCAGAGCTCCGTCGTCGTTGAACCCGCCTCCAAGCAGCGAGGCGCCACCGACACCGGCGGCCGTCGCCGCCCGAAATGCGAAGGGGCATCGTGACTGAGCCGGTGACCGTCGACGTTCTCGTCGAGCCGCCATACCCGGTGATCATCGGTACGGGTCTGCTCGGTGAGCTTGGCCGGATTCTCGACGGCAGGCACAAGGTGGCGATCCTGCACCAGCCGGTGCTGTCGCCGACCGCCGAAGCAATTCGGGACCACCTGTCGGGCAAGGGAATCGACGCGCACCGCATCGAGATCCCGGACGCTGAAGCGGGTAAGGAGCTTCCCGTCGTCGGCTTCATCTGGGAAGTGTTGGGCCGCATCGGTGTTGGCCGCAAGGACGCGATCGTCAGCCTCGGCGGGGGAGCGGCCACCGACGTCGCCGGATTCGCCGCAGCCACCTGGCTGCGCGGCGTGGACATCGTGCACGTGCCCACGACACTGCTGGGCATGGTCGATGCGGCGGTCGGCGGCAAGACCGGCATCAATACCGAAGCGGGCAAGAACCTGGTAGGCGCATTCCATCAGCCCGCCGCCGTGCTCATCGACCTTGCCACTCTGGAAACCCTGCCGCGCAACGAGATCGTCGCAGGCATGGCGGAGATCGTGAAGGCGGGATTCATCGCCGACCCAGTGATCCTCGACCTGATCGAGGCCGACCCTGAGGCCGCCCTCGACCCGACGGGGACCGGTGCTGCCGGAGCTGATCCGCCGCGCGGTCGCCGTCAAGGCGGAGGTCGTGGCCGCCGACGAGAAGGAATCGCAGCTTCGCGAGATCCTCAACTACGGGCATACCCTCGCGCACGCCATCGAACGGCGGGAGCGCTATCAGTGGCGCCACGGCGCCGCGGTTTCGGTCGGCCTGGTGTTCGCCGCCGAGCTGGGCAGGCTGGCCGGGCGCCTCGACGACGACACCGCCGATCGGCACCGGTCGGTCCTCACCTCGCTCGGATTGCCCGTCACGTACGACGCCGACGCGCTGCCGCAGCTGCTCGAATACATGGCGGGAGACAAGAAGACCCGCGCAGGCGTGCTTCGCTTCGTGGTGCTCGACGGGCTGGCCAAGCCGGGACGCCTCGAGGGTCCGGATCCGTCGCTGCTCGCGGCGGCCTACTCAGAGATCGCAGTGGTGACATCATGACTTTTCAGACCGTGCTTGTGCTCAACGGTCCCAACCTGGGTCGGCTCGGCCGTCGCGAGCCCGAGGTATACGGCAGCACCACGTACGACGAACTGACAACGCTGATCGAACACGATGCCGACGAGCTTGGCCTGAAAGCCGTTGTGCGACAGAGCGACAGCGAGGGCGAACTGCTGAACTGGATCCACGCGGCCGCTGATGCCGGAGATCCGGTGATCCTCAACGCGGGAGCGCTGACCCACACCTCTTTGGCGTTACGGGATGCGTGTGCCGAACTGCGGGCACCGCTGATCGAGGTGCATATCTCGAACGTGCACAACCGCGAAGAGTTTCGGCACCATTCCTACATCAGCGCCGTGGCCACCGGCGTGATCGTCGGCCTCGGAGTGCAGGGCTACGTGCTTGCGCTGCGGTACCTGGCCAGCCTCGGCTAGAACTAACTACTCCTCGCGACGCGTCTCGGCGGCGTCCGACGTCTGTCTGGCTCACCGCGGCGAAGACGTCGGTGTCGGCGCGGTCTTGGTCGGCGGCAGCTTCGGCGAGGCCGTGATGCTTGCGCGGTTGCTTATCGAGGTTGCGGTCGATCCGCCAGCGGCCGAGCGCCACGCCCGCGACCGATGCAAGGAACACCAGGAGCGCGGTGAACGCCGCGAACGTGGTGACCTCGTTGATCAGCGCCTCGACGTAGAGGGCCTTGTAGACCAGCGAGATGAACCACGCGACCGCGCCGCTCACGATGCCCGCGAACAGGCCGGCGAGCAGCCATGTCATCGCAAGGTCGTCGCGGCGGTCGGGGTCAGGGTTGGCCCGCGCATCGGCCCGTCCATCGAGGAATCCCCAGATGAACACCGCGATCGCGAACAGAACGATCAGCACGGCGCTGATCAATCCGGCCTTGGTCTCCCACGCGTTGATCAACGTCCCCTGGATCAACCGGACGATGACCATCAGGGCCGCGAACACCAGTCCGCGCAGTAACCACTTGCTCATGGGGCCACACCTTAGCGAGTAGGTTCACCAACTGTGACTATTTCGCAGCGCCGGGATCGGCTGCGGCAGCGGCTCGCCAATGACGAACTGGACGCGGTGCTGGTATCCGACCTGGTCAACGTGCGTTACCTGTCGGGTTTCACGGGTTCGAACGCCGCGCTCCTGATCCGCACCGACAACGAAACGCCGGTGCTGGCCACCGACGGGCGCTATCGCACCCAGGCCGCGCAGCAGGCCCCTGACGCCGAGATCGTCATCGAGCGGGCGTGTGGGCCCCATCTGGCGGCCCACGCCGCCGAGGCAGGGGTGCGTCGGCTGGGGTTTGAAAGCCATGTGGTGACCGTCGACGGATTCGCCGCCCTGCGCAAGGCGGCCGGTGAGCAGGTCGAGATGGTCAGGGCGGCAGGGATGGTGGAGGCGCTGCGCGAGGTCAAGGACGCCGGCGAGATCGCGCTGCTACGGCTGGCATGCGAGGCGGCCGACGCTGCGCTGGCCGACCTTGTTGAGCGCGGGGGCCTGTGCGCCGGCCGGACGGAGAAAGAGGTGGGCCGCGAACTCGAGTCGCTGATGCTCGACCACGGCGCGGACGGGGTTTCGTTCGAGACCATCGTCGCGGCGGGCGTCAACTCGGCGATTCCGCACCACCGGCCGACCGACGCGGTGCTGGCGGCGGGCGACTTCGTGAAGATCGACTTCGGCGCCCTGGTGTGCGGCTACCACTCCGACATGACCCGCACGTTCGTGCTGTCGCCCGCCGCGCAATGGCAGCTCGACATCTACGAGCTGGTGGCCGCCGCGCAGCGGGCCGGCCGCGAGGCGCTGGAGCCTGGCGCGTCACTCAAGGACGTCGATGCCGCGTCGCGGCAGGTCATCGCCGATGCCGGGTATGCCGACAACTTCGGCCACGGCCTCGGCCACGGTGTCGGACTGCAGATCCACGAAGCGCCGGGAATCAGTGCGTCGGCCGCCGGTACACTGCTTGCTGGCTCTACGGTCACCGTGGAACCCGGTGTCTATCTGCCCGATCGCGGCGGTGTCCGTATCGAGGACACGCTTGTCGTGGGCGAGGCAACACCCGAATTGCTTACCCGGTTCCCCAAGGAACTGACCATCGTCTAACAGGAGAACAACCAAACGTGGCATCGACCGCCGACTTCAAGAATGGGCTCGTACTGCAGATCGACGGCCAGCTGTGGCAGATCGTCGAGTTCCAGCACGTCAAGCCGGGCAAGGGCCCGGCCTTCGTGCGGACCAAGCTGAAGAACGTGCTGTCCGGCAAGGTCGTCGACAAGACCTATAACGCCGGTGTGAAGGTGGAGACCGCGACCGTCGACCGTCGCGACGCCACCTACCTGTACCGCGACGGGTCGGACTTCGTGTTCATGGACAGCCAGGACTACGAGCAGCACCACCTGCCCGATTCCTTAGTCGCCGAGGCCGCCAACTACCTGCTGGAGAGCTTGCCGGTGCAGATCGCGTTCCACAATGGCGCGCCGCTTTACCTCGAGCTCCCGGTGACCGTCGAACTGGAGGTCACCCACACCGAGCCCGGCCTGCAGGGCGACCGGTCCAGTGCGGGCACCAAGCCGGCGACGGTCGAGACCGGCGCCGAGATCCAGGTGCCGCTGTTCATCAACACCGGCGACAAGCTGAAAGTCGACTCGCGCGACGGTAGTTATCTGGGTCGGGTGAATGCCTGACCGTCGAGGTGATCGCGGCCGGCACCAGGCCCGCAAACGCGCCGTCGACCTGCTGTTCGAGGCCGAGGCGAGGGGGATCACCGCCGCCGACGTCGCCGAAGGGCGAAATGCCTTGGCCGAGAAGGAGTCCGACGTCTCGCCGCTCAACCCGTATACCGTGACCGTGGCCCGTGGAGTGACCGAGAACGCCGCGCACATCGACGACCTCATCTCGGCCCACCTGCAGGGGTGGACGCTGGAAAGGCTGCCCGCGGTCGACAGGGCGGTCCTGCGGGTCGCGGTGTGGGAGCTGTTGCATGCCGATGACGTCCCAGAACCGGTCGCTGTCGACGAGGCTGTGGAGCTGGCGAAGCAGTTGTCCACCGACGACTCACCGGGTTTCGTCAACGGTGTGCTGGGCCAGGTGATGCTGGTGACGCCGCAGATCCGGGCGGCGGCATCAGCCGTGCGCGGAACTAGCGAAGGCAGCGAAGGAACGTAGGTGGGTATACCGCAGGACTGGGCGCCGTACTCCAGTGTCGAGGAGGCGGCCAAGGTATATCTGCGTGACCCAGAACTGGCGCTTGACCAACTGCGTTCGGTCATAGACCTTTCCGCGATCATGTCGTTCATCATGTCGCGCGGATCGACAGAGGAGTCGTGGGGCGAGGCACTGTGGCAGGAGGTCGTGCTCACCGATGGACACCGTCTGATCATGTGGCGCGCCGATGACGAGTTGTCCACAGCAGACGATCGCGAACGACGTGTGCTGAACGCGTCGGTCCGAACCATCCTGCTGTCGACCATCACCGACCACGTGCTCACCGCCGAATACGAGGTACTCGGCGACGACACACGCAGGCTGTCCGAGGTGCGGCTGCGGATGTACACCCAGCTCGTCACGCGGTCACGGCAGAAGTCGGCAACCGAAACCGACATCTACTGCGAGTCGTTCCGCTACCAGAAATCGGTCGACAACGGCGGCCTGGCCCAGATGCAACGCCTTCTACAGTTCGGCCGGGTGCTGTCGCGGTGCATCCAGTAGCTGGCCGCGGAACGCTCAGTAGTCCGGCAGCTCGATGGCGTCGGCGGTGGTGAACCACTTCTTTTCGGCAAGGGACCGGAACGGCCAGCGCTGCATCCACTTCATCACCTGGGCGGTGATGGCGATGTCGCTGTCCGACTTCGGCAGGTAGCCGTCGATACCGTTAGGCAGGTCCTGGCACCGGTCGATGTACGGCCGCATCACCGATCCGTAGCGCTGCAGCGATGCCTGGATCCCTTCGGAGTCAAGCGATCCTGCCTGCCCCAACTCGCCTGCCAACACATATGCGCCAACGAGCGCGAGGCTGGTGCCCATGCCGCTCACCAGGTGCAGTATCCGGCATCGCCAGCGAGCGTGATCCTGCCCTGCGAGACGGTCGGCATGTGCACTTGCACGAACGCATCGAAATAGAAGTCATCGGCCGTCGCTGCCGCCGACAACAGCGTGTCGCACTGCCAACCTGCGCCGTCGAAATGCCTTGCCAGTAAGGCCCGCTGCTCGTCGGAGTCGCGGCGGTCGTAGGCGACCGGTTCGGAGCGAAAGGCGAGCCCGGCCTTGGCGAGCGCCGGATCGTGTGACGGTCGCATCGACGCGTTGACGCCTGGGGCCTGATACATCAGATACCAGCCGTCGAGCCCGACGGTGTCGGGCGCGGTGAACCATGCGTTGTATCCGCCGAGCGGCTGAACGAATTGCTCTTCGGGGCCGAACACCAAGCGGCGCACCGTTGAATGGGGTCCATCACAGCCGACAACGAGGTCGACCGAAAGTTTCGTTCCGTCGGACAGCGTGGCTTCGACGGCGTCGTCACTCTGGCTGAGTTCTGTGATGCGGGTGTCGAAGCGGTACTCGGTCTGGTCCTTCGTCTCCTGATACAGGACGTCGACCAGGTCGCCGCGCAGAATCTCGAGCTTGGAAACCAACCCGTTGCCGTTGAATGCGGTAACCGGCATCTCCGCTCGCCTGTGGCCGTCGGACTTGATCCAGGCGACGCCCCGCTGATCGAGCGAGCGCGCCCTCATCTTCTCGATCAGGCCCATCCGCTCGACCACTTCACCGCCTGCACCCCGTAGATCAACGGTCTGTCCGCCAGCGCGGATGCCGTCGGCGAGTTCGACGATCGTTACCCGATACCCATTCTTGTTCAGCCAGAAAGCGAGTGCGGGCCCTGCGATGCCGGCTCCGCTAATCAATACGGTCGGCTGTGTCATGGCTAGATCTCCAACGCCTGATACGTCCGGCGCACGAACTTCGGTTGGGTTGACTGCAGTTTCAGCAAGGAGGTGTTGCCCGCTACCGCGGCCGCGGCGTCGGCGCCGAAGTTCGGGAGGTTCTGGATCAGATAGATCAGGATGAGATCCTCGCTCGGATCGGCCTGCCACCATGTGCCGTAGGCGCCCGGCCAACTGAACGTGCCAACACCGCCGGGCCCGAACAGCTGTCGGGATTTCGCCGGGTCGGTGACCACCGAAAGGTTCAGCCCGAAACCGCGGCCGATCCAGAAAGGCATCCCGAGGAATGGGTGACGTTTCTGATCGTCCGTCAGCCGGTCAGCGCGCATCAGCCGCACCGACTCTTCGGAAAGTACTCGTACACCGTCGATTTCACCTCCTGCCAGCAGCATCCTCGCGAGCTTGAGATAGTCGTCGGCCGTGGAGAAGAGATTCGCGCCACCCATGCAGAACGGCGGCGGCGCGATGGGCGGCGGGCCCATCGCGTCATGGCTGAGCGTGTCGTCGTCCTCGAGCTTGTACATGGTGGCCGTACGACCGCGATTGCTCGCCGCCGCAAAGAATCCGGTGTCGGCCATGTCCAGCGGACCCAGAGATCCGCTCGGTCGAGTATCTCCTGGAGCGACTTGCCTTCGATTCGTTCAAGCAGGATGCCCAACACGTCGGTGGCGTTGCTGTACGTGAGCCGGTCTCCGGGTTGATGCTGAAGCGGTAGTGCGGCCACCTCGGCTAGCCAGCCGTCCGGGTTCTGCCGAGCCGAGATGCGCGAGTACGCCTTCGCCAGCGGCCCGGTCACCGAGAAGAAGTACGCAAGCCCGCTGCGGTGCGTCATCAGGTCGTCGATGGTGATCGGTCGACGCGCCGGATGCGTCTTGTCCAGCGGGCCGCCGGGTGTGTCAAGCACCCGCATGTCCGACAGCTCAGGCAACCACTTGGCGACCGGGTCGGCCAGCGCCAGCTTGCCCTCGTCCATCAGGCTCAACGCCGCGGCGACAGTGACGGGCTTGGTCATCGATGCGATACGGAAAATCGTGTCTCGCTGCATCGGGAGGTTGGCGTCGACGTCGCGGTAGCCGAGCTCGTTGACCTGCAGCACCTCGCCGGAGCGCCAAACCAGCGTGACCGCACCCGCTAGCAGGCCGGCTTCGATCGCTTCGCGGATCGAGGCCTGGTTGGTGTCGAGCTTCATCGGCGACAGCGTACCCATGGGCCGATTTCGAGTACTCGACGGTCATCGGCCTCCGGACGGCGCACCGCCGCCGGTCGAGTCGATCGGAGCCAAGGCGGCCACAGCGTTGAGGAACGGGTGTCGCTGTCGGGCCCGTCCTGCCGGATGCTAAGCTCGCGCCGAAGTTCGACGTCCTTTAACGATCCGTCCAGAGAGGCGGAGAAGGAGGTCAGAGTCGCATCGTGGGCTCTCCAGACACCGACCGGGAATTGTTGTCCGCCGCGGACGTCGGCCGGACCATCTCCCGCATCGCCCATCAGATCATCGAAAAGACGGCTTTGGATGACCCAGCCGGTCCCCCGAAAGTCATCCTCCTCGGCATCCCCACCCGCGGCGTCACGCTGGCCGCCCGGCTGGCCGAAAAGATCAAGGAATTCTGCGGCGTCACGGTCTGGCGCGGCGCGCTCGACATCACGCTCTACCGCGACGACCTCGACAGCAAGCCGCCCCGGCCGCTGGAGGACACCTCGATCCCCGAGGGCGGAATCGACGGCGCGCTGGTCGTCCTCGTCGATGACGTCCTCTACACCGGTCGTTCGGTCCGCTCCGCCCTCGACGCCCTGCGCGACATCGGGCGGCCCCGAGCTGTCCAGCTCGCGGTCCTGGTCGACCGCGGCCACCGAGAGCTGCCGCTGCGCGCCGACTACGTCGGCAAGAACGTTCCCACCTCGCGCGCGAGAACGTCAAGGTGCGGCTGGCCGAAGACGACGGCTACGAAGGGGTGTCCATCGCACCTCACGGAGGTCCCGCCCGATGAAGCATCTTCTCTCCGCAGGCGATCTGTCCCGCGACGAGGCGCTGGCGATTCTCGACGACGCCGACAAGTTCAGCCAGGCGCTGCTCGGCCGTGAGGTCAAGAAGCTCCCGACGCTGCGTGGTCGCACCATCATCACGATGTTCTACGAGAACTCCACCCGCACCCGGGTGTCGTTCGAGGTCGCGGGCAAGTGGATGAGCGCCGACGTCATCAACGTCAGCGCGTCGGGATCGTCTGTGTCCAAAGGCGAATCGCTGCGCGACACCGCGCTGACCCTGCGTGCTGCCGGCGCGGACGCGCTGATCATCCGGCACCCCGCCTCCGGCGCCGCGCAGCAGCTGGCCGAATGGACCGGCCACCGAGGACGGCGGGCCCACCGTGATCAACGCGGGCGACGGCACCCACGAACACCCCACCCAGGCGCTGCTCGACGCGCTGACCATCCGGCAGCGGCTGGGCAGCATCGAGGGTAAGCGGGTGGTGATCGTCGGCGACGTACTGCACAGCAGGGTGGCGCGGTCCAACGTGCTGCTGCTGGACACGCTCGGCGCCGAGGTGGTTCTCGTCGCACCGCCCACGCTGCTGCCTGTCGGCGTCGCCGACTGGCCGGTCACGGTGTCGCACGACCTCGACGCCGAACTGCCGGTCGCCGATGCGGTGCTGATGCTGCGCGTGCAGGCCGAGCGGATGAACGGGGGATTCTTCCCATCCACGCGCGAGTACTCGGTGCTCTACGGACTCTCGGAGAAGCGGCAGGCCATGCTGCCGGGCAACGCGGTGGTGCTGCACCCCGGCCCGATGGTGCGGGGCATGGAAATAGCTTTCTCAGTTGCAGACTCCCCGCAATCAGCTGTACTGCAACAGGTTTCCAACGGCGTGCATGTTCGGATGGCAGTGCTGTTCCACTTGCTGGTTGGCGCGGAGCAGGAGGCGATCAGCGCATGAGCATGTTGATACGAGGGGTGCGGCTCTACGGCGAGGGCGACCGGGTCGACGTGCTGGTCGCCGACGGCCAGATCGCCGATATCGGCCATGAGCTTTCGATCCCCGATGATGCCGACGCCGTCGACGCCACCGGCCAGATCCTGCTGCCCGGTTTCGTCGACCTGCACACACACCTGCGCGAGCCGGGCCGCGAGTACGCCGAAGACATCGAAACCGGCTCGGCGGCAGCGGCTCTGGGTGGCTTCACCGCGGTGTTCGCGATGGCCAACACCAATCCGGTGGCCGACAGCCCTGTTGTCACCGACCATGTCTGGCATCGCGGCCAACAGGTCGGCCTTGTCGACGTGCACCCGGTCGGCGCGGTGACCATGGGATTGGGAGGCACCCAGCTCACCGAGATGGGCATGATGAACGCCGGCGCCGGTCAGGTGCGGATGTTTTCCGACGACGGCATCTGCGTCCACGACCCACTGCTGATGCGCCGTGCACTCGAATACTCCACGGGCCTAGGTGTGCTCGTCGCCCAGCACGCCGAGGAGCCGCGCCTGACCGTCGGCGCGGTCGCGCACGAGGGCCCCAACGCCGCGCGGCTCGGGTTGGCGGGCTGGCCGCGCGCCGCCGAGGAATCCATCGTCGCACGTGACGCGCTGCTGGCCCGCGACGCCGGCGCGCGGGTGCACATTTGCCACGCCTCCACAGCTGGCACCGTCGAGATCATCAGATGGGCCAAGGCGCAGGGTATTTCGATCACCGCTGAGGTGACACCGCATCACCTCATGCTCGACGACCGGCGGCTGGCAACCTACGACGGCCGCAACAGGGTCAACCCGCCGCTGCGCGAGGTCAGTGACGCCGAAGCGCTGCGCCAGGCTCTTGCCGACGGGGTCATCGACTGTGTCGCCACCGACCACGCCCCGCATGCTGAACACGAGAAATTCTGCGAGTTCTCCGTCGCCCGGCCCGGCATGCTTGGACTGCAGACAGCGCTGTCGGTGGTGGTCGAGTCGATGGTCCGGCCAGGCCTGCTGACGTGGCGCGACGTCGCGCGGGTGATGAGCGAAAACCCAGCCCGCATAGTCGGATTGCCGGACCAAGGCCGACCGCTGGAGATCGGCGAACCGGCCAACCTTACGGTCGTCGACCCCGACGCCACCTGGACAGTCGATGGCGCGGCACTGGCCAGTCGCTCGGACAACACGCCGTTACGAATCGATGGAATTGCCTGCGGCCGTCACGCTGACGCTGCTGCGCGGCAAGATCACTGCGCGCGACGGGAAGAGCCCGGCATGAACACCGGAACGCTCGTCGGGTCGCTGATCATGGCCGCAGTGGTTGCGGTGCTGATCGCGTTCGTGATCCGGCAGATGATGCGCGGCTGGCTGCATCGCGCGCAGCGGCAAGCGCAATTGATCGGCACGCTGCCGTCGCTGCCGGATACCGTCGGCCCGGCGTTATCCCCGCGACCAAGGGTCTCTACGTCGGCAGCACGCTGGCGCCCAGCTGGCTTGACCGCATCGCGGTCGGCGACCTCGGCTACCGCGCCAAGGCCGTATTGACCCGCTATCCCGAAGGAATCATGTTGCAGCGCACGGGCGCCGAACCAATCTGGATACCCGACGACGCGATCGCCGCGATCCGCACCGAGAAGGGCATCGCGGGCAAGGCGATGACGCACGAAGGCATTCTGGCGATCCGGTGGCGGTTGCCTTCGGGCACCGAAATCGACACCGGTTTTCGCGCCGACAATCGCGCGGACTACGACCGCTGGTTAGAGGTCGCATGAGCAAGGCGGTCCTAGTCCTCGAGGACGGACGCATCTTCACCGGCACCCCGTTCGGGGCGATGGGGCAGACGCTGGGCGAGGCGGTGTTCTCCACCGGCATGTCGGGCTACCAAGAGACGCTGACCGATCCGAGTTATCACGGGCAGATCGTGGTGGCGACCGCACCGCAGATCGGCAACACCGGCTGGAACCACGAGGACGCCGAAAGTCGCGGCGACAAGATCTGGGTGGCGGGCTACGCGGTGCGTGACCCGTCGCCGCGCGCCTCGAACTGGCGCGCCACCGGGACGCTCGACGACGAACTCGTTCGCCAGGACATCGTCGGCATCGCGGGCATCGACACCCGCGCGGTGGTGCGACACCTGCGCAGCCTGGGCTCGATGAAGGCCGGGGTGTTCTCCGGAGCCGCATTGGCGGCGACATCAGGCTCAGGCGATGCGTCCGTTGACGAGCTGATCACCCGGGTGCGCAGCCAGCCCTCGATGCTGGGTGCCGACCTGGCAGGCGAGGTCAGCACCGAGGCTACTTATGTGGTGGAACCCGATGGGCCACAACGGTTCACCGTCGCCGCGATCGACCTCGGCATCAAGACCAACACGCCGCGCAACTTCGCAAGACGCGGCATCCGCAGCCATGTGTTGCCGTCGACGGTGACCTTCGAACAGATCGCCGAACTCAAGCCTGACGGGGTGTTTCTGTCCAATGGGCCTGGCGACCCCGCGACCGCCGACCATATCGTCGGCGTCACCCGCGAGGTGCTCGGTGCCGGAATCCCGCTGTTCGGCATCTGCTTCGGCAACCAGATCCTCGGCAGGGCGCTTGGACGCTCGACCTACAAGATGGTGTTCGGGCACCGCGGCATCAATGTGCCGGTCATCGACCACGCCACCGGCCGGGTCGCGGTGACCGCACAGAACCACGGGTTCGCACTAGAAGGAGAGGCCGGCGAGCGGTTCGGATACCCCGTTTGGACCCGCGGAGGTCAGCCACACCTGCGCCAACGACGGCGTTGTGGAAGGCATCAGACTCGTTGACGGGCGCGCCTTTTCGGTGCAGTACCACCCTGAGGCGGCGGCAGGCCCGCACGACGCGGAGTACCTCTTCGACCATTTCGCCGACCTGATGGCAGGGGAGAAGCACTAGATGCCGCGTCGCACCGACCTGAACCACGTGCTGGTGATCGGCTCCGGGCCGATTGTCATAGGACAGGCTTGCGAGTTCGACTACTCGGGCACTCAGGCCTGTCGCGTGCTGCGCGCCGAGGGGCTACAGGTCAGCCTGGTCAACTCCAACCCGGCGACCATCATGACCGACCCCGAGTTCGCCGACCACACCTACGTCGAGCCGATCACCCCAGCGTTCGTCGAGCGCGTCATCGCTCAACAAGCCGAGCGCGGCAACAAGATCGACGCGCTGCTCGCCACACTGGGCGGTCAGACAGCGCTGAACACGGCCGTCGCGCTCTACGAGAACGGGGCGCTGGAACGGTACGGCGTCGAGCTGATCGGCGCCGACTTCGAGGCCATTCAGCGCGGCGAGGATCGGCAGCGGTTCAAGGACATCGTCGCCAAGGTCGGCGGCGAGTCGGCGAAGTCGCGGGTCTGCTTCACCATGGACGAGGTGCGCGAGACGGTTGAGGAGCTCGGGCTGCCCGTCGTTGTGCGTCCGTCCTTCACGATGGGCGGACTGGGTTCGGGCATGGCGTATTCCGCCGAGGATGTCGAGCGGATGGCAGGCGACGGGTTGACCGCATCGCCCAGCGCCAACGTGCTGATCGAGGAATCCATCTTACGGCTGGAAGGAATTCGAGCTCGAGCTGATGCGCGACCGCCACGACAATGTCGTCGTGGTGTGCTCGATCGAGAACGTCGATCCGATGGGCGTGCACACCGGCGACTCGGTCACCGTCGCCCCGGCGATGACGCTGACCGACCGCGAATACCAGAAGATGCGCGACCTCGGCATCGCGATCCTGCGCGAGGTCGGCGTCGACACCGGCGGCTGCAACATCCAGTTCGCGGTCAACCCGGCCGACGGCCGCCTCATCGTCATCGAGATGAACCCGCGCGTGTCGCGGTCGAGTGCTCTGGCGTCCAAGGCCACCGGCTTCCCGATCGCCAAGATCGCCGCGAAACTGGCGATCGGCTACACGCTCGACGAGATCATCAACGACATCACCAAGGAGACACCCGCCTGCTTCGAGCCGACGCTGGACTACGTCGTCGTCAAGGCGCCTCGGTTCGCGTTCGAGAAGTTCCCAGGCGCCGACGCCACCCTGACCACCACCATGAAATCGGTCGGCGAGGCGATGTCGTTGGGACGCAACTTCATCGAGGCGCTCGGCAAGGTGATGCGCTCCCTGGAGACGGGCCGGGCGGGGTTCTGGACCGCCCCAGATCCGGACGTGGGCGTCGACGATCTGCTGGAGGGCCTCAAGACACCCACCGATGGGCGGCTCTACGACATGGAACTGGCGCTGCGCCTTGGCGCAGGAGTCGAGGCTGTCGCACAAGCATCGGGTGTCGACCCGTGGTTCGTCGAGCAGATCGCGGGGCTCGTCGCACTGCGCTCGGAACTGTTGGACGCACCGGTGCTGGACGAGGAGCTGTTGCGGCGCAGCAAGCACTACGGCCTCTCGGACCGTCAGATCGCAGCGCTGCGACCGGAATTGGCCGGTGAGGTCGGTGTGCGTGTGTTGCGTCAGCGGCTCGGTATCCACCCCGTCTTCAAGACCGTCGACACCTGCGCTGCGGAGTTCGAGGCCAAGACGCCGTACCACTACAGCAGTTATGAAGTGGACCCCGCCGCCGAGACGGAGGTCGCCGCCGCAAGCCGAGAAGCCGAAGGTACTGATTCTCGGCTCGGGGCCCAACAGGATCGGGCAGGGCATCGAGTTCGACTACAGCTGTGTGCACGCCGCAACCACGCTGAGTGCGGCCGGGTTCGAGACCGTGATGGTCAACTGCAACCCCGAGACGGTGTCCACCGACTACGACACCGCCGACAGGCTGTACTTCGAACCGTTGACGTTCGAGGACGTGCTGGAGGTGTACTACGCCGAATCAGCCTCCGGGAAGGGCGGTCCCGGTGTCGTCGGCGTCATCGTGCAGCTCGGCGGCCAGACCCCACTTGGTCTGGCGGAGCGTCTGGAGAAGGCAGGCGTGCCGATCGTCGGCACCAAGCCGGAGGCCATCGACCTGGCCGAGGACCGCGGACGGTTCGGTGAGGTGTTGCGCGCCGCGGGGCTGCCCGCACCCAAGTTCGGCATGGCCACCAGCTTCGAACAGGCGCGCAGGATCGCCGCCGAGATCGGCTACCCCGTGCTGGTGCGGCCGTCCTACGTGCTGGGTGGGCGCGGCATGGAGATCGTCTACGACGACGAGACGCTTGAGGGATACATCACCCGCGCCACCCAGCTGTCGCCCGAACACCCGGTGCTCGTCGACCGGTTCCTTGAGGACGCCATCGAGATCGACGTCGACGCGCTCTGCGACGGCACCGAGGTGTACATCGGCGGAATCATGGAGCACATTGAGGAGGCAGGCATCCACTCCGGCGACTCGGCCTGTGCACTGCCGCCGGTCACGTTGGGCCGCAGCGATATCGAGTCGGTCCGGCGTGCCACCGAGGCCATTGCCCACGGCATCGGCGTGGTCGGGCTGCTCAACGTGCAGTACGCACTCAAGGATGACGTGCTCTACGTGCTTGAGGCCAATCCCCGCGCAAGCCGCACCGTGCCGTTCGTTTCGAAGGCGACCGCGGTGCCGCTGGCGAAGGCGTGCGCTCGAATCATGCTGGGCACCAAATCGCCCAACTGCGTGAGGAAGGCGTACTCGCCAAGACCGGTGACGGCGCGGTTGCGCCACGCAACGCGCCGGTCGCGGTGAAGGAAGCCGTCCTGCCATTTCATCGTTTCCGCAAGGCCGACGGCGCGCAGATCGACTCGCTGCTCGGCCCGGAGATGAAGTCGACCGGCGAGGTGATGGGCATCGACCACGACTTCGGCAGCGCGTTCGCGAAAAGCCAGACGGCCGCGTACGGCTCGTTGCCTACGGAGGGCACCGTGTTCGTCTCGGTTGCCAACCGCGACAAGCGCTCGCTGGTGTTTCCGGTGAAACGGCTGGCCGACTTGGGCTTCCGGGTGCTGGCCACTGCGGGAACCGCGGAGATGTTGCGGCGAAATGGCATTCCGTGTGACGAGGTCCGAAAGCACTTCGAGGAGCCAAGCCCCGACCGTCCACAGTTGTCAGCGGTGGACGCAATCCGGGCTGGCGAGATCGACATGGTGATCAACACTCCCTACGGCAATTCCGGCCCGCGTATCGACGGGTACGAAATCCGTTCGGCCGCAGTGTCTATGAACATTCCATGCGTGACGACGGTGCAGGGCGCGTCGGCAGCTGTGCAGGGCATCGAGGCCGCGATCCGCGGTGACATCGGTGTGATGTCGCTGCAGGAATTGCACAGCGCGCTGGGACCGTAGCGGTGGCCGGATTCGGTCATCGGCTCGCCGATGCGGTGTCCAGACGGGGCCCGCTGTGCCCTGGCATCGACCCGCATCCCGAACTGATCCGCGCCTGGGGCCTGACCGTGGACGCCGACGGTCTCGCCAAGTTCTGCGATGTCTGTGTCGCGGCGTTCGCCGATTTTGCCGTGGTCAAGCCGCAGGTCGCGTTCTTCGAGGCATTCGGTGCCCAAGGTTTTGCGGTGCTGGAGCAGACAATCGGCGCGTTGCAGGCCGCGGGGGTACTCGTGCTGGCCGACGCCAAACGCGGCGACATCGGCTCGACGATGGCGGCCTACGCCGATGCGTGGGCAGGAGATTCACCACTGGCCGCCGATGCGGTGACCGCCTCGCCGTATCTCGGATTCGGTTCCCTGCAACCGCTTCTCGACACTGCAGCTGCCCGCGATCGAGGGGTGTTCGTGCTGGCCGCCACGTCGAATCCCGAGGGGGCCAGCGTGCAGCGGGCCGACGCGGGGGGCAGGACCGTCGCGCAATCGATAGTCGACGCCGCCGCCGCGGTGAACCACGAATCACCCGAGCCAGGGTCGGTCGGCGTAGTCGTCGGCGCGACCGTGTCCGACCCCCCGGATGTCAGCGCACTGGGCGGTCCGGTGCTGGTACCGGGCGTCGGCGCGCAGGGTGGACGGCCTGAGGCGTTGGGCGGACTTGGCGGGGCTCACCCCGGGCAGCTGTTGCCCGCGGTATCACGTGAGGTGCTGCGGGCCGGCCCCGAGGTCGCGGCCGTGCGCGCCGCGGCTGAGCGCTTCCGCGATGCCGTGGCGTATCTGGCATGACCCGTACGACCCCGCTGCATGGACTGTCTTCGCGAATACCGTTGCGGGCGGGGCGGCCGCGCTAGCCGGTCTGTTGTTCGTCGGGCTGTCCCTGAACTTGTCCGATGTGCTGAAGTATCCCGGCGTCCCCGCCCGCGCCGCCACCACGCTCGGCCTCACCGTCGCCATCCTGCTGACGGCGATCTTCGTCGCCACTCCAGGACAGGATCGTCGAGCGCTGGCCGTCGAGGTCGGCATGCTCGGCATAGCGACGGCGGCGGGCGTGATCGTCGGGCTGTGGCACCAGAGGTCGGGCAACATCGGGTGCGAGCGATGACCTCGCGCTGCTCTGGAGTCCCTGCGCTGTTGTTGGTGGTCGCCGCCTTCTCGCTCTGGCTGCAACGCGGCGGCGGCCTTTACTGGGTAACTGCCGCTGTCGCAACGGGTTTCGTATCGGCGACGGCCAACGCGTGGGTATTGCTGGTCGAGATCAGACGCTAGCTTTTCGGCGGCGCCGCCGCGCGAGCACGACGACGAGTACCACGGCGCACGAGGCGAGCACGGCGAGAAGGATGAGGCCTGTGGTGTCGCCGCGGTCACGTGTTCGGTAGATGACGTGCTGGAACGGCGTGTCCGACGCCGCCGGTCCGAAAACGTAGTCGCCGTCGATCAACTCGGGCTGATAGATGTAGTCGTTCCATTGGGTCAAGAATGCGCCGTCGCCGACGTAGTCCGCCAGCGCGGGGGAGACGTCGGCGCGCTCGAGGTGGCCGGCGAATTGCCAGGATGGCTTCTGGCCGGCAACGGGCACGGACTTCGGATCCATCCGATGGTCGGCAATGACATAGAGATTGACGGTCTGCGGCGTCGTCGCCGAGCGGGACAGCCGCATCGGATAGACGAGTTTGTCGGACGTGAAGGTCAGCCTCAGCGGCTGCAGATCGCCGGTCAGCGACTCACCCGCCTGGGCAGGAGCGAGCTGTATCGCCACGATTTCCCAGTGGTCCGCGATGTACGGCGCGAGGTTCGCTTCTAGGCCGCCCGGATGCGGAAATCCCTTGTCCGCCAACCACGTAGCCAACGCGGTCGGAGTCGTTGGCGGCCAGCCGGGTGACGTCGAACGGGCCGATCCGCTGATGACCGAGTACGTTGACTGCGCCGCCAGGTGCGCCTGCGGTCTCCAACGAGCTCGTTGCGCCGGGGAGCAGCCAGGTGAACGTCGGCCACCACGAGTCGCGGTACTCCACGCGTGGAGCGGTGAGCCTGGCGAGCTCGTCGAACACCTCGGTGTCGCCGAGCGAGACCTTGGCGGCGGATGGCACGGGCATGACCCAGGCGGCCTTGTCCGAACTGCCAGAGACGTTGAACGACATCAGGATGTCCTGTGTCTTGCCGTCCCAGGCCACCATCGCTCGCTCGTCGACGACGGACGCGCCCGCTTTGTCGGGGATGTATGCCCCACAGCCGCAGGCCCACGCCGGAGCGGCGACGCTCGGACACCAGGCCGCCGAGAACCATTACGAGCACGGCGCACACGGACCGCAACACGCAACGAACCTATCGGGTCAGCGCGCGGCCGACTCCGGTTCGGCGACTCGCCTGGCAACGCTCACCATCAGCGGCGGCAGCGCCAACTCGAGCACGAGCATCGCGACGTAGAACGGATGAGGTGGACCGTCGAGCACGATTGCGAGCAGCCGCCCGATCGCGCCGACGAAGAACGCAGCGGCCAGCAGGGTGATGTAGACGCGCTTGTGCTCCACGTCGCGTGCGCACCACAGCAGCGCGATGCCCCAACACAGAAGGAGCCCGGCGAAGAACCGGTCCTCGCCAGCCATCGTCGGGTTCACCGCAACGCCACCGATGATCGCTTGCGGGCCGATCGCGAAGTGCGCCAGAGAAATGCCGATCACGACGGCGCCGAACAGCGCCAGAAATGCCTGAAATGCCCGTCGCATAGACCGCTCCCGGTGTCGCGGATGGATCTACTACAGACTGTAGTTGATCGCCATCCGCGACACCAGGGCCGGGTTTACAGCGGAATCCAGATACCGAAGAACCAGAAGCCCCAGTTGTTGAAGTCGGGGTTGTAGATCGGCGTCACCCAGCTCCCGTTGTAGTTGAACGGCTGGTGATCGCGCCTGCCGTCATCGATTCCGCGCCAGCCCTGATCGGGCGGGGGTGGGCCCCAGGCCGGGTTGTGATCGCCCGGCCCCTGGCCACCTGGGTCACCGGGTCCACCGGGGCCGCCAGGCCCTCGGGGTCCACCCTGGCCGCCTGGCGGGGGCCCCTGATCGTGCCCTCCGGCAGGGGGCCCCTGATCGTGTCCGCCCTGACCGCCTGGGCCGCCTGGCCCTTGGCAGTCACCGAATTGGCAGGGTTGGGGACCCGGTTGGGCACCTGCGACTCCGCTACCGAGGGTCAAGATGGAGGCGCCGATCGCCAGTGCGATCGCAGAACTGCAGGTCAATTGCTTGAATTTCATGATCAGCCGCCTTTCGCGGTTGGTCAAAGCGAGAAGTTTTATTACACCGACTGCCGCAGGTTATGGAGCTGAGCTATGCGTGAGCTTTGGCCTGTTTAGGAGTGCGCTACGTGCCCCGCCTACCTGTCAACCGACAGGTCAGATGACTGCCACCCCAGCGTGACGACACGCCCGACACGCCGTGACCAGCCAAAGTTTTCTTAAGTTTGGCGGCCGCGCGCAGACCGGCCATTCAGGGCGGCGACGAACCCGATGGTGCGACCGTAAGGCGGCTGGCCGAAAACCCTTGATATGCAGGCATTTCCAGATCTACGTTGACGTCGACCGGGGCGTTTGCGCCGTTCAAGGCGTTTGACGGGCCCTCACACCAGCCCCTTACACGCTGGGCTTTTGGCGCCCTAACCAGGGGGTGGGGTTAGCTTTCGTCAGATTGCGTGGGTACGGTCGTCGTCGCTGGCTGGTTTACGGATCAGCCAAGACAAAACAGGTAGTTGTGGACGAGACGGAGGAACCCGTGGCCCTTCCCCAGTTGACCGACGAACAGCGCGCGGCAGCGTTGGAGAAGGCTGCTGCCGCACGTCGAGCACGTGCCGAGCTCAAAGATCGGCTCAAGCGCGGCGGCACCAACCTCAAGCAGGTACTCAAGGATGCCGAGACCAACGAGGTCTTCGGCAAGATGAAGGTTTCTGCGCTTCTGGAGGCATTGCCCAAGGTCGGCAAGGTCAAGGCGCAGGAGATCATGACCGAGCTCGAGATCGCCCCGACCCGCCGTCTGCGCGGACTGGGCGACCGTCAGCGCAAGGCTCTGCTGGAGAAGTTCGACTTCACCAGCGACTAGTGAGCGCCGGCCGGGGGGTCGGACAGCGATGAGTCGTGTTGTTGTGCTGTCCGGTCCCTCTGCCGTCGGGAAATCTACGGTCGTCCGCTGCCTGCGGCACCGGCTTCCCGACCTGCACTTTTCGGTCTCCGCCACCACCAGAGCCCCGCGGCCTGGCGAGGTGGACGGCGTCGATTATTCGTTTGTGACCGCCGAGCGGTTCCAGCAGCTGATCGACGACGGTGCGCTGCTGGAATGGGCGGAGATCCACGGCGGTTTGCACCGCTCCGGGACGCCGGCCGCGCCCATTCGTGAGGCTACTGAGGCCGGACACCCGGTTCTGATCGAAGTCGACCTGGCAGGTGCGCGGGCCGTTAAACAGGCGATGCCCGAGGTCACCACGGTCTTTCTGGCGCCCCCCAGCTGGGAGGCTCTGCAGAGCCGACTGACCGGGCGCGGCACCGAAACTTCCGAGGTGATGGCCCGACGATTGGCCACCGCACGCGCGGAACTTGCCGCTCAAAATGATTTCGACGTGGTCGTCGTGAACAGCGAGTTGGAGTCTGCCTGCACTGCATTGGTATCCTTGCTGGTGGACGGAACTTGTTGAGGCGTCGTACACCGACGCCATCCCGCCCGAGAGCCACCTAAACCTCCAGGAGATTTTCTACGTGAGCATCCCGCACGCCGATGCGCAGCTGGCCGCTGTGGACAACGTCGACACGGCCGCCGCCGGCGCATACGACACGCCGTTGGGCATCACCAACCCGCCCATCGACGAGTTGCTTGACCGCGCGTCGAGCAAGTACGCGCTGGTCATCTACGCCGCAAAGCGGGCGCGCCAGATCAACGATTACTACAACCAGCTCGGCGACGGCATCCTCGAGTACGTCGGCCCGTTGGTCGAGCCCGGTCTGCAGGAAAAGCCGCTGTCCATCGCGCTGCGCGAGATTCACGAAGACCTGCTCGAGCACACCGAGGGCGAGTAAAAAAGGCCTGGCGATGAGCCTCTCGGGCGAAGAGCAGAGCAGCTGACCGTGACGGACCGCAAGCGGATCATCGTCGGCGTCGCCGGAGGCATCGCCGCCTACAAAGCGGCCACCGTTGTCCGTCAGCTCACCGAGGCCGGACATTCCGTACGCGTCGTGCCCACCGAGGCCGCGTTGCGCTTCATCGGCGCCGCCACCTTGGAGGCCCTGTCCGGAAACCCAGTGCACACCGGCGTTTGGAATGACGTCCATGAGGTGCCGCACGTCCGCATCGGCCAGGACGCCGATCTGGTCGTCGTCGCGCCTGCCACCGCTGACCTGTTGGCCCGTGCGGTCGCGGGCCGTGCCGATGATCTGCTGACCGCGACGCTGCTGACCGCGCGATGTCCGGTGCTGTTCGCCCCTGCGATGCACACCGAGATGTGGTTTCACCCGGCGACCGTCGACAATGTCGCGACGCTGCGCCGCCGCGGCGCGGTTGTCCTCGAACCCGCTTCCGGCCGCCTGACGGGCGCCGACAGCGGCGCGGGCCGTCTGCCCGAGGCCGAGGAGATCACCACGCTGGCCCAGCTGCTGCTGGCTCGCGGCGACGCGCTGCCCTACGACATGGCCGGGGTCAAGGTGTTGGTGACCGCTGGCGGTACCCGTGAGCCCATCGACCCGGTGCGATTCATCGGGAACCGCAGCTCAGGCAAGCAGGGCTACGCGATGGCCCGCGTGATGGCCCAACGCGGCGCGGAGGTGACGCTCATCGCGGGCAACACCGCTGGCCTCATCGACCCGGCCGGTGTCGAGGTGATCCGCATCGGTTCCGCCGCCCAGCTCAAAGACGCCGTTTCCAAGCACGCACCCGACGCGCATGTGCTGGTGATGGCCGCCGCGGTCGCCGACTTCCGGCCCACTCACTTTGCGACCAGCAAGATCAAAAAGTCCGCCGATCCGAACGCTGACACCCCCCTCATCGAGTTGACGCGTACCGACGACGTGTTGGCCGGGGCCGTGCGGGGCCGCGCCGACGGCCAGCTGCCCAACATGCGAGCCATCGTCGGGTTCGCCGCGGAGACTGGCGACGCCAATGGCGACGTCCTCTTCCATGCCCGTGCGAAATTGCGGCGAAAAGGCTGCGATTTGCTAGTCGTCAACGCGGTCGGTGAGAATCGGGCGTTCGAGGTGGACAACAACGACGGCTGGCTGCTGGCGTCCGACGAAACCGAAGTAGCACTGGAACACGGTTCGAAAACTCTGATGGCCAGCCGTATTGTTGACGCAATCGTGGCGTTCCTGCAGAACAGCGGCGGGTAAGCCCGAGCGAACGCGTCAGCCTGCACGTAAGGGTTGCGCGTCACCGAGGCACGCGGTTGGGTGCAGCAGGGCATGGACCGCTGCGGCGGCGACATCAGGCACAGATATAATTCGTCTAACTAAGTTTCGGAAAGGGTTCGAACCGTGAGCGATGCTCGGCTGTTTACCAGTGAGTCGGTAACCGAGGGCCACCCCGACAAGATCTGCGACGCGATCAGCGACTCGGTGCTCGATGCGTTGCTCGCGCAGGACCCCAAGTCGCGGGTCGCGGTCGAGACCCTCGTGACCACCGGGCAGGTGCACGTCGTCGGCGAGGTCACGACATCGGCGAAGGAGGCGTTCGCCGATATCACCAACACGGTGCGTGAGCGCATCCTCGAGATCGGCTACGACTCGTCGGACAAGGGCTTCGACGGTGCTTCCTGCGGCGTGAACATCGGCATAGGCGCGCAATCGCCCGACATCGCCCAGGGCGTCGACACCGCCCATGAGGCGCGCGTCGAAGGCGCGGGCGACCCACTGGACGCCCAGGGCGCAGGTGACCAGGGCCTGATGTTCGGCTACGCGATCAAGGACACCCCTGAGCTGATGCCGCTGCCGATCGCGCTGGCCCATCGTCTCGCCCGCCGGCTGACCGAGGTCCGCAAGAGCGGCGTGCTGGACTACCTGCGGCCGGACGGCAAGACGCAGGTCACCGTTCAGTACGACGGCACCATCCCGGTGCGGCTGGACACCGTCGTGCTCTCGACGCAGCACGCCGACGGCATCGACCTCGTGAACACGCTCACGCCCGATATTCGCGAGAAGGTCGTCAACACCGTGCTTGGCGACCTGGCGCACGACACCATGGACACGTCGGACTACCGGCTACTGGTCAACCCGACCGGGAAGTTCGTCGTCGGCGGCCCGATGGGCGACGCAGGCCTGACCGGCCGCAAGATCATTGTCGACACCTATGGCGGATGGGCCCGCCACGGCGGTGGCGCGTTCTCAGGCAAGGATCCGTCCAAGGTGGACCGTTCTGCGGCCTACGCGATGCGCTGGGTGGCAAAAAACGTCGTCGCAGCGGGCCTGGCCGAGCGTGTCGAGGTGCAGGTCGCCTATGCGATCGGCAAGGCAGCACCGGTCGGACTGTTCGTCGAGACGTTCGGTAGCGAGACCGTCGACCCGGCCCGCATCGAGAAGGCCATCACGTCGGTCTTCGACCTGCGGCCCGGCGCCATCGTTCGCGACCTGGACCTGCTGCGCCCGATCTACGCGCAGACCGCGGCCTACGGCCACTTCGGCCGCACCGACGTCGAGCTGCCGTGGGAGCAGACCAACAAGGTCGAGGAACTGAAGGCCTCGGTCTAGTTTGCGTGTGTGCGATCGGCGCTCACCGAACTCGCAGAACACGTAGTCGTCGAGCGGGAATCGGCGGCTGCGCCAGTACGCCTCGACGGTGCTGGCCGGCCGCAACGGCACGTCGCCGTTCTTGTCGAAGTAGTAGCTGTTGGCCAGCTGGCAACTGTCCTGCCAGAAGATCTGCCGGTGCCGCTTGCGCATCATCTCGGCGAAGTAGCGGTCGTTGGCTTCCTGCTTGACCTCGACCCGGCGGGCATTCGTGCGGTGTGCCTGCGTCAGGCATCGCACGATGTGATGGCGTCTGCGCCTCGATGAGGGCGAAGTAGGACGAGCCGACGTAGCCGTACGGGCCGAACACCGTGAAGTAATTCGGGAAGCCGGGCACGCTGACACCCTCGTAGGCCTGCGAGGCGATGTTCGTTCCAGTACTCGCGCCACGACCGGCCGCCGGGATCCGGTCAGCGGGTAGTCGGCTGTTCGTCGGTGTCCATCACCTTGAAGCCGGTCGCAAGGATCAGCACGTCGACGTCGCGGGTTTCGCCGTCGATGGTTGCCACGCCAGAACCGGTGATCTTGTCGATCGGCTCCGTCACCAACTCCACGTTGTCGCGATTGAACGTGGACAGGTACGTGTTGTGAAAGCCGGGACGCTTGCAGCCGACGTCATAGCGCGGCGTCAACTTGTCGCGGACCTCGGGATCGTCGACCTGCTTGCGCAGATACGACGCACCGAACTTGCTCATCTTCTTGGCCATCGGGTTGATGGTGAAGTACTGCGCGGGCAGGGTGAAGGTGAGTTCGACGTAGGCCTGGCTGAGCAGCCGCTGCACGATTTGGCCGCCGGGAATCCGCATCAATCGCCGCGCCGTCGGCGAAACCGGGACATCCGGCTTCGGGAAGCACCAGATCGGCGTGCGCTGAAAGACGGTGAGCCGCTCGACGATTGGTGCGATCTCGGGGATGACCTGTACGGCAGAGGCGCCTGTACCGATGATCGCGACGCGTTTGCCGGTCAGATCCTGGGTGTGGTCCCACCGGGCGGTGTGCATGGTCACGCCTGCGAAGGAGTCCACGCCGTCGATGTCGGGCAGGTTCGGTGTGATCGAGCACGCCGCACGCGTTGACGAGGAACCGGGCGGTGACCGCGTGCGCCGCCGTCGAGCTCGACACGCCACAGATCTTGCGTCGTCGTCGAACGTCGCACCGACCACCTTGGTGTTGAACCGGATCTTGCGCCGCAATCCGTACTTGTCGACGCAGTGCTCGGCGTAGGCCTTCAGTTCGCGCCCTGCGGCGTACGTCCGCGTCCAGTTCCGGGCTCTGCTCGAACGAGAATTGGTAGGAGAATGACGGAATGTCAACGGCGATACCGGGATAGGTGTTCCAGTACCAGGTGCCGCCCGGCCCGTCGCCGGCCTCGATCACCAGGTAATCACCCAGTCCCGGCCTTGTCGAGCTTGATGGCGGTGCCGATGCCGGAGAATCCGGCGCCGACGATGATCGGTCTCGTAATCGGGCATCCTCAGCCCTCCCGTCTGTCGTCCGACGACGGGAGGCCGTGTTTGGGCCGCAACGTCAGTGTCGCTTCGAGTTCGACCGGGTGGTCTGGCACCAGGTCGAAGGTGAAGCGCTGGCTCATGATCGCCGCCATGAGCACCATCTCCATCAGCGCGAAGCTCTGCCCGATGCAGATCCGTCGTCCGCCACCGAACGGCAGATATGCCGACCGCGGGCGCTCCTTGGCGGCGTCGCCGAGGAACCGGTCGGGGTCGAACGTCTCAGGGTCGGGCCACCAGCGCTCGTCGTGGTGGATCGTGTGGATCGGGAATCAGCACCGTGGTGCCGGGACGGATATGGTGCCCGTCGATGTCGTCGGCCTCGACCGCCTCGCGCGCGATCATCCACACGGCCGAGAAGTAACGCTGCGACTCCTGCACGCATGCGGTCGTCCACGGCAGCCGGCCCAGGTCGTCGGCGGTCGGCCTGCGTCCGCCGAGCACGTCGTCGATCTCGGCGAGCATTCGCTGCGCGTGCTTCCGGTGTTGCAGGCCAACAGGTACCAGAGCCATGACATGGCGTTCGCAGTGGTCTCGTGGCCGGCGAGCATGAACGTTAGCGCCTCGTCGCGAACCCGCTTGCGGGGCCAGGTTCCGTCGTCCGCGCTGAACAGCACGTGGAGCAGGTCGGCCGATGCGGTGGGATGCGCGACCCTGTCGTCGACTACGGCGTTGACCGCCGCGTCGAGTTCCAGCGCGATCTTCTGGCCTTCTCGCAGTGGCGGTGGCAGCGGCACTCCGGAGAACGTGCTCCAGGACAGCGCGTTGTAGACCGGTCGTGGCAGCAGCCCCAACAGGCCAAACCGCCCCAACCTCTCCGTGCGCCGCAGCCCCCGGGTGGCCAGGTCGTTCATGCTGTGAATGAGGGGCCCGAAGTCCTGGCTGAACAGGGCATTCGCGACGACCCGCAGCGTCGCCTGCACCATCACCGCGTGCATGTCGAACTCCCGCTCGGCGGTTAGGCCGGCGGTCACCCGCTCGATCGGGTCGATCATCAGGTCGACGATTTCGTTCAGGTGGCGCCGTGCAAGCGTCGGGTTGAGCGTGATCCGGTGCGCCGCCCACAAGTCGCCTTCGTCGGTCAAGAGATTGATGCCTGCGGCGGCCCGGATGGGCTCGTATTCGTTGGACTTGATGTATTTCAACCGCCCGCGGTGCAGCACGTGATCGACGTAGTCCGGATGTGAGATCGAAACGAATCGTCTTCCGGCGCAGCGAAATCGGGCAATATCGTGCCCGCGTGTTCGGCCCAGGAAGCCGTCGTCGGCGTCGAAACCGATAGTGATCGCCTCGCGCGACATCGTCAACGTGGACAGCCGCGCCGCTGGTGCCGCCATGGATCAAGCGTATGAGTGACAGGCCGCCTCCGGAATGGGACTATCGGACAGAGAGTTGGGAGTTTCGGACATGGCTTCGACGACGTGGTCGCTCGATCTCCGTCGCCCGATATACGCGACGCGGGTGTTGTGCGAGGTCGCCAACGAACGCGAAGTCGCGACATCGGAGATCCTTGCAGGCACCGGGATCGGGCCGGAAGACTTCAACGATCCTGAGGCGTTGGCTACACCGATACCTCGACGTTCTGCCACGCATTCAAGCGGTGGCACGGAGTCCCGCCGAGCGGGTATCCGCGCAGCGGCTAGGACGTCGGCCACCGGCCGTCGGCCTTGGCGGCGTCGATCTGGCGCTGGCCCCCTTGCCGCATCCGCCCCGCTTCGATGAGGCGTTGCACCCGTTCGACATTGGAGGCCGACCACGCGCTGCGTGGCTTTCGCGGGCTGAATCGTTGAATGCGCGAAACGTCGTCGTAGCCCCGGGCCATGCTGTCGATCCAGCCAAAGCAGAGCGCGATCTCCACCGCCTCGTCGTACGACATGCCTGGCTCTTGAGCGTTCTTGTTCAGCAGCCGCAGCCAGACCTCACTCGCCGCGTCGTGATTTGTCTCCAGCCACTGTTCCCACTGGCTTGGTGTGCGCGCGTCGAGCACCTGCCGGTCGGTCACCCTTTGTGCAGCGCGGCCTTGAGCGCCGCAAGACCGCGGTTGGTGGCTTCGGCCGCGGCGGGGACCACCAGCGCGAAGCTGGCGTACCCATGCACGAGTGTCGGCGCGTTATACAGCTCCACGGGAACACCTGCAGCGGAAAGCAATTCGGCGTAGCGGGCGCCGTCGTCACGGAGCGGGTCGTATTCGGCGGTGCCGATGAAGGCCTGCGGCAAGCCGGACAGGTCGGCGGTGTTGGCCGGGGCGAGCGTGGGCGGCAACTTGGCGGGCTCGCTCGGGTCGATCTCGGGCGGCAGATACCACTGCATGAATGCCGCCACGACGTCTTCGTCCAGGATCGGCCCTTCGGGGTTTTCGATCATCGACGGCAGCGTCGTGTCCCCGGTCGTCGTTGGATACCAGAGCAGCTGGAATACCAGTGCGGGCCCGCCGTCGTCGCGGGCCAGCTGCGCCATCACCGCCGAGATGTTGCCGCCCGCGGAGTCACCCGCGACGGCGATGCGTGATGGGTCGCCGCCGAGTTCGGCGGCGTGCTCGCCGACCCACCGCAGCGCCGCCCATGAGTCGTCGATGCCCTGCGGGAACGGATGCTCGGGCGCCAGCCGATAGTCCACCGACACCACGATGGCCTCGGCGGCCACGGCATGGGCGCGGGCCAGCGGGTCGTGGGTGTCCAGGTCGCCGATCGCCCAGCCGCCACCGTGGTAGAAGACCACGACCGGAAGGTTGTCGTGCTGCTCAATGGGCGGCCAGTAGATGCGAACCGGGACATCGGTGATGTCCCCGTGGCCGATCGTGCGTTCTTCGATTCGCATCTCGGGCAGCAGCTCCGGGGGTGCTTTGAGCTGCCGCATCTTCTCGCGGGCCACATCGACGCCGTCGTCGATGGTGAACGTCAACGGAAATGCGTCCAGCAGCGCCTGCATGACGGGGTCGATGCCGGGCCGCGCGGTCGTGGGTTCAGCCATGGACCCCACGTTAGCGCCCCGCGCGGACGGCCTACCTAGGCCAGCCGTCGTTGAGGATGATGTCGACGAAGTCGTCGCGGACGAACGTCGGATCGAAATGCGCGAGCACGTCGGCGTTGACGTTGCCGAACGTGCTGCGGGGACGGTGCCGGTTGCCGTCAGTGAACGCCTGCAGTATTTGGCGTTTGAAATCTGGCCGGGGATGGGCGGCGGTGACAGCGTTGCGCACATCTCGGAAAGGTCATCGCGCCCGATGCCGAGGACGTCGGTCTCGACTCCCGCGGTGACGAGGGCGATCTCGGGGTCGAGGAACTCGGGAACACCTGGCGTGGTGTGCAATGCGATGGAAGCCAGACCTTGCGCACGGTCGCATAGTCGAAACCGCGGTCGCGCAGGAACTTCTCCGCCGCATTGGCGCCGTCGAGCTCGAAGCGCAGCGTGGAGTTTCGGTAGTCCGCCGTCAGGCCGATGTCGTGGAACATCGCCCCGACGTACAACAGTTCGAGGTCGGGGTCGAGGCCTCGCCGCTGACCCTGCAGCGCGCCGAATAGGAACACACGTCGGGAGTGGTTGAACAGCAGGTCGCTCTCGACGTCGCGGATGTACTCGGTGGCCTCCCGGACCAGAGGCGTGTCTGGTATCGCGATACCCGCGATCGTTTGCGTTGTCATGGCTTCAGTGTCGGCCGCGTGACCGCCCCAAGGTCCGTGTCCGATGAGCCATATCTCCCACAGAAAGCGACATATGGTGTCTTTATGTCCGCAGATCGAACCGTCGTGTTCGTGGTGTTCGACGGGATGAAGTTGCTCGATGTCGCGGGACCGGCGGAGGTGTTCTCGGAGGCCAACCGGTTCGGTGCGGCGTATCGAGTGGTCATGGCGTCCGTCGACGGGCAGGAGGTGGTGACGTCGGTCGGCACGAAGATGGCCGTCGCGGCGTCGATCGGTTCGGTCGAGTCGGCCGACACCGCAGTGGTTTCGGGCGGTGACGACTTGGTCGGCCGCCCGATCGACCCGCGGCTCGTGGACGCCGTGTCCGACCTACGGCCACGAGTGCGTCGGATGGCATCCATCTGCACTGGGTCGTTCATCTTGGCGAAGACGGGAATGCTCGATGGCCGCCGCGCCACCACCCACTGGCGGCATGCCGGCCTGCTGTCACGCGCCTACCCGCGGATCAGCGTCGAACCGGATGCGATCTTCGTGCGCGACGGCGAGATCTACACCTCAGCGGGCGTGTCTGCTGGCATCGACCTGGCGCTGGCACTCGTGGAAGCTGACCACGGAGCCGACCTCGTTCGTGAGGTCGCACGCTCGCTGGTGGTGTACCTCAAGCGGGCGGGCGGGCAGTCCCAATTCTCGGCCCTCGTCGAGGCGCACGCTCCGCGCCGACCGCAGTTGCGTGAGCTCACCGAGGCGATCGCTGCCAATCCCGGCGCAACTCACACGGTGAAAACGCTTGCGGCGCAGGCATCTCTAAGTAGCCGCCAATTGACAAGAATCTTCCATACCGAACTCGGCACGACCCCCGCCCGCTACGTCGAAATGATCCGAATCGACACCGCGCGTTCGGCGCTCGACGCAGGCCGCTCGGTTGCAGACTCGGCGCAATTGGCAGGCTTCGGAAGCGCCGAGACTCTGCGCCGGGTGTTTGTCAGGGAATCGGCATCTCACCGAAGGCGTACCGGGATCGATTCAAGTCGACCGGCGCGGCGGCGTCAAGATGTCTTCGATTCACCGTGCTCCGATGCCGTCATCCGTGGCTGTGTGAGCCTGTAGCGGCAGCCCGAACGCCGGGGCGTGCTCGTAGATGAATGCCTCGAGAGACTTGGGTGGTGCGCCACCAATCGTTGCGACCACGTCGGTGAGGGCGTCGAATTCACCCTGTCGATGCGCCTCCGCCACACGCAACAGGTGCTCGATCAAATGAGGAGACATTCCTTCGACGTGAACGAGTATCTGCTGCCAGCGCTCAACGGAGATGTCGACATACTCCACCGAGTAGCCCAACACGCGGGTGAAAGCGGTCGCCATTTCCGCCACTGAGAGCGACACCGGGCCGGTGGGTACGTAGGTCTTGCCACGATGTGCGGCGGGATCGGTCAGAATACCGACCGCGACACGCGCGAGGTCTTGTCCCGCCACGGGGGCATGCCGCGCGCCTCCGTATGGCAGATAGATCTTGCCCTCGCTGCGAATCGACCTGGCGGCAACGGCAATCAGATTCTCTAGAAAGAACGGCGGTCGCAGGTGCGTCGCGCCGATTGCGGCCCAGTCGAGCAGCCGCTCCGCAAGCCAGTGTTGGCGCGCCGCCGGGCTTGGATGATCCGGGCGGGCGGTGATCTGAGACATGTTCACCATCGACTGCAAACCGGCTTGTCTGGCCGCGGCGGCGAAACTCGCTGTGGCCTCGAGAAGGCCCTCTGCGATCGGGTAGGTGAAGTAAGCGCGCTGCACGCCGTCAAGTGCGGCCCGCACTTCGTCGAAGTTGTGGAGATCGCCGACGGCGATTTCGGCGCCGAGTGCCCTGAGCTCGTCTGCCCGCGCATCGGCCTGCCGAACGAAAGCCCGAACCGGCAGCCCCATCGCAAGCAACTGCCGTACGGCGTAGTTGCCGGTGGCCCCGTTGCGTCCAGCTGCCCCGACAATCAGGAAACGGATGGATATCGCCTGCGTCATGTGTGCTAGGGCCGTATCGGTAGGTTGAACCTGCGGAGTCCGCGGGGATCTTGGTAGGCCACGATGCGTGACACACCGCTCGGCGCGAAGGTCAGGACATGCAGCGAATGCAGAAGGTGCTGCCCGGAATCGGCCCGCGTGTAGAGCGCCATCGCCGGTTGTCCGTTGGCCGAACTGCGAACTGTCCGAGCCTTGCCCAGCTGCGCCATTCGCGCTCCGAGGAAGGCGCCGATGACCCCGTCGCCACGAAACCAGGCGTGAAACGGCGGCATCTCGAACATCGCGTCTTCGGTCAGAACCGACACCAGGGTGTCGACGTCGGCGTTCTCGAATGCGGCCACGTATCGGTCGATCAGTTCGCGCTGTCGGGGCTCGGTCGGCTCGACGACGGTGTCGTGATCGGCTGGGAGGCGCGCATGCGCCCGCTGCAGAGCACTGTTGACCGCTGCCACGCTGAGATCCAGCAAGGCGGCGACTTCGGCTGCGCGCCACTGCAGCACGTCGCGCAGAATGAGCACCGCTCGTTGTTGTGGTGGCAGAATCTGAAGCGCCGCAACGAAAGCCAGCCGCATCGTGTCACGCGCGACCACCACCGAGGCAGGGTCGTGCAACGTACCTGTCAGCAGCGAATCGGGTGCCGGCTGCAGCCACGCCAGGTCCGCCGATGCCGGCTGAATCTCCGCAGCCGCATCCGCCGTCGGCCCGACCAGCTCCGATGGCAACGGACGACGCTTGCGACGCGCTGCCGCCTTGACGAACGCACGGGTAGCGATCCGATACAGCCACGTCCGCACAGAGGAGCGCCCTTCGAAACGAGGAAAGGCGCGCCACGCGTCCAGATATAAGTCCTGAACGATCTCCTCGGCGTCGTCGACCGACCCGAGCATGCGGTAGCCGTAGGCGACCAACTCTCGGCGGAACGGCTCGGCCAGCACACCGAAGTCGTCAGGCGCGGCGCCGCCGTCAGTGGCTGTGCTCATGGCCATCCCTTGCCCCGTACATGTCGTGCCACGGCCATTCGTTGATGTAGCGCTGGCGGCCCAGCGGGGTCAAGTCCAGAAACCGGTACGTGCTCAGCATGACGTCGGCACCCACACCGTAGGCCGAATACGTGTGGTAGACCCGGTCGTCGTCGCGAACGAAGACACTGATGCCTTGCCCGTCGGCACCATTGGCGGCCACGTACGCCAGCCCCTCGCGCTCGAGGGTTGCCTTGTCTTTGTAGTTGTATTCGATCGGCGTTATCGACTCGTCGTTGCTGACATGGAAGTCGTAGTTGAATTTGCCGCCCTGCGACGAGTACCAAGGCAGGTGCCAGCCCATGCGCGCCTTGAATTGGCTCAACCGCTGATAGGGCGTGCGCGAGACCAGCACCAACGTGGTATCGGCACCGTCGTTGAGGTGGACCGGATCTGGCATGTTGTCCACAGCGAACGAGCAACTCGGGCAACCGTTGTCGATGTCGTGCAGCCACATGAAGTGGTAGACGATCAGCTGGCTGCGGCCTTCGAAGAGATCGATGAGCCGTACTGCGCCCTCTGGGCCTTCGAACACATAGTCTTTGTCGATTTGGACGGCGGGCAGCGAACGCCGCTGCTCCGCCAGGGCAGCGAGCTGCCGGCTCGTGGCTTTCTCCTTCGCCAAGAGATCCAGACGAGCCGTAAGCCACTCTTGCCTCGAAGCGATCTTGGAAACTTTCATCACCGTTCCTATCCGCCGTATGAACCCACGATGGTCATCGACTTGAAATCAACCGGGCCTACCAGACGCTCGCCGATGCGTTCCTGGAACCGGCGAAAGACCGCCGTCTGGGTCAGCGGATCCTCATCGGACTCGGCCACTGCCATGTGCAGGAATCCGACACCGTCTTCGAGGGCGAACGCCATGTAACTGAATCCGGCGGGCCGAAGATCCCGAAGCTCCTCGAACACTGCCTCGATGAGCTGCCGGTTGGTTTGGGCCCCATCGGCTCGAGTTCGGTACTGAACAACGACCGCGTTGGGCATTGCTGTCACCTCCTGGTCAATATGGAGGCGGCGACGGGGTGAAACTCATCGTGGAAGCGCATCCCGGGCGATAGAAGCCGATCAGCACGGCCTTCAGCACCGTCGGTGGTGCCACCAACCGACGGCCGAGATCTCGGTGAAACTCGCGGTATGCGGCGCAGCGATCAAACGGATCCGTCGTGCCGTCAAAGACGGCGACATGCATGAATCCCATCCCGTCATCGAATCGGAACGCCTTGTAGTGCAGTCCCCCTGGGTCCCGCACGGCAAGCTCAGCCAGCACGTCCTCGACCAACCGCCGATTGTGTTCGGCGGCCTCGCGCGTGGTGTGGTACAGCACTACAGCGGCTTTCGCCAAGTTGATCGCCTCCTACCGGTACAGGGGCGCTGCGATTTCCGGAATCATCGGCGCGGCCGACGCATCTCCGATCAGTAGGCAACGGTGAAGAGGGCCCGCCGATGCCTCGGCTTGTCGATCTCGTCGACAAAGGCGATGGCATAGTCCTCGCCGCCGATACGAGAGTTGCCATCTTCATCGAGGAGTAGCACATCCTGGCCAACCCGGAACATCCCCGTACGTTCGCCACGATTCTCGGAGTTGTACAGGGCAGGCGGGGAAAGGCTGAACCAATCCACGCCGCCAGGCAGTGCACGCAGGCGCGCCATCACCTCCGCGTGCGCGATGCCGTCCTCCCTGTACTCCTCGGGGAAGATTGGAGTGTCGAGCGCCCGCGGCCCATCGGGCGAAACCCGCAGGTTGCCGGCGCCGCCGACCACGCCGATGCGCACCGCGTTGTCGGCGGCGATTCGCCCGAGCGTCGGGATGTAATCGGCGAGGCCGGTGCCATGCGCCTGGAGGGCAACGACAATGACGTCCGCCTCGGTGGCGATTTGGCGGACGAACTGCTCGTCGAACAATGAACCCTGCCGGACGTCGAGGTCGGTGCGGCCTGCCAGTGGGCCGGTGTTGCGAGCCACGGCGATCACCTGGTGCCCGCGAGACAGCGCCTCGGCGGCGATATTCCCGCCTGAATAGCCGGTTGCCCCGAAAACCGCGATTGTCGTCATCGTGTCCGTACCTTTCTTTCAGGCGGTCAAGCCCGTTGAGGTCAGCGGATGGTGATCTCGCTCATGTCGATGGCGACCAACAGCGGCTCCGGGACGAGCTGGTAGTCGCCCTGCCAGGCGTAGCCGCGTCGCGCGGTGGGGATGATGATGCCGTCGACGTCGCGGTAGTCGGCGGCGTAGACGAGCCCGGTCGCCCCGCCGATGACGTCGATGGTGAAGTCCGAGCGGCGCAGCAGCCCGTCCGGGCCGAAGCACGAGATCTGTTGGCGGGTATGGCTCTTGATGTGATCTGGGAACGTCACTTTCAGCCGACGCCACGTTTCGCCGTCGACCTCGATCGGGGCGATCTCTTCGGTGACGAACCCGGGCCAGGTGTAAAGGAATGGCGTATTCAGATACGTCCACAGCGCCTCCCCGCTGAAGTAAGCGAGATGAATGTTGTCCCACTGGGAGTCGAGCTGATGACCGTCAAACGACATCTCGGGGTCGTCGCGCGCGTCGATGAGCGTGCCATCACGGCGCTGGATGACGACACGGAGGGGCTCGAAGACTGACCGTTTGTCTTGACCGACGAAGTCCATCGTCAACAGCTGCCGCGTGGTGTCCACGTCAAAGCGAACGTCCTTGAGCGCGTCACCCTTGCCCTTGACGTGCCAGAGGGCCCCGGTAATAGAGGCGTCGACGGTGATCGACGTGACCCCATTCCATCGGTCCAGGCCGCCGTGCGCGGCGACGGCGCTCTCAAGTAGATCGTTCACTTCTGCTCCTGGCTACTGGCCGGGTTTCAGCTGCCAGCGGCGCGCCGGGCAGCCCTCACCAATACGGAGGCGGCGAGTGGCTGAAACTCATCGCAGGACGGCGCCCTCCGCATCATCGGTGGACCAAAGTTGGAGCGGTACGAGTGCGGGTTGTGTTGTGGTGGTAGCGCTCATGCCGGGTGCAACGCCGCACGCAGCGCCGACAGTCCGCGTTCCATCGCATCGGTCGCGGCGGGCACCACACCCGCATATCCGAGGTAACCGTGGATAAGCGTCCTTGCGTTGTGCAGCTCTGCGGGCACACCCGCTGCGGCAAGTAGTTCCGCGTAGCGGGCGCCGTCGTCGCGCAGCGGGTCGTGGCCGGCGACGGCGATGTAGGCAGGGGGCAGTCCCGCCAGGCTCTTCGCCCGTGCCGGCGCCAGCGTCGCAGGCATATCCGAGAGGTCCAGATCGCCGACGTACCAACGGGAAAATCCCTTCACCGCTGAGTCGCCGAGCAGCGGGGCATCCACATTCTCCGCGAACGACGGCAGCGACGTGTCGAATGTCGTCCCCGGGTACCACAGCAGCTGAAACCGGATCGCAGGCCCGCCTGCATCCCGCGCCAACTGCGCCACCACCGCCGCCAGGTTGCCACCCGCCGAGTCTCCTGCTACGGCAAGGCGGTCGGGGTCAGCGCCAAGCTCCCCGGCGTGCGCGGCCACCCATTGCGTTGCGGCCCACGCGTCTTCGACCGCGGCGGGGAAAGGGTGTTCAGGCGCCAGCCGGTAGTCCACCGACACCACCACCGCACCAGCTCCTACCGCGTGGTTGCGTGCGTCCCCGTCGTAGGTGTCGAGGTCTCCGACCGACCAGCCGCCGCCGTGGATGAACACCAGGACCGGCGGAGTGGCCCCGCCGTCGTTCGGCGGCCAGTACACCCGGATCGGGATCGGCCCCGCCGGCCCGCCGACGGTGCGGTTCTCGGTGCGCACGTCCGGATGCACCGGTCGACGGGGCAGGTCCCGGAACCGTTGCCGTGACGCCTCGACACCTCCGTCGGTTGTCAACTGAAAGGGAACGGCCTCCAGTACCTTCAGCAGGATGGCGTCGACGGCCGGCTTCTCCTCGGCAACAGACATGGGGACACGGTACGCACATCCACGCACCAGGCTGCTGTGGGTGGCGGCCGCGGTCGTCGGCGCCGGCTACGGGATATTTCTCATCCTCGCCGCGCTGCGGCTGCCGCCGGGGGCCGAACTCACCGGTCAATTCGCGCTGCAACCCGCAGTCAAGGCGCTGACGGCGGTGCTACTCGCCGGGGCCACGTTGGCGCACCCGATCGCGCGGGAACGCCGATGGCTGATCTTTGCGCTGGTGTTCTCGGCAGCGGGGGATTTCCTACTGGCGATGCCGTGGTGGCAGCCGTCCTTCGTGCTAGGCCTCGGCGCCTTTCTTGTGGCGCATCTGTGCTTCCTGGTCGCGCTTATCCCACTCGTCTCGCGCTCGGGGCCGCGGCTCGGGGCGGCTGCGATCACCCTTTTGGCCTGTGTGGCGCTGCTGGTGTGGTTCTGGCCACGGCTGCTCGCCGAGGGCATGGCCGTGCCGGTGACGCTCTATATCGCTGTGCTCGGTGCGATGGTGTGCGCCGCGCTACTGGCGCGGCTGCCCACACCGTGGACGGCGCTCGGTGCGGTGTGTTTCGCGGTGTCCGACGGGATGATCGGCATCGGCAAGTTCGTGCTTGGGTCCGAGGCGTTGGCCGTGCCGATCTGGTGGGCTTACGCCACATCACTGGTGCTCATCACGGCGGGATTGTTCTTCGGCCGCGCGTCTGTGCCGTCTGCTACATCTTTCTAGGTGTCGACCACCCGCCAGCAGGCTGAACACGAGCCCATAGCGCGCGTGCTGCCGATGCTTTCGGTGCCGCACCTCGACCGCGAATTCGACTATCTGGTATCCGCCGAGCAATCGGACGACGCGCAGCCGGGCGTGCGCGTTCGCGTGCGATTCCACGGGCGCCTCGTCGACGGGTTTGTCCTCGAAAGGCGTTCGGACACAGACCATATCGGCAAGCTTGGCTGGTTGGACCGCGTCGTGTCGGCCGAGCCGGTGCTGACCCCAGACGTACGCAGGCTCGTCGACGCAGTTGCCGCGCGCTACGCAGGCACCCGCGCTGACGTGCTGCGGTTGGCCGTCCCGCCACGGCATGCCAACGTCGAAAAACAACCGGCTCCTGAGCAGGGACCGCTTTCCGTCAAACCTGTCGACACGGCAGCCTGGTCGACCTATGGGCGCGGCGAGCAGTTCCTTGCCGCCCTGTCCGACGGGCGCGCCGCCCGCGCCGTTTGGCAGGCCTTGCCGGGGGAGCCGTGGACAGACCGCATCTCCGAGGCCGCCGCCGCCACGGTGAATTCGGGCCGCGGCGTTTTGGCGATCCTGCCCGACCAGCGCGACGTCGACGCGTTGTACGCCACCGCAATTCGGCATGTCGACGAGGAGAGAGTTGTCGCGCTGTCCGCGGGGCTTGGGCCGGCGCAACGCTACCGCCGCTGGCTGTCCGTGCTCCGCGGCGGGGCCCGCATGGTCATCGGCACCCGCAGCGCCTCATTCGCGCCCGTCGCGGACCTGGGCCTTGTGATGGTCTGGGACGACGGCGACGACACCCTCTCCGAACCGCGCGCCCCCTATCCGCACGCCAGGGAGGTGGCGATGCTGCGCGCCCACCAACTGCGCTGTGCGGCATTGATCGGCGGCTATGCCCGCACCGCCGAGGCGCAGGCGCTAGTGCGAAGCCGGTGGGCGCACGATCTGGTCGCGGCCCGACCCGTCGTGCGGGCACGCGCGCCGCGCGTCGTTGCGCTCGACGACAGTGGCCATGAGCAGGAGCGCGACCCCGCTGCCCGCACCGCCCGGCTGCCGTCGGTGGCGTTGCGTACCGCGCGTACAGCGCTGCAGGCCGGTCTTCCAGTGCTGGTTCAGGTTCCGCGTCGCGGCTACGTGCCCGCGCTCTCGTGTGCACGCTGCCGGGCCATTGCGCGCTGCAGACACTGCACGGGACCCATGTCGCTGCCGGACCGCGACGCCGCAGGCGCCGTATGTCGATGGTGTGGGCGTGAGGACTCGGCGCTGCGCTGCGCGCGATGCGGGTCCGACGCGGTCCGCGCCGTGGTGGTCGGCGCCAGGCGTACCGCCGAGGAACTGGGCAAGGCGCTGCCAGGCATCTCCGTGATCACCTCCGGCGGCGACGCGATGGTGTCGGCGGTGCCCGGCGAACCGGCCGTGGTCGTCGCGACACCGGGCGCTGAGCCGGTCGCCGCGGGCGGCTATGGGGCGGCCCTGCTGCTGGACGGCTGGGCCCTGCTGGGCCGTCAGGATCTGCGAGCCGCCGAGGACACCCTGCGGCGCTGGATGGCGGCGGCGGCGCTGGTGCGGCCCCGCGGCGACGGTGGCACGGTCGCAGTTGTCGCCGAGTCGGCGATCCCGACCGTACAGTCGCTGATCCGGTGGGATCCGGTTGGGCACGCCGACCTCGAGTTCGATGCCCGCACCGAGGTCGGTCTGCCGCCTGCCGTGCACATCGCAGCGGTCGACGGCGAGCCCGCGGCCGTCAACGCGCTGCTCGACATCGCCGAATTGCCCGATACGGCGCAGCTGCTCGGGCCCGTCGAGCTGCCGAGCGGCGCCCGCCGTCCGCCCGGCGTCACGGTCGACACCCCGGTGAGCCGGATGTTGGTTCGGGTGCCCCGTGACGGAGGACTGGCACTCGCGGCGGCGCTGCGAAAGGCGACCGGCGTGCTCAGCGCGCGGCACGATCAACAGCCAACTCGCGTGCAGATTGACCCGTTGCACATAGGGTAATGCGGACACGGCGACTTGCGCCGATCGGGAGGTGGCCATGGGGCGGGTGATCCGTTGGTTGATCCCGTTGGCGCTCATCACTTTTGGACTGCTGTGGCCCCTTGTGCTCCGCGGTGGGTCGGCAGCATCGAACATCGACGATCCGGTGGTTTTCAGCAACTACAAGGCTGATTTCGTCGTGAACGAGGCCGGCCGGCTCAATGCGGTCGAGACGATCACCGCCGAATTCCCCAGCGGGCGGCATGGCATCTTCCGGTATTGGGACATCGCCAATCGGAACAGCCCGCGGGTGCGCCAGGCGCCGGACATCACGTCGATTCGCATGGACGGCCAACCCGCCCCGTATCAGATGTTGTGGGAGGACGGCGAGCGGTTCAGAGTGGCCAAGATCGGCGATGCAGATGAGTACCTCAGTGCGGGAACGCACGTGTACGAGATCCGCTACGCCATCGACGGCGTTCTCGATCCGGCAGGCACCGGCGCCGACAAGACGTTCGCCGAATCCACCGGCGCCCCCGTCACGACCGGGTCGGTGTTCTACTGGGATGTCATCCCCCCGGCGTGGAACAACCGGATTCAACAGGCCGACATATCGATCACGCTGCCCGGGTCCGTCCCGCGGGTTCAGTGCGCCATCGGTTACGGCGCCGGCGTGCCCTGTCGAGATCTGACTATCAGCGGCGACACGGTCAAGCTGTCGGCGGACTATCTGGGGTCGCGCACCCCGGTCACCGTGCGCGCGAGCGTCGACGTGCCGACCCCGCCGCGAGCAGAACTGCCGTGGCCCTATACGTGGGACCGCATTCTCGGCATCTCCCTGACCGGTGTGTTTTGGATTGCGGGGCTCACCGCGGCATGCGGGCTTGGCGCCTTTCTGTGGTATCGCACCACTGCCGAACCATCGCCGGGATTCCCGCTGCAGTACGCGCCGCCGCCGGGTGTCGGGCCGGTACAACTGGAGTACATCCGCACCGAGTCTGTTTCGAAGAACGGCCTCACCGCGACACTCTTCTACCTGGCCGACCGCGGGCTGATCGAGCTGAAGCAGATCAACGAGGAGAAGTGGCGCATCCGAGGGCTCGCGGAGAGATCGGCCTGGGCCGACGTGGATCCTGTCAGCGTCGCGGTCGGGTCCGCGCTCAAGGTCATCGGACTTAACACCGAGTTCGAGGCCATGAAGGCGGTCAAGTCCGGCCAGAAGCTGAGCAAAGCCAAGACCGACATGGCTAAAGCCGTGTCGAAGTGGGCGCTTGACAATCATCTGATCGTCAAGCGTAAGAAGGAACTCTGGATCCGTACCGCCAACGCGATCGCGTTCATCCTGATTGTGTGCGCCATCTTCCGTTGGGGGTTTCCCACCACCATGTGGGTGCTGCCGTTTGGGGCGTTCTTCCTGCTCTCCCTGCGCGCGTGGGGCGAGGGGGTCGGTACCCGACGTACGGAGGAGGGCCGCGAACTGTGGTCGCGCGCCGGGGGATTCCATCGCATGCTGACCACCGATTCGGCCGAGGCCCGCTTCGACTTCGGCGCACGCAAGGATCTCTACTCCGCCTATGTCCCGTTCGCGGTGGCCGCCGGCGCGGCCGCCCTATGGGCGAAGAAGTATGAAGCAACGACGGGTACCGCTGCACCACAACCAGTTTGGTACAGCTCATCGTCGAGCACCGGGCCGGGATTCTTCGGTGGCTCCGGAGGATCGAGTTTCGACAGCTTCGACTCGGCGTTGTCGTCGTCGATCGGTGCGTACACGGCGTTGTCGTCGTCGTCGGGCAGTGGCGGCTCCAGCAGTGGTGGCGGCGGCTTCAGCGGTGGCGGTGGTGGCGGCGGCGGTGGAGGAGGAGGTGGATCATGGTGAGATTCCTTTTGATCCTCGTGTTGGTGCTGGCTGTGCTGGTGCTGATCGGTTTCGTGATGGGCTACAACAAGATCCGCGCCGCCGATGTCCGAGTTGCCGAGGCCCTGGCGGGCATTGACGTGGAGCTGACCCGCCGCGCGTCGCTGATCCCCAGTCTGGTGCAAACCGTGCAGACATTCGCCGCCCACGAGAAGGGCATCCTCGGCCACGTCAAGGATGCCAGGGCGGCGCTGACCTCGGCAACGACGGGGAAATCGGTGGCACAGCGCAGCGCTGCCGACAAAGACCTCGATACGGCGCTTGCGCCGCTGCTCGCGCTCGGCCAGAGCTACCCGCAGCTGAATTCGTCGAACAACTTCTTGAATCTGCAGGATAACCTCGCCGACACCGAGAACACGCTGGCGTTCGCGCGGCAGTACTACAACGACGCGGTTGCAGGAGTGAACCGGCTGATCAGCACCATCCCGTGGATGTTCGTCGCCCCGATGGCGGGGGTCTCGGAGCGGGAGTACTACCAGACGCCGCGGTAGGTGTCCCTACACTGGCGCGGTGCGCATCGTCTTCGCTGGGACTCCCGAGCCCGCGCTGCCGTCGCTGCGCCGGCTGATCGACTCGCCACACCACGACGTCGTCGCGGTGTTGACCCGCCCGGACGCGGCTGCGGGTAGGCGGGCCAAGCCGTCGCCGTCCCCGGTGGCCCAGTTGGCCCTCGACAACGGCATCCCGGTGTTGCGGCCGCCGCGCCCCAACTCGGACGAGTTCATCACCGAGCTGACGGCGCTTGCGCCCGAATGCTGCGCGGTCGTCGCCTATGGTGCACTGCTGTCCGAGCGGCTGTTGGCGGTGCCCACTCACGGTTGGGTCAACCTGCACTTCTCGTTGCTGCCCGCATGGCGCGGCGCTGCACCCGTTCAGGCGGCGATCGCCGCGGGCGACGCGGTGTCCGGTGCGACGACGTTTCAGATCGAGCCCGCGTTGGACTCGGGTCCGGTCTACGGCGTGGTGACGGAGACGATCCGGCCCACCGACACCGCAGGCGATCTGCTTGAGCGGCTTGCTGTTTCAGGCGCAGCGCTGCTCGACATGACGCTCGATGGCATCGCGGACGGGTCGCTGACCCCGGTGCCGCAGCCCGCAGACGGCGTCACCATCGCGCCCAAGATCACCGTCGACGGCGCGCGGGTCCGGTGGGATCTGCCTGCCCACGCTGTCGAGCGGCGCATCCGCGCAGTCACGCCCAACCCCGGCGCGTGGACGATGATCGGCGATCTGCGGGTGAAGCTGGGCCCGGTCAGCGTCGACGACACAGCAAACACGTTGGCGCCCGGCTTGATTCGCGTCGAGCGCGACGGCGTCCGGGTCGGCACGGCGTCGGCACCGGTGGTGCTCGGCCGCATCCAAGCGCCGGGCAAGAAACCGATGAACGCTGCGGACTGGGCCCGTGGCGCACGTCTCGACGAAGCCGCGCACGTCCAGTGACCAAACCCAGACGCCCTCAGCGACGCAAGCCGCTCGATCCGGCCCGCCAAGCGGCGTTCGACGTGCTGCGTGCAGTCTCTGAACGAGACTCTTACGCCAACCTCGCCCTGCCCGCCCTGCTGCGCGAACGGGGAATCACCGGCCGCGACGCGGCGTTCGCGACCGAGCTGACCTACGGCACCTGTCGCACCCGCGGCCTGCTCGACGCGGTCGTCAGCGCGGCAGCGGGCCGACCGCCAGAGCAGATCGATCCGGTGCTGCTGGATCTACTGAGGCTGGGTGCGTATCAGCTGCTGCGCACCCGGGTTGAACAGCACGCCGCGGTGTCCACCACCGTTGAGCAGGCAGGCATCGAATTCGATTCTGCGCGAGCCGGTTTCGTCAATGGCGTGCTACGCACCATCTCGCGGCGCGATGAACAGTCCTGGGTCGAGGAGCTCGCCCCGCCCGCGGGCAGCGACCCGGTCGGGCACACCGCGTTCGTGCATGCCCATCCGCGCTGGATCGCCCAGGCCTTCGCCGATGCCCTCGGCGCGGATGCCGGGCAGCTGGACGCGCTGCTGGCCAGCGACGACGAACGCCCTTCGGTGCATCTGGCCGCACGGCCCGGCGTGCTGACCGCAGAAGACCTGGCCGGGCAGGTCGACGGCACGGTTGGCCGCTACTCGCCATACGCCGTGTACCTGGCCGGCGGCGACCCCGGCCGGCTCGAGGCTGTCCGCGACGGCGCCGCGCTGGTGCAGGACGAGGGCAGCCAGCTGGTGGCGCGGGCGCTGACACGTGCCGTGCTCGACGGCCCCGACACAGGCCGATGGCTCGACCTGTGCGCAGGCCCGGGGGGCAAGACAGCATTGCTCGCCGCGCTCGCTGGTGATGGCCGCGTCACTGCGATCGAACCCACCGAACGGCGTGCCGAGTTCGTGGAGCAGAACACCCGGGGCCTGCCTGTCGAGGTGCTGCGCGTCGACGGCCGCGACCCCGGGATCGAACCGGGCTTCGATCGGGTGCTCGTCGACGCGCCGTGCACCGGCCTTGGCGCGCTGCGGCGCAGGCCGGAAGCCCGCTGGCGGCGTCAGCCCGCCGACGTGCCACAGCTGGTCAAGCTGCAACGCGAGCTGCTGGCCTCCGCGATCCGGCTGACCCGGCCCGGCGGTGTGGTGCTGTACGCGACGTGCTCGCCGCACCTGGCCGAAACGGTCGGGGTCGTCGCGGACGCACTGCGCCGCCACCCGGTCACCGCCATGGACACCCGCGCGCTGTTCGATCCGGTGAACGATCTCGGTGACTTGCCCTACGTGCAGCTTTGGCCGCATCGGCACGGCACCGATGCGATGTTCGGCGCGGCACTCAAAGTAGGGTGATCGCCATGGCAGGACCGCTGATCGCGCCGTCGATCCTGGCCGCTGACTTCGCCGAGCTCGGAGACGAAGCCGCTGCGGTGACCGGCGCCGACTGGTTGCACGTCGACGTGATGGACAACCATTTCGTGCCCAACCTGACCATTGGGCTTCCCGTTGTCGAGGCGTTGCTCAAGAGAACCGACATCCCGATGGACTGCCATCTGATGATCGACAACCCCGACCGCTGGGCGCCGCCGTACGCCGAGGCAGGGGCCTACAACGTCACCTTCCACGCCGAGGCCACCGACAACCCCGTCAGCGTGGCCAGGGACATCCGGGCCGCGGGCGCCAAAGCCGGGCTGTCCGTCAAACCCGGCACACCGATCGAGCCTTACCTGGAGATCCTGCGTGACTTCGACACGCTGCTGATCATGTCGGTAGAGCCGGGCTTCGGCGGGCAGAAGTTCATCCCCGAAGTGCTGGCGAAGGTCGGCATCGTTCGGCGGCTGGTCGACGCAGGAGAACTGACCATAGTTGTCGAAATCGACGGCGGCATCAACGAAGACACGATCGAGGCCGCCGCGGAGGCGGGGGTCGACTGCTTCGTCGCCGGTTCGGCCGTCTACAGCGCGCAGGATCCAGCCGCGGCGGTGGAATCGCTGCGCAGGCAGGCCGCCTCGGCGTCCAAGCATCTGCAGCTATGAATCTCGACGCCGCGATGCGGCTGGCCGTCGAGCAGGCCGATCGGGTCAAGGGCAGCACGTATCCCAATCCGCCTGTGGGAGCGGTCATTTTGGACCGCGACGGCGAGATCGCGGGCGTGGGTGCAACCGAGCCGCCCGGTGGCCCCCATGCTGAGGTGGTGGCGTTGCGCAGGGCGGGAGAGCGCGCGATCGGCGGCACCGCGGTTGTGACGCTGGAGCCGTGCAACCATCACGGCAGAACGCCGCCGTGCGTGGATGCCCTTGTCGCATCCGGGGTTTCGCGGGTGGCCTACGCCGTCGCCGACCCCAACCCGCAGGCCGCTGGCGGCGCTTCGCGGCTGGCCGAATCCGGCATCGAGGTCGAAGCCGGAGTGTCGGCCGAGACCGTCACGGGCGGTCCGCTACGGGAGTGGTTGCACAAGCAGCGGACCGGATTGCCCCATATCACATGGAAATTCGCCACCAGCATCGACGGCAGAAGCGCCGCCGCTGACGGCAGTAGCCAGTGGATCACCAGCGAGGCCGCCAGAGCCGACGTGCATCGCAGGCGCGCCGTTGTGGACGCGATCCTCGTCGGCACCGGAACGGTACTCATCGACGACCCGACGCTGACCGCTCGACTGCCCGACGGCACCCTTGCCGAGCGCCAGCCCCTGCGCGTCGTCGTCGGCGAACGCGAAATATCCGCTGAAGCAAGAGTTCTCAACGACGACTCGCGCACGATGGTGATCCGTACGCGTGATCCGCACGAGGTGATCAAGGCGTTGTCCGACCGCACTGACGTGATGCTTGAGGGCGGGCCGACGTTGGCCGGTGCATTTCTGCGGGCCGGGGTGATCGACCGGATCCTTGCCTACGTCGCGCCAATCCTGTTGGGCGGGCCAATCGCCGCGGTCGATGACGTGGGCGTGCTGTCCATCGCCCATGCGCAGCGGTGGCGATTCGACGGAATCGACCCGGTAGGGCCTGACCTTCTGGTCAGTCTGGTACCCGCATAGCGATCTCCCGCGGCTTCGGCGCGCCGATTTGATACGACGGACGAGGGTCCACAGGTTTCATTCGATTTCCAGGGGACGGTGTTCGATCAGGTCACGCACCCCGCTGACACCCAGCCGCTCCCGGAATGCCTGCACGGTATAGCCGACCACCTTCGAGTCGGTGCGTGCGCGCACCGTCGCAGAGCGCGGCAGATGGAACAGCGGGCCGATCTCACCGAAGTATTCGCCCCGCGTCGCGACCTTCAGCAATTCCTCGCCTCCGCCCGCCAATTCGCGCATGATCTCGAGCTCACCCTCGGACACCACGTAGATCAGGTCGCCCATCGTGCCCTGTTCGAACAGCACCTCGCCCGCGGTCACCTCCACCGTGTCGGGTGGTCGGTCCATCGACGCGAAATCCGGCACCATTTCGACGACGCGATCGGCTAGCGGCAGGATCCGGCTGTCGTGGGTTGCGACCACGACCATCCGGCCACCGGAGGCTAGTTCGCGGATCAGCTTCAGAACCTCCTCGACCTGAATGAAGTCCAGGTGCGCGGTGGGTTCATCGGCCAGGATCAGCGGCGGATCCAGGGCGATGGCTCGAGCGACCGCCACCCGCTGCTGCTGCCCCCCGCTCAGATCGCCCGGCCGGTGGGTCATTCGTTCCTCCAGCCCGACCCGCGCCAGCAGTTGTCCCGCCTTCTTGCTTGCTGCGCGACGCGACGCTCCCGCCGCGAGCAGTGGCACCATAACGTTCTCGAGGGCTGTGAGACTCGGCACGAGGTTGAACGCCTGAAAGACGATCCCCACCGTGTCGCGGCGATACGTCTGCAGCTCGCGGGCGGTGAGCGACGCGACGTCGACGTCGCCGAACTTGATCGCCCCGGAACTGGGCCGCAGGATCCCTCCGAGGCAGGACAGCAGCGTCGTCTTCCCGCAGCCGCTGGGACCCATCAGGATGACCAACGAGCCTGCGGCCACGTCGAGGTCGAAGCCGTCGATCGGGCGGACCGTGTCCGCGCCGCTGGGGTACTCGACAACCAGGTTCTGAATGCTGAGATCGCCCACGCTCATGGACCTCCGAACGCGATGGCGGGGTCGACCGATACCGCGCGCTGCAATCCGGTAGCACTTGCGATAAGGCCGATCAGGACGGCGACCACCGGCAACGCCACGAAGGCAGTAGCCGGGACGATGACCTTCATCGGGAACAGTGGTCCAAGGGCCATCGAAAGCACGGCCCCGACGAGTGCGGCAAGCAGCGCGATCACCACAGCCTGCATCGCCAGCCCGGCTGCGATGTTGCGGGTCGGGACGCCAATTGCCTTGAACACCGCGAAGTCTCGCAGGCGTTCGAGCGCGGACAAGTAGATGACCGATCCGACGACCAGCGCCGCGACGATCCACAGCATGATCGCGACGATCGTGATCGAGTTCACCGCGACCTTCAACGGGCGGAGCAGATCGGCAATGGCGCCGTCGCGGTCGATTGTGTGATAGCCCGCAGGTATCTGGGCAAGGGTGCCGCGTATACCGATCGAGGCGACCAGCGGTTGGTCTCCGTACACGAGCCGCTGCGCGCCCTCGGTGGTGAGAAAGACGTTCGGCAGGTTGGCCAGCGCCGTCGAGTTCTCCACGATGCCGACGATGCGCAGTGTGCGGGAAGCGATTTCGATCTCATCGCCAACGGTGCGGCCGAGCGTGCTCGACACCGCGACCTCGTCGGGAGTCGAGGGCGGGCGTCCCTCCGACACAGGCGGCATGCCAGGACCGCGCTCGGGGGCGCCGAAAATATCGACGTTTCGCGTGGTATCTCCGAGGGTGGCCGTACCTCCGGCGTACACGAGCGGAGCCGACGATGACACCCCTGGCGTCGCGGCGACACGTTGCAGCTCGACCGGCGCGAACGGCGTAGCCCCGACGAACGGGCCGGATGCGCCCTCCTTGACCACGAACAGGTCGACGCCCAACGAGTCGACGGTCTGCTCGGCCTCAACCCGGAACCCGTTCGCGAGGCCGGTCAGGACGAGGGTCATCGCGAAGATGATCGCGGTCGAAAGGATGGCGATGACAAATCGGCGCTTACGCCACTGCATGTCGCGCAGGGCGGCGAGGAGCATGTCCGCGAGATTACCGACGCCTAAACATTCGCGGGCCGAGTTCGGCCATGACTTGTCCTGCACAGGCGACGCGGGCCGCAAACTTCTTGCCAGTCAGTGTCGTTGCGGTGAATTTTCCGTCGTCGAAAGTGTGACGCCTTTCGCACCCGTGCGCAGCGGTGCGAGCGGCCGATCAGGGTGATTGCGCCGGTAGAATCGCAGCAAAGCGCTTTCACAGACGAGTTGCGCGCCTGGTGAGCACTAACAAAGGACAACGAGCGTGACTGCATTGCAGGACTGGCTCAGTACTCGACCCGGAGACCCGAAAGGCCTCAAGGCGTTCATCTGCGATGCGTTTCGGAGCCTGACCGCCGAGGAATCGGCAAAGGTCGAAGAGCCCCAGCTGATCCAACCGGGAATCGAGCGCTGCTGAGCCCCTAGCGAGATCGGTGGCGCCCAGTAGTTGAGACTGCGTCGTCCGCCTCGAGAGTTGGCGCCGGCTCGTCGGCGTGTTCGTGCCTGCCGCTGATAAGCAGGCCGAGAAGGGCGCCGACAACGCAGACGATCGCGGTGATGCCGAAGATCTCGCCGTACTGCATGACATAGGCAACCCGGACGCGGGCGGCTTGGGCCGCCAACCGCTCCATGAGGTTGTTCCCGCCTGCGGCGCTTGGCAAGCCTGCCAGGATCTGGTTGAACCGGTACAGGCCCCAGGCGGACAGCGCGGCGATGCCGATGAGCATGCCGATCATCCGGGCCACCACCACCGCGGCAGAGGCGATGCCGTGCTGAGCGGCGGGAACCACCCGCAGTGTCGCCGACGTCAGCGGTCCGATAACCAGACCTAGACCGACGCCTGCGATCGCGAGGTCGGTGTCCAGCGTCGGCAGGGTGAACATGCCCAGGTCATGGTGGGCCGCCAGCAGGTCGACGGGCCATTTGGCGATCAACCAGTAGCCGCCCGCGGCGATCAGCAGACCGGTGAACGCCACGATCCGATCTCCGATCTTTGTCGCGATCCAGCCACCAAGCACGGCACCGATAGGCAGCGCGATCAGAAAACGCAGCAGGAGAAACGCCGCTTCGTTCTGGTCCTTGCCGAGTACGCCCTGGCCGAACAGCTCGACGTTGACCAGCGTCACCATCAGCGCCGCTCCGGCTGTCAACGACGCTCCAAGCGCGGCCAGGAACGGCCGGAAGTGCACACCAGCGGGCTCGATTAGCCGTGTCCTGGCGAGGCGTTCCCAGACGAAGAACGCGACGGTGGCGACGAGTGCCCCGATCAACAGAGGGGGCCCGAAACTCGGCAGCACCTGCTTACCGTCGGGTGCGGGGTTGTACAGGCCGACGACGGCCAGTCCGAGCGCGATCGCCAGGAGGACGCCGCCTGCGATGTCGATCTTTTCCGGTGTCTCCGACTTCTGCTTCGACGGCAGGCTGAATTGGATCATCACCATCGCGATCACTGCCAGCGGGACGTTGACCCAAAAGACGGACTGCCAGTGGTGGAACACCCAGACCAGTGCGATGCCGTACATCGGCCCGAGCACGCTGCCCAGCTCCTGCGCGGCGCCTATACCGCCAAGAACCCCTGCCCGATTGCGGGCGGACCACAGGTCGGCCGCGAGCGCCAGCGTCACCGGCAGCAGCGCACCGCTGGCAGCGCCCTGCACGACGCGGCCGATGACCAGGACCGTCAGGTCGCTCGACAACGCGGTGATGATGGAACCGGTCGCGAAGCCTGCGAGGCTCGCCTGCAGCAGTAGCTTGCGGCCGAACCGGTCGGACGCCCGACCGAGCAGCGGCATGGCCGCGATGTAGCCGAGCAGATAGCCGGTGACGATCGGCGTGACTCGCTGGATCTGATTGATCCCGATCCCGACGTCTCTCATGATGTCGGTCATGATCGTCACCACGACATAGGTGTCGAGGGCACCCAGCAGCACCGCGAGGCTGCCGGCGCTGATCGCGACTCTGCGCGAAGCCCGCATCAGACCGTCGGTTTGTTGACGGTCACCGGCTTGCCCCAGTCGGAGCCTGTCATCGTGATGCTGTTGCCAGGGGTGGGCTCCAGTTTGGCCTGGACCAGTTCGTGGTTACCGTCTTCGCGGATCCACGCGGTGCCGGGGACGGGTCCGGTGGCCGCGATCTGCGGAACGATCTTGTTGACGGCGTCGGCCGTCACGGTCCCGGTGATGCGGACGGCGCCGACGCCGTTGATCGTCTCGCGCCCTTCGGCCTTGGCGTTGGAGAAATTGGCGAGCACGTTGGCCAGGCCGGTATTGGGGTTCAGAATGGCCGACGCATCGTAAATGTCGGCGGCAGGGCCGAGATCCTGATAGCTGCCCTTGGTGAGGGCGCCGTAAAGCGTTCCGTCGACGACCGCGAAGTCCACACCCTCGAGCCGCTGGCCCAGGAAGATGATGTTGGCGGTGCCCTGGGCGGCGACGGCAGGCGTGTTGGTGAGGTCGCCTTCGAGCGACTCGATTGGCAGTTCCCTGATCTGGCCGGTCACGGCGATTTTCAGATGCATGCTCGACTGCGACTTGGTGGTGTCGCTGGACTCCTTGAGCAGGGTGGCGGCGTCGGGGAGTGCCTTGGCCGAGTCCTGCGAATTCGAGGAGCACCCGGCGAATAGGGCGGTGGCGGCGACAAGGGCGGCGAAGATGGCCAAGAGGCGCGTCTGCATGACTGCATCGTAGATGGTGCGGCGATGTGGACGCTTCGCGCGTCCTGCCGGTAGAAGTGGAATCGTGGCTTCGGAACTGGACTTTCGGTCGAGGGTGTCTGTCGATCGGAATTTCAACGGCAACCCGATGGCCACGTTCTTCTGCGAGAAGCCGCTGTCTGGATAGTCTTGCGGCGTGTTCACCGGAATCGTCGAAGAACTGGGTGAGGTCGTCGGCAAGGAAGAGCTCGGCGACTCGGCCCGCCTGGTCATCCGCGGGCCCATCGTGACAGCCGATGCCGGACACGGCGACTCGATCGCGGTGAGCGGTGTCTGCCTGACCGTGGTCGAGGTGCTGCCAGACGGTGCGTTCAGCGCCGACGTGATGGGCGAAACCCTGAACCGGTCGAGCCTGCGCGGTGTGGGAGTGGGCAGCCACGTCAACCTCGAACGTGCCGCCGCCATCAACAGCCGCCTTGGCGGGCACATCGTGCAGGGCCACGTCGACGGCACCGGTCATGTGGTCGCGCGGACTCCGTCAGAACACTGGGAGGTCGTTCGGATCGCGCTGCCGACCGCGTTGTCGCGGTATGTCGTCGAGAAGGGTTCGATCACGGTTGACGGCATATCCCTGACCATTTCCGGGCTCGGCCACGACTGGTTCGAGGTCTCGTTGATCCCGACGACGTTGGAACTCACGACGCTCGGCAAGGCGGAGGTCGGCACTCGCGTGAATCTCGAGGTCGACATCATCGCCAAATATGTCGAGCGGCTGTTATCCCCGATTGATCCATCTACCAGCTAGTTTACTGGTCCGCGAGTGCGCGAGCCGTCGACCTGCACGCGTGGCGTGGTGATGCGACCGGCAGGGCAAGTGAAGTATCAGACGTTTGCCTGACCGACTAACTGCGGCACCGTAGCCCATTGCCTGATTGGAAATGCGGGCATCGGCCAGCGCTGCGGCGGCAGCGGCTTAGCGACAAGTGGCGTCGATTTCGAACGGCGCAACAACCTTCGTGATGGCGTTGAAAGCCGTACCAGTCACTGTGTAGGAGTTGCCTTCGTTTCGCACATGGGCCGACGCTCCCCCTGGGGCACCATGTCCAGAACCCCACAAATTGCGACCGAAGGCGATTGACACGAGTTGAACATCGTCGCCGTCAGTCGTCTTATCAACTTCGAGTACAGCCGGAGTCGAGCTCGTTTCGCCTGCAATGGCACCCATAGCCCAGCGTTTCCTATACCCCGCCGGTTTAGTGCAGGTCAGCGAGTCAGAAAATTCATAGCTTTGGCCATTGACAGTTACATGCGCACTCCCGGCGGCAACTGTGCGCGGGCTCGCGGCCGACGTTACGCCGACCGTCTTCCCTTCTGCCGACGACGCCGAAGTGCGTGCGTCTTGGCTGTGAGTTCGACGAGGAGCAGCCAACGAGACGGGCACCAAGGACCGCAATCAAGGCGACGGCCCGTTGGACGTGACTCGTGCGTATCGACGTTTCCCTGTCCCCGTTGCACCGACCTGCCACCCCAACCTCCCCTGCTAGCGGAGACCCTTGGTAGTTGTTACCACACCTGGTGGGAGATTGCTGAGCTGTTTCTAGCAAATTCACTGACCGGACAGCAGATCGTGCGGCCGCGTAATCGGGCACAAAGCTGACTCGTGCGCCGCACGGTGGCACCGTGCCGATCACATTGACCATCTAGGCGCCGTACCCAAGAGGCCAAGGTCACGTAGAGCGGCAATAACGCACGCGGCTCAGTGGTTCATACTGATGTGATGACGAGGCTGGATTCCGTCGAGCGGGCTGTCGCTGATATCGCGGCGGGGAAGGCCGTCGTCGTCATCGACGACGAGGATCGCGAGAACGAGGGCGACCTTATCTTCGCAGCCGAGATGGCCACCCCGGAACTCGTCGCGTTCATGGTGCGCTATACGTCGGGCTATCTGTGCGTGCCGTTGGACGGCGCGATCTGCGACACACTCGGGCTGCTGCCGATGTACGCGGTCAACCAAGATAAGCACGGCACTGCATACACCGTTACCGTGGATGCGAAAAATGGTGTGGGAACCGGTATTTCGGCTTCCGATCGCGCAACCACGATGCGACTACTCGCGGATCCGACGAGTGTCGCCGAGGACTTCACCCGGCCCGGCCACGTAGTTCCGCTGCGCGCAAAGGACGGCGGAGTGTTGCGCCGCCCCGGCCACACCGAAGCCGCCGTCGACCTGGCTCGGCTCGCCGGTCTGCAGCCGGCGGGCGCGATCTGCGAGATCGTCAGCCAGAAGGACGAAGGCGCGATGGCGCAGACCGATGAGCTGCGGGTTTTCGCCGACGAGCATGACCTGGCACTGATCTCGATCGCCGACTTGATCGAATGGCGGCGTAAGCACGAAAAGCACATCGAACGCGTGGCGGAGGCGCGCATCCCGACCAGGCACGGTGAGTTCCGCGCGGTCGGTTACACCAGCTTGTACGAGGACGTCGAGCATGTCGCGCTGGTCCGCGGCGACATCGCAGGGCCGCAGGGCGACGGGCACGACGTTTTGGTGCGAGTGCACTCGGAGTGCCTCACCGGCGACGTCTTCGGGTCCAGGCGCTGCGACTGCGGCCCGCAATTGGATGCCGCGTTGGCGATGGTGGCACGCGAAGGCCGCGGTGTCGTGCTCTACATGCGCGGCCACGAGGGCCGCGGTATCGGCCTGATGCACAAGCTGCAGGCCTATCAGCTCCAAGACGCCGGGGACGACACCGTCGACGCCAATCTCAAACTCGGCCTGCCCGCCGACGCCCGCGACTACGGCATCGGTGCCCAGATCCTGGTCGACCTTGGCGTGCGGTCCATGCGGCTGCTGACCAACAACCCCGCCAAGCGGGTCGGCTTGGACGGTTACGGGCTGCACATCATCGAACGGGTGCCGCTGCCGGTCCGCGCCAACGCGGAGAACATTCGCTACCTGATGACCAAGCGTGACCGGATGGGCCACGACCTGACCGGCCTCGACGACTACGACGAAGCTGTACCCGGCGAATTCGGCGGAGCACTGTGAGCGGCGGAGCTGCCTGTGACGCAGCCGCGACAAAATGCAGCCGAGTGAGCAGCCAGGGCGGTGCCCTGAGTTGAGCGGAGGCGCGGGCGTTCCCGATCTGCCACAGCTTGAAGCGTCGGACCTGACGCTGGCGATTGTGGCCAGCACCTGGCACCCCACAATCTGTGATGCGCTGCTCGACGGCGCACGCAAGGTCGCCGCGGACGCAGGCATCGACAACCCGACCATCGTTCGCGTGCTGGGTGCAATCGAAATCCCGGTCGTGGCACAGGCGCTGGCAGCCACCCACGACGCTGTAGTGGCGTTGGGTGTGGTGATCCGCGGCGAGACACCGCATTTCGACTACGTTTGTGACGCAGTGACCCAGGGGCTCACGCGGGTGTCACTGGACGCTTCCACTCCGGTGGCCAACGGCGTGCTGACGACCAACAACGAGCAGCAGGCGTTCGACAGGGCGGGGCTGCCGGACTCGTCCGAGAACAAGGGCGCGCAGGCCGCTGCCGCGGCGCTGTCGACCGCGCTGACACTGCGCGATCTGAGGTCATGAGCGACCGAAGGCGACCGCGAGTGAGGATCGCAGCGCGGGACGAGCGAGGACCGGAGCGAGCGGGCAGTCGAGGCAGCGGGCACTGGGACATCGAGGTACGGCCCCATCTGACGCCGTATTTCGCCTATGCTGCCGCCGCACTGATCCTCGGTGCCCATGTCGCCGTCGGCGTGCTGCTCAAGATTGCATCGACGGGCGTGATCTTCCAGACCGCCGACCAGGTGGCGATCGCGCTGTTGGGTGCCGTCATCGCCGGCGCTGTGCTGCTGTTCGCCAGGCCGCGGCTGCGTGTCGGCGCGACGGGTGTAGCTGTGCGAAACCTGTTGGGGTACAAGCTGATCCCGTGGTCGGATGTCGTAGGGGTGTCATTTCCGCGCGGAGCCCGCTGGGCCAGGGTGGACCTGTCCGACGACGAGTACATCCCAGTGATGGCGATCCAAGCCGTCGACAAGGAACGCGCCGTCGATGCAATGGACCGGGTGCGTGGGCTGCTAGTGCGCTACCGGCCCGACATCAACCAAAACTGAGCGACATCGCGACCTCGTTTTGTGGGCCACGTATTTCGGCCGATGTGATTGTGAATCCCAGGCTTTCGTAAACGCCACGGGCCACGGCGTTTTCGGCCGCCACCCTCAGCGTGACGGTGCGCGCCCGGCGGTCGCGGGCCCAGTCCACTGCGGCGGCGACCAGCGGTCGCGCCAGGCCAAGGCCGCGGGCCGCAGGGTCGAGCCACAACGAATACAGGTAGACGGTTTCCGCGTTTTCCGGCTGTGCGCCGATCAGTCCGACCGGCCGGTTGCCGATCAGTGCCGCGAATTGGGCGTGATCACGCATACGGCGGCGCCACTGCGCCGCGGTGAACGTCGATTCCTGTTGATACTGAGAGTCGTTCTCGCCGAGAGAATCGGTCAACGCCCGAAGCCGGACACCTGCGAACAACCGCCAGTCCGACTCGGTCAGCCGGGCGATTCGGGCCGTAACCGCCGTCATCGGGTGTCGCCCATGACCAGGCCCTCACGCCGCGGGTCGGCGCCACCCACCCAGCCCGCCGTGCCGCGCACGATCGCCGAAAGGCCGCTGGACTGGTCGGCGAGGTCCACCTGGTGTCCGAGATTGCGAAGGCCGACCACCAGTGCATCGTGGTCGCCGTTGTCGGACGTGTCGATGGCTGGATGCTCACCACCCACGTTTGTCTTTGGCGAGTTCGCGGCGCCGAAGTCGACCGCAGAGACCGCCTGCTGCGGGTCGAGCCCCCAATCGATCATCCCCACAACGGTTTTCACGACGAACTGGATAATCACCGAGCCGCCGGGCGAGCCCGCCACCGCGTAGAGTTTTCCGAGACCGTGTGGTGACTGGTCGAACACCAGCGTTGGCGCCATCGTGCTGCGTGGCCGCTTGCCCGGCTGGATTCGGTTGGGCAACGGTGCACCGTCGGGACCGACGGGTTCGGCTGAGAAGTCGGTGAGCTGGTTGTTGAGAATGAATCCGTCGACCATGTGGAACGACCCGAAGGCCGATTCCACCGTCGTGGTCAGCGCGGCGGCATTGCCCTGCGAGTCGACGATGCTGATCTGGCTGGTGCCGTGCTCGGGCGTCGGCGGCGCAGGCGTGGTCGGCGGCCCGAACTCGCCCGGCTTCGCAGTGCCTATGGTGTGCTGCTCGGAGATCAGCGCCGCCCGGCCTGCCAGGTAGTCACTGTTGAGCAACGTGTCGGGCGACCCGCCAGGCAGCGGCACGAAATCGGTGTCAGCGACATACTTGTCGCGGTCGGCGTAGGCCAGGCGTTCGGCCTCGGAGATCAGGTGAACACCCATCACGGTGGGCTTGCCCCCGTTGAGGTCGACGTCGGTGGGTTTGTGCTCGTCCATGGGGAAATGCTGGAGCATGCCCAGCGTCGCCGCCACCGCAATGCCGCCGGACGAAGGCGGCGGCATGCCGCAAATCTCCTTGCCGCGGTAGGGGGCGCAGAGCGGCTCGCGCTGCTTGGCGGTGTAGCCGGACAGGTCCTCGGGCGTCATCAGGCTCGGGGTGCGGCCGCCTGCGGTATTGGCCGCCGCCGCCACGACCGCGCGGGCGATGTCGCCGGTGTAGAACGACTGCGGGTCGGATGCAATGACGCCCAACGTCTTTGAGTATGCCGGGTTGTTCAGCCGGGTTCCAGAGGTCTTCGGGGTACCGTCGGGATTGAGGAAGTAGGCAGACGCGTTCGGATCGGCCTTCAGCTGCGGTGCGGCGTCGGCAATCGCGGCGGCGAGCCGCGGGCTGATCTCAAAGCCGTCGTCTGCCATCGTGACGGCGGGGGTGAACAGGTCACGCCAAGCGGTCTTGCCGTGCTCGGTGTGGACGTCCTGCAGCAGCCGCAGGATGCCGGGCACCCCGATGGACCGTCCAGACGCCCTTGCGTCGGGCTTGGGCTTGTTGCGGTCGGCTTCGGAGATCCAGCGCAGGTAGTTCTCGGTGGCGGCCTTTGGGGCGACCTCGCGGCCGTCGTATGCCCGCACGGAGCCCGCGGCGGCGTCGTAGTACAGCAGGAACCCGCCGCCGCCGATACCGGACGACTGCGGTTCCACCAGACCCAGCACCGCCTGCGCGGTGACGAGGGCGTCGGCCGCGGTTCCGCCCTTGTCGAGCACCCGGCAGGCCTCCTGGGTGGCCAGCGGGTTGGCGGTGACCACCGTGTAGTGAGCCGTGCGAACCGCGGTCATGTCCTTGCGGTAGCCAGTGGCCTTCGATGTCGGGGTGCCGTTCGAGATGATCGAGCAGGGGCCCGCCACGGTGGTTGTCGGTGCGTTCTCCTCGGCGGCGCATCCGGCGAGTGCCAGTACGGCCCCTGCCAGCGGGGCCGCCACCTTTCGCAGGGACGGGATCCGCATCACTCGACGGTAGTTCATCGGGCCCGTCCGACGGCGGCAGTAACCTGGAATCCGTGCCCGATCCAGCGACGTACCGGCCCGCCCCCGGGTCGATACCCGTCGAGCCGGGCGTCTACCGGTTCCGGGATCCGCACGGCCGGGTGATCTACGTCGGTAAGGCCAAGAGCCTGCGCAGCAGGCTGAACTCCTACTTCGCCGACATCGCGAGCCTTGCGCCGCGCACACGGCAGATGGTGATGGCGGCGGGCAGCGTCGAGTGGACGGTGGTCAACACCGAAGTCGAGGCGCTCCAGTTGGAATACAACTGGATCAAGGAGTTCGACCCGCGGTTCAACATCCGCTACCGCGACGACAAGTCTTATCCGGTACTGGCGGTGACGCTGAACGAGGAGTATCCGCGACTGATGGTCTACCGCGGGGCGAGACGCAAAGGCGTCCGTTACTTCGGTCCGTATTCGCATGCCTGGGCCATCCGGGAAACCCTCGACCTACTCACGCGGGTGTTCCCGGCCCGCACGTGTTCAGCGGGAGTTTTTAAGCGGCACAGGCAAATCGGCCGGCCGTGCCTGCTTGGCTACATCGACAAGTGTTCGGCACCGTGCGTAGAGCGGGTCAGCGCAGAACAGCATCGGCAGATCGTCAACGATTTCTGCGACTTCCTTGCGGGCAAGACGGACCGGTTGGCCCGCGATATGGAACAGCAGATGAATCAGGCCGCCGCGGAGCTGGACTTCGAGCGGGCGGCCAGGTTGCGGGACAACATCTCCGCGCTGAAGCGAGCACTGGAAAAGCAGGCTGTGGTGTTCGGTGACGGCACCGACGCCGACGTGGTGTCGTTCGCCGACGACGAATTGGAAGCGGCCGTCCAGGTGTTCCACGTCCGCGGTGGACGGGTGCGGGGCCAGCGCGGCTGGATCGTCGAAAAGTCCGGTGAGCCAGGTGAATCCGGCCACGAGCGACTGGTTGAACAGTTCTTGACGCAGTTCTACGGCGATCAGGCCGAACTGAACGGCGCGGCCGACGAGTCGTTCAACCCGGTGCCGCGTCAGGTGCTGGTGCCATGCCTGCCTGAGAACGCCGACGAGTTGGCGACGTGGCTGTCGCAGTTACGGGGATGGCGGGTGTCGCTACGGGTGGCGCAGCGAGGGGACAAACGCGCGCTGGCCGAAACCGTGAGACGCAACGCTCAGGACGCGCTGGCTCAGCACAAACTGAAGCGCGCGGGCGACTTCACCGCGAGATCCGCAGCACTGCAAAGCATTCAGGACGCCCTTGGCCTCGCCGACGCGCCGCTGCGCATCGAGTGTGTCGATATCAGCCACGTACAGGGCACCGATGTGGTGGCGTCGCTCGTGGTGTTCGAAGATGGGCTGCCGCGCAAGTCGGATTACCGCCACTACGCGATCAGGGACGCTGCAGGCGACGGCCGCTCCGATGACGTGGCATCCATCGCCGAGGTGACGCGGCGGCGGTTCCACCGGCACCTGCACGACATTCAGCATCCGACCGAGCTTGCGCCAGAAGGAAAATCGCGGAAGTTCGCCTATCCGCCCAACCTGTTCGTAGTCGACGGCGGTGCCCCACAGGTAAACGCGGCCGCGGCGGCTCTCGACGAACTGGGCGTCACTGACGTCGCGGTGATCGGGCTGGCCAAGCGGCTGGAGGAGGTCTGGGTGCCGTCGGAGCCCGACCCCATCATCATGCCGCGCAACAGCGAGGGCCTGTATCTGCTGCAGCGGGTGCGTGACGAAGCACACCGGTTCGCGATCACCTACCACCGCAGCAAGCGGTCCAAGAGGATGACGGCGTCGGCACTGGACTCGGTGCGCGGACTGGGGGAGCACCGGCGCAAGGCGCTGGTCACGCACTTCGGCTCACTCGCGCGTCTGAAGCAGGCCAGTGTCGACGAGATCACCGCGGTCCCCGGGATCGGCGTCGCAACGGCGAGGGCGGTGCTTGACGCGCTCGGCGTACCGCCCGATTCCGAAGCGCCCGCTCCCGTTATCGGCAATGATCAGAGCAGAGCATTCAGATGACAGAACATATGCATGAGGAACTGCGCGAGAACGCCGGCGATGACTGCAGCGCCGAATCGGGCATCGATGTCGTCCTGGTTACCGGCCTGTCCGGGGCCGGCCGCGGCACAGCGGCCAAGGTGTTGGAGGATCTCGGCTGGTATGTCGCGGACAACCTGCCGCCCGAGCTGATCGCCCAGATGGTGGAACTTGGGCTCGCGGCGGGCTCGCGGATCACCCAGCTCGCGGTCGTGATGGACGTGCGTTCGCGCGGTTTCACCGGCGATCTGGATTGGGTGCGAACCGATCTGGCCACCCGCAACATCACTCCGCGGGTGCTGTTCCTCGAGGCTTCCGACGACATCCTGGTACGCCGCTACGAGCAGAACCGGCGCAGTCATCCACTGCAGGGCAACCAGACTCTGGCCGAAGGCATTGCCGCCGAACGGACGATGCTCGCACCACTACGAGCCGTGGCGGACCTGGTAATCGACACATCGATGCTGTCCGTGCCTGCGCTGCGTGAAAGCATTGAGCGCGCGTTCGGCGGCGAGACCGTCGCGCACACGAACGTCACTGTTGAGTCGTTCGGGTACAAGTACGGTCTGCCGATGGACGCCGACACGGTGATGGACGTGAGGTTCCTGCCCAACCCACACTGGGTGGACGAGCTGCGACCGCACACCGGTCAACACCCTTCGGTGCGCGACTACGTGCTCGGTCAGCCGGGCGCCGCCGAGTTCTTGGACACCTACCATCAGCTGCTCAACGTCGTCATCGCGGGTTACCGACGCGAAGGGAAGCGCTACATGACCGTTGCCATCGGCTGCACCGGCGGCAAGCACCGCAGTGTCGCGATGGCCGAGGCTCTGGCGGCCCGACTAGAGGGCGGCGAATCGCTCACGGTGCGGGTGCTGCACCGGGATCTGGGCCGCGAATGAGTCCGCGGATCGTCGCACTCGGAGGCGGCCACGGGCTGTACGCCACGCTCTCGGCAGCCCGTCGGCTCACTCCGCACGTCACCGCAGTGGTCACGGTCGCAGACGACGGCGGCTCGTCGGGTCGGCTGCGCGGTGAGCTGGATGTGGTGCCGCCTGGTGATCTGCGAATGGCATTGGCGGCCTTGGCATCTGATAGCCCACATGGCCGGTTGTGGGCGACCATCATCCAGCACCGGTTCGGCGGCAGCGGCGCGCTGGCGGGCCACCCCATCGGCAACTTGATCCTCGCGGGCCTGAACGAGGTACTGGCCGATCCGGTGGCGGCGCTCGATGAACTGGGCCGCATCCTCGGCATCCACGGCCGGGTGTTGCCGATGTGCCCGATGGGATTGGGGATCGAGGCCGACGTTTGGGGTCTGGAATCGGATCCGCGCATGAGCCGGGTGATCCGCGGCCAGGTGGCCATCGCCACGACCGTTGGCAAGGTGCGACGGGTGCGGCTGCTGCCTGGCGATCCGCCTGCCACCCGACAGGCGGTGGACGCGATCATGGCGGCCGACCTGGTGGTGCTGGGGCCGGGATCGTGGTTCACCAGCGTCATCCCGCATGTCCTGGTCCCCCAGCTGGCGGCGGCGCTCCAGTCGACAACGGCCCGCCGTGCGTTGGTGCTGAACTTGGTGGCAGAGCCGGGGGAGACGGCGGAATTCTCGGCCGAACGGCACATTCACGTGCTCGCCCAGCACGCGCCTGAGTTCACCGTGAACGACATCATCGTCGACGCCAGCCGGGTGCCCAGCGAGCGTGAGCGCGAGCAGTTGCGCCGCACTGCCAGCCTGCTCGATGCCCAAGTTGAGTTTGCTGACGTGTCCAGACCTGGTACACCTTTACATGACCCGGCGAGGTTGGCCGCGGCTCTGGAGGGTGTACGTGTACGCGGGATGGCGCCAGCTCCCAACATCCAGGAGCCGACCGTGCCCACCGCGACAGTGAACGGACCGAGAGGTGACGACCCGTGGCGATGACGGCCGAGGTCAAGGACGAGCTGAGCCGACTGCTGGTCAATTCGGTGAGCGCTCGTCGTGCCGAGGTGGCGTCCTTGCTGCGCTTCGCCGGTGGTCTGCACATCGTGTCCGGCCGCGTCGTGGTGGAGGCCGAAGTCGATCTTGGGATCATCGCGAGGCGGCTACGCAAGGACATCTACGACCTGTACGGCTACAACGCGGTTGTGCACGTGCTGTCGGCAAGCGGCCTCCGCAAGAGCACGCGCTATGTGGTGCGGGTCGCCAAGGACGGCGAAGCGCTGGCGCGCCAGACGGGACTGCTCGATCTACGCGGCCGGCCGGTGCGCGGTCTGCCTGCGCAGGTGGTCGGCGGCAGCGTCGCCGATGCCGAAGCCGCTTGGCGGGGAGCATTTTTGGCACACGGATCGCTAACCGAACCGGGCCGGTCGTCGGCACTTGAGGTGAGTTGTCCGGGACCGGAGGCGGCACTGGCGCTTGTCGGCGCAGCGCGGCGGCTTGGGGTCAGCGCGAAGGCCCGCGAGGTGCGGGGCGCCGATCGCGTGGTGGTGCGCGACGGGGAGGCGATCGGTGCGTTGCTGACGCGGATGGGCGCCCAGGACACGAGGCTGACGTGGGAAGAGCGCCGGATGCGCCGCGAGGTGCGGGCGACGGCCAACCGATTAGCCAATTTCGACGACGCCAATCTGCGTCGATCGGCACGGGCGGCAGTGGCCGCTGCGGCCAGGGTGGAGCGAGCGCTGCATATCCTCGGGGACACCGTGCCCGATCACCTGGCAGCGGCAGGCAAGTTGCGCGTCGAGCACCGGCAGGCGTCGCTGGAGGAGCTGGGCCGGCTTGCTGACCCGCCCATGACGAAAGATGCTGTGGCAGGACGCATTCGGCGGCTGCTGTCTATGGCCGACCGCAAGGCCAAGCAGGAGGGCATCCCCGACACCGAGTCCGCGGTGACGCCCGACCTGCTTGAGGACGCCTAGCGCTAGCCGTGCTCAATGGCCGGGAGGCCGGGCGGCTCAGGTTGCGGGTTGAAGCCGTGGATTTCGCCCGGATTCACATGCTGCCGGTACGCCACCTTGCCAGGCGGGTCCGGTTGCGGGTTGAAGGCCTGGGCAGTGCCCATGCTCAGCCCAAGTCCGGCCAGCGCGATGCTGCCTGACAGCAGCCCTCCGATGATGATTCGCTTCATGTTCGTTCTCCTCGGTGTGAAGTCCCCCCGGTGGTCCCGGATTACGCATCAGCGTCCAAGGCGGGCCTTGGAGGATTCTTGGTTGTGGGGTTGATCTGCGGAGATCCCACGGTTGGGTCTAACTTGGTCGAATGGTTCGCACGCTGTCAGTTGCCCTCGCCCAGTACCCGCCGATCACGGGTGCCGATCCCGTCGGCCAGCTGCATGCGCAGGCGGAGGAAATCCAAAGGGAATCAAACGATCTCGGGCTGCTGGCCTTTCCGGAGATTCACTTGTGTGGTGACTGTGACACCGCAGCGGACGGCAACGAATGGCTGCGGTCGGCCGCCGAACCTCTCGACGGCCCGCGTGTGCGCGCGTTGGGGGAGGCGGCCGCGGCACTCGGGGTGTGGCTGATTCCCGGATCAGTGCCCGAACTCGGCGACAGCGGACACGTCTACAACACGCAGGTGGTGTTCGACCCGAGCGGCAAACTGGTCGCGAGCTACCGCAAGGTTTTTCCGTGGCGACCGTATGAGGCGTGGTCGTCAGGACACGAATTCGAAGTGTTCGACATGCCGGGCACGGGCCGCGGTGGGCTGTCGATCTGCTACGACGCCTGGTTCCCCGAATCCACCCGCAGCGTGGCCTGGCTCGGCGCTGAGTTCGTCGTCAACGTGGTCAAGACGATCGGCTCCGACCGCAAGCAGGAGCGAGTGCTCGCGCAGGCGAACGCGATCGTCAACCAGGTGTTCATGCTGAGCGTGAACGCCGCGGGCCCGATCGGTGCAGGCGGATCAATCGTGTGCGATCCAGAGGGGACGGTCATCGCGGATCTGCCCACCGCCGATCCCGGGCTGGTTCGGGTCGAAGTGGACCTCGACGTGGTGACCAGGGTGCGCGAGGTGGGCACGGAAGGGTTCAACCGGATGTGGTCGCAGATGGCGCCCGACGATCCGGTGATCGACCTACCGATCTACCAGGGCCGCATCGATCCGACTCGGTGGCAACCGAGAGGAGCGTCATGACAGTCAGCGAGGACCACGGGAGCCAGGCACATCACGGCACACTGCAAAAGCAGCTGCATCTGCGGTCCCTGGTGCTGTTGGGGCTCGCCTACATGACGCCGATCATTGTCCTCGGCATCTTCGGCGTCGTCGCCGAACTGTCCGACGGCGGCAGCGCAGGTTCGTATCTGATTGCCACCGTGGCGATGTTGTTCACCGCGCTGAGCTACGGCTTGATGGCCAAGCACTTCCCCGTCGCGGGTTCGGCCTACACCTACGTGCGTAAGGCGCTCGATTCGCGGCTGGGATTCGTTGTGGGATGGGCGATTCTGCTTGATTACGTATTCCTGCCACTGGTCATCTGGCTGATCGGCGGATCTTGTTTGCAGGGCCAGTTCCCGAACGTGCCGTTCTTCGTCTGGATCGTGGCCTTCATCTTCGTCACGTCCGCGCTGAACGTGATCGGGCTGAAGGTTGCCGACCGTGCCAACTTCGCGCTGATGACCGCGCAGCTGCTGATCCTGGCGCTGTTCGTGATCCTATCGATCACACACCTGGTCAGCGGTTCGCAGTCGCTGGTTTCCACCACGCCGTTCACTGGCGACGGCGGCTTCTCCGCCCTGGCGGCCGGTGCCGCGATTGCTGTATGCGATGGGTCGCGACCGGGTGCTGCCGCAACGTGCATTCGGCTGGCTGTCTGAGCGATTCAACACCCCGGTCTTCAATATCGCGTTGTGCGGGGTAATCGGGTTGGCGGCGATCTTCCTGGACGTAGCCACCTCGACGTCGTTCATCAACTTCGGCGCCCTGGAGGTGATGCACCGCCGTCTCGCGATTGCCCACGCCAGCGGCAACCGTTTCAACGAATCTCACCTTACGGCCAATCTGGCCGAACTCGAAGTCGAGCGTGGCGATCCCTTGTCAGCACTCGACCACATCGGTCTCGCGATTCGCTATATGCACGATTCGGGCAACATCGTCACCGTCCGATCGCCTATGACGAACCTGGCGATCTTCCTTGATCGGGTCGGACAGTACGAAGCAGGGGCCACCATAGCCGGTTTCGCGTTCAGCCCGCTGATGGCCGCGTCTTTTCCGGATCTCAGCACGGCGATTGCACACCTCCGCGATGTGCTCGGCGATCCGGCATACGAGTCGTTGGCGAAGAAGGGCGCATCTATGACCGCCCGCGCGATGGCGACCTACGCATACGACCAAATCGACCAGGCGCGAACAGAACTCGAACAACAACGGTGAATACATCGACAAGCTGAGGGTCGGTGCGGCTTTTCCCGATCCACCGTTCAATGGGATGCCCGGTGACACAGGCCTCGATATCGACCTCATGACGGCGATCGCCGAATCGCTTGGCGCCACAATCGAGTTCATCCCGTATCGGGCACCGACTTCAACGGCATCTTCGACGCGTCAACACCGGCGCCTACGACTGCGTAGCGCCGGCACGACCGTCACAGCCGAACGAGAAACCAAAGCACTGTTCGTCCGGCCATACTTCGTATCCGGACAATCGCTGGCTGTCGACACCGCGCGCGCTGCCGAACGTGAAGTCCATCGACGACCTCGCCGGCCTGACCATCGGCGTGCAGCAGGGCAACACCAGCCAGCCGATCGCCGACCGGCTCGTTGCCGAAGGCAAAGCCAAGGCCGTCCGCATCTACGACTACGGCACCATCCGCTCCGCTCTGACAGATCTGACCACCGGGTGCCTGCGACGCATTCATGAAGCTCGCGCCGGTGCTGACCGAACTCGTCAAGCCGATCCCGGGCGTCGAGGTCGTTGCAGCGGGGATTTCCGTCGAGAACATCGCCATCGCCGTCCCGATGGCTGATCAGGGACTTCTCCGTCACATCACGGCAGCTCAGGAAGTGCTGGACCAGAGCGGAATGTTGCAACAGATACGACTGGAATGGCTGGGCAATGGCGTCTTCGAACAGAGCGTGGCCATGCGTTGAACCAGCCCGCGCGTGGCGCGTATCACACCACTAGGCTGGGCGCGAGCATCAAGGCAACTAAAGGGAGAGACAAGTGACCATCCGGGTAGGCGTTAACGGCTTCGGCCGAATCGGACGCAACTTCTACCGGGCCCTTGCGGCACAGAAGACCGAGGGCAAGAGCACCGACATCGAGATCATCGCGGTCAACGATCTCACCGACAACGCCAGCCTGGCGCACCTCCTGAAGTTCGACTCTATCCTGGGGCGTTACCCCGAGGACATCAGTCTCGAAGGTGACGACACGATCGTCATCGGCAACACCAAGATCAAGTCGCTCGAGGTCAAAGAAGGTCCGGCCGCATTGCCCTGGGGTGACCTGGGTGTCGATGTCGTCGTCGAGTCCACCGGCATCTTCACCAAGGCAGAGAAGGCGAAGGGGCACCTCGACGCGGGCGCCAAGAAGGTGATCATCTCCGCGCCGGCCAGCGGTGAGGACATCACCATCGTCATCGGCGTGAACGACGACAAGTACGACGGCAGCCAGAACATCATCTCAAACGCGTCGTGCACCACGAACTGCCTCGGTCCGCTGGCCAAGGTCCTCAACGACGAATACGGCATCGTCAAGGGCCTGATGACGACCGTCCACGCCTACACCCAGGACCAGAACCTGCAGGACGGCCCGCATAGCGACCTGCGCCGCGCCCGCGCCGCCGCGCTGAACATCGTGCCCACCTCGACCGGTGCGGCAAAGGCCATCGGCCTTGTGCTTCCCGAGCTCAAGGGCAAGCTCGACGGCTACGCGCTGCGTGTGCCGATCCCGACCGGTTCGTGCACCGACCTCACGGTTGAGCTCAAGAAGTCCGCCAGCGTCGAGGAGATCAACGCCGCGTACAAGGCCGCCGCCGAGGGTCCGCTGAAGGGCATTCTTAAGTACTACGACGCGCCGATCGTTTCGAGCGACATCGTCACTGACCCGCACAGCTCGATCTTCGACTCGGGCCTGACCAAGGTGATCGACAACCAGGCCAAGGTCGTTTCCTGGTACGACAACGAGTGGGGCTACTCCAACCGCCTCGTCGATCTGGTCGCGCTGGTCGGCAAGTCGCTGTAGTCGTGAGCATCAGGACCCTCGACGACCTACTGGCAGAAGGGGTTTCGGGTCGCGGCGTGCTGGTCCGCTCGGACCTGAACGTCCCGCTCGACGACGACGGCAACATCACCGATCCCGGCCGCATCATCGCGTCGGTCCCAACGCTGAAGGCGCTGTCCGACGCCGGGGCCAAGGTCGTCGTCACCGCGCACCTCGGCAGGCCCAAGGACGGCCCTGACTCGAAGTTCTCGCTCGCCCCGATCGCCACGGCACTGGGGGAGCAGCTCGGCCGCCACGTTCAGTTGGCAGGCGACGTCGTCGGCTCCGACGCATTGGCCCGCGCCGAGGGGCTGACCGACGGCGACATCCTGCTGTTGGAGAACATCCGCTTCGATCCTCGGGAGACCAGCAAGGACGACGCCGCGCGGCTGGCGCTCGCCAAACAACTGGTCGAATTGGTCGGGGACGACGGCGCTTTTGTGTCCGACGGCTTCGGGGTGGTGCACCGCAAGCAGGCGTCGGTCTACGACGTCGCCACGCTGCTGCCGCACTACGCGGGCACGCTGGTGGCCGCCGAGATCAAAGTCCTTGAGCAGCTGACCAGTTCGACCGAGCGGCCGTATGCGGTGGTGCTCGGCGGCTCGAAGGTGTCGGACAAGCTGGCGGTCATCGAAAACCTGGCGACCAAGGCCGACAGCCTGGTGATCGGTGGCGGCATGTGCTTCACTTTCCTTGCATCGCAAGGTGTTTCGGTGGGTGACTCGCTTCTCGAAGAGAGCATGATCGACACCTGCCGCAAGCTGCTCGACGACTACGGCGATGTGATCCACGTGCCCGTCGACATCGTCGCCGCCGACGAATTCAAGGCCGATTCGCCATCGGAGATCGTTGCGGCCGACCGCATTCCGGACGGCAAGATGGGCCTGGACATCGGGCCCGGCTCGATCCAGCGGTTCACCGCGCTGCTGTCCAACGCCAAGACGATCTTCTGGAACGGCCCGATGGGCGTCTTCGAGTTCCCCGCATTCGCGGCGGGCACGAAGGGTGTCGCGGAGGCGATCATCGCCGCGACGGCCAAGGGCGCGTTCAGTGTCGTCGGCGGCGGCGACTCGGCCGCGGCGGTCCGCCAGCTCGGCCTGCCCGAGGACGGCTTCTCCCACATTTCCACCGGTGGCGGCGCCTCCCTGGAATACCTTGAGGGCAAGACACTGCCCGGCATTGAAGTGCTGAGCACTATGAAAGGCACTAGACGCTGAGCCGCAAGCCGCTGATCGCCGGCAACTGGAAGATGAACCTCAACCACTTCGAGGCGATCGCGCTGGTCCAGAAGATCGCGTTCTCGCTGCCGGATAAATACTTCGACAAGGTCGATGTCGCGGTGCTGCCGCCGTTCACCGACCTGCGCAGCGTGCAGACCCTTGTCGACGGGGACAAGCTGCGGCTGACCTACGGCGCCCAGGACGTATCGCAGCACGACTCCGGCGCATACACCGGCGAGATCAGCGGAGCGTTCCTGGCCAAGTTGGGCTGCACGTTCGTCGTCGTCGGCCACTCGGAGCGGCGTACCTACCACCACGAGGACGACGCGCTCGTCGCCGCCAAAGCCGCTGCCGCGTTCAAGCACGGCCTCACGCCGATCGTGTGCATGGGTGAGCACCTCGAGATCCGCGAGGCAGGCGACCACGTCGAGCACTGTGTGACGCAGCTGCGCGGCTCGCTGGCCGGGCTGTCCGCCGAGCAGATCGGCAACTCCGTGATCGCCTACGAGCCGGTGTGGGCGATCGGCACCGGTCGGGTGGCCAGCGCCGCCGACGCACAAGAGGTCTGCAAGGCCATCCGCGACGAGCTGGGCAAGCTGGCGTCACCGCAGCTGGCGGCCGGTGTTCGGGTGCTCTACGGCGGCTCGGTCAACGCCAAGAACGTCGGCGAGATCGTCGCGCAGGAGGACGTGGACGGCGCGCTGGTAGGCGGGGCGTCGCTGGACGCCGAGCAGTTCGCCACGCTGTCGGCCATCGCCGCCGGTGGCCCCCTGCCCTGAGCAGGCTGCATCAGCCTGTAATCTGGCGGCCATGGAATTGGCCCTGCAGATCACCCTGATCGTGACCAGTCTGCTGGTCGTGCTCCTGGTGCTGCTGCACCGCGCCAAGGGTGGCGGCCTGTCCACCCTGTTCGGCGGCGGCGTTCAGTCCAGCCTGTCGGGGTCGACCGTCGTCGAGAAGAACCTCGACCGGCTGACGCTGTTCGTCGTCGGCATCTGGCTGGTGTCGATCATCGGCGTCGCCCTGCTGATCAAATACACCTGATATCACCCGTCCCAGGAACCATTCAGCAGCAACCCATAAGCTCGCGCGCGTGCTCCGACTTCTTCGGGCCTGCGCGCCCGCCGTTGCGCTCCTCTGCCTTGCGGACGGGGTGGCCGCGGCCGAACCTCTGCCCGTCGCGGATGTCACCCAGTCCGCAGATACCGACGATGGCTGGCATTTGAGCGCCGCGCTCACCAGGATGACCATCAACTCTGTGCCGAACATGGCCGCGACGGCTTTCACGCATGAGGGCTTCGTCACGGGCAAGGCGGCTGCGACCATCGACGGCAATGGCGGCGTGGCAGTCAACGCAGGGACCTTGGTGATGGGCCTGCAGTTGGGCTGCCAGGTCGACCTCAGCGAGGGCGGCAACCTCGGCGTCAATGCCTCGGCGGGCATCAACCCCAGCTTCACTAACGGCGGCAATCTGTTCAACGTCTTCGGCCCGTTCGCCGATGTCGGCGGAGACGCGTCGATCAACCTGCTGCCAGGGACCATCACCAACCTGGGGTTGGGCAAAAAAGAGCTCAAGGGCCGCACCGGCGAAATCGTCGTCCACGACGCACACCTCAAGATCGATGGCTGTGGTGGCCAGGTGTCCGTCCGGTTCTTCGCCACGGCGATGATCGAAACGGACAAGTCCGACGACAGCGTCAACGCCTACGGCGACATCCTCACGCTGTGAGCACCTTCCGGATATGGATCGCGGCGGCGGTCCTGTCGATCGTCGGGTCGGTCGCCGTGTTCCCGGTGAGCGTCGCGTTCGCCGACTGCACGACGGCCGGTGATTTCGGCGCCGGCTCCGGATGCGCCCCTCCTAGTTCGGGATCGGGCAACGCCGAAAGCTGGCCCCCGACGTCGGTGGACTGGCCGCCGCAACTGGGCTCCGACTCCGAGAAGGACAGCGGCGACAAGGGCGGCGGAGACGCCAATCCGACACCCATCGTCATGCCCAACGGCCAGAAGCCGCCGGCGGCCACCCCGGCGTCAGGGTCGGATTCGACAAGCACCTCCACCTCGCCCACGCCAATCGTCGCGGTGGGCTCGGCGCCCTCAACTTCGATTCCGAGCACAAGCACAACACCGACCCCGATCGTGACTACGCACGGGTAACGCCCTCGCCATGCGGCGAGTCAGGCCCGCGCCGATACTTAAGTGATGGCCGAAGTCTCTGACGTCGCGTTGGCACCGATCGGTTCGGTGCGGCGCACCCAGGTGGGCCGCGAGGCAACCGAGCCGATGCGGGAGGACATCCGACTGCTCGGCGCCATTCTCGGAGACACGGTTCGGGACCAGAACGGCGAGGAGGTTTTCGACCTCGTCGAGCGGGCGCGCGTCGAGTCGTTCCGGGTGCGACGCTCCGAGATCGACCGCGCCGAGTTGTCAGGCATGTTCGACGGCATCGACATCCATCAGGCCATCCCCGTCATCCGCGCCTTCACCCACTTCGCGCTGCTGGCCAACGTCGCCGAGGACATCCACCGCGAGCGGCGACGGGCCGTACACGTCGCGGCAGGCGAGCCACCACAGAACAGCAGCCTCGCCGCCACGTATCTCAAACTCGACTCCGCCGAACTGGATTCGGCGACCGTTGCCGATGCTCTCAGCGGAGCACTCGTCTCGCCGGTGATCACCGCACATCCAACGGAAACCCGCCGCCGCACCATTTTCGATACCCAACACCGCATCACCGAACTGATGCGACTGCGCATGCACGGTCACACCAAGACCGACGATGGCCGCGACATCGAACGCGAATTGCGCCGCCACATCCTGACGTTGTGGCAGACAGCTCTGATTCGGTTGTCGCGGTTGAAAATTCAAGACGAGATCGAGACCGGGCTGCGTTACTACCCTGCGGCCTTCTTCGAAGTCATCCCGCAAGTCAATGCCGAAGTGCGGACCGCATTGCAGGGGCGTTGGCCCGGCTCGCAGCTCCTGGACCAGCCCATCCTGCGGCCCGGCTCGTGGATCGGCGGTGACCGAGACGGCAACCCCAACGTTACCGCCGACGTGGTTCGGCTGGCCACCGGTAGGGCGTCGTACACCGCGCTCGAACATTACTTTGCCGAAATCACGGCGCTCGAAGAGGAATTGTCGATGTCCGCGCGGCTGGTGACGGTCAGCGACGAGCTCGCGGCGTTGGCCGACAAGTGCCTGGAACCGGCCCGCGCCGACGAACCGTATCGCCGCGCGGTGCGAGTGATTCACGCGCGGCTGACCGCTACGGCGGCCGAGATCCTCGACGTTCAGCCCGAACACGAGCTCGACCTCGGCTTGGAGCGCTATCTGACGCCGGCCGAGCTGCTCGCCGACCTCGATGTCGTCGATCGGTCGTTGCGCGCCAACGGCAGCGGGGTGCTCGCTGACGACCGGCTGGCCCGGCTGCGGGAAGCCGTGCACGTCTTCGGGTTTCATTTGTCCGGCCTTGATCTGCGGCAGAACTCCGATGTGCACGAGGAGGTCGTCGCCGAGCTGCTGGCCTGGGCGGGCGTGCATCCCGACTACCGGTCGCTGCCCGAACCGGAACGCGTTGAACTGCTGGTCGCCGAACTGGCGTACCCGCAGACCGCTCATCAAGGACGACGCCGAACTCTCCGAGCTGGCGCGTAAGGAGCTCGACATCGTGGCCGCTGCCGCGCGAGCCGTCGAAGTCTTCGGTCCCCAGGCGGTACCCAACTACATCATTTCGATGTGCCAATCGGTATCCGACATGCTCGAAGCGGCCATCCTGCTCAAGGAGGCCGGCCTCCTTGATGCGTCAGGGCCCGAACCCTATGCGCCCGTCGGCATCGTGCCGCTGTTCGAGACGATCGACGATCTGCAGCGCGGCTCGTCGATTCTCGAAGCGGCGCTGGATCTTCCGCTCTACCGCGCCGTCGTGGATGCACGCGCGCAAAGTCAGGAAGTGATGCTCGGCTACTCCGACTCCAACAAGGACGGCGGATATCTCGCGGCCAACTGGGCGCTGTACCGCGCCGAGCTGGATTTGGTCGAGTCTGCGCGCAAGACCGGAATTCGGTTGCGGCTCTTCCACGGTCGCGGCGGAACCGTCGGACGTGGCGGCGGCCCAAGCTACGACGCGATCCTTGCGCAACCACCGTGGCGCGGTGGACGGGTCGCTCCGGATCACCGAACAGGGCGAGGTGATCGCCGCCAAGTATGCCGAGCCGCGGATCGCGCACCGCAACCTCGAGACGCTCGTCGCCGCCACGCTCGAGGCCACGCTGCTCGATATGGAGGGACTGGGCGACGCCGCGGGACCTGCCTATGAGGTGCTCGACGAGCTGGCCGCAAGGGCCCAGCGCGCATATGCCGAATTGGTACACGAGACACCGGGTTTCGTCGAGTACTTCAAGGCCTCCACGCCGGTCAGCGAGATCGGCGCGCTGAATATCGGCAGCAGGCCGACGTCGCGCAAACCGACGACGTCGATCTCTGATCTTCGGGCCATTCCGTGGGTACTGGCCTGGAGCCAGTCGCGGGTGATGCTGCCCGGCTGGTACGGAACCGGAAGCGCGTTCGAGGCGTGGATGGCCGAAGGCGATGGCCGGCTCGAAGTGCTTCAGGACCTCTATCGCCGGTGGCCGTTCTTCCGGACGGTGCTGTCGAATATGGCGCAGGTGATGGCCAAATCCGACATGGGACTGGCCGCGCTCTACTCCGAGCTCGTGGACGACGAGGCGCTGCGACGGCGGGTGTTCGACAAGATTCTCGACGAGCATCAGCGGACCATCCGCATGCACAAGCTCATCACTGGACAGGACGACCTGCTCGCCGACAACCCGTCGCTGGCGCGCTCGGTGTTCAACCGCTTCCCGTATCTGGAGCCGCTGAACCATCTGCAGGTCGAGCTTCTGCGGCGGTACCGCTCCGGAGACGACGACGAGCTCGTCCAGCGCGGCATCCTGCTGACCATGAGCGGGCTGGCCACCGCGCTGCGCAACAGCGGCTAGCCCGTGTTGCGCGACCGGCTGACCTGGGTTGTAACGCGCGGGAGGCATCCGCCGACTTCACGTGTGACAACTGGGTCCGGTGGTGCTAACGGGACAGATGATCGGAGGTCGGTCATGGGGCGACAGAGCAGCTATTTGACGTCGTTCGGGCGGACGCATTGCCTGCGCGTGCCGCCTGCGACCGAGGACGCGTGGGACTGGCAACTCAGGGGTAGCTGCTTGGGGCACCCGATCGAGGTGTTCTTCCCCGACGACGACGCCCGCTCGGCGCTTCGCAGGCACGAAGACGCGGCGAAGCGGATCTGCCGACAGTGTCCCGTCGTCAACGAATGCCGCGATCACGCGCTGAGGACTCCCGAGCTGCACGGGGTATGGGGCGCGATGACCGCACGGGAGCGGGCGCGCGCGTTGATGGGCCACGGCCATGCTGCCGCTCAGTAGCGACATTGACTGATCCGACTTCCCGTCGGTCAATATGATCTGTTTCGATGGCGATCGGAGGCACAGGTCCAGGGGTGCGGCGGCATCCATGTGGGCGCCGCTGCGGATCGGCGCGTTCCGCGGCCTTTTCATCGCCGCGCTCACGTCGAACATCGGAACGTGGATGCAAACCGTTGGGGCGCAATGGTTTCTGGTTGAGCGACGGGCCGGCCCAACCGTCGTCGCCCTAGTGCAGACGGCCAGTCTGACGCCGACGCTGTTGTTGGCGCTGTTCGCGGGCGCACTCGCCGATCGGGTCGACCGCAGGCGGCTGCTCATCGTCGTGCAGGCATATGCGGCAGTCGCCACCGCGGTATTGACAGCACTCGCGGTGGCAGGGGTGCTGGATCCGGTCTCGCTGCTGGCCCTGTTGTTCGCGATCGGCTGTGCCGCCGCGCTGACGACCCCGGCATGGCAGGCGATCCAGCCCGAGCTCGTGCCGCGCGAGCAATTCCATTCCGCTGCGTCGCTCGGCGGCGTCGCCGTCGACGCGGCACGGGCGATCGGCCCTCCCATCGCGGGATTACTGGTGGCCGCAGCGGGCGCCGCAGCGGTGTTCGCAATCAATGCCGTGTCCTTTGTTGCGGTCATCGCCGCGCTGCTGGCCTGGAAGCGGACACCCACCGCTCCGGTAACCGAGCGTGAGCCGCTCGGACAATCGGTCCTCGGCGGTATCCGGTACGTGAGCCATGACCCGAACATGCGTCGAATCTTGGTGCGCGCGGCGGTGTTCGCGTTTCCGGCGTCGGCCCTGTGGGCGCTGCTGCCTGTGGTGGCCTCCCAGCAGTTTCATCTGCGTGCCATCGGCTACGGCGCCGTCCTTGGCACGGTCGGCGTCGGGGCTGTGATCGGAGCGCTCGTGATGACCCGGCTCAGCGCGACGTTGTCCGCCAACGCACTGCTGGCGCTCGCGGCCGTGGTCGCTGCCGCGGGATTGCTTGCGGCGGCCTATCTTCCGCTCGGCGTAGCCGTCGTGTTGCTGTTGGTTGCCGGTGTGGCGTGGATTGCCACGCTAACGACTCTCACTGTGGCCACGCAGACGGTGCCGCCACACTTGATGCGGGCCCGTGGCCTGGCGATGTATCTGGTGGTGCTGATCGGTTCGCAGGCGCTCGGATCGTTGGTGTGGGGAGTCGTCGCCTCAAACTTCGGGCTCATTGACTCCCTGACGGCATCGGCGGCTCTGCTTCTGGTGGCTGCGGCCAGCGTCGCTGTGTTGCCGCTGCTACCCGAGACGGATGACGAGCGGCGGGATCACCTTCCGACGTAGTCGACTGGACATGCGTCCGCCGCGCGGGCGACACCGCCGATCTGTGCGGGCACCGGCCTCGGGTGGCTGGTCCACTGCGGCGTCATCGCGTACCGCCCGAGCAGGTGGGTCATCGCGGCCGTCATCGCGGACAGCGAAAACGGCTGGGCCGGGCAGGAGTGCCTGCCATGCCCGAACGCCGTCACCAGCATGGGTGACGGCAACGCCGCCTGGTCGGCGAGCCGATGACCATGCCACCGGTCAGGGGACCAGCGATCCAGGCCCGGCGCGGCCGACGTGTTCAGCAGCGGCAGCAGTGTGGCGATCGTCCAGCCGGCGGGCACGCGGTACCGAACGTCGCCGGTGTCGAAGTCGACCGGCGTCAACACGGCGCGCGACATGATTGAGCGCTGCGCCATCCGCGTGCTCTCCAATGCGCAGCGCTGCGCGAACTCCGTGTCGTTCGACGCGACGCGTGCCAGTTCCGCCGGGTGCTCGAGCACGTCGACGAATGCCCAGCCCAGCGCCGCCATCAGGTTGGACATCGACGCGATGTGGATGAGCGCGACATCCAGTGCGATGCCGCGCATGCGAATGGCGGGTGGCTCCGACGACCAGGCCGCGACGATCCTGCCGAAGAGGTCCTCGCCTTGCTTGCCCGAATCCCGCTGGCGCACCGCGATTTCGAGGACATCGGCGATGTCGTCGAGCGCTGCCCGCTCGGCACGCTTATCCGACGCGGCGACGGCCGCCATCGCGTCTGGGTGAACGAATGCATCGGACCCGTCGAGGGTGTCGAAGGCCCTCACCAGGCGTTCGAATGCGTCGCCCTCCGCCGCCCCCCGCCCGGCCCAGGACGCGAGACCCATCCGGTGCCCGAGCCGCCGAGTCAGGTCGAAAAGGTCGACGGAGCCTGCAGAGCCCAGCTCGGCGACAGTCTGCGCAAGTGCCCCTTCAAGATTGACCAGATATGAGGCGACGTCGTCGCGCCGGAACAACGAATTGGGCAGAGTTCGCCTGCCGTCGAAGATCTCGTCGGGAAGCTTGCGCCGCAACATCAAGTAGTCGGCGAGGCCCTTGCTTGCGACTTCCTCGGGCAGTGCGTAGAACGACTCGACGCCTGTCGGCGAGAACGTGAACAGGTAATGGTCCCGCCCGCTTTCGATCATGAACGTATCGCCATGACGGGCGCGGGCATCGGCGATCGCGGCGACGGCGTCGGCGACTGTCACATCCCACGGCAGGCCGGTGCCCTCGGCGACCGGCGGTGCGGGAATCGGGAAGCTCTGTGGCACTACAGGCCGGTGGTTCGCCGTACCTTGTTGACCGCGCCCCGCACCGCTTGCTCGGTCACGGCCAGCGGTGACATCACCGATTCGCCGATCCCGACGATGCGCTCGACTCGCTCGACGATGCCCTCCAGCCTGTCCACCACCGCGAAGAGGCGCGGTGCCAGCGCGTTGATCTGGCTGATCGTCTCATTGAATCTCTCGAGCGTCGTGTCGAGCGTTGACGTCGATTTGTCGAGATCAGCCAGCGTCTCGGTCAAGCCGGCCAGGATGGCGTCGACCTGGTCGACGGTGACGTCGGCGTTCAGCGCCGCTTGCGCGAGTTTCTGGATCCGCTCCCGCCCACTGCGGACGCCGGACCTGCCGCCATCCTTGTCTGCCATAACGGCCATTTGACCACAGAGTGGAACCACCAGAGCCGACTGGTCGTCTGAACCAGATGTGATGAACCGCGTAGGGGATGCGCCATCCCGCCAATGCCACGCCGACCCGCGGCGGCAACTCCAGCACTCCGACCCGACCTCGCGGGCAGCCACTAATGCTTAGAAGGGTGGTGGTTTGTAGTTGGCGGCGAGCCAGGCTTGGCGTTGTCGTTCTTCTTCGGCGATGAGTTCGGTTCTCTGGCGGCGTTCCTGGTTGATCCGGTCGCGTCGATTTTGCTCGCGGGTCTGTTTGCGTTTGGGCATCATCACAGCGCGATAGGGGCTGGGCTCATCGAGGGTGGGCAGCGGAAGTTCGCCTGTGGACTTGGCCACTGTGGGGAACATGGCTGCCGCGGGGCGGTGAGCTCGTCGAGCTTCCCGGGAGCCATTCACCGTTCTTCTCGATGCCCGAGGCGCTCGCTGAAGTTCTGCTGGGCGTCACAGCCAGATGATCAGAGTTTGGAAGCGGCGTCCTCGTCAAGCAACCAGACCGTCGCCTCGCGGCCGATCGCGCCTGCGGAGGGGACGTCGACGGGGTTCGCTCCGCCGATTGCGGCGGCAACCGCGTCGGCTTTCGCCGCACCCGAGACCACCAGCCATACCTCCCGCGACCGCTGAACCGCGGGCAGCGTCAACGTGATTCGACGCGGCGGAGGCTTGGGGGAGTCGGAGACACCGACCACGAGTCGACTCGTCTCGCGCACCGCGGGTGTCTCAGGGAAGAGCGAGTTGATGTGTCCTTCGCCGCCCATGCCCATCAGGTGGACGTCGAAATCCGGTGCGGGCTGGCCATCTTCGGCGTTGGCGGCCAGCACGGTTTCGTAGTCCAGTGCCGCGGCGTCCAGGTCGTCGCCGAATTCGCCGTCGCTTGGCGACATCGGATGCACGTTGGCGGCCGCGATGTCGATGTGGTCGAGCAGCGCCTCCCTGGCCTGCTTGTAATTGCGTTCGTCATCGTCGGCGGGGACGAACCGATCGTCGCCCCAGTACAGGTGAACTTTCGACCAGTCGATCTTCTCGCCGCGCTCGCCGACCCTCTTGAGCAGTCCGACGCCGGTACCACCGCCAGTGAGCACGATGTGGGCTTGGCCGCGTGTGTCGATCGCGTCGGTGATCGCATCGACAAGCCGATCGCCGGCCGCAGCGACCAACGCGTCGGTGTCGGGGTACTTCTCGATGACGGGACTCATAGGTACTGCACTTTTTCGATACCCTGCAGCGCCTCGTGGTAGATCTCGTCGGCGTCCAGCCTGCGGAGGTCCTCGGCCAGGCATTCCTTGGCCTCCCTGCGCGCCAACGGAATTCGTGCCTCGGGTCTGCTGGTGCGGGTCAGCGTCGCAGTTATCCCGGTCTGCGGACGCTCCAGGGTGATGGTCTCGCTGCTCCTGATGAGTTCGACCTTCAGTTCGCCCACGGCGCGTTTCACCGGGCCGTCGATCCGAGCGGCCAGCCACCCCGCGAGGACGTCAAGCGACGGCTCGTCCCTCAGACCCGATACGACCGCCGAGGTGACCGGCTCAAACGGTGCCTGATCGAGCGCCGACGCGAGTAGTGCGCGCCAGTAGGTGATGCGGGCCCACGCCAGGTCGGTATCGCCGTCGGTGTACCCCTGCAGGCGGCTCTTGATCGCCGCCAGCGGATCGGCGCAATCCGTCGCATTCGTGATCCGTCGAATTGCCAGCCGGCCCAACGGGTCCTTTGCTGGGACATCTGGCCCACCCTTCGGCCACCATGCCACCACCGGTGTATCGGGCAACAGGAAGGGCAGCACCACGCTGCTGGCGTGGTCGGCGAGCTCACCGTGTAAACGAAGTGCCACGACCTCGCCCGCACCCGCGTCACCACCGACGCGCAGTTGCGCGTCGAGCCGCGGTTCTGGGGCGTTTCGATCGCCGTGGACCACCACGATCACACGGCAGGGGTGCTCACGGCTCGCGAAGTTAGCGGCCTCGATCGAGTCTTCCAACACATCGTCGGAGTTAAGAGAAATCACGAGGGTGAGCACCCGGCTCAGGGTGATTGCGCCGCCCTCTTCACGCAGGCCCGTGATCTTTTTGTTGATGTCGTTCGTGGTCGTGTCCGGCAGGTCGACGATCATAGTTATCGATTCCTCGCGCTAGCGCTCGTCACGGCCGCCTCCATTCCCGGCCCATGCGGTGCATCATCTCGTCGGCCGACGCCGGTCCCCACGTGCCCGCTTCGTAGGCATCAGGCTTGCCATGCGAGGCCCAGTCATCCAGCACGGGATCGAGGATCTCCCACGACAACTCGACCTCAGCATTGGTCGGGAACAGCGACGGCTCACCGAGCAGCATGTCGAGAATCAGCCGTTCGTACGCCTCGGGGGAGTCCTCGGCGAACGCTGAGCCGTACGAGAAGTCCATGTTGACATCGCGGACCTCCATCGCGCTGCCTGGGACCTTGGAGCCGAAACGCGTGGTGATGCCTTCATCGGGCTGCACCCTGATCACCAACGCATTCTGGCCGAGTTCCTCCGTCATCGTCTTGTCGAACGGCAGGTGCGGGGCCCGCTTGAAGATGAGTGCGATCTCGGTCACCCTGCGCCCCAAGCGTTTTCCGGTACGCAGGAAGAACGGCACACCCGCCCAGCGGCGGGTGTCGATTTCGAGCGTGATCGCCGCGTACGTCTCGGTGGTGGACTCCTTCGAGAATCCTTCCTCGTCGAGGAGACCGGTGACCTTCTCGCTGCCCTGCCAACCTGCCGCGTACTGTCCCCGAGCGGTGGTGTCATCGAGGGGCTGCATCAGCCGGATGGCGGAGAGCACCTTGATCTTCTCCGCCTGCAGCTCGTGCGGGCTGAAGCTGACCGGCTCCTCCATGGCGGTGAGGGCAAGCAGCTGAATCAGGTGGTTCTGGATCACATCGCGGGCCGCGCCGACCCCGTCGTAGTAGCCGCCCCGGCCGCCGAGGCCGATGTCCTCGGCCATGGTGATTTGCACGCTGTCGACGTAGTTGTTGTTCCAGATCGGTTCGTACAGCTCGTTGGCGAACCGCAATGCCAGGATGTTCTGGACTGTCTCCTTGCCGAGGTAGTGGTCGATGCGGAACACGGACTCCTCGGGGAACACACTGTTGACGACGCCGTTGAGCTCCTGAGCGCTTTCGAGGTCATGGCCGAACGGTTTCTCGATGACCACCCGGCTCCAGCGGCCCTCCTGCGGGCGGGCCAATCCAGACTTCTGTAGCTGCTCGCACACTTGCTGGAAAGCCTTGGGCGGAATTGACAGATAGAACGCGTGGTTGCCGCCGGTGCCGCGTTCGCTATCGAGCTTCTCAAGTGTCTCGGTCAGCCGCTCGAATGACTTGCTGTCATCGAAAGTGCCCTGTACAAAGCGGATTCCCTCCGCAAGCCGGTCCCACACCTCCTGGCGGTATGGCGTGCGGGCATGTGTCCTGACGGAGTCGCAAACGAGCTTGCCGAAATCCTCGTCGGCCCAATCCCTGCGAGCGAAACCGACAAGGGCGAAGTTCGCGGGCAACAGTCCGCGATTGGCCAGGTCGTAGATGGCGGGCATCAACTTCTTGGTGGCCAGATCGCCCGTGACGCCGAAGATCACCACACCGCACGGACCCGGGATGCGCGGCATCCGCTTGTCGCGCTTGTCCCGCAGCGGATTCCGCCAGCCCGTGGTGGACTTGTCGGTGGTTGGTGTCATTTCTTCGCGGCGTCGAGCTGACCTTGAGTCGCTTCGAGCAGCTCAAGCCAGGCTTTCTCGAACTTCTCGACCCCTTCGTCCTCGAGCACCTTGAACACATCCGGAAGGTCGATGCCTACCGCGGAGAGCTTGTCGAAGACGTCCTGCGCCTCTGTGGCGGTGCCGGTGACGGTGACGCCGGTAATGACGCCGTGATCGGCCACCGCGTCAATCGTCTTCTCCGGCATGGTGTTCACCGTGTTCGGCGCCACCAGCTCGGTGACATACAGCGTGTCCGAGTAGTCCGGGTTCTTGACACCGGTCGATGCCCACAGCGGTCGTTGCACGCGGGCACCGTCGGCCTTGAGCGCCTCGTACCGGGAACCGCCGACGAACACTTCCTCGTACGCCGCGTAGGCGAGACGAGCGTTGGCGACACCGGCCTGGCCGCGCAGCCCCAGCGCTTCGTCGCTGCCGATCTTCTCCAACCGGGCGTCGATCTCGGTATCCACACGAGACACGAAGAACGATGCGACCGAATGGATCTTGGAGATGTCGTGGCCGGCCTCCTTGGCCTTCTCCAAGCCCGCGAGATAGGCGTCCATCACAGCGCGGTGCCGCTCGACCGAGAAGATCAGCGTCACGTTGACCGAAATGCCTTCGGCGATAACGGCGGTGATGGCGGGCAGCCCGGCCAGCGTTGCAGGAATCTTGATCAGCAGGTTGGGCCGGTCGACGATCTTCCACAGTTCGATGGCCTGTAGGATGGTCTTATCGGTGTCGTGCGCCAACCGTGGGTCGACTTCGATCGACACCCGGCCGTCGACTCCTCCCGACAATTCATACTGCTTGGCCAGCACGTCGCAGGCGTTGCGCACATCGTCGGTGGTCACGGTGCGGATCGTCGCGTCGACGTCGGCGCCGCGCTCAGCCAGCTCGGAGACCTGCTCGTCGTACGCGGTGCCCTTCGAAAGGGCGGCCTGGAAGATCGACGGGTTGGTCGTCACGCCGACGACACTCTTGGTGTCGATCAGCTCCTGCAGGTTGCCGGTTTGCAGTCGCTCGCGAGACAGGTCGTCCAGCCATACGGACACGCCCGCCGCGGAAAGGGCCGCAAGATTGGGATTCTGAGCCATCAGTTCGCCTTTCGAAATCAGTTGTCTAGTGATCGCTCCGCGGCGGCCACCACGGCCTCCGGGGTAAACCCGAACTCGCGGAACAAGGTCTTGTCGTCGGCGGATGCGCCGTAGTGCTCGATGGAGACGATCTCGCCAGTATCGCCGACCAGCTTGTACCAGCTCTGCGCAACCGCGGCCTCGACAGCGACACGTGCCGACACCGCGGGCGGGAGCACGCTGTCGCGGTATTCGACGGGTTGTGACTCGAACCACTCGACGCATGGCATCGACACCACCGTCGCGGTGATTCCCTTGTCCGCCAATATCCTCTGCGCGGCCACGGCCAACTGCAGCTCCGATCCGGTGCCGATCAACACCACGTCGGGGTTCTCCTCGGGCGCTCCGCCAAGCACGTAGCCACCCTTGGCCACGCCCTCGGCGTTGGTGCCCTCCAGCACCGGGATGCCCTGGCGGGTGAGGATGAAACCGACCGGGCCACTGCTGGCGCCGCGCGCGATGATGGTGCGCCACGCATACGCGGTTTCGTTGGGGTCGCCTGGCCGCACTACCGAGAGGTTCGGGATCGACCGCAGCGCCGCGAGGTGCTCGATGGGCTGATGGGTGGGACCGTCCTCGCCGAGGCCGATCGAGTCGTGCGTCCAGATATAGATGGTGTCGATGTCCATCAGCGACGCCAACCGCACGGCCGGGCGCATGTAATCCGAGAACTGCAGGAAGGTGCCGCCGAAAGCTCGGGTCGGCCCGTGCAGCACGATGCCGGACAGGATCGAGCCCATGGCGTGCTCACGGATGCCGAAGTGCAGCACGCGGCCGTACCAGTCCGCCGTGTAGTCCGAGGTCGAGATCGACGGCGGACCAAACGAATTCACACCTTTGATGGTGGTGTTGTTGCTGCCCGCCAGGTCGGCGGAACCGCCCCACAGTTCGGGCAGCTTGGGCGCCACGTCGTTGAGCACCTGACCGAACGCGGCGCGTGTGGCCAGGGGCTTGGAACTCGGTTCCCAGTACGTCAGGTCGGCGTCCCAGCCGTCGGGAAGTTCCTGGGCCAGCAGCCGGTCGAGCAGTTTCTTGCGCTCAGGTTCACGCTCCGCCCATGCGTCGAATGTCGGCTGCCACTTCTCGTGGGCTTCCTTGCCGCGGGCCACCAGCTTGCGGGTGTGCTCGATGACCTCGGGACGCACCTCGAAGGTCTTATCCGGGTCGAACCCGAGAACGCGCTTGGTGGCAGCCACCTCTTCTTCGCCCAGTGCCGAGCCGTGGACACCGCCGGTGTTCATCTTCGTCGGCGCCGGGTAGCCGATGATCGTCCGCACCGAAATGAACGATGGTTTGTCGGTGACCTTGCGTGCGGCCTCGATGGCTTCTTCTATTCCGACGACGTTCTCGCCGCCCTCGACCTCCTGTACATGCCAGCCGTAGGCGCGGTAGCGCGCAGGAACATCCTCGGACAGCGCGATGTTGGTGTCGTGCTCGATCGAGATCTGGTTGTGGTCGTAGAACACGATCAGGTTGCCCAGCTGTTGGGTTCCCGCCAGCGACGACGCCTCGCTTGTGACGCCTTCCTCCATATCGCCGTCGGAGGCGATGACATAGATGTAGTGGTCGAAGGGGCTCTCACCGGCCGGTGCATCGGGGTCAAAAAGACCGCGCTCGTACCGCGATGCCATCGCCATTCCGACGGCCGACGCGAGTCCCTGGCCCAGCGGCCCTGTGGTGATCTCCACGCCCGCGGTATGGCGGAACTCCGGGTGCCCAGGCGTCTTCGACCCCCAGGTGCGCAGTGCCTCGATGTCGCTCAGCTTCAAGCCGAAGCCACCGAGGTACAGCTGGATGTACAACGTCAGGCTGGAATGCCCGCAGGACAGGACGAATCGGTCGCGGCCCAACCAGTGGACATCGCTCGGATCGTGGCGCATCTGACGCTGGAACAGCGTGTACGCCAGCGGAGCGAGGCTCATCGCCGTGCCGGGATGACCGTTGCCCACCTTCTGCACCGCGTCGGCCGCCAGCACCCGGACGGTGTCCACCGCGACCGAGTCCACATCCGTCCAGTCATCGGGGTGATGCGGGCGGGTGAGTGTCGAGATCTCGTCGAGCGTGGTCACTTGGCGCACTCCTTCGGTAGGCCCGGCGTCGCTATCCGCTTGGTCCACCCTAGTGCGCGAACCTGGGCTGCCGCAGGTCCGTGGGGGACGATTAGGCGGCCGTTCAGGTGCGGTCTACCATCCTCTGTAGTAGAAGCTGCGCGCTGCGGCGACCCCGAGGAGTATTTGCGTGAGCATTCGCGAAGGCAACCTGAAGAATGGGGCGCCGAACCGGATGCGCACCGCGGTCCTTGGCTACATCTCCCTGACGAAGCCGCGGGTGATCGAGCTGCTGCTCGTCACCACGATTCCCGCGATGCTGCTGGCGCACCGGGGCACTGTCGATCCGCTGCTGATTCTCAACACTTTGGTCGGTGGCCTCCTGGCGGCGGCGGGCGCCAACACGCTGAACTGCGTGGCCGACGCGGACATCGACAAGGTGATGAAGCGCACCGCCGGTCGGCCGCTGGCCAGGGCCACTGTCCCGCGCAGTCATGCACTGGTGTTCGGGCTGGCCCTGTCGGTCGGCTCGTTCTTCTGGCTGTGGTGGACGACGAACATGCTGTCCGCGCATCTGGCGGGCGCCACGATCGCCTTTTACGTGCTGGTCTACACCCTGCTGCTCAAGCGGCGCACCTCCCAGAACGTCGTCTGGGGCGGGGCGGCCGGCTGCATGCCCGTCATGATCGGCTGGTCCGCGGTGACAGGGACCATCCAATGGCCGGCGCTGGTGATGTTCGCAATCATCTTCTTCTGGACGCCGCCACACACCTGGGCGCTGGCCATGCGCTACAAGGAGGACTACATGGCGGCCGGGGTGCCGATGCTGCCGGCAGTCGCCACCGAGGAGCAGGTCACCAAGCAGATCCTGGTCTACACGTGGCTCACGGTGCTGGCGACACTGGTGCTGGCACTCACGACGGGTTGGCTGTACGCGTCGGTGGCGTTGTTGGCGGGCGCCTGGTTCCTGGTGATGGCCCATCAGCTGTACGCGGGCGTGCGCCGAGGTGAGCAAGTGAAGCCGCTGCGACTGTTCCTGCAGTCGAATAATTACCTCGCCGTGGTGTTCTGCGCGCTTGCGGTGGATTCGGTCTTGGCACTCCCAACGCTGTTTACAGTCTGAGCATGCCGATCGGTGTTTCACCGGATAACTTCATTCGCGCTGAGAGCGACCTCTACTTCGGCAACGTCGTTCAACGACGGCGGATTCGGACGGTTTCACCACATCCGCGAACTGAGCCCCATCGACAACCAGCTCGTGATCCGGCAGAACCGCGACACCCTGTATTCGGCAGGCGTGTTCGACCTCGACGCGGGCCCGCTGACCATCGGGCTGCCCGACGCGGGAGCGCGGTTCATGTCTTTACAGGTGATCACCGAGGACCACTATATGCCGCAGGTCATCTACACAGCGGGCACACACACGTTCACTCGCGACGCTATCGCCACTCGCTACGTCATGATGGCCGTGCGCACACTGGTTGATCCCAATAGTTCCGCGGATATCGATTCCGTTCACGGGCTTCAGGATACGATAACCGCCGAGCAGGGCAGCATCGGCACTTTCGCGGTGTCTGACTGGGATCCGGTGAGCCAGAAGGCGGTTCGCGATGCGCTGCTCGCGCTGGCCAGCACCCTGCCCGACACTAAGAAGGCATTCGGCACGGCGGCAGACACCGACCCGGTGCCCCACCTGATCTGTTCGGCTTCGGCGTGGGGCGGCAACCCGCAGAAGGATGCGCTCTACCTCAACGTCACCCCGCCCGAGAACGACGGCACAACCGGCTACCGGCTTTCGCTCGGTGAAGTCCCCGTCGACGGCTTCTGGTCGATCACCGTGTACAACGCCAACGGCTATTTCACCGCCAACCCGCAGAACGCGTCTTCGCTGAACAACTTAACTTCGCGCCGGGGCGCAGACGGGTGGGTCGAGATTCAGTTCGGCGGCTGCGACGGCTCGGTGCCCACTGTCTGCCGATCACGCCCGGGTGGAACTACCTGGTCCGGCTGTACCGGCCGCGCCAGGAGATCCTCGACGGGTCGTGGACGTTCCCCGCCGCGGCACCGGTTTAGGGCACCAGGACGACGGACCCGACGGTCTTGCGGCCTTGCAGGTCGCGGTGGGCCCGCTCGGCATCCTCGAGGCGGTAGCGTTCGCTGATCGTGACCGTGATGGTGCCGTCGGCGATCGCATTCAGCAGTTCGCCTGCACGCCAAGCGAACTCGTCCGCGGTGTGGGTGTAGTGCAAGAGTGTCGGCCTGGTCAGAAACACGGATCCGGCCGCGTTGAGCCGCTGAGGGTCAAACGGCGGAGCCGGCCCGCTGGACGCTCCGAACAGCGCAAGGGTGCCGCGGATCCTCAGGCTGGCGAGGCTGGCGTCGAATGTGGCCGCCCCGACGCCGTCGTACACCGCGGCGACGCCGCCTTCGGTCAGCTCCTTGATCTTGGCGCCGAACTCCGCGGGGTCGTCGGGATAGTCGAGCACCTCGACCGCGCCTGCCTTGCGCGACAGCTCGGCCTTCTCGGGTGTCGACACGGTGGTGATGACGCTGACTGCCTGGCTGACGGCCCATTGGGTCAAGATGAGGCCGACGCCGCCCGCGCCTGCGTGCACCAGCACGGTGTCGCCCTGCTGAACTGGGTACACCGACTTGATGAGGTAGTGCGCGGTCATGCCCTTCAGAAGGGAGGCAGCTGCCGCGTCGGGGTCGACGCCCTCGGGTACATAAGCGACGAAATCGGCTGGGGCGAGGCAGTATTCGGCGTATGCACCGTCGGCCTGTGAAGTGACGACCCGATCGCCGATGCTGAGCGCCGCGACGTCATCGCCGACCGCCTCGACGGTGCCACAGACTTCTGTGCCCAGTACGAACGGCAGCTCGCGCGGGTACTGGCCCGAGCGGAAATAGGTGTCGATGAAGTTCACGCCGATCGCCTCGGCCTTGATCAGCACCTCACCGGGCCCGGGGGAGGGCCGCTCTTTGTCGACGTGGGTCAGGACTTCGGGTCCGCCGGTCTCGGCGACTTCAATGGCCTTCATGTTCACTATCCTGCCAAGGTGGGCAAACTAGCCAGGCCAGACCTCTTCCATCCGCGAATAGTGCTTGCGGGTTGCCGCGGCGCTGCCCGAAGGCGACGGCGACGACGAAGGGCTGGTGGAGGCGCTTCGCACGCGGGGGCTGCAGGCCCGCTGGCTGTCCTGGGACGATCAGGAGACCCTCGACGCCGATCTGGTGATCCCTCGCGCGACATGGGACTACATCGACCGGCTCGACGAGTTCCTGGCGTGGACGCGGCGCGTCCGCAATCTGCTCAACGCCCCGAAGGTGGTGGCGTGGAACACCGACAAGCGGTATCTGGCCGACCTTGTCAAGGCGGGTGTCCCCGCGGTGTCCAGCCGATTCTTCGCGCCGGGTGATCGGGTGCGCCTGCCCGCAGGCGAGGTGGTGGTGAAACCCGCCGTAGGTGCGGGATCGGTAGGCGCACAACGGTTTATCGATCCGGACGCCGCGCGCGCGCACGCGGCCGAGCTGCAGGCCGCACGGAAGGACCGTTCTTGTGCAGCCCTATGACGCGCGTGTCGAGGACGGCGAAACCGCGCTGGTGTTTGTCGGTGGCCGACAATCGCACGCGTTCACCAAGGGTCCTATCTTGCCGCCGCCGGGAAAGGCGCCGGTGTTCGACGACTCCGGCACCTACGCGGAGGAATCGCTGACGCCCGCCGAGCCGGACTTCGAGCTGTGGGACGTCGGGCACGCGGCGCTGGCCGCAGCGGCCGAGCACCTCGGTATGGCCGCCGACGAGCTGTTGTACGCCCGCGTCGACGTAATCGGCGGCCCTGCGGACCCGCAGCTGCTGGAGCTCGAACTGGTAGAGCCGTCGCTGGGCTGGCGCCAACTTGATGCGACCACGAGGACCCGGCAGCAGCGGGAGTTCGCGCTGGCCGTCGAGTCAGCCCTTGATCGGCTCGGGCTTGGACCGCTCTCGCATCGACGCCCATAGCGCTGCGGTGGCGGCGGTGCACGCGGCAGCGCCGAGCACATGGACGGCCACCAGCGCTGCGGGCACACCGGTGAAGAACTGCACGGTGCCGACGAGGCCTTGTGCACACACCAGCACCAGCAGGACGCCCAGCCGGACGAGGACCGGCCGGGGGGCGTGCACAGCGAGCAGCCCGAAGCCGAGGCCGACCAGCAGCGCCAGGTAGGCCACCAGCAGAGACGAGTGCAGGTGCACCAGCGTGGTGATCTCGATCTGCAGCCGCGGCACCGGCTGGGTAATGCTCTTGTCGCCCGCGTGCGGCCCGGCGCCGGTGACCAGCGTGCCGCTGACAAGTTGCGCGGCCAGCACGACGGCTGTCAATGCGGTCAACTGGCGCAATGGTTTTGGCACCACGGGCGTCGAGACGCCATCGTCAGGTTCACCGATCTTGACGTACAGCAGCACCGCCAGCCAGACCATGGTCATCGACGCCACCAGGTGAATCGCAACCGTCCACCAGAGCAAGCCGGTGAGCACGGTGATGCCGCCGATCACTGCCTGCGCCACAGTCGACGCCGGCATCAGCCAGGCGTAGATCAGCACCTCGCGGCGACGGCGGGCCCGGGTGACGGCGAGCACCGCCAGCGCGGCGGTCAGCACCACCAGGAAGGTGATCATCCGGTTGCCGAACTCGACCACCTGGTGCACGACAGCCACTTCGGCATGAGGCACAGGGGTGAAGCTGCCGGGGAAGCATTGCGGCCACGTCGGGCAGCCTAGGCCGGACGCGGTGACTCGAACGATCGCACCGGTGACGGCGATGCCGCCCTGGGTCAGGATGACGGCAGCGGCGATGATGCGCTGAACCCGCAGGCCCGGCATGGGCAGCAGGTCGACCAGTCGTAGGCAAAATCGTCCGACGGGCACGGTCTCGATCGTAGAGGACGGCAACTACAGCACGTAGTAGCGGGATCCCCAGTACGTGCGTCAGGTGAAGCGGAACCACCGCAGCGCACACAGCGCCGCAACGCCACCCCACGCCGCGAGCACGGCGATGCCGAACCAGTCCACCGACAGCGTCATCGCCTGCGACAGCGCCTCGGTCAGCGCACCCGAGGGAGTCAGGCGGGCCGCCCACTCAATGCCGGGGGGCACCATGCCGCCCTCGAGCGTCAGCGCGCCAAGTCCGGCGAAGACGAACCACATCAGGTTGGCGACGGCCAGCACGATCTCGGCACGCAGCGTGCCACCGAGCAGCAGGCCGAGTGCGGCAAAGCACACCGTGCCCAGAGCGATGATCACCGCGCCGAGCGCGAGCCCGGCGATGTTCGGCCGCCAGCCGAGCGAAAACCCGATGGCGCCCAACAAGATTGACTGGAGGAAAACGACGGCAACGACGGCCAGCGACTTGCCCGCGATGATGCCCCATACCGGCAGCGCGGTCGCGCCCAGCCGTTTCAGTGCACCGTATCGGCGGTCGAACGCGACGGCGATGGCCTGTCCGGTGAACGCTGTCGAGATCACCGCGAGCGCCATGATCGCGGGCGCGAACGTGGCCGCCCGGTTCGGGCCGAACGAGCCAAGCGGCAGCAGCGTCAGCCCCACCAGCAGTGTGATCGGGATGAACATGGTGAGCAGCAGCTGCTCACCGTTGCGCAGCAACAGCCGCAGCTCGAGGCCGAACTGTGCGTTCAGCATCTTCTGCACTGTCGCGGGACGGGGATCGGGCGAAAATGTCCCTGGCGCAAAACGATTGGTCATGATCGCAACTCCCGGCCGGTCAGATCGAGGAAGACGTCCTCGAGGCTGCGCTGCTCGACTCGCATGTCGGTGGCCAGCACATCCAGTCGAGCGCACCACGCGGTGACGGTGGCCAGTACCTGCGGGTCGATGTGGCCCTCGACCAGATACTCGCCCGGTGCGGTCTCGGTCGCCTTGTAGCTCTCCGGCAGCGCCGAGACGAGCAGCGACAGATCCAGCATCCGTGGCGCGCGGAACCGCAGCTGGTTCTCCGCGCCGCTGCGCGTCAGCTCCGCCGGTGTGCCGGTGGCCACCGCGACGCCGTGGTCGATGATCACGATCCGGTCGGCCAGCTCTTCGGCCTCGGTCAACTGGTGAGTGGTCAGCACCACGGTCACGCCGTCGCGGCGGAGCCCATCGATCAACTCCCACACCACGATTCGCGCATGCGCATCCATACCCGCGGTCGGCTCGTCGAGGAACACCAGCTCCGGGCGTGCCACCACCGCGCACGCCAGCGCCAGCCGTTGCTGTTGGCCTCCCGACAGCCGCCGATAGGTCGTGCGGGCGGCTTCGGTCAGACCCAGCGTTTCCATCAGCCATTGCGGGTCCAGCGGGTTGGCGGCATACGCCGCAACGAGATTCAGCATCTCGCCGGCCCGCGCCGCGGGATATCCGCCGCCGCCCTGAAGCATCACCCCGATGAGCTCACGCAGCCGGGCATTGTCGGTGAAGGGATCGAGCCCGAGGATCTCGATGGTGCCTGCGTCGGGCCTGATGAAGCCCTCGCACATCTCCACCGTGGTGGTCTTGCCTGCGCCGTTGGGGCCCAGCAGTGCGAGCACTTCGGCCTTCGCGACATCGAGGTCGAGATCGGATACGGCCGTCGTCGACCCGTACCGCTTGGTGACGCCGCGCAGACGCACGGGGACGGCACGAGAGTCGGAGGTCACGGGGATTCAGCGTAAGCGCCGGGCTTGGCAGTCTGCGGTGCCGGTGGCGTCGGCTCGACGACCTCGGGCAGCGACGCGGGCGCGTCACCGGGGTCGGGCAGCTTGCGCCATGGCAGTCGGTAGTACGTCAGCGCGATCAGGGCCAGCACGATGACCAAGCTGGCCAGGGTCGCGAGCACGATCTGGAACAGCGCGAAGCGGTCGCCGTTCGCCGTGGGCCCGAAGATGCCGATGACCAGCGTGACCGCGATCACGGCGGTGCGGAAGCGGGGTGTGGTGGCCCAGCACGCCAGTGGGATGATCGCCCACAGCAGATACCACGGCTGAACGACAGGGAACAGCAGCACGGTGGCACCGAGCGCGACGCCAAGGCCGCCCACCGGATGCAGCCGACCGCGCAGCACCGCGAGCAGCAGCCAGGTGACCACCACCGCGATCAGGAACACACCGATGCCACGGGTCAGCGCGAGTACCGCGGTGGTGTGGTCGCCGAGCCGAAGCAGGATGCCGACCTGGCCGGTGCCCAGCGCCAGCAGTGTCGGCGGCGACATCCAGCTGCGCACCACGTTCGCGGTGCCCAGTGTGAATACCCAGCCAAAGCCGAGGCGGCTGGCCCACCCGATCACCGCCATCACCGCCAGCGCCACCGCGGTCAGCGACCCGCTTGAGATGAGTAAGGCCTTGAATGTGCCGCCCAATCGGCGTGCCAACGCCATCGCGACAAATCCCAGCGCCAGCAGCGACGGCAGCTTCACCTGCGACGACAACGTGATGAGCACGGTCCCCAGAAGCAGCGCGCCCATCGGATACCAACGCGCCCACTGGCCGCGCCCGCGCGGCCAGGCCAGCGGTTTGGGGAGCAACGGATCAATTGCATCGACGCCGCGCAAGGCGAACTCAGTGCCGGCCAGCATCAAGCCCAGCATCAGCGCCTCGTTGTGGATACCCGCGACCAGATGCATGAAAAGCAGCGGGTTGGCCGGGCCGAGCCACAGCGCGCTCACCTCGGCGACGCCGCAACGCCGAGCCAGCCGCGGTGTGGCCCATACGATGAGCCCGACCCCGGCAAGCACCAGGAGGCGATGGCACAGCACCGCCTCGACAATGTTCTCGCCGGTCAGCGACGAGATGCCGCGGCCGATCCACAGGAACAACGGACCGTACGGCGCCGGTGTCTCCCGCCACAGGTTCGGCACCGACAGGGTGAACACGTGGTCGAGGCCAAGCCCGGTCGCGGGGCCCACCCGGTACGGGTCGAGCCCCTGCAGCGAGATCTCGCTCTGCGCAAGGTAGGAGTAGACGTCGCGGCTGTACATCGGCGGCGCGATCAGCAGCGGCAGGGCCCACAGCAGCAGCAAGCGGTCCAGCTGGCTGCGTGTCATCCGTCGTTGGCCCAGTGCGAAGCGGCCCAGCATCAGCCAGGCCAGCGCCATCATCACCGCACCCGTGGTGGTCATGGTCAGCGAAACCGTCTGGATGCGCGACGGTAGGTTGAGCAGCCGCACCCCGAACGTCGGGTCCTGCACCACCGGGCGTGCGCCCGCTCCCAGTGCGCCGATCGCCATCAACACCGTGCCGGTGGCTCCGAAAAGGCGTGTTCGCCGCAGCGCGATGAGTTCGGCATCATTGAGCGGAGAGCCGACGGTCCGCTCGTCGCCGTGCCAGCCGGCAATCGACGTGCTGAGGGACCGTAGGCGGGCTGCCACCAGAGCAGCGTAGCCGTCACCGCTATGGCGCTCATCACCCTAAGGGTCCCCTTGCTAGACCCGGTTTCGGAATTCCGTCACAATGGTGTTGTGAAAATCCGTCCCGAGGTCGACCGCCACACGCGTGGCGAGATCGTCCAGCTCTTGCTGGAGGACGGACCTATCACCGCAAGCGAGATTGGCGAGCGGCTGGGCATCTCCGCCGCGGGCGTGCGCAGGCACCTCGACGCCCTGATGGACGCGGGCGACGCGCAGTCCAGCGCCGCGGCAGCCTGGCAGCACAGCGGGCGCGGGCGGCCTGCCAAGCGGTATCGGCTCACCGCCGCGGGCAGGGCCAAGTTGGGCCACACCTACGACGACCTCGCCGTGGCCGCCATGCGCCAGCTGCGTGAGATCGGCGGCGACGACGCGGTCCGCACTTTCGCACGGCGCCGCATCGACACCATCCTTGCGGGAGTAACCGACGGCACCGGCGGCGTTGAATCGACTGCCGATAAGGTTGCCGCGGCGCTGACCAAGGCCGGCTACGCGACCACCACGACACCGGTCGCCGGGCCGATTCACGGCATCCAGCTGTGCCAGCACCACTGCCCGGTGTCGCACGTCGCCGAGGAGTTCCCCGAGCTGTGCGAGACCGAGCGGGAGGCCTTCGCCGAGATCCTCGGCACCCACGTGCAGCGGCTGGCGACCATCGTCAACGGCGACTGCGCGTGCACCACGCACGTCCCGCTCACCGAAAGCACTACTGAAAAGCCACCATCTCTTCGGCGCACAGTCCGCGCCGAAGCCATCACAAGCAAGCAAGGAGCGTCGACATGACGACAACACCGGAGGCCCTGACCCAGGACGAGGCAATCGCCTCACTGGGTAACTACGGCTACGGCTGGTCGGACTCCGACGTCGCAGGCGCCAGCGCACAGCGCGGGCTGTCTGAAGCGGTGGTGCGCGACATCTCGGCCAAGAAGAACGAGCCCGAGTGGATGCTCGAGGTCCGGCTGAAGGCGCTGCGGACCTTCGACAAGAAGCCGATGCCGAACTGGGGCTCCAACCTCGAAGGCATCCACTTCGACAACATCAAGTACTTCGTGCGCTCCAGCGAGAAGCAGGCCGCCACCTGGGACGACCTGCCCGCCGACATCAAGAACACCTACGACAGGCTCGGCATCCCCGAGGCCGAGAAGCAGCGCCTGGTGTCCGGTGTCGCCGCGCAGTACGAGTCCGAGGTCGTCTACCACTCCATCCGCGAGGACCTGGAGAAGCTGGGCGTCATCTTCCTCGACACCGATACCGCGCTGCGTGAGCACCCCGAGATGTTCAAGCAGTACTTCGGCACCGTGATCCCGGCCGGTGACAACAAGTTCTCCGCGCTGAATACCGCTGTGTGGTCGGGCGGTTCGTTCATCTACGTCCCCAAGGGCGTGCACGTCGACATCCCGCTGCAGGCCTACTTCCGGATCAACACCGAGAACATGGGCCAGTTCGAGCGGACGCTGATCATCGTCGACGAGGGTGCCTACGTCCACTACGTGGAGGGCTGTACTGCGCCCATTTACAAGTCGGATTCGCTGCACTCTGCAGTCGTGGAGATCGTCGTAAAGCCAGGCGGCCGTTGCCGTTACACGACGATCCAGAACTGGTCGAACAACGTCTACAACCTGGTCACGAAACGAGCACGTGCGGAAGCCGGCGCCACCATGGAGTGGATCGACGGCAACATCGGCTCGAAGGTCACAATGAAGTACCCGGCGGTGTGGATGACCGGCGAGCACGCCAAGGGCGAGGTGCTGTCGGTGGCGTTCGCAGGCGAGGGTCAGCACCAGGACACCGGCGCGAAAATGCTTCACCTGGCGCCGAACACGTCGAGCAACATCGTCTCCAAGTCGGTGGCCCGCGGCGGCGGCCGGACGTCCTACCGCGGCCTTGTTCAGGTCAACAAGGGCGCACACGGTTCGCGTTCGAGCGTGAAATGCGATGCGCTGCTTGTCGATACCATCAGCCGCAGCGACACCTATCCTTACGTCGACATCCGTGAGGACGACGTCACGATGGGCCATGAGGCGACGGTGTCGAAGGTCAGTGCGGATCAGCTGTTCTACCTGATGAGCCGCGGCCTCACCGAGGACGAGGCCATGGCGATGGTGGTGCGTGGATTCGTTGAGCCCATCGCCAAGGAACTCCCGATGGAGTACGCGCTTGAGCTCAACCGGCTGATCGAGCTTCAGATGGAAGGCGCGGTCGGCTAGTGGCACAGGACCTGACAGCGACACTGGAGGGCAGGACCAAGGGCGAGGTCTTCACGTCATTCGATGTCGACGCCTTCGAGGTGCCGCACGGACGCGACGAGATCTGGCGGTTCACCCCACTCAAGCGACTGCGCGGCCTACACGACGGCTCGGCAGCCGCGACCGGCAGCGCTGGCATTGATGTGACGGAACGACCCGGCGTGACGGTGGAGTCCGTGCGCCGCGGCGACAAGCGACTCGGCCAGGCGGGCGTTCCCGCCGACCGGGTTGCCGCGCAGGCGTTCTCGTCGTTCAACACCGCGACCATCGTGACCGTCGGTAATGACACCCGGGTGACCGATCCGATCGACATCGTCATCACAGGGCCCGGCGAAGGTGCGACCGCGTACGGGCACCTGCAGGTGCGGGTCGGCGAGCTGGCGGAGGCCGTGGTCGTCGTCGACCAGCGCGGCAGCGGGACCTACGCCGACAACATCGAATTCGTGGTCGGCGACGCCGCCCGGCTGATGGTCGTGTCGATCGCGGACTGGGCAGACGACGCCGTGCATGTCAGCTCTCATCACGCGTCGCTCGGCAAGGATGCGGTGCTGCGCCATGTTGCGGTCACGCTGGGCGGCGACGTGGTCCGGCTGACCGCACGGATGCGGTTCTGTGCGCCAGGCGGCGACGCCGAGCTGCTCGGCCTCTACTTCGCCGACGACGGCCAGCATTTCGAGTCGCGGTTGCTGGTCGACCACGCCGAGCCGAACTGCCGCTCCCATGTCACGTACAAGGGTGCGCTGCAAGGCGATCCGGACTCCAACAAGCCCGACGCGCACACCGTATGGGTGGGCGATGTCCTGATCCGTACCGCCGCAACGGGCACCGATACCTTCGAGACCAACCGAAACCTGGTGCTCACCGACGGTGCCCGCGCGGACTCGGTGCCCAACCTGGAGATCGAGACCGGCGAGATCGCGGGCGCCGGACACGCCAGTGCCACAGGCCGTTTCGACGACGAGCAGCTGTTCTATCTGCAGGCTCGCGGAATCCCCGAGGATCAGGCCCGTCGCCTCGTTGTCCGTGGGTTCTTCGGCGAGCTGATTCAGAAGATCGCCGTGCCTGCGGTGCGTGAGCGCCTCACCGATGCCATCGAACACGAACTAGAGATAACGGAATCAAGGACAGCCACCTCATGACCACATTGGAAATCAAGGACCTTCACGTCAGCGTCGTCTCCGCTGAGGACGGGACCGACATCCCGATCCTGAAGGGCGTCAATCTCACCGTGAAGTCGGGGGAGACGCATGCCCTGATGGGGCCGAACGGGTCCGGAAAGTCGACGCTGTCGTATGCGGTTGCGGGCCATCCGAAGTACACGGTGACATCGGGCTCGATCACACTGGACGGCCAGGACGTGCTGGCGATGAGCATCGACGAGCGCGCCCGCGCAGGCCTGTTCCTCGCGATGCAGTACCCCGTCGAGGTGCCAGGGGTGTCGATGTCGAACTTCCTTCGCACAGCCGCCACGGCCGTACGTGGCGAGGCGCCGAAGCTGCGGCACTGGATCAAAGAGGTCAAGGGCGCGATGGAGGGTCTTGACATCGACCCGTCGTTCTCCGAACGCAGCGTCAACGAAGGCTTTTCAGGCGGCGAGAAGAAGCGGCACGAGATCCTTCAGCTCGAACTGCTCAAGCCCAAGATCGCGATCCTCGACGAGACAGACTCGGGCCTTGACGTCGATGCGCTGCGGGTGGTCAGCGAAGGGGTGAACCGCTACGCCGAGGAGGCGCACGGCGGTCTGCTGCTGATCACGCACTACACCCGCATCCTGCGCTACATCCAGCCGCAGTTCGTCCACGTGTTCGTCGGTGGCCGCATCGTGGAGTCCGGTGGGCCCGAGCTTGCCGACGAGCTCGATGCCAACGGATACGAGCGCTTCACCCAGGCGGTCGTGGCCTGAAATGACCGCGTCGGCGCAGGCGTTGGATCTGACCAGGATCCGGGCGGACTTCCCGATCCTGAAGCGGGTGATGCGCGGCGGAAATCAATTGGCGTACTTGGACTCCGGTGCGACGTCGCAGCGGCCAGTGCAGGTGCTCGACGCTGAACGTGACTTTCTGACCACCTCCAACGGCGGGGTGCATCGCGGCGCGCACCAGCTGATGGAGGAAGCCACCGACGCCTACGAGGAGGGCCGCACCGACATCGCCGCCTTCGTCGGCGCCGAGCCCGACGAGCTGGTGTTCACCAAGAACGCCACCGAGGCGATCAACCTGGTGTCGTATGTGCTGGGGGATAACCGATTCGACCACGCGGTCGGGCCCGGCGACGTCATCGTCGTCACCGAACTGGAGCACCACGCGAACCTGATCCCGTGGCAGGAGCTTGCCCGCCGAACCGGTGCCACCTTGAAGTGGTACGGCGTCACCGATGATGGCCGCATCGACCTGGACTCGCTTCAGCTCGATGAACGCGTGAAAGTAGTTGCGTTCAGCCACCATTCGAATGTCACGGGCGCCGTCGCCCCAGTTTCCGAGCTGGTCGCCCGTGCCAAGGCTGTCGGTGCGCTGACGCTGCTGGACGCCTGCCAGTCCGTGCCACATCAGCCCGTCGACTTCCATGCGCTCGACGTTGACTTCGGCGCGTTCTCCGGTCACAAGATGCTGGGTCCCAACGGTATTGGCTGCCTGTACGGCCGGAGCGAACTTCTCAACGCGATGCCTCCGTTCATCACAGGGGGCTCGATGATCGAGACAGTCACGATGGAGGAGACCACCTACGCTCCTGCGCCGCAACGCTTCGAGGCAGGCACACCGATGACGTCACAGGTCGTCGGGCTTGGCGCCGCCGCCCGCTATCTGCAGGCTGTCGGCATGGACGCCGTCGAGGCGCACGAGAACGAGTTGGTCGCGGCCACGCTGGACGGGCTGTCCGCGATCGAGGAAGTGCGGATCATCGGGCCGACGTCGATGGAGAACCGGGGCTCACCCGTCGCATTCGTCGTCGACGGCATCCACGCCCACGACGTCGGGCAGGTTCTCGACGATGACGGCATTGCGGTGCGGGTGGGCCACCACTGCGCGTGGCCGCTGCATCGGCGGTTCGGCATCGCCGCGAGCGCGCGGGCGTCGTTCGCCGTCTACAACACGCTCGACGAGGTCGAGCGGCTGGTGGCCGGTGTTCGCCACGCGGTGGAGTTCTTCGGCAGGGCATGACATGCGGCTCGAGCAGATCTACCAGGAAGTGATCCTCGATCACTACAAGCACCCCCATCACCGTGGGCTGCGGGAGCCGTTCGGCGCGCAGGTTCATCACGTCAATCCGACGTGTGGCGACGAGGTCACCCTGCGGGTGGCGTTGAGCGACGACGGTGACCGAGTGGCGGACATTTCGTATGACGGGCAGGGCTGTTCGATCAGCCAGGCGTCGACATCGGTGTTGACCGATCAGGTGATCGGGCAGAGCGTCGGGGACGCGCTCAGCACGGTGGCGGCGTTTGCCGAGATGATTTCGTCGCGCGGCGCGGTCGAGGGCGACGAAGATGTAATAGGTGACGGCATCGCATTCGCGGGTGTCGCGAAGTACCCGGCGCGGGTGAAGTGCGCGCTGCTGGGCTGGATGGCTTTCAAGGACGCGCTAGCGCAAGCCAGTGAGGAGACGAGCGATGAGCGAAACAGCCGCGCAGGGTGACGGGGTGCTCGCAGACCTCGAAGAGGCCATGCGTGATGTCGTCGATCCGGAACTCGGGATCAACGTCGTCGACCTCGGTCTCGTGTACGACCTGAACATCGAGAAGGGGGAGCAGGGCAACGTCGCGCTGATCGACATGACGCTGACGTCGGCTGCCTGCCCACTGACCGACGTCATCGAGGATCAGTCGCGCACCGCGCTAGTGGGCGCGGGCCTGGTCGACGAGATCAAGATCAACTGGGTGTGGAACCCGCCGTGGGGCCCGGACAAGATCACCGAAGATGGCCGCGAACAACTGAGGGCCCTCGGCTTTACTGTCTAGCGTTCGGCTCCTGTCAGCTCGGGTGTGGCGTTTTGCCCACCTCTGAGCGACACGTAGCGTCACAATCGCGAGATGGTCACGGTTCCGGCGTTCGTATGGCGAGGTGGTGCCTTGCGTCGCGCAGTGACGCTCGGTGTGGCGATCGGGATCTTCCTCGCTGCCATGTCATGGATCGACTCCGGATTGCTCTTAGGCGGAATCATTACATTTGTCGTCACCGCTGTCGTCTACGGCATCGTGATGCGTCGCCGAATGGCGCGATATTGGCCGGGCGCCAAGCAACTGAGCGGGGATGAACGAGTCACGGTTGTCCGCACCGCCCGGAGCGGCGAGAGCATCGGCGACGCCCGGCTGGCCCAGGCCGTCATCGACTACGACCGCGGTATGCACGACGCCGCTGAAAAGGGCAGGTTCTTTCGCTGGTTGCTGATATTCGTCCTCGTGGTGGCTGTTGGGACAGCGGTGTGGGACGCCGTGTACGGCTCTTGGGGCAATGCCGTGGCGTCGCTCATCTATCTGGTATTGCTCTTATTTGAATGGCTTTGGTGGCCCAAGAGACTCCAGCAATTGCTGGCTAATACAGATCGTGCCGCGGACATCGCCGCTCACATCTTGGAAGAGCAGAGTGTTGGCCGCAACGATCTCTGACTTTGAAAAGCCGCTGGCGTGATCATGCAAACACGTCGTCGAGCGTCACGGTCTGGAGGTTGCGGCTGGCGATGAGTTGGCTCAGCTGGTCGTAGCAGTGCGTGATGGTCGGAAGGTTGGCGTGGGCCAACACGATCTGTTGCGGCAAGAATGACCGCGTCGCGTTGGCGACGAGATTGGCTTCGTTTTCGGGGAGCGAATCGCCGACGGTGCCGCTCCAGAGCGTGACGGTCGTGTAGCCGAGATCGGCTGCAACTCTGTCGGTGTCGGCGTTGTGCACTCCGAAGGGTGGTCGGAAGTACGGGGCGCCGTCGCTGCCGTATGTGTTCCGCAGAAAATCGGCGTTGCGCATGATCTGGTCGGGGACTGCGCTCAGGCTGATCCGGTTGAGGTAGGGGTGCGACCAGGTGTGGTTTCCGACCTGAATCTGGCCGGCGTACACCGTCGGCTGCAGCGCCGCCGCGTTGTCCGACCACGACGGGTTGACGCCGTTGACGAAGAAGGTCAGGCGCGTGCCCGTGTCCCGGCAGAACTGGCCGAAGGCCCCGACGACCGCGCTGCTGACACCGTCGTCCACGGTGAGTGCCAGCTGGTTGCCGTCACCTGGCAACCGGGTCAGGACGTCGACTGGCGCGGGCTTCGTTCCAGCGGAACCACCAGCCGCACCGCGGCGGCCACGGGTGCCCGGGTGACGGCAGCGACCACCCCAAACGCGATCGCGGCCAACAGCGTCCGCCGCTCAACGCGGGTCATGGTGCGATCGTAGTCCCGCAGGCCAGAATTGAACCCAATCCGCTTCTGCGCCTTTGCTTCTCATTAACTGAGAAGCGACTGTGGGGTTTCCCGGCCCAACTCCTTGCTGACGTGTAACGCTTAGGGCCTCGTCTGCCAACTACTGAGCGGAAGGAGCCACAGATGGCCGATGGTTTCGACGGCGTCTACGTCGATACCCGCCGCCAGCTGCGCGGCGTGGCCGAAAGCCTGATCGCTGGGCCGCAATACCGCGTGTCGGGCACCATTCGGCTCGCAGTACGCCCCGACGGATTCACCGGGGTCAGCATTTCGATCGCCGTGCACGGCACCGAATTGGTTCTCCCGAACGGCAGCGTCGCGCTCGACGGTCCGGTCAGCGAAATCGCCGCAGGCCTCGACTCGGGTCCGCCCGACGGTGTCTACGACGTCGTCGACCCGTTGCCTTCCGATGCGGTTCTCAGCCTCGATGCAGCCGCGACCGAGTGGATACACCGCAGTCACTACGCAGGCGGACACGCCATCAAGAATGTGCTGCCGGACCAGCATCCGGTGCTGTGGCCCGAGCACTTCGACGTCGCGGCCACCGAGGACGAGGTGAACTACGGCGTCTCCGCAGGCGACGACTACCACCCGACGCCCTACGCGTACGTCGGGCCTTGGGCGCAGCGCAGCGGCCCGTTCTGGAACGCGCCGTTCGGAGCGACCTACCCGCTGAACCCCGCAGATGATGTCGACGAACTCACCTCGAACGTCTCCGATTTCTTCGAACGCGGCCGTCGGGAAGTCTCGAAATCGTGATTGCGATGGGACTTCCGTTGATCGCGCGCAGCGGTTTTGCGCTGACCATATGGTGGGAACACACAGCTAGATACCAGCGTTAGGAAGATCGTGACTACCCGAGACATCACTGCCGAAGAGTTCAACGACACCATCACCGACAGCGACATCGTGCTGGTGGACTTCTGGGCGTCGTGGTGCGGCCCGTGTAAGCAGTTTGCGCCGACGTTCGCGGCCTCATCGGAGGAGCATCCGGACGTCACGTACGTGAAGGTTGACACGGAGGCAGAGCAGGAGCTTGCCGCCGCGGCCGACATCCGCTCCATCCCGACGCTGATGGCCTTCAAGAAGGGCAAGCTGGTGTTTAACCAGGCTGGCGCCCTGCGACCGGCGCAGCTGGAGGAGCTGGTGCAGCGGATCAAGGAGTTCGACATCGACGCCGCGATCGCCGCTCAGGACAACGGCCAGCCCGAGTAGCCGGGCGCACGCGATAGCGTGCACTGCGTGACCGAGCAAAACAATTTCGTCCTCGTCGACCACCCGCGGGAAGGCGTCGCGCTGGTGACGCTGAACCGGCCCGAGCGGATGAACTCGATGGCCTTCGACGTGATGGTCCCGCTCAAAAAAGTGCTCGAAGAGTTGACTTACGACAACTCGACCAGGGTGATTGTGCTCACAGGCGCCGGTCGCGGGTTCTCATCGGGCGCCGACCACAAGTCGGCCGGTTCAGTGCCCCACATCGATGGCCTTACCCGGCCGACGTTTGCGCTGCGGTCCATGGAGGTGCTCGACGACGTCATCCTGGCGCTGCGCAAGATGCACCAGCCGGTCATCGCCGCGGTCAACGGCGCTGCGATTGGTGGCGGACTGTGCCTGGCTCTGGCATGCGACATCAGAGTGGCCGGGTCAGGGGCGTATTTCCGGGCGGCGGGCATCAACAACGGCCTCACCGCCAGCGAACTGGGGCTGTCCTACTTATTGCCGCGTGCGATCGGGACGTCGCGGGCCTTCGAGCTGATGCTCACCGGCCGCGATGTCGACGCCGACGAAGCCGAACGCATAGGCCTGGTCTCCCGTGCGGTGCCCGAGGATGGCCTACTCGACGAGTGCTACCGGCTGGCCGAGCAGATGGCGGCGTTCTCCCGGCCGGGAATCGAATTGACCAAGCGGACTCTGTGGAGTGGACTGGACGCCGCTAGCCTGGAGGGGCACATGCAGGCCGAGGGCCTCGGACAACTCTTCGTGCGCCTGCTCACCGCAAACTTCGAGGAAGCGGTCGCCGCGCGCGCCGAGAAGCGGCCCGCGGTCTTCACCGACGACAAGTAACCGATTATCAGAACAAAGGGGAGTGCAGCGTGATCACCGCAACGGACCTCGAGGTCCGCGCCGGGGCGCGCACGCTGCTATCCACCGACGGCGCCGCGCTGCGAGTACAGCCTGGCGATCGCATCGGTCTCGTCGGCCGCAACGGCGCCGGTAAGACCACCACCATGCGCATCCTGGCCGGTGAAGGGGAGCCGTACGCCGGCTCCGTCGTACGGACCGGGGAAATCGGTTACCTGCCACAAGATCCCAAAGAGGGCGACCTCGACATGCTGGCCCGCGACCGGGTGCTGTCAGCACGCGGTCTCGACACCCTGCTGGCAGATCTGGAAAAACAGCAGGCATTGATGGCCGAGGTGGCCGACGACGCCACCCGCGACAAAGCCATCCGCCGCTACGGCCAGCTCGAGGAGCGCTTCGCCGCGCTCGGTGGGTATGCCGCCGAGAGCGAGGCAGGCCGCATCTGTGCGAGTCTTGGCCTGCCCGAACGGGTTCTGACCCAGCCGCTGCACACGCTGTCCGGTGGCCAGCGGCGTCGGGTGGAGCTCTCCCGGATCCTGTTCGCCGCTTCCGATACCGGTTCAGGCTCGGCGACCACGCTGCTGCTCGACGAGCCCACCAACCACCTCGACGCCGACTCGCTGGGCTGGTTGCGGGAGTTCCTGCGTGGTCACACCGGCGGGCTCGTAGTGATCAGTCACAACGTCGACCTGCTCGCAGACGTGGTCAACCGGGTGTGGTTCCTCGACGCCGTCCGCGGTGAAGCCGACGTCTACAACATGGGCTGGCAGAAGTACCTCGATGCCCGCGCGACCGACGAACAGCGCCGCCGCCGCGAGCGTGCCAACGCGGAACGCAAGGCCTCCGCCCTGCGCACCCAGGCCGCCAAGATGGGCGCCAAGGCCACCAAAGCCGTTGCCGCGCAGAACATGCTGCGCCGCGCCGACCGGATGATGGCGGCCCTCGACGAGGAGCGGGTCGCCGACAAGGTGGCCAGGATCAAGTTCCCGACGCCTGCCGCGTGCGGCCGCACCCCGTTGGTGGTCAAGGGCCTGACCAAGAACTACGGGTCGCTTGAGGTGTTCACCGGCGTCGACCTCGCGATCGACCGGGGTTCCCGCGTCGTCGTGCTCGGCCTCAACGGTGCAGGCAAGACGACCCTGTTGCGGCTGCTGGCAGGCGTGGAAACACCAGACGCCGGGGGGCTGGAGCCCGGCTACGGACTCAAGCTCGGTTACTTCGCCCAGGAGCACGACACGCTCGACAACACCGCGACGGTTTGGCAGAACATCCGCCACGCCGCACCCGATACCGGTGAGCAAGAGCTGCGAGGACTGTTGGGCGCCTTCATGTTCAGCGGTCCGCAGCTCGACCAGCCGGCGGGCACGCTGTCCGGCGGCGAGAAGACGCGCCTCGCGCTTGCGGGCCTGGTCGCATCGACGGCCAACGTGCTGCTGCTCGACGAGCCGACCAACAACCTCGACCCGGCGTCGCGCGAACAGGTCCTCGATGCGCTGCGTTCCTACGTCGGCGCGGTGGTGTTGGTGACCCACGACCCCGGCGCCGCCGAGGCGCTGGACCCGCAGCGCGTCGTGCTGCTGCCCGACGGCACCGAGGACTTCTGGTCCGACGACTATCGCGACCTGATCGAGCTCGCCTAACCCGAATTGCGAACCGTTTCACTAATTCCGCCCGCTGTGGTGTAACGGGTTCTTACGCTGGGTATCCGTCGGGACATCAGAAACGGGGAGGTGCCGATGAAGAAATTGAACAGGTCAAGGGACCAGGTGCTGAACGATTTGCGGAGCGCTTATGAGGGGGGCGCGAGCATCCGCACACTGGTGGCTACCACCGGTCGTTCGTACGGCTCGATCCACAGCATGCTGCGTGAATCGGGTACGACGATGCGCAGCCGCGGCGGCCCGAACCACCGCAGTCGACGCGCCAGCTGAGCAGCTACTGCTGACGGACCGATGCTTCGACGAGGTCGAGTACCGCACTGAGTTTTTCAGGTTCGTCGCCCGACGCCAGCCGGGCGACGAGGCCGTCGAGCACCAAGTCCAGGTAGGTCTGCAGCACGGCGCTTGGCACATCGTCGCGCAGCCGGCCCGCCTGTTTCTGCTTGCGTAGCCGCGCGGTGGTCGCCGCCGACAGCTCGGCTGAACGCTCCGACCAGCCGCGGTGAAAAGCCGGATCGTTGCGCAGCTTGCGTGCGATCTCCAAGCGGGTGGCCAGCCAGTCGAACTCCTCGGGAGCGGCCAGCATGTCGCGCATCACCTGGACGAGGCCCTCTCGTGACGCCACGTCCGCCATCCGCTCGGCGTCCTCGTGGGCCAGCTCGAAGAACAGCGTGTCCTTGTCGCGGAAGTGGTGGAAGATCGCACCGCGCGACAGCCCGATCGTCTGCTCGAGCCGCCGCACGGTCGCCTTGTCGTAGCCGTATTCGGCGAAGCAACGGCGGGCGCCGTCGAGAATCTGGCGGCGGCGTGCCGCCAAATGATCGTCGGTCACCCGAGGCACGCGACTACCCCGACTTCAACATGTTGCGCAGCACGTACTGCAGGATGCCGCCGTTGCGGTAGTAGTCCGCCTCGCCGGGGGTGTCGATGCGCACCACCGCATCGAACTCGACCAGTGAAGACTCTGTGCCGTCATCCGCTGCCTTTTTGGCGGTCACGTGCACCGTCTTCGGGGTCTTGCCGTTGTTCAGCGCCTCGATCCCGGTGATGTCGAACGTCTCGGTGCCGTCCAATTTGAGACTCGCCGCAGACTCTCCTTCGGGGAACTGCAACGGGATCACGCCCATGCCGATCAGGTTCGAGCGGTGGATCCGTTCGAACGACTCGGTGATGACCGCCCGCACGCCGAGGAGGCTGGTGCCCTTGGCGGCCCAGTCCCGCGACGAGCCCGATCCGTACTCCTTGCCGCCGAGCACAACCAGCGGAATGTTCTGTGCCGCATAATTTTGCGCGGCATCGTAGATGAACGCCTGCTCGCCGCCGTTGGTGAAGTCGCGCGTGTATCCGCCAGAGACATCGTCGAGCAACTGGTTGCGCAGCCGGATGTTGGCGAATGTGCCGCGGATCATCACCTCGTGGTTGCCGCGCCGCGAGCCGTAGGAGTTGTAGTTCGCCTTGTCGACGCCGTGCCCGTCGAGGTACTGCGCGGCAGGCGTGCCACCCTTGATATTGCCTGCGGGGGAGATGTGGTCGGTGGTCACCGAATCACCCAGCAGCGCCAGCACTCTGGCACCGGCGATGTCGGTCACCGCCGCCGGTTCGGCGGGCATACCGTCGAAGTACGGCGGCTTGCGCACGTACGTCGACTTGGAATCCCACTCGAAGGTGTTGCCCGACGGCGTCGGCAGGTTGCGCCACCGGTCGTCGCCCTTGAAGACGTCCGAGTAGTTCTTGACGAACATCTCAGTGTTGATCGCCGAGGCGATGGTGTCGTTGATGTCCTTCTGTGACGGCCAGATGTCCTTGAGGAAGACGTCGTTGCCGTCGGTGTCTTTGCCGAGCGGATCGGCCTCGAAGTCGAAGTCCATCGTGCCCGCGAGCGCGTAGGCGATGACTAGCGGCGGCGACGCGAGGTAGTTCATCTTCACGTCGGGGTTGATGCGGCCCTCGAAGTTGCGGTTGCCCGAGAGCACCGCGGCAACCGAAAGGTCCGCGTCGTTGATCGCCTTGCTGATGTCTTCCGGCAGTGGTCCGGAGTTGCCGATACACGTCGTGCAGCCGTAGCCGACCAGAAAGAAGCCGAGCTTCTCCAGGTACGGCCACAGGCCGGCCTTGTTGTAGTAGTCGGTGACGACCTGCGAGCCCGGCGCCATCGTGGTCTTCACCCATGGCTTGGACGTCAGGCCCTTGTCGACCGCGTTTTTGGCGAGGAGCGCCGCGCCGATCATCACCTCGGGGTTGGAGGTGTTGGTGCACGACGTGATGGCCGCGATCACGACGGCGCCGTGGTCGATGACGCAGTCACCGCGTTCGGTTGATCTCACCGTGACCGGCTTGCTCGGCCTGCCCTCGGCACCGATGGCCGCGGAGGCGACGTTGACGGCGCCGTTGTCGGCGAACGACAGCACCGCTGGGTCGCTGGCAGGGAAACTCTCTTCGACCGCCTCGTCGAGCTTGGTGTGTTCGGCCGGCATGTTGTCTTCAACGTAGTTGTGAATGTCCTTGCGGAACGCCGACTTTGCATCCGTAAGCGAGATGCGGTCCTGCGGACGCTTCGGCCCGGCGATCGACGCGACGACATCGGACAGGTCCAGTTCGATGTATTCCGAGAACTTCGGCTCCCGATTGGGGTCGTGCCACATGCCCTGTTCCTTGGCGTAGGCCTCGACCAGCGCAAGTTGCTGCTCGCTGCGCCCAGTCATCCGCAGGTAGTCGATGGTGACTTCGTCGATCGGGAATATCGCTGCGGTGGAGCCGAACTCGGGGCTCATGTTGCCAAGCGTGGCGCGGTTGGCCAGTGGCACCTCGGCCACCCCCGCGCCGTAGAACTCGACGAACTTGCCGACGACGCCGTGCTTGCGCAGCATCTCGGTGACAGTGAGCACCACGTCGGTGGCGGTGACGCCAGGCTGGCGCTCGCCGGAGAGCTTGAACCCGACCACCCGCGGAATGAGCATCGACACGGGCTGGCCAAGCATTGCGGCCTCCGCCTCGATGCCGCCGACGCCCCAGCCCAGTACGCCAAGGCCGTTCTCCATCGTGGTGTGCGAGTCGGTGCCGACGCAGGTGTCAGGGTACGCAACGCCGTCGCGCGTCATCACGACGCTGGCCAGGTACTCGATGTTGACCTGATGCACGATGCCGGTACCTGGCGGCACGACCTTGAAGTCGTTGAACGCGCCCTGGCCCCATCGCAGGAACTGGTAGCGCTCACCGTTGCGCTCGTACTCGATCTCGACGTTGCGCTCGAACGCGTTCGCGGTACCGAACAGATCGGCGATCACCGAGTGGTCGATCACCAGGTCGGCCGGGGCCAGCGGATTCACCTTGTCGGGATCACCGCCGAGGTCGCCGACCGCCTCCCGCATGGTGGCGAGGTCGACGATGCAGGGCACACCGGTGAAGTCCTGCATGATCACGCGGCCGGGCGTGAACTGGATTTCCACGCTGGGGTCGGCCGAGGGATCCCAATTCGCGATGGACTCGATGTGGTCCTTGGTGATGTTGGCGCCGTCCTCGGTGCGCAGCAGATTCTCGGCGAGCACCTTGAGGCTGTATGGAAGTTTCTCCGTACCGGGTACCGCGTCCAGGCGGTAGATCTGGTAGCTCTCGTCCCCGACCTTGAGCGTGTCGCGGGCCCCAAACGAATTGACCGAATCTTTGCTGCTCACATCAACTCCCGGCTAGATATCGCCGCGACGGGCTGTGTCGTCGGCGCTCACAATGCTAACAGTACGCTTGTCCTGTAAGGAACCCCAGGGGTGGCTTTAGTCTTGCCCGAACGAGCGCGTGCTTCCACCCACGTACCCACGAATCGCGTACCGTGCCCACTGTGACTGGACCGCACGTCATCCCACTTCTGCCGGCGTACATCCCGCCCCAGGTATGCGCGACGGTCGGGCAGAACCCGGCGACTCCGCCGGACGCCTGTATGAATCTCGTGCTCGTGGATGTCCGCGAGCACGGGGTGAGCGCGTCGTCCGGCCAGAACAAAGCCGGCCTGGCCGAGGTGGTTGCCGATGCCAAGCAGAAGGGCATCGACCTCAAGATCGTCGTGCTCGACCAGAGCCCCCCGATCGATACCCCGCTGCGCGACATCGCTACCCAGGTAGGCAAGGCCTACCCGGGTTCGACAGTGTTGGTGATCAGCCCGGGATGGGCAGGCACCTACAGCCCGGTATACGACAGGGTGACTCTAGAGGCCGGCCAGGACGTCGCGAAGACGCCGGATCCCGTCCAGTCGTCGAGGAATTTCGTCAGCGAGTTGACGACACAACATTTCCCGTGGACGCCATTCACGATTGTGCTCGTGTTGGCGGTGATTGCTGCGGTCGTCGCCACTCGCGCGCTGCAGGTTCGTGGCAAACGCACAGCCGCGGCAGACACCGCGTCTGACTCCGCCGACTGAGCCATTTAAGCCGCTCGGCAAATTCAAACGTCACCATTCGATAACGCTACATTCAATTACAGACGTGTAATTTGTGACTAAAGTTTCCTTAGCGTCAGATGTGACGTACGGTGCAATCGGCACCTGTTGTTGCAGTTGTGCAATATGTGACTTCTGTGCAAAGGCGCCCCACGAATGTGCCGGCACGTTCGCGTTGAGCCATAGGAGATCTGAGTCGCATGAGACGCACCCCTCGGGCCTGCGCGATTCCGCTTGTCATCGGAATGCTGCTCGCGATGCCCGGACTGGCCGTCGCGCAACCGGGAAGCCAAGACATCGCCGGCCTGGTCGCCGCAGTCGCCAACGCCGACCAGAAGCTCCAGGACCTCGGCGCCTCCATCCAGGCCCAGCAGGAAGGCGTCAACAAAGCGATCGTCGACGTGCAGAACGCACGCGACAACGCCGCCACCGCCCAGCGGGAAGTGGACGCCAGCGCTCAGCGCGTGCAGGAGGCCAACACCGCGATCACGGCGGCACAACAGCGCTTCGACACGTTCGCCGCGGCAACGTATATGAACGGCCCGTCCGATTCGTACCTCACCGCGAGCGATCCGGCCGACATCATCCACACGGCGGCCGCCGGTCAGACGTTGTCGGTCAGCTCGCAGCAGGTGATCACCGATCTTCAACGGGCTCGCACTGAACAGGTCAACAACGAATCGGCAGCGCGGCTGGCCAAGCAGAACGCCGATGGCGCCGTCGCGGACGCGGAGGCCAGCCAGCAGACGGCGGTCTCCGCGCTGACGCAGGCGCAACAGACCTTTTCGGCGCAAAAGGCCGAGCTGGACCGCCTGACGTCCGAACGCGCCGCCGCGCAGGCCAAGCTCGACGAGGTGCGCAACTGGTCGGCCCCCGTGGCAGGCCAGCCTGCCGCTCAACCTGCCGCGGCCCGCAGCGGAGACGCCGCGGCCAACTGGGACCGTGCACCTGCTGCGCGTAACCCCGGTGCCGGAAACTGGGACACCGCATGGGATCCCACGCTGCCTGCGATCCCGAGCGCATTCGTCGGCGGTGATCCGATCGCGATCATCAATACGATCCTTGGCTACGCGTCGACCTCGGCACAGGTCACCCAGCAGATGGGCCACAACTTCCTACAGCAGCTCGGCCTGGTCCCAACGCCAAGCGGCTACACCAACGGCGCGATTCCCCGCGTGTACGGCCGTCAGGCCACTGAGTACGTCATCAACCGCGGACTCGCGGTGAGGGGCACGCCGTATTCGTGGGGTGGCGGCACCGCGGCAGGACCCAGCCGCGGAATCGACTCTGGCGCAGACACAGTCGGCTTCGACTGCTCGGGCCTGATGCTGTACATGTTCGCAGGCGTCGGTATCAAGCTGGACCACTACTCCGGCTCCCAGTACAACGCAGGCCGCAAGGTCCCGTCCTCGCAGATGCGTCGCGGCGACATGATCTTCTACGGACCCAATGCCAGCCAGCACGTCGCGATGTATCTCGGCGACGGCCAGATGCTGGAAGCCCCCTACACGGGGTCCACGGTCAAGGTGTCGCCGGTGCGCACCAGCGGCATGACTCCCTACGTGACCCGATTGATCGAATGGTGATTCCTCTGCGCCGCATCACAATTGGACTACTGGTGGCCGTTGCGCTGCTGCTTGGCCTTGCCGCGCCTGCCGTCGCAGGCCCCGATGACGGGCAGTGGGATCCGACGCTGCCGAAGCTCATCAGCTCGGGTGCGCCCGGCGACCCGGTGGCGGCGGCGAACGCGGCGTTCTCGGTGAGCCAGTTGGCCGTTCAGACCACCCAGAATCTCGGCCAGCAGTTCCTGGCCAGCATCGGCCTCGGCGGAAGTCCCGCTACCGCGTCCATGCCTGCCGGCGGACGAGTGCGGGGCCCGCAGGCGATCGAGTACGTGATTCGCCGCGCCGGCTCGCAGATGGGCGTGCCCTACTCGTGGGGCGGCGGATCATTGACTGGGCCCAGCGCCGGGGTGGACGACGACGCGGGCAAGATCGGCTTCGACTGTTCGGGGCTGACCCGCTATGCGTTCGCCGGGGTCGGCGTGCAGATCCCGAAGTATTCGGGCGACCAGTACAACACCGGCCGCCCCATTCCGCCGTCACAAGCCAAGCGCGGTGACTTGATCTTCTACGGGCCAGGCGGCAGCCAGCACGTCACCATCTATCTCGGCGGCGGCAAGATGCTCGAGGCGTCCAGTGCGGCCGGCCACGTCACGGTCAGCCCGGTGCGCACCGCAGGCATGTCGCCCCATCTGTCCCGCATGATCGATTCCTGAGCGGGGCCTGAGCTGATCCTGAGCACTCCTGATGAATGCTCGTCACTGGGGCGACACTTCGCTGGCCAACGTCGACGGATTCCGAAGTGCCTGGAATAGTTGACGGCGAGCGTGTGGCCAACTCCGGCCGACGCACTTGCGACCAGCGTCTTAATAGATGTGGAAGGACCGTCAATGACGTCACCGAGTGGGCCGCCGCAGGGCGCCGGAGGGTATTCCGGACAGGCCCCGACCCAGGGCTACAACCCTGGCAACCCCGGCTCCCACCCCGCACCGCCGAACAACGGAGGCCTGCAGCAGGAGGTTCATACCCTCGAGCGGGCCATCTTCGAGGTCAAGCGGATCATCGTCGGCCAGGACCAACTGGTCGAGCGGATGCTGGTCGGCCTGCTCGCCAAGGGACATGTGCTGCTCGAAGGTGTTCCGGGTGTGGCCAAGACGCTCGCGGTGGAGACCTTCGCCAAGGTCGTCGGCGGCACGTTCGCGCGCATCCAGTTCACCCCCGATCTCGTGCCCACCGACATCGTCGGCACCAGGATCTACCGTCAGGGCAAGGAAGAGTTCGATATCGAGCTCGGCCCGGTGGTGGTCAACTTCCTGCTCGCCGACGAGATCAACCGTGCCCCGGCCAAGGTGCAGTCGGCGCTGCTGGAGGTCATGGCCGAGCGCAAGATCTCCATCGGCGGCAAGACGTTCCCCCTACCCGCGCCGTTCCTGGTGATGGCGACCCAGAACCCGATCGAACAGGAAGGCGTGTACGCCCTCCCGGAGGCGCAGCGCGACCGCTTCCTGTTCAAGCTCAACATCGACTACCCGACGCCTGAGGAAGAGCGCGAGATCGTCTACCGGATGGGTGTCAAGCCACCTGAGCCGAAGCAGATCCTCGGCCCCGGCGACCTGGTGCGGCTGCAGGACGTGGCGTCCAACAACTTCGTGCACCACGCGCTCGTCGACTACGTGGTCCGTATCGTCACCGCGACCCGCCACCCCGAGAAGTTCGGCATGCCCGACGCAAAGGCGTGGATCGCCTACGGCGCATCGCCGCGCGCCTCGCTGGGCATCATCGCGGCGTCGCGGGCCCTCGCCTTGGTGCGTGGCCGTGACTACGTGGTCCCGCAGGATGTCGTCGAGGTCATTCCGGACGTGCTTCGGCACCGGCTCGTGCTGACCTACGACGCGCTGGCCGACGAGATCTCCGCCGAGACGGTGATCAATCGGATCATGCAGACGGTGGCCCTCCCGCAGGTGAATGCGATTCCGCAGCAAGGCCATTCGGTGCCGCCGGTTATGCCTGCCGCAGCGGCCGCGGCCAGCGGTCGGTGATAGCGCTCTGTGACTACGTCCAGACGCACCGTTGATCTGCCGTCGCTGAAGCGTGGGGAGATTCGTGACCCCGCGCTGACGGCGGCGCTGCGCAAGCTGGAGCTGACGGTGCGCCGCAAGCTCGACGGCGTGCTGCACGGTGACCACCTCGGCCTTCTGCCCGGACCGGGATCGGAGCCGGGGGAGTCGCGGATCTATCAGCCCGGTGACGATGTGCGCCGGATGGACTGGTCGGTCACCGCGCGCACCACACATCCGCACGTCCGGCAGATGATCGCCGACCGCGAGCTGGAGACCTGGCTGGTGATCGACATGTCGGCCAGCCTGGACTTCGGCACCGTCGGTTGCGAGAAGCGCGACCTCGCGGTGGCGGCAGCGGCGGCGATCACGTTCCTCAACAGCGGGGGCGGCAACCGGATCGGCGCGATCATCGCCAACGGTGACGCGGTTCGACGGGTGCCCGCGCTGTCGGGCCGGATGCACGAGCAGGAAATGCTGCGCACCATCGCGACGATGCCCAAGGCGCCGGCGGGTGTGCGTGGAGATCTGGCCGCGGCGATCGACGCGCTGCGCCGGCCCGAGCGACGCCGTGGCATGGCGGTGATCATCAGCGACTTCCTGGGCCCAATCAATTGGATGCGTCCGCTGCGGGCCATTGCCGGACGGCACGAGGTGCTCGGGATCGAAGTGCTTGACCCGCGCGACGTGGAACTGCCTCCCATCGGCGACGTGATTCTGCAGGACACCGAAACCGGTGTCACCCGCGAGTTCACCATCGACGAGCAGCTGCGCTCCGATTTCGAGAAGGCCGCAGCCGTGCACCGCGCCGAGGTGGCGCGAACGCTGCGGCGCTGCGACGCACCCCTGCTCTCGCTGCGCACCGACCGGGACTGGATCGCCGACGTTGTCCGCTTTGTTGCCAATCGCCGCCGCGGAGCTCTCGCGGGACGAACCTGACCAAACGAAATGACAACTGGCACATGACTTTACCGTTGCTCGGAGCGATGACGCTTACGGGCTTCGAACACGTTTGGTACTTCCTGTTCCTCTTCGCCGTGCTCGGGCTGATCGGGCTCTACATCGTCGTGCAAATGGCGCGACAAAAGCGGATGCTGCGCTTCGCGAATATGGAGCTGCTGGAAAGCGTTGCGCCCAAACGCCCTTCGCGCTGGCGGCACCTGCCCGCGATCCTGCTCGTTATGTCTCTGTTGCTGTTGACGGTAGCGATGGCAGGGCCGACGAACGACGTCCGGATTCCGCGCAACCGTGCGGTGGTGATGCTGACCATCGACGTGTCGCAGTCCATGCGGGCCACCGATGTATCCCCGAGCCGGCTGGCCGCGGCCCAGGAGGCCGCCAAGCAGTTCGCCGACCAGCTCACCCCCGGCATCAACCTCGGGCTGATCGCCTACGCGGGCACCGCGACCGTGCTGGTGTCGCCGACCACGAACCGCGACGCCACCAAGGCGGCGATCGACAAGCTGCAACTGGCCGACCGCACCGCGACCGGCGAGGGGATCTTCACCGCGCTGCAGGCCATTGCCACCGTCGGCGCGGTGATCGGGGGTGGCGACGCGCCGCCGCCTGCTCGCATCGTGTTGATGTCCGACGGCAAGGAGACCGTGCCGTCCAACCCCGACAACCCCAAGGGCGCCTACACCGCGGCGCGCACCGCCAAGGATCAGGGCGTGCCGATCTCGACAGTGTCGTTCGGAACGCCCTACGGCTACGTCGAGATCAATGATCAGCGCCAGCCCGTGCCGGTCGACGACGAGATGCTCAAGAAGATCGCCCAGCTGTCCGGTGGTGACGCCTACAACGCGTCGAGCCTGGAGCAACTGAAACAAGTCTTCACGAGCCTGCAGGAGCAGATCGGCTACGAGACCCGCAAGGGCGACGCCAGCGCAGGCTGGCTGCGGTTGGGTGCTCTGGTGCTGGCGCTGGCAGCGCTGGCCGCGCTGCTGATCAACCGACGGCTGCCCAACTAAGGCGATTTCTTAAGAACGCTGTACAGGCACTAAGTTGGCGCTTATGACTGCGGACGCGAGGAGCAGAGAAACAGAAGCGACCGACAATGCAGCCGATTCCACCGGCCAAACCGCCGCTGGCCGTCCGCCCTTCGTCGCCCGCTCGGTCCTGGTGACCGGTGGAAACCGGGGCATCGGCCTCGCGATCGCCCAGCGGCTCGCGGCAGACGGTCACAGGGTCGCCGTCACCCACCGCGGGTCCGGCGCGCCGACCGGGCTCTTCGGCGTCGAGTGCGACGTCACTGACAACGAAGCCGTCGATCGCGCCTTCAAAGAGGTTGAGGAGCACCAGGGTGCGGTTGAAGTGCTGGTGTCCAATGCCGGCATCTCCGCGGACGCGTTCCTCATCCGGATGACTGAGGAGAGATTCGAGAAGGTCATCGACGCCAATCTCACCGGGGCGTTCCGGGTGGCCCAGCGGGCATCGCGCAGCATGCAGCGCAAGCGGTTCGGCCGGATGATCTTTGTGGGGTCGGTCTCGGGCAGCTGGGGGATCGGCAACCAGGCCAATTACGCGGCATCCAAGGCCGGTCTGATCGGCATGGCCCGCTCGATCTCCCGGGAGCTGTCGAAGGCCGGGGTCACCGCGAACGTGGTTGCACCGGGCTACATCGACACCGAGATGACCCGCGCGCTGGACGAGCGGATCCAGGCGGGGGCACTGGAGTTCATCCCGGCCAAGCGGGTCGGCACAGCCGCAGAGGTCGCCGGGGTGGTCAGCTTCCTGGCGTCGGAGGATGCCACCTACATATCCGGTGCGGTGATCCCGGTCGACGGCGGCATGGGCATGGGCCACTGAGGAGATAAGGACTGATATGGCAGGGTTTCTCGAAGGCAAGCGCATCCTGGTCACCGGGATCATCACCGACTCGTCGATCGCTTTCCACATCGCGCGGGTCGCGCAGGAAGAGGGCGCGGAGCTGGTGCTGACCGGTTTCGACCGGATGAAGCTGATTCAGCGGATCGCGGACCGACTGCCGAATCCGGCCCCGTTGTTGGAGCTCGACGTGCAGAACGAGGAGCACCTCGGCACGCTTGCCGACCGGGTCACCGAGGTGATCGGCGATGGCAACAAGCTCGACGGTGTGGTGCACTCGATCGGCTACATGCCGCAGACCGGTATGGGCATCAACCCGTTCTTCGACGCGCCGTACGAGGACGTCGCCAAGGGCATCCACATCTCGGCGTACTCGTACGCCTCGCTGGCCAAGGCGCTGCTTCCGATCATGAACCGCGGCGGTGGAATCGTCGGCATGGACTTCGACCCGACCCGCGCGATGCCCGCGTACAACTGGATGACGGTGGCCAAGAGCGCGCTGGAGTCGGTCAACCGCTTCGTCGCGCGTGAGGCAGGTCCATTCGGTGTGCGTTCGAATCTTGTTGCGGCAGGCCCGATCCGCACGCTGGCGATGAGCGCGATCGTCGGCGGCGCGCTCGGCGACGAGGCGGGCGATCAGATCAAGCTCCTTGAGGAGGGCTGGGATCAGCGGGCGCCGCTTGGCTGGAACATGAAGGATCCGACGCCCGTTGCGCGCACTGTCTGCGCGCTGGTCTCCGATTGGCTGCCAGCCACCACAGGAACCATCATCTACGCCGACGGTGGCGCGAGCACACAGTTGCTCTAATGGATTTCGATGCAGTCCTGCTGTTGTCGTTCGGAGGGCCCGAGGGTCCCGAGCAGGTAATGCCGTTCCTGGAGAACGTCACTCGGGGCCGCGGCATCCCGCGCGAGCGACTGGCCGCTGTCGCTGAGCACTACCTACACTTCGGGGGCGCCTCTCCGATCAACGGCATCAACCGCGAGTTGATCGCACAGCTGCAGCGCCAGACCGAGCTGCCCGTCTACTTCGGCAACCGCAATTGGGAGCCGTACGTCGAGGACACTGTGGCGGCCATGCGCGACAACGGGATTCGCAGGGCGGCCGTATTCACAACATCGGCGTGGGGCGGCTACTCCAGCTGCACCCAGTACGTCGAGGACATCGCACGGGCGCGCGCGGCGGCAGGCGAGGGCGCGCCGGAACTGGTCAAGCTGCGCCAGTACTTCGATCATCCGCTCCTGGTGGAGATGTTCACCGAAGCGATCGGTGCGGCCGCACAGACCGTGCCGGAAGGTGCGCGCCTGGTCCTCACGGCGCATTCCATTCCGGCCACGGCCCGATCCCGTTGCGGCCCAGACCTGTACAGCCGCCAGGTGGGGTACGCATCGCGATTGGTTGCCGCTGCGGCCGGTTATGACGATTACGACCAGGTGTGGCAGTCGCGCTCAGGGCCGCCGAAGGTGCCGTGGTTGGAGCCCGACATCGCCGACCACCTGACCACCCTCGCAGAAGCAGGCACCAAGGCCGTGATCGTCTGCCCGATCGGGTTCGTCGCCGACCATATCGAGGTGGTCTGGGACCTCGATCAGGAACTGCGGCAGCAGGCGCAGGAATTGGGCATCGCATTCGCCCGGGCGGCGACGCCGAACGCTGACCCGCGGTACGCGCGTCTGGCGGTCGACCTGATCGACGAGCTCGGCAGTGGCCGCGACCCGGTCAGGGTGCCGGGTCCTGATGCGCCACCGCTGCAGGGCTTTTCGGTCAACGGGGCGGTGTGCTCGCCGAACTGCGGTTAGCTCGCCTAGGCCTGCCACGCTGAGTGCAGGATCGCGGTGACCGCGGCCATCCGCGCCGAGCGCACGACCCCGGAGAGCGGGCGCAGCGCATCGCTGGCGATCTGCACCTCGGATGACGTCTGCAATCCGATCGGGATCAGCCCCGAGCTGACGGCGATGATCGCATCGATGTGCGCGGCGTTCTCCAACACCCGCACCGCCCGAGACGGGGCATGATCGGGCAGTTGGTGTCTCGTGCCCTTTTCGAGCACTTGCTCGACGAGCCTGCGCGGGTCGGCCACATCGGTGCCCGCGGCGCGGATGGCGCCCAATGCATCCGCCGCCGACCGGACGGCCGAACGCAGTTCGTACTCCGCCTCGCCAAGGTCGAGGTGTTCGGGAGTCGGCGCGGCCGGTACCGAATAGACCGTCCACGACAACGCGGTCGGCTCCGGCTCGAAGTCGGACTCGTCCTCTAGTTCGTCGTACTCGAAGTCCGGGACCAAGCCGACCGTGGCGGATGGATCGCGGCCGACGAGGATCGCCTCACCCGCGGCGATCGCGTCTTGCTGAAATTGGGTGCCCGCCGGGAGCCCGCGCACGTCGCCGGGGACGGGAAGGACAACGTCGATGACCGGTGCCGAGAGCCCCGAACCGGCTGCGGTGCGGATGGTCTGCAACATCGAAACCGCACCTGCGTCGTTCAGGTCCGGCCACGGCAACCCGGTGCAGCCTGCCGCTACCGAGTCATACGCGGTTACGGAATGCCTTGGTGCCCACTGTGATAGCGCATCGAGGACGTCATCGGGCGCGGCGGCACCGGCGAGCCAGGCGTTGGCCCATACCGACAAAGAGACACTGGGGCACCACATAATGCTCGCAGTGTAGTAGTTACACGCTGCGGGGGTCGGCTACGCGTTAGGCTTTCCGCATGCCTGTTGCGCTGATCTGGCTAATCGCCGCACTGGCCCTCGCCGGGGCCGAGGCGTTGACCGGCGACATGTTCCTGTTGATGCTCGGCGGCGGGGCACTGGCCGCGGCCGGATCGAGTCTGGTCTTCGATGATCTCTGGGTTCACGGGGCGGTCTTCGCTGTGGTATCGCTGCTGCTTCTGGTATTGGTTCGCCCGGCTCTGCGACGGCACTTCATGTCGGGCACGGGCCTGCCCGAACCGGTGAAGGCCCTCGAAGGCAAGAGTGCGCTCGTGCTCGATCGGGTGGGACGCCATGAAGGTCAGGTGAAGCTCGACGGCGAAATCTGGACGGCGCGACCGTACAACAACGACGATGTCTACGAACCGGGCGACCACGTCACAGTCATGCACATCGACGGTGCCACTGCGGTCGTCACGAAGCTCGACTAGCAAAGCCTGTGGAAACCAAGGAAGGGAAGCCGTAATGGATGGTGCAATCGCCGGTTTGGTCCTGGTGGGGGTGTTGGTGGTTTTCGCCGCCATCATCGTCGCCAAGTCGATCGCGCTCATCCCGCAGGCTGAGGCCGCGGTGATCGAGCGGCTGGGCCGTTACAGCAAGACAGTGTCGGGTCAGTTGACGTTGCTGCTGCCGTTCGTCGACAAGATCCGGGCGCGGGTGGACCTGCGCGAGCGAGTCGTTTCATTCCCGCCGCAGCCGGTGATCACCGAGGACAACCTGACGGTCAACATCGATACCGTCGTGTACTTCCAGGTCACCAACCCGCAGGCGGCGGTGTACCAGATCAGCAACTACATCGTCGGCGTCGAGCAGTTGACCACCACCACCCTGCGCAACGTCGTCGGCGGCATGACGCTGGAGCAGACGCTGACGTCGCGCGATCAGATCAACGGGCAGCTGCGCGGTGTGCTCGACGAGGCAACGGGCCGTTGGGGTCTTCGCGTAGCGCGGGTGGAGCTGCGCAGCATCGACCCGCCGCCGTCGATCCAGGATTCGATGGAAAAGCAGATGCGCGCCGACCGGGAGAAGCGGGCCATGATCCTGACCGCTGAAGGCTCCCGCGAGGCCGCGATCAAGCAGGCAGAGGGACAGAAGCAGGCGCAGATCCTCGCCGCCGAGGGCGCCAAGCAGGCGGCGATCCTCGCCGCCGAGGCCGACCGGCAGTCGCGCATGCTGCGCGCGCAGGGTGAACGTGCGGCGTCCTACCTGCAGGCACAGGGCCAGGCCAAGGCCATCGAGAAGACCTTCGCCGCCATCAAGAGGGGCAGACCGACCCCGGAGATGCTGGCCTACCAATATCTGCAGACGCTTCCGCAGATGGCCAAGGGCGAGGCGAACAAGGTGTGGCTGGTGCCCAGTGACTTCGGATCGGCACTAGAGGGCTTCACCAAGATGCTGGGCGCCCCAGGGTCTGACGGTGTTTTCCGGTACACGCCGTCGCCGGTTGAGGAGGATCTGCCTAAGCCAGAGGACGACTCCGACGAGGTCGCCGAATGGTTCACCACGCAGACGGATCCCGCGATCGCTCAAGCCGTCGCCAAAGCCGAGGCGGAGGCGCGTGGCGCATCGGGAGTCAGCGCCCTCCCTCCGGCACCGGAGGACACCATGCCGACGATGCAATATCCGCCGCTGTCACAGCAGCGGCAGGATGGTCCGCCGCAGGCGCCGGGACGGCACGGCGGTTAGTCGAGCGCTCAGCCGATGATGGCCGGCTCGGTGTCGGCGGCCGAGTCGGCGAGGCGCTCGCGGTGATGGCGTCTGTGGCGTGCGGATCTCGTAGATCAAGCCCGCGACGCCGAGGCTCCCTGTGCACAGCGAGACCAGAAACAGCATCGGGCTGACGTGGCCGGTTAGCGCGTCGCCGAGGATGACGACGGCGGCGGTGCCCGGCATCAGACCGACAAAGGTGGCCAGCGTGTAGGGCAGCAGGCCGACCGCCGACGCACCTGAGGCGTAGTTGGCCACCGAGAACGGCACCGCGGGGATCATCCGCATCGACATCACCGTGGGCCAGCCGCGCTCGCGCAGCCGCGCGTCCAGTGATTCCACCCGGGGGTGCCGGACCAACCGGCTCAGTTGCCAGCCCGCGGCTCGCACCAGCGCCAGCGCGATGACGGCGCTGGCGGTGCTGGCCACCACCGCGAGTGGAACACCGAGGTAGGGGCCGAAAAGCAGGCCCGCTGCCAGGGTGAACGCGGTGCGTGGAAACGGAAACACCGTCACCACGATGTGGGCCGCCAGGAACGCCAGCGGGAACCATGGACCGACCGAGGTGGCCCAGCCACGCAGCTGCAGTGCGGTGGGCAACGGAATCAGTAGGGCAACTGCGACGAGGATCACAATCGCCGTCAGGATGGCGATGAATCGGCGGGGCGGGACGCTGGACGCCGTCGCAATCACCGCAGCACGCAGTGTGCGCAGCGTGCTGACGACGGGTTTCACGCCTACCAAGACTACGGGCCGGTGCGTCCCAACACTCCGCCAGCGGCCTCGTGAGTCGGCCGACCGGCGGACGCTGCTGTGATGGCGATCATTTAGCCTGATGGCTGTGCAGAAATCCGGTGTCAAGGATTCCGATATCGCGAGGTGGCGCTCGGCAGTAGCCGGTGTGCTGGCCAAGAGCACCCGGCGTGACCCGGCGGATGTGCCCGCCGAACCGGAGCGGCTGCTGGATTCGCCCACCTACGAAGGTTTCCCGATCCGCCCGCTGTATACCTCGTTGGATGCGCTGCCCGAGCCGTCGCTGCCCGGGCAGTGGCCCTTCATGCGAGGCGGCGACGGATTGCGCGACGTCAAGTCGGGATGGAAGGTGGCCGAGGCCTTTCCCTCCACGGGGTCTGCCGCGGTCGTCGAGGGCAACGGCGCCGTGCTGCTCGCGCTCACCGAAGGCGTCAGCGCGCTGGTGCTGCGGGTCGGCGAACCCGACGGCGTGGCCGCAGCGGACCTCGACCGTCTGCTCGAGGGCGTGTTCCTCGACCTTGTCCCCGTCGTGCTCGACGCGGGTGCGGAGTACGTCGCCGCCACAGACGCGGTGCTTCCACTGCTGACCAACTTCGACGACGATCAACGGTCGCGGCTGTCGGTGGATTTGGGCGCCGACCCGTTGACCGCGCCGCTGAGCGGGCGATCGGCGCCGGATGTGGCCGACGTCGTCGCGGTGGCGGTCAAGGCGGCCGGATACGAGGGTGGCGTTCGGGCGATCACCGTCGACGGTCCGGCTTTCCACGATCTGGGCGCCAATGCGTCGTGGGAGTTCGCCGGCAGCATCGCCGCGGCGGTCGGCTACCTGCGGCTGCTAGGCGACGGTGGGGTCGCGGCGGGGGATGCGTTGCGGCAGATCAGTTTCCGCTTCGCCGCCGACGACGACCAATTCATGACGATCGCGAAGCTGCGCGCGGCGCGCCAAGCTCTGGGCGCGGGTGGCCGAGGTGGTCGGGGAGCCGAACGCCGGCGCGGCCCGGCTGCACTCGGTCACGTCGCTGCCGATGATGGCGCAGCGCGATCCGTGGGTGAACATGTTGCGCACCACGCTGGCGGCGTTCTCCGCCGGCGTCGGAGGCGCGGACACGGTGCTGGTGCACCCCTTCGATGTGGCCATTCCCGGCGGCTTCCCGGGTACCGCTGCGAGTTTCGCGCGGCGCATCGCGCGCAACACCCAACTGTTGTTGCTTGAGGAGTCGCACATCGGCCGGGTGCTCGACCCCGCGGGCGGCTCATGGTTCGTCGAGGACCTCACGCAGGCGTTGGCCGACGAGGCGTGGAAGCACTTCCAGGACATCGAATCCCGCGGTGGCTTCGAGGCCGCCCGCGATTACGTCGCAGGCCAGATCGCCGAGGTGGCCGACCGTCGCACCGACGACATCGCGCACCGTCGCACGGCGCTTACCGGAGTCAACGAGTACCCGAACCTCGCCGAACCGCCTCTCCCGCAGGGTGATTCGCGTAAACCACGTCGGCGCGGTATGCCGCGGGGTTCGAGGCGCTGCGCGACCGCTCGGACGCGTTCCTTGACAAGACCGGGTCGCGCCCGAGGGCGTTGCTGCTGCCGCTCGGCCCGCTGGCCGAGCACAACGTCCGCACGACGTTCGCCACCAACCTGCTGGCGTCCGGCGGCATCGAGGCGGTCTCGGAACGCCGACGGGGCTGGCGTCGTCAAAGGTCGCGGTGATCTGCGGCGACAGATCGCCCGATACGCAACGAGATGCGTCGTCCGCCGTCGACGCCGCCCGCGAGGCGGGCGTATCGCACGTCCTTCTGGCGCGGCCCAGAAAAGGCCGTCGGCAGACGGCGGATCCGAAGCCCGACGGCTACCTGACCGCGAAGATCGACGCGGTCGCGGCACTGTCGGACCTGCTCACCCGATTGGGGGCCATGACGAGACTGGCGACGCACCACGAACCCCGGCATCGGCAGCTTCGCCGACGTGCCCCTGCACGGCGACGAAGATCAGAAGCCCGCGGCCCCGCGCGTTTCGCTAGCCGCCGTCGCCGAGCACGTCGCATCGGCGCGCCGCCGCGCACGGCTACACCCCGATCAGCTGGTCTGGGCCACCCCCGAGGGCATCGACGTCAAACCGGTCTACATCGCGCGCCGACCGCGACGCCGCCGTCGCCGCCGGGCTACCCGCTGGACACGTTCCCCGGCGCAGCCGCCGTTCGTCCGCGGGCCGTACCCGACGATGTACGTCAACCAGCCGTGGACCATCCGGCAGTACGCCGGGTTCTCCACCGCCGCGGAGTCGAACGCGTTCTACCGCCGCAACCTGGCCGCCGGGCAGAAGGGCCTCTCGGTCGCCTTCGACCTGGCCACCCACCGCGGCTACGACTCCGACCACCCGCGGGTGGCGGGTGACGTCGGAATGGCCGGTGTGGCAATCGATTCCATCCTCGACATGCGCCAGCTGTTCGACGGCATCGACCTGTCGACCGTGTCGGTGTCGATGACGATGAACGGCGCCGTGCTGCCGATCCTGGCGCTGTACGTCGCCGCCGCCGAGGAGCAGGGCGTGCCGCCGGAGAAGCTGGCGGGGACCATCCAGAACGACATCCTCAAGGAGTTCATGGTCCGCAACACCTACATCTATCCGCCCAAGCCGTCGATGCGGATCATCTCCGACATCTTCGGCTACACCAGCGTCGAAGATGCCGAAGTACAACTCGATCTCGATCTCCGGCTACCACATCCAAGAAGCCGGTGCCACAGCCGATCTGGAGCTGGCCTACACGCTGGCCGACGGCGTGGAGTACATCAAGGCCGGGCTGGACGCCGGCCTGGACATCGACAAGTTCGCGCCGCGGCTGTCGTTCTTCTGGGGCATCGGCATGAACTTCTTCATGGAGGTCGCCAAGCTGCGCGCGGGCCGGCTGCTGTGGAGCGAGCTCGTCGCCCAGTTCGACCCGAAGAGCGACAAGTCGCTGTCGCTGCGCACCCATTCGCAGACCTCGGGCTGGTCGCTGACCGCGCAGGACCCGTTCAACAACGTCGCGCGCACCTGCATCGAGGCGATGGCCGCCACGCAGGGCCACACCCAGTCGCTGCACACCAACGCGCTCGACGAGGCGCTCGCGCTGCCGACCGACTTCTCGGCCCGCATCGCGCGCAACACCCAGCTGCTGCTGCAGCAGGAGTCCGGCACCACGCGGCCGATCGACCCGTGGGGCGGCTCGTACTACGTGGAGTGGCTGACCCATCAGCTCGCCGAGCAGGCCCGCGCCCACATCGCGGAGGTCGCACGAGCACGGCGGCATGGCCCAGGCCATCAGCGACGGCATCCCGAAGCTGCGCATCGAGGAGGCGGCCGCCCGCACGCAGGCCCGCATCGACTCCGGCCAGCAGCCGGTGATCGGCGTCAACAAGTACCAGGTGGACGAGGACCAGGAGATCGAGGTGCTCAAGGTCGAGAACAGCCGGGTGCGCGCCGAGCAGATCGCCAAGCTGCAGCAGCTGCGCGCCGACCGCGACGACGCGGCCGTCGAAGCCGCGCTGGCCGAACTGACGCGGGCCGCAGGGCTCCGAGGTGCCGGCGGGCAGACGGACTGGGCAACAACCTGCTGGCGCTGGCGATCAACGGCGGCGCGCGCCAAGGCCACCGTCGGCGAGATCTCCGATGCGCTGGAGAAGGTCTACGGACGCCATCAGGCCGAGATCCGTACCATCGCCGGCGTCTACCGCGACGAAGTCGGAAAGGTCAGCAACATCGACTCCAGCGCCACCGAACTGGTCGAGAAGTTCGCCGAGGCCGACGGCCGCAGGCCGCGCATCCTGGTCGCCAAGATGGGCCAGGACGGCCACGACCGCGGGCAGAAGGTGATCGCGACGGCGTTCGCCGACATCGGCTTCGACGTCGACGTCGGCTCGCTGTTCTCCACGCCCGACGAGGTGGCGCGCCAGGCCGCCGACAACGACGTGCACGTCGTCGGCGTCTCGTCGCTGGCCGCCGGGCATCTGACGCTGGTGCCCGCACTGCGCGACGCACTGGCCGAGGTGGGCACGGCCCGACATCATGATCGTCGTCGGCGGCGTCATCCCGCCCGGCGACTTCGACGAGCTGTACGCCGCAGGCGCCACCGCCATCTTCCCGCCGGGCACGGTGATCGCCGACGCCGCGATCGGCCTGCTGCACAAGCTGGCCGAGCGGCTGGGCTACGACTTGAGCTAGCCCTCGGCTAGATGAACGAAATCCAGGAGCTGGCCGCCGCGGTGCGCAGCGGCGACCGCTCGGCGCTGCCGCGGGCCATCACGCTGGTCGAGTCGACGCGCCCCGATCACCGCGAGCAGGCGCAGCAGCTGCTGCTGGAGCTGATGCCAGAAGCAGGCAACGCCATGCACGTCGGCATCACAGGAGTGCCAGGCGTCGGCAAGTCGACCACCATCGAGGCGCTCGGCATGTACCTGATCGAGCAGGGCCACCGCGTCGCGGTGCTGGCCGTCGACCCGTCGTCCACCCGCACCGGCGGATCGATCCTTGGCGACAAGACAAGGATGGCGCGCCTCGCGGTACACCCCGACGCCTACATCCGGCCATCGCCGACCTCGGGCACCCTCGGCGGGGTCGCCAAGGCCACCCGCGAGACCATCGTTTTGCTGGAGGCGGCCGGATTCGACGTGATCCTGGTGGAGACGGTGGGCGTCGGCCAGTCCGAGGTGGCAGTTGCCAACATGGTCGACACGTTCGTGTTCCTGACCCTGGCGCGCACAGGAGATCAGCTGCAGGGCATCAAGAAGGGCGTGCTCGAGCTTGCCGACGTCGTCGTGGTGAACAAGGCCGACGGCGAGCACGCGACGGAGGCCAAGGCAGCCGCCCGTGAACTCACCGGGGCGATCCGGCTCATCTATCCACGCGAAACACTATGGCGCCCACCAGTTCTCACGATGAGCGCGCTGCACGGCACGGGCCTGTCCGAACTGTGGGACACGGTGCTCAAGCACCGCCGAGGTGCTCACCGATGCGGGGGAGTTCGAGGCCCGCAGGCGCGCACAGCAGGTTGACTGGACGTGGTCGATGGTCCGCGACACCGTGCTTGACCGCGTGCTGTTGCACCCCGAAGTCAAGAGAATCCGCGCCGAGGTGGAACGCCAGGTGCGCGACGGCGAACTCACCCCCACGCTTGCTGCGCAGACGCTGCTCGACGCTGCTGACACGCAGTGATCTAACGAATCGGTAACACTTGGATTATTTGCCGGGGGTCCAGGTAAATTCAATACATTGTGACCGACGTCAATAACCGGGAGCGCAGCGCGGCGCTCCCGCACAGTATCCAGGGCGCGGCGGACTCCAACTTCGCCTGCACCGTACGGGCGTTCTCCCAACTGTTCCCCGGACGTCGGTTCGGTGGCGGCGCCCTCTCCGTCTACCAGCACGGCGAACCGGTCGTCGATGTCTGGACGGGATACGCCGACCGGGGAGGCACCGAGCACTGGACCGCCGACACCGGCGCGATGGTGTGGTCTGTGACCAAGGGGTTGGCATCGACGGTCATCCACCGACTCGTGGACCGCGGCCTGATCGACTACGACACGCCGGTGGCCGAATACTGGCCCGAGTTCGGCGCTAACGGCAAGGCCGAGATCATCGTCCGCGACGTCATGCGGCACCGCGCTGGGCTGTCCCAGCTAAACGGCGTCAGCAAGGCTGAATTGCTTGACCACGTGGCGATGGAGGAGCGGCTGGCGGCCGCCCCTGTGAACAAGATCCTGTACGGCAAGCCGGCGTATCACGCGCTGACTTACGGCTGGCTGATGTCAGGGTTGGGCCGCGCCGTCACCGGCAAGGGGATGCGGGATCTGATCCGCGAAGAGCTGGCCGAACCGCTGAACACCGACGGGTTGCACCTTGGCCGTCCGTCCGCCGATTCGCCGACGCGCGCCGCGCAGATCCTGGCGCCGCAGGGCACGCTGAGCAATCCGATCTTCAACTTCGTCGCACCCCGGATCGCCTCGCTGGCGTATTCCGGCGCGTTCGGGTCGATGTACTTCCCAGGGATGAAAGCCGTCGTGCAGGGTGACATCCCGTTCCTCGACTCCGAGATTCCCGCAGCGAACGGCGTGACCACGGCGCGAGGCCTTGCCAGGATGTACGGCGCGATCGCCAACGGCGGTCGCATCGACGGCATACAGTTCCTCTCGGAGGAGCTGGTGGCCGTCCTGACCGGCAAGCCGAGTCTCTTGCCTGACCGAAACATTTTCGTGCCGTTGAGCTTTCACCTCGGTTATCACTCGGTGCCGTTCCCGCCGGGCTTCATGCCCGGCTTCGGCCACGCTGGGCTGGCGGGCTCGGTGGGCTGGGCCGATCCGGCATCCGGACTGTCGTTCGGTTTCGTGCACAACCGGCTGCTGACCCGAATGGTGCTCGATCAGGCGGTGTTCGCCGGACTCCACGCGTTCATCCGGCGCGACGCCGCGCAGGCGCGCAGGCGCGGTTACGTGACGACGCCGGCGTTCGGGTCCCCTTACGATGTGCCCCGGCCCGTCGCGGGCTAGCCGGAGCCGCAGCGTCACTTACTGGAGGTGCTGAACCACTTGGTCTTGCTGCGCCAGGACTGCGCGGATGTAAGGGCGAAGCCTGCGCCACACCCGCAGGCGAAGATCCATACCAGCGTGCCGCCCTCGATCGTCTGCAACGGCGGCACCCAGGCGGTGACGATCCGCACGGTGCAGGCGACGGCGCCGCTGGCCGACGCGACAAGGTAGATGTTGGCGATCTTCCGCGACCGCGGATCCCTCCGGAGGATCAGTAGGGCCCGCGCTCCGTAGCCCAAGAGGTAGATCAGCATGCCGCACAACAGCGTCCAATACAGCGCCAGCCAGAAGTCGGTGGGCACCTCGAAGAAATCCGCCTTGTAGATCCTGGAGCCGTTGCCCATCGAGAACGTCGCAAGCAAGATCGGGATGCACAGAGTGGCGGGGCGCTCCACATAGGCCTTGAATGTCCGCTGCATGACGTGGTCGTCCGCGAGCCTGCCTAGCGCGTTGTAGACGACGGCCGAGGCGGCGACGATGTACGCGTCGTGTCCGACGTAATCCTCGAGGTTCCACATGCCGGTCATGGCGTGCAGCCAGTGGCCGATTGTTTCCGAGGCCCACGGTGACATCAGCACCACGGCAAGGCCCTGCAGTGCGATGTTCAGGGTGGCTGCGACCTCCCAGCGGCACGACCACGTGACGCGTCGGATCCACAGGCTCCAGGCGATACACGCGAGAGTGATCGCTATGAGTGTTGCGAGAGCCATGGGAGTCGCCTTCGTACTAAGCCTGTCAGCAAAGTGTACGGCTTGTCCGAGTTAAAGAGGAGGAGCGTCTGCTCGCGGCTTCATCTCGGACAGCTTCGGCGGGCGGGTCGTCTGCTTGGTTTGCACGGCTTCCTTGACCGCCGTCATCGTGAACGAGGCCGATTCGATATAGCTCCACACCTCTTGGCGACTCATCAGTCCGAACTGGATTTGCAGGTCCGGATAGCTGAGCGCGAATCTATCGGCCACTCGCCGCAGCTCCTCGGCATTGGGATAGTCATCCTCTTTGATTCGCCGGTAATAGGTGCTGCTCGAGATGCCAAGCGCGTCGTAGATGTCCTTGGCATCGTTCTCCCCGTCGAGGAGGTAGTCGAGCAGCGCTTTGAGCTGTCTGCCGTTCTCATCGGTGCGTGGCATCCACATACCATAATCCCTCTTCCCGGGTTTGGGCAGTAACAGTCGCAAATGTGATGGATTAGCCATAATTGACATGGGCGTCACAGTTTTGGGAGGAGTCTCCCATTTTTGGGAAAGAGGTGTACGGTTAGCCACATGGTTGCTCCCTACTTAGCTGATGAGATGAACGAGTTGATGTATCCGGCCGTCAACCTGGAGATGTCCACGTTGCGGCTCGTCGACCACGACGTTGCCAACGACACCGCCCCGGTCTTCGACATACTGTCCACCCCTGCCTCCGAAGAGATGGCTGCCGAGGTTGACGGAGCAACGGATTGGCTCGGTGTCGCGGCCGACGAGATACTGCTTGCCGCGCTCGGGCGGACGATCGCGCGAACCATCGGTGAGGGCGTCGTCGCGGTCGACGTCACCGGTGAAGCCAGGTGGCTTCTGCATGCGATTCCGCTGACCTGCGCGACCGCACAGCAAGTGAGTCCGACGGCAATGCTTGGCGATGTGCACCGGATGTTCGTTGCAGGGCCGCCGCGAGGCACCCTCCTGCAGTCGGAGACCTTCGTTAACTACGTCGGCACGATGCCCGACGGTACGAAACCGACGTACGAGACTCCGCCCGGCCTTGGATACGCGCTGGAGCTGCGGGTGTATCGCACCGATGGGTTGCTGCACCTCGATTGGTGGTTCGACACCAATCGGTTCGACCGCTACACGGTGGAAGAGCTCAGCGAACAGTTCCCGTTTGCGCTCTTCGAAATGACTTCAGACGCCGCCGCTCCGGTGTGACGTCATCGGGCATCTTCCAGACGGAACCCGACTTTGAGGGTGACCTGGAAATGTCCGATGGCGCCGTCCTGGAGATGTCCGCGGACTGACTGGACATCGAACCAGTCCATCCCGCGCATCGTCTCCGATGCCCGGGATATGGCGTTGCGGATTGCGGCGTCGATGCCATCGGGTGAGCTGCCGACGATCTCGATGATTCGGTACGTGTGATCGCTCATGGCGCGACGCTACGCGGTTTAGGGTGCGGCTATGCCGGACTCCGCGAGAGCGCGTGCGTTGGTGCTGATCGCAACGATGGCAGGCGGACGCCGGTGCATGGGGTGGTGACGCCTTGACCGAGGCTCGTGTTCCGCGGTTGCCGGTAGGGGAGGCCAAGGCCGCCGCGGATCAGGCCGGGGTACCTGACTACATGGCTGAACTGAGCATCTTCCAGGTGCTGTTGAATCATCCGGCGCTGGCGCGGGTGCTCAACGATCTGCTCGCGACGATGCTCTGGCACGGTGCGCTGAACCCCCGGCTGCGCGAGCTGGTGATCATGCGGATCGGCTGGCTGACCGCATGCGACTACGAGTGGACACAGCATTGGCGGGTGGCCTGCGGGCTGGGCGTGCCTGCCGAGGACCTCCTCGGTGTGCGGGACTGGTCGGCACACGATGGTTTCGGCGCACCCGAGCGGGCGGTGCTCGCCGCCACCGACGATGTCGTGCGTGACGGTGCCGTGAGCGCGCAGACGTGGGCAGCGTGCGAGCGGGAACTCGGCGCCGATTCCGCCGTGCTGATCGAATTGGTCACCGCGATCGGGGCGTGGCGGATGATCGCGTCGATCCTGCACAGCCTCGAGGTGCCCCTCGAGGACGGTGTCGCCAGTTGGCCGCCGGAGGGTCAGCCGCCGAGTCGGTAGGTCTGCACCGCGTGGGTGACGACATAGTTGATCGCCATCGAGATCGTGGAGGCGCGGGTCCCCTTCTCGAAGTCATGGTTCGACTACAGCGAATCGTGATGTCGTCGGGTTCGTAGCGGTCGAACACGATCCCCAGCCAACCCATATGGCGTCGACGGCATCAGTTCGACTACCGCCTGCCTGCGCCGTACCTGCTGCTCCTCTGTCAATGACTCGGCCACGAGCCAGCACATTACTGGCGAGCCGTTGCCAAACCAGCCGGTTCGGGAGTAGTGTTCGGTTTCCGAACCAACTGGTTTGGCAACGGAAGGACCCGCCCATGGACATCGACACGGCTCGGACGCGTTTCGTCGAACTGCGTGGCCAGCGTGACGTGAGCCCCGCCGACCTCGACGAGGTCTGGTCGGCGCTCGACACGATCCGATCAGCCGACATCGTCGGCAGCTGGAAGGGCGACGAATTCCAATCCGGACACAAGATGAACGGTCAGCTGGCGGCGGCGCGCTGGTTCGGAAAGATCTTCAACTCCGTCGACGACGTCGAACCCATCGTCTGCTACGACGACGACGGAAACCTGTTCTCCAACAACGAGTTGAGCCGGGGCGGCGCGAGCCTGTGGGACATCGAGTTCCGAGGTGAGGTCACGGCCACGATGGTGTACGACGGGCAGCCCGTCTGCGACCACTTCAAGAAGGTCGACGACGACACGCTGATGGGCATCATGAACGGCAAGCGGCAACGGGCCAGCGGCAACTACCTTTATTTTCTGCTCGAACGCGCCTGATGCAGATCACCGCCGCGGTCAGCCGGTCGCCGGATTCGCCGTTCACGCTCGAATCGGTCGACCTCGACGAGCCGCGACCGGACGAGGTGCTCGTCCGGATACACGCAACCGGGCTCTGTCACACGGACTTGAGCTCCAAAACGCGGGTTCCGGGTCCCGCCGTCCTCGGGCACGAGGGCACGGGCGTGGTCGAGGCGGTCGGCGCGCAGGTGACGGGGATTGGACCAGGCGATCATGTCGTGTTGAGCTATCGCAGCTGCGGTGAGTGTGCGCACTGCCGCGGCGGTCATCGGTCCTACTGTTCGCGCAGCGCGCTTCTCAGCTGGTCGGGTAGCCGCGCGGACGGTACCGCGACGTTGTCCCAGAACGGGATTCGGCTGTTCGGGTCGTTCTTCGGGCAATCGAGTTTCGCTCAGTTCGCACTCGCCGCCGAAGACAATGTCGTCGTCGTTGACCCATCTGTCGATCTCAGCGTCGCGGCTCCGCTCGGGTGCGGGTTCCAGACGGGCGCAGGCGCTGTCCTGAACGTTCTTACCCCCGAGCCGAATTCGCGGCTGGTGGTGTTCGGCGCAGGCGGGTCGGCCTTGCCGCGGTGATGGCGGCGAAGGCAGTCGGCGTCGCGAACATCGTTGTCGTCGACCCGGTGGCGTCGCGACGCGAGAAGGCCGCGCAACTCGGTGCGACCCAAACCGTGGATCCAACGACCGAGGACGTCACGACCGTTGTTCGCGGCGCGACGCATGCGCTGGATACGACGGCGCTTCCTGACGTCGTCGCAACGGCACTGAGCGCGCTCGAACCGCGAGGGATATTGGTGGTGGTGGTAGGTCTGGGTGCGCGGCACGTGACGATCGATGTCACCGATCTCTTGTTGAACGGCAAGGTGATTCGCGGCTGTATCGAGGGTGACGCCAATCCGTCGGAGTTCATTCCGGAGTTACTCGCCCTCCACGCGCAGGGGCGCTTTCCGATGGACGCGATCGTGCGGCACTACGACGCGGTCGACATCGAAACGGCCGTCGCCGATTCGCGGTCGGGGACGGCGATCAAGCCAGTGCTGGTCTGGTGAGCCCGATGCGAGCAGCCGGGCGTGCAACGCGGGACCGCATCTTGGCCGCGGCCAAGGACGAATTCACCGAGTACGGCTTGGCGGGCGCGCGGCTGAACCGGATCGCCTCGACTGCGCGCGCGAGCAAGGAACGGTTGTACACCTACTTCGCGAGCAAGGAGCAGCTTTTCGAGGCCGTCGTCGCGCAGTGGATCGAGTCCGCGCCCTACGCCGTCCCGTTGACGGCAGAGAACGTGGCGGGCTACGTCGAGGCGCTGTTCGACAACTTCGTCGCCGATCCCCGCGGGGCCCGGCTGCAGCGCTGGATCGAACTCGAGGCACCCGAGGGATTGTCCGACGATCACCTGCTTCGGCGGTTGTTTCGGGCCAAGCTTGCCGAGGTGCGCAGGGGCCAGCAGGCAGGCCTCATCGACCCGACCTGGCATCCGATGGACCTGGTCACCGTGCTCACCGAAATTGTGCAGTCGATGGCCGCAGGCGCCTCCGTCATCGGCAGCATCGCGGGCGAGGAACGGACTGGTGACACAACCGACGAGCGGCGAGCTGCCGCTGTGGAAGCAGCACGGCGCTTGGTCGGCCCCGGCGGCAGCCATTAGACTTCAGTTTGAACGGCACCGATCCGGCCATCACCGGGGAGCCTTCGGAAGAACAGCTGATCCAGCCCAGTAGAGCCGAACGGGTGGGCCCGTCATCGCCCGCAGTTGAGCGGCGCACGCGACTGTGCGCAAGCGGGGTGGTACCGCGGCGCTCGCGCACCGGCGCGACGTCGTCCCCGTGCCTGAGATCGGCACAGGAGACCACGCAGCACCGTGACCGCATATCCGAAGCCGGCCGCCGGCCAGCCCAAGTTCCCGGCGCTGGAGACCGAAGTCCTGGACTACTGGGACAGCGACGATACGTTCCGCGCCAGCGTCGCGCGCCGCGACGACGCGCCGGAGTACGTCTTCTACGACGGCCCGCCATTCGCCAACGGCCTGCCGCACTACGGACACCTGCTGACCGGCTATGTGAAGGACATCGTGCCGCGCTACCGCACCATGCGCGGCTACAAGGTGGAGCGTCGCTTCGGCTGGGACACCCACGGCCTGCCCGCTGAGCTCGAGGTCCAGCGCCAGCTCGGCATCTCCGACAAGGCGCAGATCGAAGAGTTGGGCATCGGAAAGTTCAACGAAGCCTGCCGGGCGTCGGTGCTCAAGTACACCAATGAATGGCGCGCATACGTCACCCGCCAGGCGCGCTGGGTGGATTTCGACAACGACTACAAGACACTCGATCCGACCTTCATGGAATCGGTCATCTGGGCGTTCAAGCAACTGTGGGACAAAGGCCTTGCCTACGAAGGCAATCGGGTGCTGCCCTACTGCTGGAACGACGAAACGCCGCTGTCCAGCCACGAACTGCGGATGGACGACGACGTCTACCAGAGCAGGCAGGACCCGGCGATCACCGTCGGATTCCGGGTCAGCGACGGTGATCTCAAGGATGCCTACCTGCTGATCTGGACGACGACGCCGTGGACGCTGCCGTCGAACCAGGCGGTTGCGGTCAACCCCGACGTCACCTACGTCATGGTCCGGGGTCCCGGCGACCGGCGCTACGTGCTGGCGGAAGCGCGGCTGTCGGCCTACACCCGCGAGCTCGGCGACGAGCCTGAGATCCTGGCCACCTACAGCGGGCGCGATCTGCTCGAAACGCACTACCTGCCGCCGTTCCCGTATTTCATGGACGCGCCGAACTCATTTCGGGTGCTGCCCGCCGACTACGTCAGCACCGACGACGGCACCGGCATCGTGCACATGGCTCCCTCCTACGGCGAGGACGACATGACGGTCACGCAGGCTGCTGGCATCTCCGGCGTGACCCCCGTCGATCCAAAGGGTCGCTTTGACGAGACCGTTGCGGACTACGCGGGCCAGCATGTGTTCGACGCCAACCCGCAGATCATCCGTGACCTGAAGAACCAGGGCCGCTCGGCGGCTGCCAACGGTGCCGTGCTGCTGCGCCACGAGACCTACGAGCACTCCTACCCGCACTGCTGGCGGTGCCGAAACCCGTTGATCTACCGCGCGGTGTCGTCATGGTTCGTCAAGGTCACCGAGTTCCGCGACCGCATGGTCGAACTCAACCGGCAGATCACCTGGTATCCCGAGCACGTCAAGGACGGCCAGTTCGGCAAGTGGCTGTCGGGTGCCAGGGACTGGTCGATCTCGCGAAACCGATACTGGGGAAGCGCCGATTCCGGTGTGGAGGTCCGACGACCCTGCATATCCGCGGATCGACGTGTACGGCAGCCTCGACGAGTTGGAGCGCGACTTCGGCGTGCGGCCGAAGGACCTGCACCGGCCCTATATCGATGAGCTGACCCGGCCGAACCCCGACGACCCGACCGGCAAGGCGACGATGCGGCGCATCGAGGACGTCTTCGACGTGTGGTTCGACTCGGGTTCCATGCCGTACGCGCAGGTGCACTACCCGTTCGAGAACCAGGAGTGGTTCGACACGCATTTCCCTGGCGACTTCATCGTCGAGTACATCGGACAGACCCGCGGCTGGTTCTACACGATGCACGTGCTCGCCACTGCGCTGTTCGACAGACCCGCCTTCAAAACCTGTGTGGCGCACGGCATTGTGCTGGGCAACGACGGTCAGAAGATGAGCAAGTCGCTGCGCAACTATCCCGACGTGACCGAGGTGTTCGACCGCGACGGCTCCGACGCAATGCGGTGGTTCCTGATGGCGTCGCCGATCCTGCGCGGCGGAAACCTGGTCGTCACCGAGCAGGGCATCCGCGAGGGTGTCCGGCAGGTGCTGCTTGCCGCTGTGGAACGCCTACACGTTCCTCGCGCTGTATGCCCCGAAGAAGGGCACGTGGCGCACCGACTCGTCACACGTGCTCGACCGCTACATCCTGGCCAAACTGGCCGAGTTGCGCGACGACCTGACCGAGTCGCTGGACATCTGCGACATCTACGGTGCGTGCGACCAGCTGCGCCAGTTCACCGAGGCGCTGACGAATTGGTATGTCCGACGGTCACGTTCGAGGTTCTGGGAAGAAGAACCCGACGCCATCGACACACTGCATACCGTGCTGGAGGTGACCGGCCGGCTGGCCGCGCCTCTGCTGCCGCTCACCACCGAGGTGATCTGGCGCGGGGTGACCGGCGAACGGTCGGTACATCTGACCGACTGGCCGGAAGAAGGTGTAGTGCCCGCTGATCCCGAACTGGTGGCGGACATGGACCTGGTTCGTGAAGTCGCGTCGGTTGGCTCGTCCCTGCGCAAGGCCAAGAAGCTGCGGGTTCGCCTGCCGCTGCCGAAACTGACCGTGGCGGTGGATAATCCGCAGCGCCTAGCCCCGTTCAAGGAGCTGATCGCCGACGAGCTCAACGTCAAAGAGGTGGAGCTCACCGACGACATCGACGCCTACGGCCGCTTCGAGCTGACCGTCAATGCCAACGTCGCAGGACCGCGGTTGGGCAAGGACGTGCAGGCCGCGATCAAGGCGGTCAAGTCCGGCGAGGCGGTCACCAACGCCGACGGAACATTGACAGCGGGACCGGCCGTATTGCAGCCCGACGAGTACACCTCCCGGTTGGTGGCCGCTGATCCCGAGTACACAGCAGCGCTGCCCGACGGCGCGGGGCTGGTCGTGCTCGACGGCACTGTCACCGAAGAGTTGGAGGCCGAGGGGTGGGCCAAGGACCGCATCCGCGAACTGCAAGACCTGCGCAAGTCGACCGGTCTCGATGTGTCCGACCGGATCCGGGTGACCATCGCTGTGCCAGACGAAAAGGCACAGTGGGCGCACGCGCACAGAGATCTGATCGCCCGCGAGATCCTGGCCACCAGTTTCGAATTCGGCGAGCCGGTGGACGGCACCGAGATCGGCGACGGCGTGCGGGTGGCGATCGCCAAGGCTTAGCACACGTGCTCGGGGTCGGGCTAACGCCATAGCATCGGCAACTGTGGACACTCGTTGGGTCCTGCACATGGACATGGATGCGTTCTTCGCGTCCGTGGAGCAGCTGACCCGGCCCACCCTGCGGGGACGGCCTGTGCTGGTCGGTGGGCTCGGTGGCCGAGGCGTCGTCGCGGGCGCCAGCTACGAATCCCGTGTGTACGGCGCACGATCGGCGATGCCCATGCACCAGGCTCGCAGGATGGTCGGCGCGACGGCGGTGGTGTTGCCGCCCCGCGGTGTGGTCTACGGCGTGGCCAGCCGCCGCGTGTTCGACACCGTCCGCGCCGTTGGTGCCCGTCCTCGAGCAACTGTCGTTCGACGAAGCGTTCGGCGAACCCGCCGAACTCGCCGGTGCGTCCGCCGAGGACGTCGAACGCTTCTGCGAGAGCTGCGGGCCAAGTCCGCGACGAGACGGGCCTCGTCGCGTCCGTCGGCGCAGGATCGGGCAAGCAGGTCGCCAAGATCGCCTCGGAGCTGGCCAAACCCGACGGCATCCGGGTGGTGCGCCGCGACGAGGAGCGGATGCTGCTCGACTGCGCTTCCGGTGCGGCGGCTGTGGGGGATCGGACCCGTCACCGAGGAGAAGCTCCACCGGCTCGGCATCGAGACCATCGGCTCGCTTTGCCGCCCTGACCGATGCGGAGGCCGCCAACATCCTCGGCGCGACCGTCGGCCCGGCACTACACCGGCTGGCCCGAGGTATCGACGACAGGCCCGTCGCCGAAAACGCCCCCGCCAAACAGATCAGCGCCGAATCCACCTTCCCGGAGGACCTGATCACCCTCGATCAGTTGCGCGAAGCCGCTGGCCCGATCGGCGAGCACGCGCATGCCCGCCTCGAGAAGGACGGCCGCGGCGCGCGGACCGTCACCGTCAAACTGAAGAAGTCCGATATGAGCACGCTGACGCGCTCGGCGACGCTGCCCTACGCCACCACCCACGCCGCCACGCTGATCGCGATGGCCCGCAGGCTGCTGCTCGACCCGGTCGACATCGGCCCGATTCGCCTTGTCGGCATTGGCTTTTCGGGGCTATCGGACGTCCATCAGGAGTCGCTGTTCCCTGATCTCGAGCTCGCCGCCGAGGAGGTGTCCGACACCCGGCTACCGCCGACGCTCACCGACGCCACCGCGACCGCACCGGCGTGGCGTGTCGGCGACGACGTCGCCCACACAGAGCACGGGCACGGCTGGATCCAGGGCGCCGGCCACGGCGTGATGACGGTGCGGTTCGAGACCCGTGGCACCGGGCCAGGGCCTGCGCGCACATTTCCCGACGACACGCCCGACATCGACCGCGCCAACCCCGTCGACAGCCTGGACTGGCCTGAGTACGTCAGCGAACTGGCCGGCCGGAGCCGCTCGGCCGGCGACATTGAGTCGGGCTCAGCCCCAGCGGGCGACGACGTCCTCAACGGGTGACCCGGCAGCCAACGCGGCCATCAACAACACCCGCGCTTGCGCGGGCCGTAGCCGCGGCACCACTACCGCGCCCGCGTCCACCAACTCCCTGCCGGGCCCGTAGCCAGGACTGACCCGGCCACCGGGAACACGTGTCGACACCGCAACCGCCACGCCGTCGCGGCAGTGCCTGCGAACCCCGTCGATCACGGCGGCAGGGGCGTTGCCCGAACCGAGCGCCTCAAGCACGATTCCCCGCGCCCCGGCCGCCACGTATGCGTCCATCGCCACCGAGTCGCCGTTCGGGTACACCGCGACGATGTCCACCCGCGGCGCATCGACGGCCGACAGCGCGCCAAGGAACGGTCGGACCTTCGATCGTTGCGAGGAGAAGTGGCCATCGGCGACGGTGCCGAGCACCTCACCTGTGAAGCCGCGCAAGTCACCCGTCGCGGCCTTCTGCAGGCCCAGCGGCTGCCACACGGTGCCCGCGAGCGTCGCCAGCACCCCGAGGCCGCGCGCAGTCGCACTACCCGCGAGGGCCAGCGCGTGGCGCAGATTCCGCGGTCCGTCGGGATCCGGCGCGTCCCCGCTGTGTAGCGCGCCGGTGAACACCACGGGTGCCGCGCCGTCGTAAGTCAGCTCGAGCCACAGCGCCGTCTCCTCCATGGTGTCGGTGCCGTGGGTGACGACCACTCCGTCGGCGTAGGCTGCGGACGTCACCGCCGAGGAGATCAGGTCCCAGTCCGCAACCGTCAACTGCGAGCTGTCGACGGCCATCAGGTCGACGACCTCGACGTTCAGCCCGGATGTCAGGTCGGCGCCGCTGCGGGTGGGCCGTCGCACGCCGTCGTCGTCCGTACTCGTGGCGATGGTGCCGCCGGTGGCGACGACGACAAAGTGACCCATGGGGGAAATCATTCCCCATTCACGCTTTGGGATGATGGGGGAGTGACTGATGAATCCTCGGGTCCGGCCGAGCCGATGACCGACGGGGATGCGGGCTCCGGTTCGGCCGCGGCGCAGGCACCGCAGCCTGAACCGAAGCGGGTGCGCCTGCTGCTCACCATCGCCGGGGTGGTGCTGCTGCTCGACATCGTCACCAAGGTGCTCGCGGTGCAGACTACTGACACCGGGCCAGCCGGTGTCGATCGTCGACGACACCATCACCTGGACACTGGTGCGCAACTCCGGCGCCGCGTTCTCGATGGCCACCGGCTACACCTGGGTCCTGACCTTGATCGCCACCGGTGTCGTGATCGGCATCATCTGGATGGGCAGGCGGCTGGTTTCGCCGTGGTGGGCGATCGGCCTCGGCATGATTCTGGGCGGCGCCATGGGTAACCTGGTCGATCGGTTCTTCCGCTCCCCGGGGCCGCTGCGCGGGCACGTCGTGGACTTCCTGTCCATCGGCTGGTGGCCGGTGTTCAACGTGGCCGACCCGTCGGTGGTGGGTGGGGCGATCCTGCTGGTTGCCTTGTCGCTGTTCGGTTTTGACTTCGACACGGTCGGCCGCCGCAAGGCCGACTCGTCGAATAGTGTCGACTCGTTCTATGACTGTCCCCGAGGGGCTGGCCGGGATGCGTGTCGATGCCGGTCTGGCGCGGCTGCTCGGCCTGTCGCGGACCGCTGCGGCGGCGCTGGCCGAGGACGGCGGCGTCGACCTCGACGGCAGCAGGGCGGCTAAGTCAGACAAGCTGACGGCGGGTGCGTGGCTAGAGGTACGGCTGCCGGAAGCGCCTCTGCCGGTGGAGAATACGCCCGTCGAGGTCGAAGGCATGGAGATCCTGTACTCCGACGACGATATCGTCGCGGTCGACAAGCCACCGGGCGTTGCCGCGCACGCGACCGTCGGATGGCACGGGCCGACGGTGCTTGGCGGCCTTGCCGCCGCGGGTTTCCGGATAAGCACGTCGGGAATCCACGAGCGGCAAGGAATCGTGCATCGCCTCGACGTCGGCACGTCGGGCATCATGGTGGTGGCGCTGTCCGAACGCGCCTACACCCTGCTCAAGCGGGCGTTCAAGCAGCGCACCGTCGAAAAGCGTTACCACGCACTGGTGCAGGGCCATCCCGATCCGTCCAGCGGGACCATCGACGCGCCGATCGGGCGCCACCGTGGGCACGACTGGAAGTTCGCGGTCACGGAAGGCGGCAGGAACAGCGTCACGCACTACGACACGGTGGAGGCGCACCAGGCGGCGAGCCTGCTCGATATCGAGCTGGAAACCGGCCGCACGCACCAGATCCGGGTGCACTTTGCCGCGCTGCATCATCCCTGCGCGGGCGACCTGACCTATGGCGCCGATCCGACCCTGGCGAAAAAGCTTGGGCTCCAGCGTCAATGGTTGCACGCGAGGTCGCTCGCGTTTGCCCATCCCGCCGACGGGCGACGCATCGAGATCACCAGCCCATATCCGGCCGACCTACAGCACGCATTGGATGTGCTGCGCAACCACGAACTATGAGCGAACCGCGTCGACCCGGATTGCTCTTTGGCGTAGGCGCTTACGTGTCGTGGGGCCTGTTTCCCGCGTTCTTCCCGCTGATGAAGCCTGCAAGCGCATTCGAAATCCTCGCGCACCGGGTCGTGTGGTGCTTCGTGCTGATGGTCGTGGTGATCGCGGCGGTGCGCAGGCTCGGCGACATTCGCGCGATCACGCCGCGAACCTGGCTGTTGCTGACGTTCGCGTCGGCCCTGATCTCCGTCAACTGGGTTATCTACATCTATGCGGTCAACAACGGCCATGTGGTGGACGCCGCGCTCGGCTATTTCATCAACCCGCTTGTGACCATGGCGCTGGGGCTGCTGCTCTTCCGCGAACGGCTCAACCGCCCGCAGTTCGCCGCCCTCGCCTTTGCGGTGATCGCCGTCGTGGTCCTCACCGCTGAGGTCGGTTCCCCACCGATCATCGGCATCGGGCTGGCGCTGTCGTTCGGTTTGTACGGCGCCGTGAAGAAGGTGGTGCCGACCGATCCCCGGGTCAGCGTGGGCATCGAAGCTGCGATCGCTACCCCTGCGGCGCTGGTCTACATCGTCGTGCTGCAGGCGACCGGCGAGGGGACGTTCACCAGCCACGGTCCTGGCCACGTCGCGCTGTTGATCCTGTCCGGCGTGGTCACGGCGTTGCCGCTGCTGCTGTTCGCCGCGGCCGCTCAACGGTTGCCCATGGTGACGATGGGACTGTTGTTCTACCTGACCCCGGCCATGCAGCTCACCTGGGGTGTGGTCGTCGGCCACGAGCCGATGCCGCCCGCGCGGTGGCTGGGCTTCGCGCTGATCTGGCTGGCGCTCGCGGTATTCACCGCCGACGCGTTGCGGCGGGGCCGTGTCGATCGGGGGGCGCTCGAATCGTCATCCCGGTGACACCATCGAGTCGGAGAGGAATTGAATCATGCGGTACTGCCTGTTGATGCACTACCAGGAGGGCCCCGAGGCGGGATTGACCGAGGAAGACATGGTGCCTGCCATGGCGGCCTTCCAGCAATACGCGGACGACCTGTCGGCCGCGGGAGTGCTGATTGGCACCGAGGTGCTCGAATCCGTCGTCGCCACCACCACCGTCACCGCCCGCAATGGTGCCCCCGAGGTCCAGGACGGGCCCTTCGCCGACACAAAGGAGAAGCTGGGCGGCATCTTCGTCATCGAGGTCGACAGCCTCGACGAGGCACTGAAGTGGGCGCAACGCAACCCTGCCAACGGCTGGGGTTCGATCGAAATCCGCCCGGTGGCGCGAACATACGCCGCCGAACGCGGGTGGTACAACCCGTAGGCGATGAGTCGCTTGCGCGAAGACCATGCTTCTGTGCGCGACCGGGTGTCCCAGGTCACCCGGGACTCGTACGGCAGGCTGCTCGCCGTCCTCGCTGCGCCGACACGCGATATCGCCGCCGCAGAGGACGCGCTCGCCGATGCTCTCGAACGCGCGCTGGCCCGCTGGCCCGACGACGGAATACCCGCCAATCCCGAAGGCTGGCTGCTCACCGTGGCGCGCAACCGATTACGTGATGTATGGAAGTCTTCCGGCTACCGGATGACCGATCCGCTAGACGAAATCGATTATGTTGCACAATCTTTGGAAGACGATATGCCCGCATTTCCCGACCGTCGGCTCGAGCTGATGCTGGTCTGCGCTCATCCGGCGATCTCGCCGAACATCCGTACCCCGTTGATGCTGCAGTCGGTGCTTGGTGTCGAGGCCGCCGCGATCGCCACCGCCTTCGCCGTCGAACCGTCGGCCATGGCACAGCGGCTGGTGCGAGCCAAGAAGCGCATCCGCGATGCAGGCATCCCGTTCGTGTTGCCCGAGCGCGACGACCTCCCCGAGAGGCTGCCCGCGGTGCTGGAAGCCGTCTACGGCGCGTATGCCATCGATTGGCAGCTCGCTCCGAAGGGGGCGCCGATCGAATCGCTGTCCGCCGAGGCGCTGCACCTTGCGCTGGTGCTGGCCGAGCTGCTGCCCGACGAGCCGGAGGTGCTCGGATTGGCCGCACTGGTGTGCCTTTCGGAGGCGCGCAAGCCGGCCAGGCGCACCGCCGACGGCGGCTTCGTGCCGCTTGGCGAGCAGGACACCACGCTGTGGGACACGGTGCTCGTTGCGCGCGGCGAGGAGCTGCTGCGCCGTGCCCACGATCACTGCAGGCCGGGCCGCTTTCAGTACGAGGCCGCGATCCAGTCGGCCCATTGCGCCAGGGCAACGCAGGGCACCGTAGACCTGAGCGCGCTGCGAAGACTGCACCGCACCCTGTTGCGGGTGGCACCGTCCCTCGGGGCGGCGGTGGCGTCGGCGGCTGTTGACGGTGAGATCGACGGGCCCGACGCCGGGCTTCGCGCTCTGGACGCAATCGGCGACCCTGCCGTCGAGCGATTTCAGCCTGCCTTCACGACGCGAGCGCATCTGCTGGCCGAGGCGGGACGGGCCACCGAGGCCGCGGACGCCTATCGTCGGGCCATCGAGCTGACCGATGATCCCGGGGTGGCGGACTACCTTTCGCGGTGTTTGCGTGTAGCTACCGGTTGACCAGCCGATAGCTATGCCATAGCGTTTGCTCGTGGCGAATAACGCCGACCCCTCGCCTTCTGGCCGAGGACGGGGCCGACCGGTGGGGGCTGACTCGGCCGAGACTCGGGCGCGCATTCTTCGCGCCGCGCGCGAAGTGATTACCGAACGCGGTTATGAAGCGGCCAATTTCCAGGCCATCGCCTCGCGTGCCGGCCTGAGCCGCCCGACTATGCACTACTACTTCCACACTCGCGAAGACATCCACGAATGCCTCGTGGCAGAGGCGTATTCGATTGTCGCCGACTGCATTGCGAAAGCAAAACGCGAGGATACGCTCCTGAAACAGCTGTCGACATTCGTATTGGCTACGCACCGATCGGGGTTCGCGGACCGGTCGATGTTGCAATTCGTCATTGCCGCCAGGCTGGAATTCCACCGGAATCCGAGCCTGCGTGGCAGCCCGGGGGCCGTGGTCTCCGCGATACAGGAGTTCTACGCGTCGATGGTCGAAGATGCGATCGCTCGAGGAGAGATTCCGGACGATACCGATCCGGCGGCAGTGGTGAACATGCTGCTGGCGATGTTCCTGGGTATGGGCTTCTACGCCGGATTCATTGTCGATTCAAACAACATGCCGGTGATTGCCAAGCAACTCCACCACCTAATGACCCATGGATTGCTGGATAGTCGCCAAACTGGACCACCGCTGACCATCACTCCGCCCGTGCCCGCAGCGGCCGTCGTAGTCGATCTCGTTCCCACGTGGCCGAAACTGACAGGGTGACGATCTTCCCTCTGCTCAGCAATTTGTAGAAATGGCCCGACTCTTCGCAAGGAAATGATCTCTTTTTAGAGGGAAACACCCGATTCCTCGCGTGCTGAGCAGTAAGCGCGCTCACCATGGTTGGCATCTGGTTCATGGTTCTCGTGGCGGCGTTTATTGCGGCCGGGGTGCTCACCCAACTGGGCTTGGAAATGGACCCGACGCCGACGGTCAGAAGGGTCTTTCGGCGCAGACGGTCGCGGGAAGATTAGCTGCGGTGAAGTCATGCTTCACTTTTTGTAGCACAGTTTGTAGAGTGCGAAGGCATGACAAGCTATAAAAATCATAGCGCTCGCATTGCGCCAGTTTCGTCGCCGCTGCAACCTGACATTCAAGAGGCGATCGACGCCATCATGCGCGGTGCTCCGCCGCTGGTGCTCTTCACGACCATGGCCCGCGATCGGCGGCTGTTCTTCAAGTTCTTCAACTCCGGCCTGCTCGACCGCGGCAACCTGACGATCCGGGACCGCGAGATCGTCATCGACCGCGTGACGGCGTCTTGCGGGGCTGAATACGAATGGGGCGTCCACGTGTCCGTCTACGCGGAGAAAGCAGGCCTGACTGAAGCTCAGATCGCGTCGCTGGTCAGCGGCGGACCCGACGACGACTGCTGGGCCGACGAGGATCGCACCCTGATCCGGCTGTGCGACGGCCTACAGCGGCGCTGCGCGGTTGACGACGAACTCTGGGCTCAGCTGGCCGAACACCACAGCGACGAGGCGATCCTGGAGCTGCTCATGTTGGCGGGCACCTACCGGACCGTGAGCTATCTGGTGAACGGGTTGCGGCTGCCGCAGGAGCCGGGGGCGCGCCGGTTCCCGGCCTAGGCTTCGACACGGGTCGTGCTCCTCTCGTCCGCGCTGGCAAAGACACGCAGTGCGACACGCCGAGATCTGTCGTACGGCGGTCATAGACTGGCGTCCCTATGACCCATCCGTCTGCTCTTCGCGCGAGCGCTCATCGGTCCTCCTTCGTGCACCTGCACAACCACACCGAATACTCGATGTTGGACGGTGCCGCGAAGATCACGCCGATGCTTGCCGAGGCGCAGCGCCTGGAGATGCCCGCGGTCGGGATGACAGATCACGGAAACATGTTCGGCGCCAGCGAGTTCTACAACAAGGCGACCGAGGTCGGCATCAAGCCGATCATCGGTGTCGAGGCCTACATCGCTCCTGGCTCCCGCTTCGACACGAAGCGCATTCTCTGGGGTGATCCGAGCCAGAAGGGTGACGACGTCTCGGGCAGCGGGTCCTACACGCACCTGACGATGGTCGCCGAGAACGCGACGGGGCTGCGCAACCTGTTCAAGCTGTCGTCGCTGGCCTCGTTCGAGGGCCAGCTCGGCAAGTGGTCGCGGATGGATGCCGAGCTGATCGCCGAGAACGTGGCGGGCATCATCGCCACCACCGGCTGCCCGTCGGGGGAGGTGCAGACCCGGCTTCGGCTGGGCCACGACCGCGAGGCGCTGGAGTCCGCCGCCAAATGGCGGGAGATCTTCGGGGCCGAAAACTATTTCCTCGAGTTGATGGACCACGGCCTCGACATCGAACGACGGGTGCGTGAGGGTCTGCTCGAGATCGGCCGCAAGCTCGACATCCCGCCACTGGCCACCAACGACTGCCACTACGTCACCCGCGACGCCGCGCATAATCACGAGGCGCTGTTGTGCGTTCAGACCGGCAAGACGTTGTCGGACCCGAACCGCTTCAAGTTTGACGGTGACGGCTACTACCTCAAGTCCGCCGCGGACATGCGCGCGTTGTGGGACGACGAGCTTCCAGGAGCATGCGACTCGACCCTGCTGATCGCCGAGCGGGTGCAGTCCTACTCCGAAGTGTGGGAGCAGCGCGACCGCATGCCGGTTTTCCCGGTGCCCGAGGGGCATGACCAGGCGTCGTGGCTGCGGCACGAGGTAGATGCCGGACTTACGCGGCGCTTCCCGGCCGGGGTCCCTTCCGCGTACGTCGACCGGGCGGCCTTCGAGATCGACGTCATCTGCGGGAAGGGCTATCCCTCCTATTTCCTAATCGTCTCCGACCTGGTCAACTACGCGCGCTCGGTCGACATCCGGGTCGGGCCCGGCCGTGGCTCGGCCGCTGGCTCGCTGGTCGCCTACGCGCTACGCATCACTGACATCGACCCGATCGAGCATGGGCTGCTCTTCGAGCGCTTCCTGAATCCCGAGCGCGCGTCGATGCCCGACATCGACATCGACTTCGACGACCGCAGGCGCGGCGAGATGGTGCGCTACGCCGCCGACAAGTGGGGAAGCGACCGGGTCGCTCAGGTCATCACGTTCGGCACCATCAAAACCAAAGCGGCGCTAAAGGATTCGGCCCGAATCCACTACGGCCAGCCGGGTTTCGCGGTCGCCGACCGGATCACCAAGGCGCTGCCGCCGCCGATCATGGCCAAGGACATTCCGCTGTCCGGCATCACCGACCCGAACCATGACCGGTACAAGGAGGCCGCCGAGGTTCGCGGGCTCATCGACACCGACCCCGACGTGCGCACGATCTACGAGACCGCCAGGGGTCTGGAGGGGCTGATCCGCAACGCGGGCGTGCATGCCTGCGCGGTGATCATGAGCAGCGAGCCGCTGACCGAGGCCATCCCGCTGTGGAAGCGGCCGCAGGACGGCGCGATCATCACCGGCTGGGACTATCCGTCGTGCGAGGCCATCGGGCTTTTGAAGATGGACTTCCTGGGCCTGCGCAACCTGACGATCATCGGTGACGCACTGGAGAACATCCAGGCGAACAGGGGAATCGAGCTGGACCTGGAGTCGCTCCCGCTCGACGACCCCGCCACCTACGAACTACTCGGCCGTGGTGACACGCTCGGAGTGTTCCAGCTCGACGGCGGGCCGATGCGTGACCTGCTGCGCCGCATGCAGCCCACCGAATTCGGCGACGTGGTCGCCGTTATCGCGCTGTACCGGCCCGGCCCGATGGGCATGAACGCCCACAACGACTACGCCGACCGGAAGAACACGCGGCAGGCGATCAAGCCCATCCACCCGGAGCTGGCCGCGCCGCTGCAGGAGATCCTGGCCGAGACCTACGGCCTGATCGTCTACCAAGAGCAGATCATGCGCATCGCGCAGAAGGTGGCGGGCTACTCGCTGGCCCGAGCAGACATTCTGCGAAAAGCGATGGGCAAGAAGAAGCGTGAGGTGCTCGACAAGGAGTACGAGGGCTTCTCCGACGGCATGAAGGCCAACGGCTTCTCGGCCGCGGCCATCAAGGCGTTGTGGGACACGGTGCTGCCGTTCGCCGACTACGCGTTCAACAAGTCGCACGCCGCAGGCTACGGTCTGGTGTCGTACTGGACGGCGTACCTGAAGGCCAACTATCCGGCGGAGTACATGGCCGGCCTCCTGACATCGGTGGGTGACGACAAGGACAAGGCCGCGGTGTATCTGGCCGACTGCCGCAAGCTGGGCATCACCGTGCTGCCACCTGACGTCAACGAATCCGGCCTGAACTTCGCGTCGGTCGGTGAGGACATCCGCTACGGGCTTGGCGCGGTGCGCAACGTTGGGTCGAATGTCGTTGCGTCGCTGATCGGCACGCGCACCGACAAGGGCAAGTTCATCGACTTCTCCGACTACCTCAACAAGATCGCGATCGGTCCCTGCAACAAGAAGGTCACCGAGTCGCTGATCAAGTCGGGCGCTTTCGACTCACTGGGGCATCCGCGCAAGGGCCTGTTCCTGGTACACACCGATGCGGTCGACTCGGTGCTAGGCACCAAGAAGGCCGAGGCGATGGGCCAGTTCGACCTCTTCGGCGGTGCCGATACCGCGACCGATGCGGTCTTCACCATCAAGGTGCCCGAGGATGAGTGGGAGGACAAGCACAAGCTTGCGCTCGAGCGAGAGATGCTGGGCTTGTACGTGTCGGGGCATCCGCTGAACGGTGTCGCGCACCTGCTTGCCGCCCAGGTCGACACGCAGATCCCGGCCATCCTCGACGGCGACGTTGCCAACGACACCCAGGTGCGGATCGGCGGGATTCTTGCTTCGGTGAACCGGCGGGTGAACAAGAACGGGTTGCCTTGGGCGTCAGCGCAGTTGGAGGACCTGACCGGTGGTATCGAAGTGCTGTTCTTCCCGCAGACCTACTCCACATTCGGCCACGAGATCGCCGACGACGCCGTGGTGTTGGTCGGGGCCAAGGTGGCGATCCGCGATGATCGGATCTCGCTTATCGCCAATGAGCTTGTGGTTCCTGACTTTTCGCATGCGCAGGTGGACCGCCCACTGACGGTGAGCCTGCCGACCCGGCAATGCACCGTCGACAAGGTCACCGCGCTCAAGCAGGTGCTGACACGGCATCCCGGCACTTCGCAGGTGCACCTCCGGTTGATCAGCGGCGAGCGGATCACTGCGCTGGAGCTGGACCAGTCGCTGCGGGTGACGCCGTCTTCGGCGTTGATGGGCGACCTCAAGGCGCTGCTGGGTCCCGGCTGCCTTGGCTAGATGGCACCCCTGATAGTGCCGCCGATCGTGGTCTCGGCCGCGGCGGAATGTTGGTTCTACCGCGGCGGCGAGGATGCGCTCGCGGCCCGTATACCCGCCGGGGCCAAGGTGTTCGACGCGACTGGCCAACGACTCGAAATTTTCGGTGCCGACCTATCGGTAGTGCGAGGAGACGCCGACAGCGGCGACGAACTCGCCGAGATCCTCGGCGCCTGGCTGCGCGACGTCGATGCGATTCGCTGGTCGGTGGCGGATTGGCCGCTGGATGCGTTGTTGCAATGCGCTGTGGAGCACGCCGGCTGGAGCGACCATGCCTCTGTTCGGCGGAAGAAACTTCATCACTGGCTGATCTTCGTACCGCGCAAGCTGTTTCGGCTGGGGATCAACAACCCACGTGAGCTCTTCCGCGTGGGCCTTGATCTCTTTCGCAACCGCTGACCGCTCAGAACGCGTAGCGCAGGATCCGCGCCTTGCGGGCACCGGCCTCGCTCTTGCCGGATAGCTTGGTCGCCACGCGGATCCAGCCAGGGAAGCGGTCCACTTCCGGAGCGTGGGCCAGGCTGGCCTCCTCGACCAACGTCATCCGCGGGTTCCAGGACTCGGGATGGTGGGCGTCCTTGAAACCCGCATAGCCCCACTGGCTTCCGACGTCCTTGAACATCTTCCGCGGCGCGAGCTTGATCGCGGCGCGGCTGAACCAGCCGATCCCGCCGTAGTCGTTGAACGCCAGCTCGCCCGACCCGAAGTGGTCGCTAATCCGGCGGACGATGTCGACTATCACCGGCTCGGTGAGGAACGCGAACAGCCCGTCGGCGACCAGCATGGCGGGGCGGTCGGCAGGGATCGGATCGGCCCAATGCATTTCGGCCAGCGACGCGGGCACCGAGTGCGAGTGCGGGTTGGCGGGCAGCACCTCGTCGCGCAGGGCGGTGATGCCCGACAGGTCGACGCTGTACCAGTCAATCGACGGCGGTGGATCGACGCGATAGAAACCGCTGTCCAGGCCGGCGCCCAAATCAACGACCACCGCGTCGCGGTTCCGCTGGACGAAATCGCGCACCCGATCGTCGAGCATCTTCGCGCGTAGTGCCGCCTGGCACACGACGCTCGTCTGAACACCGAGGCCGTTGAAGTCGTAGTCGATCTTGCCGACGGCTTCGTCGGCCAACGTGTCACCGAGGATCGGTCGAGGCCAACGGCTGTCCAGCGCCCTGGCGTACTCGGTCAGAAATGCGGTCTGTTCGATTGGCGTGAGTTCTGTGGTGGCAATCCCCATAGCCGCGAAAGTACTCCTGTTTTCGGGCTGAACGGTTAGCTCAAAACGTTCACCGCCCTTGCGATTACGAGTGCGACGGTGGTCAACGCCACCATGCTCTGTACCGCCATCATTCCCTTCGCCCAGCGGGCCAACGGCATGGTGTCGGTGGGCGAGAAGGCCATCGCGTTTGTCAGGCTGACATACAGGTAGTCGACGAACGTCGGCCGCCATCCCGGTTTCACGAGCTTGGCGGTGTCGGGATCCATTTGCGGGAACATGAAATCCGGGTAGGGCTGTTCGCCCGCGCGCCGGGCGAACGGTCCGCCGCGGTCCAATTCCCAGTACCAGATGCCGAAGACGATGATGTTGGTGACGAAGATCGCCCCGCCGCTGCCCAACAACACCGCGGCCTTGTTGCTCACCTCGCCGGAGAGGATGCGGATGTCGAGCAGTACGGCTGACAGCGTGTTGTCGAGAGTGATGGCGGCGAGCAGCACCCAGGTGGTGTACTTGCCCACCCGCGTAGACCTGGTGAGCCGCAGCGGGTTGAGCCAGGTCAATACCGCCATGAGCAGCAACTCGAGCGCGATCAGAGGCCAGCGGGGCACCACGGTGTAGCTCTTCGGGATTGCCATCTGCAGACCGATCACTGCGACGAGTGCGAACAGCACCGGCAGCCGGCTTTCGGGGTCGCCGGGCCGCAGCCACGACGGGATGTGGTGTTCCGCGCCCGAGGCCATGCGTTCGGCGCGTTTCACGAACTCATCGAGCGGCGACGAGGGTTCGGGAGTGGTGTCCATCAGCCCAGTGTGTGCGCCACGATGAAGCCATGGACGACGACACGACTGGCAGTTTCCTGAAGACCTCGCGCCACGTGAGCGTCTGGATCGAGGCCGCTCCTGAGGTGGTTTACGAGTTCGCGTCGGACCCGCACAGCTGGCGGCAGTGGGCCGCGGGTCTGGCCGAGGGCGGCCTGCGGCAGAGCGCCGACGGTTGGGTGGCCGATTGCCGATGGGTGAAGCGACGGTCGAGTTCGCGCCGCCGAACGAATTCGGCGTCCTCGATCACGTGGTACGGCTGCCGTCGGGCGAATCGGTGTACAACCCGTTGCGGGTGATCCCGTGCGGTGTTGGGGAGGCCCGCTGCGAGGTGCTGTTCAGTGTGCGACGACGGGCCGGCATGACCGACGCGGAGTTCGACGCCGACGCGGCGGCGGTGGCCGCCGACCTCGATACGCTGCGGCGGCTGCTACAGGACTAGCGGTCAGACGATTGGAACGGGCTCAGGGCCAGCCACACCGCGGTGCCGGCGGCCGCGGCGGCAAGGACCGACGGCGCCGCGCTGCTGGTCGCGACGGCGACTATCACCAGGACGATCAAGCCGATTGTGAGCGCGAGCAGCTTGTACACCGGCCAGGGGACGCCGGCGATGCTGACTTCGTCGCGCACGGTCATAGGTTGACGATACCTCGGAAGAGAGTTTTCGGGCAACCGAAACACCGATTGGGTCGATCACTTTCCTAGCGGGTCTAAGCTGGTCACATGCCACTTTCCGGAGAATACGAACCAAGCCCGTGGGACTGGGTCCGCGAGGACGCCGACAAGTATCATGGAGTCGGGCAGCACCGAAGGCGCCGAGATGAAGGGCAAACCCATCATCCTGCTGACCACTGTGGGTGCGAAGTCGGGTAAGATCCGCAAGACGCCGCTGATGCGCGTTGAGCACGACGGCGAGTACGCGGTTGTGGCGTCGCTGGGTGGGGCTCCGAAGAACCCGGTCTGGTACTACAACATCAAGGCGCATCCGCAGGTCGAGCTGCAGGACGGCGAGGTCAACAAGGAGTACGAGGCGCGCGAGGTCTTCGACGACGAGAAGGCTGCCTGGTGGGAGCGTGCCGTCGAGGCCTGGCCTGACTATGCCGAGTACCAGACCAAGACCGACCGACAGATTCCGGTGTTCGTGCTGACCCCGGTTTCCTGAAAACCCCTGGTTGGTGTCACTATTGACCGGTGTCCGCTGAACTGAGCCAGAGCCGTCGCACGTCGCCGCTGTCCGCGGCCGACATTGACGAGGCCGCTCAGCGAATTTCGGGCGTGGTCGCCCGCAGCCCGCTGCAGTTCAGCGAGCGGTTGTCGGAGGCCACCGGCGCCAACGTCTATCTCAAGCGCGAGGACCTGCAGGCGGTCCGCTCGCTACAAGCTGCGCGGCGCCCACAACCTCCTGATGCAGCTGTCCGACGACGAGATCGCTGCCGGCGTCGTGTGCTCGTCGGCGGGCAACCACGCTCAGGGCTTCGCGATGGCGTGCCGGTCAATGGGCATCCACGGTCGGGTGTACGTGCCCGCGAAGACGCCGAAGCAGAAACGCGACCGCATCCGTCTATCACGGCCGCGACTTCATCGAGCTGATCGCTGTCGGCAAGACATACGACGATGGCCGCAGCTGCGGCGCTCGACGACGTCGTGCGCACCGGTGCGACGCTGGTGCCGCCGTACGACGATCCGCGCACGATGGCTGGCCAGGGCACCATCGCCACAGAGATTCTCGACCAGCTCGACAGCGAGCCGGACCTGGTGATCGTCCCTGTCGGCGGCGGCGGCTGCATCGCAGGCATCACCACGTATCTGGCCGAGCGGACGACGAATACCTCGGTGCTCGGCGTCGAGCCGGCCGGGGCCGCCGCGATGATCGCCGCGCTGGCCGCGGGGGAGCCGGTGACGCTGGATCACGTCGACCAGTTCGTCGACGGCGCCGCGGTGAACCGGGCGGGCACTCTGACGTACGCGGCGCTGGCCGCCGCCGGCGACATGGTCTCGATCACCACGGTCGACGAGGGCGCGGTGTGCACCGCGATGCTCGACCTGTACCAGAACGAGGGCATCATCGCCGAACCCGCGGGTGCGCTGTCGGTCGCCGCGGTGCTGGAGGCCGATATCGAGCCGGGTTCGACGGTGGTGTGCCTGATCTCGGGCGGCAACAACGATGTCTCGCGCTACGGCGAGGTGCTGGAGCGCTCGCTGGTACACCTCGGCCTCAAGCACTACTTCCTGGTGGACTTCCCGCAGGAGCCCGGCGCGCTGCGCCGCTTCCTCGACACGGTGCTCGGGCCGAACGACGACATCACACTGTTCGAGTACGTCAAGCGCAACAACCGGGAAACCGGCGAGGCGCTGGTCGGTGTCGAGACTGGGTTCGGCCGCCGACCTCGACGGCCTGCTGGAGCGGATGCAGGCGTCCGAATCCACGTCGAGACGTTGGAACCGGGCTCGCCGGCCTACCGCTATCTGCTTTAGGCCGTGCGCAGGATCGCGAAAGAATGGCCCTCCAGCCGCGCGACGTCTGCGTTGACTTTCGGGCTCGCCCCACGCCAACACCATCTCGCCGGCGACCGGCACATCGACCGCCGCAGCGCCGAGATTGCATGCCACCGCCAGTGCGCCGCGGTGCATGACGATCCAGCGCGCATCCTCGTCGTAGTCGACGCGTAGGTGGTCCAGCCATGGATCGGCGAAATCGGGTTCGTTTCGCCGCAACGCGATCAGGCTGCGGTAGATGCTGGAGCAGCCGGGCGTGCTCGCCGTCACCCACCTCGTCCCAGTTGAGTTTGGAGCGAGGAAGGTCGCGGGATCCTGCGGGTCGGGAATCTCGTCGGCGTCCCAGCCGTGCTCGGCGAACTCGGCCTTGCGGCCTTCGGCGGTCGCCGTGGCCAGTTCCGGCTCGGGATGCGAGCTGAAGAACTGGAATGGCGTCGACGACCCCCACTCCTCGCCCATGAAAAGCATTGCGGTGTAGGGGGATCCGAGCGCCAGTGCCGCCTTGACCGCGAGCTGGCCGAAGGTCAGGTTCTGCGACGGGCGGTCGCCGATCGGCACGGTTGCCGACCTGATCGTGGGTCAGCGTGTAGGCCAGCAGTCGGGTTGCGGGGATCGTTGCGGTGTCCAGCGGGCGGCCGTGTCGGCGGTGCCGGAACGACGAGTACGTGCCGGCGTGAAAGTAACCGTGCTTCAGCGTCTGTCGCCAGCGCCGCCAGCGACCCGAAGTCGGCGTAGTAGCCCTGCCGTTCGCCCGATACCGCGGTGTGGATGGCGTGGTGGATGTCGTCGTCCCACTGCGCGGTCATTCCGTAGCCGCCCCGGTCGCGGGGGGTGATCAGCCGCGGATCGTTCAGGTCGCTCTCGGCGATCAACGACAGCGGACGGCCCAATTGCGCTGGCCAGCGTGTCGGTTTCGGCAGACAGCTCTTCGAGGATGTGGATCGGCGGTGGTGTCGACCAGGGCATGCACGGCGTCCAGCCGCAGGCCGTCAGCGTGGAAGTCGCGCATCCAGCGCAATGCACAGTCGATGATGTAGCGCCGCACCTCGTCGGCGTCGGCCTCGGCGATGTTGATCGACTCGCCCCACGGGTTGCTGCCGCGGGACAGATACGGACCGAACCGCGGGCAGGTAGTTGCCCGACGGGCCGAGGTGATTGAACACCGCGTCGATCAGTACGCCAAGGCCGCGGCGATGGCAGGCGTCGACAAACCGCACCAAGCCGTCGGGCCCGCCGTACGGCTCGTGCACCGCATACCAGACCAACGCCGTCATAGCCCCAGCCGTGTGTCCCGCCGAATGCGTTGACCGGCATCACCTCGACGAAGTCGACGCCGAAATCGACGAGATAGTCCAATTTCTCGATCGCCGATCGAACGTGCCGCCCGGCGTGAACGTGCCGATATGCAATTCGTAGATGACCGCGCCCTCGATCGACCGCCCGCGCCAGTCGGCTCGGTCCTGCGCCGAGCGGCTGCCACAACTGCGATCGCTCGTGCACGCCGTCGGGCTGTCGGGGCGAGCGGGGATCGGGCAGCACGGTCGTCGGCGTCCAGTACAAACCCGTAGCGGCTGTCCGGTTCGGCTGGGACCTGGGTGCGCCACCACCCGTCGTCGCTGCGCTGCATGGGGTACCGGGACCCGTCCACGTCGAGGCGCACCACATCGGGTCGCGGCGCCCACACCGCGAATTCGGTCATCGTTGCGCTCCAGCAGCGCGACAGGAAGTCGCCGAACAGGTCCGTTGCGCCACCGTCTCCGCTGACGGCCGGCCGGCGATCCGGTCAGCCCAGTCTCCGTCGGGAAGGGCGAGGAGCTATCGCCCCAGCCTGTTTCGGCCAGGCGACAGCCAGCGGGTCACTGCGACCACCACATTGTCGGCCGCGGGAACGCCACCATGTGCTCAGCGGCCGGGCCCTCGGCCGCAGGGGACGTAGCCGCCGTCGAGAAAGTGCGCGGCCGGTCGCGACGCAACCGGAGCGCGGCGGTCACCACGCGCATCTTCGGGTTGCTGTTCGCGCGTAGCGCCTCGCGGCGCGCTCGGATAGTCGACCGGGCGGCGGTTGTCCGGGTCGACAAGGCTGTCGTCGGCCAGTTCGGTGCCCTGGTACACATCCGGCACACCCGGCACCGTCAACGCCAGCAGCTTCTGGCCCAGGGCGTCGCTTTGCGGCGTGCTCGTCCAACCGTGCCACCAAGGACGTGAGCTCGGTCGCGACCGGTCCGTCCATGACAGCGTCCAGCCACGCGTGCACCGCCGCTTCGAACGTGGCGTCCGGATCGTTCCATGACGTGAGGTCGCGGCCTCCCGGATCGCCTTCTCAGCGTATGCGTGCAGCCGCTCCGCGCAGTTCGTCGGTCACCACACCGTCGACCGGCCACACGCCGAAGATGTTCTGCCAGCAGGAAAAGAGCCGTCGCAGGATCCGGTGGCGGAGCCTCTGCGCCCACTTGCCGACGAGTTCGCCCCACAGCGACGGCACCTGAGATAGCACCCCGATACGGGCGCGCACGTCCTCACCGCGTTTGGTGTCGTGGGTGGTCAACGTCACCATCGCGTGCGGCCACAGCCGGGCCCTGGTCGCGGCGCGCTGGTGGAATTCCGCCGCTGCTCACACCGAACCGCTCGGGCTCGCCGCCCACCTCGTTGAGCGACACCAGCCGGGCGTCGCGGTAGAACAGGCAGTCCTCCATCGACTTGGCGGTGGCCGCGCCGCACAGCTGTTGAACCGAACAGCGGCTTCGCCGCCGGCGGTCAGCGCGCGAACAACGATGGCCAATGGTTCAGCCAAATCCGGGCTCTGCGGCGACAGTTTCGGCCAATGCCGTCGGCAGAATGTCCGCCAGCGACGGGTAGTCGAACCGGTACACCGGGATCTGACTCGATGAATGCCGCGATCGCGTCGGCAGTGCGGGGCGTCGCCGGTGACCGACGATCGCCCGGCAGAGTCGGGCAAGCTCGCTGCCCAGCGTGTGTGGTGACGGCCTCGACCTTGAGTTGACGGGCCAGTTGCGGCATGTCGTCGTACTCGATGTCCTCGACTCGAACAGTGCCGTCAACGGGCCTACGCCTGCGGGATCGATGAACAGTCCGCCGATTTCGCGCAGGGCGTCGTAGCCGGTCGTACCGGCGACCGGCAACGTGTGTCCAGCGGCTCGTCGACCGCGAGGATCTTCTCGACGACAATCCACGCGCGCGGTCCGACCGATCTCGCGCAGCCACGCCAGATAGCCTGCGGGATCGGACAATCCGTCGGGATGGTCGATGCGGAGCCCGTCGACCAGACCTTCGGCTGAACCAGCGCCGCACCTCGGCGTGGGTGGCGTCGAACACCGCGCGGTCCTCCTGGCGCAGCCCGGCCAGCGACGTGATCGAGAAGAACCGGCGATACCCGCAGATGCCAGTCGGCGCTCAGCCGATCAGCCGGTAGTGCCGGTGCGTCCGCCCGGGGGCATACCCCGTCGCCGTCGACGGCAGGCCATCTCGTCGTCGTCGGAACCCAGGACCGGCAAGACCATTCGGCCGTCGGGTCGACGGCCCAGTCGATGTCGAAATATGATCGCGTACGGCGACGACCGACCGTGGGCGAGAACATCCCACCACCAGCGGTTCTGTTCGGGCCGGTCGACGCCGACGTGGTTGGGCACGATGTCCACGATCAAGCCCATACCCCGCGCCCGCGCCGCGGCCGACAGCCGGGCCAGCCCTTCGGCACCGCCGAGTGCGGCGGACACGGTCGTGGGATCGGTGACGTCGTAGCCGTGGGTCGAACCCGCCGACCGCCGTCAGGATCGGCGACAGGTAGAGGTGCGACACCCCGAGCTCGTCGAGGTAGTCCAGCGTGTCCCGGCGTCGGTGAACGTGAACGCATCCCCAGAAGCGGCGCCGCGCATCTGCAGCCGATACGTCGACAGCACGTCAGATACCATGTGTCAGGCGGTCTTACGCAACACCAGCAGTGATCGCGCCTGCAGCGAGATTTTTTCGCCCGCCTTCATGACCAGTTCACTGGCCCCGGTTGGATCGGCGGTGTCAAGTGCTGCAGTCCACTCCTCGGCGTAGCCGTTGTCCGGAGCGACGAAGTCGACCGCCTTGCTGTGGGCGTTGAAGCATAGCAGGAACGAGTCGTCGACCACCCTCTCGCCGCGCGCATTCGGCGCGGGGATGGCGTCGCCGTTGAGGAACACCGCGACGCACTTGCCAAGCCGGAATCCCAGTCCTCAGGCGTCATCTCGTTACCTGCCGGGGTCAGCCACGCGATATCGCGGACCTGGTCGCCGGTGCGGATCGGCTTGCCCTCGAAGAACCGACGCCGGCGGAACACCGGGTGGCTCTTGCGCAGCTGCGACGACCTTGCGGGTGAACGTCAGCAGATCGACATTCTTCTCGGCCAGCGACCAGTCCATCCACGGATGTCGGAGTCCTGGCAGTAGACGTTGTTGTTGCCGCGCTGCGTGCGGCCGATCTCGTCGCCGTGGCTGATCATCGGCGTGCCCTGCGACAGCATCAGCGTGCCGAGGATGTTGCGCATCTGCCTGCCGCGCAGCGCCAGGATGTCGGGGTCGTCGGTGGGGCCTTCGACGCCGCAGTTCCACGACCGGTTGTGGCTTTCGCCGTCGCGGTTGTCCTCGCCGTTGGCCTCGTTGTGCTTCTCGTTGTAGGACACCAGGTCGGCGAGCGTGAAGCCGTCGTGGCACGTGACGAAGTTGATGCTCGCGCTGGGTCGCCGGCCTGTGGCCTCGTAGAGGTCCGAGGAGCCGGTCAGCCGGGAGGCGAACTCGCCAAGGGTCGCGGGCTCACCCCGCCAGTAGTCGCGCACAGTGTCGCGATATTTCCCGTTCCACTCGGTCCATAAACCGGGGAAGTTGCCGACCTGATAGCCGCCCTCGCCGATGTCCCATGGCTCGGCGATCAGTTTGACCTGGCTGACCACCGGATCCTGTTGCACCAGATCGAAGAACGCCGACAGCCGGTCGACGTCGTAGAACTCGCGGGCCAGCGTGGAGGCCAGGTCGAAGCGGAACCCGTCGACGTGCATCTCCAGCACCCAGTAGCGCAGCGAGTCCATGATCAGCTGCAGGGTGTGCGGGTGCCGGGCGTTGAGGCTGTTGCCGGTGCCGGTGAAGTCCTTGTAGTAGCGCGGGTCGCCGTCGAGCAGCCGGTAGTAGGCGGCGTTGTCGATGCCGCGGAAGTTGATCGTCGGGCCGAGGTGGTTGCCCTCGGCGGTGTGGTTGTAGACGACGTCGAGGATGACCTCGATGCCTGCCTCGTGGAACGACCGGACCATGGTCTTGAACTCGGCCACCGCGCCGCCGGCGTGCTGATTGGCGGCGTACTGGTAGTGCGGCGCGAAGAACCCGAAAGTGTTGTAGCCCCAGTAGTTTCGCAGCCCGAGTTCGAGCAGTCGGTGGTCGTGCAGGAACTGGTGCACGGGCATCAGCTCGATCGCGGTCACGTTCAACGACTTGAGGTGGTCGATGACCGCCGGATGGCCAAGGCCGGCGTAGGTGCCGCGCTGTTCCTCGGGAATGCCGGGATGGGTCTGCGTCATGCCCTTGACATGGGCTTCGTAGATGACCGTCTCGTGATACGGCGTATGCGGCGCGCGGTCCGATGCCCACTGGAAGAAGGGGTTGATCACCACGCTGGTCATGGTGTGGCCCAGCGAGTCGATCATCGGCGGGGTGCCACCGGATGCGAGGTCGTCGGCCTCCAGGTCATAGGAGAACAACGCCTGCGTGAAGTCGAAGTCGCCGTGGAAGGACTTGCCGTACGGGTCCAGCAGCAGTTTGCTCGGATCGCAGCGGTGGCCCGCCGCCGGATCCCAGGGCCCATGGACTCGGAAGCCGTAGCGCTGACCGGGTGTGACGGTCGGCAGATAGCAGTGCCACACGTAGCCGTCGACCTCGTCGAGGTTGACGCGCTCCTCGCTGCCGTCCTTGGCGATCAGGCATAGCTCCACCCGCTCGGCCACCTCGGAAAACAGCGAGAAGTTCGTGCCTGCACCGTCATATGTGGCGCCAAGGGGGTAGGGGGTGCCCGGCCAGACCGTGGGTACGGATCCCTCCTCTGGTCCTCCTCTCGTCCGGCGCCCCGGCTCGGCGGCGGCCATCAGCCAACCCACCAACCGGTGGCTGCACCGATCTGGCGTCCGAGCTCTGCGGTCATGGTCCGCATGTACGTGGTCGAAATGTGGTGGGCGTCGCGGTACAGCAACACGTTTCCCTCCACGGCGCGGCAAATATCCTTGCGGCACACCGCATCACTCATGTCCAGCGGCTTCAACAGCGGAAACTGCCCGACGAAATCCAATGTCTGGTTGTGCTCCGACAGTACGTCGGATCGCTTGATCCCGCAGGAGATCGCGTTGCCGCCGCTGGCGAGGCAATCGGCTGGGAAGTACGGCTGTCCGTTGCGCACCATCCACGGCGTGTCACGCATGGCAAGGATTGGAATGTTGTTGTCCGACAACGCCTGCCATATCCCGATGTAGTTGCTTGGCATCACATCGCCCGGCTTGATGTTCCACGGCCGCGTGGAGGTGGTGAAGACGAAGTCCGGACGATCGCCGATGAGTTTCGGCATCACACGGTTGTTCCACACCCGGCATCCCGGGTAGGGACGGTTGTCGCCCATCACCAGTGGCAAATCTTCCGTGGTCAGCGGGCAACCCATCTTCATGTAGGTGACCACCTTGAAGTGGTGCAGCTGACCCAATTGGTCGAGTGCGGTGATCCAGTGCTCGGCGTGAGATCCGCCCGCCAGCGCGATGGTGCGGGTCGCCTCCTTGTCGCCGAAGGTGCAGTTGATGACGTCGACTGTTGTCGAAGTCGCTGATGCAGCCTTCGGTCGTGGTCTCCGGCAGGTCGTCCTTGGCCTCCAGCACCGTCGGGCGCATCGGTAGTTTGGGCACCTTGGCGTGGTTGAGCAGTGCCGCGCGCGCCCGGGTAGTCCCGTGACCGAAAGGTTCGGCCAGCTCTTTACCGTTCGCCCGCTGCACCGTCACGTGCTCGCGCCATGTGAACGATGTCGCCGTCAGCGCCACGCCCAGCAGCGTGACGATCGAGCCCAGCACGATGGTCGGCCGCCGCAGCCGCGCGCGCAGTGGGACGACGGCGCCCGGGCGCGCGTCACCGACGGCGGCTCTCGTAGCCGCAGCGGAGTCCTCGACGTAGCGCGGTCGTCAGCCAGGCCAGCCCGCCCGAGACCGAGCAGCACGGCGGCGCCCTCGACGAAGTCTGGCCTGGGCCGGCCGGTGTACGACGAGCCAGAAGATCAGCAGCGGCCAGTGCCAGAGGTACAGCGAGTACGCCATCGCCCCGAGCGACACGAACGGCGCGCTGGCCAGCAACCGGTTCGGGGCGGGCAGTCGGTCGGCGGTGTTCGGATCGTCCTGCCGGTTGGCCGCCGACAGGATGAACAGCATGGTGGCGCCGACGGGCACCAGCGCCAACGGCCCTGGGAACTCCTTGACGCCGTCGATCAGCGCGCCGCACGACAGGATCGCCGCGAGCGCGACCACCGCGACCGTCGTGCGCAGCCACATCGGCCAGCGCACGTAGGGCACGAGGGCGCCGAGCAACGCCCCAAGCAGCAGCTCCCACGCCCGGGCGAAGCTGTTGTAGTAGGCGGTCGTCTGATCGGTGTTGTGAGCAAAGATCGCGTAGACGAACGACGCGATGGTCAGCGCGCCCAGCAGCACCACGAACGAAAGCCGCAGGTGCTTGCCCAGCCGCGTCGCGGAACAGCATAGGCGAACGCGAAGATCATCGCCAGAAACGCGATGTAGAACTGCCCCTGCACCGACATCGACCAGATGTGCTGCAGCGGGCTGACCGCCTCACCGGCGCGAAGATAGTTCGATGCGGTGTTCGCCAGTTCCCAGTTCTGGAAGTAGCCGAGGCTTGCCAGGCTCTGGTCAGCAAACGTTTCCCAGCGTGTCTCCGGCTGGATGAGGATGGTCAGCACCGCTGAGGCGGCGAGCACGACGACCGAGCGCGGGCAACAGCCGGCGAACCAGTCGGGTGACCTCCGGCACCGGCCGCAGTGACGTGCCCGGCGTCAGCGCTGTTCGCAGCAGACGCCCGCCGAAGAAGAACCCCGACAATGCCAGGAAGACGTCGACGCCACCGGAGACCCGGCCGAACCACACGTGAAACACCGCGACAAGCGCAATCGCGATGCCGCGCAGGCCGTCGAGATCGTCGCGGTAGAAGGCAGAAGGCGCGCGCCCTCACTGCCCGATTGAGCGGCGCGCGAGCCGGACCCGGATCGGCGATGGGTCGCCGGTCGGGGTATCTACCTAGGCGCGGCAGAGGGTCATCATGGTCGACGGCTAATCTACCGAAGGTGCCAGCGTTGACGCCCGACGAGATAAGCGCGATCGACGCCGCGCACGTCTGGCATCCCTACAGCGCGATCGGCGCCGAAGCGCTGCCTCCGGTCGTGGCGGTGGGCGCGAAGGGCGCCTGGCTGACGCTGATCGACGACGGTCGCCGGATCGAGGTGCTCGATGCGATGGCGTCGTGGTGGACCGCGATCCACGGCCACGGCCACCCGGTGCTGGACGCGGCGATCACCCGGCAGCTCGCGACCATGAACCACGTCATGTTCGGCGGGTTGACGCACGAGCCCGCCGCCCGGCTGGCGCAACTGCTGCTGCGGATCACGCCCGACGGACTCGACACTGTGTTCTTCAGCGACTCCGGCTCGGTGTCGGTGGAGGTCGCGGTCAAGATGGCGCTGCAGTACTGGCGCAGCACCGGCCGCCGCGACAAGCACCGGCTGATGACGTGGCGCGGGGGCTACCACGGCGACACGTTCACCCCGATGAGCGTGTGCGACCCAGAGGGCGGCATGCACTCTCTTTGGACCGACGTGCTGGCCAACCAGGAATTCGCGCCGCAGGTACCGACCGATTACGACACCGCCTACAGCGCGGCGTTCGAAAAGCAGCTGGCCGAACGCGCGGACGAGTTGGCCGCAGTGATCGTCGAACCGGTGGTGCAGGGCGCAGGCGGCATGCGGTTCCACGATCCCCGGTACCTGACCGACCTGCGTTCGATCTGCGACCGCCATGGCGTGTTACTGATCTTCGACGAGATCGCCACCGGCTTTGGTCGTACCGGCCCGCTGTTCGCCGCCGAGCACGCAGGCGTCAGCCCCGACATCATGTGCGTCGGCAAGGCGATCACCGGTGGCTACATCACCCTGGCGGCGACGCTGTGCAGTCGTGACATCGCCAACACGATCAGCACGCATGAACCCGGCGCGCTGATGCACGGCCCGACGTTCATGGCGAACGCGCTGGCGTGCGCGGTGGGGGTTGCGGCGGTGGAGTTGCTGCTGGAACAGGATTGGCGGTCACGGGTGCGGTCTATCGAAGCGGGGCTGCGCGCCGGGCTCGAACCCGCCGCATCACTGCCAGGCGTTGTCGATGTGCGGGTCCTCGGCGCGATTGGCGTGATCGAGATGGACAAGCCTGTCGACCTGCGGGTCGCGACGCCTGCCGCGCTGCAGCGCGGGGTGTGGTTGCGCCCGTTCCGCAACCTGATCTACGTCATGCCGCCGTACATCTGTACGCCCGAGGAGATCGACCGCATCACCTCGGCGATGGTCGGCGTCGCTCGTGCGTTAACCTGAACAGCGTTCAGGTGTCGGTTCGGCCGACGGCTCAAGTGCACACGGAGGAGGGTCAGTGACACGCGTCGGTCTTTCCCCGCTGGCCTGGCTCGACGAGGTCGAGCAACAGCGGCGCGCGGCCGGCCTGCGCCGATCGCTTCGCACCCGGCCGCCCGTCGGCGCCGAGCTCGACCTGGCCTCCAACGACTATCTTGGCCTATCCCAGCACCCCGATGTGATCGACGGCGGCGTGGAAGCACTGCGCACGTGGGGCGCCGGCTCGACGGGATCGCGGCTGGTGACAGGAAACACCGAACTACACGAAGGGTTCGAGACCGCCCTCGCAGATTTCGTCGGCGCCGAGTCGGCGCTGGTTTTCTCGTCGGGTTACACCGCCAACCTCGGCGCGGTCGCGTCGTTGTCGGGCGCGGGATCGCTGTTGGTTTCGGACGCGCTAACGCATGCGTCGCTGGTGGACGCCTGCCGCCTGTCGCGCGCCCGCGTCGTCGTGACACCGCACCGCGACGTGTCCGCCGTCGAGGCAGCGCTGTCCGCGCGCGACGAAGAGCGCGCCGTCGTCGTGACCGACTCGGTGTTCTCCGCCGACGGCGTGCTCGCCCCGCTGCGGGCGCTGCATGACGTGTGCCGACGACACGGCGCACTGCTGATCGTCGACGAGGCGCACGGCCTAGGCGTGCGCGGCGGTGGCGGCCGCGGCCTGCTACACGAGGTCGGCCTGGCAGGCGCGCCCGACGTGGTGATGACGACGACTTTGTCGAAAGCGCTTGGCAGCCAAGGCGGTGTGGTTGTCGGACCCGCCGCGGTCCGCGCTCACCTGATCGATGCCGCGCGGCCGTTCATCTTCGACACCGCGCTGGCTCCGGCTGCGGTCGGCGCCGCGTCGGCCGCGCTGCGGGTTCTCATCGACGAGCCGTGGCGCGCGCAATCCGTGCTGGACTATGCATCGGTACTTGCCGACATGTGCGGCGTCGCGGAGCGCCCGGAATCGGCGGTGGTGTCGGTCATCCTCGGCGAGCCGCAGGTGGCGCTGGCTGCAGGGGTGGCGTGCCTGGACCGCGGCGTGCGGGTCGGTTGTTTCCGGCCGCCGACGGTTCCTGCAGGCACGTCGCGGCTGCGGCTGACGGCGCGGGCGTCATTGTCCGACGACGAAATGGCTGTGGCCCGAGAGGTACTCACCGAAGTGCTCGCACCGCGCCCGTGAGCGTTCTCGTCGTCACGGGGACCGACACAAGTGTCGGCAAGACGGTGGCCACCGCGGCGCTGGCGTGTTCTGCGCGGCTGGCCGGCGTCGACGTCGCGGTGTGCAAACCAGTGCAGACCGGCGCGCCGCACGACGACGACCTCGCCGATATTGCGCGGCTGTCCGGGATCGGCGCCCTGCATGGCACATGGCGCTATCCCGAACCGCTCGCACCGGTCGCCGCCGCCGAGCGCGCCGGAATGACACTGCCGACACGCGACGAGCTGGTGGCGTCGGTCGCATCGGTCCACGCGGCACTGACGCTGGTCGAGGGCGCGGGTGGGCTGCTGGTCGAACTGGGTGCAGACGGGGTGACGCTGCGGGACCTCGCGCGCGACCTGGCAGCGCCGGTGTTGGTCGTAGTTTCACCTGGACTGGGCACGTTGAACCACACCGCGCTCACGCTGGAAGCACTTGCTAACCACGGGATTCCATGTGCAGGACTGGTGATCGGGGCCTGGCCCCGCGAACCGGCTGCGGCAGAGGCGGGTAATCGCGACGCGCTGAACCGGTTGGCTGCGGTGCGTGCGGTGCTGCCCGCGGGTGCGGGGGCGATGAGCGCTGCGGCGTTCGAGTCGATGAGCGCGTCGGCGTTCGACGCGCAGTGGGTCACGAGCCTGGTGTAGAGGTGGTGCACTCCGTCGAGCTGGTCTTCGACCAGGACACCGAGGCCGCGGTCCGCCACATCTGGGATGGGCTGCGCGACGCCGGAATCCCGAGTCAGGCGCCCGCGAGCCGCCCACACACGACGCTGACCGTCGCTGAGCGGATCGACCCCGAGGTGGACTCGCTGCTGGCGACGCTGCTGCCACGGTTTCCGTTCGATTGCCGGATCGGCGCGCCGCTGTTGTTCGGTAGGGCGAAGGCGGTGCTCGCGCGGCTCGTGGTGCCGACTCGGCGGCTGCTGGAGCTGCACGCCGAGGTGCACCGCATGTGCCTGCCCCACCTGCATCCGGGTCCGATGCCCAACGCACTGCCCGACGACTGGACCGCGCACGTGACGATGGCGCGTCGTGTCGTACCGGTGCAGGTGGGCCGCGCCGTACGCATCGCAGGAAAACCGCCCGAGATCGCCGGCCGCGTCGTGGGATTGCGCCGCTGGGACGGAAACGCCAAGCGCGAATATCCGATCAGGTGATCTGTGCCGCAACCTTTTTCGGTACGCACATCCGCCAGCCGTCGATCACCAGCTCGCGCAGTTCCTCAAGATCGATTGCGTCCAGCCGAACGTGAACCCAGTTGTATCGCATGTCCGACTTGCGCGGCAGCATGAACTTGTCGGGCTCTGCGGCCACCATCGCCGCCCGTTCCTCTCTGGGAAAGCCGACGCCCATCACCGTCTCGTCACGCGAAAACGCGACAAAGATGAGGCGCCCTACGCGGAACTTGATCCGGTCACCCACTACGACCTCATAGGACCGGGGCAATGACGCAGTGATGCGCCGCACGTCGTCGACCGTGATCACGTCGGCGACGTTAGTCGCGTCCACGCCCGACAACCGAGTCGCTGTGCGCTGCGATGCCGTCGATAAGCAACCGAAGCCCGAATCGAAACCGGCCGTTAGCGTCGTCCGCGATGACCGATTGGCCGTCGGGCAGCTCGGCGCCCGCGGCATCCCACTGCAGCCTGGACTGCTCGTCGGCGGTGAACCCCAGCACGTAGTACATGACCGTGCGGGCGGCCAGTTCGGCGTGGCTGAGGTCCACCCGCGCGTCGGCCGCGGCATCGGTAAGCCGGGCGACAATCTGCGCCATCGCCTGCGACTGTCCGGCCGCGAAGCTCGCCGAGACCAGCTCGGCCCCGTCGGTGTGCGAGAGCAGCGCATCCCGCAGCCGTCCACAGATCCCCGCGACGCGGTCCTGCCAGCCGGACGGCACATCGCCGACGGGCTCAAGGATCCGGTCGGCCACGGCGCCCAGCAGCTGCTGTTTGTTGGCGAAATGCCAGTACAGCGCGCCGGGGGAGACGTCGAGCTCGCGGGCCAGCCTGCGCATCGTCAGGTCGGCGATGCCAAAGCTGTCCAGCAGTGTCGTCGCCGCGTCGACCACGTCGCGTTTGTGGAGCTGCACGCCGGTAGCCTAACCTGAACACCGTTCAAGGCGCGATGAGCGCTTGCGCGAATGGCAGACGAATCCTCAACAGCAAGGAGCACGGGTGACGGACATCCTGGAGCTGGCGCGCGACCAAGTGCTGGAGCGCGGACAGGGTCTCCACCAGGAGCAGGTGTTGCGAGTGCTGCAGCTGCCCGACGACCGGCTTGACGAGCTGCTGGCCCTGGCGCACGAGGTGCGGATGGCATGGTGCGGGCCCGACGTCGAGGTCGAGGGCATCATCAGCCTCAAGACGGGTGGATGCCCGGAGGACTGCCACTTCTGTTCGCAGTCTGGGCTTTTCGCGTCGCCCGTGCGCAGCGCATGGCTGGATATCCCGAGCCTGGTGGAAGCCGCCAAGCAGACCGCCAAGACCGGTGCGACCGAATTCTGCATCGTCGCCGCCGTGCGCGGACCCGACGAGCGGCTGCTGGCGCAGGTCGCCGCTGGCATCGAGGCGATCCGCAACGAGGTCGACATCCAGATCGCATGCTCACTGGGCATGCTCACCGAAGAGCAGGTCGAGCGGCTCTCAGAGATGGGTGTGCATCGCTACAACCACAACCTGGAGACCGCCAGGTCGTTCTTCACCAACGTCGTGACCACCCATACGTGGGAGGAGCGCTGGGACACCCTGCGGATGGTCCGCGACGCCGGCATGGAGGTGTGCAGCGGCGGCATCCTCGGCATGGGTGAAACCCTGGAGCAGCGCGCCGAATTCGCGGCCAACCTCGCCGAGCTGGATCCGCATGAGGTGCCGCTGAACTTCCTCAACCCTCGGCCCGGCACGCCTTTCGGGGACCTCGACGTGCTGCCTGCGTCGGAGGCGCTCAAGGCCGTCGCCGCGTTCCGCCTCGCGCTGCCGCGCACCATGCTGCGTTTTGCGGGCGGCCGGGAGATCACCCTTGGCGACCTCGGCGCGAAGAAGGGCATCCTCGGCGGTATCAACGCCGTTATCGTCGGCAACTACCTGACCACGCTGGGCCGGCCTGCCGAGGCGGATCTCGAACTCCTGGACGATCTGCAGATGCCGATCAAGGCGCTCAACGCCAGCCTGTAGGCGTGGTTGCCCCCAAGGCCATGGCCAAGTTCAACGTCTACACTGGCGAGCCCGCCGGCGGAGCAGTCCCGACCGCCGCGCAACTCGGCCTGGAGCCACCCCGGTTCTGTGCGGAGTGCGGCCGCCGCATGGTGGTGCAGGTGCGGCCCGACGGCTGGTCGGCGAAATGCTCCCGCCACGGCGAGCTGGACTCCAAGGACTTTGATGACTTCCGATGAGCGCCCGAGCGAACAGGCGATAGTAGCGACGAATGAGGTTGTCCCGCCGCGGATTTTGCGACGCAGGGCGGCGCTCACGACGATCGCCGGCCTGACGGTGGCCGGCGTATTGGTCGGCGCGTTGTGGGCCTGGCTGGCGCCACCGATCCACGGCGTCGTTGCGCTGACCAAGAAGGGCGAGAGGGTCAAGGCCTTTCTCGGCAACGAGGCAGACCATTTCTTCGTCGCGGCGGTCCTGATGGTCGGCATGCTCGGCGCGCTTGCGGTTGTCGCGGCCGTGCTGCTCTGGCAGTGGCGCACCCATCGGGGTCCGGTGACGGTGGCAGCACTGGCCATTGGTTCGGCGGCAGGCGCCGGTGCGGCGGCAGGCGTCGGTGTGGTCCTGGCTCGTCTGCGCTACGGCGTGATCGACATTGCAGCAGCGCCGGTGTCACCGGAACATCGGGTGCACTACGTCGTCGAGGCGCCTGCGGTGTTCTTCGGTCATTCGCCGCTGCAGATCGCGGCGACCCTCCTGCTTCCCGCCGCAGCCGGGGCGTTGGTCTACGCGCTGACCGCGGTCTCGACGCAGCGTGACGATCTGGGCGCATGGCCGCCGGTCGAAGAGCCGGCGATGATCCCGCCCGTCACAACGGAGAACGTTCTACCGTCCGCCCAGTGACGACCTTGACGGCGATCTTGGCCAGCCGCGCCATGCCGACGTAGGTCATCGGGTTCAGCAGCGTCGGCCACTTGGTCCGAATCAAGTGCTCGGACAGCGGCTTTCCGTTGAATCGGTCGGTCAGCCAGCGCAGTGTCATCGGCGCGGACAGCGGGTGCAGCAGCAGGTGCTCACTGAACATGTCGCGGTGGTAGGTGACATCGGCGCCGCCTGCCGCGTACGTTTCGGCAAGCTCGTCGATGTCCCCGACGGATATCAGCTGGTCGTAGACCGCCTGGACGATCAGCACCGGTGGGGTTGGTACCGCCGCACCGAGCTTGATGTCGTCGAAGACGTGCTTGACCTCAGGGGTGTTGAGGATCTGCTCAAGAGGCACGTCGAGCATGTCGTCCATGTCCTTCTTGACCATCCGGATGACCGCCTCGGCGGTGGTCATGTTGTGCAGCCGTTGCAGGAGCTCCTTGCCCTCTGCGGTGGCGTGCTTCTGAATGATCTTGTTGAGCTCGGGGTAGATGTCCGCGAGCGCGGCGACGACGAGCGCCGGCAGGCCGGACATGACCGTGCCGTTGAGTCGGCGGAAGGTGTGTCCGAGGTCACCGACGGGTGACCCGAGCACTGCGCCGACGACATTGAGTTCGGGCGCGTAGGAGCCGCTCATCTCGGCGGCCCATGCGCTGGCCAGTCCACCGCCGGAGTAGCCCCATAGGCCGATTGGCGCCGACGGCGACAGGTCGAGCGTCTCGGTGTTCAGCGCGGCCCGCACGCCGTCGAGAACGTGGTAGCCGGGCTCATAGGGTGCGCCCCACATTCCGGCGCGTCCCTCGTGGTCGGGCACGGAAACGGCCCAGCCCTCTGCGAGGGCCGCGGCGATCAGCAGGAACTCGAATTGCGCCACCGCGCCGGGTGCCACAGCGCGTCGGCGCAGGGCGTAGGAGGGGAAGCAACGGGACGTCACGGCATCGATCGCGCACTGGTAGGAGACCACCGGCGTGACGGCGTTCGGCGCGCGCTCGGCGGGCACGATCACCGTGGTGGCAGCGGCCTCCGGATTGCCGTGCATATCGGTGGTCCGATACAGCAGCTGGGTGGCCGTGATGCGCTGTGGGATCAGCCCGAGAAACGCCAGCTCGACGTCGCGGCTGCGCAACACCGTGCCAGGGTTGGCGTGTTGGAAACCTGCAGGTGGGTCATAGAATGGGTCGTCGGCGGGCAGTTGCGGGCGGGCGCCACGCTGCAGTTCTTCGTGCCGCGGCTGCCCAATCCACTCGGCGCCAGTTAGAGGAGCCACGCTGCCCAAGTCCATCCCGGCAGTATTACTTAAGAGCGCATTAAGAATCCAGTCGACTCACCCGGGAGGCCGCAGCGCTGCGAATTCGTCGGTCACCCGGTATCGCGCGTCGGTGAAGCCGTACAGCGCGGCAGGACGGCCGCCGCTGCGCCCCGAACGCGCAGTGGTGCCGGTGCGGGTGATGACGTTGCGACGCTCGAGCACCCGCTGCAGGTTGGTGGCGTCGACTTGATAGCCCAGCGTCGCACTGTAGATGTCGCGAAGCGTGGATAGCGCAAATTCCTTTGGCGCCAAGGCGAATCCGATATTCGTATACGACATTTTCGCGGCAAGGCGAATGCGCGCGTGCTCCACCATCGGGCCGTGATCGAAAGCCATCGGCGGCGGCTCGCTGACCGGATGCCAGCGGGTGTCCTGCGGCAGTTCGGGCGTTGCGGGGGAGGGAACGAGACCCAGGAACGTTGACGCGATGGTGCGCACGCCGGGGAGCCGGTGTGGATCGGAGAACACAGCCAATTGCTCCAGGTGAGCAAGTTCACGCAGGTCCACCTTCTCGGCGAGCTGGCGGCGGACCGAGCTGGTCAGGTCCTCCTCGTGACCGAGCCTGCCACCCGGCAGCGCCCACTTTCCGCGCTCCGGTTCGAGTGCACGTTGCCATAACAGCACGTGAAGTGCTGGTTTCCGGGAGTCGACGCCTCGAACCTGGAACACGACGGCGAGCACCTCGTGCGCGGTGCTAATATGTGACATGTTTTCGATTATAAGTCGAAAACCTCAGCCGGGATTGAGGAGGCGGCCATGACGGTTCTGGACCGTATGCCCGCAGGCGATTTGGCGACCCGAATCACCGATGGCCCGGCCGGTTATGCCGGCGTCGACGGCGACGAGGAATGGGCCGCCGAAGTCCGTCGGCTTGCCGACTTGCGCGGCGCCACGCTGCTCGCGCACAACTATCAGCTGCCGGCCATCCAGGACGTCGCCGACCACGTCGGTGACTCCCTTGCGCTCTCCCGCATCGCCGCCGATGCGCCCGAGCACACCATCGTGTTCTGCGGTGTGCACTTCATGGCCGAGACGGCGAAGATCCTGTCTCCTCCCAAGACGGTGTTGATTCCCGACCAGCGAGCGGGCTGCTCGCTGGCCGATTCGATCTCCGCCGACGAGCTGCGCGCCTGGAAGGCCGAGCATCCCGGCGCCGTCGTCGTTTCCTACGTAAACACCACCGCGGCGGTGAAGGCCGAGACCGACATCTGCTGTACGTCGTCGAACGCGGTCGAGGTGGTGGCGTCGATTCCCGAGGACCGTGAGGTGCTGTTCTGCCCCGACCAGTTCCTGGGTGCCCATGTCCGTCGGATCACCGGTCGGAAGAACCTGCATGTCTGGGCGGGCGAGTGCCACGTCCACGCAGGTATCAACGGCGACGAGCTCGCCGACCAGGCCCGCACGCATCCCGACGCCGAGCTGTATGTGCATCCCGAATGCGGTTGCGCCACTTCGGCCTTGTACCTCGCCGGTGAGGGCGCATTCCCCGAGGACCGGGTCAAGATCCTGTCCACGGGTGGCATGCTCGATGCCGCGCGCGAAACCAGGGCGCGGCAGGTATTGGTCGCCACCGAGGTCGGCATGTTGCACCAGTTGCGCCGCGCTGCACCGGAAGTCGACTTCCGCGCCGTCAACGACCGCGCTTCGTGCAAGTACATGAAGATGATCACGCCAGCCGCGCTGCTGCGCTGCCTCGTGGAAGGCGCCGACGAGGTCGACGTCGATCCCGAAACCGCAAAGCGGGCGCGCGCCAGCGTGCAGCGGATGATCCAGATCGGCCAGCCTGGCGGCGGCGAATGACCGCGGCATGCGGCGGGCGCGGCTATTGGCAGCAGCGCGCCGACGTCGTCGTCATCGGCACGGGCGTCGCAGGTCTGGTGTCTGCGTTGGCAGCGCACCGGCGTGGTCGAAAAGTGGTGGTGCTGAGCAAGATCGGTGATACCGCGACGTTCTACGCGCAGGGCGGCATCGCGGTGGTGCTGCCGGAAACCGACGATTCAGTCGACGCCCACGTCGCCGACACCCTCGCCGCGGGTGCCGGATTGTGCGATCCAGACGCCGTCCGCTCGATCGTTGGCGACGGCTATCGCGCTGTCGCCGAATTGGTCGATGACGGAGCGCGATTCGACGAAGCGGCGCCGGGACGGTGGGCGCTTACCCGCGAAGGCGGCCACTCGCGACGCCGGATCATCCACGCCGGTGGTGACGCGACCGGTGCCGAGGTGCAGCGGGCGCTCGATCATGCCGCGGCACGGCTCGACATCCGGCGCCATCACATCGCGCTTGAGGTGCTCCACGACGGCGCGGCGGTGACCGGCGTGCTGGTGCTCAACGAGGACGGACTCGGCATCGTGCATGCACCGTCGGTCATCCTGGCCACGGGCGGCCTCGGTCACCTGTATACGGCCACCACCAACCCGGAGGGGTCGACCGGTGACGGCCTCGCGTTGGCGATGTGGGCCGGGCTGCCGGTCAGCGACGTCGAGTTCATCCAGTTCCATCCGACGATGCTGTTCGACGGCCAACGCAGCGGTCGCCGCCCGCTGATCACCGAGGCGGTTCGGGGTGAGGGCGCGATACTGATCGACGCGCAAGGCAATTCGGTCACCGACGGTGTACATCCGATGGGTGACCTCGCGCCCCGCGACGTGGTGGCGGCGGCCATCGACGCGCGCATGACCGCCACCGGTGATCCGTGCGTCTACCTCGACGCCCGCGGCATCGAGGGCTTCGAGCCGCGGTTCCCGACGGTGACAGCTGCGTGCCGCGCCGCGGGCATTGACCCGACGCGCCAACCCATTCCGGTGGTACCCGGCGCGCACTACAGCTGCGGCGGAGTAGTGACCGACATCTCCGGGCGTACCGAGCTCGCGGGGCTGTTCGCGGCCGGTGAGGTCGCGCGCACCGGCATGCACGGTGCGAACCGGTTGGCGTCCAACAGCTTGCTTGAGGGCCTGGTCGTCGGTGGCAGGGCGGGCAAGGCGGCGGCCGCGCATGCCGCGGATTCCGGCCCCTGCCGCGCGACCGCGCCCGAGCCGGGGGTGCGGCGCGCACTGCCGCGAGCCGACCTGCAACGGGCGATGTCGCGTGACGCGTCGGTGGTTCGCGATGGCGTCGGCCTAGAGCGGCTCGCGAAGGAACTCGACACCGCGACAACACGTACTCTCAAGTCCCGCGCCGACTTCGAGGACGTGGCGTTGACGACGACCGCGGCCGCTGTAGCGGCTGCAGCGCTGGCGCGCACCGAATCCCGCGGCTGCCATCACCGGTCCGACTTTCCCGCGACGGACCCGGCGTTGGCGCGCAGCCTGGTTCCCGCGGTGGCGTGCTGCTGATGGAACTGACTGTCGACGAGCTGACGGAGGCTCGCAGGGTGATCGCGCGCGCCCTGGAGGAAGACCTGCGCTACGGGTCCGATGTCACCACGGTGGCGACGGTGCCTGCCGACACGACGACCACCGCGTCGATGGCTACCCGTGAGCCCGGGCTTATCGCTGGCGTCGAGATCGCGCTGCTGGTACTCGACGAGGTGATCGGGCCCGACGGCTACCAGGTCAAGCATCGCGTCGACGATGGGACGCCGTTGGGGGCTGGGGCCGCGGCGCTCGTCGTCGAGGCACCGACGCAAGGTCTGCTGACCGCCGAGCGCACGATGCTGAACCTGGTGTGTCACCTGTCGGGCATCGCGACGACGACGGCAGCGTGGGTGGAGGCCGTGGCGGGCACCAAGGCCAAGATTCGCGACACCCGCAAGACGCTGCCGGGTCTGCGTGCCCTGCAGAAGTACGCGGTGCGCGTCGGCGGCGGCGTCAACCACCGCATGGGCCTTGGCGATGCGGCGCTGATCAAGGACAACCATGTGGCAGCGGCGGGTTCGGTGGTCGCCGCGCTGCGGGCCGTCCGCGCCGCAGCGCCGGACTTGCCGTGTGAGGTGGAGGTCGACTCGCTCGAGCAGCTCGACCAGGTACTCGCCGAAGACGTGGAGCTGATCCTGCTGGACAACTTTCCGGTATGGCAGACGCAGATCGCGGCACAGCGCCGTGATGCCCGCGCGCCGCACACGAAACTCGAATCGTCGGGCGGCCTGTCCCTCGATACCGCAGCCGAATATGCGGGCACCGGCGTTGACTATCTCGCCGTTGGCACCCTCACCCACTCGGTGCGCGTGCTGGATATCGGGTTGGACGTCTAGCGCCGCCGCGTAACTTATTCCGCAAATACCAAGATTGGGGCCGCGAAAGGGTTGCTGAGGGGCTCGATTTGGATCGACTGCCCCGTAGCAAAACCCTTGTGTGGCGACTCGCGGGCGTGACAGGGCGCCTGAATGCTCAGATCGCCGCGCTACTATCTGGCACATGCCTGAGCGAGCGTCGAATGAGTCCGATACTGGCTGGGGGAGGATCTTGCTCCCCATCACCCTCGTGGTGGCCATCGCCGCAGCCGCCCTGTCAGGGTGGCTGTTGATTCGTTCGGGGCAGCAAGGCAATCCGAACTACTCGGGCGCACAACGTGCCGATGCCAAGACGAAGATCTGTGCCGCCGCGGACATCGTGCGCAAGGGCGTGTCGCTGAACACCAACTTGCAGCCACCGGGCGGACCGCAAGATGTCACCGGCGCGCTCGCAGTTGCGGCCAATGCCCGAATCTCGCTCTATAGCGGCGGCCAGTATCTCCTCGCGCGGCTGGACCCTGCGACGCCGCCCGAGCTTGCCGACGCCGTGAAGAAGTTCGGCGCCCTTTTGATGGATATTGGCGCGGGCGCCACTGCGGGGCAACAGAATTCAGAGCCGGATCAGGCAGCGCGCTTGAAAGATGCGGACGCCACAAACACGACCATCGCGGGGTTGTGCAAATAGCGGCGATTTGCTTTAACAAAGCCCCGATAGCGACGCGGCGACAAAGCAACGTGTACGGCAAGCTGGGTATCAGCTCGCGCCGTGAGCTCCGCTCGCGGAGTTGAGCAGCGTGCGCGCCGCGGACTTGGCGGCATTCAGCGCATCGGCATTCCCCGAGACGCGGGACAAGATGAGCGCTCCCTCGATGAGCGCGATGACCGCAAGCGCCGTCTGCTCGGCCTCTTGCTCCGGCCACCCGTCGGCTTGCAGCCGCTCGGTCAAGGCAAGCCACCATCCCCGGAACGCCCGCGCCGATGCGTCGCGCACCAGCGGACTGGCGTTCACCGACTCAGTGGCGATCGGCTCGACGGGGCAACCGTCGCGCTGATCAGAGGACAGCCCGGACGCCATCAGTTGGATCCAGCCGTCGACGATGTCGGCGACAGGCAACTCGCTATCGAGGAACCGACGCAGCTGCCGCTCGATGCCCGCGCCGACGGTGTCGACCACCGCGGCGGCCAGCTCCTGCTTGCCGTCGGGGAAGTGGTGATACAGCGAACCGGCCTTGACGTCGGCGGTGTCCAGAATCTGATTCACCCCTGTCGCCGCATAACCCTGCCTGCGGAACAACACCGCCGCGGTGTCCACCAGTGCGGCCCGGCTTCGATCAGGACGAGGCATGCCTTGACTTTACTTGAAAGGTCATTCAACAATACTAGAAAGACCACTAAAGAAAGGTCCGTCATGCAGCAACTGATGTTCGAGGCGGCTGGCGAATATGCGTGGCGAGACGCCCCTGATCCCGAAATCACGGCACCTGAGCAGGCCATCGTCCGACCCGTTGCGGTGGCGTGTTGCGACCTCGACGTCGCTGTCGCCGAGGGGCAGTTGCCCATGCCACCAGGGCATGCGGTCGGGCACGAAGGCGTTGCCGAGGTCGTCGCGGTCGGCGACGCCGTCCGCGAGGTGAAGATCGGCGATCGGGTGATCGTCCCGTTCCAGATCAGCTGCGGGAGCTGCCCGGCCTGTCGCCGAGGGGTCACCGGCTCGTGCGCATCGTTGCCGTTGATGGCGATGTACGGCATGGCGCCCATTGCCGGGCTCGACGGCGGCGGCTTCATGGCCGACCTGGTTCTGGTGCCATATGCGGACGCAATGCTGGTGCATGTTGGGGACACCGTCGACCCGGTCGCTATCGCGTCGTTATCCGACAACATCCCAGACGGCTGGCGCACGGTCGCTCCCTACCGTGCGGAATTGGCCGCCCTCGACCAAGCGGATCGCCGTGTTCTGGTGGCGGGCCGCCGCTCGATCGGGCTGTACGCCGCCGCGTTCGGATCCGCGTACGGCGCACATGTCGACTATGTCGACACCGATCCGCAGCGACTGGCCATGGCCGAAAAGCTCGGTGCCACAGTGCATGACAAGCCAAAGCCCGATAAGTCGCTCGACACTTATCCGATTACGGTGCACACCACGGCCGACCCGGATGTGTTGGCCGCGACGATCCGTGCCACATGGGCGGACGGGGTCTGCACGGACACCGGTCTCTACCTCGGTGGTGTCGAGATGCCGCTGTTGGCGATGTACACCCGCGGTTTGCGATTCGTGACCGCTCGGGTCAACGCGCGCGCGGCGATTCCCGAGGTTGTCGAACTGATCACCGCGCATTGCGATCTCGCGCCAGCGGTGGACCGGGTCGTCGCATGGGAGGACGCCCCGCAAGCCTGGCCGACGATGACGGGCAAGACGGTGTTTACGCGGTGAGCGGACCCCGCCGCACGAGCGAAAGCACGACGGCTGCCGCAGCGAACAGCCCGGAAAACACGCGGTAGAGCGTGGTCTGCGTGCGCTGCGTGTGCAGCCAGCGCAGCAGCCGCGCGGATAGGCCTGTGTAGAGCCCCATGACGACGAGGTCGACGACGACCATCGTCACGCCCACAGCCAGGTATTGCGGCAGCAGCGGCTGCGTCGGCACCACGAACTGTGGCAGCACCGCGAGAAAGAACACGAGCCCCTTTGGGTTGGTCGCGTTGACAAGGAATCCGCCCACCAGCAGCGCCATCCGGCCGCCGTCCATCGCCTTGCCGATCTGTTCGCGAAGATCGACGGTCGCGGTGCGCCATTGCCGCACAGCGAGATAGACCAGGTATGCCACACCGATCCACTTGATGACGTTGAACGCCAGGATCGAGTTCGCGACCGCCGCGCCCAGCCCGATTGCGACGAGCGCGAGCTGCAGCATCAGGCCCACCTCGAGGCCGAGGACGCTCCAGTAGCCGCGCCGCACACCGTGGGTCATGCCTGTCGCCATCGATTGGATGGCGCCCGCTCCGGGCGACACGCTGATCGCGATCGCTGCACCGAAAAACGTCAGCCAGACTTCCCGCGCCACGGGGTCAGTCTTTCAGCGCGGTCAAGCGATATCGGCGACGAATATGGCCATCCGGTTGGCCTGCACCCGCGCCATGAACGGCAGCCCGTCAGCGCCGCTGCCTGCAGGCAAGATCCGCGGGTTGACGAGGTGCACGTCCTTCCGGATAAAGTGCAGATCGGCCTCGCCTGCTGCCAACACGTTCTTCACCCAGTCGGTCTTGCCGTGGCCCAGCGCGATCGCGATGGTGTTGCCTTTGCGGAACGCCGTGACAACGGTTTTGTACGGCTTACCCGACTTGCGACCGTGATGCGTGATGGTCGACATTCCCGGCAGGAACTTCGCGACCGGCTTGATCAGCGGGTTGACGTACTTGACCTGGAAGTTCTCTACCGCAACCGGGTAAACCATCGGTACACCAGGCGCGTTGTTGGGGTGCTCTTTTCGAGATGCGGCGGCCATGCCCATGAATCTATTGTCAGGCGATGTCGGCGACGAAAACCCCCATAGTCCCGGCTCCTCGTCGGATAAACCTCGGCAGCGTCGGGTCGTCTGTTCCGGCAGGCAGCACCCTCGGGTTGGTGATGTGCACGTCCTTGCGGAACAGATGAACGTCCGCCTCGCCGGCAGCCAGCACGTTCTTCACCCAGTTCGTCTTGCCGTGTGCCAACGCGATCGCCAGCACATTGCCCCTGCGGAAGGCGTTTACGACCGTCTCGTACTCCGCGCCTGACGTGCGCCCGCGGTGTTTGACGACTGCGAACGTCGGTAGATAGCGCGCGATGGGTTTCATCATCGGGTTGAAGTACTTGATCTGCAGGCGCTCCACCAGCGGGGGAAACACCATCGGCACGCCCGGCGCATTGTTGGGGTGAACTTCTCGTCGAGATCCTTCGGACATGGCCACAAATCTAGCCCTTGCGCCGTAATCGATTTTTGTTCAGTGGCTCCGATCAGGGACAATCGAGTCGATGGCCCCGATCACGATGACCCGCATAGACCTGCGCAGCCGCGCCATGAGCGCTGCGCAGCTCCGTGCTGCGCTGCCCCGCGGCGGCGTGGACGTGGACACCGTGGTGCCCAAGGTTCGCCCGATTGTCGATGCGGTCGCCGAGCGGGGTGCCGACGCCGCCCTCGAATTTGGCGAGTCGTTCGACGGGGCGCGCCCCCCGCAGGTCCGCGTACCCGCATCCGAGCTGCAAACTGCGCTCGACGAGTTGTCATCAGACGTCCGCGCCGCACTGCAGGTGGCGATCGACCGGACCCGCGCCGTGCACGCCGATCAGCGGCGCACCGATACGACGACCACGCTGGCGCCCGGTGCGACGGTCACCGAACGCTGGGTGCCCGTCGAGCGGGTCGGGCTCTACGTGCCTGGCGGCAACGCCGTCTACCCGTCCAGCGTGGTGATGAACGTCGTTCCCGCGCAGACCGCGGGCGTGGCCTCGCTAGTGATCGCCAGCCCGCCGCAGGCCGAATTCGGCGGGCTACCGCATCCGACGATCCTGGCCGCCGCCCGGCTATTGGGCGTCGACGAGGTGTGGGCGGTCGGTGGTGCGCAGTCCATCGCGCTGCTGGCCTATGGCGGCACCGACACCGACGGCGCCGAGTTGGCGCCCGTCGACATGATCACCGGGCCTGGCAACATCTACGTCACTGCCGCAAAGCGAATCTGCCGTTCGCAGGTCGGCATCGACGCCGAGGCCGGTCCGACCGAGATCGCGATCCTCGCCGATCACACCGCCGACCCGGTGCACGTTGTCGCGGATCTCATCAGCCAGGCCGAGCACGACGAGATGGCCGCCAGCGTGCTTGTCACTGACAGTGTGAAGCTGGCCGACGCCACCGACCGCGAACTCGCCAATCAGCTGGAGACCACGGTGCACCGCGAACGTGTGACCGCGGCGTTGACGGGCAAGCAGTCGGCGGTCGTGCTCGTCGATGACCTCAACGAAGGCGTTCGCACCGTGAATGCCTACGCCGCCGAACATCTGGAGATCCAGACCGTCGATGCGCGCGACGTGGCCGGCCGAATCCGTTCGGCGGGTGCGGTTTTCGTGGGCGCCTATTCACCGGTCAGCCTCGGCGACTACTGCGCTGGATCCAACCACGTGCTGCCAACTGCGGGCTGCGCGCGGCACTCCAGCGGCTTGTCCGTGCAGACATTCCTCAAGGGCATCCATTTCGTCGACTACGACGAGGCGGCGCTGAAAGATGTGTCGGGCTATGTGATCACGCTGTCTCAGGCCGAGAACCTGCCCGCGCACGGCGAAGCGGTGCGGCGGAGGTTCGAGGCGTGATGAGCCGCTTGCGCGAAGAACAAACAGACGGGCCGGTTGGACGATCTATATCCCTTGACGATCTGCCACTGCGCGAGGACCTGCGCGGCAAGACGCCTTACGGCGCGCCGCAACTGGACGTTCCGGTGCGGCTCAACACCAACGAGAACCCGCATCCCCCCACGCAGGCACTCGTCGACGACCTGACGGCCTCCGTCCAGTCGGTGGGGGGCGGCCTGCACCGGTATCCCGACCGCGACGCGGTGGCGCTGCGTACCGACCTGGCCGCCTATATGAGTGCGCAGACCGGCATTGCGCTGACCGTCGAGAACCTATGGGCCGCCAATGGTTCCAACGAAATCCTGCAGCAGCTCTTGCAGGCATTCGGGGGACCTGGCCGCAGCGCGATCGGCTTCGTTCCGTCGTACTCGATGCACCCAATCATTTCCGACGGCACCCAGACCTCATGGCTGGGGGCCAACCGCGCAGACGACTTCAGCCTCGACACCGACATAGCGGTGCAGGCGATCAAGGAGCACATACCCGACATCGTGTTCGTCGCGAGCCCCAATAACCCGTCGGGGCAGAGCGTTCCGCTCGACGAGTTGCGACGGCTGCTCGACGGGATGACCGCAGGCATCCTGATTCTCGACGAGGCATATGGCGAATTCTCGTCTCAGCCAAGTGCGGTCGAGCTGATCGACGAGTATCCGACCAAGCTCGTCGTCACCCGCACCATGAGCAAGGCATTCGCGTTCGCCGGTGGCCGGCTTGGCTACCTGATCGCCGCGCCGGCGGTCATCGACGCGATGCTGCTGGTGCGCCTTCCGTATCACCTGTCCTCGGTCACCCAAGCGGCCGCCCGTGCGGCGCTGCGTCACGCCGACGACACGCTCGGTAGCGTCGCGAAGCTGGTCGCCGAACGAGACCGCGTCACAGAAGCGTTGACCGACATGGGTTTCCGGGTCATCCCGAGTGATGCCAACTTCGTACTGTTCGGCGAATTCGCCGACGCACCAGCGACGTGGCAGCGCTACCTCGACGCGGGCATCCTCATCCGTGATGTCGGCGTCCCCGGATATCTGCGCGCCACCACAGGGCTTGCCGAGGAGAACGACGCGCTGCTCAAAGCGAGCGCCGACATAGGAGCACAGTGAGCAAACACCGTCGCGCGAAGATAGAACGCAAGACCAAGGAATCCGACATCGTCGTCGAACTCGACCTCGATGGCACCGGCGTCGTCGACGTCGACACCGGGGTGCCGTTCTACGACCACATGCTGACCTCGCTCGGCAGCCACGCCAGCTTCGACCTGACTGTGCGCGCCAAGGGCGACGTCGAGATCGAGGGGCACCACACCATCGAGGACACCGCGATCGTGCTTGGCCAGGCGCTTGGCCAGGCGCTCGGGGACAAGAAGGGCATCCGCCGGTTCGGCGACGCGTGGATCCCGATGGACGAGACGCTCGCCCACGCGGCGGTCGACGTGTCGGGGCGGCCGTACTGCGTGCACACCGGCGAGCCGGATCACATGCTGCACACCACGATCGCTGGCTCCGAGGTGCCGTACCACACGGTGATCAACCGCCATGTCTTCGAGTCGCTCGCGATGAACGCGCGCATCGCCCTGCACGTGCGTACCCTCTACGGGCGCGACCCACACCACATCACCGAGGCGCAGTACAAGGCCGTCGCCCGCGCGCTGCGTCAGGCGGTCGAATACGACCCGCGTGTCACCGGCGTGCCGTCCACCAAAGGCACCCTGTGACAGGCAGGACACACTCGCGGCCCCGCCGCAGTGTCGTCGTCCTCGACTACGGCTCGGGCAATCTCCGTTCGGCGCAACGGGCCCTTGAGCGGGTCGGCGGCGATGTCGAGGTGACCGCCGATGCGGACGCGGCCATGTCCGCCGATGGACTCGTGGTGCCGGGCGTCGGCGCATTTGAGTCGTGCATGACCGGTCTGCGAAAGATTAACGGGGACAAGATCATCGCTGATCGAGTAGCGGCGGGACGGCCGGTGCTCGGTGTGTGCGTCGGCATGCAGATCCTGTTCGCCCGTGGTGTGGAGTTCGGCCAGCAGACCACCGGGTGCGGACAATGGCCTGGCGCCGTCGTCCGGCTGGATGCCCCGGTGATTCCACACATGGGCTGGAACGTCGTCGATGCAGCCGCGGGTAGCATGTTGTTCACAGGCATCGACGCCGCCACCCGGTTTTACTTCGTGCACTCCTACGCCGCGCAGCAGTGGGAGGGCACCCCGAACGCGCTGCTGACGTGGGCCGCACACCACGTGCCGTTCCTTGCCGCGGTGGAGGACGGGCCGCTTTCCGCCACCCAGTTCCACCCGGAGAAAAGCGGCGACGCCGGTGCCGCATTGCTGGCTAACTGGATCGGGGCGCTAGGTTGACCGCCGTGAAATTGATACTCCTTCCCGCGGTCGACGTGGTCGAAGGCCGTGCGGTGCGCCTCGTGCAGGGGCAGGCGGGCAGCGAAACCGAATACGGCTCAGCGCTGGACGCCGCGATGACGTGGCAGCGCGACGGCGCCGAGTGGATCCACCTCGTCGACCTGGACGCGGCATTCGGTCGGGGCTCCAACCGCGAACTGCTTGCGGAGGTGGTCGGCAAGCTCGACGTCGCGGTGGAGCTGTCGGGCGGCATCCGCGATGACGAGTCGCTTGCGGCCGCGCTGGCGACCGGGTGTGCGCGTGTCAACCTCGGCACCGCGGCGCTGGAGAACCCGCAGTGGTGCGCCAAGGTGGCCGCCGAGCACGGCGAGAAGATCGCCGTCGGTCTCGACGTCAAGATCGTCGACGGCCAGCACCGGCTCCGCGGCCGCGGCTGGGAGACCGACGGCGGCGACCTGTGGGAAACATTAGATCGTCTTGACCGCCAAGGAATCCCACGCTACGTCGTCACCGACGTCACCAAGGACGGCACGCTGAACGGACCCAACCTCGAGCTGCTCACCAAGGTCACCGAGCGCACCGACGCCCCTGTGATCGCTTCCGGCGGAGTCTCAAGCGTCGATGACCTTCGCGCGATCGCCACGCTGGTCGACCGTGGCGTCGAAGGTGCCATCGTCGGGAAGGCGTTGTACGCAGGGCGATTCACGCTGCCGCAGGCGCTTGCCGCGGTGGCGCAGTAGGACCTCGATGGCGCTGGACAAGACCGACCTCGAGGCCCTTGTCGCACAGGCCGCCAAAATCCTGGACGCCGCGTCCAAGCCCTTCGTCGAAGGACACCGCGCCGACTCGGCGGTTCAGAAGAAGGGCAACGACTTCGCCACCGAGGTCGACCTGGCCATCGAACGTGAGGTCGTCGAGGCGCTGAACGCCGAGACCGGAATCGAGGTGCACGGCGAGGAATTCGGCGGCGCCGACGTGGATTCGCCGCTGGTGTGGGTGCTCGACCCGATCGACGGCACGTTCAACTACGCCGCGGGCTCACCGATGGCGGCGATCCTGTTGGGTCTGGTGCGCGACGGTGAGCCGGTGGCGGGCCTGACCTGGGTGCCGTTCACCGGGGAGCGGTTCACCGGCATCGTCGGGCAACCCTTGCACAGCAACGGCATCGAGCAACCTCAGTTGGCGCAGGGAAAGTTGGCCGACTCGATCATCGGGGTGAGCACGTTCAACGTCGACTCCCGCGGCAAGGTACCGGGTCGCTACAGGCTCGCCGTGATCGAGAGCCTGAGCCGGAAGTGCTCGCGGATGCGCATGCACGGCGCCACTGGCATCGACCTGGCGTACACCGCCTCCGGAATACTCGGCGGGGCAATCAGTTTCGGTGCGCATGTCTGGGATCACGCGGCCGGCGTTGCCCTGGTGCGGGCGGCTGGCGGCATCGTCACGAACTTGGACGGCAGCGCGTGGACCACCAAATCACGCTCGGCGCTTGTCGCCGCGCCCGGGGTGCACGGTGAGCTGCTGGATCTGCTGACCGCCGTCGGCGATCCGGAGGATTACTGATGGACCCCAGAGATCTCGCAGTGCGCATCATCCCGTGCCTTGACGTCGACGACGGCCGGGTGGTCAAGGGCGTCAACTTCGAGAACCTGCGCGACGCAGGCGATCCCGTCGAGCTGGCTGCCGTCTACGACGCCGAAGGCGCAGACGAGTTGACGTTTCTGGATGTCACGGCATCGTCGTCGGGCCGGGCCACCATGCTCGACGTGGTCAGACGCACCGCCGAGCAGGTGTTCATTCCGCTCACCGTCGGCGGCGGCGTGCGGTCGGTGGCCGATGTCGACGTACTGCTGCGGGCGGGTGCCGACAAGGTGGCGGTCAATACCGCGGCGATCGCCCGCCCCGAACTGCTCGCGGAATTGTCCCGTCAGTTCGGGTCGCAGTGCATCGTTCTGTCGGTCGACGCCCGCACCGTCCCGCAGGGCGAGCCGCCGACTCCGTCAGGCTGGGAGGTCACAACACATGGCGGCCGTCGCGGCACGGGCATCGACGCGATCGAATGGGCCACCCGCGGAGCCGAACTCGGCGTCGGCGAGATCCTGCTGAACTCCATGGACTATGACGGCACGAAGGCCGGCTTCGACCTTAAGATGCTGCGGGCGGTGCGTGGCGCAGTGTCCGTTCCGGTGATCGCGAGCGGCGGGGCAGGGGCGGTGGAACATTTCGCGCCCGCCGTTGTTGCAGGGGCCGACGCCGTACTTGCCGCCAGCGTGTTCCACTTCGGAGAGCTGACCATCGGCCAGGTGAAGGCGGCCATGGCGGCAGAAGGGATCGTGGTGCGGCAATGACTTCCGGCGGGCAGGAGCGAAGCGACCGGGGGATCGCATTGGACACAGGCATTGCGTCTCGGCTGAAACGAGACGCCAACGGGTTGTTCACGGCGGTCGCGCAGGAGCGCGGCACCGGACAGGTGCTGATGGTGGCGTGGATGGACGACATGGCTCTGGCCCGCACGCTCGAAACCCGCAAGGCCACGTACTACTCGCGATCACGGCAACAGCACTGGACCAAGGGGGAGACGTCTGGTCACACCCAGTACGTGCACTCGGTGCGACTGGACTGCGACGGCGACACGGTGCTGCTCGAGGTCGACCAGGTCGGAGCGGCCTGCCACACCGGCGACCACACTTGCTTCGACGCCGATGTACTGCTTGCCTCCGAGGATTAAGCTGCCTGCGTGAAGAAGCTTGCAGCGGTTGCCATCCTGGGGACGGCCGCATTGGCGGCGCGACGGTACCTGACGATGCGGGACGCCTTCGCCGCCGTCCCAGCGGATATGCGCAACCCCGTGCTGCCGTTTGTCTCCGGCACAATTACCAGGCGGAACCTGCCGCTGTACCGCCTGCAGTCTCAGGTTCGCACGCCGTCGGGCCGCGGCGTCAGGGTGACCAAGCGTTACGCCGGCGACAGCCGCATTCCGGTGCTGGTCACCACACCCGTCGACGGCCAGCACGAGCGACCTGGCGTGCTCTCCATTCACGGAGGCGGCTACATCCTGGGCTCGCCGCAAATGGAGGCATTCGGGACAGGCCGTCTAGTGCGGGATCTCGGCGTCGTCACGGTGTCACCCGACTACCGGTTAGCGCCCGAGCATCCGTTTCCCGCCGCGCTCGACGATTGCATGACGACGCTGGAGTGGATGCGAGCACACGCACAGGAACTCGGCATCGACCCCGACCGCATCGCCGTGATGGGAGGAAGCGCAGGCGGCGGGTTGGCGGCCGCAGTTGCGCAGCGCAGTCATGACGAGGGCATCCCGCTGCGCGCGCAGGTGCTGGCGTACCCGATGATCGACGACCGCGCCGTGCTGCGGGACGACCACGCCGGTCGCGGTCGCCTTCTCTGGACACCGGCGAACAATCGGTTCGGGTGGACGTCGTATCTCGGTCGTGAGCCGCGGATGTCGGACGCTCCGGAGTACGCTGCGCCGGCCCGGCGCACGGATCTGACCGGCCTGCCTCCGGCATGGGTCGGCGTTGGCGACCTCGACCTGTTCTACGACGAGGACGTCGACTACGCCGAGAAGCTGAGGGCGGCCGGTGTCCCGTGCGAGCTTGTCACCGTGCCTGGCATGTATCACGGCGCGGACGGCCTCGCGCCGAAAGCCCAGTCAATGCAGGACTTTCGGCGCGGCATGACGGAACACCTGCGGACGTACCTTTAGGCGCTTCAGTTCCCGGGTTGCTGGTCGGTTTGGGCCAGCTGTTCGTCCAGTTGCGTCTGCTGCTGCGCCGCCTCATTCTGCTGCTCGGCTTCCTGCTCGGATTGCTCCATCTGCTGCAGTGAGTCTTGAAGTTGCTGTTGAGCTTGTTCGTCGTCCTGCTCCTGCTGCCACTCTTCGTCTTCTTGTTCCTGCGCAAGGGCGTCGGAGTCGGCGTCCGTGGCGAACGGCGCCGCATCCGCGCGCGCTTCCATTGATGCAGGGGGGATGGCGGCGACGAAAACACCCAACCCGAGGACTGCCGCTGCGGCGATGCACCTAGCGCAAGTCATCTTGATACGCTAGGGCCGTTGACTGTGTCCCAGTTAAGTCGGCGGCCTCGGCATGCTGTGAACCCGATCCTCGCGCACACTGACACGATGCCCCGCTTCGACGATCGTGTCGCCCTGGTCACCGGCGCCAGCTCAGGAATCGGCCGCGCCACCGCGCTGCGCCTCGCGCGGGAGGGCGCGGCCGTTGCGCTCGTCGCACTGCCCGGCGACGACCTTGAGGTCGCCGCAGAAGAGTGCCGCGCCGCCGGATCTGTCGCCTTAGCTGTGCCTGCCGACGTTACTGATTCTCGTCAGGTCGCCGCCGCGTTCGATCAAGCCGAGACCCTCGGCCCGGTATCGGTCGTCTTCAGTAATGCAGGCATCTCGATCGTCGGGCCCGCGGTATCGCTGGACGACGACGACTGGCTGCGGCAGCTGCACGTCAACCTGTCCGGCAGCTTCTACGTCGTACGGGAAGCCGCGACGCGGATGATTCCGCTTGGCCGCGGCGCCATCGTTCTGACCGGATCAGAGCTCGGGCTGCTCGGCCAGCGGGGCTATGTCGGTTACACGGCGACTAAAGGCGGCGTGCTGGCGATGACACGCGCCTTTGCGGCGGAGTTGGCCGGGCACGGAATCCGGGTGAACAGCATCTCCCCGGGCACCACCGAGACGCCGATGCTGATGGCCGAATTCGCTACCGCGCCAGACCCGGCGAGGGAGCGCGCCGAGAACGAGTCGACGATCCCGGCCGGCCGTTTCGGGCAACCCGGTGACATCGCAGCGGCCGTCGCATTCCTGTTGTCGGACGAGGCTGGCTATGTCACCGGATCCAACATGGTCGTGGACGGCGGGCGCACATCGTGCTTCACCGCAGGCACCCTCGGCGTGGCCGACTACTAGACGTCGATGCGGGTGGCCTTCGTCCGGGCGATCCACCGGCCGTCGTCGTAGCGGACTTCGACGGGATGCGCGAACGCGGCGGTGACGTTGTCGGTCGTCACGGTTTGGCGGGCAGGCCCTGCGGCGACCGTGCGGCCGTCTGCGATGAGCAGCGCATGCGTCGTGGTGGTCGGCAACTCCTCGAGGTGATGAGTGACCAGAAGCGAGGCCACCTCGGGATGGGTCTCATCGAGCGTGTCGATGGTTTCCAGCAGCTGTTCACGCGCGGCCACGTCGAGACCCGTGGTTGGTTCGTCGAGCAGCAACAGTCGAGGCTCCGAAATCAATGCGCGCGCAATGAGAGTGCGGCCGCGCTCACCGTGCGACAGGGTGGGCCAGACGTCGTCTGCCCTGCGGGACAACCCCACCGTTTCGATCATGTTGTCAGCGCGACGCAGTTCGTCGGCAGTGGGCGTCCAGCGCATCGGAATGTCGATCGTGGCGGTGATGCCGGTGAGCACCACCTCGCGGACGGTCAATGCGTATTGCAGGCGGTGCCGCGGATTCACGTGCCCGATCGAATGGCGCAGCCGTGCCAGGTCGACGCGACCCATCTGCTCGCCGAGGATGCGCACGGTTCCCGAGGTGGGAAACGTGACGGCGGCGCAGAACCCGAGCAGCGTGCTCTTGCCGGCGCCGTTGGGCCCGAGCAGCGCCCAGTGCTCGCCTGCGTGCACCGTGAGCGAGATGCCGTCGATGATCTGTTTGCCGTTGCGACGAAACGTCACATCGGCGAGTTCTAGAACCGGCGTCACGCGGACTGCCGCTCGCGCAGCACCTCCAGTGCCTTGTCGGCGTGGGTGTCCATGCTGACCTCGGACGCGATCACGTCGAGCACCGTGCGGTCGGTGTCGATCACGAAGGTCGTCCGTTTGACCGGCATAAACTTTCCGAGCAGCCCGCGCTTGACTCCGAACTGCGTCGCAACGGTGCCCTCGCTGTCCGACAGCAGCGGGTAGTCGAAGCTCTGCTTGTCGGCGAACTGCGCCTGCTTCTCAACGGGGTCGGTGCTGATGCCGACGCGGCTGGCACCGACGGAGGCGAACTCCGAAGCGAGGTCGCGGAAGTGGCAGGCCTCCTTGGTGCAGCCTGCCGTCATCGCCGCGGGATAGAAGAACAGCACGATCGGGCCGTCGGCGAGCAGCTCTGTGAGGCTTCGCACAGTGCGCGTTTGGTCCGGCAGTTCGAACTCGGCTACCTGGTCACCACGTTTCATGGGTGTCACGCTACGCCGGTCGATTTGGAACGGTCTGGGAGGATTAGCTGGTGCAAACCGCCGCCAACCTCGCGATAACGACGTCGCGCGAGGACTTCCGGGCGCTGGCCGCCGAGCACCGCGTGGTGCCGGTGACCCGCAAGGTGCTCGCCGACAGTGAGACCCCGCTGTCGGCGTACCGCAAGCTGGCCGCCAACCGGCCGGGGACGTTCTTGCTGGAGTCGGCCGAGAACGGCCGGTCGTGGTCGCGGTGGTCGTTCATCGGCGCAGGCGCCCCGTCTGCGCTGACGGTGCGCGACGGCGAAGCGGTGTGGCTCGGTGTCACGCCGCAGGACGCACCGCGCGGCGGCGAGCCGCTGCAGGCGCTGCGCGCGACGCTCGAGCTGCTGAAGACCGAGCCGGTGGCAGGCCTGCCGCCGCTGTCCAGTGGCCTGGTCGGGTTCTTCGCGTACGACATGGTGCGACAGCTGGAGCGGCTGCCTGAGCTTGCGGTCGACGACCTCGGGCTGCCCGACATGCTGCTGCTGTTGGCCACCGACATCGCTGCCGTCGACCACCACGAGGGCACCATCACGCTGATCGCCAACGCGGTGAACTGGAATGGCACCGACGAGCGCGTCGACTGGGCGTACGACGACGCCGTCGCCCGGCTCGACGTGATGACCGCGGCGCTGGGTGAGCACCTGCCGTCGACGGTCGCCACGTTCAGCCGACCCGAGCCGCGCATCGGGCGCAGCGCACGCGTCGAGGAGTACGGGGCGATCGTCGAGAAGCTCGTCGGCGACATCGAGGCGGGCGAGGCCTTCCAGGTGGTGCCGTCGCAGCGGTTCGAGATGGACACCGACGCCGACCCGATCGACGTGTACCGGATGCTGCGGGCGACCAACCCCAGTCCGTACATGTACCTGCTGAACGTGCCCAATGATGCTGGCGGACTGGACTTCTCGATCGTCGGATCCAGCCCGGAGGCGCTGGTCACCGTCAAGGACGGCAGGGCGACGACGCATCCGATCGCGGGCACCCGGTGGCGCGGGCAGACCGAGGAAGAGGACCTGCTGCTCGAGAAGGAGCTGCTGACCGACGAGAAGGAGCGCGCCGAGCACCTGATGCTGGTCGACCTCGGCCGCAACGACCTTGGCCGGGTCTGCCAGCCGGGCACCGTGCGCGTCGAGGACTACAGCCACATCGAGCGCTACAGCCACGTCATGCACCTGGTGTCGACGGTGACGGGGCTGCTGGCCGACGGCAAGACGGCGCTGGACGCCGTCACCGCGTGCTTCCCCGCGGGCACGCTGTCGGGTGCGCCGAAGGTGCGGGCGATGGAGCTCATCGAGGAGGTCGAGAAGACCCGCCGCGGCCTCTACGGCGGCGTGCTGGGCTATCTGGATTTCGCGGGCAACGCCGACTTCGCGATCGCCATCCGCACCGCGCTGATGCGGGATGGCACGGCGTATGTGCAGGCGGGCGGGGGAGTCGTGGCCGACTCCAACGGACCGTACGAGTACAACGAGGCGGCGAACAAGGCCAAGGCGGTGCTGAACGCGATCGCCGCCGCGGAAACGCTGACCGAGCCGTGAGCCGTTTTGCGCAGCTGCTGCTGGTGCTGTCCGCCGCCGCGTTGTGGGGGGCATCGCGAATGGTGTGGGTCGACGTGCAGTCATTCGACGGGCTCGGCCAGCCCAAGACGACGGCGTTGACCGGCGCGACGTGGTCGACGGCGCTGGTGCCGCTGGCGGCCGTTCTGCTGGCGGCGGCCGTGGCCGCGCTGGCGGTGCGGGGCTGGCGACTGGGGGTGCTGGCCGTGCTCGTCGCGGGAACGAGCGCCGTGATGGGTTACCTCGCGATCGGCCTGTGGGTGATCCGCGACGTCGCGCCTGCGCGCCGTTCACCTCGCCGAGGTGCCCGCGGCCGATCTGGTCGGGTACCCAGCGGCACTACGGGGGCGCCGTTCTCACGTTGGTGGCCGCGATAGTGCCCCTCGTGGGGGCGGTGCTGCTCTTGCGGTCGGTCGCCAAACCGCGGCCGGCGGTCGACCGATACGAGCGCCGCAGATCGGCACACTCACCCGTGGACGACGCCGATGCGTCCGAGCGGGTGATCTGGGACGCGCTTGACGAGGGGCGGGACCCGACCGATTCAGACAACAAGGGTCGGTGATCGATCGTGCTGTGGTGGCGGCTACCCTTCGATGAAGATCAACCGCGCTCACGGGAAGGACAGCGACGGGTATGAGTTCGGTGACCGTGCTCGACTCCATCATCGAGGGAGTCCGCGCCGACGTTGCCGCCCGTGAGGCCGTCATTCCCCTCGCCGAGATCAAGGAGATGGCCAAGGACGCGCCGTCGCCACTGGACGTGATGGCAGCGCTTCGTGAACCGGGTATCGGCGTCATCGCGGAAGTAAAGCGGGCGAGCCCATCGCGCGGCGAGCTGGCATCGATCTCCGATCCGGCCAAGCTCGCCCGTGCATACGAGGACGGCGGAGCGCGTATCATCAGCGTGCTGACCGAGCAGCGCCGGTTCAACGGCTCCCTCGACGACTTGGACGCCGTGCGTGCGGCGGTGTCAATTCCGGTGTTGCGCAAGGACTTTATTGTCCGGCCGTATCAGATTCACGAAGCCCGCGCGCACGGTGCCGACATGCTGCTGCTGATCGTCGCAGCGCTCGAACAGCCGGTGTTGGAGTCGATGCTCGAACGCACCGAGTCGCTTGGCATGACGGCGCTCGTCGAGGTGCACACCGAAGAGGAGGCCGACCGTGCGTTGCAGGCGGGCGCGAAGGTCATCGGCGTCAACGCGCGCGACCTCAAGACGCTTGACGTCGATCGGGATTGCTTCGCGCGCATCGCACCGGGATTGCCGAGCAATGTCATTCGCGTCGCCGAATCGGGGATACGCGGCACCGCCGATCTCCTTGCGTACGCCGGGGCGGGTGCCGATGCGGTGCTCGTCGGCGAGGGCCTTGTCACCAGTGGCGATCCTCGCGGCGCCGTAGCCGATTTGGTCACCGCAGGCACGCACCCGTCGTGCCCCAAACCCGCACGCTGACAAGTGGCGGATCTCGCTGGCCCGGACCTGCCGCGTTCCAGCGCGGCCGTGGCCGAACCCACTGTCCATGACCCCGACGCGGGTGGCCATTTCGGTGTTTACGGAGGACGGTTCGTTCCTGAGGCGCTGATGGCCGTCATCGAGGAAGTCACCTCCGCGTATGAAAAGGCCCGCGGCGACCAGACTTTCCTCGACGAACTTGATCGGCTGCAACGGCACTACAGTGGCAGGCCGTCGCCCCTTTACGAAGCGGAGCGGCTCAGCGACCATGCCGGTGGCGCACGGATCTTCCTGAAGCGAGAAGACCTCAACCACACCGGATCTCACAAGATAAACAATGTGTTGGGTCAGGCGTTGCTTGCGCGCCAGATGGGCAAGAAGCGGGTGATCGCCGAGACTGGCGCCGGACAGCACGGCGTGGCCACCGCGACGGCCTGCGCACTGCTGGGGCTCGAGTGTGTCGTCTACATGGGCGCCGTCGACACCGCGCGGCAGGCGCTGAACGTGGCGCGGATGCGGCTGCTCGGGGCGCGGGTGGTATCGGTCGAGGCCGGTTCCCAGACGCTGAAGGACGCGATCAACGAGGCGTTCCGTGACTGGGTCACCAACGCGGACAACACCTACTACTGCTTCGGCACCGCCGCGGGCCCGCATCCGTTCCCGACGATGGTGCGCGACTTTCAGCGGGTGATCGGGCTGGAAGCGCGGGTGCAGATTGTCGATCAGGCAGGCCGGTTGCCCGACGCGGTGACGGCATGCGTCGGCGGCGGGTCGAATGCGATCGGTATTTTCCACGCCTTCATCGACGATCCGGGAGTCCGGCTGGTTGGCTACGAGGCCGCGGGTGACGGTGTCGAAACCGGTCGTCACGCCGCGACCTTTGCGGGTGGCTCGCCGGGTGCGTTCCAGGGGTCGTTCTCGTATCTGTTGCAGGACGAAGACGGGCAGACCATCGAATCGCATTCGATCTCAGCGGGTTTGGACTACCCGGGGGTTGGCCCGGAGCACGCCTTCCTGAAGGACACCGGCCGTGCGGACTACCGCCCGATCACCGACACCGAGGCAATGGACGCCTTCTCGCTGTTGTGCAGGACAGAGGGCATCATCCCCGCGATCGAGTCTGCGCACGCGGTCGCAGGCGCTTTGAAGCTTGGCGTCGAGTTGGGCAGAGGGTCGATCATCGTGGTCAACATGTCGGGCCGTGGCGATAAGGATGTCGAGACGGCCGCCAAGTGGTTCAACCTGTTGGACGGTGAGTCATGAGCCGGCTTGCTTCGTTGTTCGACGGGTGCCGCGCGGAAGGCCGTTCGGCGTTGATCGGCTACTTGCCGACCGGTTTCCCTGACGTGCCGACGTCGATTTCGGCGATGACGGCGATGGTCGAATCCGGTTGCGACATCATCGAGGTCGGCATCGCGTACTCGGATCCGGGAATGGACGGACCCGTTATTGCAGCGGCGGCCGAGGCGGCGCTACGAGGCGGTGTGCGGGTGCGTGATGCGCTGGCGGCGGTCGAGGCGATCAGCAAGGCCGGCGGCCGCGCTGTGGTGATGACGTACTGGAACCCGGTGTTGCGCTGGGGTGTCGACGCGTTCGCGCGGGATCTGGCCTCTGCGGGTGGGCTCGGGATGATCACGCCTGACTTGATTCCGGATGAGGCGTCGGAATGGCTGGCGGTCTCGGAAGCACAGGATCTGGATCGGATTTTTCTGGTGGCGCCGTCGTCGACGCCGGAGCGGCTGGCGGCTACGGTCCAGGCCTCACGCGGATTTGTCTACGCCGCTTCAACAATGGGGGTGACGGGCGCTCGCGATGCGGTGTCGGTCGCGGCGCCCGAATTGGTGAGCCGAGTGAAGGCGGTGTCGGACATTCCTGTCGGCGTAGGGCTGGGCGTGCGGTCACGTGAGCAGGCGGCGCAGATCGGCGCCTACGCTGACGCGGTGATTGTGGGATCGGCGCTGGTGTCGGCGTTAAAGGACGGAATTCCGGCGGTGCGGTCGTTGACTGTGGAACTCGCCGACGGTGTGCGGCAGAGGATTACTGCGTGACGACGACAGTTCTGGCTTATATTCCCAGCCCGTCTCAAGGTGTGTGGCACCTCGGTGTGATACCGCTGCGCGCGTACGCGCTGTTCATCATCGTGGGCATCGTGGTGGCACTGGTGCTCGGCGACCGGCGGTGGGAGGCCCGTGGCGGCCGGCGCGGTGTCATTTACGACATCGCGTTGTGGGCAGTGCCGTTCGGTTTGGTCGGTGGCCGGCTCTATCACGTCATCACGGACTGGCAGACCTACTTCGGTGACGACGGAGCGGGGCTGGCCGGGGCGCTGCGAATCTGGGACGGTGGCCTTGGCATCTGGGGCGCGGTGGCGCTTGGCGGCGTCGGCGCGTGGATAGGCTGTCGCCAGCACGGCATTCCGTTGCCTGCTTTCGGCGATGCAATTGCGCCGGGAATCGTTCTGGCGCAGGCGATTGGCCGGTTGGGCAACTACTTCAACCAGGAGTTGTACGGACGGCCGACGACGCTGCCGTGGGGCCTGGAGATCTTCGAACGCCGCGACGCCAGTGGTGCGCTCGACTCGTTGAACGGTGTCTCGACGGGTCAGTTGGTCGCGGTGGTTCATCCGACTTTCCTGTACGAATTGCTGTGGAATGTATTGGTTTTCGTCGCGCTGATCTGGATCGACAAGCGATTCAAGATAGGCCATGGCCGGTTATTCGCGATGTATGTCGCGGGCTATTGCCTTGGCCGGTTCTGGGTCGAGCTGATGCGCAGCGATGTGGCCACGCACATCGCGGGCATTCGGGTCAACTCGTTCACGTCGACGTTCGTATTCATCGGCGCCGTGGTGTACATCATGGTCGCACCGAAGGGCCGCGAGGATCCCGCATCCCTCGCGGGCAAGCCGGAGCGGGTAGACGAGGAAGAAGACACGGTCGAGGCGTTCGCCAAGGAGTTGACGGCTGTGGCCGCGACGACCGGAGTTGTCGCCGCTGCCAAGGTCGCCGGTGAGGCGGAGGACGAAGACGCCAAGGCGGTTGGCGATGGCGATGGCGAGAAGCCGGCGGCTGAAGACTTTGAGGTCGACCCCGAGCCCGAGGCCGAACCGGAAGCCGAGGCTGAAGAGGCCGACGGGGAAGAGGCTGACGCGGAGCCCGAAGCCGAGGCTGAGGCGGCCAAGGAACCCTCCGCAGCTGAGGACGAAGTGGCCGAGGTCGAAGCCGAGGGCGAAACCGCAGAGCCGGTAGCCGAAGCCGAAGCTAACGAGCCGGAAGCCGAGGCTGGGGACGAAGAGGCCGAGGGACCCGAAGCCGAAGCTAAGGAGCCGGAAGCCGAGGCTGGGGACGAAGAGGCCGAGGGACCCGAAGCCGAAGCTAAGGAGCCGGAAGCCGAGGCTGGGGACGAAGAGGCCGAGGGACCCGAAGCCGAGACTGAGGATCAGGAAGCCGAGGCCGAAGACGAAGCCGGGTCTGATGAGTCAGAGCCCGAAGCCGTAGAGGCCGAAGCCGAGGACGAGCCCGAAGAAGGAGACGCCGCATCGGAGCCGGAGGCGGAATCCGCCGAATCCGAGGAACCGGAAGCGGAGGACGTAGCCGAAGCGGCCAACGCCGATGGGGAAGCCGATGAGCGAGGTTCCGAAGCGGAGGCCGAGGACGAGCCCGAAGAAGGAGACGCCGCATCGGAGCCGGAGGCGGAATCCGCCGAATCCGAGGAACCGGAAGCGGAGGACGTAGCCGAAGCGGCCAACGCCGATGGGGAAGCCGATGAGGAAGATTCCGAAGCGGAGGCCGAGGACGAGCCCGAAGAGGTAGAGACCGAACCGGAGCCGGAGGCGGAATCCGCCGAATCCGAAGAGCCGGAACCCGACCGAGAGCCGGATGCCTCCGAGGCCGACGAGTCCGAGACCGAGGATGCCGAAGCGGCGGTAGAGGCCGCCGAGGCCGAGCCATCCGAGGAGGAAGTTGCCGCGGAGGAGGAGGCCGTAGCCGAGGAAGCGGATTCCGCCGCAGAGGTGGAACCCACCACGGGAGTTCTCGAGGCAACTCCCGAACCCGAGGGGAAGTCGGAGCCGTTCGCTCCGCCGGAGGAGAGAGGCGGACGTCTAAGTCGCTGGTTGCGCCGCGGCCGCTAACCACAGTTATCCACAGATCGAACTTCATCCACCGGCTGGGCGTGGGTCTGAGGTCTGTGGTCGAGGGTGTTTTGGGCGCGGGGCGTGGGCAGCCTCGCTCATATGTTCGATGGATCGCTCCCGGAGATTGGCGATCTGGCCGCGTTGGATGATGCGGCGCTCGTCGATGTCTGGCGTGAAGGGGTCGTGCCGCACGCCCGTCGCGGCGATCACGAAATCCGCATCCAGCTCGCCGCCGTCAACCGTCCTTATCTGCCAAGCGGATCCAGTGAACACCGCCGAGACGACCTCGGCGTTCAACCGAAGGCGATCATCGGGACCGAACCGGTCGACGACGTCGCGCAGATAGCGCTGGATCTCGTGGCCGGGCGCGAACAAGGACGTCCAGTCCGGTTTCGGCGCGAACGAGAACTGGTAGAGCTGCGACGGGACGTCACACGTCAGGCCGGGGTAGCGGTTCCAATGCCAGACGCCGCCGACATCGGCGCCCTTCTCCAGGATCGTGAAGTCGTGGAATCCCTCACGCTGCAAGGTCACCGCGCTGTCGCGATGCCGGCAACGCCCGCACCGATGATGACGATCCTCGGCTGCCGTGCCATCACTTCGCCTCCCGCGCCTGGGCGCGGATCGATTCCTCATAGGCCGCCGCACGTCGTGTTCGACCGACGTCAACGCGCGGCGGTCGCCGATCAACCTGCGGCCCAACCTCATCACCGGCTCCGGTACCGCAAAGTTCAGCAGATCCCATCCCGCCAGATAGCGCGGAACAGTGATCTCGGCGCGTCGATTGTCCACGCTGCCGACGATCACCTTCGCGACGTCTTCAGGATCGACGGTAGGCATGCCATGTCCGAGCGGAACGCCGGAGGCCAGCCGGGTGCGCACCGCGCTCGGCAGCACCGCGGTCACGCTCACGCCCGTATCGCGGTACTCCTCCCGCACTGCCGCGGACAGGCCCACGGCGGCGAATTTACTGGCGTGGTAGACCGCCATGCCCGGAACGACCAACTTGCCTGCCATAGAGGCGACATTGACGACGTGACCGCTACCGCGCCCGATCATGTGCGGCAACACGAGTCGCATGCCGTGGATCAACCCCCAGACGTTGACGTCGAGTGTCGTTGCGCTGACGGGGTCGGCCTCCGACAGGAAGTCGCCCAGCGGCATCACGCCCGCGTTGTTCACCAGAATGTCGATCCGACCGAAACGCTCCAGGATCGCGCCCGCGAACTCCGCGAACGAGTCACGCGACGTCACGTCCAGCCTGTAAGGGCCCCGTCGAGATCGCCGACACACACCGTCGCGCCACGGGCAGTGAAGAGATCGCAGGTGGCCTTGCCAATCCCGCGGCCACCACCGGTGACCACCACTACAGCGCCGTCGAGCTCGATCTTGGGGTAGGGCATCACGGTCTCCTATCGAATTCGAATACCGACGGTATCTAGAGTCTATTGGTATGTCAATGGGCTAGGATGCACCCATGGCCAGGAAGTCGCGGGTAGAGACCCAGGCGCAAACCAGGGCACAGCTCGTCAGGACCGCCAGGCAGCTGTTCTTTGACGACGGCTACCGCCCGACGTCACTTGAGAAGGTCGCCGACGCGGCCGGCTACTCCAAGGGCGCGGTGTACTCGAACTTCCGCAACAAGGACGAACTGTGTACCGCGGTGCTCGACGAGGTCCGTGCCGAAAGACTCGGCGAGGTTCTCGACATCGTCGCCAAGCCGGACACGCCCGCGCGGATCGACGCGATCCGCGACTGGGCGCAACGCGTCATCGGCGATCCAGGGTGGACGACTTTGGAAGTCGAGTTCGCGGCGCATGCGCGTCCCAACGAGCAACTGCGCGCTGAGCTCGCCGGTCGCTTGGATGGCATTCTCCAAATACTTACCGCTGCAATGGAATCCGCCGACGCTGCCGATCTCAAGATGCCGGGCCGCGAAACGGCCACCGTCTTACTCGCGCTCGGCGTCGGTCTCGGTCTGCTTCGCTCGATCAATCCCGACATACCGGTCAGTGGGCTAATCGACACGCTCCGGCTCCTCAGCGGCCAGCCCCTGTAGCCGCATCACATTTGGCGGGTTTCCTTACTTACGAGCAGGCGTCGAACTCTGGCATGCTGAACGCATGACCGAGCCGCAGTTCAGTGGCAGCGAGAGTGGAAACCAGTATCCGCCGCCCCCGCAGCAACCGGGATACCCGCCGCCCGGCCAGTATCCGCCACCTCCCGGCCAATATGGCCCGCCACCTGGGCAGTTTCCGCCGCCCGCTGGGCAATACCCTCAGGCATACATGGATCCCGCCGCGCCGTTCGGCCGTCATCCACTGACCGGCGAGCCGCTGTCCGACAAGTCGAAGGTCGTCGCGGGACTCCTGCAGCTGCTCGGACTGTTCGGGCTCGTCGGCATTGGCCGCATCTACCTGGGCTACACCGGACTGGGAATCGCGCAACTCGTCGTTGGGCTGATCACGTGCGGCATCGGCGCGATCGTGTGGGGCATCGTCGACGCCGTCCTGATCCTCACCGACAAGGTCCGCGACCCGGAGGGGCGCCCTCTCCGCGATGGCACGTAGCGCCACCAGCCACGGACGGCTTTACGGCGCGCTCGGCACCGGCGCCGTCCTAGTCGGCGGTCTCGCCTACGTCGGGCTTGGCGATCCGCACGACCCGCACTTCATGTTTCCCGCCTGCCCGTTCAAGGCGCTGACGGGCTGGAACTGTCCTGCGTGCGGTGGCCTGCGGATGACCCACGACTTGTGCACGGCGACCTCGCCGCCGCCGTCGTCGACAACGTCTTCCTCCTCGTCGGCCTGCCCTGCTGGCGGCCTGGCTCCTTGTGCGGTGGCGCCGGGGGCAACCGCTGATGCCGAAGCCGCGATCTTGCGTCGTCGCCATCGCCGCGATCACCTGGACGGTGGTACGAAATCTGCCCGGGTTCCCGCTGGTCCCGACACTTCTCGGCGGGTAGTTCCACAGCTCCGCTGATACACTCGCATAACTCGGGCCGCTGCAGTCCCGGACACAAGATTTCCGGACTGCGGAGGTACCTCCGAATGCTGTTTTCGGCATTGCCCGAGCGCCAGGGTCTCTACGACCCGAGCAACGAGTCGGACTCCTGTGGCGTCGCCATGGTCACCGACATCCAGGGTCGCCGCTCGCACGCCATCGTCGCCGACGGGCTCATCGCTCTGGAACACCTCGAACACCGCGGCGCCGCTGGCGCCGAGCCCAATAGCGGTGACGGCGCGGGCATCCTGCTGCAGCTGCCCGTGGAATTGCTCAGCGAGGTCGTCGACTTCGACCTTCCGCCGACCGCGCCGGACAGCGCCAACGCCTTTGCCGCCGGAATCTGCTTCCTGCCGCAGGATCCCTCCGCCCGCGCCGCCGCCTGCGAGGCGCATCGAGGCGCATCGCCGTGGAGGAAGGTCTCGACGTCCTCGGCTGGCGCGAGGTGCCCGTCGACCCCGGACGGCGCCGAGATCGGCATGACGGCGCTGGGGTGCATGCCCCACATGGCGCAGCTGTTCCTGGCTGCGCCCGAACACAGTGGCACGGCCCGGCGGCATCGACCTCGACCGGCGCATGTACCCAGTGCGCAAGCGCGCCGAGCGAAAGCGAGGTGTACTTCCCGTCGCTGTCCAGCCGCACCATGGCCTACAAGGGCATGCTCACGACGATGCAACTGCCCGCAGTTCTTCCCGGACCTCCGCGACGAGCGATGCATGAGCGCCATCGCGATCGTCCACAGCCGCTTCTCCACCAACACCTTCCCGTCGTGGCCGCTGGCCCATCCGTTCCGCTTCGTCGCGCACAACGGCGAGATCAACACCGTGCGCGGCAACCGCAACCGCATGCACGCCCGCGAGGCGATGCTGGCCGAGCGCGCAGATCCCCGGGGACCTGTCGCGGCTGTCGCCGATCTGTACCGCCGGGTCCTCCGACTCCGCGTCCTTCGACCAGGTGCTCGAACTACTGCACCTCGGCGGCCGCAGCCTGCCCCATGCCGTTCTCATGATGATCCCCGAGGCGTGGGAGAACAACGCCACCATGGCCCCGCGCCGAACGCGCGTTCTGGCAGTTCCACGCGTCGGTGATGGAACCATGGGACGGCCCGGCCTGCGTGACGTTCACCGACGGCACTCTCGTCGGAGCGGTGTTGGACCGCAACGGGTTACGGCCCGGCCGTTGGTGGCGCACCATCGACGACCGTGTCATCCTGGCCAGCGAAAGCGGCGTGCTCGACGTGCCGTCGGCCGAGGTCGTGGCCAAGGGCCGGCTGCAGCCCGGCAAGATGTTGCTGATCGACACCGCTGCAGGGCCGCATCGTCCCCGACGACGAGATCAAGGACGAGCTGAGCAAGCAAGCGCCCTACGCCGAATGGCTGCACTCCGGGCTGCTCGATCTCAAGACACTGCCCGACCGCGTCCGCGTCCAGCCCAACCACGAGTCCGTCGTGCGCCGCCAGATCTCGTTCGGCTACACCGAAGAAGACCTCCGCATCCTGCTCACCCCGATGGCCGCATCGGGTGCCGAACCGCTGGGCTCGATGGGCACCGACACCCCGACGGCCGTTCTGTCCCAGCGGTCCCGGCTGCTCTACGACTACTTCGTCGAACTGTTCGCCCAGGTGACCAACCCACCGCTGGACGCGATCCGCGAAGCGGTCGTCACCTCGATGGCCCGCGTCATGGGCCCCGAGCACAACCTTCTCGAGCCGACCGCCGCGTCGTGCCGCCAGATCGTGCTGCGCTGGCCCGTCCTCGACAACGACGAGCTCAACAAGATCGTCCACATCAACGACGACCGCGAACACCCCGGCCTCAAGACGGCGGTGCTGCAGGCCCTCTACGACGTCGAACGCGGCGGCGAGGGCCTCGCAGACGCGCTGGACGATCTGCGCCAGCGCGCCTGCGACGCGATCGCCAAAGGCGCACGCACGCTGGTCATCTCCGACCGCGACTCCGACCACACCAGGGCGCCCATCCCGTCGCTGCTGGCGGTCTCCGCCGTGCACCACCACCTTGTCCGCACCAAGGAGCGCACGACCGTGGCGCTGGTCGTCGAGAGCGGCGACGCCCGCGAGGTGCACCACATCGCGATGCTGATCGGCTTCGGCGCCGCGGCGGTCAACCCGTACCTCGCCTTCGAGTCCATCGAGGACCTGATCCGCGAAGGCGAACTGACCGGCATCGAACCGTCGACGGCCGTGCGCAACTACCTCAAGGCGCTCGGCAAGGGCGTGATGAAGGTGATGAGCAAGATGGGCATCTCCACCGTCGCCTCCTACACCGGCGCACAGGCCTTCGAGGCGATCGGCATCGACCGCGACGTCATCGACGAGTACTTCACCGGCACGCCAACCCAACTCGGCGGTGTCGGGCTGGACGTGATCGCCGAGGAGGTCAAGCTGCGCCACCGTCGCGCCTACCCGGAGAACCCGACCGAGCGCGTGCACCGCCGCCTCGAGGTCGGTGGCGAGTACGCCTTCCGCCGCGAAGGCGAACTGCACCTGTTCACCCCGGAAGTGGTTTTCCTGCTGCAGCATTCGACCCGCACCGGTCGGCACGAAGTTTCCGGCAGTACTCCGACGAGGTGAACCGGCTCGTCTCGCGACGGCGGTGACGCTACGCGGGCTGTTCGAGTTCAAGAAGGGTCTGCGAGCCCCGTGCCGCTGGAAGAGGTCGAACCCGTCGAGTCGATCTTCACCCGATTCAACACCGGCGCCATGAGCTACGGCTCCATCTCCGCCGAGGCGCACGAGACCATGGCCATCGCCATGAACAACATCGGCGGGCGGTCCAACTCCGGCGAAGGCGGTGAGGACGTCGACCGTCTCTACGATCCCGCGGCGCCGCAGCGCCGTCAAGCAGGTCGCGTCCGGCCGCTTCGGTGTCACCAGCGACTATCTGGTGAACGCGACCGACATCCAGATCAAGATGGCTCAGGGCGCCAAACCCGGTGAGGGCGGCCAGCTTCCTGGCTTACAAGGTGTACCCGAACATCGCCAAGACCCGGCACTCAACTCCCGGCGTCGGGCTCATCAGCCCACCGCCGCATCACGACATCTACTCGATCGAGGATCTCGCTCAGCTGATCCACGACCTGAAGAACGCCAACTCCGACGCCCGCATCCACGTCAAGCTGGTGAGCTCGGTCGGCGTCGGCACCGTCGCGGCAGGCGTGTCCAAGGCGCACGCCGACGTCGTGCTCATCTCGGGCTACGACGGGGGCACCGGCGCCGCGCCACTGACAAGCCTCAAACATGCCGGTGCGCCATGGGAGATCGGCCTGGCCGACACCCAGCAGACGCTGGTGCTCAACGGTCTGCGGGACCGCATCACCGTGCAATGCGACGGCGGCATGCGCACCGCCCGCGACGTAATAGTGGCCGCCTTGCTCGGCGCAGAGGAGTACGGTTTCGCCACCGCCCCGCTGGTGGTGTCGGGCTGCATCATGATGCGGGTCTGCCACCTCGACACCTGCCCCGTCGGTGTCGCGACCCAAAACCCGGAACTCCGTGCGAGATTCAACGGCAAGCCCGAGTTCGTCGAGAACTTCTTCCGGTTCATCGCCGAAGACGTCAGGCACTACCTTGCCGAGCTCGGGTTCCGCAGCATCGACGAGGCCGTCGGCCACGCCGAGGTGCTCGACACCGACGAGGGCGTCGCCCACTGGAAGAGCCGAGGCCTCGATCTGAGCCCGGTGTTCGCGCGCCGCCGCGCTAACCACGACCAGCGCCGTCAGGCTCCGCGACCAGGACCACGGCCTCGATCAGGCTCTGGACCGCACGCTGATCGCAGCTCGCCGAGGGCGCCCTCGAGGACGCGCATCCGGTGAGACTCGAACTGCCCGTGCGCAACGTCAACCGCACCGTCGGCACCCTGCTCGGCTCCGAGGTCACCCGCCGCTACGGCGCGCAGGGTCTGCCCGACGACACCGTGCACATCGCGCTCACCGGGTCGGCGGGCCAGTCCATAGGCGCGTTCCTGCCGCCCGGTATCACCCTCGATCTGATCGGCGACGCCAACGACTATGTCGGCAAGGGCCTTTCGGGTGGTCGAATCATCGTCAAGCCGCCCGACGATGTGCTGTTCCTGCCAGAAGACAACGTGATCGCAGGCAACACCTTGCTGTTCGGCGCGACGTCCGGCGAGGTATTCCTGCGCGGCCGGGTCGGCGAGAGGTTCGCCGCGCGCAACTCCGGTGCGCTGACCGTCGTCGAGGGCGTCGGCGACCACGCCTGCGAATACATGACCGGCGGCCGGGTCGTCGTGCTCGGAAAGACCGGCCGCAACATGGCGGCTGGGATGTCCGGCGGCATCGCCTACGTGCTCGGCCTCGACCCCGCCAAGGTCAACACCGAATGGTCGAGCTGCAGCGCCTCGAGCCCGAGGACCTGACCTGGCTGCGCGACGTCATCGCCAAGCACGCGGCCTACACCGGCAGCACGGTGGCCACCTCGGTGCTGTCGGACTGGCCAAGGCGCAGCTCACAATTCACCAAGATCATGCCGCGCGACTACCAGCGCGTCCTAGAGGCCACCGGTGGCCAAGCGCGAGGGCAGGGACGTCGACACCGCGATCATGGAGGCCAGCCGTGGCTGACCCGACCGGTTTCCTGAAGATCCCGAAGGTCGAGGCCGCCAAGCGACCTGTCGACGAGCGAGTCGGCGATTGGCATGAGGTCTACGAACGCCAGGATCCCCACGAACGCGCAGGCGAGGTGTCGCAGCAGGCGGGCCGCTGCATGGACTGCGGAATCCCGTTCTGCCACTCAGGAACTGCAGGATGCCCACTTGGCAACCTCATCCCCGAGTGGAACGACCTGGTGCGCCGCGGGCGCTGGGACGCCGCAAGCGACCGCCTGCACGCCACCAACAACTTCCCGGAGTTCACCGGCCGGCTGTGCCCCGCGCCGTGTGAGATCGCTTGCGTGCTGTCGATCGCCGAGGAGCAGACCGGCGGCAGCGTCACGATCAAGCGCATCGAGCAGACCATCGCCGACCAGGCCTGGATGGACGGCATCGTCGAACCGCAACCCGCAGCCATCTCGACAGGTAAGCGCGTCGCCGTCGTCGGCTCTGGACCAGCGGGACTTGCTGCCGCACAACAACTCACGCGAGCCGGCCACGACGTCACCGTCTACGAGCGCGACGACCGCATCGGCGGCCTGATGCGCTACGGCATCCCCGAATACAAGCTGGAGAAGGGCACGCTGAACCAGCGTCTGGCCCAAATGCGCGCGGAGGGAACCCGTTTCGTCACCGAATGCGAGGTCGGCGTCGACCTCACCATCGAGCAACTGCGGGCGCAGTATGACGCCGTCGTGCTCGCGGTGGGCGCGCTGCGGGCCCGCGACACCGACGTCGAGGGCCGCCACCTCGACGGTGTGCATCTGGCGATGGATCATCTGGTGCCCGCGAACAAGGAGTGCGAGGGCGACGGGCCGAGCCGGATGTCGGCCAAGGACAAGCACGTCGTGATCATCGGCGGGGGCGACACCGGGGCCGACTGCCTTGGCACCGCACACCGCCAGGGCGCCACGTCGGTCACGCAGCTGGACTACAACCCCGAGCCTCCTGAGTACCGCGACGAATCGCGTTCACCGTGGCCGATGTGGCCGATCGTGCTGCGCACCCGGCTGTCGCCCGCGCATGCCGAGGGTGGCGCACGCCGCTACGAGGTCGCTGTGCAGCGCTTCATTGGCGACGAGAACGGGCACCTGCGGGCGCTCGAGATCGCCGAGGTGAAGGTCGAACGTGACGCCGATGGCCGCAGGCGCATCACCCCGGTCGGTGAGTCGCTGGAAGTTCCCTGTGACTTGGCCCTGCTGGCGATCGGATTCGACGGCGTCGAGCACATGCCACTGCTGGAAGGCCTCGGACTGGCCCTCAACGGCCGCGGTGCTTTGCCGTGCGGATCGGACTGGCAGACAGATGCGCCAGGCGTGTTTGTCTGCGGCGACGCACACCGGGGCGCGTCGTTGATCGTGTGGGCGATAGCCGAGGGCCGCAGCGCCGCGCACGCGGTCGACGCGTACCTGATGGGAGAGTCGGATCTGCCAGCTCCGGTGCAGCCGGGAGCCCTCCCGCTGGCCGTCGTCTGAACCGATTCACGACTATGCTCACCAGACGTGAATAGACGCGGAAAAATCGTCTGTACCTTGGGTCCTGCCACCGCGACTGACGAGGCCGTTAAGGCGCTGGTCGAGTCGGGAATGGACGTCGCACGACTGAACTTCAGCCACGGCGACTACGCCGACCACGAGTCCAACTACAAGCGGGTCCGCGCCGCCTCCGACACGACCGGACGCGCCGTCGGCATCCTCGCCGATCTGCAGGGCCCCAAGATCCGGCTCGGCCGGTTCGCCGCAGGCCCGACCTACTGGGCGGAGGGCGAGACCGTCCGCATCACCATCGACGACTGCGAAGGCAGCCACGACCGCGTATCGACCACCTACAAGCGGCTCGCCGAGGACGCCACGCCAGGGGACCGGGTGCTTGTCGACGACGGCAATGTGGGTCTCACCGTTGAGGGCATCGACGGCAACGACGTCATCTGCAAGGTCACCGAGGGTGGTGCAGTCAGCAACAACAAGGGCATGTCGCTGCCCGGTATGAACGTCTCGGCACCCGCGCTGTCGGAGAAGGACATCGAGGATCTGGAGTTCGCGCTGAAGATCGGTGTCGACCTCGTCGCGCTGTCGTTCGTGCGCTCACCCGCCGACATCGAGCTCGTGCACGAGATCATGGACCGCGTCGGCCGCAGGGTTCCCGTCATCGCCAAGCTCGAGAAGCCAGAAGCCATCGACAACCTCGAGGCGATCGTGCTTGCGTTCGACGCGATCATGGTCGCCCGAGGTGACCTCGGTGTCGAGCTGCCGCTCGAAGAAGTGCCGCTGGTGCAGAAGCGCGCCATCCAAATGGCAAGGGAGAACGCCAAACCCGTCATCGTCGCCACCCAGATGCTGGAGTCGATGATCGAGAACTCGCGTCCGACCCGGGCCGAGGCGTCCGACGTGGCCAACGCGGTACTCGACGGGGCCGACGCGGTGATGCTTTCTGGCGAGACGTCGGTGGGCAAGTACCCCCTCGAGGCGGTCAAGACGATGGCCAGGATCGTCTGCGCGGTCGAGGAGAACTCGGTGGCAGCGCCGCCGCTTGCGCACGTGCCGCGTACCAAACGTGGCGTCATCTCCTATGCGGCCCGCGACATCGGCGAGCGGCTGGATGCCAAGGCGCTGGTGGCGTTCACCCAGTCAGGCGACACCGTCAAACGGCTCGCCCGGCTGCACACCCCGCTGCCGGTGCTGGCGTTCACCGCGCTGCCCGAGGTGCGCAGCCAGCTGGCACTGACGTGGGGCACCGAGACGTTCATCGTGCCGCACATGCAAAGCACGGACGAGATGATCCGCCAGGTGGACAAGTCGCTGCTGAGTTTGGGCCGCTACAAGCGCGGCGAGCTGGTGGTCATCGTCGCAGGCGCGCCCCCAGGCACAGTAGGCTCCACCAATCTGATCCACGTGCACCGGATCGGAGAGGAAGACGTTTAGTCGAGTTAGGGAGAATCAGTGTCAACGGCAGACTTCGAAGAGCTGCTGGCGATTCTCGACCTCAGTCGACTAGACGACGACACGTTCACCGGCTCACACCCCAGCCGCAATCCGGTGCGGACGTTCGGTGGCCAGATGATGGCGCAGGCGTTCGTGGCAGGCAGCCGCACGGTCGCGGAGAAGCTTCGCCCGAGCGCGCTTTCGGTGCATTTCATCGCGGGCGGTGACCCCGAGAAGGACCTCGAATTCCACGTGCTGCGGCTGCGAGACGAGCGCCGCTTCGCCAACCGCCGCGTTGACGTCATGCAGAACGGCGAACTGCTGACCACCGCGATGATCTCGTACATGAACGGCGGCACCGGCATCGAGCACGGCATCGAACCCCCTGACTTGCCCGACCCCGAGTCGGTGCCATCCGTCGACGATCTGCTGCGCGGATTCGAAGACGTGGTACCGCATTTCGTCAGCGCGCTGAGGCCCATCGACTGGCGCTACACCAACGACCCGAGCTGGGTAATGCGTGACAAAGGGGAGCGCCTGGCCTACAACCGGGTCTGGATGAAGGCAGTCGGTGCCATGCCCGACGACCCGGTGCTCAACGCCGCGGCGCTGATCTACTCGTCAGATACCACGGTGCTCGACTCGATCATCACCACGCACGGCCTGTCGTGGGGTTTCGACCGCATCTTTGCGGTGACCATGAACCACTCGGTCTGGTTCCACCGTCCGGTGCGGTTCGACGAATGGGTGCTGTACTCGACCTCCTCTCCGGCTGCCGCGGACTCGCGCGGCCTGGGTACCGGGCATTTCTTCGACCGGTCGGGTCAGCTGCTGGCGACTGTGGTCCAGGAGGGAATCGTCAAGTATTTCCCGGGTGTCAAGACCGAGCGGGCGTAATCTTTTCGGTGTGAATGAACCGCCCGTCAATTTTGCGCCGCGGCTCCGGGCCCGCGAGCGGGTGGTTGTTCACGTCGATTCGCCCGGTGCGCGATGGGTCGGCGCGCTGGCGGTGCTCAGCCTGTTCTGCTGGCTGATCCTGCTGCTGGCCCGTGACCATGATCGCGACTGGCAGGCCGCGGGCCGACTCGCGTGGTCGCTGACGATACTCACGGCGATCGCGCTGATCGCTCGTGGCGTTTTCTTGGGCAGGCCCGTGACGGCCGCGCACGCATGGCTGGCCCTGGTGGCGGTGCTGGCCGGCCTCGGCGCGCACGTGCTGGTGTTCGACCTGCTCGGCAATCTGCTCATCGCGTCGGCGGGCACGGTGCTGATGTGGCCGACCGCCGCCCGCCCGAATCCGGCTGACCTGCCCCGGATTTGGGCCCTGGTGACGGCAACGGAGGGTGACCCGCTCGCGCCGTTCGCAATGCAGGATTCGAAGTGCTATCACTTCACCGCCGACGGTACCGCCGCCATCGCGTACCGCACCCGGATGGGCTACGCGGTGGTCAGCGGCGACCCGATCGGCGACGAAAACCACTTCGCCGACCTTGTCGTCGACTTCGCCGCCATGTGCCACACCCGCGGCTGGCGCCTTGTCGTGCTGGGCTGCAGCCAGCGGCGGCTGGCGCTGTGGGCCGACGCGACGGTGCTCGGCCAGACGCTGTGTGCAGTGCCGATCGGGCGCGACGTGGTCATCGACGTGACGACGTTCGACATGGTCGGGCGCAAGTACCGCAACCTGCGGCAGGCCGTGCAGCGCACGCGGAACTTCGGCATCACCACCGAGGTGGTTTCTGAGCAGGGGCTCGACGGGCGTGTGCGCGCGGAGTTGACGGAGGTTCTGCTGGCGTCGCCGAGCGGAGCACACACCGAACGCGGATATTCGATGTGCCTCGACGGGGCTCTCCAGGGGCGGTACCCAGGGGTGCGGTTGATCATTGCCCGCGACAGACTCGGCCAGGTCCAGGGCTTTCACCGGTACGTCACCGCCGGGAACGGCAGCGAGGTGTCACTTGACGTGCCGTGGCGGCGACGCGGTGCCCCGAACGGGATCGACGAGCGGCTGTCGGTGGACATGATCGCGTGGGCCCGTGACCACGGGGCTCAGCGACTGTCGTTGGCGTTCGCGGCGTTCCCGGAGATCTTCAACGACAAGAACCGAGGCGAAATCTCGAGCCTGATCTACACCGCCATCCACCTTGGCGATGCGTTGATCGCGCTCGAATCGCTGTACCGCTACCTACGCAAATTCCATGCGCTCGGTGACCGCCGCTATGTAATGGCGACGCTGACGCAAATACTGCCACTGCTGGTCGTGTTGCTGTCGCTGGAGTTCGTGCCGAGGCGGCGGCACCTGGGTTAGGGCGTCGGCGTGATCGTGATCGAGAACTGGTTTTCGACGCGGCCACGGAACTGGTCGGCGCATTGCTGGATGGCCTGTTGGTTGGACCCGGCCTTTGCCACGCAGTCGATGTAATCCGTTCCGCCGACCTCGTCGAAGACCCCGATCCAGATCGGGATGAAAATGAGCGAGACGATGATCGCCAAGAACCCCAGCACGATTCCGGCGATCGCGACGCCGCCGTTGGTGGCCTCACCGCGTTTGACGCGGCCCCGCGCTACGAACCCGATGATGATCGCGCACAGACCGAGGATGACGCCGCCCGCCACCGACCAGCAAAACACGAGCCCGAGGATCGCGAGTACCAGCGCGGTGATGCCGAGCCCGTTGCGGGGCCCGGTCGGTGGAGGAGTGAACCCCGAGTAGGGCTGCGGCGGCGGTGGTGGATAGGGCGGTGGATAGCCGGTCATGCCGGTGAGGCTACCCGCTGGTGCTGAGGTTGAGAACGGGACAGACAAGGTCGTCGGGCAGGTGGTGGGTGGCGACGACGACGGTGCGGTCGGCAGGGAAAAGCGCGCCGGGGGTGAGGAGTTCGGTCAGCAGCCGCTTGCCGTCAGCCGCGTCGAGGTGTTCGGTCGGTTCGTCGAGCAGCACGGTCGGCACCGATGAGACGAGCGCCCGCGCCAGTAGCAGCCGCCTGCGCTGCCCGGCGGAGACGGCCGCCGCACCACCGACGAGTACCGTCGAAAGGCCGTCGGGCAACGCGTCGAGCCAGCCGCCAAGGCCGACCCGCTGCAGCACATTTCGTAACTCCGCGTCGGTGGCGTCACCGCGGGCAACGAGCAGATTGTCGCGCACCGTGGTGGCGAACAGGTGGGCATCCTCGGCGAAAAATGCTACCTCCGAAGGTTTTTCGGCCATCTTCATCAGAAGCGTCGTCTTGCCGGCACCGCTGGGCCCGGTCACGGCAAGCCGTGCGCCATCTTCGAGCTCCACCGGCGACACCGCTGGCCGCATCCGCGCGTCGGTGTCCGGCCGGGCGAGTTCGCGCAACCGCCTCGCAGCGATCCGCGAGCGGGTGAGCTGCACAGCGGCGGCGGGGAGGGCAACGGTTGCCTCGAACGCCGACAACGGCAACAGCATCAGTATCGCCGCGGTCATCGGTGCTACCGAGTTGGCGATCCCGATCGCGGCGATCACGGCGCCCAGCACGCTGATGCCGCCGGCGGCAGTCGGTGCCGCGGCGGCCACAGCGGCGGGGGCCGCCGCCCGGTCGATGGCGCGGCCCCAATCGCGGTGCTTGTGCTCCGATTCGGCGATGACCGCGTCCAGGCGGCCACTGACCCGTAACTCGGGCGCGTGCTGCAGCGCGAGCATCACCGCAGCGTCGCGCTCGGAATGATGCTGCGCTGCAACCGCTTCCGCCGCGGTGGCGGCGCGGGCGGCCAGCCATGGTGCAGCGACACCGGCAATCAACAGGCAGGCGCCCAGCACGACCGCCGCGGCGGGGGAGATCACGGCAATAGCCCCGACGGCGGCCATTGACAGCACGGTGGCGACCGCGATCGGCAGTACAGCGCGCACCAGCACATCGGACAGCTCGTCGACCGAGTCTCCGATCCGGGCCACCAATTCACCGCTGGGTTGCCGCATCGCGGCCTCGGCGGGCGCGTCGGCAAGCCGGCGGTAAAGCCGCTCGCGGGTGTCGGCCGCGGCCCTTAATGCGGAGTCGTGGGAGGCCAGGCGCTGGCAGTACCCGAGGACGCCTCGTGAGATGCCGAGCGCGCGCACGGCCACCACCGCGACCGCCAGGTCCAGCACCGGCGGCATCTGCCAAGCCCGCGTGATCAGCCATGCCGAGATCCCGGCTAGAGCCAGCGCGCTGCCAAGCGACAGCACGCCCAGCGCGACGGCAAGCAGCAGTCGCGGAAGTCGGGGGCGCATTAGGTCACGCATCGACAAGGCTTCCCATGCGAATGACTCGGTCGCCTATTGCCAGCACGGGTTCTCGGTGGCCGACGACGAGTACCGCAGCTCCTGCCCAAGCCCGCGCCACGATGGAGTGCAGGACACGCGTCTCCATGCGCGCGTCCAGGTGCGACGTCGGCTCGTCGAGCAGCAGCACCGGTGCGCCCGAGCCGAACACCCTGGCAAGACCGAGCCGCTGCCGCTGGCCCAGTGACAAGCCGACCCCGTCGCGACCGACGACCGTCTCCAAGCCGTCGGGCAGCTCCGCAAGCACCTCATCGAAACCCGCCGCGCGACAGGCGCTGTCGAGGTCGGCGAGCGGTCCGAACAGCTCGAGGTTGTCACGGATGCTGCCTGGCACGAGCACGGGACGCTGTGCAAGCCACGCCACCTGACCCCACCACGGCTGCGGCTGCGGCGAATCGAGGCCCAGAATGGTGTGCAGCAGCGTCGTCTTTCCAACGCCGTTGGGTCCGGTCAGCACCGTCACCTGACCGGGCTCGACGTAGTCGTCGAGTGCGGTCGGTTCGGCAGGGAGAGAACCGAGCGCCCCGAGCAAGCGGAACGCCTTGTCGGCGGCCGTCTTTCCGTCCTGCGCGGCGTGAAACTCGAGCCCGACGCGGCGTAGCGGCCAGAACACCTCCGGCGCCAGCAGCAGGGCGGTGAGCCCCGCCGACAGCGTCACGTCCCCGAAGACGAGGCGAAGCCCGACACCCACTGCGACCAGCGCCACCCCGAGTGTGGCCAGCAACTCCAACACCAAGGCGGAAAGGAACGCGATCCGCAGGGTGGCCATCGCCGACCGGCGATGGGCCGCACCGAGTTCGGCGATTCGCTGAGCCGAATCCCCGATGCGGCCAAGCGCGCGAAGCGTCGGTATCCCCGCAATCAGGTCGAGCAGGCGCGACTGCAGGGTGGTCATCGCAGCGAGCGACGCCTCGGACCGATCGCGGGTGAGCAATCCGATGAGCACCATGAAAACCGGGATCAGCGGCAACGCGATCAGGACGACCACGGCGGAGTACACGTCGTAGATGCCGATCACCACGATCGCGGCCGGAGTCAGGATGCCCGCCAGGAACAGCGAAGGCAGATACGCGGTGAAGTACGGTCGCAGACCGTCGAGGCCCTGGGTGATCAGTGCGGCGGCGAAATCACGATGCGCGGCGAGCCGACGCGGTGGCAGCGCAGTGACGGAGCCAAGCACCTCGTTGGCCAGCTCGGCGATCACCGCGGTCGCGCCGCGTTGGGACAGTCGGCCCTGAATCCAGTGCGCGAGTGTGCGAATCACCCACAGCGCCACCAGGATCCACAGCGGGACCGCCCAGTGTTGAAGGGTCCGTGTCGCGGGCTGGGTGACGACGCCCGCGACGATCTGTGCCAGAACCACGGCCGATGCGATGGTGGCGCCGCTGATGACAACACCACAGGCCACCGATGCGGCCAGGAAGCGCCGCATCGCGCCAGATGCGCGCCAGAGATTCACGTCAACCGCCTCGACAACCCGACCGACGCGGGAATCCGGTCGGCCGAGATCCGTTGCCGGAATACCCAATACGTCCAGCCCTGGTAGGCCATCACCAGCGGGGCGAAGATCAGCGCCGCCCATGTCATGATCTTCAGCGTGTACGGGCTCGACGACGCGTTGTAGATCGTCAGGCTCCACTCCGGATTCAAGGTCGACGGCACAAGATTCGGGTACAGCGATCCGAAAAGCAGAACGACCACCGCGGCCACCACCGCCATCGTGCTCACGAAAGCCCAGCCATCACCGCCGCGGCTCCAGACCAGCATGACGGCCGACAGCTGGGCAATGACCGCGATCACGAGCGCGATCCACGTCAGGTCGTTGCCGTGGGCGACCTGCGTCCACAACCCGAATGCGGCCACCAGCGCCGTCACAGGAAGCGCCGACCACGCGGCGAACCGAACGGCGTCATCACGCACTGCGCCTTCGGTTTTCAGTGCCACGAACACGGCTCCGTAGAAGAGGAACAACCCCGCCATCGCCATCCCACCCAGCAGCGTGTACGCGTTGAGCAGGTCGCCGAACGACAGGTGAAGCTGCTTGTCGGCGTCGACAGGCAGGCCGCGAACAAGCGCGGCGAACGCCACGCCCCACAAGAATGCGGGCAGCCACGAGCCGAGCGCGATGCCGACGTCTGCCAAGGATCGCCACTCGGGGGCGTCTATCTTGCCGCGCCATTCGATCGCGCAGACGCGCACGATCATCCCGACGAGGATCGCCAGCAGTGGAAGGTATAGCCCCGAGAACACCGTGGCGTACATCCCGGGAAAAGCGGCGAACATTGCGCCCCCCGCGGTGATCAGCCAGACCTCGTTGCCGTCCCAGACCGGACCGATGGTGTTCAGCGCCGCCCTGTGGTGCTGTTCGGGGTCGCCCTTGGCGACACGCCCGAAGTACTCCATCAGCATGCCGACCCCGAAGTCGAACCCCTCGAGCACGAAGAACCCGAGAAACAACACGGCGAGGAGCACGAACCAGAGTTCTTGGAGCCCCATCCTCAAACACCCACTCTCAGTAAGCGAACGACAGCGGCGCCACTTGGTCATCGCCAGGTGGACTCGGCGGCGCAGGCTCGGAATCGTGCTCCAACGGTCCCTCGACCACGTATCGCCGGATCAGCCAGAACCAGACGACCGCCAGCGCCGCGTACAACGCGGTGAAGGTGACCAGCGACGTCACCACCATCGCCGCTGAATTATGCGACATACCCTCGGCGACCGTCAGCCGAATCAACTGGTCGCCGGTCGGATTCGGCACCACCAACCAGGGCTGGCGGCCCATCTCGGTGAACACCCAGCCTGCGCTGTTGGCCAGGAACGGGGTTGGCAGCGTCAGCAGTGCGAACCAGGACAACCAGCGCTGGTGCGGGATTCGGTCGCGCCGGGTCAGCCACAACGTGCAGACCGCGAAAAGCGAAGGGAACACCAGCAATCCGATCATCGCCCGGAACGCCCAGTACGTCACGAACAGGTTCGGCCGGTAGTCACCCGGCCCGAACTTCTGCTCGTACTGTGCCTGAAGGTCTTTGACACCGTCGAGGCGGACGCCCGTGAACTTGCCCTCGGCCAGGTAGGGCAGCACGTACGGCACCTCGATCACGTGCGTCACGCTGTCGCAGTTGTTGTGGGTGCCGATCGTCAGGATCGAGAAGTTGGGGTCGGTTTCGCTGTGGCACAACGACTCTGCAGAAGCCATCTTCATCGGCTGCTGTTTGAACATCAGCTTGCCCTGGAAATCGCCCGTGAAGAACAGTCCGCGCGGCAGCCACCAGCGTGACAAGGCAGCCGAGGATCGTCGCGGGTCGGTACATCGTGCGCGCCTCGGCGGTGTCGCGCGCCCGCACCATCCACCACGCGCACACGCCCGCCACGAACGTGCCCGCGGTGAGGAACGCCCCTGCCACGGCGTGGGAGAACGCCGCGATCGCAGTGTTGTTGGTGAACAGCGCGACGATGCTGGTTAGTTCGGCGCGGCCCGGTCTCGGGGTTGTAGTGAGCCCCGACTGGGTGCTGCATGAACGAGTTGGCGGCGATGATGAAGAACGCCGACATGTTGACCGCGACCGCCACGATCCACATGCAGGCGAGGTGCACCAGACGCGGCAGTCGGGTCCACCCGAAGATCCACAGACCGAGGAACGTGGACTCGAAGAAGAACGCCGCGAGACCTTCCATCGCGAGCGGCGCGCCGAAGACGTCGCCGACGAACCGCGAGTATTCGCTCCAGTTCATGCCGAACTGGAATTCCTGCACGATGCCGGTGGCGACGCCGAGCGCGAAGTTGATCAGGAACAGCTTGCCGAAGAACCGGGTCAGCCGATACCACGCCGTGTTGCCGGTGGCCACCCACACGGTCTGCATGACCGCGATCAGCGGCGCAAGGCCGATCGTGAGCGGGACGAAGATGAAGTGGTAGACGGTGGTGATGCCGAACTGCCACCGCGACACATCCAGTGCGTCCATCAGACCCTCTTCCGTGGCTGTGTCACTAGCCTACGACAGAGCGTAGTAGATGGCGAGTATGTGTTAGCTCACCTCGGCTTTGTCGGGGCCTTCCCGGCGTGCGGCCAAGCTTTTGCTGGCGCTGCGGATCCCGAACGCCGAGACGGCCTCGAAGACGCCGATGACGATCAGCCAGATCCCGACGACGACGGCCAGCGTTGCGACGGATTCGAATGGCGAAGCCAGCATGATGACGCCGGCCAATAAGCTGATCCCGCCGATGAAGATCTCCCACCAGCGGCCGGGCAGCGTCGGGTCGCTGATCGCCGACACTGCCGTCGCCACGCCGCGGAAGATGAACCCGACACCGATCCAGATGGCCAGCAACAGGATCGAATTCTGCAGGCTGCGGAAGCAGAGCACCGCGAGAATCAGCGCGGCGGCCCCGCTGATGAACAGCAGAACGCGCCCGCCCGCCGACACGTGCAGGCTGAACGCGAATACCACTTGAGAGATACCGGTGACCAATAAGTAGGCGCCGAAGAAGATCGCCGCAACGACGATCGTGATGCCGGGCCAAGCCAACACGAGAACACCGAGAATGACAGCGAGAATCCCGGATAGCAGCGCGGACTTCCACAGATGTTGCAACATGGCGGGAGGAGCTGGGCTTTCCATGGCCGAAGTGTGGCATAACAACTCGGCGCTAATGGGGCGTTTGCAAATTGGCAGAGGCCGCGCAAAGGCGACTCAAACTCGAGCGCAAAGCCGCAGAGCATCACCCGCTAATCGAACTTTCGGTAGCGCCATCAATATTGGCTACGACGAGTAGACGGACGGTGCCGTGCAGCACAGTTGTGCGATTTCCAGGGGCAAACGAGGAACGAGGATGACGAACTCGGCGATTCGTCGGATTGCCCACACGCGTGTTGCGGCTCTGTTCGTGGCGGGCGGTTCGACCTGGCAGTCCCAGGTTGAGACTAGGTTCATCGCTGGGTTCCGTTCTCCTGCCAGCGCGTTAGGTCTCTACTACTGTTCCGTTACCGGTGCTGCGCGCCGGATCCACGAAGCAGAAAGTAGAGGCAATCGTGTCAGCTGGATGTCAAGGCGGACCAAAGAAGTTCTGGCGAATCGCGGCGGTGTTTGCTGCGACAGGCGCTCTCGCCCTCTCGGGCTGCGCGAGCGGTACCGACACGAAAAGCGAATCGACGTCCGCGAGCGGGTCGGCCTCGGCCGCAAAGGTCGATGCGATCGCGAACACCGTCCCTGAGGCGATCAAGTCGTCCGGCAAGCTGGTCGTCGGCGTCAACATCCCCTACACGCCCAACGAATTCAAGGACCCCAACGGAAAGATCGTCGGCTTCGACGTCGACCTGATGAACGCGATCGCGTCGACGCTCGGCCTGACGGCCGACTTCCGGGAAGCCGATTTCGCGAAGATCATCCCCTCCATTCAGGGCAACACCTTCAACGTCGGCATGTCGTCGTTCACCGACACCAAGGAACGCGAGCAGTCGGTTGACTTCGTCACCTACTTCTCGGCAGGCATCCTGTGGGCGCAGCGCCCCGACAACCCGGTCGATCCCAACAACGCCTGCGGCAAGAAGGTTTCCGTGCAGGCCACCACGACCGAGGAAACCGACGAGCTTCCTGCCAAGAACAAAGCGTGCACTGAGGCCGGTAAGCCACCGATCCAGATCGTGCCGTTCGACGGCCAGGATGCGGCCACCAACGCGGTGATGCTCGGTCAGGTCGACGCAATGTCGGCGGATTCGCCGGTGTCGCTGTACGCGATCAAGCAGAGCAACGGCAAGCTGACGCAGGCCGGTGAGATCGCGGACGCCGCGCCGTACGGTTGGCCGGTGGCCAAGGGTTCGCCATTGGCGCAGTCGCTCAAGCAGGCCCTCGAGCACCTGATCGAGACCGGCAAGTACAAGGAGATTGCGACAAACTGGGGTGTCGAAAAGGGAATGATCGACAAGCCGGTGATCAACGGCGCGATCAACTAGTCCTGGAGTTGCCGAGATGACTGATGTCGACACGTCGCCACCCGCAGGCCCTGCCGCGATCGATGCCGTTCCGCTGCGTCATCCGTGGCGGTGGGTGGCGGCGGTCGTCATCGTCATCTTGGTGGTGCTGTTCCTCTACGGTGCGGCGACAAACGAGGCCTTCCGCTGGCCGAAGTTCTTCGAGTACCTCTTCAACGGTCGTGTGTTGAAGATCGGTCTGGTTAACACGTTGCAGCTGACCGTGTACTCCATGGTGCTGGCGATCGCGCTGGGCGTGCTCCTCGCGGTGATGCGGTTGTCACCGAACCCGGTGTTCAGGTCGGTGTCGTGGGTGTATCTATGGATTTTCCGCGGCACCCCGGTGTATGTGCAGCTGGTGTTCTGGGGGCTGATCCCGACGATCTATGCGGTCATCCAGCTCGGTATTCCGTTCGGGCCGTCGTTCTACCACCTCAATTTGCAGGCCCTTTCGATTCCGTTCCTGTTGGCGATCGTGGGGCTTGCGTTGAATGAAGCGGCCTACATGGCCGAGATCATCCGTGCCGGAATCAGTTCCGTACCCGAGGGGCAAACGGAGGCGTCGACCGCGCTCGGCATGTCCTGGGGCATGACGATGTGGCGCACGGTGTTACCGCAGGCGATGCGGGTGATCATTCCGCCCACCGGCAACGAGGTCATCAGCATGCTGAAGACGACCTCGCTTGTCACCGCGGTGCCCTTCACGCTGGATCTGTTCGGAATCACTTCTCGTGAGATCGCCGCGCGTGAATTCGCACCCGTCCCTCTGCTGATGGTGGCGGCGTTCTGGTACCTGGTGGTGACGAGCGTCCTGATGGTCGGCCAGTTCTACCTGGAGCGTTACTTCTCGCGTGGCGCGTCGCGCAAGCTGACCACCAAACAGCTTGAGGCGCTGGCCAAGGCACAGCAGATAGGTGAGGCGGGGCACGCATGACACCGATGGTAAAAGCCGAACAGGTCTGCAAGAGTTTCGGCGCACTGCAAGTCTTGAAGGGCATCACGCTCGAGGTCGGCAAGGGCGAGGTGTTGGTGATGGTCGGCCCGTCCGGCTCGGGCAAGTCGACGTTCCTGCGCTGTATCAACCATCTGGAGCAGGTCAATGCCGGCCGCCTGCATGTCGACGGAGATTTGATCGGCTACCGCGACCGGGGCACCAAGTTGCTCGAGATGTCGCCCCGTGACGCCGCGAAGCAGCGCCGCGACATCGGCATGGTGTTCCAGCATTTCAATCTGTTCCCGCATCGCACGGCGCTGGAGAACATCATCGAGGCGCCGATCCACGTCAAGCGGGTCAAGAGGGACGAAGCGGTGGCGCGGGGGAAGGATCTGCTGAACCAGGTGGGATTGTCGGAAAAAGCGGACGCCTACCCCGCGCAGTTGTCCGGCGGCCAGCAGCAGCGGGTCGCGATCGCGCGGGCCCTGGCGATGAACCCCAAGCTGATGCTGTTCGACGAGCCCACCTCGGCGCTGGACCCTGAGTTGGTCGGCGAAGTGCTCGCGGTGATGAAAAAGCTTGCTGCCGAAGGCATGACGATGGTGGTGGTCACCCACGAGATGGGGTTCGCCAGGGAGGTCGCCAACCAGCTGGTGTTCATGGACGACGGCGTGGTCGTAGAAAGCGGACCTCCACGCGAGGTGCTGGCCAATCCGAAAGAAGAACGGACGAAGGCCTTTCTGTCCAAGGTGCTGTAGTGCGTGCGCCCGACCCTGCCACCCCGCTGTGGCGGGCCGCGCAGGTTTTCCGGCTGCTGAGTTGCATTTACGCGCTTTATTTCCAAATCGCGATCAACCGCGAGCTCACCCATCCGGCACTCGGCTGGCTGCTTTTCGCCGTGTTGATCGCATCGAGCGCCGCATGCGCGATCGGCTATCTGCAGGGGTTCGGCCGCAGGATCGCGTGGGTGCTCGCCGAAATCGTTGTGGTGGTGGCGCTTGTGCTGTCCACGATGTTCGTCGCGTCCGACCAATGGGCGCTGGACAACCAGTCGTGGCCGACCACGCTGTGGGCGACCAACGCGACGATCTCTGCGGCGATTCTGCGTGGCCCGATCCCAGGAATGCTGGCTGGTGTGGTCGTGATGATCGCCAGCACGCTGGTGAAGGGCTTCTTCAACTACGACCTCGGCCGCAACGCCACGATCGTCATCGAGCTCGCGGTCGGGCTGGCGATCGGCATGGCCGCACAAACCGCTCGGCACGCGCATGCGGAGCTGGAACGGGCGACCCGGCTCGCGGCGTCGCTGGAGGAGCGCGACCGGTTATCGCGTCAGGTACACGACGGCGCGATTCAGGTTCTTGCCCTGATGTCCCGGCGTGGGCGTGAAATCGGGGGAGAGACAGCGGAATTGGCCGAGCTGGCCGGCGAGCAGGAGAGGGCGTTACGGCGGCTGGTCAGCTCGCCGGACACCGAGCCGCCGGCAGGAGCGATGGTCGACATCGGGGCGCTGCTGCTACGGCGAGCATCGGATCGGATATCGGTCAGCGTGCCTGCGGACCCCGTTCTGCTGGACGCGGGCGTCGCTGATGAGTTGCATGCGGCGGCGGCCAACGCACTTGACAACGTCGCGTCGCACGCCGGATCAGACGCCCGTGCGTACGTGCTGCTGGAGGACCTCGGCGACGCGGTAACCGTGAGCATCCGCGACGACGGCGTCGGCATCGCCGACGGCAGGCTCGAGGAAGCGGTCGCCGAAGGCCGTGTCGGGGTGGCTAAATCAATTGTGGGACGGATGAATTGGCTGGGCGGCAGCGCAACGCTGAACACCGGGCCGGGATGCGGGACGGAATGGGAGCTGACGGTACTCCGACGGTGATGGTCGTCGACGACCATCCAATCTGGCGGGACGCGGTGGCCCGCGACCTTGCCGACGACGGCTTCTCCGTTGTCGCCACGGCCGACGGGATGGCGGCTGCCCGGCGCAGAGCCGCCGTTGTGCAACCCGACGTCGTGCTGATGGACATGCGGCTGTCCGACGGCGACGGCGCCCAGGCCACCGCCGAGGTGCTCGCGGTGTCGCCGTCGTCGCGCATCCTGGTGCTGTCTGCGTCCGATGAGCGCGACGACGTTCTGGAGGCGGTAAAGGCAGGCGCGACAGGCTATCTCGTCAAGAGCGCGTCGAAGCAGGAACTCGGTGACGCCGTGCGCGCGACGGCTGAGGGGCGCGCGGTGTTCACGCCGGGGTTGGCCGGGCTCGTGCTCGGGGAGTACCGGCGCATCGCGCAGTCCGGTAACACGGGCCCTGCCGGGACTCCGGTGCCCAGCCTGACTGAACGTGAAACCGAGGTGCTGCGGCACGTCGCAAAGGGACTAACCGCCAAGCAGATCGCCACCAGGCTGTCGCTGAGCCACCGCACCGTGGAGAACCACGTGCAGGCGACGTTGCGCAAGCTTCAGGTCGCCAACCGTGTCGAGCTGGCGCGATACGCAATCGAACACGGCCTAGACGAGTAGTCCTACTCATCCGGAGAGCGCGGGGTTGCTGGGACCATGACGGCATGACCTGCATGACCGACCCGCATCATGCCGTGATCGCCCGGCTATCCTCGGACTTCGCCGCGATTTCGCAGTACATGGCGAGGGTCTCGACAGACCTCACCGCGCTCGACGGCCTGCTGTCCGAACGCCCCGCGGGGTACCCGCACCTGTACGCCCCGCCTGCGGTGCAGTACTGGCCGCAATATCCGGCGCAGTACGCGGCGCCTCCCGTGCTATTGCGACCGCCCGTCCCACCCCGGCCGCCGCGGGAACGCTCCGAGGGCTGGATCGGCAAGGTGCTGGCAGTCGCAGACGTCGCGGTCACCCTGATCGGTGTCGTACTGCTGCTGGTGCTGGCCGCCCAGGCGGGCATCCTGCGTCCGGAGATCCGCGTCGGCGCGGGTGCCGTGCTGGCCGCTGCGCTGGTGGCCGCGGCGGCCTGGCTCTACGCACGGCCGGGCGGGCGGGTCGGTGCTATTGCCCTGGCCGCCACGGGCGTCGCCGCCGCCTATATGAACGTCATCGCCGTCACCACGATCTACGAATGGGCGCCCGCGCCGATCGGCCTTGCGATCGCGGCGGTGATCGGCGGCGGTGGCCTGACGCTGGCACGGCGCTGGGATTCGCAACACCTCGGCCTGCTGGTGCTGGTGCCGCTGATCGCGCTCGCGCCCGTCGTCACCGGCGGTGTCACGCTTCTGCTCGTCGGCTTCATGCTGGCGCTGTCCGCGGCTTCCCTGATGGTCCAGCTCGGCAAGGACTGGATCTGGCTGCACGCCGCGCGCATTGCGGCCCCCACGCTTCCGCTGCTGGTGGCGCTGGCCGCCGTGTACTTCGATGACGGGTACGACCTGTGGCTGGCCGGTGCGGCGGCATCGCGGCCCTGCTCGCCATCGCCGCAGCGCTAATCCTGTTGCCGCGCACTGGAAATCGGGTTGCGATGGCCTTGCTGACGGCGGCGGGCGTGGTGCCTGTGCTGTGCGTGTCGCTGGGCGTAGACCGGGTGGTGGCCGCGTTGATGGCCGCCGCCCTTGCCGCGGCATTCCTGGCCGTAGTGTCAGGCGTGACGGGCGCGGTGCGGCAGATCTGGTCGGCGCTTTCGGCGGTCTCTGCACTGATCGCCGTCACTGTCGCGTTCGACGGCCATGTCGGCGGCCCCGTCCTGCTGGCGATGGCGGTCGTCGTCGCGGTGGCGGGCCGTCACGACGCCATCGCGAGATGGTCGGCGCTCGGCTTCGCGTTCGCAGGCGGCGGGCTCTATCTGAGCTACGCGCCACCGAGTTCGTTGGTCCAAGCGACCCCGGTGGACGCCGCCGCTGGGATTTCTACGCTGGTGTCCAGCCTGCTGCTGGTGGCGTGCGCGGTGGCGATCGCCTATTCGTTGAAGGGCGAGGCGAATGTGTGGGCGGGTTCGGCTGTGGTGATCGTGTACGCAGTCACGACGGTCACCGTGACTGCAGGCGTATTGGCCGGTGGCGAGGGCGGTGGGTTCTTCGCCGGTCACATGGCGGCGACGATCTGCTGGATCGCTATGGCGGCCGCGCTGTTCATCTACGCGGCGCGGCTGCCGAAAGCGGAGCGGTCACTGCCGATCGGTGGCGGACTGGCGCTGGTCGGGGCCGCGACGGCCAAGCTGTTCCTATTCGACCTCGGCACCCTGGACGGCATCTTCCGCGTCGTGGTGTTCATCGTCGTCGGGCTGGTACTGCTGGGCATGGGGCCGGCTACGCGCGGATCGTGGAGCGCAGGATCAGCAGCAGGACCAGCCTGTATGACCCAAGCCACAAGCTGATTTGGACTCATTCCAAATTGTTGGGCGTTGACCTAGACATGGCATCTACAACACGTCGCACACAAGCGGAAGTACAAGCATTTCAGGCATCGCCTGAGCTCCGCGCCAACCTGCAGCGGGTACTGGTCGATCTGATCGAACTTCACCTGCAGGGTAAGCAGGCGCACTGGAACGTCGTCGGAACAAACTTCCGCGACCTTCACCTTCAGCTCGACGAACTCGTCGACTTCGCCCGTGAGTCAAGCGACACCGTCGCCGAGAGGATGCGGGCGCTTGACGCAGTGCCGGACGGACGTTCCGACACCGTGGCAAGTGGCACCACGCTGCCGCAGTTCCCGGCCTACGAGCACAACACCACCGAGGTGGTCGACCTGATCGCCGGCCGTGCGTACGCGGCCGTAGAGACCATTCGCACAGTGCATGACGCGGTCGACGCCGAGGACCCAAGCACCGCCGACATCCTGCATCAGCTGATCGACGGCCTCGAGAAGCTGGCCTGGTTGATCAAGTCGGAGAACCGCAAGGTCTAGGCCGGCAGGCGGATCACGCCGATCGTGGCGTCGATCAGCGCATCAAGGACGGCAGCGTCGAATCGTCCGGCGAACGTCGCAGTGAACGACGACATGGTGGTCTCGACGACCGCCCGCAGCCCGTCGCGCAGCGACTGCGGTCTGGCCAGCGCCGTCGCAAGCCGGGCCCGGCTGGCCTCCCCGTACTAACCGGTAGCGACCACTACATCATGGAGGAGCGGCCCGCCGAGGTGACCACCGCACTGCTGGAACTGCTGGCTCGGCCAAGTTCGACGGCCGTTCGTACGGCGTAGTCGTCGCGGCGCCCGACCAGATACCAGGTGTGCATGACGCCCTTGCCCTTGACGTCGACCTTGCCGCGCTCCTCCAGCAGGAACGCGTGGTTGAGGCGTTCATAGACGTCGTGGGGCACCTGAATTCGACCCTCGACATCGGTGGTCTCCATCCGCGCCGCGACGTTTACCGCGTCGCCCCACACGTCGTAGAAGAACTTGCGCGCGCCCACGACCCCGGCGACCACGGGCCCTGCGGCGAGGCCGATCCGCAGCGGCACCTCGCGTCCCTGCGGATCCTTCAGGCCTGCGACAGCGTCGGCCATATCCAGCGCGAGACAGGCCAGCGCTTCCATGTGATCGTTGCGGGGCTGGGGCACGCCGCTGACCACCATGTACGAGTCGCCGCTTGTCTTCACCTTTTCCAGGCCGTGCCGGTCGACCAGCGCATCCAGGTCGGTGTAGAGGCGGTCGAGGAAGCGAACCAGATCGGTTGGGGTGGTGTCGCTGGCCCGCTTGGTGTAGCCGGCGATGTCGGCGAACAGAATTGAGGCGTCTTCGTATTTGTCGGCAATGATGTTGCGCGACGGGTCTTTCAGCCGTTCGGCGATCGTCGCGGGCAGGATGTTCGCGAGTAGCTTTTCGGACCGGTCGTACTCGGACTCCATCGCGTTCCTGGCGCGTCGGATTTCACGCAGCGCGTACCAAACCACTGCGACAACCATTCCCCATGCGGAGACCACCGTGAGGATGAAACCCAACCTGAACGACCAATCCGGTTGCACGCCAGTGTTATACGGAACGAACACCTCAAGCGCGATGACCGTCGCCGCGAGGATGGTTGCGATTGCCGACGCGAGCACAAGATGATCGACACCGAGGATCAGCAGCATGATTGTCGTCGCGACGAGGTAGTAGAACGGCAGGCCAGAGCCGGTGCCAAGGTGCCAACACACGACAGTGATCGATGTCGTCGAAACGGCGAAGAACACCAGCGCAGGGACCACGTCGCCGAACCGGTACAACAGCGGGATCAGCAGGAAGATCGCGCCGCTGGCCATGTTGAGCATCGGGATCCACACAATGTCCTGGCCCACGATCAGGCCCTGGAGTCCGAAGAACACGCTGATGAGGGCGCCGATGCGGGTTGTCACCGTCAGAACCCGAAGGTGGCGGGCCACGGTCTCGGCATCGTGTCGCGTCCGGGCCGGGAGACGGCTCTCCAGCGCCACGTCCGGTACGCAGACGCGTCGTGCCTTGACCACCACGCACCAAGCGTAACGCCGTGCTTGCCGACCTGGGGTTTCTCGGTAGCCGGCCTCTTAGGAGTTTTGCCAAGCGGTGAAGTTCTCGCTACCCGTAAGTATTGTGTCAGCAAACATTCAGATTCGCCTGTCACGGGTTGTTTCGGACGTCGATTCACCGAAAACGTCAATTGTTGTGGTGCGAGGACAGTCGATAATTCGGCAATATAAGCCGATGCCAAGCATAGTTAACTTAATATCTTATTTGCGGGCCTGTTTTCAATCGGCATCTCGCGGTTTAGTCCAGGATTCGTAGACCTCCATCCTGGCTAAGGAGAAAGCAATAGCGCTCATGCGTTCAACTGTCATCCTTAGATGTTCGCTACTCGGTGCGGGCGTCATCGCCATGGCCGTTCCTGCGACGTCAAACGCCGCGTGCTTGCTGGGCATCTCGAGCCTGGTATGCAACAACGGCGTCGTCCTGAGCAGCCCTGGCAGCACCGGCATCCTTAACCTCGGGCCCGGTAACACCGGCATCGGCAACATCGGGATCGGAAGCTTCGGCCTGCTTAACATCGGTGGGCCCAACGTCGGCGCTGCGAACATCGGCACCGGTCACGTCGGGCTGCTCGGCCTCGGCTGACCGCCACGGGCACGTAGCGCGGAGTTGACGGGCGGGTTCTTCGGAATCCGCCCGTTACTCGTTGTGCCCTCGGTGAGATTCGAACTCACACTGGACGGGTTTTGAATCCGTTTCCTCTGCCAGTTGGGATACGAGGGCATCGTCGTTCTCGCGGTCTCCCACCATAGAGGATGGCCCCGCGGTCGCTGATCGCAGCTGATACCGCCACAATGTGACCCATGACCGGCTCACCGACCGACGCTGACAAGCCGCACCGCGTTCTCGTAGCCGAGGACGAGGCACTCATCCGGCTGGACTTGGCCGAGATGCTGCGCGAAGAGGGCTACGAGGTCGTCGGCGAGGCAGGCGACGGGCAGGAGGCGGTCGACCTGGCCGAGAGCCTTAGGCCGGATCTGGTGATCATGGACGTCAAGATGCCGCGCCGCGACGGCATCGACGCCGCATCGGAGATCGCAGCCAAGCGGATCGCGCCGATCGTCATCCTGACCGCATTCAGCCAGCGCGATCTGGTGGAACGGGCCCGCGACGCGGGCGCGATGGCATATCTGGTCAAACCGTTCAACATCACCGACCTCATTCCGGCGATAGAGGTGGCGGTGAGCCGGTTCAGCGAGATCGCCGCGCTGGAGAATGAGGTCGCCTCGCTGTCGGACCGGTTGGAGACCCGCAAGCTGGTCGAGCGCGCCAAGGGTTTGCTGCAGTCCAAGCAGGGGATGACCGAGCCGGAGGCGTTCAAGTGGATCCAGCGCGCTGCGATGGATCGCCGGACCACGATGAAACGCGTCGCCGAGGTGGTCCTGGAAACGCTCGATACGCCGGAGAAATCGTAAATTGTGCGTTTCCGACGCGCCGTTGACAGCGATTTCGCAGCCGGTCACGGGTGTGCGTCGGTCAACATGACGCGACGCAGCCATGCGTTGGCTATGGTCGTCCCGAAGCATCGCCGCCCCGCCCGACCTGAGCTGGTGCGTCGATGCCGATGAAACCATAGACCCGGAGGTGAAGCGTGCGCGGTCGCGTGTCACGGAATGCATTTGCTCTCGGTAGTGCCAGTTTGCTTGTGCTCGGCATTGCCGCCTGCAACCAGTCCAAGCCGGAACAGGAGAAGTCGCAGAGCCAGCTGAAGATCGTCGAGCAGGTTCAGATCGACGGGCAGGGCAAGGAAGTCAAGGCCGACCAGAGTGCCGCTCCCTCCGATCCTGCCGGGGATGGCAAGGCCAGCTGCCCGCCGGTGTCGATCGCGATGGCGGGTGCGCTCAACGGCCCGGACGCCGCGCTGGGCATCAACATCAAGAACGGCGTGCAGCTCGCGATCGACAAGCACAACGCCGCCAACCCGGGCTGCCAGGTGCAACTCAAGCCGTTCGACACCGAGGGTGATCCGCAGAAGGCCACGGCGATCGCCCCGCAGATCGTCGACGACCAGTACACGATCGGGCTCGTCGGCCCGGCGTTCTCCGGTGAAACCAAGGCCACCGGGACGGTGTTCGACCAGGCCGGTCTTGTCGCCACCACCGCGTCGGCGACGAACCCGACGCTGTCCGAGAACGGCTGGAAGACGTTCTTCCGCGGTCTGGCGAACGACGCGGTGCAGGGCCCCGCAGTCGCCAACTACCTGAAGAACACGTTGGGCTACAAGAAGATCTGCGTGATCGACGACAGCACCGACTACGGCCTCGGCCTGGCCTCGGCGGTGCGCGAAACGCTTGGCCCGATCGCCGACTCAGGTTGCAACATCTCGGTGAAGAAGGGCGACAAGGACTTCTCCGCCGCGGTGACACAGGTCAAGGGAATCAGCCCCGACGCGGTGTTCTACGGCGGCTACTACTCCGAGGCTGCGCCACTGACCCAGCAGCTCAAGGACGGTGGCTTCAGCGGAACCTTCGTGTCGGCCGACGGCACCAAGGATCCCGAGTACGTCAAGCAGGGTGGCGAAGCGACCAAGGGCGCCATTCTGTCCTGCCCGTGCGGCCCGGCCACCGGAACGTTCGCCGATGAGTACAAGAAGAAGTTCAACGCCGACGCGGGCACCTACAGTGCCGAGGGCTACGACCTCGGCACCATCCTGGTGAAGGGCATCGACTCAGGAGCCATAACTCGGCCCGCGCTGCTGGACTTCGTCAAGAACTACAACGGCCAGGGTGTGGCTCGTAAGTATCAGTGGACCCCCACCGGTGAGCTCACCACGAACCTGATCTGGATCTTCAAGGTTCAGTAGCCGCTCAGCGAGGCGCGTCCGAGACCGAAAGGCTCGGACGCGTTTTCGCTAGAGACGTGTTTTAGAGACACCGTCGCGAGGAGCCCGCCCCCGGATGATCCACGAGTGCGTCGACCAATACGCGTGCCTGGCCGCCAACATCAATTTCAACCTACAAGGCCTGCGAATCGGCTTCTGGCAGTTGACGATCGACGGGCTCGCGTGGGGTGCGATCTATGCGCTGGTGGCGGTCGGCTACACGCTGGTGTTCGGTGTGCTGCGGCTGATCAACTTCGCTCACTCCGAGATCTTCATGCTCGGCATGTTCGGCGCCTACTTTGCCCTCGACATCATCATGGGGTTCACGCCGAGCGGCAATGCCTACAACAAGGGCATTGCATTGACGATCTTGTATCTGGCCATCGCAATGCTGTTCGCGATGTTGGTGTCTGGCTCGGCGGCGGTCGGGCTGGAATTCGTCGCGTATCGACCGCTGCGAAGGCGCAACGCAAGGTCGCTGACGTTCCTGATCACCGCGATCGGCGCCTCGTTCGTGATGCAGGAATTCGTCCACTTCATCCTGCCGCACATTATCGAGGGCTATGGCGGCAGCAACGCGCAACAGCCCATCATCCTGGTGCAGCCGAAGACACAGTTCACCGTCTTCGGTGCGTCGGTGACCAACGTGACCATCGTGATCATCGTCGCGGCGTTGATCTTGGCGGTGCTCACTGATTACGCGATCAACCGGACAAAGTTCGGCCGCGGCATCCGTGCCGTTGCCCAGGACCCGACGACCGCGACGCTGATGGGTGTGTCCCGCGAACGCATCATCATGACGACGTTTCTCATCGGCGGCCTGCTCGCCGGCGCCGCGGCGCTGCTGTACACGCTCAAGGTTCCGCAGGGAATCATCTATTCGGGCGGCTTCCTGTTGGGTATCAAGGCTTTCTCCGCGGCGGTGCTCGGTGGCATCGGCAATCTGCGCGGCGCCCTGCTCGGTGGGCTGCTGCTGGGCATCATGGAGAACTACGGGCAGGCCGTGTTCGGCACCCAATGGCGCGATGTGGTGGCGTTCGTACTGCTCGTTCTCGTGCTGCTGTTCCGGCCGACCGGGATACTCGGTGAAAGCCTCGGGAAGGCACGGGCATGAGCCTGCACCAGTGATCGACGACGGCCAGTTCTGCGGCCGGGCGACCGTCTGCGGGAGTGGTGGGACGGCCTGTCGCGAGTGCAGAAGTGGGCCTTTGGCATCCTGCTGTTCGGCGCGCTCGCGCTGCTGCCGCTGTACACGCCGCCGTTCCTGGACACCCCAGGCATCAGCTTCGGCGGCACCATGGCCCAGTTCGCCATGGTCGCGATCATCGCGATCGGGCTGAACGTGGTGGTCGGCCAGGCCGGCCTGCTGGACCTGGGTTACGTCGGCTTCTACGCTGTCGGCGCATACACCGTCGCGCTGCTCACCAGCCCCAACAGCCCGTGGAACCAACTCGGCCCCACCGGGATGTTCAGCGCGCCATGGGCGTGGTTGTCGTGTGTGCCGCTGGCGATGGCCATGACCGCACTGGCGGGCCTGATCCTCGGCATCCCGACGTTGCGTCTGCGCGGTGACTATCTGGCGATCGTCACGCTGGGATTCGGCGAGATCATCCGACTGATGGCCGACAACCTCTCCGACATCACGAACGGTCCGCGGGGGCTGAGCCAGGTGGCGTTCCCCCGGCTGGGGGAGAGCGAGAAACTTCCCGAAGGCGTGTTCTCCAACGGGAATTCGTCGGGGCACGCCAACTACGGCACTTGGTGGTTCTGGCTCGGCCTCGTGCTGATCGTCGCCATCCTGCTGCTGGTCGGCAACCTGGAACGCAGTCGGGTGGGCCGCGCGTGGGTCGCCATCCGCGAGGACGAGGACGCCGCGGAAGTGATGGGCGTCAATACCTTCCGGTTCAAGCTGTGGGCGTTCGTGATGGGGGCGGCGATCGGTGGGTTGTCCGGCGCGCTGTACGCGGGCCAGGTGCAGTACGTCGCGCCGCCGAGCTTCAACATCATCAACTCGATGTTGTTCCTGTGCGCGGTGGTCCTCGGCGGGCAGGGCAACAAGCTGGGCGTGATCTTCGGGGCGTTCGTCATCGTCTACTTGCCGAACCGACTGCTCGGCGTGCACTTCCTCGGCATCAACCTCGGCGACCTGAAGTACCTGTTCTTCGGGTTGGCCCTGGTGGTCATGATGATCTTCCGTCCCGCGGGTCTGTTCCCGGTCCGCCAGAAACTGCTGGCCTACGGAAAGGCCGCACGCGATCTGCTGCGAACGCCGCCGGGGGAGAAGGAGCCAGCGGCGTGACGATCGAAGAACTCGCCGGTGTCCATCGGGAGATTCACGTCGCCGAAGGTGAAGTCCTTTTGGAGACAAAGGATTTGACGATGAAGTTCGGCGGCCTGGTGGCGCTGGATTCGGTGACCTTCAACATCCGTCGCGGGGAGATCCTCGGACTGATCGGGCCCAACGGCGCGGGGAAAACCACCTGCTTCAACGCGATCACGGGGGTGTACCGGCCGAGCTCGGGCACCGTGATTTTCGACGGGGCTCGGCTGGGCCGGGTCAAACGCCACCAGATCACCCGCAAGGGCATCGCGCGCACCTTCCAGAACATCAGGCTGTGGGGTGAGATGACGGCGCTGGAGAACGTCGTCGTCGCCACCGACGCGCGGCACAAGACCTCGGTGCCCGGTGCGCTCGTCCGCACGCCGCGTCATCGTCGTGAGGAGAAGACGGCGATCGAAAGGGCCGCTGCGCTACTGCATTTCGTCGGCATCGCCCACCGGGGCGAAGAGAAGGCCAAGAATCTGCCGTACGGCGACCAGCGCAGGCTGGAGATCGCCCGCGCGCTGGCGACCGAGCCCAAACTGCTGTGCCTCGACGAACCGGCCGCCGGGTTCAACCCGAGCGAGAAGGCCGCATTGATGGATTTGATTCGCAAGATCCGCGACGACGGGTACACCGTGCTGCTCATCGAGCACGATATGCGAGTGGTCATGGGTGTCACCGACCGCATCGTCGTTCTGGAGTTCGGTCGCATGATCGCCGACGGCCTGCCCGCGGAGATCCGCGAAGATCCGAAGGTGATTGCCGCCTACCTGGGGGTGTCCGATGACGAACTCCAATGACACCGACGAACGCCCCGTTCTGCTCGAGGCCCGCGACGTCGTCGTGCACTACGGACGAATCGAGGCGCTGCACGGTGTGTCGGTGGTGGTGCGCGAGGGTGAGCTGGTGACATTGCTCGGCGCCAACGGAGCCGGCAAGACGACGATGATGCGCGCGATTTCGGGGCTGCGCCCGCTGACTTCGGGATCGGTGTGGTTCGACGGTCAGGACATCACCCGCGTCAAGGCTCACAAGCGAGTGACCGACGGCCTGATCCAGGCGCCGGAAGGCCGTGGCGTGTTCCCAGGGATGACGGTGACCGAGAACATCGAAATGGGTTGCTATGGGCGGAAGTTCGCATCCAAGGCTGAACACAAGGAGAAGCTGGACTGGGTACTGGAGACGTTCCCGCGGCTGGCCGAACGCCGAAACCAGGTGGGTGGCACGTTATCCGGGGGCGAGCAGCAGATGCTTGCGATAGGGCGGGCGCTGATGGCCCGGCCGAAGGTGCTGCTACTCGACGAACCGTCGATGGGCCTTGCGCCGATGGTGATCTCGCAGATCTTCAAGATCATCGCCGAGATCAACTCGCAGGGCACCACGGTGCTGCTGGTCGAGCAGAACGCCCAGCAGGCGCTCAGCCGCTCCGACCGCGCCTACATTCTGGAGACCGGCGAGGTCACCCGCGAGGGAAACGCGAAAGAGTTGTTGGCCGACGACAGTATTCGCGCCGCATATCTGGGTGTGGCCTAGGTCGCGACGCGCGCCTCGATCGTGTCGAGCACGTCGACCTGACTCGGTGAAACGCCGATGTGCATGACGACGTCGTCGCCGACCGACTCGAAGTCAAAACTGAGGAACGAGCAGCATTCGGTTTCGCGCCGGGCGAGATCGCGGGCGTCTGTCTCGACATCGCGAGGCAGCACCAAGTCCAGCAGTTGCGGCCCTCGCCGCTCGGCATGCGAGACGAAGGCGAACAATTCGTCGAACTCCGCCACCCGCAACGGACGTTCTGCCGTCGGAAGCGTGCAGGCGTCGGGCGCCCAATCGTCAGCGATGGCCATCAATCGACCCTAGCGCGGCGACCGGTTCTGCTGCCACGGCCAGGTCATCAGCGCCCACACGATGAGGACCAGCGTGGCGGCGGTGAATATGTACCACGGCCACGGGCCCAACACGTCCAGGAGCGATGCGGTGGAGGGTTTCCGGTTGAGGAAGCCGTAGTCGGTTCCCGCAAACCTGTTGAACGTGAACGTAACCGCCGCCCACACCACGGTGACGACGACGGCGAGCCGATAGCTGCGCCAATCGGGCCGCATGCCGCGACCCCAGGTCAGGTAGATGGCCGCCCAGACGACGAGCAGATGAATGGCCCAGAATGCCAGGAACTGGTAGTGCGGAAAATCGGAGCTCTGCAGAGCAGGCGATATCAACGCCTGCGTACTCAGAACCAGGCCCCAGTAGTAGGTCAGCGCGTACGCCCAGTGTTTCTGCGACCACAAGGCATAGGCCGCGGTGACGGTCGCGAGGTCGGTCAATTGCAGTGGCACCGAGTCGATCGTCGGCGGGGTGAGGATGTAGATCAGAATCGCGACGTAGATGAGGGCGGTCACCGCACCGAGAATGCGGCCAAGGCGTCGTGCCTGTTGTTCGGTCTGCCTGCGCCCGACCCACACGAGCAGTCCGGCGCCGATGACGAACACGGCGATGGTGGCCCAATGCGACGGGCCGTAGGCAGTGAACTGCCTAGCGAGCAACAATGACCGACGAGCCGTGGCCGAACAGGCCTTGGTTGGCGGTGACGCCGACGGTGGCGCCCTCGACCTGCCTTCCGGTGGCTTGACCCTTGAGCTGCCAGGTCAATTCGCAGACTTGGGCGATTGCCTGCGCAGGGATCGCTTCGCCAAAGCAGGCAAGGCCGCCCGACGGGTTGACCGGAATCTTGCCGCCGATCGTCGTCGCACCACTGCGCAACAACTGCTCGGCCTCACCTTTGGCGCACAGCCCCAGATGCTCGTACCAGTCCAGCTCAAGCGCGGTGGACAGGTCGTACACCTCTGCGAGGCTCACATCCTCCGGCCCGATCCCAGCCTCGGCGTAGGCGGCGTCGAGGATCTGATCCTTGAACACCCGGTCCGGCGCGGGCACCACTGCGGTGGAATCGGTTGCGATATCGGGCAATTCAGGCAGGTGCTGCGGGTAGCGCGGCGTCACGGTGCTCACGGCGCGCACCGACGGCACGCCTTCGAGCGAGCCGCGATGCTTCTCGGCGAAGGCCTTGCTCGCCACGATCAACGCCGCCGCCCCGTCGGACGTGGCGCAGATGTCCAGCAGCCGCAACGGATCCGAGACCACCGGGCTGGCAAGTACGTCCTCCACCGAGGTCTCCTTGCGGAACCGCGCGTTGGGATTCCCAAGGCCGTGCTTGGCGTTCTTGACCTTCACCTGCGCGAAGTCTTCGAGTGTGGCGCCGTAGAGATCCATCCGGCGACGCGCGAGCAGCGCGAAGTACACCGGGTTGGTCGCGCCGATCAGATGGAACCGCTGCCAGTCGGGGTCATTGCGTCGTTCCCCGCCGACGGGCGCGAAGAACCCCTTGGGTGTGGTGTCGGCGCCGATGACGAGCGCGACGTCGCAGAAGCCGGCCAGGATCTGGGCGCGGGCACTCTGCAGAGCTTGAGACCCGCTGGCGCATGCCGCATATGAGGACGACACTGGAACCCCGTTCCAGCCCAGCTTCTGGGCGAACGTCGCGCCCGCGACGAATCCGGGATAGCCGTTGCGGATGGTGTCGGCGCCCGCGACCAGCTGGATCTGGCGCCAATCCAACCCCGCCTCCGAAAGCGCGGCCCGCGCGGCTGCGACTCCATATTCGGTGAAGTCGTTGCCCCACTTGCCCCATGGGTGCATGCCGGCACCGAGGATGTACAGCGGTTCGGGACTCATCAGGCGATCCTCCACGCGTGCACGATGCGCTGTACGTCGTCGTCGTCGACGTACAGCGGCATCGTGGCCAGCTCCATCTCCATGCCGATCTTCAGGTCAGCGGCCAGCGTGCCCTCGACCACCTTGCCCAACACGATCAGCCCCTCGTCTGCGAGCTGCACCGCGGCGACGGCGAAGGGTTCAAAGGGATCCGGCGAAGGATACGGGGGCGGCGGGGCGTAGCGGTTTTCGGTGTAGCTCCACAGCTTGCCGCGGCGCGACAGCGGCACTTGCGCCAGCTCGTCGCCATCGCAGGCCGGATTGGGGCAGTTGTTGGCGCGCGGCGGAAAGACGTAGGTACCGCACTGATGGCATTTGCCGCCGATCAGATACGGCGCCCCGGTCTGATCGGTGGCGAACCACCCGTCGATCGCCGGTTGAGTAGATGCAGCTGACACGCGGTCAGCGTACCGACTCGGGCGCCGAAACTGAAACGTGTTCCAGTTTCGGCGCAGTGGAGAGACGTTGGGGTCGGTAGTCAACCGGCCCGGATGGACTTATCCGGGGGTGGCAAAGAAGGCCGCACAGCAGGCGCAGCAGGCGCAGCAGGCACTTGCCCCGCAGGCCGGCCAGCAGGGTGACGGGATGGTGCCCGTCCACGGCGCAGGCGGCATGATCACCCATCGCAGATCCGGCCTGGCGCGCGGCGCCTACGCGGTGTCAGCGGGCATGCATAGAGTTAGGCCCGTGACCGCAAGCGCAACGGCCGAGAAGCCGACATTGATGCTGCTGGACGGCAATTCGCTGGCGTTCCGGGCCTTCTACGCGCTGCCCGCCGAGAACTTCAAGACGCAGGGCGGGCTGACCACCAACGCCGTCTACGGGTTCACCGCGATGCTGATCAACCTGCTGCGCGACGAACAGCCCAGCCATATCGCGGCGGCATTCGACGTGTCGCGGCAGACGTTCCGGCTGGAGAAGTATCCCGAGTACAAGGCGGGCCGGTCCGCAACGCCCGACGAGTTCCGCGGCCAGATCGACATCACCAAGGAAGTCCTCGGCGCGCTCGGCATCACCGTGCTCGCCGAACCCGGGTTCGAGGCCGACGACGTGATCGCCACCCTGGCCACCCAGGCCGAGGATGCGGGCTACCGGGTGCTGGTCGTCACCGGCGACCGCGACTCCCTGCAACTCGTCAGCGACGACGTCACCGTGCTGTACCCGGTAAAAGGGGTCAGCGAGCTGACGCGGTTCACCCCTGAGGCCGTCGTCGCGAAGTACGGGCTGACGCCGCAGCAGTACCCGGACTTCGCTGCGCTGCGCGGCGACCCCAGCGACAACCTCCCCGGTATCCCCGGCGTTGGGGAGAAGACGGCGACGAAATGGATCGCCGAGTACGGGTCGCTGCAGGCGCTCGTCGCCGGCGTCGACACGGTGAAGGGCAAGGTCGGCGATGCGCTGCGGGCCAACCTGTCGAGCGTGGTGTTGAACCGCGAACTCACCGACCTCGTCAAGGACGTGCCGCTGGCCCAGACGCCCGACACGCTGCGGATGCAACCGTGGGACCGCGACCACATTCATCGGCTCTTCGACGACCTGGAGTTCCGGGTGTTGCGGGACAGGCTGTTCGACACGTTGGCATCGGCAGATCCCGAGGTCGACCAGGGCTTCGACGTGCGGGGAGGAGCGCTCGAGTCGGGCAAGCTGGCAGCATGGCTGACTGAGCACAGCGATGGCAGCCGCTTCGGGCTCGCGGTGGTCGGCACTCACCTGGCGTTCGACGCCGACGCCACCGCGCTGGCGGTGGTGGCCGCCGACGGAGACGGCCGCTACATCGACACCGCAGGCCTGCACCCCGACGACGAGGCCGCGCTGGCGTCCTGGCTGGCCGACGTCGACCAGCCCAAGGCGCTGCACGAGGCCAAGCTGGCCATGCACGACCTCGAAGGCCGCGGCTGGAAGCTGGCCGGTGTCACCTCAGACACCGCACTCGCCGCCTATCTGGTGCGGCCCGGGCAGCGCAGCTTCGCCCTCGACGATTTGTCGCTGCGGTATCTCAAGCGCGAGCTGCGGGCGGATAACCCTGAGCAGCAACAGCTTTCGCTGCTCGACGACAGTGAGGGCGTCGACGACCAGGCGGTGCAGACGGTGATTCTGCGCGCGAGCGCCGTAATGGATCTCGCTCGATGCGCTCGATGAGGAACTGGCTCGTATCGACTCCTCGTCGCTGCTGGGCAACATGGAGCTGCCGGTGCAGCGGGCCCTTGCCGAAATGGAAACCGCCGGAATTGCCGTGGACCTCGAGCTGCTGTCGGAGCTGCAGAGCGAGTTCGCAGCCCAGATCCGCGACGCCGCCGAGGCCGCGTATGCGGTGATCGGCAAGCAGATCAACCTCGGCTCGCCCAAACAGCTGCAGGTCGTGTTGTTCGACGAGCTGGAGATGCCGAAGACCAAACGCACCAAAACGGGCTACACCACCGACGCCGACGCACTGCAGGGGTTGTTCGACAAGACGGGCCACCCGTTCCTTCAGCATCTGCTGGCGCACCGCGACGCCACCCGGCTCAAGGTCACCGTCGACGGTCTCCTCAACTCGGTGGGCTCCGATGGCCGGATCCACACCACGTTCAACCAGACCATCGCCGCCACCGGCCGACTGTCGTCGACCGAGCCCAACCTTCAAAACATCCCCATTCGCACCGATGCGGGGCGACGGATCCGCGATGCGTTCGTCGTCGGCAAGGGCGGTCAGGGTGACTTCGACGAGCTCATGACGGCCGACTACAGCCAGATCGAGATGCGCATCATGGCCCATCTGTCGAAGGACGACGGCCTAATTGAGGCGTTTCGCACCGGCGAGGACCTGCACTCATTTGTGGCATCGCGGGCATTCTCCGTGCCGATCGACGAGGTCACGCCTGAGCTGCGCCGCCGGGTGAAGGCGATGTCCTACGGGCTGGCGTACGGATTGTCCGCCTACGGATTGGCCGCCCAGCTCAAGATCTCCACCGAGGAAGCCAAGGTGCAGATGGAGCAGTACTTCGGCCGGTTCGGCGGGGTGCGCGACTACCTGCGCGATGTCGTCGATCAGGCGCGCAAGGACGGCTACACGTCGACGGTGTTCGGCAGGCGGCGCTACCTGCCGGAATTGGATAGCAGCAATCGCAATGTCCGCGAGGCCGCCGAACGGGCCGCGCTGAACGCCCCGATCCAGGGCAGCGCTGCCGACATCATCAAGGTTGCAATGATCAACGTCGACCGGGGGATCAAGGACGCCGGGCTGAGGTCGCGGATGCTGCTGCAGGTGCATGACGAGCTGTTGTTCGAGGTTGCCCAGGGCGAGCGCGACGCCCTCGAGACGCTGGTGCGCGACAAGATGGGCGGCGCATACCCGCTGGACGTGCCGCTCGAGGTCAGCGTCGGCTACGGCCGGAGCTGGGACACGGCGGCGCACTAGTCGCCGCCAAGCGGCTCCGTGGCGCACTAGGGCGCGCGGTAGCCGGCCAGCTGTGCCAGCGCAGGCGCGGTCGCCCGTGCTTCGGCGACCGCGTTGACTTCCTCCTGCTGCAGCGCGTAGGCCCGCTGGTCGCCGAAGCCCCGGTCGATTCGGTCCCGCACGAAGGCGAGCTCGACTACCTGTGCTGCAAAGTTCTTGACCGACTTCGCAGCGGGCTTGCCGCCGAACTGTTTCGCGGTCCCGATCGCTGACTTGCGGCTGCGAAGCGAGCCCAGCCACGTCGCCTCGTTGGGGGTGACCAGGCCGGCTGCGACCATGCCCGGCAGCTTCTCGGCGACAACTCGTTGCTCCCGGCGCCTGCTCGAGACGCCGAGCACGATTACCACGACGAATACCGGCACCATCCAGAACACGTAGGTCAGGAAGTACGCCTCGACGCTCAGCAGCGACGAGCCGTTCCACAGCCCGTGCATGATCACCGCGCCGACATAGCCGAGAAGGATATAGAGCACCTTGGCCAGGGTGTTTCTCTGTTGCAGCGCGAAATAGACCCCGATGCCGGTCATGGTGGTGAACAGCGGATGGGCGAACGGCGCCATGATCAGCCGCAGCGCGGCGGTGGCCAGAGACTCGGAAACCGACGCGCCACCGCCGATATAGAGGATGTCCTCCAGCCAGGCGAAGCCGGCACCGACAAGCCCCGCGTAGACCAGGCAGTCGGTCAGCGAGTTCAGCTCGTTGCGGCGCCGTCCCGTCATCATGAGAAGCAGGAACAGCCCCTTGGCGGCCTCCTCGGTGAGCGGCGCGGCCAGGACCACGGACCAGGGGCTGACCGTGTCCGGCTGGCCGGGGTTGATCGCCGCTTCGATGGTCAGCTGCAGGATCGTTGAGATCACGACCGCGACGGATGCGCCCCAGAGGAACGCGAAGACAAGCAATCGGGACGGCTCGGGCTCCCATCTGTCGAGCCACAGATAGGCGAGCACGACGATCGTCATCGCCACGCTGGACAGGGCGAAGCCGATGCCGGTGCCGACGGGGTTCACCGCGGTCAGCCCGATCACGATCAGCCCGGTGACGGTGCCGAGCACGATGATCACGCCGATCGGCGCCCCGACCTTTCGGATTCGCCGAGGCAGCCCGGGGTAGGTCACGAAAGCAGGGTAATCGTCGGTGCGGCTGATCATGATGGACCAGCTGGGGAGACCGAGTTTGTCCAGCATGTACACAGTCGAGTAATCTCAACGGGTACCCGTCTGTGCTCGATCGCGGGTCACACCAATAACTCGAGTCCCATGTCCCTACGACCCAACCTGTCCGGAGCAACCCACCACATGCCAAGTCCCTCCGTCACCTCGCCGCAAGTAGCCCTTAACGACATCGGCTCGGCCGAGGATTTTCTCGCCGCCATCGACAAAACCATCAAATACTTCAACGATGGCGACATCGTCGAAGGGACCATCGTCAAGGTTGACCGTGATGAAGTCCTGCTCGACATCGGTTACAAGACCGAAGGTGTCATCCCTTCCCGTGAGCTCTCCATCAAGCACGACGTCGACCCCAACGAGGTCGTTTCCGTCGGCGATGAGGTCGAAGCCCTGGTCCTCACCAAGGAGGACAAGGAAGGTCGGCTGATCCTGTCCAAGAAGCGCGCTCAGTACGAGCGCGCCTGGGGCACCATCGAGGAGCTCAAGGAAAAGGACGAGGCCGTCAAGGGCACCGTCATCGAGGTCGTCAAGGGCGGCCTGATCCTTGACATCGGCCTGCGCGGCTTCCTGCCCGCCTCGCTGGTCGAGATGCGTCGTGTCCGCGATCTGCAGCCGTATATCGGCAAGGAGATCGAGGCCAAGATCATCGAGCTCGACAAGAACCGCAACAACGTGGTGCTTTCCCGCCGCGCCTGGCTGGAGCAGACCCAGTCCGAGGTGCGCAGCGAGTTCCTCAACCAGCTCACGAAGGGCGCCATCCGGAAGGGTGTCGTGTCGTCGATCGTCAACTTCGGCGCGTTCGTCGATCTGGGCGGTGTCGACGGCCTGGTGCACGTCTCCGAGCTGTCCTGGAAGCACATCGATCATCCGTCCGAGGTCGTCAACGTGGGCGACGAAGTCACCGTCGAGGTGCTCGACGTCGACATGGATCGCGAGCGGGTTTCGTTGTCGCTCAAGGCCACTCAGGAAGATCCGTGGCGCCACTTCGCCCGCACCCACGCGATCGGTCAGATCGTCCCAGGCAAGGTCACCAAGCTGGTGCCGTTCGGTGCGTTCGTGCGCGTCGAGGAGGGCATCGAGGGTCTGGTGCACATCTCGGAGCTCTCGGAGCGCCACGTCGAGGTCCCGGACCAGGTCGTTCAGGTCGGCGACGACGCGATGGTCAAGGTCATCGACATCGACCTGGAGCGTCGCCGCATCTCGCTGAGCCTCAAGCAGGCCAACGAGGACTACACCGAGGAGTTCGACCCCTCGAAGTACGGCATGGCCGACAGCTACGACGAGGCGGGCAACTACATCTTCCCGGAGGGCTTCGACTCCGAGACCAACGAGTGGCTCGAGGGTTTCGACAAGCAGCGTGAAGAGTGGGAGTCCCGCTACGCGGAGGCCGAGCGTCGTCACAAGATGCACACCACGCAGATGGAGAAGTTCGCCGCTGCCGAGGCTGAGGAGGCTGCCAAGCCTGCCTCGTCCAACGGTGCTTCGCGCTCCGAGGAGCCATCGGCCGGTGGGTCGCTGGCCAGCGACGCCCAGCTTGCGGCACTGCGGGAGAAGCTCGCCGGCAGCGCATAGCCGCCGCGCATGCTGCGCATCGGTCTGACCGGCGGTATCGGCGCCGGCAAGTCGACGGTGTCCGCCACGTTCAGTGAATGTGGCGGCATCATCGTCGATGGAGACGTGATCGCCCGCGAGGTCGTCGAACCGGGCACTGACGGGCTGGCGCAGCTCGTCGAGGCGTTCGGCGAGGATATCCTGCTGCCGGACGGCGCACTGAATCGCCCGGCGCTGGCTGCGAAGGCATTCGTCGACGACGAGCAGCGCGCCAAGCTGAACGGGATCGTGCACCCGCTGGTTGGGCATCGTCGTCAGGAGATCATCGAGGCGGTGCACGACGACGCCGTCGTCGTCGAGGACATCCCGCTGCTCGTCGAGACCGGGATGGCCCCGATGTTCCCGTTCGTCGTGGTGGTCACCGCTCCCATCGAAATTCGAGTAACCCGGCTCGTCCAGCAGCGGGGGATGGACGAGGCCGACGCGCGGGCGCGGATCAAGGCGCAGGCGATCGGAGGAGCAGCGCCGGGCGATAGCCGATGTGTTGCTTGACAATTCGGGCTCGCAGGGCGAGCTCATCGTGAAGGCACGCGACCTCTGGTACAACAGGGTGCTGCCACTGGCGCACAACATCAGAACCCGGCAGCCGGTCTCGACGGCGCCAGAGCTAGTGCCGTACAACCCGGACTGGCCAGACGATGCCCGCCGAATCATCAAGCGTATCCAAACTGCCTGTGGGTCAAAGGCATTACGTGTCGACCACATCGGCTCAACCGCCGTCGAGGGCATGGATGCCAAAGACGTCATCGACATTCAGGTCTCCGTCGCATCACTTGACGTCGCCGACGAACTCGCTGAATCGCTGGCCGACGCGGGCTATCCGCGTCGGCCGCAAATCACGAGTGATGTACCACATCCTGTCGACCCAGCGTTGTGGCAGAAGCGATTACATGGTGCAGCTGATCCAGGGCGACCCGCGAACGTCCACATCCGCGTTGACGGCTGGCCTAACCAGCGGTTCGCGCTCATGTTCGTCGACTGGTTGAAGGCCAATCCCGGTGTGCAGCAGGATTATCTGACGGCCAAACGCGCCGCGCAGGCAGCCCAGGACTACGCCGAAGCGAAGGAACCATGGTTCCTGGACGCATACGGCCGCGCCCAGGAATGGGCCGAGACCACGGGGTGGCGGCCGTAACCGTCAGGTGGCCGGCGGCGGAACGGCAGCCGGAGCAGCCGCAGATGCCGCGGCTGCGGGGTTGACAGCTGCAGGGGTTTGACCGCCGGTAGGTGTGTCCAACGGAGCGCCGCACTGGATGACGCCATATAGCGGGTCGTCCTTGGGGTGCAGCAACCGCGGTGCGATGAACTGATCTGCCTGCGCGACGATCTGGTCGTCGACCAGGATCTCGCAGTGGAGGTTCGATCCATACGGCCACTGGATCGACAGTTCCATGCCCGCCTGCTTGGGATCGGCAAGAACCGTGTTCACCTCGAACGTGCTTCCTGGCAGCAGCGTCGGCTGTTCACTGTTGATGTTCGAATCGTCGATCTTGTAGGCGACCACCGCTCCACGGGATGTCCCGTCCGCGCGTGCGCGGTAGGTGACGTTGTGCAGCAGCTGATCGCCGGGCGGCGACTGTGCCCCGGTCTGCGGCCCTGCGTTCGGATCGGCAAATGCCGACGCGGGACTTAACTGCGCGCCGGACCGCGAGCACTGCGGTCGCAGCGATCGCCAACCATCCGCGCGTGGTGGAGCTCATGACAGCCGACATTACAACCCTCGCACCGGGAGAGGCGCGTCGTTGCCGGGCGGCCGACGCCGATTGGCGTGGCCACACCCGCAAGGACCTGCGGTTATTTGTCATCACAAGATCATCGACGTGACGCGGGCAACCGTTACCTCGTGGACGTGCTGGTCACGCCGGTTGGCGCCCGACGCGCCAGTTCAGTGCCATTCCGCTGCCTGCCAGCCAACGGTCGAGGTCATAGTCGTGCCTCGAAAGGCCGTCGATCGCGGCGACGGCCGTCTGCACCGCATGCTCGCCGTCTGTCCGGGGTGAGCAGGCCGTGGCGGACGGCGGTGAGTAACTCGTCGACGTCGGATAGCTCGACGCCTGCCCCGGTCCGCACGATGAGATCCAGGTAGTGGTCCTCGGCGTGCCATACCGTCGCGCCCGGCGTATACCGACCGACGTCGAGGTAGTAGTCCTGGTCGAGTTCGTGGCCGGGATTGAAATGGAACACCGTCGCCCGGAGCCCGAGCGACGGCAGCAGCCACGACTCGATGTAGTGGAACTGGGCCCGGCCGGGAGTCGGCCGCGCCATATACAGACCCCACGGCTCGACGGTGTAGACGTCGACGGCCCGCACGATGCCCTTCGGATCGGTGTTGGTGCGGGCTGACAGGTCGAACGTTTCGTGCTTGGGGGCGTGGATGCCTCAAGGATAGTGGCGCTGGAACAGAACGTGTCGGTGACGGGTTCTACCCTGGTGAACATGGCTTTCGCGACCGAACATCCCGTGCTTGCGCACTCGGAGTACCGCGCCGTCGACGACATCGTCCGGGTTGGCGGTCACTTCGAGGTGGTCAGCGAGCACCAGCCCGCCGGTGATCAGCCTGCGGCCATCGAGGAGCTGGAGCGACGGATCAACGCGGGGGAGCGCGACATCGTGCTGCTTGGCGCCACCGGCACCGGCAAGTCGGCAACCACGGCCTGGCTGATCGAGCGGCTGCAACGGCCAACATTGGTGATGGCGCCGAACAAGACGCTGGCCGCGCAGCTCGCCAACGAGCTGCGGGAGATGTTGCCGCACAACGCCGTTGAGTACTTCGTCTCCTACTACGACTACTACCAGCCCGAGGCGTACATCGCGCAGACCGACACCTATATCGAGAAGGACAGCTCGATCAACGACGATGTGGAGCGGCTGCGACACTCGGCGACGTCGAGCCTGCTGTCGCGCCGCGACGTAGTCGTGGTGGCATCCGTGTCCTGCATCTACGGCCTCGGCACCCCGCAGTCCTATCTGGACCGCTCGGTGGAGCTCAATGTCGGTGATGAGGTTCCGCGGGATGGGCTGCTGCGGCTGCTGGTCGACGTGCAGTACACCCGCAACGACATGGCATTCACCCGCGGGTCGTTCCGGGTCCGCGGCGACACCGTCGAGATCATCCCGTCGTACGAGGAACTCGCGGTGCGGATCGAGTACTTCGGCGACGAGATCGAGGCGCTCTACTACATGCACCCGCTGACCGGCGACGTCGTGCGCAAGGTCGACTCGCTGCGGGTCTTCCCGGCCACCCACTACGTGGCAGGCCCTGAGCGCATGGCGCATGCGATCTCCACCATCGAGCAGGAGCTAGAGGAGCGGCTGGCCGAGCTGGAAGGCCAGGGCAAGCTGCTGGAGGCGCAGCGGCTGCGGATGCGGACCAACTACGACGTCGAGATGATGCGCCAGGTCGGGTTCTGCTCCGGTATCGAGAACTACTCGCGGCATATCGACGCGCGGCCGGCGGGTTCGGCGCCTGCCACGCTGCTGGACTACTTCCCCGAAGACTTCCTGCTCGTCATCGACGAGTCGCATGTGACGGTGCCCCAGATCGGCGGCATGTATGAGGGCGACATGTCGCGCAAGCGCAACCTGGTCGACTTCGGCTTCCGGTTGCCGTCGGCCATCGACAACCGACCGCTGACCTGGGAGGAGTTCGCCGACCGGATCGGGCAGACGGTGTACCTCTCGGCGACACCGGGACCCTACGAACTCAGCCAGACGGCAGGGGAGTTCGTCGAGCAGGTGATCCGCCCGACCGGGCTGGTCGATCCGCAGGTTGTCGTCAAACCGACCAAGGGGCAGATCGACGACCTGATCGGCGAGATCCGCAAGCGCACGGAGCGTCGACGAGCGTGTCCTTGTCACAACGCTGACCAAGAAGATGGCCGAGGACCTCACCGACTACCTGCTGGAACTCGGTATCCGGGTGCGTTACCTGCACTCGGAGGTCGACACGCTGCGCCGCGTCGAGCTGCTGCGGCAGTTGCGGCTCGGCGACTACGACGTGCTGGTCGGCATCAACCTGCTGCGAGAGGGTCTCGATCTGCCAGAGGTGTCTCTGGTGTCGATCCTGGATGCCGACAAGGAGGGCTTCCTGCGGTCAGCGCGAAGCCTCATCCAGACCATCGGCCGCGCCGCCCGAAACGTGTCCGGCGAAGTTCACATGTACGCCGACAAGATCACCGACTCGATGCGCGAAGCGATCGACGAGACCGATCGCCGACGCGCTAAACAGGTCGCATATAACAAAGAGCACGGCATCGACCCGAAGCCGTTGCGCAAGAAGATCGCCGATATTCTCGATCAGGTCTATCGCGAAGCCGACGACGTCGAGGTCGGCGGTTCGGGCCGCAACTCATCGCGCGGCCGTCGCGCTCAGGGTGAGCCGGGACGCGCCGTCAGCGCAGGCATCATCGAGGGCCGCGACACCACCAACATGCCGCGCGCCGAATTGGCCGATCTCATCAAAGATCTGACCGAGCAGATGATGGCAGCCGCGCGCGACCTCCAGTTCGAGCTCGCTGCACGGTTTCGCGACGAGATTCACGACCTGAAGAAGGAATTGCGGGGCATGGACGCCGCAGGTCTGAAGTGACCGCGCCGAGCGAGCGTGACCTCAACAACGGTTGAGCTCATACGGTGACGACGTGACCGATATCGCGACGACTACCACGGGCAGTTGGCGTGAGCTACTGGGCCCCAAGTACCTTGGGGCCTCAACCGTGCTAGCGGGCGGCGTCGCACTGTATGCCACGAACGAGTTCCTCACCGTCAGCCTGATGCCAAGCGCTGTCGCCGACATCGGTGGTCAACGGTTCTATGCATGGGTGACGACGGTGTTTCTGGTCGCGTCAGTGGTGGCGGCGACCACTGTCCACGCGCTGCTGACCCGGCTGGGGCCGCGGTGGTCATATCTGTTGGGGCTGAGCGTGTTCGGGGTGGGCAGCCTGGCGTGCGCGGTCGCGCCGACGATGGAGATCATGTTGCTGGGCCGCACGGTGCAGGGTGCGGCGGGCGGCCTCCTCGCAGGCTTGGGGTACGCCGTGATCAACACGGCGCTGCCGAGCTTGCTGTGGACCAAGGCTTCCGCGCTGGTGTCGGCGATGTGGGGAGTCGGCACGCTGGTCGGTCCGGCTGCCGGCGGCCTGTTCTCCCAATTCGGTTCGTGGCGTTGGGCATTCGGCGTGCTGGTGATCCTGACCGCCGCGATGGCCGTGCTGGTTCCGATCGTGCTGCCCGCGCGGGGCGACGCAGAGCGCGACGAAACGGTGCGCATATCGGTCCCGGTGTGGTCGCTGCTGTTGCTTGGCGCGGCGGCGCTGTCCGTCAGCGTGGCAGGCATCCCGCACGACGTCCGGGGGACGGCCGCCTTGTTGCGCTGGGCGGCGTGCTGGTCGCAGTGTTCGTCGTACGTCGACCGCCGTCTGCCCGCGGCGGTGTTACCGCCAAGCACATTCGGGTCCGGCCCGTTGAAGTGGATCTACCTCACGCTCGGCGTGCTGATGGCCGCAACGATGGTCGACATGTACGTGCCGCTGTTCGGCCAGCGGCTGGCCCACCTGACGCCTGTCGCGGCCGGGTTTCTGGGCGCCGGGCTGGCGATCGGCTGGACTGTTGGCGAGATCGGTAGTGCCTCACTGCGCAGCAGCCGGGTGATCGGCTGGACCGTCGCCGTCGCGCCGCTGGTAATGGCCATCGGGCTGACGATCGCTGCGCTGACCCAGTTCGAGGATGCACCCGTCTGGCTGGTCGCGGTGTGGGCGGTGGCGCTGCTGATCACCGGCACCGGGGTGGGCATCGCGTGGCCGCACCTGTCGGCGTGGGCGATGGGTTGTGTCGACGATCCGGCCGAGGGTCCGGCGGCTGCCGCCGCCATCAACACTGTCCAGCTGATCTGCGGTGCCTTCGGCGCGGGACTGGCCGGTGTCGTCGTCAACATAACCGACAGGGGCGACGCGACTCCCGCGCGCTGGGCGTTCGCATTCTTCGCCCTGCTGGCGGCCGCGGGTTTCATCGCGTCGTTCAGAGCACGGGCAGCAAGCGACGCAGGATCGTAGCCGAGGACGCGGCGGCCTGGTCGACGAAAGTGGTGAAGTCGAACAGTGCGTTGCCGCCTGCGAGGTCGGACAGCGCGCGGATGACGAGCCAGGGGACACCGAACGCTTCGCACACCTGCGCGACGGCACCCCCTTCCATCTCGATCGCCTGCCCGCCCAACTCGCGCCGCAGCCGATCGCGGGTGGTCTCGCAGTTCAGGTACTGGTCGCCGGACAGCACTGTGCCGTAGACGATTTGGCCGGGAACTGAGATCCCCGCCAGCCGCTCCTTGACGCGGGCGAGCAGTTCGGGGTCGGCCGGATATCCGAGTCGATCGGTGGGGTTGATGATCGGGGCATGGCCAGGCTGATACGTCCGCACGCGCTGGTCCTCGAGCACGCCTGCATCGTGTTGAATCACGAGGTCGGCGACAACGACGTCGCCGATGGACAGTGTCGGGTCCAGCCCGCCCGCCACTCCGGAGAAAACGATTGTGCGGCAGCCGAATCGGTCGGCCAGCAGCGTGGTGACGAGTGCGGCATTGACCTTGCCCATGCCAGAGCCGGCGAGCACCACATCATGGCCGTCGATCGTGCCGGTGTAGAAGACCGTGTGCGCGGCGTCCTCGCTGCGGGAGTCGGCGAGCGCGGCGCGCAGGTGTGCGAGTTCCTGCGGGATCGCGCAGATCAGTCCGATGGTCATTAGTCGGGCTCGTCGTCGAGCTGGCGGATTGCCGTCACGCCCTCGATGCCGGCGAGCACGGTCGGCGCGGCAAGAATGCCCCTGCCTGACAGCGTCAGCATCACGCCGGAACTTCCCGCGGCGATGTGCTCTGAAGCGGCGTCGGCGGCCAGATCGGCGAGCTGCCACTGGCGCCGCTCGCACATCTGGAGGACGCGACTCATCACACCGCGGCCCTCTTCGTACGTGACGTGCATGGTGACCGACCCGCTCAACCGGGCCGACAGTCGCTTCGCCGGGGGAAGAAGCCGACGATGATGAGGAAGTGCATTGCGGTCACCGCGACCGCAAGCAATAGGAGGCCGGCCCCTGCCGCCATGCCGATGGCGGCAGACTCCCACACCGCCGCCGCAGTCGTCAGCCCGTGCACCGAACCGCGGCGGAAGATGATGATGCCCGCGCCGAGAAAGCCGATACCCGAGACGATTTGAGCCGCAACGCGGGACGGGTCGACGACGACTAGGTTGTCCTGCAGCACATCGGTGAAGCCGTACTTGCTGACGAGCAGGATGAGGGCGGCCGCCGTGCCGACGATGGTTTGGGTGCGAACCCCGGCGCTTTTGCCCTGGATCTCGCGCTCCATGCCGATCAACGAAGTCAGGGCGAAGGCGGCGAAGAGCTCGATGATTTGACGCGTGCCCTGTCCCGGGCCGCCGAAGAACGGCGGATCGGCCAGCCAGAGTTGCATGCCAACAAATTAACCACCGATGATATTCGGCGCGGCGCGAAGTCCATATATACGAGGCCCATTCGTCAGGAGAAACCCATGCCCACACCTCCCACCGCACATCCCGACATCGCCACTCGTGAGGACTGGCTCGCTGCCCGCAAGAAACTGCTGGCGCGCGAACGCGAGGTGACGCACCTGCGCGACGCCGTGAACGCGGAGCGGCGCAGGCTACCGATGGTGAAGGTGGATAAGGACTACGTGTTCGAGGGGCCCGCAGGCGAGGTCCGGCTGCGTGACATGTTCGAGGGCCGGCCGCAGCTCTACATCCACCACTTCATGTGGATCGATGCGATCGACGAGGGCTGTCCGAGCTGCACGGCCGCCGCGGACATGACGTTTACGCAGAAGGACCGGGCGCTGCTGAACGCCAAGGGCGTGACGTTCGCCTGTGTCTCGCGTGCGCCATATGCCAGCATCGCGCGGTACCGCGACCAGCACGGTTGGACGTTCCCGTGGTACTCGTCGCGAGACAGCGACTTCACCTACGACTACCACGTCACGCTGGATCCGAACCGGGCGCCGGTCGAGTACAACTACAAGTCCCTCGACGAATTGCACGCCGACGGCTGGAGCGACGACGACCTGCGCGGCGACTTTCCTGGTGCGAGCGTGTTCCTGCGCCGCGGCGATGAGGTCTTCCACACCTATTCCGCGTACTCGCGCGGCCTGGACCATTCGGCAGTTGGGTACCCGTTCCTCGACCTCACGCCGTACGGCCGTCAGGAGCCGTGGGAGGACTCACCCGCCGGTTGGCCGCAGGGCGGAGTGGCGGCCGGAATGCCGTCGGAGGGGTGAGCTAGTGATCACGGCGACCTAAACGCTCGGCCGACGCCCGCCGCTCTGGCAAGGTCATGCTCCGATGCGGGTGTGGCTGAGTGGCTAGGCACCGGCCTGCAAAGCCGTTTACACGGATTCGAATCCCGTCACTCGCTCGCAGGCTTGCTTTTGTTGGATGCTGGTCAGGGTCCCAATACCGACCCGCCAGCCGTCATCCGACATCAACGGTGGGTCGGGCTGGTCGCTGGATAAGCGTGTACGAGGGCCGAAGACAGTTTTGGCACTGCATGGGTGAGAGTGTGCTCGGCGTCATGGGCGATGCGGTGGGCGTCGGCAAGGCTGGTGGCGGGGTCGATGTCGAGTTCGGCGTCAGCGTGCAGCCGGTGGCCGATCCAACGCATCTTCACGCTGCGGACCTCGGTGACGCCGGGTTCGGCGGCCAGTGCAGCTTCGGCCGAGTCGACGAGGGCCGGGTCAACCCCGTCCATGAGGCGGCGGAATATGTCCCGCACTGCACCGCGCAGAACGGCCAGAATGGCCACGGTGATCAGCAGCCCGATGATGGGGTCGGCCAGGGGGAAGCCCATGGCGACGCCACCGGCTCCGAACAGAACGGCGAGCGAGGTGAATCCGTCAGTGCGGGCATGCAATCCGTCGGCGACTAAGGCGGCTGAGCCGATGCGACGCCCGACGCGGATGCGGTAGACGGCGACGAGTTCGTTGCCGATGAACCCGACCAGACCGGCTGCGGCGACCCAGCCGACGTGCTGTATCGGGACTGGGTTGACCAGACGTCGGATGGATTCGATCCCGGCGATGATGGCCGACAAGGTGATCATCGCGATCACGAACAATCCCGCGATGTCTTCGGCACGACCGAAACCGTAGGTGTAGCGCCGGGTGGCGGCCTTGGTGCCGAGTGCGAACGCGATCCACAACGGAATGGCGGTCAGTGCGTCAGAGAAGTTGTGGATGGTGTCGGCCAGCAGCGCGACCGACCCCGAGATCAGCACGATCACCAACTGAGCAACCGATGTGGCACCGAGCGCGAGCAGACTGATCTTCACCGCCCGGATACCGGCGGCACTTGATTCCAGGGCACCGTCGATGCTGTCGGAGGCGTCATGGCTATGCGGCGCAAACACTTCCCGCAGCGCAGCACTGATCGTGCCGCCACTCGCGCCGTGGCTGTGTCCATGGTCATGGGCATGGTCATGGCTGTGGCCACTGTCGTGGTGGTGTCCGTCGTCTATGGTGCCTGTGGGGGTCTCGTGGGTCACGCTCGGCGTTCCTTCGCTCGGGCCGGGTTCGGCTCGGCGTTGATGGTGTTGGGGTGCAGCGTCGCGAGTTCGGCGGCGTCGCGGTGATGGCCGGGCACGCCCGGTCCGGCGTGTTCGGCGTTGAAGACTGCGTCGGTGACCAATTGTCCGATGTGGTCGTTGTCGAGGCTGTAGAAGATGGTGGTGCCCTCGCGGCGGGTCCGGACAAGTCGCGCCATCCGGAGTTTCGCCAGGTGCTGCGACACCGACGGGGCGGGCTTCCCGATATGGGTCGCGAGGTCATTGACGGACATCTCTCGACTCACCAGTGCCCAAAGAACCTGGACGCGGGTGGCGTCGGCAAGCATGCGAAACACCTCGACTACCAGGTCCACCTGGTCATCAGGCAGTCGCCGACTGCAAACGCCCATATCTGCATTCATACGCAAATAATAGAACGGTTCGCACAATCATGCCAACGCGGTGCCGCGCTGCAGCTCGGGCACAGTCCTGCACAACAATTTTCACGCACAAGCAGGTGTCGGCCCCCTCCCGTAAAGGGGCCGACTCCTCGGACAACGCTATGGCTGTAGATGAGCATCTGACCTGCGTAGTGCACTACCTGTTTTTGCTACGGGCGCCCGAAAGCGTCAGTGGTGCAGCGCGATAGCATCTGCGGGTGGCCAAACTCGAGCTGTCACGCGACCTGTCGCTCAGCCCTGAAGATGCGTGGGCGCACGCATCGAACCTGTCCGAATTGGGCGATTGGTTGGTGATGCATCAGGGGTGGCGTGGCGAGGTCCCCGGACAACTGGCTCCTGGAGTGACCATCGTCGGCGTGGCCGGCGCCAAGGGGTTGCGCAACCGTGTCACCTGGACTGTCCGAGACCTCGACCCGCCGCGGCTGCTCGAACTTACGGGCGACGGAGTTGGCGGCGCGAAATACGCGCTGAGAATGACGGTTTCTCCCACCAAGTCCGGTTGCAAGTTCACGGTCAAGATCGATCTGGGTGGCAGACCTCTGTTCGGGCCGATCGGGGCGGCCGCCGCGCGGGCGGTAAGGGGCGATATCGAACGGTCGATCGAGCGCTTCGAGGCCTTGTACAACTAACTCGTCAGCGCCTCGAAGATGTCGCGGTAATGCAAATGCGCCATGAAGTGGCCGCCGTCGCGAATATTCAAGGTGGCGTTGGGGATTCGCGTAGCCAGGCGGTGTGGCCAGGTAGGGTTGACGAGTTCGTCGCTCGTCCCCGCCCAAACGTCTACAGGCACAGTGAGTTCCTCGGGAGTAAACCCCCATGGGCGCATCCAGGCCCGATACTCCTCGACAGCACCCGACGGCTGCCTCATCGCCTCCCGTGACATCCGGGCGAAGGCGCCGAACCCTTCGTCACGGATGACCGCGCCGTCGGCCGGTCCCAGCTGATGCGCTCCCATTCGCGCATACAGCGTCGGCGCTACGCCGGCCGCGAACCGCATCACTCGGAACCACTGAGCAGCAAGCCATGGCGCCCGCACCGACGCCCGGGTCAGAATTCTGTCCATGGCAGGCAGTTCGTCGAACACTCCTGGTTCGGTCAGTGGCAGCGCACCCGCGATGACCGCGACCCGCGTGACCCGTTGGTGCAGCGCATGACCCACCGCGGCCGCATACTGTCCGCCCATCGACCAGCCCATCACGGCGAACCGCTCGACGTGGAGTCGATCGACTAGTTCTGCGACGTCGCGCGCCCAGGCTGTGGATCCGACAGCCCGACGCCGGGCCGATCGGGGGAGATCAGCCGGACACCGGCTTCGGCCGCGACAGCGTCCGCGGCGGCGACGTCGAGGCGGCATGCGAGACCACCATGCGCGTTGACGATCGGAAGGCCGTCGCGGGTCCCGTACTGCGCATAGCCCATTGACCGTCCGTCGCGCAGCCGGACGACGCGATCAACGGCGATCTGCATGTCGTCGACGATGCTATCGAGTCGGCACGATGATCGCGCCGTTTTGGGTCGCCTGCGCCATGCTCGAAATTAGCGCTGCCGAAGATTGCTCAGGTGTTCGACGAGTACATCGACATCTGGACCGACAAACGCGGTCACATGCGCGATGGCTGGGCCGGTGCAACGACGCACCGTGGTATCGATACACGTTCTCGGACAGTGACTTTGTGGTTGAAGCGCCGCAGCCGGCGCTCTCGAATTTCGGCCCGCGCCACGGGGTGTAGTCGGGGTCACGTCTGGACCGTCGAGGTGACGTTGATAGCGCAAACAGGACGAAATCCTGGGGAAATGCGGTTCCGGTGTGATGAATTGCACCCCTGTTCACCGAGCAACGGGTTACTGTCTCGGGTGGCGTTGCAACTGACACTTGGAGGGCATGGATGAGCGGCTACACGACCATCGTGGTCGGCACGGACGGATCGGATTCGTCGCTGCGCGCGGTGGACAAGGCCGGCCAGATCGCCGCCGGGTCCGACGCGAAGGTGGTTGTGGCGACGGCGTACTTCCCCCAGAGCGAAGATCAGCGTGCCGCCGACGTTCTCAAGGACGAGGGCTACAAGATGGCGGGCAACGCACCGATTTACGCGATCCTGCGCGAGGCCCGCGACCGCGCGACCGCGGCGGGGGCGACAAATGTCGAGGAGAAGGCGATCATCGGCGCGCCCGTTGACGCACTCGTCGATCTCGCGACCGAAGTCAAGGCGGATCTGCTTGTGGTGGGCAATGTCGGGTTGAGCACCATCGCCGGGCGGCTGCTTGGTTCGGTGCCTGCCAACGTCGCGCGCCGGTCCCAGACCGACGTGCTGATCGTCCACACCACGCCCTGAGGCGTCAGGTACCTGACGCCTTGGCGATCTCTGCGATCGCCGCATCCAGTGTCGCGTTGAACTCCTGGTCATTCTGCTGCGCGGTGAGACCTTCGGTCAGTGCCCGCGAGAAGCTGGCGATGACGCCGTTGTTGCGTGCGAGCTTCTCGCACGCCACATCACGGCTGTAGCCGCCGGACAGCGCAACAACGCGAACCACTTTGGGGTGGCCTACCAGCTCGGTGTACAGGTTGTCGGTGTCAGGCAGCGTCAGCTTCAGCATGACGGACTGGTCGTCGGCGAGGCTGTTGACACCGTCCAGAAGCGCCGACTTGAGCTGGTCTTCGGCCTCCGCCTTCTGCGGGCTGTGGATGTCGACTTCCGGCTCGATGATGGGGACGAGGCCTGCGGCGAGGATCTGGCGGCCGATCTCGAACTGCTGCTCGACGACCGCGTCGAGGCCTGCGCCTGGCAGCTTGATGACCGAGCGCATCTTCGTGCCGAACATCCCGTTGTCGCGGGCCCGTGCGAGTAGCTCGTCGAGCCCGGGGATGGGCTTCATCACCTGCGCGCCGTCCTGCTCGTCGGCCAGGCCCTTGTCGACCTTGAGGAACGGGACGACGTGCTTGACGTTCCACAGGTAGTCGGCGGTCGGGCGGCCCTCGATCTCGCGGTCCATCGTCATCTCGAACAGGATCGCGCCCATGATGCGGTCGCCGTCGAAGGCCGGGCTGGTGATGATGCGGGTGCGCATCTCGTGCACCAGGTCGAACATTTCGGCGTCGTTGCTGTAGGCGCTCTCCTCGATGCCGTACAGCTTCAGCGCCTTCGGCGTGCTGCCGCCGCTCTGGTCGAGTGCGGCGATGAATCCGGCGCCGCTTTTGGCCTTCGTGTACTGGTCCGCGTTCATGTCCGCCCTTTCTTCCTCATCAGGCTCACAGGCAATCTAGCGCTGCCCGGGTGGCCGATCGTCAGCTGCCTCGCTCAAATGCAGATCAATAGCGGTTCCGGATGCGACACTCCAATGGCGGGAGGGTCATTTATGACGTCAACGATGCACAGGCCTGGTATCGCGCGCCGCGAAAACGGCGTTCCACCTCCGGACGTACCGCTCACCGATGTCGACCTCGGGTCTCTCGAGTTCTGGGAGCGCGATGACGACCTGCGCGATGGAGCGTTTGCCACGTTGCGACGCGAGTCGCCGATCACCTTCTTCGAGGTTCCAGAGGTTGCCGGTTTCGCGCCAGGTGCGGGCCACTGGGCCTTGGTGGGCTACGACGATGTGCACCACGCCAGCCGTCACCCCGAGGTCTTCAGCTCGATCCCGACCAGTACGGCTCTTAACGACGTGCCTGCCGAGATCGCGGAATTCGGTGGCTCGATGATCAGCCTGGACGATCCGCGTCACCTTCGGCTACGCACAATCGTCAACCGAGCGTTCACGCCGAAGGTGGTGGCCCGCATCGAGGGCAGCGTGCGAGACCGCGCGCGCAAAATCGTGACGAACATGATCGCCAACCATCCCGAAGCGCATGCCGACTTCGTCGCCGAGGTGTCCGGTCCACTGCCGCTGCAGATCATTTGCGACATGATGGGCATCCCAGAGGAGGACGAGCAGAATGTATTCCACTGGACGAATGTGATGCTCGGCGTCGGCGACAACGAGGCCTCCGGTGAGTTCGATGAAGTCATCAAGACAGTTATGGAAATCGCGGAGTACGGCGTTGCGCTCGCCGAGGAACGGCGCGCGCGGCCCGGCGACGACTTGACGACGAACTTGGTGCAGGCCGAGGTCGACGGGGAGCGGCTGACATCGGCGGAGATCGCTTCGTTCTTCATCCTGCTATCAGCGGCGGGCAACGAAACAACGCGCAATGCCATCAGTCACGGCATGGTGGCACTCACCCGCTATCCCGAGGAACGAGAGAAGTGGTGGTCGGATTTCGATGGTGTAGCCACCACCGCCGTCGAGGAGATCGTGCGATGGGCGTCCCCGGTTATCTTCATGCGGCGCAACCTGACTGAGGACATCGAGATGCGCGGTATCAAGATGAAGGCCGGCGACAAGATCTCTATGTGGTACAACTCCGCCGACCGAGACGAGTCGAAGTTCGCCAATCCGTGGCTGTTCGACGTGACCCGAGATCCCAACCCGCACATGGGGTATGGGGGCGGTGGCGCACACTTCTGCCTGGGTGCGAATTTGGCCCGCCGCGAGATACGGGTGCTATTCGAAGAACTGCACCGCCAGACACCCGACATCGTCGCGACCGAGGAGCCAGCAATCCTGCACTCGGCCTTCATCCACGGCATCAAACGGTTGCCCGTCGCCTGGACGATCTGAGCGGCTACCAGCCGCGCTGGTTCCACTCACTCAGGTGTGGCCGTTCCGCACCAAGCGTTGTGTCGTCTCCGTGCCCGGGGTAGACGACGGTCGTGTCGCCGTACACGTCGAAGACCCGGCTCGATACGTCACCGAGAAGCTTCTCGAAGTCGCCCGCTTGCCATGTCTTGCCAACGCCGCCGGGAAACAGGCAGTCGCCGGTGAACAGGTGGGTCGCGTCGTCGGCGCCGTCCAAGGCCAACGCGACGGATCCCGGCGTGTGGCCCTGCAGATGGATGACGTCGAACGAGAGCTCGCCGATCTTGATGGTGTCGCCGTTGGCCAGATATCGGTCCGGCTTGACCGGCAGCGGCTCCGCATCGAGTTGGTGAGCTGCCGTCGGCACGTCGGTGGCCTTGGCCACCGCCTCCAGCGCCAGCCAATGATCGGGATGCTGGTGGCTGGTGACGATCAGCGACAGCTTCGGGGCGATACCGTTCGATCAGCTCGAGAAGGATCTCCGCGTCGTTGGCGGCATCGATGAGTAGCGTCTCGCCCGTCGCAGAACACGTCACGAGGTAGGCGTTGTTGTCCATCTGGCCCACCGACACCTTGACGATCGACGCCCCAGGAAGGTTGCGACGGGCCGCGGTCTGAGGCTCCACGTGGCCGGTGTAGTTGTCGTCGACGACTGTCATATCGCCAACGGTAGACGGCTTGGCTGGGGCTTGTCGGTGGGGGCACATAGCATGGTCGTGAACTATGTCTTCGGGAGGATTTCTTCATTGAAAGAGGACGGGCGTGGCTGACCGCCTGATTATCAAGGGTGCGCGCGAGCACAACCTGCGCAGTATCGACCTCGAGTTGCCACGCGATGCGTTGATCGTCTTCACTGGTCTGTCCGGGTCGGGCAAGTCGTCACTGGCGTTCGACACGATCTTCGCCGAGGGACAGCGCCGCTACGTCGAATCTCTGTCGGCATATGCGCGGCAGTTCCTCGGTCAGATGGACAAACCCGACGTGGACTTCATCGAAGGCCTTTCGCCCGCGGTGTCCATCGACCAGAAGTCCACCAACCGCAACCCGCGGTCGACGGTCGGCACCATCACCGAGGTGTACGACTACCTCCGTTTGCTGTATGCCAGGGCAGGCACCCCGCACTGCCCCGTGTGCGGTGAGCGGATCGCCCGCCAGACCCCGCAGCAGATCGTCGACCAGGTGCTGGCGATGGACGAGGGCCTGCGGTTCCAGGTGCTGGCGCCGGTGGTGCGGACCCGCAAGGGCGAGTTCGTCGACCTGTTCGACAAGCTCAACTCCCAGGGCTACAGCCGTGTTCGCGTCGACGGGGTTGTGCACTCGCTGACCGATTCGCCGAAGCTCAAGAAGCAGGAAAAGCACGACATCGAAGTGGTCGTCGACCGCTTGACGGTCAAGGCGACGGCCAAACAGCGGCTGACCGATTCGGTCGAAACGGCGCTGAACCTGGCCGACGGCATCGTGGTGCTCGAGTTCGTCGACCGCGAGGACAACCACCCGCACCGCGAGCAGCGCTTCTCGGAGAAGCTGGCGTGCCCGAACGGGCACCCCCTGGCCGTCGACGACCTCGAGCCGCGGTCGTTTTCGTTCAACTCGCCCTATGGCGCCTGCCCGGAATGCCTTGGGCTGGGCATCAAGAAGGAGGTCGACCCCGAACTTGTCGTGCCGGACCCGGACCTCACTCTGGCCGAGGGCGCGATCGCGCCGTGGTCGATGGGGCAGACGGCCGAGTACTTCACCCGCATGCTGTCGGGGCTGGGGGATCAGCTGGGCTTCGACGTCGACACGCCATGGAAGAAGCTGCCTATTAAGGCGCGCAAGGCAATTCTCGAGGGCTGCGATGAGCAGGTGCACGTCCGTTATCGCAACCGGTACGGCCGAACCCGTTCGTACTACGCCGATTTCGAAGGCGTGATGGCGTTCCTTCAGCGCAAGATGGAGCAGACGGACTCCGAGCAGATGAAGGAGCGCTACGAGGGGTTCATGCGCGACGTGCCGTGCCCGGAATGCGAAGGCACGCGGCTGAAGCCGGAGATTCTCGCCGTCACGCTGGCCGCGGGTAAGCACGGCGCGAAGTCGATCGCCGAGGTCGCCGAGTTGTCGATCGCCGCCTGCGCGGAGTTCCTGAATGCATTGACGCTCGGGACGCGTGAGCAGGCCATCGCGGGCCAGGTGCTCAAGGAGATCCAGTCGCGGCTGGGGTTCCTGCTCGACGTCGGGCTCGAGTATCTGTCGCTGTCACGCGCTGCGGCCACACTGTCCGGCGGTGAGGCGCAACGCATTCGGCTGGCGACCCAGATCGGCTCCGGACTCGTCGGGGTGCTCTACGTGCTCGACGAGCCGTCCATCGGCCTGCATCAACGCGACAACCGCCGGCTGATCGAAACCCTGATCAGGCTAAGGGATTTGGGCAATACGCTGATCGTCGTCGAACACGACCTGGACACCATCGCCCACGCCGACTGGGTCGTCGACATCGGCCCTTACGCGGGTGAGCATGGTGGCCGTATCGTGCACAGCGGCCCGTATGACGAGCTGCTGACAAACCCGGATTCGCTTACGGGAGCGTATCTTTCGGGTAAGGAGAGCATCGAGGTACCCGCGATTCGCAGGCCCGCGGACAAGCGGCGCCAGTTGACTGTCGTCGGCGCCCGCGAGCACAACCTGCGCGAGATCGACGTGTCATTCCCGCTGGGAGTACTCACCTCGGTGACGGGTGTCTCCGGCTCCGGTAAGTCGACACTGGTCAACGACATCCTGGCGTCGGTGCTGGCCAACAAGCTCAACGGCGCAAGGCAGGTGCCGGGCAGGCATACCCGCGTCACCGGCCTGGACAAGGTGGACAAGCTGGTCCGCGTCGACCAGTCGCCGATCGGCCGCACGCCGCGGTCGAATCCCGCGACCTACACCGGCGTGTTCGACAAGATCCGCACGCTGTTCGCCGCCACCACCGAGGCGAAGGTACGCGGGTATCAGCCGGGCCGATTCTCGTTCAACGTCAAGGGTGGCCGCTGCGAGGCGTGCTCCGGCGACGGCACCATCAAGATCGAGATGAACTTCCTGCCCGATGTGTATGTGCCGTGCGAGGTGTGCCACGGCGCCAGGTACAACCGGGAAACCCTCGAGGTGCACTACAAGGGCAAGACCATCGCCGAGGTGCTCGACATGTCGATCGAGGATGCGGCCGAGTTCTTCAAACCGATCACCTCGATCCACCGGTACCTGCAGACGCTTGTCGAGGTCGGCCTGGGCTATGTGCGGCTGGGGCAGCCTGCGCCGACGCTGTCCGGCGGCGAGGCGCAGCGCGTGAAGCTGTCGTCCGAACTGCAGAAGAGGTCAACCGGTCGCACGGTGTACATCCTCGATGAGCCGACCACCGGTCTGCATTTCGAGGACATTCGCAAGCTGCTCGGTGTCATCAACGGCCTTGTCGACAAGGGCAATACGGTGATCGTCATCGAACACAACATGGACGTGATCAAGACGTCGGACTGGATCGTCGACATGGGTCCCGAGGGCGGGGCAGGCGGCGGCACAGTGGTCGCGAAGGGTACGCCCGAGGATGTGGCCGCCAATCCCGACAGCTACACCGGGCACTTCCTTGCCGAGACGCTGGATGTGCCGCGGCCGAAGCCGAAGGTCCGCAAGGCTCGCAAGGTGAGTGCGTAGTACCGGCTGGCCGGTAGCTAGAAATTCCCGGTGGTGGGGTCCAAACCTGGACGCTAGCCATGGCGACATCTGATCGCTGCGGCGTGACCCTTGTCACACAGCCGATCAAGGCCAGCGGTCAAGGAGTCCTCATGACGGTCATCATCGCGACATCAGCTGCCGTTCTCACCGGCTTCGTCGTCGAGTGGGGTCAGCGTCAGTGCGAGGCTTGGGCGTTCATGCGCGAGAAGGATCTGTGACGGCGCTCAAGCGATGACTACCTCTTCGACAGCGGCGACGGGAAGCGTGGGCTCACTCGAACGCCATCCAGCCACTCGCTCAGGTCGTCGGCCCGCCGCTTCAACGCCCGCATCCCGTCGCGGCCGATATCTTCCAGCAGCCGCACCTCGACCTCGCCGTCCGGGTTCTGCCCCCATGCGCCGACGATCCGGCTATTCCACCAGGCCGTCGGGCCCCCGTTACCGTTGGTGTCGAACACCTGGCTGCGGTGCTCGCCGACGTACCAATCGCGGTCGTACCAACCCATGGTCGTGACATCCAGGCCCGGCAACAGGGCAGCCCACGGGTCGGCGTCCGGCCCGATGTCGAGATCGTCGGGCAGCACGTATCCCGGCGTCCCGTCCAGGTCGACCTCGACCGCGGCGATGTCGCGCAGTGCCTGACGAGCCCACGTCAGCGTGTTGCCGAACCACCACTTGATATCCGTGACGGTCGCAGGACCGAATGCGCGCAGCCACCTGCGCACCAGTTCGGTCCGCGCCTCCTCCGGTGTCGCCGCGCCGGGTCTGGCCTGCAGCCAGTCGGTCATCGGCGTCCAGCGGGGACGCGATACCGTCCATCTGCCGTCGTTGGGCCCGCGGACGATGTCCCCGCGCACCGAAAGCACGGTCAACACCCTTGGCGCTAAAGGTGTTTCACCACCCCATCGTTTACCCGGCGCATAGTCGTACCTGCCCGCCAGCTCGGGCAGCGCCTCGCGCAGCTCTTTGGCGCTGGCGGCGCCGTGTTCGGCCAGGTGCCCCATTACCGCCGCGCATGCCGTTTCCAGCCACGCAGCACCGTCCTCTGCGATGCCCGCCTTCTGCGCGTCGGCCGCCAGCCTGCGCCGTTCGTTGTCGGCCACCCGATCACTGGCGCCCGACTGGATCAACGGCAGGTCCCCGGCACGCACCGTCCACAGTGTGCGACGCATCGCGAGGTGCTTGACCAGCGTGCGGCGCTCGTAGAGTTCGGCGTCCAGATCGGCGACAGAGAAGCCGGGCAGCCGCGCCCACAGCGTCAGATATGGGGTGGCGGGGTCGGTGGCGTGCAGCCCGATCGAGATCCGTCACCACAGCGTCGATCGAGCCCGCTTGCCCCGCCAGAAAGTGCCGCCGCGCCAGCCGAGCCCGTCGTTCGGCAACCGTGAATGACCGCATCGCCTGCGAACCGTACCTGCGGGTCCCGACAAAGTTTGGGATCGGTAGCGGTTCGGCCGATCTTGACTTAGCCCACGACGGACGCCATCGGGGCGACGTATGACGAAGGGAAGTTTCATGAATCGAGTTGTCGTGGGTGTGGTCGGATTGGCCGCCGCCGCAGCTGTGCTGGCGGGTTGTTCTGACAACAAGGGTGGGTCTTCGACGGGCTCGGGTAGTGGCTCGCAGGTGAGCACCGGCGGCTCCACCGAGGTGAAGGTCGACGGCAAGGATCTCTCGGGCCTGGACCTGAAGTCGGTGACCTGCGTCAAGCAGGGCGGCAAGATCAACGTCGCCAGCGGCGCGATCAACGGCCAGGCGGGCCTGGCCGTCGTCATGACCGATGCGAGCCCGCCGACCGTCGACTCGCTGGGCATGTCGGTCGACGGCAATGCCCTCGCGGTCACCAACACCATGGGCGCGAAGGTCGGCTCGGCCGACGTCAAGGTCGACGGCAGCACCTACACCATCACCGGTGAAGCCACGGGCGCCGACATGAAGAACCCGATGGCAGGGATGATCACCAAGCCGTTCACCGTCAAGGTGACCTGCAGCTGATCGATCCCACTTGCGAAGCGGCGGGCGTGCCTGGCATGCCCGCCGCTTTCTATGATTTACCCATGACGATCGTCAGCGACCTCGATCGCGCTCGTCGGCTGATATTCGCCGCCGACGAAATCGCCGCGAAGGAGTTGCTGCTGTCGCTGGGGGAGCAGATCGAGGAGTTCGACCGAGACGATCTGCTGCTGGAGGTCTACGCGCAGCTCGGCGAGATCTATCTGGTCCGCACGGCATACGACGGTGTCGAGGTGTGCCTGCAGCGCATCACCGACTGCATGGCCATCTACGAGGCGGTCCGCGCAGGCACCAATCCCGACGCGGCAGCACGGTGACAATGTCCGACGCCGACGTCGACCACATGCTCTGCCGGTACGCACGCAGGGCGCAGTTCCTGCGGACGGGGCTGGCCGCCGCGGGCCACGGTGACCACGACGCCGCGGAGGCCGCACTGCTGGTCTTGACCGAGGACACCTCGACCGCCTTTCCTGACCTCGCGGCCGAACACGGGTTTCTCATCACCTATGCGCGGATTCTGTGTGCGACCGCGCTCTGCGACGACGACCTGTACGTGCGGTCGGTCCCGCTGTGGGAGCAGGTGATCGACGCCATCGACGGCACGGCCGACGGCAGCGAGTTCGACGATTTCCTGCTCGTCCAGGGCGCCACCGGGTATGGCCGGTTCTGCGTCGAGACTGGGCGGCTGGCCGAAGCGGAGCCGTGGCTTCAGCGCGGAGGAGCCCGCGCCGAGCGGCGGGGATGGAAATTAGCAACGGCGAGAACGCAATTGGAGCGGGGCACGGCGCGGTGGGCCGTCGGTGACCGGGCAGAGTGCCAACGCCTGGTGCATGAGGCCTATCCGGCGATAGCCGAGGGCTATCGCGCACATGACGTCTCACGTAGCTGGCTCTATCTCGGCCTGCTTGGCGTTGTCGATCGAGAAACTGGACGACGCCGACGAACGTTTCGGGCATGCCGAGCGGCATTGGCGGGAGGTCGACAAGCCGCTGCACATCCACCGCATTCTGTTGCAGCGCAGCTGGGTCGACATCTTCAGGGGCGATTTCGATGCGGCACGCGCGCGGGTGACTGAGGCGCGAGACCTGCTCGACGCGTGGCCACGGCACAGCTGGCTGCAATACGCCCGCCTCGACGACCATCTCGGCAGCATCTGGCGGGCGGATGCGTTGGCGGATCCCGCCAACGCGGCGGCCAAACTCGAGCGGGCCGCCGAGCTCAAGGTCCCTGCCGCCCTTGCGGTCGACTCGGTACGCCACGCGATGACCGATGCCGACGCGCGAATGCGCTGGGCCACCAGTGTGTCCGCCCGAATCCTGGCAGGCGCGTTTGCCGTCGCATGGGACTGGGGGAACACCGAACTCGTCAGCGAACTGGTCGAATATCACAGTGCGCGTGGAAGTTTCAGCACCGAGCCGGCAAGCCAGATCTCTGACTGGACCGAGACGGCAACGGCAGCGGTTCCCGCCGACGACCGTCGACGAGTTCGCTCTCGTCGCCGCGGGGTCGCCGTCGTCCGGAGGTGGTGCGCTGACCCGCCTCGGGCCGCTGCCGCCGCTGCAGATGGACCCGACCACCTCGCCGATCATGAGCCGATATCGCGCATTGGCGTCCGAGCGGTACGGGTGTGACGTCACCGCCGACGAGGCCGCCTGGTCGACGTGGCCGTAACCCTCGTCCTGCGCTTCGCCGACGTCGGCATCGCCACCTACGCCAGCCTTCGGGTGGTCGGGCAGCCCGCAAAAACGGTCACCTGGGCGGTACAGGAATCGGATCTTGTAGCGGCGCTTGACCAACTGGCCACCGCGCTGCCGGATCCGCGCGCATCGGAGACGCGGCGTGATGCCGTCGAGCGCGCCATCGCCGCGGGCCCGTTCGCGGCGCCCGCCACCGAGCTGGCCATCGCTCGCACCCTGGGGGCGCAACTGCTTTCGCCTGCCGCGTGGCAGCTGCTGACCGACTGCGTGGCATCGCCGCGCGCCGCGCTTTTCGTCTCGCCAAGTGCCCGGCTGGCCCGGGTGCCGTGGGGTCTGCTCGCAATGCCCAACGACGACGGCTACCGCGTCATGGAACTCGCGGACGTGCTGATGGCGGCGCCGTCCAATATCGTCCACGCGGAGCGGACATCGGTGGATTGGGCCGATCGCCGCGACGGTCCGACGCTGCTGATTCTCGATCCGCGGGTGCCGGGCCAGCGGCCCGACTCGGCCTTGGGCTCGGTGCTTGGCAGGCCGGCCCCGGAAACGCCTTTGGCGCAGCACTTTACGGAGCTGATGGGGCGCTGTGCGATCCTGCCTGATGTCTCCAGTGCGGTCGAGCTGTTCCGGCGCACCGACGCTGACCGCCCGTGGCTGGGGCGCCAGCTCGACCGGCAACCGAGCCGGTTGCTGTTCGTCGGCCACGCGACAGCGGCCGACGGCGACATCGGCCACGCCGACCGGGCCGCGCTGCATCTCGCCGACGAGCACGCGTTGACCGCCGCGGATCTGATGTCGGCCAAGCTGCCGATGCCGCCGCGAATCGCCATGATGGCCTGCGCATCCGGTGGCGACTACCAGTTCGACGAGGCGACGGGTCTGGTGGCGGCGATGATCCTAGGCGGCGCGCAGTTGGTGACCGCGACGCTGTGGTCGTTGCCGACCACTGCGGGGTATCGGCAGTTCGCGCACGCCGCCGACGATCACGACCCGATGGCCGAGGCGATCATTGCAGTCGACCGCGCACACGAAGATCCGGACGCGGGGCGCGCGGTGAACCGCTGGCAGCGCGAGCAGATGCGACGATGGCGGGACGGCGACACCAGTGCCAGTCCGCTGTATTGGGCCGCGCTGACCACCTACGCCGTCGACGGCGCACGCTGACGTCAGCTGGGCGACACGCAGACCGCCACAGCCGATTCGCGGCCAAGGCGGTAGTACGTGTCGATGATGCTGCCTGGGGAGACCTTGGCCAGCGATGACGCCGGAATCAGCGCGATCTCATGGGCGGCGAACTGGCCGCCTCCCGGCTTCCTCACCATCACGTCGAGTTCGACCTCCCGATAGTCCTCGCGCGAGGCGCCGGTGGTCCGCATGCCGGTGACCACCCCGCGTGATTTGGTGCCGTGCCGGATCAGGTCGAGCTGGTCACCGGTGACCAGGCCCTTGCGGACGAGCATCTGGTCGAACGCGGCGCGGACGGCCAGCATCTCCGTGGCCGTGGCCAGCCGTTCGCCCGCCTCGTCCTGGTCCGGTGCTCCTTGGCGATCGTGCGGCTGGGAATGAACAGCGTGGCGGCGGTGCCTGCGACGACGAAGCAGAAGAAGCTGAAGAATACGAGCAACAGCGGCGTAAACATGCCATTAGGGTCTACTGACGCGCTGGCTACCGAACCCAACTTTATGCTGGACGGATGAGCGCGGGCTTCGAGGTGCCGACGGCGATTGCCGTCAGCCAACCCCGCCGCGCGGTGATCGACCGGGCGTGGCGTGACATCGGACCCGGGGTCGAGGTGCTCAGCGGCGACGACGGCGGCCCGCTGCGACGCACCGTCAAGCGGATCATCGATCCGCTGGTGCTACGGCTGCGGGCGAACACGCAGTTCTCGGCACCGTTCGTCGACGCCGACACGGCCATGGCGATGCACGATGTGATCGTCGGACAAGGCGCTGAATTGCGCGCCGCCGCAGCGTGGTTCGAAATGCTCAAACGTGAGCGACGCCGGCTGCGCATCACCGCGGGAAACGCCCAGGAGCTGTACTTCCCCGTGTGCTTCGAGCTCGCGGTGACGAAAGGCGCACCGGCCCAACAGGATGACGGCTCCGCAGAGGCGGCGCTGCTCGATGTCCACGCCGACCGGGACCGCACCGGTATCGAGGTGCTCAACCAATACGTGGCCGATCCGCAGGTGGTGGCTGGGCTGACCGATCAACTCGGCAAGAGCTGGAGCGACGTGCGCGCGGGCCCGGAGATCACGGGTCCGTTCCTTGCGGGCCTCACCACTGTGCTCGGGCCGGCGGATGGCCATAGCGCAGCGGCTGCTCGGCAGCGGGTCTGGTCAGCCCTGATCGCCGACGCCACGCCGTATAACCTCGGCGCCAAGGCGCACAGCGCGGCGGTCGAGCTGCCGTGGTCGATTGCCGAGATCGGGCTGAGTTCCGTTGCCCCGCAACTGCCGCCGTTGATCGCGGGTGGGCCCGACGGCGAACGTCCGCTGAATCGCAGCGTCGTCGACCGGGTGCGGGCCACCCTGCGGCGGGTCATGGCCCGCGACGAACTGCCAGACATCCCGGCGCTGTGCTCGGAAGAGGTCGACAGGTCGTGCGCGCCGTGGGGCCTGTTGGCGGAGGACAAGCAGGCGACACTGGTCGCCGGGATCGAGATCGCGGTCGACCTGGCCCCGCTGATCGAGTCCGCGGCGACGCGCTATGAGTTGGCAGGCCAGATCCAGGCCCGGCTGCGCAAGGAAGCCTATGTGCTGCACGCGCGCCGCTATCTCGCCGACGGCGGCACCATGCACCCGCGGCAGCAGCAGGTGATCGACGATCTCGCCGCGTTCGCACGTCCGTACCTGAGCCGATTGTGGGCCCGGCTGCACGGGCGCGACGTCTGGCAGGAACCCTGCAAGGACGTTGACGATGTCCGTGCACTGCTCGAGGGAGTGGCGCGGTCGGTGAGCCTCGATCACCGCCAGCGGATCAAGGCGATGCTCGAACTGCAGGTGGCCGGATGAGACTGGTCGCCGATTCCGGCTTGTGGAGCACGGGCCAATCCCTCGCACATCCTCCGCTGACGGCCGTGCTGGAAGTCAGCGGCGCAGTGCTGTCCTGGATCGTCGACGACCCGTCGGCTGCCGCCCAAATCACGTTCACCGATCCGGTCCGTGCGGACTGGTTGTGGCGCGTACTCGGCGAACAGGGGCACAGCGCGCTCGCCGCGGCGGTGGACGGCCGCACGCCCGGGACAGCCATCGAACTCACTGGCGTCAACGTGCTCCCCGCGTCGCTCGAACCGCTGCGGCGGCTCGCACTCGGGCACTGGCTGCGGCGTTGGTGGCCGGCCAGTCAGCGCGACGGCATCGCCGCACTGGACGGCGCGCTCCTCGACGCTGAGATCGCCGTGCTCACCGCTGACGCCCAGGATTTCTTCACCGACGACACCTTCGACTCCGACGTGGCTGAGCTGTTGCGCCCGCACGCCGCCACGCTGAGCGCGCACCTGCACAGCGGTGACCCGCGGGTGATCGAACTCGTGCGGACCTGCGCTGAGCTTTCCGACGATGTCGGTGTTGCGTTCGGCGAGGCGGACCGCGTCGCCGCTGCGTCGCGACGACTATGCGCTCGCGGCGGGCCCGGATCCGGGCCGGAACCTTGCGAGCGCGATCGCCACGGGAGCCGATTCGGTCAACTGGAGCGCGGTTCCACCCGGGATCTTCGATGCGGCCGAGCGCACCGTGGCGTGGCGCGTCGAGGCCGCCGACGGTGTGACGAAAGCCGTTGTGCGCGTGGAATTGTCGGGGCCTGGGCTGGCTTCGGGGATTGCGGTGAGGCTGCGGTCGGGCTCCAATCGGTGGCGTCGGCGCCCTCGACGCCGACGGTGTCGCGGAGTTCCAGCTCGTGAACGCGGCAGACCAGCCCGTCACCGAATCGGCTGCGTGGGATCATGATTGGCGGTCCGCCGCGGTAACCGTCGGCGCCGACGTCCGGGAGTCACCGCAGACGCGCGAGCGGATCCGCGACTTCGCGCGGGCGCGCCTGCGAGGGCCCGCCCCTGACGCATTCCTGGCCGAGATTATCGCCGCCGAGTCGGACTACTGAGCGTCGTCCTCTTTCTTGTCGTCCTCGTGCATCGACTTGCGGATCTCGTCGAGTCGTTCTGCGGCGGCGCGCTGACGCTCCTCGTACTGCTCCTCGACGGTGCGACCCTCGGGGGTTTCAGCAGCCAATTCTGACGAGCCGATCGCGGTGCCGTAGCGAGTCTCGATCTTCTCGCGGACCGAGTCGAACGTCGGCACACCGCTGGGTGTGTAGCCGGTGTCGACGGGCACGGCCTGCGGGCGTCTCGGCGGCGGTTTCCGGTTCGGGAGTGGATTCGTCCGGCATGCCGCTCACCGTACCTCCGTCGGCCTACTTCGCCGCCGCCTGCAGACGAGGTGCGGACTGCGGCGGCGCGGGCGGCGGCAGTTGTAATGGCGACTCAGCTGTCGGCAGCGGAAATGCCCGCACGCCCGGTGTGCCGAGCTGGCCGGCCATCCACGGCAGCGCCGCGGCGAACGCGCGAGCCGCGAACGGCCAGTCGTGCTTGCCCGGCTGAGCCACCACCGCGCATGTGATGCCGTCGGCGCTGCCCGTCGCGCACAACGAATTCGCCGCCGCGGTTTGGTCGTTGGGGTTAGCCGCGCGCATTCACCACCACCGGGTGCGGTGGCGATGACTGCGCAGGGCCGTTGATGGCGAACCAGCCCGCCACCCCCGCGTAGGGGCCGTGGTGGGTGATGACCGTCGTCGGGTCGAAGGTCGCGTACGCGGCGGCGTTGCCGCCGAACAGGCGGGCGATGGTCTGGGCCTTGTTTCCCGAATTGGGCGCCAGGTCCCCCGCGATGTCCTCAAATACGCTGAACATATCGGGATGCATCACAGTCAGGTCGACGGCGCATGTGCCGCCCATCGACCATCCGACGACGCCCCAACTGGCCCGATTCGCTGAGACGCCGTATTGCGAAATCATGAACGGCACAACGTCTTTAGTGAGATGGTCGGCAGCGTTGCCACGCGCGCCATTGACGCATTCGGTGTCGTTGTTGAACGCGCCGCCAGAGTCGACGAACACGAACACCGGCGCGTTTCCGCCATGTGCCGCCGCGAAGTCGTCGATCGTCTTCACCGCGTTGCCGGCCCGCAGCCAGTCGGCGGGAGTGTTGAACTCACCGCCGACCATCATCACCGTCGGTAGCCGCGGCGGGGGATTGGTGGCGTACCAGGCAGGCGGAAGGTAGACCAGCTCACCGCGGTGCTTGAATCCCGACGCCACGTTGGGAATGTCGACCGGCACCACGGTGCCGTTGGCTGGAATCGTGTGCTGTTTCTGCATCGCGGTCACCGTGACGGCGTCCGTCTGGTCGGGCAGTGGTCCCGCGGTCAGCTGATTCCACGCGACCTGAACAGTAGGGAAGTACCCGACCCATAGGTTCAGGGCCAGCGCCGAACACAACAGGCACGCCGGCAGCGCGAGCGCCGCCGCGCCGCGTCGCCTCCAGCCCGCACCACGCCAGCCCGCGATCAGCACCCCGGCAGCGACGCCGGACAGCCCGATCCAGATCCACAGTGAGTGCGGGGCGGGGTTGGTTTCGTCGCTCATCCCCTGAGAGGCGATGTACCAGTACGCCGCCACCGCCAGCGCGACCCCGACCAGCGCGGCCGACGGCAGCCACACCAGGCGCCAGCGCCGGTTGCGCCAGCCGATTGCGGCGACCAGCAGGAGGCATGCGACGACCTGCGCCGTTATCGGAATCCAACCGTGCATCAGCGAAAGATGGTGGCGCGACCATTCAAGTAACGTCACGGAAACAATCGTGGACGCAATTCCTTAAGCGACGCCTGTGAGCGACCTGCTATCGCGGCTTGGCTAATGGGAAAGGCAGGGTCTCGCGGATGCTGCGTCCGGTGATCAACATTACTACGCGGTCGACGCCCATGCCGAGCCCGCCCGTCGGCGGCATTGCGTACTCCATTGCCTGGAGAAAGTCCTCGTCGAGTTCCATCGCCTCGGGATCGCCGCCGGAGGCCAGCAGCGACTGCTCCTGCAGCCGCCTGCGCTGCTCAACAGGATCCGTCAGCTCGCTGTAGGCAGTGCCCAACTCGACGCCCCACGCCACCAGGTCCCAGCGCTCGGCGACCCCTGCAATGCTGCGGTGCGGCCGGGTCAGCGGCGAAACCGACGTCGGGAAGTCCTTGTAGAAGGTGGGCTGCTCGGTCCGGTCCTCGACAAGCCGCTCGTAGAGTTCGAGCACCACCGCGCCGCGCATCCCAGTGGGTCAGATAGGGGATTGCGGCCGCGTCGCACAGCTTTCGCAGCGTTGCCAGCTCGGTGTCCGGGCCGATCTGCGCGCCAAGTGCCTCCGACACCGCGCCGTGCACGGTCTTCACCGTCCCATTCACCGGAGATGTCGACGCGGCTCAAAGGTGCCGTCGTCGCGGGGACGCAGAAACACTTGCGCGCCGTTGGCGGCCTGTGCCGCATTCTGAATCAGCTCACGGCACCCATCGATCCACACGTTGTAGTCGGCGTGCGCCTGGTAGGCCTCCAGCAGCGTGAACTCGGGGTTGTGGCTGAAGTCGACGCCCTCGTTGCGAAATGCCCTGCCCAGCTCGAATACTCGCTCGACACCGCCGACAAGGAGCCGTTTGAGGTAGAGCTCAGGAGCGATGCGCAGGTACAGGTCGAGGTCGTAGGCATTGATGTGGGTCAGGAACGGCCTGGCGTTCGCGCCACCGTGGATCTGCTGCAGGATCGGCGTCTCGACCTCCAAGAACCCCTTGCCGACCAGGGTTTCGCGGATCGAGTGCAGCACGGCTACTGCGGGCCCGGATCAGGTCGCGGGCCTCGGTGTTGATCGCCAGGTCGACGTAGCGGGCGCGCACCCGCGCCTCCTGATCGGTCAAGCCCTTCCACTTGTCGGGCAGTGGGCGCAGGCACTTGCCGATCAACCGCCAGTCCCGCACGATCAGCGACCGCGTGCCCTTCTTGCTGTAGCCCATCGAGCCGCTCACCTCGATCAGGTCGCCAAGGTCGAGTGCACTGGTGAAGTCCGCGGTCGTGCCCGTGTCGAGCTGCGAGTTATCAAGCAGCAGTTGGACTTCGCCGGACCAGTCGCGCAGCTGGGCGAACAGCACGCCGCCGTAGTCGCGGATGCGCATTGCCCGCCCGGACACAGTCACGTCCTCGTCATCGCCCGCGTCGACGGCTTGCACGATGGTGTGGCTCGGCGCCTCGCCGACCGGATAGGCGTCGACGCCGCTGTCCTGCAACGCCTTCAGCTTGGCCATCCGCACGCGCACCTGCTCCGGTAAGCGCGCCTGCTCATCGGCCTCTGGCAGGTCGGCCTTCAGCTCGCCGAGGTCGGGTGCGCTGCCGTCGTGGTGCAACAACCCCGTTGCGACCAAGTTCTCGGGAGCCGCGATGCGATGTCCGGTATGCGGCTGTTCATTCCGTCGCGAAAACGGCAGCACCAGAAAGCCTTCGGCGATCACCGAGGCGACGCCGACCCGCGGGACGAGGCGGGCGTCCTCGTAGCACGCATACCGCGGCACCCAGTCGGGCTGGTACTTCATGTTCGAGCGGTACAGCGTCTCCAGCTGCCACCAGCGTGAGAAGAACACCAGCAGGCCGCGCCACAGCCGGGCGATCGGGCCTGCGCCGAGCTGTGCACCGTGCTCGAAAGCAGTCCGGAACATCGCGAAGTTCAGCGAAATCCGAGTCACACCAATGCCTTCGGACTGCATGCAGAGCTCGCTGACCATCAGTTCGATTGAGCCGTTGGGGGATTGGGGCGAACGGCGCATCAAGTCGAGTGAAGCGCCGTTGTTGCCCCACGGCACCAGCGACAGCATCGCGACCACTTGATCCTCGCCTGCGACGTTTTGCACCGCCTCGACCAGCAGGCAGTCGCCGTCCGCGGAGTCGCCGAGCCTGCCAAGCGCCATCGAGAAACCGCGCTCGGTTTCGGTGTCCCGCCAGGCGTCGGCCCGCGCCGTCACCTGGGCCATCTCCTCGCTGCCGAGGTCGCGGTGTCGCCGGATCCGAACGGTTGCGCCGGCCCGCTTCGCCCGCGTCACCGCTTGCCGCACCGCGCGCATATCGGGTCCGGACAGCCGGAAGGTGTCCGGATACAGGATCGCCTCGTCGCCCAGTTGCAAAGCATTGAGGCCGGCCTGGCGGAACGCCTCGGCCCCCGTCGAGCTGGCGCCCATCACCCCGGCGCCCAGCCGTAGGTTTGGCACAGCTCCAGCCACGCCGCAATGGCCTGCTGCCACGCCTTCGGATCGCCGACGGGGTCGCCGCTGGCCAGACACACACCGACCTCGACGCGGTAGGTGATTGCCGCCCGGCCGTTTGGCGCGAACACGACCGCCTTGTCGCGGCGGGTGGCGAAATAACCCAGCGAGTCGTTCTTGCCGAACAGCTCGAGGAGTCCGCGGATCGCGGATTCGTCCTCGCCGGTCAGTGCGTTGTCGGCGCGCTGCGATCGGAAGAGCACGATCGCGGTCACCATCAGTGCGAGCGCGCCGAACAGGCCGAGCAGCGCGTTGATGAACACGTGCGGGTGGCCGGAGAACGTATCGGATGCGGCGCCCGCGAACGCGCTCACCCGGTTGAGCGCGTACAGGAACCGGTCTTCGCGAGCCAGGGTGCCGGGGAACAGCTCCAGCAGCGCCCACCCGATGAGCGTGCCGACCGCCATGCTCGCGACCAGCGTGGCCAGCCGCCTTGACCAGCGCTGCGCGGCGCACCTTCGCCCAGAACTGCTTGCGGGCCAGCACCAGGAACCAGGATCGCCGCGACGTGGAAGACGAGCCCGACCACTTCGCCGATGTCGTCCATCACCGACTTGGGGCTCGTGACGAGGCCGCCGACGTTCCATACGATCGACGCGACCATGTAGCCGACCAGGATCCACCAGGCGATGCGCTTGCGGGCCGCGAGCGCCGCCGCCAGCAGCGCCAACACGAACGCCCACGCGAAGCTGGTGTCGGGGAAGTTGAAGATGTAGTCGTTGACGAACTCGCGAGGCTCCTTGATGAGCCACCGGATGCCCGGCGAGACGCTCGCGATCAGCGACAGCGTGGCGATGACGCCGACCGTCCAGCCGGCTCGCCGCAGGCACCCACCAGTACCGGGATGTCCGACGGGTCTTAAGGCTGCGACGGTCATAGGCCGCGAGGATATTCGCTTAATCCTGGAAATGGTTGTGACTGACTACCAGACCGGCCCAGTGTACTTCTCGCCTGGGCCCTGCCCGGGTTCGTCTGGTGCCGCGCTGGATTCGCGGAACGCCAACTGCAGTGTCTTCAGCCCGTCGCGCACCGGACCGGCATGCGGTCCCAGGTACTCGGCAGAGGCGGTGACCAACCCGGCCAGCGCGGTGATCAGCCGGCGCGCCTCGTCGAGATCGCGATGCGGGCTTTCGTCGGGGTCCTGCGCAGAGAGCCCCAGCTTCTCGGCGGCGGCGCTCATCAGCATCACAGCCGACCGGGTGATCACCTCCACCGCGGGAATATCGGCCAGCTCACGGATGTCGGGAAGCTCGGTCATGCCTGCTAGACTCGCATGCGCGACCGTCCCGGCGTACGCCAGGGACAGCAAGTGGAGTCCCACTCCCACCGCTGACCATACCGGTACAGCGGTCCGGTCACAGGCATCCGATGCCTGTCCTGGTCGGCTATGGGCCCTGCTTTGAGCAGGGCTTTTCTGTTCGTTTGAGCAGAGCGCTGATGGTGTGGGGTTCCTAGAGGACAACATAGGAGGCCCCATCAGCACTGAGACCCGCGTCAACGAGCGCATCCGCGTACCCGAAGTCCGCCTGATCGGACCAGGTGGTGAGCAAGTAGGCATTGTGCGCATCGAAGACGCCCTCCGCGTGGCCGCGGACGCCGATCTCGACCTTGTGGAAGTAGCTCCAGACGCCAAACCGCCGGTTTGCAAGATCATGGACTACGGCAAGTACAAGTACGAGGCGGCTCAGAAGGCACGCGAGTCTCGCAAGAACCAGCAGCAGACCGTCGTCAAGGAACAGAAGCTGCGACCCAAGATCGACCCGCACGACTACGAGACCAAGAAGGGTCACGTAGTCCGCTTCCTCGAGGCGGGGTCGAAGGTCAAGGTGACGATCATGTTCCGCGGACGCGAGCAGTCGAGGCCCGAGTTGGGATACCGGCTCCTGCAGCGGCTGGGCGCCGATGTCGCCGACTACGGCTTCATCGAGACGTCCGCCAAGCAGGACGGCCGCAACATGACGATGGTGCTGGCACCGCACCGCGGCGCGAAGACTCGCGCCAAGGCCGCGCACGACGCCGATGCACCGCCGGCTCGGCGGGCAGAACCCGCCCAGGCCCCCGCGACGGCGGCGGCGGCGCAACCGAAGACCCAGACGTATCGCAGACCGATACATCATAGAAACCAGAGGACATCAATGCCAAAGGCGAAGACCCACAGTGGCGCTTCGAAGCGGTTCCGGCGCACCGGAACCGGCAAGATCGTGCGCCAGAAGGCCAACCGTCGGCACTTGCTCGAGCACAAGCCGACCAAGCGCACCCGGCGGCTCGATGGTCGCACCGAGGTGGCGGCCAACGACCGCAAGCGCGTCAACAAGCTCCTGAACGGCTGAGCAGCCCAGCCCCGTACGACCAGAACGAATAGGAACACTCTCATGGCACGCGTAAAGCGCGCAGTCAACGCTCAAAAGAAGCGGCGCACAGTACTCAAGGCATCCAAGGGCTACCGCGGTCAGCGGTCGCGGCTGTATCGCAAAGCTAAAGAGCAGCAGCTGCATTCATTGACCTATGCCTACCGGGACCGGCGTGCCCGCAAGGGCGAGTTCCGCAAGCTGTGGATCTCGCGGATCAACGCCGCGGCCCGCGCCAACGACATCACGTACAACCGGCTGATCCAGGGCCTGAAGGCCGCAGGCGTCGAGGTGGACCGCAAGAACCTCGCCGAGATCGCCGTCAGCGACCCTGCCGCCTTCACCGCGCTGGTGGAGGTCGCCAAGGGCGCGCTGCCCCGATGAATGGCCGTCAACGTCGACCGTTCCGGCGAGGCTGCCTGACGCTCACCGAGCGCTCTGACCGGGTGGCGGCGGCGGTCAAGCTGCACCGCCACGTCGGACGACGCCGCGCCGCACGCTTTCTTGCCGAGGGACCCAATCTCGTCGAGGCAGCGTTGCGGCGCGGACTCGTATCCGAGGTGTTCGTGACCGAAGCCGCGATGGCCCGCTTCGGCGGCATGCTGACCGATGTCCCGGTGCACCTGGTGACCGAACGCGCCGCAAAGGCTTTGTCGGACACGGTGACTCCGGTCGGACTGGTGGCGGTGTGTTCGGCGCCCGAGACCGGTCTCGGCGATGTGCTGGCCGCGTCGCCGCGGCTGGTGGCGGTTGCGGTGGAGATCTCCGAACCTGGCAATGCGGGCACGCTGATCCGCATCGCCGACGCTATGGGCGCCGACGCCGTGGTCTTGGCAGGGCACAGCGTCGATCCCTACAACGGAAAATGTCTACGTGCGTCGGCGGGCAGCATCTTCTCGATTCCGGTGGTGGCTGACGCCGACACCGCCAGAGCGGTTGCGGCACTGGCTGACTCGGGCCTGCGGGTGCTGGCGACGACGGTAGACGGCGAGGTGTCGCTCGACGACGTCGAATTGTCCCAGCCGACCGCATGGCTGTTCGGACCGGAATCACACGGCCTGCGCCGGACGTCGCGGCGTCGGCTGACGCACGGGTTCCGATCCCGATGCCAGGCAGTGCCGAGAGCCTCAATGTGGCGTCCGCAGCGTCGATCTGCCTGTACCAGAGCGCGCGGGCGCACCGAACGGGCTAGTTGGCCTTCAGCAGCTGTTCGGAAATCTGGACCATCAGCCTGCGAGGTGTGAACCGGTACCCGTTGGCGAGGATGGCGTTCCGCCACCCGGAAACGATTGTCGGAGTGGACTTGTTGAGCGCGGCCATCGCCGTGTCGACGACCTGCTTCGGCGTCTGTCTGCCGTCGGTGAGGAATTCCTCGCCGGTTCGCGCGAAGAACTCCGTCTCCGTTGCGCCAGGACACAACGCCAACACGCGCACCCCGGTTCCTTTGCACTCCTGCCAGAGCGCCTCGGAGAAGGACAGCACGAACGCCTTGGTCGCACCGTAGACCGCCATCCCAGGCGTCGGTTGAAAGCCAGCGGTGGAAGCGACGTTGATGACCAGCCCGTGTCCCGCGGCTGTCATCGGCGGCAGGAAGCGGGCCGTGAGATCGACCAATGTGCCGCAGTTCAACTGGATCTGCGCGGCGTTGGACTCGGGCTCCTGACCCACGAACTTCCCGTGCAACCCGACGCCGGCGTTGTTTACCAGAATGTCGATGTGCCGACCGATGTCAGCGATCTTCGTCGCAAGGTCGGCCGCGGAGCCTGGCGTCGCGAGGTCGGCGGCGATGACGTCGACAACGAGGTCAGGGTGCTGCTCGAGCAGGTTGTCGCGCAGCTGTTGTAGCTTGTCGGCCCGGCGTGCCACGAGCACGAGGTTGACCCCCCGGCGCGCGAACTGGTTGGCGAACTCCTCACCGATTCCGCCGCTGGAGCCGGTGATCAACGCCGTATTGCTGCTGAGGTCCACTTGCTGCTCCTGACGGTAGCCGTGGAAATCAGGCTAGTCGCTGAGCAGCCCCCTGGCGACGTGCGTGATCTGCACCTCGTTGCTGCCTGCGTAGATCATCAGCGACTTGGCGTCGCGGGCCAGCTGCTCCACCCGGTACTCCGTCATGTATCCGTTGCCGCCGAACAGCTGCACTGCGTCCATTGCGACGTCGGTGGCGGCCTGCGAGCAGTACCACTTGATCGCCGACGCCTCGGGCAGCGAGATCGGCTTTCCGGCCTGGGCCGACTCGATCACCCGAAACAGCATGTTGCGCACGTTCATTCGGGCCACTTCCATGTTGGCCAGCTTGAGCTGGATGAGCTGGAACTGACCGATCTCCTGGCCCCACAGCCTGCGGCTCTTGGCGTAGTCGACACACAGCCGCAGGCATTCCTCGATGACGCCGAGCGCCATCGCCGCCACCCCGATCCGCTCGGTCGAGAAGCTCGACCGAGCGCTGGCGCGTCCGTCGCCCGCGGCGTTGTCCTCGGTCTCGCCGAGCAGCCGGTCGCGGCCCAGCCGCACGTTGCTGAAGAACAGCTCGCCGGTGCGTGAGCTGTGAATGCCCATCTTGCGGAACGGCTTTGACTGGACGAAGCCCTCCATGCCGCGGTCCAGCACGAACGTCAGCACCTTGCGGTCGCGCTTGTCGACGCCGGGTTCATCGAGCTTCGCGTACACCACCACCACGTCGGCGTCGGGCCCGTTGGTGATGAAGGTCTTCTGCCCGTTGAGGATGTAGTCCCCATTTCCTGAGCCGTCGCGCACCACGTAGGACTTCATGCCGCCGAACGCGTCCGAGCCGGAGTCCGGTTCGGTGATCGCCCATGCGCCGACCTTGTCGTAGGTGACCAGATCGGGCAGCCAACGCTCCTGCTGCGCGAGCGTGCCGCGGCCCTGATGGTGGGCACCGTCAGTCCAAGGCTGACGCCCATTCCGGTGACGACGCCCATCGACACCCGGCACAACTCGCTGACCACGACGAAGCCCATGCCGCCGCCGGCGCCGTCGCCGAACATGCCGCCAGACGATGGCTTTTCCGAGTGTTGGCCGCCCTCCCGCAACCGGGCGAGCCGCTTGTTGAGCGAATCGCGGGCCATATCCGCGATGCCGAACGTCGCGAACAGCTTGCGGATGATGGGATAGGGCTCCATGTCGCCGCTTTCCAGCTCGTCGACGTGCGGGCGGATCTCCTTGTCGATGAACTCGCGAACGGCGTCGCGCACAGCGATGTCGACGTCAGACCATTCCAGCATGCGTTCAGGCTGCCTTACCGCGTCCACGCGCCGGACGCAGCCCCGCCAAAGAGAACGTGGTGTGTACAAGGGAGCCGGCCCGATCGAGCAGTGTCTTGCGCGGCGGGACGTAGTGCATCGGCAGGTCGCGCCGGTCGCGCGGCGGCGACATGAACGCGGGTGCCTCGACCAGCGGGGCGTCTTCAGGCATCCGGCCGTTGGCGCGACGGTAGGCGGCCAGCGCGCGCGGATGAAGCCGGATCTCGTCGGGCACCACCACGAACGCCATCTCGACGAGCTTGCCGAATATCCGCAGCAGCACCTCGTCGCCTGGTGTCCACCGCATGCCCGCCTTCTCGCGCACCGCTTCGTCGAACAGCCCGGCCGCGATCCAGCGCTGCGCGCCGACCATCGGCCTGAACAGCTGATCCCAGATCGGGGTCGGCATCAGCACGAACCACGGTTTGGGGATGCGGATGGTGAAGATGTCGAGGGTGGCCTTGTTGATCTCGAGTTCGTCGCTGCACTTGCGATCCCAGTACGCCTGGAATTCCTCCCACGTCTCGGGCACCGGCCGCATGCTCATCCCGTACATCCGGTACCACTGCACGTGCTCGTCGAACAGCTGGCGCTTCTCGGCCTCGGTCAGGCCACCGCAGAAGTACTCGGCGGTCTTGATGATCAGCATGAAGAAGGTGGCGTGCGCCCAGTAGAAGGTCTCGGGATTCAGCGCGTGATAGCGCCGACCCTCGCCGTCGATGCCCTTGATCGTCTTGTGGTAGCTCTTGATCTGATGTCCGGTCTGCGCGGCGCGGTCGCCGTCGTAGACCACGCCCATGATCGGATACACCGATCGCGCGACCCGCTGCAGCGGCTCGCGCAGCAGGATGGAGTGGTCCTCGACGCCGGCACCGAGTTCGGGATACATGTTCTGGATCGCACCGATCCACACGCCGAGCATTCCGGTGCGCAGGTCACCGAAGTACTTCCACGTCAATGAGTCGGGGCCCAGTGGCCCGCCGGTGCTGGCGGTCGTCGTTGAACGCACCGGTCAACGATAAACTTGACAACGAACGTTGTCTATCGTTTGCCTGCGCGTCGCCGCGCACTGTTACGTACCGGCTACCGACGCGCCACACGCCTGTGACCAGCCCGTTCGTCGCTCGATTGCCGGTCGCGAGAAGCGCCACATACGCTTGCGCTGTGAATGTCGAGTCGTTCGACGAACGATCCGGCGGTATCGGAGAAATCGACGAGGTACCGGATCGTCCGATCGAGTCCCGACGGTCATCCGGGCCGAGTGACGTGGCTGAAGGACACCAACCACAGCCCGGCCGTCGTCGCTTTCCTGCGCCGTGCCCGTCGGGCGCTGCCGGGTGACCCCGATTTCGGAGACCCGTTGTCGGCGGACGGTGTCGGGGGTCCACGCGCCGCCGCAAGGGCAGCAGATCGGCTGCTGGAGCGTGAGGCCGCCTCGCGCGAGGTCAGCCTCGGAGCGCTGCAGGTGTGGCAGGCGCTGACGGAGCGGGTGTCGGGCAAGCCGGCCAATCGTGAGGTGACGCTGGTCTTCACCGACCTCGTCGGCTTCTCGTCGTGGTCGTTGAGCGCCGGTGACGATGCGATGTTGAAGTTGTTGCGCCGCGTTTCTCAGGTGGTCGAGCCACCACTGTTGGAAGCGGGCGGCCACATCGTCAAGCGGATGGGCGACGGCATCATGGCGGTGTTCGGCCAACCCGTCACCGCGGTGCGTGCCGCGATCGCTGCACGCGATGCGGTGAAAGCCGTTGAGGTGGACGGCTATACGCCGCGGATGCGGGTCGGAATCCATACCGGCCGTCCGCAGCGGATCGGTTCTGACTGGCTCGGGGTGGACGTCAACATCGCGGCACGGGTAATGGAGCGGGCCACCAAGGGCGAACTCGTGGTGTCCGGGCCCACACTTGAACAGATTTCCAAGGAAGACTTCGAAAAGTTGGGCGTCACGGCCAAACAGCTTCGCAGGCAAGTCTTTACAGCGAAGCAGGACGGGGTGCCTGCCGATCTCGCCATGTACCGTTTGAAAACTCGCAGGCAGTTGCCAGGCGGCGATGAGGCAGACGGCCGCGCTGCCGGCGCATAGTGGTTCACCAGATGTTGCTTCGACTGCTCGATCGGCTGGCCCTGGTTCGCGTCACCGTGACATACGCGGTGATCGTGACATCCGTCACCGTAGCCCTCTACGCTCTCGGTCCTGCGGTGCAGGACCGGGTGATCAGGCATGTCAGCACCAATTTGCACAACCTCAGCCATGGACACTTTCGGACGTTGTTCGACAGCGCGTTCGTCGTCGATGCCGGGCCGATGTATGTGTGGCTACCCGGGCTGGTCTGTCTGCTGGCGCTGGCGGAGTTGCTCTGGGGCAGCATCCGGTTGATGGTGTTTTTTGCGGTGGGTCACATCGGCGCCACCCTGGTGGTCGCTGCCGGCTTGACCGCCGCGGTGGAATTGGGTTGGCTGCCGGTGTCGGTCAGCCGCGCGACCGATGTCGGTATGAGCTATGGGGCTACTGCGGTGCTTGGCGCGCTCACCGCCGCGTTGCCGCGACGCTGGCGGCCCGCGTGCATCGGGTGGTTGCTCGCTGCCGGAGCGGGGGTGGTGGCTGTCGGTCGCGACTTCACCGACGTTGGGCATACGGTGGCGTTGGTGCTGGGCCTGTTGGTGTCGACGCGGTTCGGGCAGCCGCACCACTGGACTCCACTGCGGTTCGTGATGCTCGGGTTAGCGGCGTCTTTCGGCTACCTGGTGCTGGCGAGCACCGATCTGGCCGTCGCGACGGCCGCTGGGCTTGCCGGTGCCGTGATCGCCGAGTGCGCAACGAGGGCTTGGTTGCGGCGCGGATCCGGGCCAGAGGTCGACGACGTGGCGGTCGCGGCGCAACGTAATGCCGTCGAGGCGCGATCAGGCCATCGCCTATGATCGCCGGGTGGCTGATCAGCCCGTAGACCTGTCAGAAGAAGCGCTGACCAAAGCCGTCAGTGCGGCTCGGCATGCCTTCGATCTTGCTGTCGATCTGGACGAACTGGCCCGCGCCAAGACCGAATGCCTCGGTGACAAGTCGCCGATCGCGTTGGCCCGCCAGGCGCTCGGTTCGCTCGCCAAGGGGGACCGCGCCGACGCGGGCAAGCGAGTCAACGTCGCCAGAGCCGAGGCGCAGCGCGCTTACGACGAACGATTGGACGCCCTGCGTGCCGAGCGTGACGCAGCTGTGCTGGTCGCCGAAAGCATCGATGTCACCCTGCCGTCGACCCGGCAGCCGATCGGCGCCCGCCATCCGATCACAATCCTGGCCGAGCACATCGCCGATACGTTCGTCGCGATGGGCTGGGAGCTGGCCGAGGGACCTGAGGTCGAGACCGAGCAGTTCAACTTCGATGCGCTGAACTTCCCGCCCGACCACCCTGCGCGCAGCGAGCAGGACACCTTCTACGTCGCGCCCGATGGTTCACGCCAGGTGTTGCGCACCCACACTTCGCCGGTGCAGATCCGCGCGCTGCTCGAGCGCGACCTGCCCGTCTACATCATCTCCATCGGCCGAACGTTTCGCACCGACGAACTCGACTCCACCCATACTCCTGTCTTCCATCAGGTGGAGGGATTGGCGGTGGACAAGGGCCTGACGATGGCCCACTTGCGCGGCACGCTCGACGCATTCGCCCGCTCGGAGTTCGGGCAGGAGGGCCGTACCCGATTCCGCCCGCACTTCTTCCCGTTCACCGAGCCGTCCGCGGAGGTGGACGTCTGGTTCGAGAACAAGAAAGGCGGGCCCGGCTTCGTGGAATGGGGCGGCTGCGGCATGGTCAACCCGAATGTGTTGCGCGCCTGCGGCATCGACCCCGAGGTCTACTCCGGGTTCGCGTTCGGCATGGGGCTGGAGCGGACGCTGCAGTTCCGCAACGGCATACCCGATATGCGTGACATGGTCGAGGGCGACGTCCGGTTCTCGCTGCCGTTCGGGGTGGGAGCCTGATGCGGCTTCCCTATAGCTGGCTGCGGGAGGTTGTTCAGGCCGGCGCTCCTGGCTGGGATGTGTCCGCCGATGAGCTCGAGCAGACGCTGATCCGCATCGGCCACGAGGTCGAAGAGATCATCCCAGTCGGGCCGGTCGCCGGGCCGTTGACTGTCGGCCGCGTCGCCGAGATCGAGGAACTCACCGAGTTCAAGAAGCCGATCCGCGCCGTCAAGGTCGACGTCGGCGAACCGGGACCCCGCGATATCGTCTGCGGGGCAACGAACTTCGTTGTCGGCGACCTGGTGGTGGTGGCCCTTCCCGGTACCGTTCTGCCCGGCGACCTCAAGATCGCGACGCGCAAGACCTACGGCCGCACATCCGACGGCATGATCTGCTCGACGGCCGAGCTCAACTTGGGCACCGATCATTCCGGCATCCTGGTCCTTCCGCCGGGAACGGCGGAACCGGGAACGCCGGCCGCCGACCTGCTCGGGCTCGACGATGTCGTGTTCCACCTTGCGATCACACCGGACCGCGGCTACTGCCTTTCGGTGCGCGGCATGGCTCGCGAGATCGCCAACGCCTATGACCTCGACTACGTCGACCCCGCCGACGTCGGTCCGCTGCCCGCCGACGGCGACGCCCTTCCGGTAACCATCGAACCTGGCACTGGTGTGCTGAGGTTCGGACTTCGGCCGGTCGCGGGTATCGACCCGACAGCAGTGTCGCCGTGGTGGTTACAGCGACGGCTGCTGCTGAGCGGCATTCGGGCGATCTCGCCTGCCGTGGACGTCACGAACTACGTGATGCTCGAGTTGGGTCACCCGATGCACGCCCACGACCGAAGCCTGATCACCGGCGGCTTCAAGGTTCGCTTCGCCGAGCGCGGGGGAGACGGTCGTCACGCTCGACGACGTCGAGCGCAAGCTTGACCCTGGCGACGTGCTGATCGTCGACGACGTCGCGACCGCGGCGATCGGCGGTGTGATGGGTGCAGGCAGCACCGAGGTGCGCGACACCACCACCGACGTGCTGCTGGAGGCAGCGGTATGGGATCCGGCAGCGGTATCGCGCACGCAGCGGCGCCTGCACCTCTACAGCGAGGCGGGCCGACGCTACGAACGCTTCGTCGATCCCGCGATCTCGGTTGCCGCGCTGGATCGCTGTGCTGCGCTGTTGGCCGATATCGCCAGCGGCACAATCGAACCCAAGCTGACCGACTGGCGCGGTGATCCGCCGCGCGAGAATTGGTCGCATCCGCCGGTCAGCATGGCCGCAGACCTGCCTGCTCGCACCGCAGGCGTCGACTACGCCGACGGCACCACGCAACGCAGGCTGACCCAGATCGGTGCCGAGGTGGTGACCGACGGCGACCGGGTGACGGCGACCCCGCCGAGCTGGCGGCCCGATCTGCGCCAACCCGCCGATCTCGTCGAGGAGGTGCTGCGACTGGAGGGCCTCGAGATCATCCCCTCGGTGCTGCCGCATGCGCCTGCTGGGCGCGGCCTCAGCCCTGTCCAGAAGCGCCGCCGCGGGATCGGAAAATCCTTGGCGCTCAACGGATACGTCGAGATCCTGCCGACGCCCTTCCTGCCTCCTGGGGTGTTCGACCAGTGGGGGCTGCCCGCCGACGATCCCCGGCGCAATGCCACGCAGGTGCTCAACCCGCTGGAATCCGATCGACCGCAGCTCGCGACCACGCTTCTGCCTGGACTGCTGGAAGCCTTGGGACGCAACGTATCCCGCGGTGCGGTCGACGCAGCGCTGTTCGCTATTGCCCAGGTTGTCGATTCGACCGCAGAGACCCGTGCCGTCGAACGCATTCCGAACGACCGTCGGCCCACCGACGAGGAGATCGCCATGCTCGACGGGTCTTTGCCGCGCCAGCCACAGCACGTCGCCGTTGTGCTTGCCGGCCTGCGGGAACCCGCGGGCCCGTGGGGGCCTGGCCGACGCGCCGACGCCGTCGATGCGTTCGAGGCGGTGCGCGTCATCGGCCGCGCCGCGGGCGTCGAGGTGACGCTGCGGGCCGCGCACTACCTGCCATGGCATCCCGGCCGCTGTGCCGAGGTAGTGATCGGTGACACGGTTGTCGGCCACGCGGGTCAACTGCATCCGGCCGTCGTGGAGCGGTCCGGCCTGCCCAAGGGCACCTGCGCGGTCGAATTGGACCTGGACGCCATTCCGATCACCGAGGCCATGCCTGCGCCTGCGGTGTCGCCGTTTCCCGCGGTGTTCCAGGATGTCAGCTTGATCGTTGGCGAGGACGTTGCCGCCCAGACGGTGGTCGACGCCGTGCGCGACGGAGCGGGTGAATTGCTGGAGGATGTCCGGCTGTTCGATGTCTACACCGGTCCGCAGATTGGCGAGGGCCGCAAGTCGGTGACGTTGGCGCTGCGATTCCGTGCTGCGGATCGCACGCTCACGGAGGACGAGGCGAGTGCGGCCCGCGATGCCGGGGTAAAGACCGCTGCCGACCGAGTCGGCGCGGTTCAGCGTGCATAACGAACGCCAGGCCGCGTCGGAACTGACGACGAGCCGGGCGGGACTGCGGCCAACAACGAGGCCCATGGAATGTCGGCGGGGCATCGTCACCGTCCGGAACGCCGAGTAGCCGGCAGATGAGGCGTGTTCCCAACGACGAGGCCGATAGAAGATCTCCGCTCTCGCGGGCCGCGGCGACGGCGGCCATGGCCATATCCGCCGCTGCCGCGCGAAGTGCGCCAACAGACCGAGGCGTGAACGCGCGGGACACAAGCGACCGAATGCGGCGGTGATAGGCGCCCTCTGTCGTGAACATCAACTTGGCGTATCAGTCGCGGAGGGGACCATCGGCGATGCTCATCATGTCGAACGATGATCGCCAATCTGCTTGTCGCAGGCCATGATACGGCGGTTAGTCAGATTCCGTGCAGCATTCTGGTTGCGCTGCAGCACCGTGATCAACGCCTCGCGACGTACGGCTTCGCCGCATTCTGTTTGTGCTGGGTGTCCTGCTGGTCGTCGCGCCCGAGGCGGTGCCGGGGCTGACGATTCCGGACCGGCCCTCGATGCCGTCGATGCCCGAGATGTAATCAGTTTGCAACTGACTGCATAACCATGCAGAATCGCTGCATGACGTCTGTCGCGGTCGCCGGTGCCAGCGGATATGCCGGTGGAGAGATCCTGCGGCTGCTCCTCGGCCACCCCTCTTACGCCGACGGCCGGCTGACCATCGGCGCACTGACCGCCTCTGCCAGCGCAGGGACCACCGTCACCGAACACCATCCGCACCTGCTTCCGCTGGCAGGCCGGGTGCTCGATGACACCGACGTCGGGGTGCTGGCCGGGCACGACGTGGTGTTCCTTGCGCTGCCGCACGGGCACTCCGCCGCTCTGGCCGAACAACTCGGCCCCGACACCGTGGTCATCGATTGTGGCGCCGACTTCCGGCTCACCGATCCGGCTGCATGGCAGAAGTTCTACGGCTCGACGCACGCCGGAAGCTGGCCCTACGGACTACCCGAACTGCCCGGCGCGCGCGACCGGCTGCGCGGTGCAACGCGGATCGCCGTTCCGGGCTGCTATCCGACCGCGGCGCTGCTTGCGCTCGGGCCGGCGATCGCCGAGGACCTCGTCGAGCCCGCGGTCACCGTCGTCGCCGTCAGCGGCACCTCCGGGGCGGGCCGGGCAGCCAAGACCGATCTGCTCGGTTCGGAGGTCATCGGGTCGGCCCGTGCTTACAACATCGGCGGGAAGCACCGGCACACCCCGGAGATCGCGCAGGGGCTGGCGGCCCTCACCGACAAGGACGTCACTGTGTCGTTCACCCCGGTATTGATCCCGACTTCCCGCGGCATCCTTGCGACCTGTACCGCCCGCAGCACCGCGCCGCTGTCACAGCTGCGCGCCGCCTATGAAAAGGCCTATCACTCAGAGCCGTTCGTGTATCTGCTGCCAGAGGGTCAGTTGCCGAAGACCGGCGCGGTGATCGGAAGCAACGCCGCGCAACTGGCGGTCGCCCTGGATGAAGACGCCGAGACGTTCATCGCCATCGCCGCCATCGACAACCTCGTCAAGGGCACCGGCGGCGCGGCCGTCCAGTCGATGAACCTTGCGCTTGGTTGGCCGGAGACGGAAGGACTGTCAATCGTGGGAGTGGCGCCATGACCGATCTGACCGACACCACGCGGTTGGTACGCACGCAGGGAGTCACTGCGCCCGCGGGATTCCGCGCCACTGGAATCGCGGCAGGCATCAAGGCATCCGGCGCGCTCGACTTGGCGCTGGTGTTCAACGAGGGACCCGACTACGGCGCCGCGGGCGTGTTCACCCGCAACAAGGTCAAGGCAGCGCCGGTGCTGTGGTCGCAGCAGGTGCTCACGACGGGGCGACTGCGCGCGGTGATCCTCAACTCCGGTGGCGCCAACGCGTGCACCGGCCCGCAGGGATTCCAGGACGCCCACGCCACCGCCGAGGCCGTCGCTGCCGCGCTGTCCGATTGGGGCACCGAAACGGGCGCCATCGAGGTCGCGGTCTGCTCGACCGGCTTGATCGGCGACCGGCTGCCGATGGACATGGTGCTGACCGGCGTCACCGAGATCGTCCATGAGTTGGCAGGCGGGCTGACCGGCGGCGAGGAGGCCGCCCACGCCATCATGACCACCGACACTGTGCCGAAACAGGTTGCGCTGCACCACAGTGACAAGTGGACCGTCGGCGGCATGGCCAAGGGTGCCGGCATGCTGGCACCGTCGCTGGCCACGATGCTCACCGTCATCACCACCGACGCCGTCGCCGACGCCGCCGCCCTGGACAACGCCCTGCGGAAAGCAGCGTCGCTCACCTTCGACCGCCTCGACGTCGACGGCAGCTGCTCCACCAACGACACCGTGCTGCTGCTGGCCTCCGGCGCCAGTGAGATCACGCCCAGCCAAACGGAATTGGACGACGCGGTGTTGCGGGTGTGCGATGACCTGTGCGCGCAGCTTCAGGCCGACGCCGAAGGGGTGACCAAACGCATCGTCGTCACGGTCACAGGCGCCGCCTCCGAAGCCGACGCGCTCACCGCTGCGCGTGTGGTGGCGCGCGACAGCCTGGTGAAGACCGCGCTGTTCGGGTCCGACGCGAACTGGGGCCGGGTGCTGGCCGCGGTCGGCATGGCGCCGGTGACCCTCGACGCGGACCGGATCAGCGTGTCATTCAACGGTTTTCCGGTGTGCATCGACGGCACTGGGGCGCCAGGAGCCCGCGACGTCGACTTGTCCGGCACCGACATCGACGTGACCATCGACCTCGGCGTCGGGGCGGAACGCGCAAGCATCCGTACTACCGACCTGTCCCACGCATACGTCGAAGAGAACTCGGCGTACAGCTCATGACTTCGTCTGACGTCGCCGCCGGAGCGGCTCCGACCGCGACCGAGACGAAGGCGCAGGTGCTGGCCGGTGCGCTGCCGTGGCTCAAGCAGTTGCACGGCAAGATCGTCGTGGTCAAGTACGGCGGCAACGCCATGACGGACGACACGTTGAAGACGGCATTCGCCGCGGACATGGTGTTCCTGCGCAACTGCGGCATCCATCCGGTCGTCGTGCACGGCGGAGGCCCACAGATCAGCGCGATGCTCAAACGCCTTGGCATTGGGGGTGATTTCAAGGGTGGCTTCCGCGTAACGACGCCCGAGGTGCTTGATGTCGCCAGAATGGTGCTGTTCGGGCAGGTCGGCCGAGAGCTGGTCAACCTCATCAACGCACACGGTCCCTACGCCGTCGGGATCACCGGCGAGGACGCTCATCTGTTCACCGCAGTGCGCCGCAGCGTCACGGTCGACGGCGTTGCGACCGATATCGGTCTGGTCGGCGATGTGGAGCGTGTCGACGCAGGCTCCCTCCTGGATCTGATTGCCGCAGGGCGCATCCCGGTGATCTCGACGATCGCTCCCGATATCGACGGCGTCGTGCACAACATCAACGCCGACACCGCCGCCGCCGCGCTGGCCGAGGCGCTCGGCGCCGAGAAGCTGGTCATGCTCACCGACGTCGAGGGCCTCTACACCAGCTGGCCCGACCGGGATTCGTTGGTCAGTGAGATCGACATCGCCGCGCTGACGCAGCTGCTGCCGAGGTTGGAGGCGGGCATGGTGCCCAAGATCGAGGCTTGCTTGCGCGCCGTATCGGCAGGTGTGCCAAGCGCACACGTCATCGACGGCCGCGTCGAACACTGCGTGCTGGTCGAGTTGTTCACCAACGAAGGGACGGGCACCAAGGTGGTGAGCGCGTGAGCACAGCAGCGAGGAGCGAAGGCGGATCGCGCACGAACACTGTGCTGGAGCGCTGGTCTGGCGTGATGATGAATAACTACGGCACACCGCCGCTCGCGCTCGCCAGCGGTGACGGTGCGGTGGTGATCGATGTCGACGGCAAGTCGTATGTCGATCTGCTCGGCGGCATCGCGGTCAACGTCCTCGGCCACCGCAATCCGGCCGTCATCGAGGCCGTCACCCGCCAGCTCAACACGCTCGGCCATACGTCGAACCTGTATGCCACCGAACCCGGTATCGCGTTGGCCGAGGCGCTGGTCGGGCTGCTCGGCGCGGATGCACGGGTGTTCTTCTGCAACTCGGGCACCGAGGCCAATGAGGTGGCCTTCAAGATCACCCGACTCACCGGACGGACGAAACTCGTTGCGGCCCAAGGCGCTTTCCACGGCCGGACGATGGGTTCGCTCGCGCTGACTGGCCAGCCGTCAAAGCAGGAGCCATTCGCGCCGCTGCCCGGCGACGTCGTGCACCTCCCGTACGGCGACGTCGAGGCGCTGGCCGCTGCTGTCGACGATGCGACCGCGGCCGTGTTCCTCGAGCCGATCATGGGGGAGGGCGGTGTGGTCGTCCCGCCGGCGGGCTACCTGGTGGCCGCGCGCGAGATCACGGCCAAACACGGCGCGCTGCTGGTGCTCGACGAAGTGCAGACCGGGATGGGCCGCACCGGAGCATTTTTCGCACACCAGCACGACGGCATCACGCCCGACATCGTCACCTTGGCCAAGGGACTGGGCGGCGGTCTGCCGATCGGGGCGTGCCTCGCGGTCGGCAAGACCGCGGATCTGCTGACCCCGGGCCTGCACGGCAGCACGTTCGGCGGCAACCCGGTCTGCACGGCTGCGGCGCTCGCGGTGCTCAAGGTGTTGGCCGACGACGATCTGATCAGCCGTGCCGATGTGCTCGGCAAGACGCTGTCCCATGGCATCGAATCGCTCGGGCATCCGCTCGTCGACCACGTCCGCGGCCGGGGACTGTTGCAGGGTGTCGTGCTCAGCGCCGAGGCGGCCAAACCCGTTGAGACCGCGGCCCGCGAGGCCGGGTTCCTAGTCAACGCCGCCGCACCGAATGTGATCCGGCTGGCCCCGCCGCTGGTCATCACTGAGGGCCAGATCGACGGTTTTCTGACTGCGCTACCTGAGATTTTCGAAGCCGCCACTGGTTTGTTCACATGACACGGCATTTCCTGCGCGACGACGACCTCACGGCAGAGGAACAGGCAGAGGTGCTGGCGCTGGCCCGCGAGCTCAAGACGAATCCATTTAGCGCCCGGCCGCTCGAAGGGCCCCGCGGCGTTGCCGTCATCTTCGACAAGAACTCGACCCGCACCCGATTCTCGTTCGAGGTCGGCATCGCCCAACTCGGCGGCCACGCGGTCGTGGTCGACGGCCGCAACACCCAGCTCGGACGCGAGGAGACGCTGGAGGACACCGGAAAGGTGTTGTCGCGCTATGTCGAAGCGATCGTGTGGCGCACGTTCGGGCAGGAACGACTCACCGCCATGGCATCTGGGTCGACCGTTCCGGTCGTCAACGCGCTTTCCGACGAATTCCACCCGTGCCAAGTGCTCGCCGATCTACAGACGCTCGACGAACGCCTGGGCACGTTGAACGGGCTGCGGCTGTCCTTCTTCGGCGACGGCGCCAACAACATGGCGCACTCGTTGATGCTCGGTGGGGTTACCGCAGGCATACATGTCACCGTCGCCGCCCCCGCGGGTTTCGAGCCCGACCCGCAGTTCGTCGCGGCCGCCGAGAAACGCGCCGCCGACACCGGCGCCTCGGTGACCTTGACGGCGGATCCACAGGCGGCCGCTGACGGCGCGGACGTTCTGGTCACCGACACCTGGACGTCGATGGGTCAGGAGAACGACGGACTCGATCGGGTTGGGCCGTTCCGGCCGTTCCAGATCAACGCGGCGCTACTTTCCCGGGCGCAGCGGAATGCGATTGTGCTGCATTGTCTTCCGGCGCACCGCGGATACGAAATCACCAACGAGGTGATCGACGGGCCGCAGAGCGCGGTGTGGGACGAGGCGGAGAACCGGCTGCACGCCCAGAAGGCGCTTCTGGTGTGGCTGCTGCAGCGAGCGGGAGTCGAGACATGACTTCAGCTGCCACCAGGGCAGGGCGGCAAGCCCGCATCGTTACGATTCTGTCCTCGACATCCGTGCACAGCCAAAGTGAGCTGGCCACCATGCTCGCCAACGAGGGCATCGACGTCACCCAGGCCACCCTGTCGCGCGATCTCGATGAGCTCGGCGCCGTCAAGCTGCGCGGCGCAGACGGCGGCGTCCCTGTGTACGTCGTTCCCGAGGACGGCAGTCCGGTGCGCGGCGTATCGGGGGGCACCGAGCGAATGTCGAGGCTTCTTGCCGAGCTGTTGGTGTCCACCGACGCCAGCGGCAATCTTGCGGTACTCCGTACGCCGCCGGGGGCGGCCCACTATCTGGCCAGTGCAATCGACCGCTCGGCATTGCCATACGTGGTCGGCACCGTAGCTGGTGACGACACCATCCTTGTGGTGGCGCGTGACCCGACGACCGGCGTTGAGCTGGCAGCCAAGTTCGACAGCATCCAACAAAAGGAGATTGGTTAATGTCCGAACGCGTCATCCTGGCGTACTCCGGTGGGCTGGACACCTCGGTGGCGATCAGCTGGATCGGCAAGGAGACCGGGCATGAGGTCGTCGCGGTCGCCATCGACCTCGGTCAGGGAGGCGAGGACATGGAGGTCGTCCGAAAGCGCGCACTGGACTGCGGGGCGGTCGAGGCCGTTGTCGTCGACGCCAAGGACGAGTTCGCCGACGAGTACTGCCTTCCCGCGATCCAGTCCAACGCGCTCTACATGGACCGCTATCCGCTGGTGTCGGCGCTGAGCAGGCCGCTGATCGTCAAGCACCTGGTGGCCGCCGCGCGCGAGCATGGAGGCGGCATTGTTGCGCACGGCTGCACCGGAAAGGGCAACGATCAGGTTCGCTTCGAGGTCGGATTCGCCTCGCTGGCGCCGGATCTCGAGGTGCTGGCCCCCGTCCGCGACTACGCGTGGACGCGGGAGAAGGCCATCGCGTTCGCCGAGGAGAACGCCATCCCGATCAACGTCACCAAGCGCTCACCGTTCTCGATCGACCAAAACGTGTGGGGCAGGGCGGTGGAGACCGGCTTCCTCGAGCACCTGTGGAACGCTCCGACCAAGGACGTCTACGACTACACCGAAGACCCGACCGTGAACTGGAGCAGTCTCGACGAGGTCATCGTGGGATTCGAACGGGGAGTGCCGGTATCAATTGATGGGCGTTCGACGTCCGTCCTGCAGGCCATCGAGGAGCTCAACGAACGCGCGGGCTCGCAGGGAATCGGCCGGCTCGACGTGGTCGAGGACCGGCTGGTCGGCATCAAGAGCCGCGAGATCTACGAGGCCCCAGGCGCGATGGTGCTCATCACCGCGCACACCGAGCTGGAACACGTCACGCTGGAACGCGAACTTGGCCGGTTCAAGCGCAATACCGACCAGAAGTGGGGCGAGCTGGTGTACGACGGCTTGTGGTACTCACCGCTGAAGACCGCGCTGGAGTCGTTCGTCGCCAAGACGCAGGAACACGTTTCTGGCGAGATCCGGATGGTCTTGCACGGCGGCCACATCGCGGTCAACGGTAGGCGCAGCGCCGAGTCGCTGTACGACTTCAACCTCGCCACCTACGACGAGGGTGACACGTTCGACCAGTCCGCGGCGAAGGGCTTCGTGCACGTGCACGGCCTGTCGTCGAAGATCTCGGCGCGACGGGACCTCGCGGGGCAGTGATGAGCCGCCTGCGCGAAGAGCATCAACTATGAGCACCAACGAGGGTTCCCTCTGGGGTGGCCGGTTCACCGACGGTCCGTCAGACGCGTTGGCTGCGCTCAGCAAGTCGACGCACTTCGACTGGGTGCTGGCGCCCTACGACGTCACCGCGTCAAAGGCTCACGCGCAGGTGTTGTTTCGGGCAGGACTGCTGACTGCGGAGCAGCGCGACGGTCTGCTTGTCGGGCTGGACAGCCTGGCCGAGGACGTGGCGGACGGCAGCTTCGGACCGCTTGTCACCGACGAGGACGTGCACGGCGCGCTGGAACGCGGCCTCATCGACCGGGTCGGCGATGAGCTGGGTGGCAGGCTGCGGGCGGGCCGGTCGCGAAATGACCAGGTAGCCACGCTGTTTCGGATGTGGCTGCGCGACGCGGTGCGCCGAGTCGCCGACGCGGTGCTCGACGTGGTCGGCGCGTTGGCCACCCAGGCCGCCGCGCACCCGACCGCGATCATGCCGGGCAAGACACACATGCAGTCTGCGCAGCCGATCCTGCTCGCGCATCATCTGCTGGCACATGCGCACCCGCTGCTGCGCGATGTGGACCGGCTCACCGACTTCGACAAGCGGGCCGCGGTGTCCCCGTACGGCTCCGGGGCGCTGGCCGGTTCGTCACTGGGCCTGGACCCCGACGCGATCGCCGGTGAACTGGGCTTCGATGCGGCGGCCGACAATTCGATCGACGCGACCGCAGCGCGCGACTTCGCCGCCGAGGCGGCCTTCGTGTTGTCCATGATCGGGGTCAACCTCTCCAGGCTTTCCGAGGACATCATCCTTTGGAGCACAACCGAATTTGGCTATGTGACGCTGCACGACTCGTGGTCGACGGGCAGCTCGATCATGCCGCAGAAGAAGAACCCGGACATCGCCGAGCTGGCCCGAGGAAAGTCCGGCAGGCTGATCGGCAATCTCACCGGGCTGCTCGCCACGCTCAAGGCACAGCCGCTGGCGTACAACCGCGACCTGCAAGAGGATAAGGAGCCGGTCTTCGACTCGGTCGCTCAGCTCGAGATGCTGCTGCCCGCGATGGCGGGACTGGTCGGGACGCTGCGCTTCGACGTCGACCGGATGGCCGAACTGGCGCCGCTGGGCTACACGCTCGCCACCGACGTCGCGGAATGGCTGGTGCGCAGAGGAGTTCCGTTCCGGGTCGCGCACGAGGCGGCAGGAGCAGCGGTACGCGCCGCTGAGGCGCGCGGCGTCGGCCTGGAGGACCTCGAAGACGCCGAGCTCGCGGAGATCCATCCAGAGCTAACCGGGCAGGTTCGCGAGGTACTGACCATCGACGGGTCGGTCAACTCCCGCAACGCGCGGGGAGGCACCGCCCCGATCCAGGTCGCGAAACAGCTCGGCGTCGTCCGCGACACCAGCGACAAGCTGCGGCTCCGACTCCGTCGCTAGTCTTCTGCGGCGGCCAGCCAGGCTTCTTCGAGCGATTCCTTTCTGGCCAACAGCTCATTCAGCTCGGCGTTAAGCTCGCCGGCTCGGATGTGATCGGACGCGGCCTGCGCCATCGACTCGTGCAGCGCCGCGATCAGATCGTCCAACTTGGACAGCTGACCCTCGATGCGCGCCATCTCCTTGACTGCGCGCCGCTCGCGCGCCGATGCCGATTCCGAGCCCCGCGACGGCTCGGGCGGAGCGGCGGCAGCTGAAGCAGCGGCGGCCCGGTTCGCGAGGTACTGGTCGATGCCACCAGGCAGCATGTCGCAGCGGCCGCCGCCGGTGAGCGCGTACGTGACGTCGCTGACCCGTTCCAAGAAGTACCGGTCGTGCGTGACGACGATCAGCGTTCCCGGCCAGCCGTCCAGGTAGTCCTCGATCACCGTAAGCGTGTCGATGTCGAGGTCATTGGTCGGCTCGTCGAGCAACAACACGTTCGGCTCGTCGAGCAGCAGCCGCAGGAACTGCAGCCGTCGCCGCTCGCCGCCGGACAGGTCGGTCACCCGCGCGGTCAGCTTGTCGCCGGTGAAGCCGAAGTCCTTCAGCAGGGTGTCGGCGGTGATCTCGCCGCCGCCTGCCAACTGCGTTACCCGCCGCCTGCTCTCGACAGCATCCAGAACGCGCTCGGTGCCATCGATTTCGGCCAGCGCTTGACTCAGGTAGCCGATCTTCAGCGTGGTGCCGCGCTTGATCGTGCCCGCGGCAGGCTGCAGTTCACCGGTCAGCAGCCGCAGCACTGTGGTCTTGCCCGAGCCGTTGACACCGACAAGCCCGATGCGGGCGCCAGGCCCGATCGACCAGTCGACGCGGTCCAAAATCACCCGATCGGCCACCTCCAGCAGCACCCGGTGTAGGTCGAACACGTCCTTGCCCAGCCGGGTGATCGCAAAGCGTTGCAGCACAAGCGAATCGCGCGGCGGCGGTTCGTTGGCGATCAGCTCGTTGGCGGCCTGAATCCGGAACTTGGGTTTCGACGTACGGGCGGGCGGGCCGCGCCGAAGCCAGGCCAGTTCCTTGCGCATGAGATTGCGCCGACGCGCCTCGGTTCCTGCCGCCAGTCGCATCCGCTCAGCGCGGGCCAGGACGTAGGCCGCGTACCCGCCGTCATATGCGTCGACCTCGCCGTCGTGCACCTCCCACGTCCGCGTGCACACCGCGTCCAGAAACCAGCGATCGTGGCTGACCACCACCAGCGCCCTGGCGCGCCTGCCGGTGAGGTGCTCGGCCAGCCAACCGATCACCTCGACGTCGAGATGGTTGGTCGGCTCGTCAAGCACCAGCACGTCGTGTCCAGCCAGGAGCACCTCGGCCAGCGCCACCCGGCGACGCTCACCACCCGAGAGTCGCCCCATGCCTGCGTCCAGATCGACATCGGACAACAGGTGCGAGACGACGGCGCGGGTATCCGGTTCGGCCGCCCAGATATGGTCGGGCCTGCCGCCGACGATGACCTGCCGCACGCTGGCGCCTGCGGCGAAGTCGTCGACCTGCAGCAAGTAGCCGACCGACAGGCCGGAGGTATGGGTGACCCGGCCGGAATCGGGCTGGCGTGCCTCGGTCAGCACCTGGAGCAGGGTGGTCTTGCCGTCGCCGTTTCGCCCGACGACGCCTATCGCGTCGCCGTCGTCGACGCCCAGGCTGACCGCGTCCAGCAGTGTGCGGGTGCCGTAGCCGACGGTCGCTCGTTCGACGTTGATCAGATTCGCCATCAGCCGCCGATGATATGCGGCAGGCGTGCCATGATGACGACGGCAGTCGGGGGATTGACATCGCACAAGGGGAGTGGGTCGTGGTGGACCTATCGGCAATAACCGGTCCAGTGGGACGGCTGGTGGCCACCGCGCAGAACGGGCTGGAGGTGCTGCGTTACGGCGGCCTGGAAACCGGCGCCGTGCCGTCGCCGTTCCAGATCATCCAAAGCGTTCCGATGTACCGGTTGCGTCGCTATTTCCCGCCCGATGCCCGGCCAGGCGCCAAGCGGCCCGGACCGCCGGTTCTGATGGTGCACCCGATGATGATGTCGGCAGACATGTGGGACGTCACCCGCGATGACGGCGCGGTCGGCATCCTGCACAAGGCGGGCATCGACCCGTGGGTCATCGACTTCGGCTCACCGGACAAGGTCGAGGGCGGCATGGACCGCAACCTGGCCGACCACGTCGTCGCTCTGAGCGAGGCGATCGACACCGTCAAGGAGGTCACCGGCCGCGACGTCCACCTCGCCGGTTACTCGCAGGGCGGCATGTTCGCCTATCAGACAGCGGCCTACCGCCAGTCGAAGGACCTCGCCAGCATCGTCGCGTTCGGCTCGCCAGTGGACACCCTGGCCGCGTTGCCGATGAACATGCCTGCCAGCCTCGCGCCTGCGGCCGCCGACTTCATGGCCGACCACGTGTTCAGCCGCATCGACATTCCCGGCTGGCTGGCACGCACCGGCTTCCAGATGCTGGACCCCATCAAGACCGCGCAGTCGCGGCTCGCATTCCTGCGCCAGCTGCACGATCGCGAGGCGCTGTTGCCACGCGAACAGCAGCGGCGGTTCCTGGCGTCCGAAGGCTGGATCGCATGGTCGGGGCCCGCCATCGCCGAATTGCTCAAGCAGTTCATCGCCCACAACCGCATGATGAGCGGCGGCTTCTCGATCCACGGCGACCTGGTCACATTGTCGGACATCAGCTGCCCGGTGCTGGCCGTCATCGGCGAGGTCGACGACATTGGCCAGCCGGCCTCGGTGCGCGGGATCAAACGGGCCGCGCCGCAGGCCGATGTTTACGAATTCCTCATCCGCGCAGGGCATTTCGGCCTTGTAGTTGGCTCGAAGGCGGCCAGCCAGACCTGGCCGACGGTCGCGCATTGGGTGACGTGGATCGACGGAACCGGGGACATCCCCGCCGGCGTAAACCCCATGCCGCTGCAACCCGCCGAGCACACCGAAAGCGGTGTCTCGTTCGCCTCACGCGTCGCGCACACCGGCGCTGCCGCGACGGAGCTGGCGTTCAGCCTGGCGCGAACCGCCGGGGACGCCATCATGGCCGCCAACAAATCCGCGCGAACGCTGGCCGTCGAGACCTATCGCACCCTGCCAAGGCTCGCGCGCCTCGGGCAGATCAACGACCACACCCGGATCTCGCTGGGCCGCATCATGTCCGAGCAGGCGCGCGACGCACCCGAGGGGGAGTGCCTGCTGTTCGACGGTCGCGTCCACACCTACGAGGCAGTGGACCGCCGGATCAACAATGTGGTCCGCGGCCTCATCGAGGTCGGCGTGCGGCAGGGCGCCCACGTCGGCGTGTTGATGGAGACCCGCCCCAGTGCACTCGTCGCGATTGCCGCGCTGTCGCGGCTTGGCGCCGTTGCGGTGTTGATGCCGCCCGACGTGGACCTTGCCGCTGCGGCACGCCTGGGTGGGGTGTCGGAGATCATCGCCGACCCCAGCAACCTGGAGGCAGCGCAGCGCCTCGAAACGCGGGTACTGGTGCTCGGCGGCGGCGAATCGCGCGAGTTGCACCTGTCGGACGATGCCGGCGTCATTGACATGGAGAAGATCGACCCCGATGTCGTGGACCTCCCTGGCTGGTACCGGCCCAACCCTGGCCTCGCCCGCGACCTCGCTTTTGTCGGCTTCAGCTCCATCGGCGGGGACCTCGTCGCCCGCCAGATCACCAACTACCGCTGGGCGCTTTCGGCGTTCGGCACCGCGTCGGCCGCCAACCTCGGCCGCGCCGACACCGTCTACTGCCTCACGCCGCTGCATCACCAGTCCGGACTTCTGGTGAGCCTCGGCGGCGCGGTGGTCGGCGGGTCGCGCATCGCGCTGTCGCGCGAACTGCGGCCGGACCGCTTCCTGCAGGAGCTCCGCCAGTACGGCGTGACGGTGGTCTCCTACACCTGGGCGATGCTGCGCGGGGTCATCGACGATCCGGCGTTCTCGTTGACCGGCAGCCACCCGGTGCGGCTGTTCATTGGTTCCGGCATGCCAACTGGGCTGTGGAAGCGCGTCATCGACGTATTCAAGCCGGCACATGTGGTGGAGTTCTTCGCCACCACCGACGGGCAGGCCGTGCTGGCCAACGTCTCGGGGGCCAAGCTGGGCAGCAAGGGCAGGGCGTTGCCAGGCGGCGGCGACGTGGAACTGGCCGCCTACGACGCCGAGGACGACCTGATCCTCGAGGACGACCGCGGATTCGTCAGGAGGGCCGACACCAACGAAGTCGGCGTGCTGCTGGCCCACCCGCGGGGTCCCGTGGATCCGACAGCGTCGGTCAAACGCGGCGTGTTCGCCCCTGCCGACACCTGGGTTTCGACCGAATACCTCTTCCGGCGCGACGAGGATGGCGACTACTGGCTGGTCGACAACCGTGGGTTGGTTATCCACACGGCGCGCGGCCCGGTCTTCGCCTCACCGATCAACGATGCCGTCGGACGGCTCGGTGCGGTGGACCTGGCCGTTACCTACGGGGTGGAGGCCGATGGGCACGAGCTGGCCGTCACCGCGCTGGCATTGCGCCCTGGCGGCAGCATCCCGTCGGCTGATCTGTCCGAGGCACTGGCCGATTTGCCGGTCGGCAATCCCCCAGACATCGTGCATGTGGTGCCAGAGATGAAGCTCAGCGCGTCCTATCGACCGCTGCTCAGCCCGCTGCGGGCCGAGGGCATCCCCAAACCATCGCGTAACGCCTGGTACCTGGATCCCGATACGAATCGATACAAGCGCTTGACCGTTGCGGTACGCACCGAGATCGCCGGCGCCCAACAGTGAGCCATGCCTCGCGGCTCGCTCGCTGTTAGGCTCCCGCGGCAGGAGGATTGATGACATTGCAGAGCGGTAATCTGCGGCGCGCGGTCAGGGGCGCGGTGGCCAGCGGCGTCATGGCCGTCGGGCTCCTCATGTGCATCGGATCGGCGACCGCGAATGCCGACGTCCTCGACGACATCGGCGCCAAGTACATGGAGGGCGCGGGCGGCGGCCAGATCTCCAATCTGTCAACGAAGCACTGAAGCTGCGCGCCCTGGGGTTCAAGCCGTCGAAGAGCAACATCGAGGCACTGCAGGGCGGCTGGGACTACCGTCCCAACCAGAGCCGCTCGTCGAAGCGCTGAAGGAGACGGTCGCCTACCAGCGCAAGATGCGGGCGCTCACGCAGAACCAGGTCAACCCGAACCAGCAGCCCGGGTACAACCTCGGCGTCGGCCAGCCGCCGGCGGGCATGGGTCCGGCGCTGCCGCCGGGAGTGCCTGCTGATCCCGGCCAGAACTCTGGCGTCTTCATCGGCGTCGGCTAGCCTGCCGTTGTGCTCGACGAGAAACTTCTGAGCATCCTGGTCTGTCCGCAAGACCGCGGGCCGCTGCTGTTGGTTGACCCCAGCCATCAGGAGTTCCTCTATAACTCTCGGCTTCGTCGCGCGTACCGGATCGAGGACGGCATCCCCGTTCTGCTTGTCGACGAAGCGGTCGCGGTGACCGACGATGCCGCGCATCAACGCATGCTGGACCGAGCCTCAGGTGAACCCGGGTAGTTCGCCGGTGAGGTAGCGCTGCAGGTTGGGTGCGATCGTCTCGGCGATCTGCTCGATCGGCAGCGACTTGAACGGATCCAATTCCAGGATGTAGCGGGCCATGACGACGCCAACCAACTGTGACGCGACGAACTGAACGCGGATGCGTCCGCTGCCCGCCGGATTGTCAACGCGGGTCCCGACCTCGGCGGCGATCACGTCCTGCAGAAACGACCGAATGAGCGAGACTTCGCCGCCCGCAAGGATTGATCGCAGCGTCGCGATGAATCCCTTGCCCATCTCGGAGTCCCACAGGGTCAACAGGATCGACGGCAGCACGTGTCCGATCCGCTCGATAGGCACTTCCCGTAGCGGCCCGATGACCGTCATGGGGTCTATCGGAATGTGGATGGCCGCGGCGAACAGCTGGGTCTTTGTGCCGAAGTAGTGGTGCACCAACGCGGGGTCGACCCCCGCATCCTTGGCGATAGCGCGGATCGACGTCTTGTCAATCCCATTGCGGGCAAACAAGTTACGCGCGGCATCCAGGATGCGTTCGCGGGTGTCGGACGTCCCGGGGGGACGCCCGGGACGTTTGCGTTCGATGTTGGTCGTCAATGCAGTTACGGTGTCCTTCGTCGAAGTGTCGCCGCGGCCAGGCACAGTGCGAGTACCGCGAAACCAACTACGACGGCGATATCGCGTACGGCGATGGCCGTCGGCTCCGAGTACGCACTCACCTGTTGCAGCGCCTCTAGAGCGTAGCTGGCAGGCAACACATTGCTGATCCACTGCAGCCAATCGGGTAACACCTCGCGCGGCACGATGATGCCGCACAGCAGCAGCTGAGGGGCGATCACAACAGGCATGAACTGGACGGCCTGAAATTCGGTGCGGGCGAACGCACTACAGAGCAGGCCAAGCCCGACGCCCAACACCGCGTTGATGATCGCGATGGCGAACACCAGAATCGGGCTGCCTTTGGTGTCGAGGCCCAGGAACACATACGACACGAGGCAGGCCAGCGTGGCCTGCGCCGCAGCCGCGATCGAGAAGGCGGTGCCATACGCCGCAAGCAGATCAAGCCGGCGCAGCGGCGTGGTCAGGATGCGCTCCAATGTTCCCGAAACCCGTTCTCGCTGCATCGTTATCGACGTGATCAAGAACATCACGATCAGCGGGAACACGCCAAGCATGATCAGGCACGCATTGTTGAACGGAGCCGGGGTGCCCGGCCGATGGGGCGCGTCCTGGAACATGAAGTACATCAGCGTGATGATCAGGCTGGGCACCACGAGGATCATCGCGACACTGCGATGGTCGGCGGCGAGCTGGCGCAGGATCCGAGTGGTGGTGGCCAGGTATGCCCGCGGGCTCAGCCGGCTGCGGTGCTGTGCCGGATGACGGACAGAAACGCTTCCTCCAGCGACTGACATCCTGTGTCCTCTCGTAGCTTGGTTGGGGTGGTGTGGGCGAGCACATGGCCGTCGCGCATGAGCAGCAGGTCGCCGCAGTGGTCCGCCTCGTCCATCACGTGGCTCGAGACGAGCAGAGTCGTCCCGCGTCGGGCGAGTTGGTCGAACTGCTCCCACAGGTCGACCCGGAGCACGGGGTCAAGGCCGACAGTGGGTTCGTCAAGCACCAACAGGTCCGGATGGGACACCAACGCGCAGGCTAACGACACCCGGGTGCGCTGACCGCCGGATAGGTTGCCGCACAACGCCGTTCGGTGGTCGTCCAGGCCGACGTCCGATACCGCCTGATCCGGGGCGTTCGAGTCAGTCCCGTACAGCGCCGCGAAGTACCGCACGTTGTCGATGATCCGTAGGTCGTTGTAGATGGTGGGGTCCTGCGTGACATAGCCGACGCGGTGACGCAGTTCGGCCGAGCCAGCCGGGCGGCCAAGCACGGTCACAGTGCCCTCGGCGATGATCTGAGTGCCGACGATGCTGCGCATCAGCGTCGTCTTGCCGCAGCCCGAAGGGCCGAGCAGGCCGGTGATGGTGCCCCGCGCGATCTGGACCGAGATGTTGTCTAACGCGACCCGTTTCCCGCGGATCACCTGCAGGTTCCGGACGTGGATGGCCGGTTCCACCCCGTTGCGGAGTAATTCATCGCTCGATGAACTCATCATGCGATGAATAATCCTCCCCGCTGGTGGGTGTGTCAAGGGTCGCGGGCAGAATCCCTCGGGTGAGTGCCGAGCAGCTGGCCGTGGATCCGCAAACCGCGGCCCGACGATTGCTTGGGGCGGTGCTGGAGGGGCGTGGGGTGAGCGCCACGATCGTGGAGGTGGAGGCCTACGGCGGTCCGGGCGACGGCCCCTGGCCAGACAGCGCGTCGCACTCGTTTCGCGGCTTCGGGGGGCGCAACTGGGTGATGTTCGGCCCAGCCGGGCGGCTCTACACATACCGAAGTCACGGCATTCACGTGTGCGCGAACGTCGTGTGCGCGACGGAGGAAGTCGCGGGTGCGGTGTTGTTGCGGGCTGCTGCGGTGGACACGGGCATCGACGTCGCTCAGGCTCGTCGCGGAGACTCGACGCGCCAGGCCGCATTGGCGCGTGGACCGGGCAATCTGTGCTCGGCCCTTGGAATCACCATGGACGACAACGGAATTGACCTATTCGACTCCAACAGTCCGGTTCGGCTGAGGCTCGGAGACGAGCACGTCGGTGTCGAAGGCCCTCGAGTCGGTGTCAGCAAGGCTGCGGACCGGCCTTGGCGGTTCTGGCTGGCGGGTCGTCCGGAGGTGTCGACGTATCGCCGAAGTCCGCGGGCACCCGCTCCGGGTGGGAGCGACTAGGTCAGCCGCAACGCCGGTGTGCGCAACCGCGCGCAGCGGAGTCCGCCAGAGTCATCGGTCAGGTCGACAGTCGCGACTATCGTCTCGCGCGACAATCTCGACCGGGATCGTCCACGACGGCGTCTCCGCGTCGCCGCGCACCAGTTCTCGCGGCTCGTTGCCGACCTGAATGCCGACGCGCATGTTGTCGTACTGCTCGTCGGGTGACCGCCATGCCCGGCCCGGCAAGTGATGACCCCGGATGTGCAACAACATCGCCATCGACGGTAGGGGAAGATCGACTCCTATGGGTACGCCGAAGATCCTCGACGAATTGGAATGGCGTGGGCTGGTTGCGCAGTCCACCGATCGGGATGCGCTGGCGGCCGAGTTGGACTCCGGACCCATCACCGTCTATTCGGGCTTCGACCCCACTGCGCCGAGCCTGCACGCCGGGCACCTCATCCCGCTGCTTACGCTGCGCCGTTTCCAACAGGCCGGGCACCGGCCGATCGTCTTGGCAGGCGGTGCCACCGGCATGATCGGCGACCCCCGCGACACCGGCGAGCGGACCCTCAACACCGCGGACACGGTCGCGGACTGGGCGGATCGGATACGTGGGCAGCTCGAGCGGTTCGTCGATTTCGACGACCCACCGACGGGCGCCGTCGTGCAGAACAACCTGTCATGGACGAGCGAGCTGTCAGCGATCGAGTTCCTGCGCGACGTCGGTAAGCACTTCTCGGTCAACGTCATGCTCGATCGCGACACGGTCCGGCGCCGATTGGAGGGCGACGGCATTTCCTACACGGAATTCAGCTACATGCTGTTGCAGGCCAACGACTACGTGGAGCTGCATCGGCGGTACGGGTGCGCGCTGCAGATCGGTGGATCGGATCAGTGGGGCAACATCATCGCCGGGGTCCGGCTGGTGCGCCAGACGGCGGGTGCGACCGTCCATGCGCTGACCACGCCGCTGGTGACGGACTCGGAAGGCAAGAAGTTCGGCAAGTCGACCGGCGGCGGCAGCCTCTGGCTCGACCCGGACATGACGAGCCCGTACGCCTGGTACCAGTACTTCTTCAACACCGCCGACGCCGATGTCGTCCGCTACCTGCGGTGGTTCACCTTCCTGTCGCGCGATGAGCTGGCCGAACTGGAGCACGCGACGGCGGAGCGGGCGCACGAGCGAGCGGCGCAGCGACGGCTGGCGCGTGAGCTAACCACGCTGGTGCACGGGGAGGCTGCGACGGCCGCGGTCGAACATGCCAGCCAGGCGCTGTTCGGCCGGGGGGAGTTAGCGCAGCTCGACGAGCCGACGCTGGCTGCGGCGCTTCGGGAGGCATCGGTGGCCGAGCTCAAGCCAGGCGGACCCGAAACCATCGTTGACCTGCTGGTGGCCAGCGGATTGTCGGACAGCAAGGGCGCAGCGCGGCGGACGATCGGGGAGGGCGGCGCCTACGTCAACAACGTCCGGGTCGACAGCGAGGAGTGGGTGCCTCGGCCCGCGGACTTCCTGCACGGCCACTGGTTGGTGCTTCGTCGCGGCAAGCGGAATATCGCGGGCGTCGAGCGCGTTGGATAGCTTTGTCGGAGGCGACGCACGCTTGTGTGCGCACCGTGGGAGCTGAACCGAAAACACGCCCCACCAGCCCATTTGACTCCGAGTTTTCCCTCACGTAACTTGTTGTCTCGTCGTCAGCGACGCGGGTTAGCCCGCTGAGCGCGACGGCCTCCCAGAGGGAAATCCCACTTCGGTGGGTTCCTGACCGTCCGCACTACCGACCAGCGGCCAAAAGCCGCGGGTTAGTTTGCGCGGCCGGGCGGGTGTGTTGTTTGAGAACTCAATAGTGTGTTTGGTGGTTTTTGTTTGTTGTTTGTTTTTGTCGCATCTTCTTTTTCCCGTTTGGGGGTGGTTGGTTTTTTGATGCCAGTTTTTGGTGTCTTTTTGTTAGGTTCAGGCTTGTTCTGATTCGAATTCTGCCTGGGTTTGGTCCCGGGTTGTTTTTGTTTGGAGAGTTTGATTCTGGCTCAGGACGAACGCTGGCGGCGTGCTTAACACATGCAAGTCGAACGGAAAGGCCCTTTCGGGGGTACTCGAGTGGCGAACGGGTGAGTAACACGTGGGTGATCTGCCCTGCACTTTGGGATAAGCCTGGGAAACTGGGTCTAATACCGAATATTCCTTGCTGGCTGCATGGCCTGGTGGGGGAAAGCTTTTGCGGTGTGGGATGGGCCCGCGGCCTATCAGCTTGTTGGTGGGGTGATGGCCTACCAAGGCGACGACGGGTAGCCGGCCTGAGAGGGTGTCCGGCCACACTGGGACTGAGATACGGCCCAGACTCCTACGGGAGGCAGCAGTGGGGAATATTGCACAATGGGCGCAAGCCTGATGCAGCGACGCCGCGTGAGGGATGACGGCCTTCGGGTTGTAAACCTCTTTCAGTATCGACGAAGCGCAAGTGACGGTAGGTACAGAAGAAGCACCGGCCAACTACGTGCCAGCAGCCGCGGTAATACGTAGGGTGCGAGCGTTGTCCGGAATTACTGGGCGTAAAGAGCTCGTAGGTGGTTTGTCGCGTTGTTCGTGAAAACTCACAGCTCAACTGTGGGCGTGCGGGCGATACGGGCAGACTGGAGTACTGCAGGGGAGACTGGAATTCCTGGTGTAGCGGTGGAATGCGCAGATATCAGGAGGAACACCGGTGGCGAAGGCGGGTCTCTGGGCAGTAACTGACGCTGAGGAGCGAAAGCGTGGGGAGCGAACAGGATTAGATACCCTGGTAGTCCACGCCGTAAACGGTGGGTACTAGGTGTGGGTTTCCTTCCTTGGGATCCGTGCCGTAGCTAACGCATTAAGTACCCCGCCTGGGGAGTACGGCCGCAAGGCTAAAACTCAAAGAAATTGACGGGGGCCCGCACAAGCGGCGGAGCATGTGGATTAATTCGATGCAACGCGAAGAACCTTACCTGGGTTTGACATGCACAGGACGTGCCTAGAGATAGGTATTCCCTTGTGGCCTGTGTGCAGGTGGTGCATGGCTGTCGTCAGCTCGTGTCGTGAGATGTTGGGTTAAGTCCCGCAACGAGCGCAACCCTTGTCCCATGTTGCCAGCGGGTAATGCCGGGGACTCGTGGGAGACTGCCGGGGTCAACTCGGAGGAAGGTGGGGATGACGTCAAGTCATCATGCCCCTTATGTCCAGGGCTTCACACATGCTACAATGGCCGGTACAGAGGGCTGCGATGCCGTGAGGTGGAGCGAATCCTTTCAAAGCCGGTCTCAGTTCGGATCGGGGTCTGCAACTCGACCCCGTGAAGTCGGAGTCGCTAGTAATCGCAGATCAGCAACGCTGCGGTGAATACGTTCCCGGGCCTTGTACACACCGCCCGTCACGTCATGAAAGTCGGTAACACCCGAAGCCGGTGGCCTAACCCCTTGTGGGAGGGAGCCGTCGAAGGTGGGATCGGCGATTGGGACGAAGTCGTAACAAGGTAGCCGTACCGGAAGGTGCGGCTGGATCACCTCCTTTCTAAGGAGCACCACGAGACCCGTGGCCCGCCCACAGTGTGTGGGGGTTACGGTGACCGTGGGCGAATCGTGGATGGCTTTCCGCCTGTAGTGGGTGGGGGTCTGGTGCACAACAGACATTTGAGCTGGTGGGGAAACACCGGTGATGGAATTGCCAGGCACACTATTGGGCTTTGAGACAACAGGCCCGCTATCTCTTCGTCCCGTGTGGGAAACCGGAGATAGGACTGGTTGTTGCCCCGGTTTTGGTGGTGGGGTGTGGTGTTTGATTTGTGGATAGTGGTTGCGAGCATCTAGCAGCGCAGAAGTGCGCGCTCTCTTTGGGGGGTGGGCATTTTTGTGTGTCTGATGTGCAATTTTTCTGATGCCCGCATGCATTCTTTCGGGGGTGTGTGTGGGTGACTCATTTTTTGGTTTTGTGTTGTAAGTGTTTAAGGGCGCATGGTGGATGCCTTGGCACTGGGAGCCGATGAAGGACGTGGGAGGCTGCGTTATGCCTCGGGGAGCTGTCAACCGAGCGTGGATCCGAGGATGTCCGAATGGGGAAACCCGGCACGAGTGATGTCGTGTCACCCAACGCTGAATGTATAGGCGTTGGGGGGGAACGCGGGGAAGTGAAACATCTCAGTACCCGTAGGAAGAGAAAACAAGTGTGATTCCGTGAGTAGTGGCGAGCGAAAGCGGAGGATGGCTAAACCGTGTGACATGTGATACCCGGCGGGGGTTGTGTGTGCGGGGTTGTGGGGCGTTTCTTGTCAGGTCCGCCGGCCTGGCCAGCAGTGAGAAAGCAGTGTGTTAGTGGAAGTGGCCTGGGATGGTCTGTCCGTAGACGGTGAGAGCCCCGTAGGTGAAAACATGCTGCCTGCTGTGGAGCTGTCCCCGAGTAGCAGCGGGCTCGTGGAATCTGCTGTGAATCTGCCGGGACCACCCGGTAAGCCTGAATACTGTCCAGTGACCGATAGCGGATTAGTACCGTGAGGGAATGGTGAAAAGTACCCCGGGAGGGGAGTGAAAGAGTACCTGAAACCGTGCGCTTACAATCCGTCAGAGCCTTCGATTTTGTCGTGGGGTGATGGCGTGCCTTTTGAAGAATGAGCCTGCGAGTCAGGGACATGTCGCGAGGTTAACCCGGGTGGGGTAGCCGCAGCGAAAGCGAGTCTGAATAGGGCGTATCCAATCCGTGGGGTTGGTGTAGTGGTGTGTTCTGGACCCGAAGCGGAGTGATCTACCCATGGCCAGGGTGAAGCAGCAGTAAGATGTTGTGGAGGCCCGAACCCACTTAGGTTGAAGACTGAGGGGATGAGTTGTGGGTAGGGGTGAAAGGCCAATCAAACTCCGTGATAGCTGGTTCTCCCCGAAATGCATTTAGGTGCAGCGTTGCGTGTTTCTTGTTGGAGGTAGAGCTACTGGATGGCCGATGGGCCCTACTAGGTTACTGACGTCAGCCAAACTCCGAATGCCGACAAGTTAAAGCGTGGCAGTGAGACGGCGGGGGATAAGCTCCGTGCGTCGAGAGGGAAACAGCCCAGATCGCCGGCTAAGGCCCCTAAGCGTGTGCTAAGTGGAAAAGGATGTGCAGTCGCGAAGACAACCAGGAGGTTGGCTTAGAAGCAGCCACCCTTGAAAGAGTGCGTAATAGCTCACTGGTCAAGTGATTGTGCGCCGATAATGTAGCGGGGCTCAAGCACACCGCCGAAGCCGCGGCAATCAACTCTTGGGTGTTGGTTGGGTAGGGGAGCGTCCTGCATCCGGTGAAGCCACCGAGTGATCGAGTGGTGGAGGGTGTGGGAGTGAGAATGCAGGCATGAGTAGCGATAAGGCAAGTGAGAACCTTGCCCGCCGAAAGACCAAGGGTTCCTGGGCCAGGCCAGTCCGCCCAGGGTGAGTCGGGACCTAAGGCGAGGCCGACAGGCGTAGTCGATGGACAACGGGTTGATATTCCCGTACCCGTGTGTGTGCGTCCCTGATGAATCCATTCTGCTAACCACCCAAAACGGTGGCCGATCTGATCCCTTCGGGGAGGAGAGTCGCCGGCTGCGTGGGACCCGGGTGGGTAGTAGTCAAGCGATGGGGTGACGCAGGAAGGTAGCCGTACCAGTCAGTGGTAATACTGGGGCAAACCTGTAGGGACGAACGATAGGCAAATCCGTCGTTCATATAGTCCGAGAGGTGATGCATAGCCGAGTGAGGTGAATTCGGTGATCCTATGCTGCCAAGAAAAGCCTCTAGCGAGTGTGCACACGGCCCGTACCCCAAACCAACACAGGTGGTCAGGTAGAGAATACCAAGGCGTACGAGTGAACTATGGTTAAGGAACTCGGCAAAATACCCCCGTAACTTCGGGAGAAGGGGGACCTCCTACTGTCATGGCACTTGCTGCCGGCAGCGGTGGGGGGTGGCACAAACCAGTGAGAAGCGACTGTTTACTAAAAACACAGGTCCGTGCGAAGTCGCAAGACGATGTATACGGACTGACGCCTGCCCGGTGCTGGAAGGTTAAGAGGACCGGTTAACCCGTAAGGGTGAAGCTGAGAATTTAAGCCCCAGTAAACGGCGGTGGTAACTATAACCATCCTAAGGTAGCGAAATTCCTTGTCGGGTAAGTTCCGACCTGCACGAATGGCGTAACGACTTCTCAACTGTCTCAACCATAGACTCGGCGAAATTGCACTACGAGTAAAGATGCTCGTTACGCGCGGCAGGACGAAAAGACCCCGGGACCTTCACTACAACTTGGTATTGGTGCTCGATACGGTTTGTGTAGGATAGGTGGGAGACTGTGAAGCTGACACGCCAGTGTTGGTGGAGTCATTGTTGAAATACCACTCTGATCGTATTGGGCCTCTAACCTCGAACCGTATATCCGGTTCAGGGACAGTGCCTGGCGGGTAGTTTAACTGGGGCGGTTGCCTCCTAAAATGTAACGGAGGCGCCCAAAGGTTCCCTCAACCTGGACGGCAATCAGGTGTTGAGTGTAAGTGCACAAGGGAGCTTGACTGCGAGACCTACACGTCAAGCAGGGACGAAAGTCGGGACTAGTGATCCGGCACCCCCGAGTGGAAGGGGTGTCGCTCAACGGATAAAAGGTACCCCGGGGATAACAGGCTGATCTTCCCCAAGAGTCCATATCGACGGGATGGTTTGGCACCTCGATGTCGGCTCGTCGCATCCTGGGGCTGGAGCAGGTCCCAAGGGTTGGGCTGTTCGCCCATTAAAGCGGCACGCGAGCTGGGTTTAGAACGTCGTGAGACAGTTCGGTCTCTATCCGCCGCGCGCGTCAGAAGCTTGAGGAAACCTGTCCCTAGTACGAGAGGACCGGGACGGACGAACCTCTGGTCCACCAGTTGTCCCACCAGGGGCACCGCTGGATAGCCACGTTCGGACAGGATAACCGCTGAAAGCATCTAAGCGGGAAACCCCCTCCAAGACCAGGCTTCTCACCCATTAAGTGGGATAAGGCCCCCCGCAGACCACGGGATCAATAGACCAGACCTACACGCCCCGCAAGGGGTTCAGGGAACTGGCACTAACCGGCCGAAAACTTACAACACAACCTCGCAACCACACACAACATCCACAAACGCTTGAACAACAAGCATCCACACCCCACCACCAAAAAACACTCCCCCCAACACAACAGGGGGCACTCAAAAACGAGTGAATAAAGTTACGGCGGTAATAGCGGCAGGGAAACGCCCGGACCCATCCCGAACCCGGAAGCTAAGCCTGCCAGCGCCGATGATACTACCCAACCCGGGTGGAAAAGTAGGACACCGCCGAACACAATTTAGAATCACCCCCCACATATTGCGTGGGGGGTGATTCTATATTCGCCATAAATCCACAATTCCAAATTCTCGAATTGTCGTAATTGGCAAATAAGTGTAGAAAGGCATACGTGGTCCAGGACAGGCAGGGCGGCAGCGATCGGCACCGTCCCCGGCGTTCGGCGCCGCGCACCTCGGGGCCTGACCGTGCCCGCCGCACCCAGCCCAAACCAGACGGCGAAGCACCTGGCCCCCAGGGCCCACCGATTCCTTCTGCGATCGAAGCCAAGCAACTGTCGCCCGAGATCCGGGGCGAACTCACAACGTTGGATCGGGCCACTGCCGACGTGGTGGCGCGCCATCTCGTCGCCGCAGGCGAACTCCTCGACGACGACCCCGAGGCCGCGCTGGAGCACGCCCGCGCTGCCCGCGCCCGGTCCGGCCGCATCGCCGCAGTCCGCGAGGCCGTCGGCATTGCGGCCTATCACTGCGGCGACTGGGCCCAGGCGCTGGCCGAACTGCGCGCGGCGCGCCGGATGGGCAGCAAGTCGCCCCTGCTTCCGCTGATCGCCGACTGCGAACGCGGAGTCGGCCGCCCGGAACGTGCGATCGAACTGGCCCGCACACCCGAAGCCGCCGAACTCACCGGCGACGCCGCCGACGAGCTGCGCATCGTCGTGGCCGGCGCGCGTTCCGACCTCGGGCAGCACGAGCAGGCCCTGGCGATCTTGTCGACCCCGCAGCTGGACCCGGCCCGCACCGGCCTAGACGGCCGCCCGGCTGTTCTACGTCTACGCCGAAACGCTGCTGGCGCTTGGCCGAAACGCAGACGCGCTGCAATGGTTCATCAACGCCGCGGCGGCCGATGCCGACGGCGTCACCGACGCCGAAGAGCGGATCACGGAGCTGGCCTGACTTGAGTACCCTTGCGCAGGATCACGATTGCCTACTACTGGATCTCGACGGCACCGTCTTCCGCGGCCATGAACCCACGCCGGGCGCCGTCGACACCCTTGCCGTGGTCCGCGCACGGAAACTGTTCGTCACCAACAACGCCTCCCGCGGGCCTGCCGAAGTCGCCCAGCACCTTTGCTGAGATGGGCTTCACCGCCAAGCCCGACGACATCGTCACCAGCGCCCAAAGCGCCGCCCGGCTGCTGCAGGAACAATTGCAACCCGGGGCGGCGGTCCTCGTCGTCGGCACCGACTCGCTTGCGGCCGAAATTCGGAAGGTGGGCCTGCGGCCCGTGCGGCAATGGTCCGACGGCCCGGTCGGCGTCGTACAGGGACATTCGCCGCAGACCGGCTGGCCGGACCTCGCCGAAGCGGCGCTGGCCATCCGCGGCGGAGCGCTGTGGGTCGCCGCGAACGTCGACAAGACTCTGCCGTCCGAACGAGGACTGCTGCCAGGCAACGGGGCGATGGTCGCCGCGCTGCGCGCCGCGACCGATGTCAAACCGCAGGTGGCCGGCAAGCCCGAGCCGACCTTGCTGACGGATGCGTTGGCGCGCGGCAATTTTCACGCTCCGCTGGTCGTCGGTGACCGGCTCGACACCGATATCGCGGGTGCCGCCGCCGCCGGCCTGCCAAGCCTGCTTGTGCTGTGCGGCGTCAGCACGGCCGTCGATACGGTGCGCGCTGCGGTCGGGCAACGACCGAACTACATCGCCGAAGACCTCCGCTCGCTGTACGCCCGCGCCGACGGCCTGCGGATCGGGCCACACCCGGCGTGGTACGTCGACGTCGGCCCGTCGGCGGTGACCGTGCAGTCGACCGGCCGTGACGCGGTAGACCCGCTGTCGGTGGTCCGCGCTACCGCAAGCGCGGTGTGGAACGCGCAGCTCGACGGGGCCCGCGTTGTGTTGATGGCGGGTGACGACACAGCGCGACAGGCCATGGACCGCTGGTCCCTGCTCACCCCGCCGAATCGGCTAGCGTAAACAGCGAGATGAGTACCGACCCCGATCAGATCCGTGCCCAAATCGCGGAGTTGCTGGCAGATGTGCCCGACCCCGCGCAGGAGGGCTCCACTTTCGACGAGCTCGCCGAATCCGATATCGACACCATCGCGGCGCGGCTCGAAGAGGCCCACGACCTGCTGGTGCGCGCGCTGGAATCGGTCGAGAAGGGCTAAACGCTCGTGACGCGTCGCGCTCGTGTTGACGCCGAGCTGGTGCGGCGCGGTCTCGCACGCTCGCGCCAGCAGGCCGCCGAGTTGATCGGCGCCGGGCGCGTCACCATCGACGGCATGCCCGCCGCCAAACCCGCAACGGCCATCGCCGTCAGCGCCACGCTCACCGTCGAGCGCGACGACGAACGCACCTGGGTCTCCCGCGGTGCGCACAAACTCATCGGCGCCCTCGATGCGTTCGGCCTCTCGGTCGACGGCCGGCGCTGCCTCGACGCCGGCGCCTCGACCGGTGGCTTCACCGAGGTCCTGCTCGATCGGGGCGCACGCGAAGTCGTCGCGGTCGACGTTGGCTACGGCCAGCTGGCCTGGTCGCTGCGCAACGACCCGCGGGTGGTCGTGCTCGAACGCACTAACGTCCGCGAACTGACCGCCGACATGATCGGGGGGACCGTCGGCCTCGTGGTCGCCGATCTGTCGTTCATCTCGCTGGCGACGGTGCTGCCGGCGTTGACCTCCTGCGCGTCAGACGACGCAGATATCGTTCCTATGGTGAAGCCGCAATTCGAGGTCGGCAAGGACCGTGTGGGCGCGGGCGGGGTGGTCTCCGACCCGCAGTTGCGCGTCGGATGCGGTGCTTGCCGTCGCGCGCCGGGCCGCCGAACTCCAGTGGCACACCGTCGGTGTCACCGCCAGCCCGTTACCGGGTCCGTCCGGCAATGTCGAATACTTCCTACGACTGCGGGCCACCACCGAAAGCCCGCTGCAGGGCGAACTGCTTGAGGAGGCGGTACACCAGGCCGTCGCGGAGGGTCCGCAATGACGTGTGAACGCAACATCCTGCTTGTGGTGCACACTGGTCGCGATGAGGCCACCGAGGTCGCTCGTCGGGTGGAGAAAGTGCTGGGCGACAACGGCATTGGGCTACGCGTGCTTTCCGCCGAAGCCGTCGACCGCGGGCCGCTGCACCTGGCGCCCGACGACATGCGTGCGCTCGGGGTCGAGATCGAGGTGGTCGACGCCGACGAGCGCGCCGCCGAAGGTTGCGAACTGGTCTTGGTCCTCGGCGGGGACGGCACGTTTCTGCGCGCGGCCGAGTTGGCCCGCAACGTCGAAATCCCGGTACTTGGCGTCAATCTGGGCCGCATCGGCTTCCTCGCCGAGGCCGAGGCCGAGCACATCGACAGCGTGCTGGATCACGTCGTCAATCGCGATTACCGCGTCGAGGAGCGCATGACGCTGGACGTCGTGGTCCGCGCCGACGGGGAGGTCGTGGATCGCGGCTGGGCGCTGAACGAGGCCAGCCTGGAGAAGGGACCGCGGCTGGGTGTGCTGGGAGCGGTTCTCGAGGTCGACGGCCGGCCGGTCTCGGCGTTCGGCTGCGACGGCGTGCTGGTGGCCACGCCGACGGGGTCGACGGCGTGGGCGTTCTCCGCGGGCGGGCCGATCGTGTGGCCGGACCTGGACGCAATCCTGGTGGTGCCCAACAACGCTCACGCGCTGTTCGCCCGGCCGATGGTGACGAGCCCCAACGCCGCCATCGCGATCGAGATCGAGGCGGACGGACATGACGCGCTGGTGTTCTGCGACGGCCGCCGCGAGATGGTGGTACCCGCGGGTGGCCGGTTGGAGGTGACGCGCTGCGGCACCCCGATCAAGTGGGTGCGGCTGGACAGCGCCCCGTTCACCGACCGCCTGGTGCGCAAGTTCCGGCTGCCGGTCAAAGGGTGGCGCGGACAGTAGTGCTAGCCGAGATCCGTATCGAGTCCCTGGGAGCCATCAGCACCGCCACCGCTGAATTCGACCGCGGGTTCACCGTGCTGACCGGCGAGACCGGCACGGGCAAGACCATGGTTGTGACGGGCCTGCACCTGCTTGGCGGGGCGCGCGCCGACGCCACCCGGGTGCGCTCCGGCGCCGGTCGCGCAGTTGTCGAGGGCCGTTTCACCACAACCGAGCTCGGCGACGGCGTGGCCACCAGGGTCGACGATGTCCTCGAGTCGTCGGGGGCAGATCGCGATGATGACGGCAGCGTCATCGCCGCGCGGTCGGTCAGCAGGGACGGGCCGTCACGCGCCTACCTCGGCGGGCGCAGCGTGCCCGCCAAGTCGCTGAGCACGTTCACCACCGAGCTGCTTGCCCTGCACGGTCAGAACGACCAACTACGGCTGATGCGGCCCGACGAGCAGCGGGCGGCCCTTGACCGGTTCGTCGACGTCGAGTCGCAGCTGAAGCGCTATCGCCGGCTGCGCGACGACTGGCTCGAGGCCCGGCGCGATCTGGCCGACCGCAACCGACGGGCGCGCGAGCTGGCGCAGGAAGCCGACAGGCTGAAGTTCGGCCTCAACGAAATCGACACCGTCGCACCGGAACCCGGCGAGGATGTCACGCTGGTCGACGACATCCTCCGACTGTCGGAACTCGACGCGCTGCGCGAGGCCGCGCAAACGGCGCGCGCCGCGCTTTCCGGCCTGATCGACGACGATCCCTCCGCCGATTCGGCGTCGGCCGCCGACGGCGTCGCGCAGGCGAAGTCGACGTTGGAGGCCACCGACGATTCGGCGCTGCGGGCGCTGGCCGAGCAGCTCGCCGGAGCGCTGGCCGTCATCGGTGACGTTTCGACCGAACTCGGCGACTATCTGGCCGAATTGCCAAGCGATGCCAGCACTTTGGAAACCAAGCTGGCCAGGCAGGGCGAGCTTCGCACGCTGACCCGCAAGTACGCCGCCGACATCGACGGTGTGCTGCAATGGGCTCGCGAGTCACGCGAACGGCTGGCGCAGCTCGACGTCTCCGAAGAGGCACTCGCCGATCTCGAGCGCCGCGTCGACGAGCTCGAGGCCAAAGTCGTCAGCGCCGCAACCGAACTCACCAAGGCACGGACCAAGGCCGCCAAGGGTTTCGCGAAAGCGGTGACCGCCGAACTGGCCGGCCTCGCGATGGCCGACGCCGAGTTCACCGTCTCGGTCGCCAGCCATCCCGGCCCGCGCGGACGACTCCGCGCCGCTCACGCTGCCGTCGGGTGTGACGGTCCACGCCGGCCACGACGGTGTCGACGCTGTCGAGTTCGGGTTCGCCGCGCACCGCGGGACCGACGTATTGCCTCTGAGCAAGAGCGCGTCCGGCGGTGAGCTGTCCCGGGTCATGCTGGCGCTGGAGGTCGTCCTTGCGGCCTCGGCCGAGGGCACCACGATGGTCTTCGATGAGGTCGACGCCGGGGTGGGCGGTCGCGCCGCGGTGCAGATCGGGCGGCGGCTGGCCCGGCTGGCCCGCACCCATCAGGTCATCGTCGTCACCCACCTGCCGCAGGTCGCCGCCTACGCCGACGTCCACCTGGTCGTCGACAGCGGTGGCCGCAACAAATCCAGCGGCGTGCGCCGCCTCGACGACGACGACCGTGTCGCCGAATTGGCGCGCATGCTGGCCGGGCTTGGGGAGTCCGACAGCGGCCGGGCGCACGCCCGCGAACTGCTCGATGCGGCGCAAAACGACCGCGGAGAGTGAGTCGGGCGCGTCCCAAAGCGTGTTGCAGATGTTACAAAAGGTACATATGGGGCTGATGTTACGGCGCGCCTCCGCCATCCGCGGATATCCGCCGGACAGAATCGGCCCATGAAGATGTCAGCGCTGCTATCGCGTACTGCCAGCTCTCGGCCGGGCATCACCGGCACCGCCAGGGTTGACCGCGACATCGAACGGCTGCTGCGGCGGGTCGCCCCCGGCGACATCGTCGTGCATCGACGCTCTGGACTTGGACCGGATCACCGCGGACGCGCTCGTCGAGGCCGACGTCGCCGCGGTCGTCAACGCATCGCCGTCGATCTCCGGCCGCTACCCCAACCTCGGGCCCGAGGTGCTCGTCGCCAACGGCGTCGCGCTGATCGACGAAACCGGCCAGGAGGTCTTCAAGAAGGTCAAGGACGGTGCACGCGTGCGGCTGCACGAGGGCGGCGTGTACTCCGGCGACCGCAGGCTGATCCTGGGCACCGAGCGCACCGACCACGAGATCAACGAGCTGATGCACGAGGCCAAGAGCGGCCTAGTGGCTCACCTCGAGGCGTTCGCCGGAAACACGATCGAGTTCATCCGAAGTGAGAGCCCGCTGCTGATCGACGGAATCGGCATCCCGGACATCGACGTCGACGTCAACCGGCGCCACGTCGTGATCGTCGCCGAGGAACCCAACGCCGCCGCCGACCTCAAGGCGCTCAAGCCGTTCATGAAGGAGTACCAACCGGTGCTGGTCGGCGTGGGCGCCGGTGCCGACGTGCTGCGCAAGGCCGGGTATCGGCCGCAGCTCATCGTCGGCGACCCCGACAAGATCAGCGCAGAAACGTTGAGATGCGGGGCGCAGGTGGTGCTGCCTGCCGATGCCGACGGGCACGCGGCGGGCCTCGAACGGATCCAGGATCTCGGCGTCGGGGCGATGACGTTCCCCGCCGCAGGCTCGGCCGCCGATCTGGCGCTGCTGCTGTGTCGATCACCATGGCGCGTCGCTGATCGTCACCGTCGGCCACACCGCCAGCATCGAGGAGTTCTTCGACCGGTCGCGGCAGCAAAGCAATCCGTCGACCTTCCTGACCCGGCTCAAGGTCGGCGAGAAGCTGGTCGACGCCAAGGCAGTCGCCACGTTGTACCGCAGCCGGGTGTCCGGAGGGGCCATCGCGCTGCTGGTGCTCGCGATGCTGATTGCGGTGATCGTCGCGCTGTGGGTGTCGCGCGCCGACGTCGACGTTCCTCGACTGGATCGTCGACTACTGGAACCGGTTCTCGCTTGTGGGTCCAGGGTTGGGTCACCTAAGGGGGTCGCATGATTTCCCTACGCACACACGCGATTTCACTCGCGGCGGTGTTCCTTGCGCTCGCCATCGGGGTGGCGCTGGGTTCGGGCCTGCTGTCCAACACGCTGCTGTCAGGTCTGCGCGATGACAAGCACGAGCTGCAGAACCAGATCAACACGCTTACCGACGACAAGAACGCGCTGAACGAAAAGCTCAACGCCGCAGGTGAATTCGATGCACAGATGTCACCGCGGATCCTGCATGACACGTTGGCAGGCAAGTCGGTGGTGGTGTTCCGCACTCCGGACGCCATCGACGACGATGTCGACGCACTGTCTCGGATGGTGGGGCAGGCGGGCGGGACGGTCACCGGGACCGTGGCACTGACCCAGGAGTTCGTCGACGCCAACTCCGCGGAGAAGCTGCTGTCGGTGGTGAACTCGCCGATCGTGCCCGCAGGGGCGCAGTTGAGCACGACCTCGGTCGACCAGGGATCGCAGGCAGGCGACCTGTTGGGAATCGCGATGCTGACCAACAAGGATCCGAAGGTTCGGGTGGTCGACGATGCCCAGCGCGACACTGTGCTGGCTGCGCTGCGCGACACCGGCTTTGTGACGTATGGCACCCAGCACATCGGCCCGGCTAACGCCGCGCTGATCGTCACCGGCGCGGGACTGAGCGACGGCGCAGGCAATCAGGGCGCGACCGTCGCCCGATTCGCGGCAGGCCTGGCCCCGCACGGCTCGGGCACGGTGGTCGCGGGGCGCGACGGCTCCGCATCCGGCACGGCAGCGGTGGCTGTGACCAGGTCCGACGCTGGGTTGAGGGCCGCGGTCAGCACTGTCGACGACGTCAACGCCGAGTCAGGCCGGATGACCACGACGCTGGCGCTGAGCGACCTGATCAACGGCGGGCGGCCCGGTCAGTACGGCATCGGCCAGGGCGCGTCATCGGTAACGCTGCCGCAATAGTCTCACCAGCACCCCATGGCGTGTCAGCGACGACTTGTCGGTGTCGGTGTTAGGGTGAGATTCCGTGGGTCGGCAGGCCCCAAGCTAGGACTCAGCCTAGAAAAGTAAGCCCTGCCCGTCGTCACGGAGGTTGCTCTTGCCAGCATTACGCAAGCACCCGCAAACCGCCACCAAGCACCTCTTCGTAACCGGCGGCGTGGTTTCCTCACTCGGCAAGGGCCTGACGGCGTCCAGCCTCGGCCAGTTGCTTACAGCGCGGGGCTTGCAGGTGACGATGCAGAAGCTCGACCCGTACCTCAACGTGGACCCGGGCACCATGAACCCGTTCCAGCACGGCGAGGTGTTCGTCACCGAGGACGGCGCCGAGACCGACCTCGACGTCGGCCACTACGAGCGCTTCCTCGACCGCAACCTGTCCGGCTCGGCCAATGTCACAACGGGACAGGTGTATTCGCAGGTGATCGCCAAGGAGCGTCGCGGCGAGTACCTCGGCGACACCGTTCAGGTCATCCCGCACATCACCGACGAGATCAAGAGCCGGATCCGGGCGATGGCCACACCGGATGCCGACGGCAACCGGCCCGACGTGGTGATCACCGAAATCGGCGGCACGGTGGGCGATATCGAATCGCTGCCCTTCCTCGAGGCTGCCCGCCAGGTCCGCCATGAAGTCGGCCGTGAGAACTGCTTCTTCCTGCACTGCTCGCTGGTGCCCTACATGGCGCCATCGGGTGAACTCAAGACGAAACCCACCCAGCACTCGGTGGCGGCGCTGCGCAGCATCGGTATCACGCCGGACGCGTTGATCCTGCGCTGCGACCGCGACGTGCCCGAACCTCTGAAGAATAAGATCGCGCTGATGTGCGACGTGGACATCGACGGCGTGATCTCGACGCCAGACGCGCCGTCGATCTACGACATTCCCAAGGTGCTGCACCGCGAGGAACTCGACGCCTACGTGGTGCGCCGGTTGAATCTGCCGTTCCGTGATGTCGACTGGACCCAGTGGAACGACCTTCTTCAGCGTGTGCACGATCCGCAGGAGACGGTGCGGATCGCCCTGGTGGGCAAGTACATTGACCTCTCCGACGCATATCTGTCGGTGGCGGAGGCGTTACGGGCAGGCGGCTTCAAGCATCGCGCCAAGGTCGAGATGCGCTGGGTGGCTTCCGACGACTGCGAGACCGAGTCCGGCGCCGCAGCCGCACTGAGCGATGTGCACGGCGTGCTGATTCCCGGGGGCTTCGGCATTCGCGGCATCGAGGGCAAGATCGGCGCGATCTCCTACGCGCGTAAGCGGGGGTTGCCGGTGCTCGGCCTGTGCCTCGGGTTGCAGTGCATCGTCATCGAGGCAGCCCGCTCGGTCGGACTCACCGGGGCCAACTCCGCGGAGTTCGATCCGAAGACACCCGATCCGGTGATCTCCACGATGGCCGACCAGCGCGACGCGGTCGCAGGCGAGGCGGATCTCGGCGGCACCATGCGGCTGGGCGCCTACCCGGCCAAGCTTGAGTCGGGTTCCATTGTGGCGCAGGCCTATCAGGCCACCGAGGTGTCCGAGCGCCACCGCCACCGCTACGAGGTCAACAACGAGTATCGCGACCGTATCGCGGAGAGCGGGTTGCGCTTCTCCGGTACGTCGCCGGACGGGCATCTGGTCGAGTTCGTCGAGTACGGCTCCGACGTCCATCCGTTCATCGTGGGCACCCAGGCGCACCCCGAACTCAAGAGCCGACCCACCAAGCCGCACCCGCTGTTCGTTGCGTTCATCGGAGCGTCGCTGAACTACAAGGCTGAGGAACGGCTGCCGGGCATGGACATCCCCGAGCACGCGAACGGTAACGAGCATCCCGACAAAGTCGGGCAACTGCTTCAAGAGCCAGCGACCCGTGGGTGAGCACGAGTTCGAGACGATCGAATCCGAAACCCTCTACATCGGAAACATTTTCGCGTTGCGTGCCGACGAGGTGCGTATGCCCCGCGGCAACACCGCACGCCGCGAAGTGGTCGAGCACTACGGCGCGGTAGCCGTCCTCGCACTCGACGACGACAACAACGTGATGCTGGTCTACCAGTACCGCCATCCGCTGGGACGGCGGCTGTGGGAGCTGCCCGCGGGCCTGCTGGACGTCGGCGGTGAGCCACCACACGTCACCGCCGCCCGTGAGCTCAAGGAAGAAGCCGGACTGGCAGCGACGGAGTGGAAGACACTCATCGACCTCGACTCGGCGCCCGGTTTCTCCGACGAGAGCGTCCGGGTGTACCTGGCCACGGGGGTGACCGACGTCGGACGGCCTGACGCCCACGATGAGGAGGCCGACCTGACACTGCGGTGGCTTCCGCTCGACGAAGCGGTGCGCATGGTGATCGACGGTGAGATCGTGAATTCCCTTGCGGTAGGGGGGATTCTGGCTGCGCACACCGTTACCGACCCCGCCGCATTGAGGCCCGTCGACGCGCCGTGGACAGACAAGCCGTCGGCATTCGCGCACCGAAAGGGGCTGCAATGACCACTTTTAGGTCTGCCCTAGACGACCAGCTGCAGGGCTACCTCGACCACTTGACCATCGAACGCGGTGTGGCCGCCAACACGTTGAGCTCCTACCGCCGCGACCTGCGCCGCTATGCCGAGCATCTGGCGGAGCGCGGCATCGAAGATCTCGCCAAGGTGACCGAGACCGACGTCAGCGATTTCCTTGTGTCGCTGCGTCGCGGCAATCCCGACACCAAGATCATGCCGCTGTCTGCGGTGTCCGCGGCCCGCGCGGTGGTCGCCGTGCGGGGGCTGCACCGCTTCGCGGCATCCGAGGGACTGACCGAGACCGACGTCGCGCGGGAGGTCAAACCGCCGACCCCCAGCCGGCGGCTGCCCAAGAGCCTGACCATCGACGAGGTGCTGGCCCTGCTCGAGGGCGCCGGTGGAGACAGCGAGGCCGACGGTCCGCTGACCCTGCGGAACCGCGCGCTGCTGGAGGTGTTGTATTCGACAGGCGCCCGGATCTCCGAGGCGGTCGGCCTCGATGTCGACGACATCGACACCCATGCCCGGTCGGTGCTGCTGCGCGGCAAAGGCGGCAAGGAGCGGCTGGTGCCGATCGGGCGGCCCGCCGTCACCGCGCTGGATGTCTATCTGGTGCGCGGCCGCCCCGATCTGGCCCGCCGCGGCCGTGGCACGTCGGCGATCTTCCTCAACGCCCGCGGCGGCCGGCTGTCGCGCCAGAGCGCGTGGCAGGTACTGCAGGACTCCGCCGAACGGGCGGGCATCAAAGCTGCGGTGTCGCCGCACGTGCTGCGGCACTCGTTCGCGACCCATCTGCTCGACGGCGGAGCCGACGTCCGCGTCGTACAGGAGCTGCTCGGCCATGCATCGGTGACGACGACGCAGATCTACACCATGGTTACGGTGAATGCGTTGCGGGAGGTGTGGGCCGGCGCGCACCCTCGGGCACGCTGAACGGTTCCGGGGCAATTGACCGTTGGGGGGAATGTGAACGAACAACACGTCGTTGTGGTCGGCGCAGGTCCTGCCGGTATCTCGGTGGCGCTCAGCTTGCGTGACCGTGGCCTGCGTCCGCTGTTGATCGACCGGGCCGATCAAGTCGGGTCCTCGTGGCGAGGTCGCTACGACCGGCTGAAGCTGAACACCGGCAGGCCGTTCTCGCATCTGCCCAACCGGCCATACCCGAAGGGCACCCCGATGTTCCCCACCCGCGACGAGGTCGTCGCGCACCTGGAGCGTCATGCTCGCGAGCCAGGTATAGAGCTGCGCCTGGGTACCGCCGTGGAGCGAATAGACCGAGATGACCGTGGCTGGCGGTTGACTACGTCGAGCGGCAGCATCGCCGCGCGCCACGTCATCGTCGCGACTGGGCACGAGAACATACCGGTGGTGCCTGAGTGGCCCGGGAGGGTTTCGTTCGCGGGTGAACTTCTGCACTCGTCCGCGTACCGCAATCCCGGCCCATATGTCGGTAAGAGGGTCCTGGTGGTCGGCGCAGGTTCATCGGCGATGGAAATCGCACACGACCTCGCTGTCGGCGGGGCCGCCAAGGTGTGGCTTGCCGTCCGGACACCACCGAACATCCTGCTGCGCTCGCTACCGGCTGGACTCCCCGGCGATCTCATCGCGAGTCCGCTCTATCACGCCCCGCTCCGCGTTGCCGACGCGATCTCCCGGGCCGCCCGTCGGAGGGTCATTGGCGATCTCACCGAGTTCGGACTGCCTGTGCCCGCGGAGGGAATCTTTTCGCGTAATGCCCACGACGCAAGGCTCCCGCCATCGTCGACATGGAGGTGATCGATGCCATCAAGAGCCGAGCGATCGAGGTCGTCGCGGCGGTATCGGGATTCGATGGTGCATCCGTGAAGTTGGCCGATAACGCCACGGTGGAGCCGGATGCTGTCATATGCGCGACCGGGTACCGCCGGGGACTGGAACAGTTGGTCGGTCATCTTGGCGTTCTCGACGGGGTGGGTAGGCCCCGCGTACTGGCGCCGCTACCCGCCGCCGACGGCCTCCGATTCCTCGGCTACCTAGTGCGACCGTCGGCAATCGGCTATACCGCCAAGCAATCCCGGCGGACGGGGAAGAGGATCGCCAGGGAGCTGTCAGCCGCCTAGGTATTCCGACTCCAGCACGACATCGGGCGCCAGCGTCTGATACTCGCCGTGCGTCTTGTGCCTGACCGTGTCGAAGAGCTTGCCCTGCTGCTCGTTCATGTAGTCGCGGTATTTCGGTGCGCCGGGAATGAGGATGTTGTCGGCAACCACAATGGATCCGCGGCGCAGCCAGCCGCGGCCCAGGATGCTCTGCAGGTCGGGCGCGTACGCGCCCTTGTCGTGGTCGATGAACAGGAAGTCGAGCTGGTCGGCGGCGAAGCCGTGCTCGGCTGCCAACGCGTCGAGTGTTCGGCCGCCGTCACCGATGGTGCCGACGACGCAGGTCACCCGGTCGTCGACGCCGGCATGCGCCCAGATGCGCCGCGCCACGTCGGCGTTGGCAGCCGCGAGCTCGACAGAGAACACCTTGGCCGACGGCGCCGCCCTGGCGATTCGCAGCGAGCCGTAGCCGCAGTAGGTGCCCAGCTCCAGCGCCAGGCCCGGGTTGGCTCGGCGGACGGCGGCGTCGAGCAGCTCGCCCTTCTCGTCGCCGACGTTGATCAAGAACGACTTCTCGTAGGCGAACTGGTCCACCTTGGCGATCACGTCGTCGATGTCGCCTTGACGTGCGTTGGCCACCACATAGTCGGCGGCGGCCGCCTCCCGTCCGTCGCCGATCTGGCCGGTCTTGGTGATGTTGCGAGAACCAATCGCCAGCCGCCAGAACGACCATCGCAGGAACGGTATCCGCTGCTTGAGAGTCATGATCGCCACCCTATTCGGGTCGGCGGGCCGATTGGGATCCACGTTGCCCGCGGGTCTGCCAGACCAGGCAGGTGCGCACCGTTAAACTTGCCCGGATGTTCGGGATGCCTGTCGGGTGCGTGACCAGCGATGGTCGGGTATGACCGACGAAGGGGGCGGCTCCGAACTGGGTCTGACCGGCCGTGCGCCGCGGACCATTCCCGAGCCCAAGCCGAAGAGTGTGCACGGCCCCGCCAAGGTCATCGCGATGTGCAACCAGAAGGGCGGCGTCGGAAAGACGACGTCGACCATCAATCTGGGCGCCAGCCTCGCCGAGTACGGCCGCCGGGTGCTTCTGGTGGACCTCGACCCGCAGGGTGCGCTGTCGGCGGGGCTGGGGGTGCCGCACTACGAACTCGATCACACCGTGCACAACCTGCTGATCGAGCCACGGGTGTCGATCGACGAGGTGCTGATCCACACTCGGGTTTCGGGCATGGACCTGGTGCCGAGCAACATCGATCTGTCGGCCGCCGAGATTCAGTTGGTCAACGAGGTGGGGCGCGAGCAGGCACTGGCCCGCTCGCTGTACCCGGTGCTGGACCGCTATGACTACGTGCTGATCGATTGCCAGCCGTCGCTGGGTCTGCTCACCGTCAACGGGCTGGCATGCAGCGACGGCGTGATCATCCCGACCGAATGCGAGTACTTCTCGCTGCGCGGGCTCGCGTTGCTGACCGACACCGTCGAGAAGGTGCACGACCGGCTGAACCCCAAGCTGTCCATCAGCGGCATCCTGATCACCCGATACGACCCGCGCACCGTCAACTCCCGCGAAGTGATGGCCCGAGTCCTTGAGAGGTTCGGCGACTTGGTGTTCGACACCGTCATTACCCGCACCGTGCGTTTCCCGGAGACCAGCGTCGCCGGCGAGCCGATCACCACGTGGGCACCGAAATCCGGTGGGGCACAGGCATATCGGTCGTTGGCGCGCGAGGTCATCGACCGGTTCGGCGCGTGAACACAGAGACCCAACCGGAGCAGCAACAAAGCGGCTTTCAGGTCCGGCTGAGCAATTTCGAGGGGCCGTTCGATCTGCTGTTGCAGCTGATCTTCGGCCATCGCCTCGACGTCACCGAGGTGGCGCTGCATCAGGTTACCGACGACTTCATCGCGTACACCAAGGCCATCGGCCCGCTCATGGAACTCGACGAGACCACCGCGTTCCTCGTCGTTGCGGCCACGCTGCTGGACCTCAAGGCGGCTCGGCTGCTGCCGGCCGGTGAGGTGCACGACGAGGAGGACCTGGCCCTGCTCGAAGTGCGCGATCTGCTGTTCGCGCGGCTGCTGCAGTATCGGGCCTTCAAACACGTCGCGGAGATGTTCGCCGAGCTCGAAGCCGCGGCATTGCGCAGCTATCCCCGGTCGGTGGCCCTGGAACAGCGCTATGAGGACCTGCTGCCGGAGGTGATGATCGGCGTCGACGCGGAGAGCTTCGCGCAGATCGCCGCCACCGTTTTCACGCCGCGCCCGGTGCCGACCGTGGGCACCGATCACCTGCACGAGGTGATGGTGTCGGTGCCCGAGCAGATCGGCAATTTGATGGGACTGCTGGAGAGCCGCGGAATCGGGCAGTGGGCGACATTCGCCGACCTGGTCGCCGATTGCGAGGCGCCGATCGAGATCGTGGGCCGGTTCCTGGCGCTGCTCGAGCTGTATCGGGCGCGGGCGGTAGCATTCGAGCAATCAGAAGCGCTTGGTGTGCTCCAGGTTTCGTGGACCGGAGAACGGCCAAACCACGAACACTTGGCGACCGCCGAGGCAGAAGAAGTAGACGACGAATGAACTGACGAAATCTCGACCGAAATCGCGACCGAAATCCCGACGGACCTCGACCTGGGTATCGACGTCGCGACCGCGCCGGAGTTGGAGGACGCCGAACTCGGCGCGGTGCTCGAGGCGCTGCTGCTGGTGGTGGACACGCCGGTGACGGTCGACCAGCTGGCGGCGGCCACCGAGCAGCCTGCGTATCGCGTGGCGGCCAAACTGCAGTTGATGGCCGAGGAACTCGCGGCACGTGACAGCGGCATCGATCTTCGGGAGGCCGGCGGTGGCTGGCGGATGTACACCCGGGCGAGGTTCGCGCCGTATGTTGAGCGGCTGCTGCTCGACGGCGCACGGTCCAAGCTGACCCGCGCGGCGCTGGAGACGCTGGCGGTGGTGGCCTACCGGCAGCCGGTGACGCGGGCGCGGGTGAGCGCGGTGCGCGGCGTGAACGTGGACGCCGTGATGCGCACGCTGCTGGCGCGCGGGTTGATCACAGAGGCGGGCACCGATTCCGACAGCGGTGCGGTGACGTTCGCGACGACCGAGCTGTTCCTCGAGCGGCTCGGATTGACGTCGCTGACCGACCTGCCGGATATCGCGCCGCTGCTGCCCGACGTTGACGTCATTGACGACCTGAGCGAATCCCTCGGTGAGGAACCACGTTTCATGAAGCTCAGCGGCGCTCCTGCTGCCGAGGCACCGATGTCATTCGACGTCGACCAGGAGTGAGATGGCTGACTCCGAAGGCGTGCGTCTGCAGAAAGTGCTGTCGCAGGCCGGAATTGCATCGCGCCGCGTCGCCGAGAAGATGATCCTCGACGGCCGGGTCGAGGTCGACGATCGGATTGTCACCGAGTTGGGCACGCGCGTGGATCCGGACGCGTCGGTGATCCGCGTCGACGGCGCGCGGGTGACACTCGATGACACCCTGGTGCATCTGGCGATCAACAAGCCGAGGGGGATGCATTCGACGATGTCCGACGACCGCGGCAGGCCGTGCGTCGGTGATCTCGTCGAGCATCGGGTGCGCGGAAACAAGAAGCTCTTTCACGTCGGCCGGCTCGACGCCGACACCGAGGGGCTGATGCTGCTGACCAATGACGGCGAGTTGGCGCATCGGTTGATGCATCCGTCGTTCGAGGTGCCCAAGACGTATCTCGCGACGGTCGTGGGCGCGGTGCCGCGCGGGCTGGGCCGCAAGCTGCGCGACGGGGTCGAGCTGGACGACGGACCGGCACATGTCGACGATTTCGCCTTGGTCGACAAGGTGCCTGGCAAGACGCTGGTGCGAGTGACGCTGCACGAGGGCCGCAAGCGGATCGTGCGACGGCTGCTGGCCGAAGTCGGATACCCGGTGCAGGAGTTGGTGCGCACCGACATCGGAACGGTGGCGCTCGGCGACCAACGACCCGGCAGCATCCGGGTGTTGACCCGCAAGGAGATCGGCGAGTTGTACAAGGCGGTCGGCCTGTGACCTCCTCGCTTGTGATCGCTATAGACGGACCCGCAGGAACTGGAAAGTCTTCGGTGTCACGGGGTTTGGCCCGATCATTGGGCGCCCGCTATCTGGATACCGGTGCGATGTACCGGATCGTGACGCTGGCGGTGCTGCGGGCAGGCGTGGATCTCTCCGATACGCCTGCGATCGAATTGGCCGCGGCGGATGTCCCGGTGTCCGTCGGCTATGACCCCGACGAAGATCGGGCTTACCTTGATGCAGAAGACGTTTCGCGGGAGATCCGCGGTGACGCGGTGACCAAGGCCGTGTCCGCGGTATCGGCGGTGCCTGCGATCAGGGCCCGTTTGGTCGGGCTGCAACGTGAGCTCGCCGTAGGTCCGCGCAGCGTGGTCGTCGAGGGTCGGGATATCGGCACCGTCGTGCTGCCCGACGCCGACGTGAAGATCTTCCTGACCGCGTCGGCTGAAGAGACGGGCACGGCGGCGCAACGACCAGAACATCGCGTCCGGATTGGGTGACGACTACGAGGCCGTGCTGGCCGACGTCAAGCGCCGGGATCATCTGGATTCGACGCGGGCGGTGTCACCGTTGCGGGCGGCCGACGATGCGGTGGTCGTCGACACCAGTGATATGACCGAGGCTCAGGTAAATGCGCACCTGTTGAAGCTCGTCGAAGAGCGGGCCGGGGTGCCGCGATGACCGACGAGGGCAGTTGGGCCGACGAAAGCGACTGGGAACTGGGCGCGGAAGACGTCGCCGAGGCGATCGAGGAAGCAGCGGCGCCCCCACCGGTGGTGGCCGTCGTCGGACGTCCCAACGTCGGTAAGTCGACGTTGGTGAACCGGATCCTTGGCCGCCGCGAGGCGGTGGTGCAGGACGTGCCAGGGGTGACCCGCGATCGGGTGTCGTATGACGCGCTGTGGTTGGGGCGGCGGTTCGTGGTGCAGGACACCGGCGGGTGGGAACCCGACGCCAAGGGCCTGCAGCAGCTTGTGGCCGAGCAGGCGTCGGTGGCGATGCGTACCGCCGACGCGATCATTTTCGTAGTCGACGCGACGGTGGGGGCGACGACGGCCGACGACGCGGCGGCGCGGTTGTTGCAGCGGTCGGGTAAGCCAGTGTTCCTGGCGGCCAACAAGGTTGACACCGAGCGTACTGAGGCCGACGCGGCGGAGCTGTGGTCGTTGGGGCTGGGTCAGCCGCACACGGTCAGCGCGATGCACGGGCGCGGGGTGGCCGATCTGCTGGACGCCGTGATCGATGTGCTGCCCGCGGTATCCGAAATGGCGACAGGCGGTGGGGGACCGCGGCGAGTTGCGTTGGTGGGCAAGCCGAATGTCGGCAAGAGCTCGCTGCTGAACCGGCTCGCGGGCGACGAGCGGTCGGTGGTGCACGATGTCGCAGGCACGACCGTCGACCCGGTCGACTCGCTGATCGAAATGGACGGCAAGATCTGGCGTTTCGTCGACACGGCGGGACTGCGGCGCAAGGTCGGACAGGCCAGCGGGCACGAGTTCTACGCGTCGGTGCGCACGCACGGTGCGATCGACGCGGCCGAGGTCGCGATCGTGCTGATCGACGCGTCGCAGCCGCTGACCGAGCAGGACCAGCGGGTGCTGTCGATGGTGATCGAGGCGGGCCGAGCGCTTGTGCTGGCGTTCAACAAGTGGGATCTGGTCGACGAGGATCGGCGCTACCTACTGGAGCGCGAGATCGATCGCGAGCTGGCGCAGTTGGAGTGGGCGCCGCGGGTGAACATCTCGGCGATGACCGGCCGGGCGGTGCAGAAGTTGGTGCCTGCGCTGGAGACGTCGCTCGAGTCGTGGGACAACCGCATTTCGACCGGACAGCTGAATGCATTTTTGAAGGAAGTGGTGGCCGCCCATCCGCCGCCGGTGCGTGGCGGTAAGCAGCCGCGGATTCTGTTCGCCACCCAGGCGACCGCGCGGCCGCCGACGTTTGTGTTGTTCACCACAGGGTTCTTGGAGGCGGGCTACCGGCGGTTCCTCGAGCGGCGGTTACGGGAGACGTTCGGCTTCGAGGGCAGCCCGATCCGGATCAACGTACGGGTGCGGGAAAAGAGAGGCGCTAAGTCTCGATAGGGTTGGCGAAATGCCCGTCTCCCACATGATCTTGATCGCTCTGGCGGGCGTCGGGGCGGGTGCGATCAACGCCGTCGTCGGCTCGGGCACGCTGATCACGTTCCCGACTCTGGTGGCGCTGGGGTATCCACCGGTGACGGCGACCATGTCGAATGCCGTCGGACTGGTTGCCGGCGGGGTATCGGGGACGTGGGGCTATCGGCGTGAGTTGGGCGGGCAATGGCACCGGCTGCGCTGGCAGATTCCCGCGTCGTTGATTGGCGCAGGCCTGGGGTCGTGGCTGCTATTGCACCTGCCTGAGAAGGTGTTCGAAAAGGTCGTGCCAGTGCTGCTGATCATGGCGTTGGGCCTAGTGGTCATCGGTCCACGGATCCAGGAGTGGGCGCGACGACGCGCAGAGCAGTCCGGCCAGTCCCCGGAACACGTGAGCCCACGCCGGATGGCGACGCTGGTATTCGGCACGTTCCTGATTGGGATCTACGGCGGGTACTTCACGGCGGCGCAGGGCATCATGCTGATCGCGGTGATGAGTGCGCTATTGCCCGAGGACATGCAGCGGATGAACGCCGCGAAGAACCTGCTGTCGCTATTGGTCAACATCGTGGCCGCGGTGGCGTACACCGTCGTCGCATTCGACCGGATCAGCTGGGCGGCAGCGGGATTGATCGCGGTCGGTTCACTCATCGGCGGCTGGCTGGGCGCACACTACGGGCGGCGGCTGTCGCCGGCTGCGCTGCGCGCCGCGATTGTGGCCGTCGGTGCTATCGGGCTTTATCGCCTGGTAACCGTTTAGGGCGTCGACGGCGGTCTACGGTAGGCTTTCGACCTGCTGCCGGCGATCCCGGCGGCACCGCGGGCTGTGGCGCAGTTTGGTAGCGCACTTGACTGGGGGTCAAGTGGTCGCAGGTTCAAATCCTGTCAGCCCGAC
>CAWIEE010000001.1:0-190122 GCA_963835075.1 uncultured Actinomycetota bacterium | reverse complement strand
ACAGCGCGAGCGCCAGCACGAAGTTGATGTCGGATGCGGGGGGCTTGATCAGCTCGTGTATCGCACCGCTGGAGTCGGTGTACTGCACCGGCACCACGGAGAGCCAGTTCGCGACCAGGATGAACACGAACAGCGTCACAGCGAGCGGCAGCACGAACGGCGCGATCTTCATACCGATCGCGGCCTCGATCTGGTCGCGCAACTGGACCGTGATGGCTTCCCAGAACAGCTGAACACCGCCGGGCACGCCCGTCGATGTGACCTTGGCGCGCAGGAAGAATGCCAGCCCGAGCACGATCACCGCGGCGATCGCGGTCGCCAGCACAGTGTCGGTGTTGACCGTCAGCCCGAACCATTTGGCCGTCTCGTGGTGACCGACCTCAATGGCAGATTCGGCGGCAAGGAACGTCTCGGTCATTGCTGTGTGGCCTCCCCTTCGAGTCCGCCTGCGCTGTCCGGGTCACCGGCCTTCAGCTTCTTCATCACCGGCAGAGCGGTGGTAATCACCAAAACCACCTGGAACAGGGCCATGCCGAACAGCACGCCGAGCCCCTGCGGTCGGAAGATGAACGCGATCGTCAGCCCGATCACCGTCAGCACCAGAAGACGGGTGGCGGAGTTCAGCGCCATCTTGCGCTTCAGCGGATGCGCCTCGGCAGTGATGGCATCCACCGAACGCTGCACCAATACGGCGTTGAGCAAACCAAGCCCGAGTCCGACACCGAAGAAGACGCCGACCATCACGTGGCCGAGAAGTCCGGCGGCCAGCGATGCCAGCCCGGTCAGCACGATGCAGATCGCCAGCAGGCGCACAGGCCTGAAAGCAACGGACGGAAACACCAACGGCGCGTCTTGCGCTGGCGTCGTCACTGCTTCACCTCAATCCCGCGGTCACGAGAGCTAATCCCGATGATTCTGTGCGTGGCGCCCCGAGCGTATCGGAGGGCGACAGGCTCGCTGGAATCACCCAAGGGGTAGCTCCCTTTGTCGGTCGTTGTTCCGTTCCGATCGGCGGTGAACCGACGGCTCGGAGGCCGGCAACCCGCGAGGTTTTTTCGGGTTCTGATTGCACCCTAACACATGGTGGGAGGCCATAAAAGGGGGTCTACTACTTTTTGTCGTACATTTCCTCGAACTGGCTGTCACGGCGGCGCAGAAGCGGGATCAGAGTCACCACGATCGCGACGAGAATCGCTGCCAGCATGACGGCGCCGGTGTAGCGGGGGTCGAAGAAAATGGTGCTCGCCGCGCCCAGCGCGATGATGCCCACCCACAAGTAGACGAGCAGCACCACTCGCCGGTGCGAATGGCCGATCTGAAGCAACCGATGATGCAAGTGCATCTTGTCCGGCGTCGAGAAATGCACGCCAGCGCGGGTCCGGCGAATCACCGCGAGCAGCATGTCGAGCGCGGGGACGAACATCACCGCCACCACCAACAGGAACGGCGAGAGCAGAGCGAAAACGTCGCGCGCGCCGTAGGCGGTTTGCGAGATCGGGCCTGCCGCGGTGGTGGACGCGGCAGCCAGCATCAGCCCGATCAGCATCGACCCGGAGTCGCCCATGAAGATCTTGGCGGGGTGGAAGTTGTGCGGCAGGAAGCCAAGGCACGCTCCCGCCAGCACGACGGAGATCACCGCAGGCGGATAGAACAGGACGTCGCCGCCGTGGTCACGCAGCAGGCCGATGGAGAAGATGCAGATGGCCGACGCGGTGATCAGGCCAAGCCCGGCGGCTAGCCCGTCGAGGCCGTCGACGAAGTTCATCGCGTTGACGATCGCCACCGTCAGCGCCAGCGTGAGAAGGATCGACGACACCTGATCAAGCACGATGGTGCCGACGCCGCCGATCGGGATGTAGAGCACGCTCCACGCGACGCCCATCGTGACGAGCACGCTCGCGGCGGTGATTTGGCCGGCGAACTTCGTCAACGCGTCCAGGCCCCACTTGTCGTCGATCAGGCCGATGGCCATGATCAGCCCGCCCGCGACGACGACGGCGGGCATACCAGATGAATAGACGAAGCCCCTGGTGAGCGCAGGCAGTTGCGACGCAAGCAGTACGGCCGCCACCACGCCGATGTACATCGCCAGGCCACCCATCCGGGGCGTCGGCTGCAGATGGACGTCGCGCTCGCGCGGATAGGCGACCGCGCCGAGCCGCCTGGCAAGCACTCGGACCCAGCCGGTGGCGAAGTAGGTGATCATCGCCGCCGTCAGCCCGACGAGTGCGAGTTCGCGCAGCGGGACACCCGCGCCCCGATCGGAAAGCGCGAGCAATCCGCCGGCCGCGTCGCTCACCATTGGCGCAACCGTACTGGACGAACTTGAGACGGTACGGTTCGCGCATGCCGTCGTTCTTCAGGAGATTCGTCCGCATCGGCAGGTTGCCAGAGCCTCTGCGAGCGCAGTTCGAGCCCAGAAGGCATTGTTCATGTGGCCGAACGGATCCACGTGACTCAGCGCTTCAGCGGATCGGCCCCGGGAGTGCACGCCAGCCTGAGCGTCAACCGTCAGATGGGGTTGGCGGTGTTTACCCGCGAACGTCTCTATGCGCTGCTGCCCACGGTCCCGCGATTGAAGGGACCCGCCATCGACCGGCGGTGGGACGACCCGAAAGACGGTCCGGTGCGCGTCGAGATCGCGGAGTCGGGTGTGGGGATGGACATCGACATCGGTCATGTCGATCCGCGGTTTCGCGGGCATCTGTCGTTGCAGTTCAAGACGAGCCTGCCCGACGACGTGCTCACCGCTCTGCCGTCGCGGTCGTTGGTATTCGGGGTACCGCCCGACTACGTCTTCCACCTGCTCGGAGTGCGGGTGCGAACCTGATCAGTCCGTGAGCGAATCGGGTTCCACACCGAGGACCTTCGCGATGGCGTCCACCGTGACCGGGCCCTGGCGGAGCACGCGCGGATGCGCGCCGGTGAGGTCGACAATCGTCGACGCCGCCTGTTGTTCCGATGGGCCTCCGTCGAGATACACCTCGACGAGGTCGCCGAGTTGGTTACGCGCATCCTCGACGGTGACCGCGGCAGGGCGGCCGGAGATGTTGGCGCTCGACACCGCCATTGGGCCGACCTCGCGCAGCAGCTCGATCGCGACGGGGTGCAGCGGCATGCGCACCATCACCGTGCCGTATGAATCGCCGAGGTCCCATTGCAGCGACGGTGCCTGGCGCACGACGAGACTCAAGGCACCGGGCCAGAACGCCTGGATGAGCTCGCGCGCGCTGTGCGGCACGGTGTACACCAGGCCATCGATGGTGTGCCACGAACCCACCAGGACGGGGACGGGCATGTCGCGGCCACGTCCCTTCGCCGACAGCAGCGCGGCGACGGCGTCGTTGTCGAACGCGTCTGCACCGATGCCGTAGACCGTGTCGGTCGGCAGCACGACAAGCCGACCGCCCTTAAGGGCACTGACCGCCGAAGCGATTCCCGTCTCCCGCTGTCGCGGGTCGGTGCAGTCGAACACCTCTGTCATGCCTCGACTCCCGCTCCCTCCGGTCCTCGCTCGTTCCTCGCTGCGATCCTCACTCGCACTCGCCTTCGCGAAATCATGCCTCGACTCTCTCACGCGTCGCCGTCACAAACCGGGGCCGGTCGGCCAGATCGAGCCGCGCGGTGACGTCGACGAATCGCTCAGTGCGAGTGAATGCCTCGACGGTGCGGGCGGACGTGGTGTCGTCGTGTTCGACGGCGCAGCGACCGCCGTCACGTAACAGCCGTGCGGCCAGCTCGACAACGCGGTGGATGACCGCCATCCCGTCCGGCCCCGCAAACAGCGCATGCGGCGGATCATGCTCGGCCACTTCGGGTTCCAGTGCCGCGCCGTCGGGAATGTAAGGCGGATTGGCGACGACGAGGTCCACCTGGCCGTCGAGTTCGGCAAGCAGTCCAGCCTGGGTGACGTCGCCCTGGATGAGTTCGACGGGTGTTCCTGCGGTGTTGCGTCGGGCGTAGCCGAGCGCGTCCTCCGAGTCGTCGACGCCGATGACGCGGGCGTCGGGCCAATGTTTCGAGAGCGCCACGGCGAGTGCGCCGGAGCCGGTGCACAGGTCGACGATCACCGGGCGCTGCGAGAGTGGTTGGGCGACAGCCCATTCCAGCAACGACTCGGTCTCCGGCCGCGGGATGAAAACGCCGGGTCCGACCTGCACGGTCACCGGGCCGAATGCCGCGGTACCGGTGAGGTGTTGCAGCGGCACCCGCTTGGCGCGCCGCGCGACGAGCTCGTCATAGCGTTCGCAGAACTCGGGTCCGGGCTCGGCGAGCGCCAGACGACCACGGTCGGTGGATGCCGCGTGGGCAGCAAGGAGTTCGGCGTCGACGCGCGGCGATCCGACCCCCGCCTCGGCCAGCGCCACCGCAGCAGCGTCGATCACCTGTCGGAGCCTGGTCATGCCTGCTGCAGCCTGGATTGCTTGTCGGCGGCGGCCAGCGCGTCGAAGAGCGCGTCGAGGTCTCCGTCGAGCACCTGATCGAGGTTGTGCGCCTTGAAGTTGATCCGGTGATCGGCGATCCGGTTCTCCGGGAAGTTGTACGTGCGGATGCGCTCGCTGCGGTCGACGGTGCGGATCTGGCTTGCCCGGTCGGCGGACGCGTCTGCCTGCGCCTGCTCTTCGGCCACTGCCTGCAGTCGCGCGGCGAGCACCTGCATGGCGCGCGCCTTGTTCTGCAGTTGGCTGCGTTCGTTCTGGCAGGTGACGACGATGCCGGTGGGCAGGTGGGTGATGCGAACCGCGGAGTCGGTGGTGTTCACGCCCTGGCCACCCTTGCCGGACGACCGGTAGACGTCGATGCGAAGGTCGGACTCGTCGATCTGGACTTCCTCGACCTCTTCGGGTTCGGGATAGACGAGCACGCCCGCCGCCGACGTGTGCACGCGGCCCTGCGACTCGGTGACCGGAACCCTCTGCACGCGATGCACGCCGCCTTCGAACTTCAGCCGCGACCAGACACCGTCGGCGGCGTCGCCCTTGCTTCTGATGGACAACGTCGCGTCCTTGTAGCCACCCAGGTCCGAGAACGTCTCATCGAGCACCGCTACCGTCCAGCCGTGACGCTCCGCGTAGCGGATGTACATCCGAGCCAGATCGGCGGCGAACAATGCGGACTCTTCGCCGCCCTCCCCCGACTTGACCTCCAGCACGATGTCGTCGCCATCGTGCGGGTCGCGCGGGGCGAGAAGATCGGACAGCTGCGTTTCGAGCTCGTCGACAGCTGCCTCGAGCTCGGGGACCTCGGCCGCGAAGGATTCATCGTCAGCGCCGAGTTCGCGCGCGGCCTCCAGGTCACCTCGGGCGGCCTCCAGCTTGCGATACGTCGCGACGATGGGTGAGATCCGTGCGAACCGCCGGCCGACCTTGCGGGCGGCGCCAGGATCGGCGTGCAGGTTCGGGTCGGCGAGCTGGCGCTCGAGGTCGGCATGCTCGATAAGCAGCCCGTCAATCTTCGACGTCGTGTCCGCCATGTCGACCTCCTTCCCCTAACCGCACTCCGGTGCTTTTCTTCGCTAAACGCGAAGCGACGCCCGGCCTGGCGCTCGCGCGACAGATCCGGGCGTCGGGAAGACAGCTAGTTGTCGGCAGCCTTGTCAGCACCGGCCTTGTCTTGTCCCGTCGCGGCGCTCGCCCCGGCTCGCTTGCCGTAGCGCTTCTCGAAGCGTGCCACGCGGCCGCCGCTGTCGAGGATCTTCTGCTTGCCGGTGTAGAAGGGATGGCACTGCGAGCAGACCTCGACGTGGATCTGTCCGCTCTTCTTGGTGCTACGCGTAGTGAACGTCGCGCCGCAACCGCAGTGCACCGTCGTCTCGACGTAGTCAGGGTGAATACCCGATCTCATGGTTTCCTCTTCAATCGTGGGCCCGGGTCGCCCCTCCGCGAGTGGAGGTATCGGCGTGAACCGGAACCGAGGGTCAGCGGCCCATTATGCCAGTTCAACCGCCAGCAGCCTAAACGCATCCCAGGTGGTGGCTATTCCTGCGCCGACTTGGTCACCCGGCATCGGTCAACAGATCCGCGAAAGTGTCTACGATGGCACAATGCTCTGGTGACGACCGGTACCGCCACCAAGAATGTCCGCGATCGACTGATCGATGCGGCGGAGGTCTGTCTGCGCGCCAGGGGAATCAGGTCGACGACGGTGTCAGAGGTGGCCGAGGTCGCCGGGGTATCGCGAGGCTGGCTGTACCGCCATTTCCCGGACAAGGTCTCACTGCTGGGCGCCGCGATCGTGCGCCTCAACGACGTGTACTGGTCCGAGGCGCACGCGATGCTCGAGCAGGTCGAGGGACTCGACCGCCAGATGGCTTTGGGTATCCGCCGCGCGCGCACCGCATACGACGACCCCGGCGCGCTGCTGATGAAACTGCGCATGGATGAGCCCGAGGAATTCGCGGCGTGCGCAGGCGCAGGCGTGCAGGGTCTGGTCCCCGACCTCGCCGACTTCTGGTCGCGCTATTTGATCGCCGCCCGCGATCGGGGCGAGATCCACCAGGACACGAACATCGCCGAAGCATCGGAATGGATTGCGCGCGTACTGCTTTCGCTTGCCACCGTTCCCGGCGACACCCTGGATCCCAGCGACGCGGACGCGGTGGAAGCCCACGTGCGCCACTACGTCATGCCCGGGTTGCGGGCAGACCCCGCAGTGTGATTTCGGCGCGCTAACCGTCGCTGACGAGCGTGGGTAAGCACGCCGAAATCGCTAGTTAAGTTAGTCGGAGTCCATCGAGCCAGGGGCGGTCTTGGAGACCTGCACCAGGAACTCGTAGTTGGTCTTCGTCTTGCGCAGCTGGCTCATCAGCAGGTCGATGGCCTGATGCGGGTCAAGGCCGGACAGCACGCGGCGCAGCTTGTGCACGACCGCGAACTCGTCGGCGGAGAGCAGCAGCTCGTCCTTACGGGTGCCGGACGGGTTGACGTCGACGGCCGGGAAGACGCGACGCTCGGAGATCTTGCGGTCGAGCTTGAGCTCGGCGTTGCCGGTGCCCTTGAACTCCTCGAAGATCACCGTGTCACCGGTCGAACCGGTCTCGACCATCGCGGTGGCGATGATGGTCAACGAGCCGCCGTCCTCGATGTTGCGCGCCGCGCCGAGGAACCGCTTGGGCGGATAGAGCGCGGTCGAGTCGACACCACCGGACAGGATGCGGCCCGATGCCGGCGACGCGTTGTTGTACGCGCGGCCGAGACGGGTGATCGAGTCGAGCAGCACGATGACGTCTTTGCCCTGCTCGACAAGGCGCTTGGCCCGCTCGATGGCAAGTTCGGCGGCCTGGGTGTGGTCTGACGGCGGACGGTCGAAGGTGGAGGCGATGACCTCACCCTTGACCGAGCGCTGCATGTCGGTGACCTCTTCAGGTCGTTCGTCGACGAGCACCACCATCAGGTGGCACTCCGGGTTGTTCTTGGCAACCCCGTTCGCGATGTCCTGAAGGATCGTGGTCTTACCGGCCTTCGGCGGCGACACGATCAGGGCGCGCTGGCCCTTGCCGATCGGCATGATCAGGTCGATCACGCGAGTGGTCAGCCGCTCGGGGGTGGTCTCCAGCCGCAGCCGCTGGTTCGGGTACAGCGGGGTCAGCTTGTTGAAGTCCGGCCGCTTCTTGGCGTCCTCGACGGGTCCACCGTTGACGGTGTCCAGCCGGACCAGCGGGTTGAACTTCTGCCGCTGGTTGGGCTGCTCGCCGTCCTTGGGCACGCGGACGGCGCCGGTGATGGCGTCGCCACGGCGCAGGCCGTTCTTGCGCACCATGTTCATCGACACGTAGACGTCGTTGGGGCCTGCCAGATAGCCGGAGGTCCGGACGAACGCGTAGTTGTCGAGCACGTCGAGGATGCCTGCGACGGGCTGAACGACGTCGTCTTCACGCAGTTCGGTGTCACGGTCACCGCCGCCGCCGCCCTCGCCGCCACGCTCTCCGCGGCGCCTGCGGTCGCGGAACCGGCGGCCGCGACGGCCGCCACGGTCGTCGTCATCGCCGGCATTGCCGCCGCCTTGGTTGCCGCCGCCTTGGTTGCCGCCGCCTTGGTTGCCGCCGCCGCGGTTCTGGCCGCCCTGCTGATCGCCTTGTTGCTGATCGCCGCTGTCGGCCTTGTTGTCCCGCCGCGGAGCCTGATCGCCCTGGCCGTCGGCCTTGTTCTGGCGGTCGCCGTCCTGCTTGTTCTGGTCACCGCCTGCCGCCTCGCGGGCGGCGCCGCGACGCTCGCGCCGCTGCCGGGGCTGCTCGTCGCTCGCCTCGTCCGAGCTCCGCTCATCGGACGCGGTATCGGCAGCGGGCGCCTCAGCCACGGCAGGAGGCTGCGTGGACTTGGTGTCACTGGCCGGCTGCGCGGCACGGCCGTTGGAGTCGCCGCGGCGCTCACGGATGGCGGCGACGAGTTCGCCCTTGCGCATTCCGGAGGCACCCTCGACGCCGATCTCCTTGGCAAGCGCGCGCAGTTCGGGCAGCACCATGGTCGAAAGGGAGGCAGCGCGATCACCCGAGGCGACATCGGCCGTCGGAGCGGTTTCCACGGTGGGCGTCGCGCTTGGCGCGTCCGCTTCGGGGGGGGTTGACATGTCTTTGTTCACGGTATTCGGCAGCTCGGCGTTTTCGCTGCCACTACCAGCCGTGATGAGGTCCGTTTCAGTCACGGATTTCCTTTCTATCCCTCGCTGAGTCAATTCACGCGGGGGTCCGTTGCGATCAGCTGAATGGCTGACTGCGAAGGGATTCGCCGGTATGCGGCAAACCGTCATCCACAAGAAGAATTGGTGGTCGTCCTAGTGTCGGCGCAGGCACAGACGCTGCGATTGCTGGACGAGAGCGAGGATAACCCGCTTCCGAGCTGGAAGCAAGAAACTCCCTGATTCGCGTGTGACTCGTGTTACCCGGCAAGTCATCTCCGAACGACCACGCCAGACGCCCATCGGACGCCCTCACCGACAGCCATCTTGCTGACAGTGAATCCGTTAGCGGCGCCGTATTCCAAGGCCTCTAGGGGCAGTTCCGGATCCGGACTCAGCGCAATCACCGCAGGTCCAGCCCCGGACAACACCGCCGCAACTCCACAACGCCGGAGTATCCGCAGGTATTCCGCCGATGCAGGCATCGCGGCCGCACGCTGCGGCTGGTGCAGGAGGTCCTCCGTCGCATCCATCAGCAGATCGGGCCGCTCTGTCAGCGCGACGACGAGAAGTGCGGCGCGGCTGACGTTGAACCGGGCGTCGATGTGGCTGACGTGGTCGGGCAGCAGCACCCTGGTCTCTGCTGTCGACGACCGCTCCTCAGGAATTGCGGGAAACAGGTGGATGTCGGGGTGCAGCCGCAGCGATGCGGCGGCATAGCGCGGCAGTACGCCCTCGTGTTCGGTCCACGACACCACCGCACCGCCGAGGACGGCGGCCGACGCATTGTCGGGATGTCCCTCGAACTCGCTAGAAAGCTGGATCAACTCGGTATCGGCGAGGGGCGCCGAACCTATTTGCGTCACAAGACCATTGACGGCAGCGAGCCCGCCGACGACCGCGGACGCCGACGATCCAAGTCCACGGGAGTGCGGTATCTCGTTGCGGCAGAGCACGTTCAGGCCGGGCGCAGTGACGCCGACCGCCTGCAGCCCGTGTTCGATTGCGCGCACCACCAAGTGCGTGGAGTCAAGGGGGACCTGGCCGGCGCCTTCACCCTCCACCGCAACGGTGAGGCCGGATTGGGTTGTTTCCACCACGATTTCGTCGTAGAGGCTCAGCGCCAGGCCCAGACTGTCGAATCCGGGACCGAGATTGGCACTGGAGGCCGCCACGACAGCGGTGGCCGTCAGCCCGGCCGGAAGAGTCGGCATCACTCGCTAGACCAACCCCAACTTCGCGACCACCGCCACAGGATCAACAGCCAGCGGAGTAACGGCCGGCATGCCCTTCAGCGCAGTGTCAGGATCCTTGAGCCCGTTGCCGGTCACCGTGCACACCACCGTCGAGCCCTTCGCCACCCAGCCGTCCTCGATCGACTTCAGCAGGCCGGCGATGCTGGCCGCCGACGCGGGCTCGACGAAGACGCCCTCGGTCCGCGCCACCAGGTGATATGCGGCAAGGATCTCCTCGTCGGTGGCGGCAAGGAAACGGCCTTTGGACTGCTGCTGAGCCTCCACTGCCGAGGTCCATGACGCCGGGGAGCCGATCCGGATCGCGGTGGCGATGGTCTCGGGCTCACTCACCGGCTCACCGAGCACCAGCGGCGCAGCGCCCGCGGCCTGCGTGCCCAGCATGCGGGGCAATCGGTCCGACATGCCGTCGCGGTGGTACTCGGTATAACCCTTCCAATAGGCGGTGATGTTGCCCGCGTTGCCGACCGGCAGGGCGTGCACGTCGGGCGCCGTGCCGAGGGCGTCAACGATCTCGAACGCCGCGGTCTTCTGCCCTTCGATGCGATACGGGTTGACGGAGTTGACCAGTGAGATGGTCGGGAAGTCAGTGGTGAGCTTGCGTGCCAATTCCAGGCAGTCGTCGAAATTGCCGTCGATCTGGATGATCTGCGCGCCGTGCATGACCGCCTGTGCAAGCTTGCCCATCGCGATCTTGCCTTGAGGGATCAGCACCGCGCAGGTAATGCCTGCGCGTGCCGCATATGCCGCTGCCGACGCCGACGTGTTGCCCGTAGACGCGCACAGCACGGCTTTCTGGCCGCGGGCCACCGCTTCGGTGACGGCCATCGTCATGCCGCGGTCCTTGAACGAGCCCGTCGGGTTGAGCCCCTCGACCTTGAGATGCACTGTGCAACCGGTGTATTCGGACAGCCGCGGCGCAGAAATGAGGGGGGTACCACCCTCGAGCAGAGTAACGGCCGTCCAGCCGTCCTCGACAGGAAGTCGGTCGCGGTAGGCGGCGATCAGACCGGGCCACGGCTGGTGAACAGCAGTGCGTGGTGTGCTCATTCGGTTGTTCCCTCCAGCCGAAGCACGCTGTTGACGCTCTGCACGACGTCGAGGTCAGCCAGCGCGGCAACGGTTTCCGACAACGCGGCGTCGGTGGCCCGGTGCGTGACGACGACGATGCGGGCACCGCATCGTTGACCGCCCTCGTCGACCATGCCTTCCTGGCGTACCTCGGCGATGCTGACCTCGCGCTTACCGAATTCGGCTGCAACAGCGGACAACACGCCAGGCCGGTCGGCGACGTTCATGTTGACGTAGTAGCGGGTCGGGATGAACCCGATCGGCGAGATGGGCAGCTGGGCGTACTTCGACTCCCTCGGGCCCCTGCCGCCCTGCACGCGGTTGCGCGCAGCCATCACTACGTCGCCCATCACCGCCGACGCCGTCGGCGCGCCACCGGCACCCTGTCCGTAGAACATCAGCCGCCCTGCGGCTTCGGCTTCCACGACGACCGCGTTGAAGGCGCCGTTGACCGTGGCCAGCGGATGCTCCAACGGCACCAACGCAGGATAGACACGGGCCGAAACCCGTTGCTGTCCGTCATCGTTGATGAGTCGCTCGCAGATGGCCAGCAGCTTGATCGTGCAGCCCAGCGCGCGTGCCGACACGAAGTCCGCAGGCGTGACCTTGGTGATGCCCTCGCGGTAAACATCGTCGGCGGTGACGCGGGTGTGGAATGCGATCGAGGCCAGAATCGCGGCCTTGGCGGCGGCGTCATAGCCCTCGACGTCGGCGGTCGGATCGGCTTCTGCGTAGCCGAGGGCGCTCGCGTCGGCAAGGGCTGAAGCGTAATCGGCGCCGGTACTGTCCATCTCCGAGAGGATGTAGTTGGTGGTGCCGTTGACGATCCCGGCCACCCGACACACGGTGTCACCCGCGAGCGACTGGGTCAGCGGTCGGATCACCGGGATGGCCCCGGCGACGGCAGCCTCGAAGTAGAGGTCGACGTGGGCGTTTTCGGCGGCCTGCGCCAGCTCGCCGGTGGACACCGCCATCAGTGCTTTGTTGGCGGTGACGACGGACTTGCCCTGTTCCAGCGCAGAGAGGATGGCCTTGCGCGCGGGCTCGACCGGTCCCATCAGTTCGACGACGATGTCGACGTCGTCGCGGGACACCAATTCTTCGATGTGGTCGGTGAGCAGCCCGATCGGCACGCCACGGTCGTCGGCGACGCGGCGAACCCCGATGCCCCGCACCACGAGCGGTGCCCCGATGCGGGCGGTCAGGTCGGTGGCGCTGTCCTCGATGATGCGGACCACTTCACTGCCCACGTTGCCCAGCCCCAGCACCGCTACACCGATCGGGTTTTCACTCATCGCTTACCTCATCTCCAGACTCAATAGATCCTCGACCGTCTCCCGGCGCAGGATCAGGCGGGCGCGCCCGTCGCGCACGGCAACCACAGCGGGGCGACCGATCAGGTTGTAACGGCTCGACATGGAATAGCAATATGCGCCGGTGGCCGCGACCCCAAGCAGGTCACCGGGCTGGATGTCGTCGGACATCCACGCGTCGCGCACGACGATATCGCCGCTCTCACAATGCTTTCCGACGACTCGCGAAAGTGCGGGCGGGGCATCGCTGTTCCGGGAAATCAAACGGACGTCATATTCGGCGCCGTATAGAGACGTTCGGATGTTGTCGCTCATGCCGCCGTCGACGCTGACGTAGCGCCGGTCCGCGGTCGCACTGACGGCGACATCCTTGACGGTGCCGACCTGGTACAGCGTGATGGTGCCGGGACCGGCGACGGCGCGGCCGGGTTCGACCACGAGTCGGGGGGCGGGCAGGCCGACCGCGGCGGATTCGTTCCGCACGATGGCGCCGAGCTTGGCGGCAAGGTCCTGCACCGGCGGCGGATCGTCCTGCGCCAGATAGGAAATGCCAAGTCCCCCACCAAGGTCGACCGTTTCGAGTTGGCTTGTCTTGTCGACACCGAATTCGGCGACGACGTCGCGAAGCAGGCCGATCACCCGGTGGGCAGCCAGCTCGAAGCCCGCGACATCGAAGATCTGGGACCCGATGTGGCTGTGCAGCCCGACGAGACGCAGGTGGTCGGTCGCGAATACCCGCCGCACCGCGGCCATCGCCGCCCCGCTGGCCAACGACAGACCGAACTTCTGGTCCTCGTGCGCGGTGGAGATGAACTCGTGAGTGTGGGCTTCCACGCCGACGGTGACCCGAACAAGAACATCCTGGACGACACCGGCGGCACCGGAGATCTCGTCGAGTCGTTCGATCTCGATCATCGAGTCGAGCACGACGTGACCGACGCCGGACTTGACGGCCGCGGTCAGCTCTTCGACGGATTTGTTGTTGCCGTGCAAGGCGATTCGCTCGGCAGGAAAGCCGGCATGCAGGGCGACGGCTAGCTCGCCGCCGCTGGCCACGTCGAGCGACAGGCCTTCCTCATTGATCCAGCGCGCCACTTCGGTGCACAGGAACGCCTTTGCGGCGTAGCGGACGTATTCGCCGCCACCGAACGCAGCGGCGATCTGGCGGCAGCGCGACCGGAAATCGTCCTCGTCGATGACGAACACAGGAGTGCCGAACTCGGCGGCGATATCGGTGACGGGCACGCCTGCGATCGAGACCACCCCGTCGTCGCCACGGACGGCGTTGTGCGGCCACACATTCGGTGCGAGCGTGAGCATATCGGCCGGGGACTGCGGCCTGGGGGGAGCGCCCCCGTGGTGGATCTCCTCGGCGTGCCTGGGCCCGGCGGGATGAGCGATCACATCCGCTCCGGAGCCGTGACACCAAGAATGGCAAGGCCGTTGGCAATCACCTGGCGGGTGGCCTGGCACAGTGCGAGTCGCGCAGTGTGCAGTTCGTTGGGCGCCTCGTCGCCTTGCGGCAGCACCCTGCAGGAATCGTAGAACCGGTGGTAGTCGCCGGCCAGGTCCTCGAGATAGCGGGAGACTCGGTGCGGGTCACGAAGGGCCGCAGCGGTTTTTAGCACACGCGGGAACTCGCCGAGGTTGCGAATCAGCGTGCCTTCCTTATCGTGCGTGAGCAGCTCGAGGTGCTCGGTGCCGGGGATCAGGCCCAACTCGGCGGCATTGCGGGCCAGGGCGGCGAGCCGGGCGTGCGCGTATTGCACGTAGTAGACCGGGTTTTCGTTCGAGGCCGACGACCACAGCGCAAGGTCGATGTCGATGGGGCTGTCGACGGATGACCGGATCAGGGAGTACCGGGCGGCGTCGACGCCGATGGCCTCGACGAGGTCGTCGAGCGTGATGACGGTGCCTGCCCGCTTGCTCATCCGGACCGGTTGGCCGTCGCGGACCAGGTTGACCATCTGGCCGATCAGGACCTCGACGGTGGCAGGGTCTTCACCAAGGGCGGACGCGATGGCGTTGAGCCGGGCGATGTAGCCGTGGTGGTCGGCGCCGAGCATGTAGATGCACAGGTTGAATCCGCGCTGGCGCTTGTCGAGGTAGTAGGCGATGTCGGCGGCGACGTATGCGGGTTGGCCGTCACTCTTGATGACGACGCGGTCCTTGTCGTCGCCAAAGTCGGTGGTGCGCAGCCAGACTGCGCCGTCCTTCTCGTAGACCTTACCGGCCTCGCGAAGTTTGGCGATCGCTTGCTCGACGCGGCCGGAGGTGTGCATCGAGTCTTCGTGGGTGTAGACGTCGAAGTCGGTGCCGAAGTCGTGCAGGGACTGCTTGATGTGGGTGAACATCAGGTCGACGCCGATGGAGCGGAACGTCTCGCGCATCTCGCCCTCGGGCAGGCTCAGCGCATCGGGCTCCTTGGCGAGCACCTGGGCGGCGATGTCCTTGATGTAGTCGCCCGCGTAGCCGTCGTCGGGCGTGGGTTCGCCCTTGGCGGCGGCGATCAGCGAGTTGGAGAACCGATCGATCTGCGCGCCGTGGTCATTGAAGTAGTACTCGCGCACCACAAGGGCGCCTTGAGTGGCCAGCAGCCGGCCAAGCGCGTCGCCGACAGCGGCCCAGCGGGTGCCGCCGATGTGGATGGGTCCGGTCGGGTTTGCGGAGACGAACTCGAGGTTCACGTTCTCGCCGTTGAGCTCGTCGGAGTCGCCGTAGTTCGGGCCGGCGTTGATGACGTTGTTGATGATGACGCCCTGGGCGGAGGCCTCGATGCGCAGATTGACGAAGCCGGGCCCTGCGACATCGGCTGAGGCGATGCCGGCTTGGTTCGCCAGCGCCTCGGCCAGCCAGCCGGCCAGCTCACGCGGGTTGGCGCCGACCTTCTTGCCCAGCTGAAGGGCAATGTTGGTGGCGTAGTCGCCGTGTTCGGGGTTGCGCGGACGCTCGACGGTGACGGTGGCCGGCAGCGCGGACGTGTCGAGGCCATGCTCAGCCAGCACCGCGGCGGCGGTGCTCTTGAGCAGCTCGGCCAGGTCGGCGGGGGTCACGAGGGTCCATCCTATGGTCTGGGGTGGTCAGGCCCCGAATCGATTAGGACGGCTCGAGATGCGCTAGTCTGTGCAGGCCCTATGGCGTTGCGTTTCAGCGCGCGCCCCCGTAGCTCAGGGGATAGAGCGTCTGCCTCCGGAGCAGAAGGCCGCAGGTTCGAATCCTGCCGGGGGCACCCATGTTTTTGCAGGTCAGAGGCATTTTTGAGCACTAACTAACGAGCTTGTGCATTCTTGCTGAGGCTGGTGAGGCCGGTCGAGCGGGCGCGTCGGGATAGCTCGAAGGCTGGCGTGGCTGACACAATCCGAAACGTGGCCGACAACCCATCCACCGGAAACGGGCCGCGCCGTCGGTGATGGGACGAGGTGTGCATGATACCCAGGTCGCTTCGCAAACTTGTGCAACTGTTTGATTGAGTTACCGTCGTTGTTGTGACCGTGAACATGTGCGGCAGTATTTGGCTCCCGGAGGGCCGCAGTAAAGGCCGGTGGATGGGTGGCGCTGCCGATGGCCCGTCGGCGATGTCGGCGGGTGTGGTCGATAAGGCCGAAGTCGGGGCCTGCCGTCGTTTGGTTGAGGCAGACGGGCGCCGGCGTTGACAGTGCCGGGGCTGGGTGAGTTGTCGCTGTCGGGATTCCAGAGCCCGTGGTTGTTCGTGTTCGTGGTGGTGCCGGTTGGGCTGGTGGCGCTCGACGTGCTCGTCCGCATCCGCCGTGGTCGGCGGTTGCGACAGTTCACCGACCCGGAGCTGGCGCCCGTTGTTGTTCCCCGTCGGGCCCACCGGTTGCGGCATCTGCCGATCGTGCTGTCTGTGCTCGCGTTACTGCTGTTGACGGTGGCGATGGCCGGGCCCACTCGCGAGACGCATATACCGCGCAACAGGGCGGTGATCATGCTGGCCATTGATGTGTCGCAGTCGATGCGTGCCACCGATGTGGTACCAAGCCGGCTCGACGCGGCGAAACAGGCCGCCAAGCAGTTCGCTCAGCAACTCACGCCGGGTGTCAATCTGGGTCTCATCTCGTTCGCCGGCAACGTCAACGTGCTGGTGTCGCCGACACCGCAGCACGAGGCCACGATTGGCGCGTTGGATAACCTCAAGCCCGACAACCAGACCGCGATCGGTGACGCCATCTTCGCGGCATTGCAGTCGGTGCAAACTATCGCCGCGGTGCTCAGCGCCGGCGGCGCGACTCCGCCACCGGCGCGGATCGTGGTGCTCTCGGACGGCAAAGAGAACAAGCCGGGTAATCCGGACAACCTTCGCGGCGCCTATACCGCGGCCCGAGCCGCCAAAGACCAGGGTGTGCCCGTTTCGACCATCGCGTTCGGCACCCAAGCCGGCGTTGTCACGGTCAACGACCAGCCGGTGCCGGTACCGGTGGATGCCAGCATGCTCAAACAGATCGCCCAGCTATCGGGTGGGCAGTCTTATACCGCAACCAACATCGACGAACTGACCCGCAGTTACGCCGCGGTGCAGCAACAGATCGGTTATCAGAATGTGCCGGGCCCGGCCGCGGCGGCCTGGTTGCGCCTGGCCGTCATCGCCGCCACCATCGCCGCGGTCGCGGCATTGGTGATCAACCGTCGGCTGCCGAGTTGAACCACAACGCCGCCGTAGCGTCGACGCTGCCCCTGTACAGCCACCATGCGGCCGTCACGGGGAGCGTGATCATCCTGGTGCTGTGCCTTGCGGTGTTGGCGGTGTTTGGTATCGCGCGGTGGCGCCGCCGTTAGGTCACACCACAATCAAACGGTTGCACAAGTGTAGGCAATTCGGCAACCTGGCAGACAACACCGAGAGGACGTTCGTGGCCGAGAACCCCGCCGCCGTGCCACCGCCTACCCGCGAGCATGCACGACGCAGCCAGACCCGACGAGACAATGCCGACACCGCAACCAATTCGGGTCTCATGAACGTGCCACTGCTGGGTCCCCTGACCCTGTCGGGGTTCGCCAACGCGTGGTTCTTCCTCTACGCGCTGGCGATCGCCGCCATGGTGGCGCTCTACCTGCTCGCCGTCCGGGCCCGGCGGCGCCGGGTGCTGCGGTTCGCCAATATGGACCTGCTGGAAAGCGTCGCACCACAAACGCTCGACCCGGTGGCGTCACCTGCCCGCAATATTGCTGCTGGCCGCGCTGGCACTGCTGACCACCGCCATGGCCGGGCCCACCCACAACGTGCGCGTACCCCGCAACCGTGCGGTGGTGATGCTCGTGATCGACGTGTCCGAATCGATGGTCGCCACCGACGTCGCCCCCAGCCGCATCGAAGCGGCCAGGGCCGCAGGCAAACAATTCGCCGACAAGCTCACCCCCGGCATTAGCCTCGGTTTGGTCAAGTTCTCCTCCAGCGCCGCGCTGTTGGTGTCGCCAACCGCCGACCACGGAGTGGTCAGCCGTGCGATCGACACCCTGAAGCCCGAACCGCGCACCGCTACCGGTGAAGGCATCTTCACCGCGCTACAAGCGATCGCCACGATGGGGGCGGTGATGGGCGGCGGCACCGGTCCGCCACCGGCCAGCATCGTGCTGGAATCCGACGGTAAGGAAACAGTGCCATCCGACCCCGACCAGCCCAGAGGGGCCTACACCGCTGCCCGCGCCGCCAAAGAGCAGGGCGTGAAGATCTCCACGATCTCATTCGGAACGATCTACGGCACAGTGGATATCGACGGCCAGCACCTCCCTGTACCCGTCGATGACGCATCGCTGCAGAAGATCGCCGACATCGCAGGCGGAGAGGCCTTTCGTGCCGGCACCCTCGGTCAACTCGAAGACGCCTACAACTCCCTGCAGCAACAGATCGGCTACGAGACCGTCCACGGCGACGCCAGCGCCAGCTGGATCCGCCTCGGGGCAGCCGTCATGGCCGCGGCCCTACTCGCGGGACTGCTGCTCAACCGCCGCCTGCCCGACTGACGTCAACCCGCAACAGCTACCGATGGCGAGCGATCTGCCTACCGGGCCCAGCAATGGGAAGGTCGTGTAAGAAAGTCATTCCGCCGCTTGCCTTTTCGACACTCGCGGCCGTCAGCACTCAGGCACGACGCGCGCGCTTGCCGACGCTAAGTTGTTCGAGGCGTCCGTCGATGGCAAGCCGAACGACCGCGACGACGTCTGGGTCGGCGATGACGTAGACCATCCGCTTGCCTTGGCGGTGGGCGCGCACGACGCCCGCCAGCTTGAGTTTGCTCAGGTGGTGACTGACGGTGGCGAGGCTTTGGCCCGTGGTGGCGGCCAGGGTCCCGACGTCGCGGTCGCCGCGGGTGAGCTCCCACAGGATGTGCAGTCGCACCGTGGCCGACAGCAGGGCGAACATCGAGGCGGCGTCTTGCAGCAGCCGGGCCGGCAGGGGTGTCGTCGTTGCGGTGGCCGGGGTTGTGGGCACACGTTTCCTTTCGGTGTTACCTGTCAGGCTGACTCATCTGTGACACTTGTGCAAGCGTTTGACTGTTGCGGGTGTTTCGGGTGTACTGGTGTCCGCGTCTGTGGCGTGGTGCGACGTAGCGTGTGGGTTGGAGGTGGGGCCGGTGGACGAGGGAAGTAGTACCTGCCTCCACGCGTGCGTGCGGCGCCGCCGGTTCCGGTCGGGGTCGGGCTAGCCGCAACGGTCCGCGTGGAGTTCGTCGCTGTCGTTCGATAGGGCTGATGCCTCCATTGGGATGAGGACCGGACATGACTGAAACCGTCGCTGGGCTGACCTCGCAGCAGTTGCGAGATGTCGCCGACGATGCCCGACTGAGGGAGCTGGCCCAGGCGCCGGTCTTCACGGTCTTTCAGACAGTGGCAACTTCTCCGCGAGGGTTGACCGAGGCGGAGGCCGCGGATCGATTGCGGTGCTTCGGCGACAATGAACCGTTTCGTGCGACCGACGACCGGGTCGCGGCGCGTGTGGTGGGCGCGGTGCGCAGCCCATTTGTGGCACTGCTGGCCGGTCTTGCATTGGTCTTCGTGGTGGTCGGTGACAGACGCGGCGCAGTGACGGTTGCGGTGATGGTGGCGCTGGCGGTGGTCCTGCGCATCTGGCAGCAAACCCGTTCGGCTCGAGCCAACCGGGCATTGCGGAAACTGGTGGCATCGACGGTGACGGTGCGACGCCGCGCCGGCCACGACCAGGACCCAGTCGATCGGGAAGTGTCGTTGCACGACGTAGTGCCCGGCGACATCGTGGTGCTGCGCGCCGGTGATGTCGTGCCCGCGGATCTTCGGATCGTGTCGTCGACCGATCTGATGGTCGACCAGTCGGGGCTCAGCGGCGAATCGTTGCCGGTGGCGAAGACGACAGTCGTGCCCGAAAAGCGCCAACGTGGCCACGCGCGCGAGTCTGTCGTGGCCACACCGAGTTTGGCGTTCTCGGGGACCGCGGTGGTGGCCGGCGCCGCGACCGCGGTCGTGATCGCTACCGGCGGGCATACCTACTTCGGGGCGTTGGCGCGTACCGCTGGCGGGTTACGTCCGGAGTCGAGCTTCGACCGCGGAGTCCGCACGGTCGGTTGGACCCTGGTTCGGTTCATGCTGGTGATGGTGCCGATCGTGTTGGCGGTCAACGGCATTGTCAGCGGGGACTGGGCGCAGGCGGCGATGTTCGCCGTCGCGGTCGCGGTCGGCTTGACCCCGGAGATGCTGCCTGTGATCGTGACCACCAACCTGGCCCGCGGTGCTACCCGGCTCGCGAGGGAGCGGGTGATCGTCAGCCGCCTTAACGCGATTCAAGATCTCGGCGCGCTGGACGTGTTGTGTGTCGATAAGACCGGCACCCTGACCGAGGACCGCATCGTCTACGCGCACAGCATCGATGTCACCGGACGCGTCGACGATGCGGTCGCCGAACTCGCTTATCTGGGCGTGCATTTCCAGGACGGGGCGCATGACCGGCTCGACGAAGCCATCGCCGAACTGCTCGGCGAGCACGACATGGCCCTCACCGCGGAGGCCGCCTTCGAAAGGGTCGACGAGATCGGCTTCGACCACACGCGTCGCCGCGCCACCGTGGTGGTGACACGCCAACACGGTGAGCACATCATGATCTGCAGGGGCGACCCCGACCAGGTTCTGCCGCGCTGCGCGCGTGCGCGCCTCGACGAAGACGTCGTCGCGTTCGGCGAGGACCTGCGGGCCGAGGCCGACGATCTGGTCGAGGCCTACCGCAAGACGGGTATGCGGGTGCTAGCCGTGGCCGTGAAGTACGGGCCAGCGCGGTTTGAATGCTATGACGAATCCGACGAACAGGATCTTGTGCTGGCCGGGTTCGTCGGGTTCGTCGATCCCGTCCGCGACAGCGCGCCCGCCGCGGTGCGCAGCCTCACCGAGCACGGGGTCGCGGTAAAAATACTGACCGGGGATAGCAAGACCGTCGCGCGGCAGGTGGCGGCGCAGGTCGGTGTTGCGGCCGACACCATCGTCGTGGGCCACCAGATCGATCGTCTCACCGACCGGCGGCTCAGTGCGGTGTCCGCGCAAGCGGCTGTTTTCGCGGAGCTGACGCCCGCGCACAAGACGCGGATAGTGGCGGCACTGCGCGAGGATGGGCACGCGGTCGGGTTCCTTGGTGACGGCATCAACGACGTTCCGGCGTTGAGGATCGCCGATGCCGGTATCGCCGCGGACACCGCCGCCGAGGTAGCCAAGTACGCCGCGGACTTGATCCTGCTGGACAAGGACCTCGCTGTGGTGGCGCACGGGGTGGTCGAGGGCCGCCGCACCCTGGCCAACACGATGAAGTACGTCAAGATCACCGCCAGCTCCAATTTCGGCAACGTGCTCAGCGTCCTGGCTGCGAGCGCGCTGCTGCCATTCCTGCCGATCCTGCCGATCCAGCTGGTGGTGCAGAACCTGCTCTATGACAGCGCGCAACTGGCCCTGTCATGGGATCGGGTCGACAACGACTACCTGCGTGCCCCCCGTCGCTGGCAGTCTGGTGGTCTGATCCGATTCATGCTCATCTTCGGCCCGCTCAGTTCGGTGTTCGACTTGGCCACGTTCGCCGCGTTGTGGTGGGTATTCGACCTCGGAGAGAAGCCCACGATGTTTCAGACAGGCTGGTTCGTCGAGGGGCTGCTCAGCCAACTGCTGGTGGTGCTCGTGGTACGGGCACCAACGGTGCCGTGGCGCGGGGCACGGCCAGCGCGTGTCGTGGTGTTCGCGACGGTCACCGTGGCCGCGATCGGGTCGCTGTTGCCGCTGACCCCGCTGGGGCTGAGCTTGGGGATGGCCCCGCCACCGGCGGGCTACCTGGCGTGGCTGGCTGCGGTGATGGCTGCCTACGGGCTGGCGGCCCATCTGGTCAAGAAGCAGTACGTGCGCCATCACCAGGCATGGCTGTAACCGAAATCACCGAGACACAACGGAAACGAGGCAAACCGCGCATGCCCGTGAATACCGATTGCGATGGTGGGTGGACGGTGGACGTCTCAACCGATGAGGAGAACACGTGAGCGAGTCAAGCAGCGCGCCCGAACATCCCAGTGCCGGGCTGCCGGTCATTCAGTTATCACAGTTGTTGCGTGCCCCCGTGGCGGCCCGCTCCGGTGAAGTGGTGGGCCGCGTCGAGGATGTGATCGTCCGACTGCGGGGCGCCGATGAGTATCCGTTGGTGACCGGAATCGTGGCCGGGGTTGGCGGGCGGCAGATATTCGTGGGTAGCAAGTCCATCGCCGAGTACACGCCAGGCCGGGTTGTGTTGGCGAAGAACAAGATTGACATGCGTGGCTTTGAGCGCCGCGACGGTGAGGTGCTGTTGCGCGCCGATGTGCTTGGGCATCGGTTGATCGACGTGGCTGCCGTCGAGTTGGTGTGGGCCTACGACGTGGAACTGGAAGACACCGGTGAGGGGTGGGTGCTGGCGCGGCTGGACACCCGCCGCCCACCGCGGCTGTTCGGGTTGATCAAGAGCGCCGGCGGGCACGCGTCGCGGGATTGGAAGGCGTTCGAACCGTTGATCGGCCACGACCGCTCCAGGGCCGCGCGCGGTCTGGCGGGCCGGGTGGGTGCGTTCAAACCCGCCGATATCGCCGATCTGCTCGAAGAAGCCGACAAAGCCGAGGGCGGGGAAATCCTCGACGAGGTGCGCAGCGACCCCGAGCTGGAAGCCGATGTCTTCGAGGAACTCGACCCGGAGAAGGCCAGCCGGTTGCTGGCCGATATGCCCGACACCGAAGTCGCTGCGCTGTTGGGACGGATGCGCGCCGATGACGCCGCCGACGCGATCGCCGACCTGCGTCAATCCCGCCGACGCCGGGTGCTGGATCTAATGCCCGCACCGCAGCGCACCAAGGTGATCACCCTGATGGGCTTCAACCCCGACAGCGCCGGCGGGCTGATGAACGTCGACTTCGTCTCCTGCGGCCTGGCAGCCACCGCTGGTGAGGCGCTGGCGATCATCGGTGCCGCGCGCACCGTGCAGCCCGAGGCGTTGCTGAAGATGCACATCCTCGACGAGGACAAGCAGCTGGCCGGGGTGGTATCGGTGATCGCCCTGCTGCAGGCCGCCCCGTCTGAAAACGTTGCGGCGCTGATGGATTCCGACCCGGTGCGGGTCACCGCCGACGCCGATCTGACTGATGTCGCGTTGTTGATGGCCGACTACAACCTGTATGCCGTCCCGGTCGTCGACGATGAGGACCGAGTGCTGGGTGTGGTCACCGTCGACGACGTACTGGAGGCCACCATCCCCGAGGACTGGCGTCGCCGCGACCCAGCCCCCCGCCCGATCCGCGACACCGCCGACGCCACCGCCGCCGATGATCACGATGCACCAACCGCCACGGACTGACCGGCCATGACCAGCGACAACAACAACAACAACGACAAGACCACCCGCGCCGAAACGTCACCGCCCCCGGGCCGGCCCGCCGACCACGGCGCCACAGCGCACACCGCGGTGCTAGATAGCGCGCACCTGGGTGACATCGAGGGTGCGTTCGGCCGCATCAGCGTCGGTGACACCGAGCGTCCCCGCACCCTCAAAACCCGCTTGATGACCTTGTTGGCCATCGTCGGCCCCGGGGTGATCGTGATGGTCGGCGACAACGACGCCGGCGGAGTGGCCACCTACGCCCAAGCCGGCCAGAACTACGGCTACTCGCTGTTGTGGGTGCTGCTGCTGCTGATCCCGGTGCTGATCGTCAACCAGGAAATGGTGGTCCGGTTGGGTGCGGTCACCGGGGTCGGACACGCCCGGTTGATCAACGAACGCTTCGGCCGCGGCTGGGGTTGGTTCTCCGTCGGTGACCTGTTCCTGCTGAACTTCTTGACCATCGTCACCGAATTCATCGGCATCAGCCTGGCCGCCGACTACATCGGCATCTCCAAATACATCGTGGTGCCCACCGCTGCGGTCGCGCTGATCGCGATCATGGCCACCGGCAGTTTCCGCCGCTGGGAACGGGCCATGTTCGTGTTCATCGCGATCACCCTGCTGCAGATCCCGATGCTGCTGATGAGCCACCCGCACTGGGGACACGCCGCCAAATCCTTTGTGGTGCCCACCATTGCCGGCGGAATCAGCTCGGATGCGGTGCTGCTCATCATCGCCATCGTCGGCACTACTGTGGCGCCCTGGCAGTTATTCTTCCAGCAGTCCAACGTCGTCGATAAGCGCATCACCCCCCGGTTCATCGGCTACGAACGCGCCGATACCGTGCTGGGCGCCTTCGTGGTCGTGATCGGCGCAGCCGCGCTGGTGATGACCGGGGACTGGGCGGCCCGATCCACCAACACCCAGGGCGGTTTCACCGACGCGGGGGCTATCGCCCACCTGCTCGGTCAACACAGCACGGTATTGGGCTCGATGTTCGCGATCGTCTTACTGGACGCCTCCATCGTCGGCGCCGCAGCGGTCACCCTGGCTACCAGTTACGCCTTCGGCGACGTATTCGGGCTCAAACACTCCCTGCACCGCGGCTTCGCCGACGCCAAACAGTTCTACCTGTCCTACACCGCGATGGTCGCCGTGGCCGCATCGATCGTGCTCATCCCCGGCGCACCCCTGGGGTTGATCACCACCGCCGTACAAGCATTGGCCGGGCTGCTGCTTCCCAGCGCCAGCGTGTTTCTGCTGCTGCTGTGTAACGACCCAGAAGTGCTGGGGCCGTGGGTAAACCGGCGCTGGCTCAATGCGGTCGCCGGCCTTATCGTCGGGGTGCTGCTGCTGCTATCGGGAATCCTGATGGCCACCACCCTGTTTCCCCACATCAACGTCGTCGCGGTCACCGGCGACCTCGCCCTGGCCCTGGTGGTACTCGCCGCCGCCGCGATCGTAGCCCTGCGATGGCTGACGAATCGGCAACCCAAACCCACCGGCCCCAAACCACTCTCACACGCGGTCGCCGGAGTCGACCGCACCACCTGGCGGATGCCTCCGTTGACGCTGCTGCAGCCCGTCAAATGGTCGGCCGGTACCCGACTCGGCATGCTCGCCCTGCGTGGCTACCTCATCGTCGGCGCAGTGCTGCTCGTGGTTAAAGCCGTCCAACTCAGCCATGGATGACCCGTGCTCGATCTGTTCGGCGCCAGCCAGGATCCCGCACGCCCATCTGGGCGAGCCCGGTCTGGCGTCCACGAAGATCTTCCTCGCACACGAGCTGATCGCCGTCGAACTCGAAAATCGCGATGCAGTTGAATACCCCTGCGCTGGCTCGACGGGTACGGCGATCCGGACCAAGCCGTGCAGGTGCTTGGCCACCATCGGTGAGTCAGCTCAGCGGCCCGGCGGGCGAGCTCTTCCAGCCACGTGCGCATGTGGGCGGTCGAGAGGTGATGAGCGTCGTGGTGTTGACGCGATTGCTCAGTTCGACGCAGTGCGATGAGGCCGCTCAGAGGATTTCTTGATAACGGTCCGCACGGTTTGCCGAAGGTTCGATGCGACGTCCCGCAATGGGTGTGAGGTGCCGAGCTCGGCGTTGGCACGTTTGGTCGTCGTCGTCGTGACCAAGGGGCTCGGCGGTCCAAGCTTCGCGCGGGCTGCCGTTTTTGTCGCTGTCGTGGCGAGATTCTGTGGCTGCGTCCCCAGGTTCGCAAGAGGAGATTGCCCGCTGGCAGCACGGATACTGTTGACCGCGGTGGCGACCGAGGCGGCGATGTCCGTGACGGCCGCGGTCAACTCCCCGGCTGCGGTGTTCACACCGGCGGCGATTGCCCGCACGGGATCGCCGGTCGCTGCCAGTTCCTGCGCTACCGCGTTGGGGGTTTCGAACGCGCCGGACAGGATGTGGTTGAAGCCCGGGAAGATGACGGCTCCGACCACATTGAGCGCGCCCACGACTGCGACCTGCACAACACCCTGCGGCATGACGGTTGGTGCGGGATTGGGCACGACCGGCAAGTTGAGCGCGGTGAAGGTGTCTTGGCGGAATGTCTCGATAGCCGCAGCGATCCCGGCAGGCCCGCCCGCCGCGGCAGGGACGATGTTGAGCAAGCCGACAACGCCGACCTCGAAGGCGTTCAATGCCCTTTTCGCCGGTATCGACCCGTCAGTGACAATCGCGGCCTCCGCCGCAGCGTTCGTGGGCCCGGTCACCGATGCGGCAGTCGCGCCGATCGCCTTCAACAGGTCACCCGACTGCAATGCGATGAGGAACGTACCCGGTGTCTGCAGCGTCGTGACGATGGGTGTCACGGCGGTCTGGACGAGAAGCGGGCAGATAAGCGAGCAGTAGATCAACTGATTGCCCAGAAAGCTGGTGATGAGACCGCCGGGCGGAACCGTCGCGGCCGCCAGCCGGACATTCTGCGCCACGGTCGGCGGTGACTGGGACTGAGTTACCGGAGCCACAGGTGCGGCGGCCACGCCGACGATGCCGACGACGGCAATCGCAGTGGCTGTGACGCCGGCGTGCAGGCATGTTCGCATCTGCATGGTCCCCCTTGTATCGGCGGTCATATTGATCGCACGGATTGCCGGGACGAAAGGTTCAACCGCGACGGCGGGCTCTCGTCATTGGTTCACCAGAAGGTCCTGCCCAGCCAGCGGTCCACCAGCCTGCTGCATGCGTCCGCCCTCGTCGAGGCCACCGAGATCGATCGCCGCGTAGCCGAGTTCGGTGATCAACTCTTGCACCGTCTGCTTGGCTGCGACGTCGTCGCCGGAAACGAACAACACCCGTCGCGCCTCGCCCTGTTGAGGCCCCTTCTCGAAGTTCGCCATGGTGATCGAGTTGAATGCCTTGACCACCCGCGCACCGGGGGCATGTCCGGCGACGATGACGCTGGCGCTGTGCCCCTGCAGATCCGCGAGTTGCAGCGGACTGTAGGTGACGAATGGGTTCGTAGCGTCGACCAGGATTCGGCCCTGCCACTCCGGTAGCGGGTCGAGCACGTCGGGCACTGCGGGCCATGGCAACGCAAGCATGACGAGTTCTTGCGCGGCGGCTTCGGTCATCGAGGCCGCCTCCGCACCGATACCTTGGGCGACGGGTGCGAGGGCGTCTGGGCCGCGCGCACTGGATAGCTTCACGTGGTGTCCCGCGTCGATCATCCTGCGCCCCACTGCCAGGCCGACCTGCCCCGCGCCGAGTATTCCGATTTGCATTGCTGTCTCCTAGAACTCATCAGCACCGCGCCGACGCGGTCGTGTCGGTGGTGTTGATCCTTAATGCGATGTGACACAGGGCAATACATATCAGCGTACGAGCACGATGCGGCCGCCACTGTTCTTCCCGTGCGAATTGACGGCTTCGACAAACTGATCGAACGACAGGATGTGGCTCGCGCGGCTACGCAGACGGAGCCCGGCAACCCTAAAGAGGAGATCCGCCAGCTTGTGCCCATTGGGGGCGACAACCGTCGGAACATAGGTGACGTGTGGACGAGCAGCCGCCGGCATGGTGTCACTGACGGAGGTAAACCTCCCGCCCTCGCGCACCACGCCAGTGGCCACGGAGGGGTCACCAGCGATGTGAATGGCAGTGTCGGCTCCCCCGCTGAAGGAATCCCGCACCGCCCGGATTGACTGCGTTGCACTCGCGCCCTCGGGGATGACAATGTCGGCGCCCATCCTTCGTGCCAGCTCGGCCTCCTCGGCGGGTGTCACTACCGCGACGACCGCACCGTGTGCCTTCGCCAGCTGGAGCGCGAATCCAGCGACCTCACTCACGGGCCCCTGGATGACTAGGTTTCCGAGTGTCGTGGGTCCAAGTGCGCCGATCGCATCCAGCGCGGTGAGCCCGGCCAAGCCGACACTTGCGGCTTGCGCGACGCCCACGCCGTCAGGAACGGGGGCAACCGACCCCGCCGGAACCGCCACCATGTCGGTGAAAGTCCCTGGCTGCCCGGCGCGTGTGGCGGCAGGGCCCCTGCTACATACATGCCCACGTCGATGTAGTCGACGTCGTTGCCAACGGCGGTCACTCGGCCGACGAAGTCGCGGCCCAGCAGTATGGGATCCAGCTGACCTGTCGAACCGATGTAGCGCCCCTCAACGGCGGCTCGGTCGAAGTCGTTAATTGAGGCAGCCATGACCTCGACAACGACTCCGTCCGGCGCGGCGACTGGCTCGTCGACGTCGAACAAGCCCGGCATGAAGTCCGGCCCGGTCACTCCCACTGCCTTCATCGCTGGCCCCTCACCTCGTCGTTTCCTTTCGATCCGATGCATGGTTAAACAATTAAGTGGTGGCGCCATTCCCGGTTCAAGGATTAAGTTAAAGTGGAGGCATGAGTGCGGCGAATGAGACCCGGTGGCTAAACGCGCAGGAGCAGCAGGTCTGGGCGCAGCTGTCGACGATGATCCTCAGGTTGCAGCCCGTGCTCAGCGCACAGCTGCAGCGCGAGTTCGGCATCAGCCAGTTCGAGTATCTGATCCTGGCGCGTCTATCGGAGGCACCGGGATCGAAGATGCGGATGAGCGTGCTCGCCACGATCACTGGGAGCTCGCTGCCGCGGTTGTCCCAGGCCGTCGGTCGCCTGGAAAAACGCGGCTGGATGTCACGGCAGCCTGACGCAGAGGACAGTCGGTACACCCTGGCGGTTCTCAACCGCGCAGGACTTCGCCAACTGAAAGAAGCCGCCCCATCGCATGTCGAGGCCGTGCGGGAGTTCGTATTCGACCGATTGACGCGGGCCCAGGCTAAGCAGCTGGGCGCGATTTGCCAGCGCATTCTTGACGGGCTGCCGCCCGACGACAGCTGGCCTAGCGCCACAGCCTCCTGAGCCGCAGCGTCTCGACGCCCTGAAGGCCCCCGCGTTCCCCTGAGTTGTCCCTCGTCACCGACCCGCGGCTCGTTTGTGTTGCAGATCACCTGACTTTCCGGAATCGCAGATCCGGCGTCTCACTTGTAGCAGGCAGGGCATCACTTAAACATTGAAGTGATACCAGGACCGAGAAGGGGAACCACATCATGAGCACCGTCACACCCTTGGTAGTCAGAATGGGCAGGTTGACCGTCCGGGCGGCTCTGTCCTCGATTTTCGCCACGCTCGCCGTGGGCGCCATCCTCATCGGCTCTTTTGCGGCACCGACCTCGTGGTCGGCCCGGGCGTCCGCCGCCGACGACTCGTGTGCCAGCGTTGAGATCGTATTCGCCCGCGGCACAAATGAGGCACCCGGCGTCGGAGCAACCGGGCAATCGTTCGTCGACGCGCTCAACGCCCGCATGCCGGGCAAGACGATCGGCGTGTACGCGGTGAACTACCCCGCAACGTTGAACTTCGGCCAGACCGCCGACGGAATCGTCGATGCCAGCAATAAGATCCAGGCGATCGCGGCGAGCTGCCCGACCACCAAGATCGTGCTCGGCGGCTACTCACAAGGCGCCGCACTAGCCGGCTACACGACCACTGATAGCGTGCCCGCCGGATTCGATCTGCCCGCCGGCATCACCGGCCCGATGCCTGCTGCGGTCGCGTCGCACGTCGCCGCAGTGGTCCTGTTCGGAACGCCTGATTCCTGGTTTCTGAACCTGGTGGCCCACGACGCACCACCCATCACCGTCGGCCAGGCCTACGCTGGGAAGACCCTTCAGCTGTGCGCGACCGGCGACCCGGTCTGCTTCCCTGGTGGCCTTGACCGTTCCGCACACAGCTCGTACAAGGACAACGGAATGGCCGACCAGGCCGCTGATTTCGTCGCCCGCCAGTTGGGCGCTCCTTCCCCAGCCGCGGCGGTGCAGCAGACGGCAGGGCAAGTCGGCGCCAGCCAGCCCACCGACCAGCCAGCCGCCACACCTGCACCCGAGCCTGAGGCACCGCTCGGCAACTGAATGACATATCACCACAAACCCGGTGGTGAGCGGCCAACGGCCGGAAGTGAGTCCCAGGACCGCTCCCGGCCGTTGGTCTGTTGCGCGGAATCGAGTCGGCACGTCAATGAAAGTGCTGCGTAGGCGTCGACCAGTCCAACAGCCAGCCTGCCGGCCATCTCTTCGAATGAAACGTCGACGTGTGTAGCGCGCCGAAAATCTCCTGATGCCACAGTGGCTTTCGCCTCCGGCTAGTTGCGCATATCAATCTGCTTGACACATCACGTAAATCTACTACTGTGGCTCTTATGAGTAAAGCAGTGCAGTTCGATTCGTACGGCGGTGTCGACGTCCTCGAGGTGCGCGACGTGCCTCGCCCTGCGCCGGCAGTCGGTGAGGTTCTGGTCGAGGTCAAAGCGGCTGGCATCAATATCAGTGAGGCGGCGATTCGCGCGGGTGCGGTGAAAGACATGTTTCCTGCGACGTTTCCGTCCGGTCAGGGCAGCGACCTCGCCGGGGTGGTGGCCGAACTCGGTTCCGGCGTCACCGGTTTCGATGTCGGCGATGAGGTCATCGGGTTCTCTAACCGACGGTCCAGCCACGCCGAGTACGTGACCGTGCCTGCGACCCAGTTGACGGCCAAGCCGGCCGCAGTGCCGTGGGAGGTGGCCGGCGCGTTGTTTGTCGCGGGGGCCACCGCCTACGGCGCGGTGCGGGCGGTGCACCTAGTACCCGGGGAGACGGTGGCGATCTCGGGCGCGGCAGGCGGTGTCGGTTCGATCGCGGTTCAGCTCGCCCGACGCGCGGGGGCCACGGTCCTGGGCATCGCCGGGCCGTCCAACGATGCCTGGCTCGCCGACCACGGCGCTGTCCCGGTCAACTACGGTGACGACCTGCCTGCCCGGTTGCGCGCCGCAGCACCGTCCGGACGCGTCGACGCCCTGCTGGATTTCTTCGGTGGTGGATATGTCGCCATGGCCGTCGAGGACCTCGCAGTCGCGCGCGAGCGGGTCGACACGATCGCCGACTTCGACGCCGTCGAGAAGTTCGGGGTCCAGTCGGCAGGCGGGGCGGATGCCGCGACCGCTGCGGTGCTCGCCGAGTTGGCCGACCTCATCGCACGCGGTGAGCTGGAAGTGCCGATCGCCGCAGTCTTCGCCTCGACGACGTGCGCGAGGCGTACCGGGAGCTCGAAAAGCGCCACACCCGCGGCAAATTGGTACTGCGACCGTGAGTAACGCAGGCATCGCCGGGAACGGGCAAACCCGCCCTGCCGGTATGAGACGTTCGTCGATGTGAGGAGAAAAGGATGAGCGACGGCAACGACTTCAACGAGCGCAATATCGCCGAGTTCCGCGCCAATCACGGTCGCGTCAGCGGCCCGTTCGAGGGTGCGCCGATCATCGTCCTGCACACCGTCGGTGCACGCAGCGGCAAGCCGCGGACCAACATCATGATGTACCTCGCCGACGGCGAACGGTATCTGGTGTTCGCCTCAAACGCCGGCGGCCACGACAACCCCGCCTGGTATTGGAACCTCAAGGCCAACCCCGACGTCCGCATCGAAGTCGGCGACGACATCCTCGACGTGCGCGCCACCGAGCTGCAGGGCGCCGAACGCGACGATAAGTACGCGCTGCAGGCCCAGCGGTATCCGGCATTCGCTGAGTACCAGCGCATGACGTCGCGGACCATCCCCGTCGTCGCGCTCACCCCAACCGGTGGGCCGAAGCCGCGCGACTGAAAGTCTTGCGAGGAGCGTCCGGTGGCTGATCGATGGATGATCCGTGGTGCGGAGTTCACGAATTGCAACTGCGCCTGGGGCTGCCCGTGCCTGTTCGGTGCGAAGTCGACGTATGGCCATTGCGAGGAGGTGTTGTGCGGCCACATCGATGAAGGAAACTTCAACGACACCACTCTTGACGGCCTGGACTGGGCGGTGCTCATGCAGTGGCCGGGTGAGGTCGCCGACGGCAATGGCACGCAGCAGGTCATCATCGGTGAACGCGCGGATCCTGCTCAGCGACAGGCACTGCAGAAGATCCTGCACGGCGAGTCGACTACCCCCGGAGCGACGCACTTCTTCGTGTACAACAGCACGATGTCGACCGTGCTGGACACGCTGTACGCACCGATCGAGCTGTCGATCGATGTCGATGCGCGAATGGCCAGCCTCAAGATTGACGGGCTGGTCGAGTCACGCGGGACGCCGATGATCAGTCCTTACAGCGGCGGGCCCGCCATCACACGCATCAATACGCCGGATGGGCCCCGCTACACCTATGCCGAGATGGGCAACGGCAACAGCACAGCCCGGGCGGGAATCAATCTTGAATTCAACAACAGCTACGGACAGTTCAACGTTCTGCACATGAACCAGGACGGAGTCATCCGTTGACCACGTCTGCGGTCTGGCGCCACCGAGACCGCCTGGCGGTGCTGGCCGGTCTTGGCGGCATCACCATCGCAGCCTGGGTCTACATCGTGGTGTCCGCGCGCCGCATGGCGAGCGAGTCAGCAGCCATGAGCGATCCTTCCGATGGCGCCGATGATGCACGCCATGACCGGTGTGCAACCGTGGACGGCAACCGAATTCGGCCTGAGACTGGCGATGTGGGCCACCATGATGGTCGCGATGATGGTTCCCACCGCGGCACCAATGACCCTGCTCTACGCCGCCGTCGCCCGGAAGGCCGCCGCCGAGCACAACCCGCTGGCCCCGACGTTCGTCTTCGTCGCCGGCTACATCGCGATGTGGACGACCTTCAGCCTCGTGGCCACCTTCGCCCAATACGCTCTTGATCAGGCCGCGCTGCTGTCTCCCACGATGTCGTCCAACAGCGCCGTATTCGGCGCCGCGATGCTCATCGCGGCCGGCGTCTACCAACTCAGCCCGTTGAAGAATGCCTGCCTTAGGAACTGTCGGGCCCCAGCGCACTTCATGTCCCACTACTGGCGCACCGGCACCCTCGGCGCCTTCCGCATGGGACTGACGCTCGGCGCCTACTGCGTGGGCTGCTGCTGGATCCTGATGGGATTGCTGTTCGTCGGCGGCGTGATGAACCTACTGTGGATCGCGGCGATCGCCATCTTCGTCCTGCTGGAGAAGACGAGCCCATTCGGTGACGTGAGCGGCAGATTTGCCGGCGCCGCGATGATCCTGGTTGGTGCGTTGAGTTTCGCCCTGTGAGAAACAGCGCACGCCGACCACCTTCGCGAAACCCGTTGTGTTGGACGGGTTCGCCGCGTGCTTAAAGGGGCACGGGCGGCAGCGACGCATTGAGGTTGAGACTCGCCTGGATGTGTTCCAGCGCTGCAGTGAACGGGGAAACGAGCTCGTCAGGCAATGGCTCAAAGAACAATTTCTTGACCAGCGCGACGTGGCCCGGCGCAGCCGCGACGATGGCTTTCAATCCCTTCTTGGTCAAGACGGCATCTGTGGCCCTGCCGTCGTCTTCGGACTGGACGCGTTTTGTGAGGCCACGTTCGCATAGTCGCCGCACCTGGTGAGAAAGCCGGCTACGCTCCCACCCGATCAATGCGGCCAGATCGGTGATCTGGAGCTTGTGGTCCGGCGCATTGCTCAACGCATTCAGCACGTGATAGTCGGCCAGTGAGAGATCACTATCCTGCTGCAACTGCCGGTTGATCTCATAGTTCATGCGCAACTGCACGCGCATATAGGCCACCCACGCGCGCTTCTGTGGCGGGGACAACCAGGGACTGTCACTAGCGTTTGAGCGACGCGTGCGCGGCATTTCACGATCCTTCTGCTGGACTTTTCACGCTTATTATCCGCCTCCTACGTCCAGCCGAGCAGCTACCCACGCGAACAACCACAGGTCACCGCCGCCGCGAACATCAGTCAGGATCGCGGCGGCCTCGGCACCGACGCGCCGAAACCCGTCGCTGAAGAATGCGTCGCTTCCGACGGCTCGGGCCCCGGGCGGCGGACCGACGAGTATCTGGTTCATCGCGGCGTTGTCGACCCCAACCGGCGCTAGTGGATCGCGCGTGATTCGCTCGTGGTCTTGGATATAGAAGGCCTGGGATTTCGGTGCGGGCAAGACGAGAAGCGCGGTAACGACCGCGCTGGCCACAAACGCAGCCAGCAGGCCCGGTCGCGATCGGCGGATTCCGGCCATGAGAACCCCCGTTCAACCTGGCGTTTCGGTTCGACGCCGATGAATTGTTACCGCGTGTGCCGAGGTAGTTGTCAGATCCTGCAGATTCAGCAAATACTTACGCTGCTTGCTATTACCCCGGCCATTGACCTATCCCAGGGCCAGGCATCTTTGCCGTTGCGCTTTCAAATACTGCTCTTGCGGTTTTCAAGCGGTATGGCGGCTAGCTGGGCCCTTGCTTCGTCCGGGCAATAAGAAAACGGACGATTGCAATGGCAAACGCGCGGCGAATCGGCCGCCTATCGTATTGCAGTGAATCAACTGGTTTGCTGTAGTCGGGGGGGAGGCGTTGTGAAGGGAACGCCGTTCGGCCGGTACGAATTGATCGAACTCTTGGGCCGTGGCGGCATGGGCGAGGTCTGGAAAGCGTTTGACACAGCCACCCAACGGGTCGTGGCGGTGAAGGTGTTGCCGCCCCAGCTTGCCGCAGATCCGGTGTTCGAGCAGCGCTTTCGCCGTGAGGCCTACGCCGCTGCGGGGCTAAATGATCCGCACGTCGTGCCGATTCACAACTTCGGTGAGATCGACGGACGGCTATACGTGGACATGCGCCTGATCGACGGTCAGGATCTCGAGCACGTCTTGAATCGTGGACCGCTGGATCCCGCGCGGGCGGTCAAGGTCATCGAGCAGATCTCCTCCGCGCTCAACGCAGCGCATCGGGTCGGGTTGGTGCATCGCGACGTCAAGCCCTCCAACATCCTTCTCGCAGAAGACGATTTCGCGTACCTAATCGACTTCGGGATCGCCCGCGGAGCCGGTGAGACCAAGATGACGGCTACCGGAAGTGTCGTCGGCACCTGGCCGTACATGGCTCCTGAACGCTTCACCTCCGGCCAAACCGATACTCGCTCAGACATTTACGCGCTCGCCTGCGTGTTGTACGAGTGCCTGACCAACAGTCGGCCGTTCCCCGGCGACAGCGTGGAGCAGCAGATAGCAGGCCACCTCACCACCCCTCCGCCGCGGCCGTCGATTACCCGGCCCGGAGTGACACCGCAACTAGACGCGGTGATCGCAACCGGAATGGCGAAAGATCCCGACGAGCGGTACGGAACGACCGTAGAGCTTGCCCGCGCGGCGCGGACAGCACTCACCGCCCCCATCCCCCGGCGGCAGGCGTCGCCGCCCGCATCTGTGCGCACGGGCCCCTGGACAGCACCCTCCGCACCCACTGAGCCCGCGCACACACCCGAAACCGCCGATGCCGCTAAGGCGCCAACCCGCGCTCGGATGACAGAGCCGGCCGCCGCGGCGTGGGCACCCACCCAGGCTGCTGCGGCCGAACATGTCGATGAGTCCGAGGCATCCACCCAAGCCGGCCCGCCAGATCACGTAAAGAAAGCTTGGGCGCAAACAAAAGCTCGTCCGAGCGACGCTGCTCACACCCCCCCGCCCACACCGGCTACCACGCGGGACAAGTCGCCGCGGCCGTGGTGGCAACGCAAGGCCGTCGTCATCCTTATCGCGGCCGTCGTGACGGCCGCCGCCGTTGGCGGCATCCTCATCGCCGTGAGCGGCAACAAAGCCGCGCCGCGTGCAAGTGGGCCGATCGACGGCACGTACGCCGTTGAATTCGCTTCTGCAACAAGGCCTAACGGACAGCCATATGACAACGCACCAAGCGGGCGCGAGACATGGGTGATCAAATCGGCATGCCCGGCCAGTGGGTGCGTGGCGACGGCGACGAAGGTCGACGGATCTCAGTCCGCCACTGCGACAATGGTGCTCGACGAAATCGATGGCCGGTGGACCGCGGTCAGCGCGTCGGCGGGGACGTGCCAGAACGCCCCCGCCGACTACTGGGAGACGATGTCCCTTCAGGCTCAGCCCGGCGGAAACCTACAGGGCGAGTTCATCACTAGGGCGACTACCGGCTGCGGACGCAACCAGCAGGTGACGTTCACCCGTACCGGAAATGTCAAAGACGGCGTCTCGGTCACCGACCCCGCAGCCCAGCCGGCCCGGGTGAAGTCGCCGGCCCAAGCGCTACACGGCAGTTACAAAGAAACGGACACCTATACTGACGGCGGCCGCAACACCGAGGTGACGTTCAACATCCAGACATATTGCCTTCGCACCGGTGAGCGCTGCCTGAGCTCCTTGGTGAATCCGGACCACGCCAAGGTCTTGATGTTCTCCGGGGCCCAATGGGACTTGACGACGACGTCCTCCAATGCGGCATGCACGAGTGGTGGTCGTGCCGATCGAAATTTCTCTGCGCAGTACCCGCTGCCGCAACCGCCGCAGGATCCGATCACTCTCCTCACCGGACACGGTCACTACACGATCACCGGCGACTGCCCGTTCGACAGCGACTTCGAGTCCCGAGTTGAGCGCTCAGGGGATTGAGCGTGGGCCGATAGCTCGTATTCATATGATCTCCTGATGGGCGTCGAAGCAGCCGCCGTCACGAGCGCCGAAGCAGCGCAATACCGAGCTGCCGGCTGGTGGACGGAGACCACCCTGTCCGAATGCGTCATACGCAATTCCGCGTCGACACCGGACAAACCGGCCTATATCGATTTCTCCCTCGACTCGCCCGACCGGACGTTGACCTGGTCGGAGTTCGACCACGCCGCCACCAACCTCGCCCACCGACTCCTTGCGTTGGGCGTCGCACCCGGTGACGGCGTGGCCGTCTGGCACAAGGACACCTCGGCCATCCACGTTCTCCTCGTCGCGATCGAACGCTGCGGTGCGATCGCAGTCGGCCTCGGCGCCCGCGCCGGAGTGCGCGAAGTCACCGCGATCCTGCGGACGGCGCGGCCGACGCTGGTGGTCACCGACGTCGACCGGCTCGCGTCGGCTCAGCAGGCGGCCGGTGACGCCGATCCAAAGCTGCGTACCGTCGCCCTCGGCGACGACCTCGTCATCGACACCACTTCCCGACTCGACGGCACGGACGGCCTGTCACCCGTGCGACCCGACGATGTCTTCCTGATCAACTCCACTTCGGGTACCACCGGATTGCCCAAATGCGTTGTCCACACCCAGAACCGGTGGCACTACTTCCACCAGAAGGCCGTCGTCAACGGCGAACTCACGCCGGACGACGTGTTCCTGCCTGTCATCCCCATGCCATTCGGCTTCGGTATCTGGACCTCGCACACCACACCTATTTACTTGGGTGCCACCGCCGTCAGAATCGAAAGGTTCGACGCCGCCGCCACCTGCGCGGCCATCGACCGCTGTCAAGCGACGGTGCTGTGCTGTGTCAGCACACAATTGGCCATGCTCCTGGCCAGTCCGGCTTCACGGGACTACGACCTGACCAGCCTGCGGGTGGTGTTCACCGGCGGCGAGCCGCTCCCCTACACGCAGGCAGCGCAGTTCGAGGAGCTGACCGGCGTCACAATCCTTCAGTTCTACGGTTCGAACGAGACAGGGATACTCAGCGCCACCACCCTCGCGGACCCCTTGCACCGCAGGCTCCGCACGGCAGGCCGGATCGTGCCGGAGATGCAGGTGCGGCTGTTCGACGGGGATCGCGACGTCACGGATTCGGGGCACGGACAACCCGCATGCCGCGGCCCCGCCCTCAGCCTCGGATACCTGGGCGGCACGGATCACGACAAGCTGTTCACGAAGGACGGCTGGATGCGGATGGGCGACATCTGTGAGCTCGACGCCGACGGCTACCTCACCCTCACCGGTCGCACGTCGGACTTCATCCTCCGCGGCGGCAAGAATATCAGCGCGGTCCAAGTCGAGGACGCCGTGGCGACCCACCCCGCAGTCGCCGTGGCCGCGGCGGTGGCGATGCCCGACCCGCTGTTCGGCGAGCGGGTCTGCGTATTCGTCGAGCTGAAACAGGCTGCAGAACTCGATCTCCATGCCCTCGTCGAACACCTTCTGCAGCAGGGCGTCTCCAAGGAGCTGCTGCCCGAGCGACTCGAAATCCAAGAGGAGCTGCCGCGGTCGTCGGGCGGCAAGATCGCCAAAGGCCTACTTCGAGACGAGATTCGATCAACACTGGAGCGGTCATGACGACAGACGAAGTACGGCGAGGCGGGCTTGAGGTGTGGGCGCCGTCCAATGTCCCACCCATCGGAGTCGACCTCACCGATGAACAACAGATGGCGGTCGCGTTCCGGCATCTCGCTGACATCGGTTTCGCCGAGAACATGGCCGGGCACATCACCTGGCAGCCAGACGGCCAGTCCGACATGTACGTCAACCCGTGGGGCCTGTGGTGGCAGGAGTTGACCGCATCCGACATCTGCGTGGTCGACGAGGAGGCGCGGGTGGTCCGCGGCCGCTGGGACGTCACACCCGCCATCCATCTGCACACCGAAATCCACCGGGTCCGGCCCGACGCCCGGGTGGTGGTCCACAACCATCCCTACTACGTCAGCCTGATCGCGGCCCTCGGCACGCTGCCCGATCTGGTACATCAGACCGGCTCGCTGTTCCTCGACGACATGTACCTGCTCGAGAAGTACGACGGCGAGATCGACGGTCCCTGGCGGGCAGCCGAACTGGCCCGGCAGATCGGTTCGGCCAACCTGGTGATCCTGGCGAACCACGGCGTCATCGCCACCGGGCGCAACATGGCGGAGGCGGTCTACCGTGCCGTGTCCATCGAACGCGTCTGCCGCCTCGCGTACGACGTGATGGTCACTGGGAAGACCCCGTCGAAGATGAACCGCGGCGACATGGTCGGCATGCAGGCGTCGCTGATCGAACGTGCCGCGGACGTGTACTGGGCCGGCGCGGCCAGAATGACCATCAAGGCCGACCGCAGCGTTCTGACCTAGACCCCAACGGATTCAAGGAACGAGGGTACGCACCATGAAGTCCATCGACGAGATGTCGGCCGATCTCAACTTCACGACCGCCAAAACCGGCGCCGACAAGACCGTCACCTTCCTGCCCGAACCCGAGCGCGCCGAGCGGCGCTACACCGTCATCTCCGTCGACGACCACATCGTGGAGCCTCCGGACACCTTCGAGGGTCGCGTTCCGCGCAAGTTCGCCGACCGCGCGCCAAGGGTCGTCGACACCGACGACGGCGGTCAGACCTGGATCTACGACGGGCAGTCACTGCCCAACGTGGGCTTCAACGCCGTCGTCGGACGACCGGTGTCGGAGTTCGGCTTCGAGCCTGCCCGGTTCGACGAAATGCGGCGCGGCGCATGGGATATCCACGAACGCGTCAAGGATATGGATCTCAACGGTGTGTACGCGTCGCTGAACTTCCCTTCGTTCCTCCCGGGTTTCGCAGGCCAGCGGCTGCAGCAGGTCACCAAAGACCGCGACCTCGCAATGGCGTCGGTCAGGGCCTGGAACGACTGGCACATCGAAGCGTGGGCGGGCGCCTACCCCGATCGGATCATTCCCTGCCAGCTGCCGTGGTTGCTGGACCCCCAAGTCGGCGCGAAGATGATCTACGAGAACGCCGAACGCGGGTATCACGCGGTGACGTTCAGCGAGAACCCGGCCATGCTGGGTCTGCCCACGATCCACTCGGGCTACTGGGATCCGCTGATGTCGGCGTGTGCTGCGACAGGAACGGTGGTGAACCTGCACATCGGCTCGTCGGGGACGTCCCCCGCGACCACCGACGACGCTCCGCCGGATGTGCCAGGTGTGTTGTTCTTCGCCTACGCCATCACGGCCGCGGTGGACTGGCTCTACACCGGCGTCTGCACCAGGTACCCGGACCTGAAGATCTGCCTTTCCGAAGGCGGGATCGGCTGGGTGGCAGGGCTTCTCGACCGCCTCGACCACATGCTGAGCTACCACGAGATGTACGGGACGTGGAAGGCGCTCGGCGAGACGCTGACACCTGCGGAGGTGCTGAAGCGGAACTTCTGGTTCTGCGCGGTTGAGGACCAGTCGTCGTTCATCCAGCACGAACGGATCGGGTCGGACAACATCCTGCTCGAAGCCGACTACCCGCACTGCGACTCAACATGGCCGCACACCCAGCGCACGATCCATGAGCAGATCCGCGGGCTACCCGACGACATCATCCGAAAGGTGACGTGGGAGAACGCGTCCCGGCTCTACCAGCATCCAGTCGCAGCCGCTGTTCAAGCCGACCCCAACGCCTTCTGATCCGCGTTGGTCAGTACAACTAGGCGCCGTGCGTCGGTGTCACGCCAAGTGAAATAAGTAGTTCACGGACGCGAGCCTCGATCTCGTCCCGAACAGGGCGCACCGCGTCAACTGGTTGGCCTGCTGGGTCGGGCAACGTCCAATCTTCGTAGCGTCGGCCGGGAATGAACGGGCACGTATCACCGCACCCCATCGTGACCACAACGTCCGCCGCTTCGACCATTTCGTCGGTCCAGCGCTTCGGGTGCTCGCTCGCGATGTCGATCCGTTTCTCCGCCATCACGGCCACGGCGGCCGGATTTATCTGGTCGGCCGGTTCCGAGCCGCCCGAGTACGCAACAGCACGATCGCCGGCCATCCGGTTGAAGAATCCGAGCGCCATTTGCGAGCGCCCCGCGTTGTGGGTACACAGAAACAACACGGTCGGTTTGGTCATGCTTCACTCCCGGTTTCGGTGACGTGACGCTTGTGAGGAACGACGGCCTGATCGGCGGCTCGCGCTGCGTCGGGATAGAGCGCGACGACGAGTGCCAGGCCGATCAGCGCACCGACGATCTGCGCGCCAATGAACGGGAGCACGGAGCTGGGCGCGATTCCTGCGAACGAATCGGAGAACATTCGACCAACTGTCACAGCGGGATTCGCGAATGACGTCGAGCTGGTGAACCAGTACGCCGCACCGATGTACGCACCGACAGCGGCCGCCGACAGTGCGGCTCGGCCTGTTCGGGCGAGCGCGAAAATCACCGCGATCAGTCCCGCGGTGGCTACCACTTCGCCGATGAAATGGCCTGGGGTCGACCGATCCTTGGTCGAGATTTCCAACGCGGTCCGGTCGAACATGACATTCGCAAGAACCGCACCGGTGATCCCACCGGACACCTGTGCTGCGGCGTACGCGACGACCGATCCGCCACTGATTCGTGAGTCGGCGCGCCGATCCAGCAGCCAGTCGGCGGCCGATACCACCGGATTGAAATGCGCCCCAGACACCGGCCCGAACAACAGGATCAGCACGGAAAGACCGAGCGTCGTCGCGATCGAATTTTCGAGAAGCTGCAATCCAGCATCGCTCGGCGAGAGTTGTGCAGCGGCGACACCTGAACCGACGACCACCGTCACCAACAGGGCCGTACCCACGAATTCTGCGAGCACGGATCGGAACGGTGCGCTGTTCGTGCGGGTCATGCCCTCAGCGCCACGACGCCGTGGCGCCGAACGTGTCAGAGTCGGAGAGGACGGTGTAGACCTCCCACTTTTCGCCGCCAGGACCTGTCACCCACACCTTGTCCTGGGTGGCGAAGCAACACGTCGTCCCGATCTGTTCCTCAGTAAATAGGCCTTCGCCGGCGAGCCTGCCGATCTCGGCATGCACCTTCTCACTGGACTCGACTTCGACGCCCAGGTGATTGATGGACCCGCCGTGACCGGGGTTCTCAATCAGAACGAGCTTGAGCGGCGGCTCGGCGATGGCGAAGTTGGCGTAGCCCTCCTTGACCTTGGCCGGCTGGGTCTTGAACAACTTCGAGTAGAACGCGACGCCTTCGGCCAGGTTGTCGACGTTGAGGGCGAGCTGGATTCGGGACACGGCGGCCTCCAACCAATGTGGCTTATATCGAACTGCGGTGCGGTCGATCATGCCACGACTTTGATATATGTCAATCTATCTGGCACGATCGATCTATGCCGAAGACGTTGCCGATGGTCGACATCTCCGCACCCGTCTGCTGCGCACCGGTGGCAGCAGGCCCACTTGCTGACGACGCAGCGCTGGAGATCGCGTTGCGGCTCAAGGCATTAGCCGATCCAATGCGGGTCAAGTTGGTGTCACTTCTGTTCGGATCCGCCGACGGCGAAGTGTGCAGTTGCGATCTCGCGACGGCGGTGGGCCTGACGGAATCGACGGTGAGTCATCACTTGACGCAGCTTCGCCGGGCGGGCTTCGTCGAATCCGAACGGCGTGGCATGAACGTCTATCACCGGCCGCGCCACGATGCGCTGGCGGCGCTGTGCACAGTGCTCGACCCGACGTGCTGCCAGTAGGCCGGCCGTCTTTCGCCTCGGCATACCACGGAACATTTCCGGTAAGCCCAGTGACCTTTGCCGTCGACACTGCCTGACGTCGCTCACCCAAGCTCTGCCCCATCCCGGGGAGCGTTCCGTCATTGCTCGTGGTGCCTTCGGCGAAGGTTGACGTCGAGTCTGGGAATCGAAATCGCTCCGCTCGCAGCGACATTCGTCTCGTCAACCACTAGTGTGGGGCAGTCGACTCTAGGAGTGATCTTGAATTTCAGGCTCATCGTGGCCGGAGCAACAGTCACGGGCGCGGTGAGCCTAGGCGGGCTGGTGCACGGCATCGGCGTAGCGGGTGCCGATCCCGCCGACCCGGCGCTTCCCGCTCAACAGGCAGCAGCGACCGGTCCGAGGAACGACGAGTCCGACAGCCAGAAGGAACAGGAACACCAAGCCGAGCCTGTCCACGACAACGGGCTGCCCTGGCCATTGAATACCCTCAATCTGCCGCCGGCCCCGTTCGACCTTCCGCCACCACCGCCGCTCGACATTCCACCTCCTATCCAGGTGACGGTTCCGGTGGGCGTGTCGCTGGGCCTGCCGTCCCTACCGCTGTTCCTGCCGCCTCCGCAGCTGCCGCCACCGCCCCAGGTGCCGTTGCCGCCCGCACCCTCGATTCCGTTGCCGCCGCCACCCTCGATTCCCCTGCCCCCGCCTCCGTTCTGACGGCTAGTACCGGGCGGCTGCACCGTCTCGGCCTAAGCCAGCTGACTTGCCAGCTCAGCGACGCGGCGCACCTGGTCGAGGTCAGAGCTCGTCGGGATGAGATGGATCTCGTCGGTGCCGATGTCTGAGAATTTGCGCAGGACATCGAGCAATTCGTCGTCGGAGCCTGCCCAACCGGTGGTGGGCGCGATCGCATCGACGACATTGCCTGGGATCCAGTTCATATAGCGCAGCAAATGCCGATGTACCTGCGCCCGCGCCTCCTGCGCATGGTCGCCGATGGCGAACCAGAATGAGGTCGCCAGGTGGGGTTTGCGTTTTCCAGCCGCCGCCCACGCCTGGCGAGCGACGTTGAAGAGCTCATTTTGCTTGTCGACGTCGAGGTCGAGAGTGGTGCCGGCGAGTCCGTCGGCCCATGACGCGGCGCTGCGCACGGTCTTCGGGCCCATCGTGCCGATCAGCAGCTCCGGGCCACCGGACTGCAGCGGCGGCGGACCGACCGGTACAACGGTTTCGGTGACCTGCTCGCCGGACCAGATGCGCTTCATAACCGCCACGCTGTCGGCCAGGCCGCGCATCGTCTGCGTCGCGGTGTCGGCTCCAACCGCCCGGTAGTCCTCTTCGCGGCCACCGACGCCGAGGCCAACGGTCAGCCTGCCGCCGCTGAGCATGTCGCCGGTCGCAAGGCTCTTCGCCAGCATCGTCGAATCGTGCAGCTGGGGCACGATCACCGTCGTGACCAGGCGCACCCGGTCTGTCCAGGCCGCCAGCGCGCCAAGCAGCGTCAGGCACTCGGGATTGTCGAATGCGATGCGCTCGCCCCAGCACAGCGACGAGAACGGGCCGTCGTCGATGACCCGGGCCCAGGCTTTCAGAGTCGACGCGTCCAGGTCGGGCTCCATCACGGGCATGGTCATGCCAATTCGCACGTCGGCGATTCTGACATGGCCGGCCGCGACTAATCGCGACGGATCCCAACAACCCTCGGGAGCGCGCCAACAGCGTGTGGGTGAACTGCGGGGCTTGACCTGACCACGGAGGTGCCGGAAACTCATCGCGTGGCCACTGGCAGCATGACCTCATGGCGATCAACACCAGCTCCATCGCGCACGTCCGGCTCACCGTCACCGATATCGAGCGGTCGCGACAGTTCTACGAGAGTGTCTTCGGCTGGCAAGTGTTGATCGAGGTGCCCGAGACCGCCAACGCGGCGACGCAGGAGGCGCTGAGCTTTCTGTTCGGCGGTGTGATCTACGACCTCGGCGGCACGCTGATCGGCCTTCGGCCCGTTGCCGCCGACACATTCCACGAGGATCGCTGCGGACTGGACCACCTTGCCTTCCGCTCGGCGAACACAGACGAATTGGACGCCGCCGCAGCCCATCTCGACACCCTCGGAATCGAGCACGAGCCCATCAAGGACATCGGGCCGTCCTACATCCTCGAGTTCCGCGATCCGGACAACATCGCGCTGGAGCTCACCGCCCCGAAGTGATCACGCTGGAGTCGGTGCGGGCGGATCCTTGTGGGCCTTGATGGGGCCCGTCGGCGGTGGTGCGAATATGTTGCCGCGCAAGCCACCTCGGAAGGTCCGGACCGCCACCAGACACCAGGTGCTCAGTAGCCCGACGTAGGCGATGGCGGCGGCAACGCGGAACGCGGGCAGGCCTGTGTGGATCGCGAGCTGCGTGGTGCCGGTGACAAAGGTTCCGACCGGAAACGTCAGGCTCCACCAGGTCAGCCCGAACGGCATGCCGCGGCGCGCGGTTCGAACGGTCAACCCGGTAGCCAACGAGATCCACAACACCGCGAATCCCCAGACCGGAACACCGTACAAAACTGCGAAGACGGCCATGCCGTCCGCCAGATCCGGGTCGACGGTCAAAGCCGCATTTGTCCCGAGAAGGCCTGCGGCCGTGATGGATTGGCCCAGCGGGCCCAACACGATCCACAGTGTCGGCACGCGCGCGGTTCCCGAGGTGCCGAAGTGCGCGAGGCGGCTCCACACCATCGTGATGATGATGAGCGACGCGACGAGCGACAGCCCGAACATCGCGTAGCAGCCGTAGAGCATGGTCTGGCGGCCGGTGCCGGGCGCCATAGGCGGGATCAACAGAGCACCCGTCGCCGCGGACACCATCGGCGGCACCACCGGCATCAGCCAGCCGCCGAATGCGGCGTCGGCCTCGACGCGGTACTGGGTGAACATCAAGTACGGGATGCTCATCGCGGTGAACAACCCGCCGAGCGTGCCGACCGTCCACAACACCCAGTCGAGGTCGACGGCCGCCCGTCCGCCGATCAGGTCCTTGCCGACGAGGACGGCCCCGGCACCTACGGTGAGCAAGGCCATCGGGGCCGCGCCGTAGAAATGACCCATCTGCGGGTTGTATGCGTGACTGCGGGCCACGGTCGGATTTCGCACCCAATGTGCTGTCGCGGCGACGATGAGGATCACCAGCCATACCGTGGCGGCCACCCACACTGCCTCGGCGAACGCACGCAGGCCCGGCACATGCAGCGGCAATGTCGCACCGGCGGTGGCCACAATGCCGGTTCCCATCACCGAGGCGAACCAGTTCGGACCCAAATAGCTCAGCAATCGGTGCCGCTCAGTTGTCGCCATGGGTCGACGGTACTGACGCGGGGGTTTTCCCCCGGCAGGTTCTCGGGAAAACGCCGTGTCGCGTGACGTCTTCGGTCCATAGGTTGAAGGCATGGTCGCAGTCACCGACACGAGTCCCGATGCCACCCCGGCACCCGCTGCCGTCGACGAAGCCGCCGCCGCGCCCGCCCGCAACATTGGCGTGGTGCCGACGGCCTCGTTGGTCACCGGAGCAGCGATCAGCACCGTGTGGTTCTGGATTCCGTTGACAATCTTGATCATTGGCATCTCGTCGATTCCGAGTGGCATCGGCTTCGCGCTGTCTGCCGTGGTGTTCGTCTACCTGATGCGCGGCGTCGAACACGTCGAACGGGTGCGCAGCGAGGCGGTGTTCGGCCTCGGCATAGGCGTTCCGCCGCGGCGGCTGTCGCCGTATACGGGCATCCAGCGCTGGCTGCATCAGTTGTGGCTGGACATCAGCAGCGCCCGGTTCTGGAAAGCCACCGCCCACCACTACCTTCGGATGACCTACGACATGCTGGTCGCGGCTGTCGCACTTGCTCTGCTGGCATTCGCATTCCTCGGCCCAGCCGCCGCGATCGCGATCCGGCAGAGCGACGACGACTCAGGGCTGTCATTCCTGTCACCGCCGCTGGCCTGGCTGCTGGCCCTCGTCGCGGTGGTGGCGGCCGTGGCGATCCTGATTCTGGCGCCCGCGCTGGACGCCGCGATCGACCGCTGGCTGCTGTCACCCTCGTCGACTGCGGCGCTGGAATACCAGGTCAGCGCCCTCGCCGACGCTCGGCAGGGCGCCGTGTCGTCTGCACAGACCGAACGGCACCGGATCGAGCGCGACCTCCACGACAGCGTGCAGCCGCGGCTGGTGTCGCTCGCCATGACGATCGGGCTGGCCCAGACCAAGATCGACACCGACCTGCCTGCGGCCAAGCAGCTGATCGCCGAGGCGCACGACGACGCGAAGAATGCGCTTGTGGAACTGCGCAACGTGGTGCGAGGAATCGCGCCGACGATCCTGTCCGACCGTGGGCTGGATGCCGCGCTGTCGGCGGTCGTGCAACGATCACAGGTCCCAACGACGATCAATCTCCATCTGCCAAGCAGATTGCCCGATGAAGTGGAGTCTGTCGCCTATTTCGTCGTTGCCGAGGCGTTGACGAACGTCGCTAAACACGCGAACGCGACGCAGGCGGTGGTCACCGTGCGCCTCGACGAAGCTGCCAACGCGTTGTACGTCACGGTTTTCGACGACGGGCGCGGTGGTGCGTCGATCACCAACGACGAAGACGCCACCGGCCTGCGCGGGCTCGAAGAACGGGTGCGGGCCGCACACGGCACATTCACCGTGTCGAGCCCAGCCACCGGCCCGACCATCGTCACCGCGGTGCTGCCATGCGCATCGTGATCGCCGAGGACTCGGCGCTGCTGCGGGCCGGCATCGAGCGAATCCTCTCCGACGCGGGCCACCAGGTGGTCGCCGGTGTCCCCGACGCGACCAACCTGCTGCGGCTGGTCAACGAGAAGCGTCCAGACCTCGCGATTGTCGACGTGCGGATGCCACCGACTTTCACCGACGAAGGGATCCGCGCGGCGGCGCTGCTGCGCAGCCAGAATCCGGAGTCGCCGGTGCTGGTGCTGTCGCACTACGTCGAGGAGCGATACGCCGCCGACTTGATCGCCTCGGACACAAAGGGATTCGGGTACCTGCTCAAGGACAGGGTGGCGGATGTCCCTGCGTTCCTTGACGCCGTCGAGGTGGTCGGCGGCGGCGGCACCGTGCTCGATCCGGAAGTGGTGTCACAGATTCTGGTGCGCTCACATCGCCGCAACGTGCTCGACGAGCTGACACCGCGCGAGAGCGAGGTGCTGCAACTGATGGCCGAGGGTAAGACGAACTCGGCGATCGCTTCGGCGCTGCACATCTCTGTCGGCTCGTCCGAGAAACACATCGCGTCGATCTTCACCAAGTTGGACTTGGCGCCTGATGAGAGCGAGAACCGCCGCGTGCTGGCGGTGCTGCGCTACCTCGAATCCTGAACCGTTGAAAGGGTTTTGACTGTGACCACCATTGCTCCCCCGCCGCCGGCACCGCCGTCCCCGCCGCCCCCGCTCTCCCTCGGCGGCCGCGCCGCGTTCCGGCTCGCGCTCATCGCCGCCGCGGCGGTGCTGGTGGTGGGGACCCTCGCATCGCTGGGCGCGGTGGCGTGGGGCATCGCCGGGTTCCGTGTCATCACCGACAGCAAGCCCTTGCCCGTCGCCATGCGGTCCTTGTTCGTCGACACCGGTTCGGTTCCGGTTGCCGTCCGGATCACCACCGACCGTGATGCCCGCGTGCCGCGCGCGGACCTGCGCATGGTCAACTCCACCCGCGCGGGCACAAACCCGTTGGTGGTCAGCGCCGATCCGGCGGGCGCACGGGTCACCATCAACGGTGAGTCGTCGGCATTCCTGCAGTGGGGCCGGGCCGGCGAAATCACGCTCGTGCTGCCACCCGACGTCGCCCGCAAGTTGGCGGTTACCGTCCAGCAGGACACCGGGGTGGTGTTGGCACAGGCCGATATCGACCAGCTGATCGCGCGCACGGACACCGGCGCAGTGGTCCTCAGCGGCGCTGCTCGGCGCATCGAGATCCATAACGTGGATGGTGAGGTTGTAACGAGCGACCCGATCAGGGTCACCGAATCATTCAGCGCCACCACCGAAACCAGTGACATCAAGGTCGACTTCGCCGACACAGCCCCGCGCACCGTCGACGCGACGAGCCAGGACGGCAACGTCATCGTCGCACTGCCGGCCCGGGGCCCCTACCTGGTGAACGCCGACACTGGACGGGAACAGGGCGCCACGGTGGTGCGGGTGCCGCAGACGACAAATCGCGAGGACGCCGCGGCGGTCGTCACGGCTCGCTCCGGAACCGGCGACGTCGTCATCGACGATCTGCGGTAGGCACGAACGTTAGGTGAGCCGGCTGATGATGTCGGCCACCGAGCCGGTACCGATCTTCTGAAATCCGGTACCTGCCCATATATTCACAGCGTGCGGGTCGCCCGCGCGCACCGACGCCGCACGCAGCGGACTGGTCAGCCAGTGCACCTGCGGATACCCGAACGGCGCCTCCGCCTCATGCTCGTCGATGAACCGGTTGCGCAGCCCGCGTGCGTAGCGGCCGGAAAAAGCGCGTGTGACAACGGTTTCGGTGAACCGCGGATCCTGCAAAGCAGCCCGATGCACAGGGCCGCTTCCCGCTTCGTCGGACAGCAGGAACGCCGTCCCGAGTTGGGCCGCGACCGCCCCCGCCGACATCACGCGCCCGATATCGTCGGCGGTCATCAACCCGCCAGCGGCCACGACCGGCACGTCGACCGCCGCTACGACGTCAGCCAGCAGTTCGTCCAGCGGTTGGGTGGCCGGCCGTGCCCCAGGGTCGAAGGTGCCGCGATGTCCGCCGGCCGACGGCCCCTGCACAGCGAGCGCGTCGACGCCGCAGTCCAGCGCGATCTGCGCCTCAGCCAGTGTTGTCACGGAGCCGACCACCGCAATCCCCGCCTCGCGCAGCTGCAGGCATTCATGGGCGCTCGGCACGCCGAACGTGAACGACGCCACGTCCGGCCGCAGGTCAAGCAGCACCTCGATCTTGGCCGCCCAGTGGTCGTCGTCGAATCGAGGTTCGCCGAGCTGGGCGCCGTAACGCTCGGCCTCCGGCGCCAGCGCCTCGGCGTATCGTGCAATGCCCTCGCCGGTGCCCGCACTCACTTGTGGCACAAACAGATTCGCTCCGACCGGGCCGGAAGTCAGGCCGCGCGCCGCAGTGATCCGCTCCGCGAACGCCTCGGCGGTCAGGTAACCCGCCGCGACGAAGCCGAGCCCACCCGCGTTCGTCCCTGCGGCAGCCAGCGCAGGCGTCGACGGCCCACCCGCCATCGGCGCGACGATGATCGGCACAGCGAGGTCGCGAAAGTCGAACGCCATCGATACTTCGTACCACCCCGAGCGCAGCCGCTACCTGAGCGCCTTGCCGAAGAGCAGGCAGTCCTGCGGCTCGAGGCTGATGTTCGGCAATATGGCGTAGCGCGCCAGCCGGCCCTCGAGCGTAAGCCCGCAGCTTTCGAGCAGCCGCGCGGATGCGATGTTGTCGACGTGGCAGTGTGCCGTCAGCCTATACGCCGTCGGGTCGCGCCGGGCCTTGTCGACCAGCAATTGCACCGCCTCGGACATGATGCCCTGCCTCCACCACCGGCGGCCCAGGTAGTAGCCGAAATCGATGATGTGCGGCTGGGGCCGCCGCCAGCCACAAACCCCGACAGGGCCGTCGCCGCGCAACTCGATCAGCCAGACCGTCTCGCCGCCGACGTTGAACATCTCGGTGATGACACGGCGGGTTTCGCCGACGTCTCGATGCGGGCGCCACGACATGAAGTGCGACACCTCTGGGTCGGACGCCATTCGCTCGAAGAGTGCGTCGGCGTCATCGAGCGTGGGCGCGCGCAGCGTGACCCTTGGGCCGCTCATCACCTCGACGTCGGACATGGTCCTATCCTGAATTGATATGGCTATCACCTTCAACCACACCATCGTCGCCGCGAAAGACCGGCAGGAATCGGCCGACTTCTTCACCGAGATCTTCGGCCTGCCACCCGCCACGGAATTCGGCCCATTCCTCGCGGTAGGACTCAACCACGGCGCCAGCCTCGACTACGCGCAGGTCGCCACCGGCGAGGAGATCCGCCCGCAGCACTATGCGTTCCTGGTCTCCGAGGACGAGTTCGACGGGATCTACGGACGCATCCAGGAGCGCGGTCTGCAGCATTGGGCCGATCCGAGGGGCAGCAGACCCGGCGAGATCAACCACAACGACGGCGGCCGCGGAGTCTACTTCCAGGATCCGGCCGGGCACTACCTGGAAATCCTCACCCGGCCGTATGGATCAGGCGCCGCCTGACTCAGGCTGCGCGGGGGTTCTCCAGGACGACGGACACGCCCTGGCCGGAGCCGATGCACACACCAAGCGCGCCATAGCGGGCGTTGCGCTCGCGCAACTCGATCGCCAGCGTCAAGACATACCGGGTCCCACTAGCCCCGAACGGGTGGCCGATGGCGACGGCGCCGCCGTTGGGGGTGAGCTTCTCGTCTGGAATCGTGAAACCACCGAGTTGGTTCGGCAGTTCGCGAAGCACGCTAAGCGCCTGCGCACTGAACGCCTCATGCACTTCCCACACGTCGATCTGCTCGGGGGTCAAACCGGCACGCTTAATCGCCAGGGGTAACGCCCATGCCGGCGCAAGGCCCATCACAAGCGGGTCGATTCCGTACACCGCCGACGACACGAACCGCGCGAGTGGCTCCACGCCGAGCTCGGCCGCCCTCTCCCCCGACGCGAGCACAATCGCACTGGCGCCGTCGGTCAGCGGTGTGGAGTTCGCCGCTGTCATCTGCTTGGTGCCTGGCTGCACCGGCAGTGCCGCCAGTTGCTCGGCCGTCGTGTCATTCCGGATGAACTCGTCATGCTCAAACGTGCGCGCAGGCGTCTTCTTCGTCGCCGAAATCTGCACGGGCATAATCTCTTTGGCTAGTCGTCCGGAGTCGCGTGCGGCCTTCGCGTGCTGCTGAGAACGCAGTGCGAACGCGTCGATCTCCTCACGCGTGAGCTCATAGCGATCGGCGACGTTCTGCGCGGTCTCGATCATGCCGATGTAGGCGTTGCGCGCCAGCAGCGCCGGATTGGGAGGGCCGCCTGCCCCCGCCCACATGGTGTCCAGCAGCAGGACCGGTCCCCGCGGCGAGAACGGCGCATCGCCCTTCATGTACGCCCAGCCCGACCGTGACATCGATTCCACCCCGCAGGCGATCCCGACACCAAGGTCGCCTGCCTTGATCGCGTGGGCGATGTTGACGGTCGCGCTCACCGACGAGCCGCAGAACCGGTTGACGGTGGCGCCGGCGACGCTGTCAGGAAATCCGGCGGCCAATGCGGCCCACCTGCCGACATCTCCCATGCCCTCGTGGGCCGGGTTCACACAGCCGGCCACGATGTCTTCGACCTGATCAAGGCCGACGCCCACGCGTTCACACGCGCCTTTCATCGTCATGCCGAGCAATTCGTCAGTCCGGATGTGTGACAGGGAGCTGCCATATCGGGCGAACGGGGTGCGGACCCCGCCGAGCACAAACGCGTCAGTCATCGTCGACCTCCCAGAGATGCAGGTCCATGCTACTGACCCGGGACGCCAGCACCTCCACGCCGTCGCCCTCGAGGCGGGGCAGCGTTGCAGGCCGGTTTCCGGGCATCGACACCAGCTCGGCAGCGTCGAACGACCCACGGTGGCGCGGTATTTCGGCCGTTACCGCGCTGCAGCGGGTGTCGCTAGTCGGAGTGCCCGCGCTGCTCTTCCTGACTTTTGTAGTCCCGCGCCATATCCGCGACATGCTCGGGCAGCGAACCCGAGGCGACCTCGGCCAGGTTCGTCTCCTCAAGCACCGATCGCATGCTGGCCCGCAGCGCGCGCCACACGTCGGTCAGGGCCGCGGTCGGACCTGAGTACGGAAGATCGCCGAGGCCGATGTCGCGCACACTGGCCAGCGGGCCGTCGATGCAGCGCAGCACGTCGGCGATGCTGATCTCGACGGCGCGGCGGGCCAACGCATAACCGCCGTCGCGGCCGCGGTGGCTGCGCACCAGACGGTCGTTGCGCAGAGCGGTCAGGATGTCGACGAGGAACTGCGGCGGAATGCCCTGGGCCTTGGCCAGGTCGTCGGTCGTGACCAAGACGCCGTCATCGACGGTGGCCAGTTGCACCATGGCCCTGACGGCATACTCCGCCTTGGCCGACATTCGCATGGGCAAATTCTGCCAGGTGCGGTTGCAGCCGCCCTGCTACCGAGGTGGTGGCGGGGTGTCGCCGCTCAACGCGTGCACCGACGCGGGCACCGGTGTACCCGCCAGAACGTCGGGAGCCGTCAGCGGTGCGCCGTAGCTGACTGCCATCGGCACCACGCCCGCCCATACCCCAGACGCGATGTCCTCATCGGAATCCTCCGGCCAGCCGCCGCTGATTTTCAGCGACCAGTTCGCGTCCCCGATCTTCAGCCGCAGTGCCTGGGTCGCCACGAGCTCCTTAGGGGTGCTTTTGCGCAACTCGGCCACCCGCCCCGGGATGAACGATTCGACCAGCGCGTCCAGGTAGCGCACTTTGTCGTGTTCAGCGACCACCTCGAACGCACCGAAGATCACAGCGCTGCGGTAGCGGAACGACGACTCGAAGCCGCTGCGCGCGACGACCACGCCGTCCAACGTGGTCACCGAGGCCGCCGCAGGCGTCCCCGACGCCAGCGAGCGCAGCCATGGCGAACCCGTCGATCCGTGGATGACGAACTCGTCACCGATGCGGGCGAAGCCCGTGGGAAACACCACGGGATGGCCGTCTCGCACTAGCGCGATGGTCGCCAGCGGTGTGCTGTCGAGGAGTTCGTCGAGGCTGTCTCGCGACGAGTCTTGCTTCTCGCGCAGCCTGGTGACTTTGGGTCGAGGGCGTAGCCGACATGCAGCAAGGTTAGTCAGCTCGTCATGATTGTTCCAAAGAGCACACCGCATTCGCCGACGGTGGTCATTCGGCGTCCCAGGTAACGGGCAGCTCCTTAATGCCGTAGATACCGGATTCGCCCTTGAACCTCAGTTCGTCGGGCGGCACCGCCAGTCGCAGGCTGGGCAGCCGTCGAGCCAGCGTTGCGAACGCGATCTGCATCTCGGCACGGGCGAGGTTCTGGCCGATGCACTGGTGCACGCCGTAGCCAAAGCCCAAATGCCCTCGGGTATTTCGCTCGACGTCAAGACGTCTCCGGGTCGTCTACGAACTCGCTGTCCCAGTTGCCGGCTGGCAGGTTCATCACCAAAAAGTCACCTGCGCGGATCGACTGGCCACCGAGCATGAGATCTTCTGTGGCCACCCGCTCCACTTCGCTGTGCACGATGGTGAGATAGCGCATCAGTTCTTCGACGATGTTGGCGATGACGACCCGGTCGTCGGTTCGGCCGAGACGCTCGAAGACCTCCGGATGTTCCAGCAGCGCAACAGTTCCCAACCCGATCATGTTGGCCGTGGTTTCGTGGCCGGCCTGCATCATGATGACGCCGCTGGCCGCCGCCGTCTCGCGGTTGATCTGGCCGGTCGCGACGTAGTCGGTGACGAGGCGACTCATCAAATCATCACCGGGCTCAGTTTCCTTGCGCTCCACCAGTTCCCATAGGTAGCCAAACATGCCGCCGAAGGCCTGCATCTTCTCTTCGTCGGAAGAGTTCGATGTCGAGTCCGTCGGTGGTGTGGCGCTGGAAGAGCTCGAGGTCCTCCGGTGGCACGCCCAAGCATCATCGAAATCACCAACGACGGCACCGGCAGCGCGAACGCGCGCACCAGGTCGGCGGGTGGACCGTGACCGATCATCTCGTCGAGGTGTCGATCGACCAGCTCCTGGATCTGCGGCCGCATCGATTCGGCCCGTCTGACCGTGAAATCTCTGGTCATCATGATCCGGAGCCGGTGGTGCTCGGGATCGTCGATGCGCGGAAAGTACACGGGCAGGTTGTCGTCTGGACTCGTAGGTCTCATGGTGTCCGGAATCGTGTCGGCGGACAGCCGCGGATCGAGCAACGCCTCCCTGATGTCCTGGTATCGGCTGACTACCCAGGTCGGCCTGCCGTGGTTCATCGCCAATCGCAGTCCCTCGGTGTCCCGCCATTCGGCGAACTCGGCGGGTGGTGCAAGTGGACAATGCGGGGCGCGGGCCGCCGGAATCACCGGCAGATCGGTGCCTGAAGTCGTTGAGGTCATTGGTGATTCCCATAAGTGTCAGTTCGGCTGCCAGTTTGTCGAGCGTATGTCCGACGAGAGTGGCAGTCAACTGTCACTTGCTATTCTGCCCAGGTGACAACCGTTGCCGTGCGGCCATTGCGAGCGGATGCCGCGCGCAACGCGGAGCGCATTCTGCGAGCCGCGCGTGAGGTGTACGGCGAACAGGGGCCGGATGCGCCGATTGAGGCCATCGCCCGTCGCGCGGGTGTGGGCGAACGGACGCTGTATCGCAGGTTTCCGACCAAGGGCGATCTGGTAAGGGCTGCACTGGACCAGAGCATCGCTGAGGATCTATCACCGGTGATCGAGCGAGCCCGCCGAGCCGACGACCCGCTGCGGGGCCTCACCGACCTGATCGAGGCGGCGGTGTCTCTTGGCGCCCGCGAACACCACATCCTCGCGGCCGCACGCAAGGCCGGCTCGCTGACGACCGATGTCTCCGCTGAGCTGAACGACGCGCTGGGTGACCTCACGCGGCGCGCCCAACAGGCCGGCCAGGTTCGTCCGGATGTGGTCGCCGATGACCTACCGCGAATCGTCGTGATGCTCAACAGTGTTCTGTGGACAATGGATCTCGGCAGCGACGGCTGGCGGCGCTACATCGCCCTGATGCTCGACGCGATCACCACCGACGAACCGCAGCCACTGCCCCCTGCGACGCCACTGCACTACGCACCCATTTCGAGCAACTGGCCGATGTGAGACGCGCCGCTCAGTCGGGTATGTCGTTGACGCCCGGAACGACGACGGCGAACAGGTCGGCTATCGCGGCAAGGCTGGCGGCCTGCATGGTCTGCGCGGACACCGACGGATCGCCCAATCCTGGCAGTGCGCGGGTCGCCGTCGCCGAGGCGACGACTGTCGGCGAGTAGCCGAGGTTGAATGCCCCACGGGCGGTGGAGTTCACGCACATGTGTGTCATGAAGCCGGCGAGCACGAGGTTCGAGGCGTTGGCGGTCTTCAAAACCTCGTCGAGATCCGTCTGCACGAATGAGTTCGGATAGTTCTTCACCACCACCGGCTCGCCGTTCTGTGGGGCCACCCGCGACACGATCGCGCCGCTGTCGCCCTCGATGTCGTACAGCGAGCCGGGGCCGTCGTCGTGCTGGATGTGGATGATCGGGATGCCCGCAGAGCGCGCCCGGTCGAGCAGCGCAGCGGCCTCGTCGAGGGCCTGTTGCACACCCTCGAGTTCCATCACGCCGCGCGTGTACGTGTTCTGGCAGTCGATCAGGATCAGGGTCGATTCGGCCAGGCTGGCCGACTGCTGAGGCAGATCAGCGAGGACGCGAAGGGTCGGGTTGCTCACGGCGCCGAGCGTACTGGGCCGTCAGCGTGCGGTAACGGCGAGCACCGCGTCTGCGAACTCCGGACGGCACACCACCAGGTCGGGCAGCAATGGGTCGGGCTGGTTGTAGACGAGCGGTGAACCGTCGATGCGCGACGTGTGCAGTCCCGGCCGCGGTCGCCACCGCGACCGGCGCGGCAGAATCCCATTCGTACTGGCCCCCCGCGTGCACGTAGATATCGGAGAGCCCTTGAATCACCGACGCCACCTTGGCTCCTGCCGAACCCATCTCGACCAGCACGCCGTCCAGTGCGTCGCGCACGGACGAGCGCGATTGCCGGTGGCCGGGTGCGCGACACCACGATGCGCGGCTTGTCCGCGGTGGCAGGTGGCGGCGTCACGGTCGGAGTGGCGAGCGTAATCCCTTGCGCAGGAAGGGCGACCGCGCCAGCGACGAGTTCACCCGACTGCCACAGCGCGACGTGCACCGCCCAGTCGTCACGGCCCAGTTCGGAGAACTCCCGTGTGCCGTCGAGTGGGTCGACGATCCACACCCGCTCGGCGCTCAGCCGCACGGGGTTATCTGCGCCCTCTTCGGACAGCACCGCGTCGGCGGGCCGCTCGGCGGCCAGCGCCTCCATCAGAAAGTCGTGGGATCGCTTGTCCCCCTCGGCTTTCCGCTCCGATGCGGTGGCGTCGACCAAGCTCAACGCGCACGCTCGAGCAGCAACTCGCCTGCCGCCGTCGCCAACCGGGCGGCGACGTCATGATCACTCATCGCTTGGATTCCAGCAGCTCGATCACCATGTCCGCCAACTCGTCCGGCGTGCGATCGGGCGTGAGCCGGATATCGGGGCTCTTCGGCCGCTGATACGGGCTGTCGATGCCGGTGAAGTGAGTGATCTCACCGGCGCGTGCCTTGGCATACAGCCCCTTCGGGTCGCGGCTCTCGCAATCCTCGATCGGGGTGTCGCAGAACACTTCGAAGAAGTCGAGGCCTGCTTCGGTGGTCAGCCGCCGCGCCAGCGCGCGGTGCTCCTCCAGCGGGCTGATGGCGGGGACCAGCACGACCTGGCCCGAGTCGGCGAGAATGGCCGCGATATGAGCCAGCCTGCGCTGGTTCTCGGCGCGATCTGCCATCGAGAATCCCAGATCGGCGTTCAGCCCATGCCGCAGGTTGTCCCCGTCGAGAACATAGGCGGGACAACCCTTTTCGAGGAGCTTCTGCTCGACGAGCACCGCCACCGACGACTTGCCCGATCCGGATAGCCCGGTGAACCACACAGTCCTGCCCCTCGACAGCCGGTCCTCGGCGTTGCACAGCGACTCGTGGCGCACGGTGTTCGGACTGGAGGTACGCGTCGAGACGAACGGCAGGATCATGCCCGCCGCGACAGTGCCGTTGGTGGCCGGGTCGATAAGGATGAACGAGCCGGTGACCGAGTTACGGCTGTACTCGTCGAGCAACAGCGGAACCTGGGTGCGCAGCGAGACACGGCCAAGCTCATTGAGTTTGAGTGCGGTTGCCGACTTGTCGCGATGCAACGTGTTCACGTCGAGTCGGTAGTCCAGCCCGGTCACTTTCGCCCGTGTGGTGCGGGTGGTGTGTTTGATCAGGTAATCTCGCCCCGGCTCCAGCGACGCTTCATCGGCCATCCAGCACACGGTTGCGTCGAATTCCTGTGTCGCGCGCGGCTGATTGTTGGGCCGGGCGATGGTGTCACCACGCGAGATGTCGATGTCGTCGGCCAGGCTGACCGACACCGCCATCGGTGGGAACGCCTCTTCAACCGGTCCGCTCGGGCCCTCGATCGTGGTGATGCGGGATGACTTTCCGGCAGGCAGCACGACAACCTCGTCACCAACCCGCATCACGCCACTGGCGACGGTGCCTGCGTAGCTGCGGTGGTCGTGATGGTCGTGGGACTGCGGCCGGATCACGTACTGAACGGGGAACCGAACGTCGACGAGGTTGCGGTCGCCCGCGATGTAGACGTCTTCCAGATGCGACAGCAGTGCCGGACCGTCGTACCACGGTGTCTTGTCCGACTTGGACACCACGTTGTCGCCGAGCAGGGCCGACAGCGGGATCGTCGTCACGTCGTGGAAGTCGAGCCGGGCCGCGAAATCGTGGAAGTCTTCGCGAATCTTCTCGAACTGCTCGCGGTCCCAGCCGATGAGGTCCATCTTGTTGACCGCAAGCACGATGTGCCGGATGCCGAGCAGCGACGCCAGGAACGCGTGCCTGCGCGACTGCTCCAGCAGACCGTGGCGGGCGTCGACCAACACGATCGCCAGCTGCGCGGTCGAGGTGCCGGTGACCATGTTCCGGGTGTACTGGATGTGGCCCGGTGTGTCCGCAATGATGAATTTGCGCTTGGGCGTTGCGAAGTAGCGGTATGCAACGTCGATGGTGATGCCCTGTTCGCGCTCTGCGCGCAGACCGTCGGTGACCAAAGCCAGATCGGTGTAATCGTTTCCGCGCTCCTTGGAGGTTCGCTCGACCGACGCCAACTGGTCCTCCATGACGGCCTTCGAGTCGTACAGCAGCCGCCCGATGAGGGTGGACTTGCCGTCGTCGACGGATCCGGCGGTGGCCAAACGCAAAAGCGTGGTCATCAGAAGTAGCCCTCTCGTTTGCGGTCTTCCATGCCGGCTTCAGAGATGCGGTCGTCGGCGCGAGTGGCGCCGCGTTCGGTGAGCCGTGACACCGCGGTCTCGGCGATCACCTCGGACACGGTGCCCGCGAGGGACTCGACGCAGCCGGTGCAGGTGACGTCGCCGACGGTGCGGAATCGCACGGTCTTCTCTACGACCTCTTCGTCCTTGCGCGGCTGCAGATACTTGTGAACCGCCAGGAACATGCCGTCGCGCTGAAACACCTTGCGCTGGTGCGCGTAATAGATCGACGGCAGCTTGATCTTCTCTGCGCCGATGTAGGACCAGATGTCGAATTCGGTCCAGTTGGATAGCGGAAAGACGCGGATGTGCTCGCCCTTGTGGTGCCGACCGTTGTAGAGGTTCCACAGTTCGGGCCGCTGCGCCTTGGGATCCCACTGGCCGAACTCGTCGCGGAAGCTGAACACGCGCTCCTTGGCGCGGGCCTTCTCCTCGTCGCGGCGGGCGCCACCGAAGGCCGCGTCGAACTTGTTCTCCCGAATGGCCCGCAGCAGCGTGAAGGTCTGCATGGGGTTGCGCGACGGGATGGTCTCGACCACGCGCCCGGCGTCGATGTCGTCCTGCACCTTGGCGACAACCAGCCGCACGCCCGACTCCGCGACCAGTTCGTCGCGGGTCTCGAGCACCTCTTCGAAGTTGTGGCCGGTGTCGACGTGCATCACCGGGAACGGCAGCCGGCCCGGCCGGAACGCCTTGAGCGCCAGATGCAGCATGACGATGGAGTCCTTGCCGCCAGAGAACAGCAGCACCGGCCGCTCGAACTCCGCGGCCACCTCCCGAATGATGTGGATGGCCTCGGCCTCGAGCGAGCGCAGATGGCTCAGCTCGTAGCGGCCTGCCTGGTTGAGTTCCTGAGCGGCGGTCATCATATCCTCGTAAAGTTGGTAGAGATGACCATATTTATCTGCATAACCAGATATGAAACCAGCTCCGGCCTGCGATGTCAAAGTTGCTAGGTCACGGCATCTGTCACAGTCGCGGGCGATGCAACACGCGCTTGGTGGTGTGCGACTTATTGGCGTGGGGTGCACCGATTCGCTGGACCAGATCTCGGCACAACTGGAGATGCTCGTGGCGGCCGCGCTTCGATGACGCGCGCCGGACTCGTCAGGGTCCGATTACGGTACCGAGATACTTACGGCTCAGCGCCTCATACGTTCCGTCGTGCTGGGTGATGTTGAGCCACTGATTGACCCACTGCTGCAGGTCAGTCGCGGGCCGGGGGAAGAGATAGCCCTTCTGCTCGAACGTGAACGGGCGGTCCAGACTCTGGCCGCACAGTTGCGGGTTCTGATTTGCCTCCCAGCGGATTTCACTGGCGTCGGTGATCATGGCATCAGCGGAATTGCCTGCAAGTTGCTCGAAGATCGTGTTGTTGTCCGGGTAGGTCACGACCTGCGCGTTGTGCAGATGCTCCTTGTCGAAGTCAGCGTTAGTGCCGCCGGGGTTGACCAGCACACGCACAGCCGGGCGGTCGATGTCATCCAACGTCTGAAACTTCGGGGCGTCGGCACACCGGACGATGGCCGCCTTTCCATCACGCAAGTAGGGAGCGCTAAAGATGGCCTGCTTGGCGCGGTTGAGAGTGATGCTGATTCCCCCCATCGCGGCATCACATTTGTCGTCTAGATCGTTGATCAGATTCGCCCACGTGGTCGGCACCAACTCCAACCGGACCCCCAGGCGAGCGGCCATATTGTGAGCCATCTCGATATCGAGTCCACTCCAACTGCCTTGAGGATCGCGATAAGTAAACGGGCGGTAGTCGCCGGTACTGCAGACGCGGACATTGCCGCTCTGCAGAATTTGCGGCAGTCCGACTGTCGGCTGAGTCGCCGTCGACGATGTTGTCGTTGTCGAGCCGCAACCGCCTGTGAACACCAGAATCGCGACCAACGCAGTCATGGTGGCCAACCGGATCGCTGTCATTGACTCTCCTCGGCTCGCTTACTTCAGAGGTAATTGATCCGCCACAGATACTGGATCCATGTCTACTCCCACTCAGCCCCAGACCGGCGCGGACGTCATGGCCCAGTTCATTCCGTCGTCGCCGTTCGTCGCCAAGCTCGGCATCGTCGCCGACGTCCTCGCCGCCGATGAGGTGCGGCTGCGCCTGCCGTGGGACCCGACCAACGTGACGGTCGCCGACATGGTGCACGGTGGCGCGATCGCTGCGACGTCGCGGTCATGGCCGCCGCATGGGCGGGCGCGGAGGTGCCGGACTCGCTGCGCGGCGTGACCACGTCGATGTCGATGCAATATCTAGCGCCTGCAAGTGCGACCGACCTGATCGCCGTCGGGCGGGTGCTGCGGCGGGGCAAGACGCTGGTGAACGTCGACGTCGACGTCGTCACCCCGGATGGAGACGCGGTCGCCAAGGCGATCGCGACATACAAAGTCGGTTAGAGCGACGCCGGGCGCACGGTTGTTGTAGACGAATTGCGAGTAAACCTGCCAACAACCGTGTCCTCGACGAAACGTTTAGAGCGTGACCTCGTTCAGCCTGCCGGTGGCGACGTCGAAGACGAACCCGCGCAGCGATTCGTGTTTGGTGACAAACGGGCTGGCCTCGATGCGGCGCAGCGACTGACGCACGTCTTCCTCGAGGTCCTGAAACGCCTCAGCTGCCCATTCCGGCTTGAGGCCCGTCTCGTCCTGTATCTGCTGCTTGAAGCCGTCGTCGGTGAAAGTCAGCATGCCGCAGTCGGTGTGGTGGATAAGGATGATCTCCGTGGTGCCGAGCAGCCGCTGACTGATGGCCAACGAGCGGATCTCGTCGTCGGTGACGACGCCGCCGGCATTGCGGATGACGTGTGCCTCACCGTCACCCAGGCCGAGGATCCGGTAGACGTCGAGCCTGGCGTCCATGCACGCCACCACCGCGACGTGCTTACTCGGCGGCAGCGGAAGCGGGCCACTGAATGTGCTCGCGTAGGCCTCGTTGTTCTTCAGATATTCGTCGGTCACAGACATTGGGACCTCCTCGATCGCCTCGAGGTGACCATAACAACGCGGCGGCCCAGTGCCACGGGTGAAAATCACCGCGAATAGATGGCGGCGGCCACCCTGCCCGGGGGAAGCAGGGCGGCCGCCGGGCTCAGCGGGTGTGACCGAGGTCGTACACCGTGGTGCCGCCGACATGCATGGGCGTGAAGTTCTGTTGCACCCACTGCGCGATTTCGGCACCGCTGCCAGACGCGTCGCCGTGCGGGCCACGCTTGTCGCTCACGATGAAGTAGCCGACCTGGCCGTCGGACACGTACTGCTTGAACTGCGCGAGCGTCGGTGAGTTGTCGGAACCGGTGAAACCGCCGATCGCCATGAGCGAAGCACCGGTCTTGAGTTCGAGGCTGCTCACCGTGAACGAGCCGACACTGGCTGCCGCCCAACGGTTGTCCGCATTCTCGACGAGCTCCTCGAGTGCAGGGTTGTCGGCCTGAGCTCCCGGCCCACCGCCGCCGCCGCGGAATCCGCCACCTGGGCCACCTGAGCCACCCTGGCCGCCCGGCCCGCCCCCGAACCCACCTTCATGGGCCGGACCGGACATCGTTCCCGGGCCACTGTGCGTGTGCGTGACGTTGTAGATCGCGAACGCGGCAGGCGCGGCCAGCCCGAAGAGTGCCGCCGCGATCGTCACTGCGGCGGTGAGCCTGCCGAGCCTGTGCACACCAACGGCAATGACGGCCGCCACCACGATTGAGCCAACCAGAACAACCCATCGCAGCCACGGTGTCCAATCCGGCGTCCGGTCCAGCAGGACGTAGGCCCACACACCAGTGGCAGCAGCCATCACCGCCAGGACGATCCGCGGCGTCAGATGTTCCTTGTCGCGCCATAGCTCGGACACCGAGATCCCGATAACAGCGGCGATCGCAGGCGCAAGCTCGACGGTGTAGTAGGGGTGGACGGTGCCGCCCATGAAGCTGAGCACGACACCGGTCACCAGCAGCCACCCGCCCCAGAGCAGCAAGGCCCGCGCGGACGGGTGCTGTGCGTGCGCTACGCCGGGTGAACCACAGGCCCGCGAGCAGGCCGATCAAAGCGGCGGGCAGCAGCCACGACGCCTCCGCACCCATCGACAGCCCGAAGAGCCTGCCGATTCCGGCACTGCCGCCGAAGAACCCGTTCATGCCGCCGTGCCCGCCTGGTCCTCCACCCGGACCGCCCTCATTGCCGGTGATCCGCTCAATCCCGTTGTACCCCAACGCTAATTGGAGCAGGCTGTTGTCAGTCGAACCCGCGATGTATGGGCGTGAATCGGCCGGCCACAGGCCCACCAGTGCGACGTACCACCCCGCCGACACCACCATCGCTGCCGCCCCGACGAGCAACTTCCCGATGCGCTGCCACAGCCCGACCGGCGCCGCGACCAGAAACACGAGCGCCAAACCCGGCACAACCAGGAACGCCTGCAGCATCTTCGTCAGGAACGCAAAACCGACGGCGCAGCCGGCCAACGCGATCCAGCGCGTACTCGCCGTCTCGGTCGCGCGCACCATGCAGTACGCGGCGACGATGAGCAGCAGCACCATCAACGCGTCGGGGTTGTTGAATCGGAACATCAAGGCGGCCACCGGCGTCAGCGCCAGTACCGCGCCTGCGATCAGGCCTGCGACGGGGCCACTCCACCGCCGAACCGTCGAATACAGCAGTGCGACTGAGCCAACGCCCATCAACGCCTGCGGCACCAGCATGGTGAACGAGCTGAAGCCGAACAGCCTGCCGGACAGGCCCATCACCCACATCGCCGCAGGCGGCTTGTCGACCGTGATGGCGTTGCCGGGGTCGAGTGACCCGAACAGCCATGCCTTCCAGTCCTGTGTGCCCGCCTGGACCGCGGCCGCGTAGTAGCTGTTGGCCCAGCCCGATGAGCCAAGCGCCCACAAGTACAGCGCGGCGGTGGCCACAAGCAGCACAAGCAGAGCTGGGCGGATCCACCGCGGCTGGGAGCCGTCGCCGAGAACCAGACGCGCGAGCATGCCGTCGCGGCGCCCAGGTGGCTCGTGCGTCTCCGCTGGAATATTCGGAGTCGCGGCTTGTACACCGGAGGTGATCGTCATCAATCGATTCCTTATGTCTTGACGTGGAGTCAGTGCGCGCGGCGGGGGTGAAACACCCAGCCGCGCAGGAGTACGAAGCGCACAGCGGTGGCCACCAGATTGGCCAGCACCAACACCGTGAGCTCGACCAAGTGGTGTGGCTGGGCGACAAGGACATGCAGCCCGGCAAGCGCGCCGCTGGTGATAGCCAGTGCGACGCCGAACACCACGAGGCCCTCGATGTGGTGGCGGGTCGCGTTGCCGCCGCCGACGCCGAATGTGAAGCGCCGGTTTGCGGCGGTGTTGCCGATCGCGGTGAGCAGCAGCGCGATCAGGTTCGCCGCCTGAGCACCCGCCCATCCCTGCATCAGCATGAACAGCAGCAAGTAGGCCGCGGTCGACGCGACGCCGATGGCGCCGAACCGGACCGCCTGACGGAACAGGGATCCGGGTGCGGCCGACGCCCGCGACGAACCGAGCTGTGCGGCAATCGCGTTCACAGGGATCGAGCCGTCGGCCAAGCCGCGCAACATCCGCCCGATGCCCCTGAGGTCGGCGGTCGCGGTGGCGACGATGTCGACGCGGCTGTCAGGGTCGTCCACCCAGTCCACCGGGACCTCGTGGATGCGCAGTCCGCTGCGCTCCGCGACCACAAGCAGTTCGGTGTCGAAGAACCATCCGGTGTCTGCGACATGCGGCAGCAGGCGCTCTGCGACGTCGGCGCGGATCGCCTTGAACCCGCACTGTGCGTCGGAAAAGCCCGCGGACAGGGTCGATTTCAGGATGAAGTTGTAGCAGCGCGAGATGATCTCGCGCTTCGGGCCGCGCACCACTCGCGCTCCGCGGCCAAGCCGGGTGCCGATCGCGAGGTCCGAGTGGCCGGAGATGAGCGGCGCGACCAGCGGGGCGAGCGCCGCGAGGTCGGTGGACAGGTCGACGTCCATATAGGCCAGCACCGGCGCGTCCGAGGTGGACCAGACGGCGTGAAGTGCACGGCCACGCCCCTTCTGCTCCAGCCGCACCACGCGGACGTCGGTCAGCTCGGCTGCCAGTTCGGCGGCGATCCGCGGGGTTTCGTCGACGCTGGCGTTGTCGGCGATCGTGATGCGCGCCGGGAAGGGAAAGTTCTCCTGAAGGTGCCGATGCAGCCGATACACACAATCCGCGAGCGCGGCTTGCTCGTTGTACACCGGAACCACCACGTCGAGAACCGGCACGCCGGCGGCGCGCGCCGCGAGGGCGGCATTCGGCCGCGATTCGAAGCGGATGCGGCGATCCCAGCCGGTGTCGGGTCCGAGGGCGATGTCTGTCATGACACCCATAGTCGAGGCGCAGCTTGTGTTCACCGTTGGGCGAAGCTATGTCCCAGCTATGAGTTCTTCGGCGGCTGCGTGAGGTCGTAGATGATCACGCGGTCGACGGTCCGCGGGGTGTAGTGCGTTTCCACCCATTGGGCGATATCGGCGGACTCGTGGCTACCTGTCGAGGTGCCTCCCCAGTGCCCGATCATCGTCTTCCCGCGAATGAAGTAGTGGATCTGCCGGTCGGCGACATACCGCTGGAACTCCTTGAGCGTCGGCGACGGGTCGGTGCCGTTGAAGCCGCCGACCGCCATAATCGGTGCACCACTTGCCAATTGGTAGCCAGCGGCGTTGTTGGAGCCGACAACGGCCGCCGTCCATCTGAAATTGTGCGCATCTGCGGACAGCGTTGCCGACAGGGCGGGCCCCGGAGTCGGGGAATCGAGCATACCGACGGGGCCGCCGAAGCCTTGACGCGCGGGCCCAACCGACGGGATCGCGCCGCTGTGCGGTGCGGCAGCGGTCGCGAGCGAGTACACAAGGGGCGATGCCAGGCACGCCACGACGGCCAATGCCGCCGCCGCACGGGCGACGACAGCAGGCAGCCTGCCCACGACCAGCAACAATGCGGCAGCGCCCACTCCCCCGACCGCGACCGTCGCCCGCAGCCACGGCATCCAATCGCTGTGCCTGGACAGCAACACCGCCGCGAGGATGGTTGTCACCAGGACCGTGCCGGATAACGCGGTCGCGGCTCGGATATCGGAGCGCTGGAGCCACAGCAGCGTTGCCCCGATGCCGATCGAAGCACCGATCGCAGGCGCGAGCGCGACGGTGTAGTAGGGATGCACGATCCCGCTGGCGAAGCTGAACACCACCGCGGTGACCGCCAGCCAGCCGCCCCACAAGATCAACGCCGCCCGCACCGGATCCGTGCGCGGTGCGCGCCTGGTGATGACGAACGCCGCCGCCAGGCAGATCACCGCGGCGGGCAGCAACCAGGCGATGTCCAGACCCATGGTGCTGCCGAACAGCCTGCCGCAGCCGACGTCGAAGTTGAGGTTGCCAAGCCCGCCAGGCTCGTCACCGGTCAGACGGCCTAACCCGTTGTACCCCAAGGCCAATTCGACGATGCTGTCGTGCTGCGAACCACCGATGTAGGGCCGCGCGTCGGCAGGCCACAGCTCGACAAGCAACAGATACCAGCCACCGGACACCACGAGTGCGGCCGCGGCGGCGAGCAGGTCGACGATCCGGCGCCGCATCCGATGACCGCCTGCGACCAGGTACGCCACGGCGAACCCTGGCACCACCAGGAACGCCTGCAGCATCTTGGCCAGAAACCCGAAGCCAACGAGGGCGCCAGCGGCGATCAACCACCAACGCCCGCTGTCCTTTTCGCACGCCCGCTGCACGCAGTACGCGGCGGAAACGAGAAGCAGCACCAGCAGTGCATCGGGATTGTTGAAGCGGAAGATCAAGGCGGCAACGGGGGTCAGCGCCAACACCGCACCAGCAAGCAACGCTGCACCATCGCCACTGACCCGTCGGACCGCGGCGTACAACACCGCCACCGCGCCGACGCCCTCCAGCGCCTGTGGCACCAGCACGCTCCACGGGTTCAGCCCGAACACGCGCACCGACACGTCGATCACCCACAGCGCGGCGGGTGTCTTGTCGACGGTGATGGCATTGGCGGCGTCGCTGGACCCGAACAGCATCGCGGTCCAGTCGCTGGCCCCGGCCTGCGCGGCTGCGGAATAGAACGCGTTGGCCCAACCGCTGGCCGACAGGTTCCATAGGTACAGCGCTGCGGTCGCTGCCAGCAGCACGCCGAGTCCCACCCGCGACCAGACGCGAACTCGCACGCCAGAGGCGGATTTTGGGCGAGCTTGTGTCTGCTCGGCACCGAGAACCAGGGTCGTCACTGAGGAGATTTTCGTTGAGCCCGCTAGGCACCGGTTTTGGATGCGCTGTGCCTTGCCTGTGAATCAGCAGGAAGCTTCACGACGAATTCCGTCTTGTCCGACACACTGCGCACGTCGATCGTGCCGCCGTGGGCCCTGACGACGGCGGCGACGATGGCCAGGCCCAGCCCGGTGCTGCCGCCCCGCCGGGAGCGCGACGAATCGCCGCGTGCGAACCGCTCGAATATCTCAGGCTGCAGCCACACGGGTATTCCTGGACCATCGTCGGCGACCGTCAGGACGGCGCCGCCGGACTCGTCGACGACCAACGACGTGGTGACCGAGGTGCCGGGTGGTGTGTGGATTCTGGCGTTGGCGAGCAGATTGGCCAGTACTTGATGCAGCCGTGCCTCGTCGCCGGTGACGGTGACGGGCTCATCGGGCAGGTCCAGCAGCCATTCGTGCTCTGGGCCCGCGATGTGGGCGTCGCTGACGGTGTCGACGACGAGCCGGGACAGATCGACCTCCTCGCGTTCCAGCGGCCTACCGGTGTCCAGCCGCGCCAACAGCAACATGTCCCCGACGAGCTGCGTCATCCGTTCGGTTTCGGATTCGACGCGACTCATCGCGTGGGCGACGTCCTCGGGCAGGTCCTCTCGTTTGCGTTGCGCCAGTTCGGTATAGCCACGAATCGCGGCGAGCGGTGTGCGCAGCTCGTGGCTGGCGTCGGCGACGAACTGGCGCACGCGCGTCTCGCTGGCATGCCGCGCGGACAATGCGCCGGAAATGGTGTCCAGCATTCGGTTCAGCGCAGAGCCGAGCTGTCCGATCTCGGTGTCCGCGCTGGCCGGATCGACCTTGACGATCGGTGACGGCAGCCGCACCTCGCCACGATCGAGTTCGAGGTCTGCCACCTGCCGGGCAGCTTCGGAAACCCTTGACAGCGGGGCGAGTTGGCGCCGGATGATCACAACGCCCGCCGTCGTGCCACCGATCAGCGCGATCGCCCCGACGACACCGAAGATGACGAGTACGGTCAGCAACGTGTCGTCGACCTCCGAGGTGGGCAACCCCGTCACGATGATCTCGCCAGGACCTCGCGTGTGCATCGAGATGACGCGGTAGCGGCCCAGCCCGTCGAGTTCCAGGGTCGTCGGCTTGTGGATCGGCGTGACGCCGGCCAGTTGTTTCGCTGCAGTTGCACTGATTCCGGTGCGGGTGCCGTCGGCGGTGATGATTCCTGCGTCGACTGGTGTGCCGTGCGATATCACCGCACCGACGGTGCGGGTCGCCTGGCCGGGAGCATTGAGGAACGCGGGGCCAGGACCGTCGTCGTCGCGAATCATGACGTGTCGCGAAAACCCCGGCGGATCGGGGTAGCCGGCCATCGGGCCCATTCCGGGCGGTGGCACTGGCGGCCCGAATTCGAACAGCCCGACAGACCGGCGACCGGCTTCGGCCAACCGTTCATCGAGCTGATGCGTCAGAAAGCGTTGGAGCGCAAACTCGGTGCCCGCACCGATCGCCGCACACACCAGCGCAAGCAGGACGATCTGCGAGGCCAGCAGCCGGGCGCGCAGCGACCAGGTCCGTGGCGAGCGGAAGCGGCTGCGGCCCGCGTCAGCGCGGGGGCTTGAGGACATAGCCGGCGCCGCGCAACGTGTGGATCATCGGATCCCGCCCGATGTCGATCTTCTTACGCAGGTACGACACGTACAGCTCGACGATGTTGGATCGGCCGCCGAAGTCATAACTCCACACCCGGTCCAGGATCTGAGCCTTGCTCAACACGCGCTTGGAATTGCGCATCATGAACCGCAGCAGCTCGAACTCGGTGGCGGTCAGTGAGATGACGTCGCCTGCGCGGGTGACTTCGTGGCTGTCCTCGTCGAGCACCAGATCGCCGACCACGATCTTGGCTCCGCCTGTTTCGCTGGAAACGCCCGTGCGCCGCAGCAGCGCGCGCAGTCGCAGCACCACCTCTTCGAGGCTGAACGGCTTGGTCACGTAGTCGTCACCGCCTGCGGTCAGACCGGCGATGCGGTCTTCCACTGAGTCTTTCGCGGTAAGCAGCAGCAGCGGCAGCCCCGGGATCTGCTCGCGCAGTTTGTGCAGGACGTCCAGCCCGCTCATGTCTGGCAGCATCACGTCGAGCACCACAACATCGGGCGGAGTGTCTTTGGCCGACGCAATCGCGGAAGCGCCGTCACCGGCCGTCGCGATATCCCACCCCTCGTACCGCAGTGCCATCGACACGAGTTCGGCCAGAACCGGCTCGTCGTCGACGACCAACACGTGGATCGGCTTGCCGTCGGCGCGCCGCATGACAACGCGTGCGGGGTCGTTCTCATTGACCGTGGTTCCGCTGGGACTGGACACGGGCCTATTATTCGCGGCGCCCATGAGTCCAGACTGTGCCTTGTCTATGTGAGACCTGTGAAGACGCGCGGGCATAACCGACACTGAATAGACGCACAGCTGACTCACATGAACGCCTTGCACTGTGGTCCCATGACCACCGAACGGATCGGCGACGAGCGCAAGGCATGGGGGGCGCCACAGCCACCGCCCAGCCGCTGGGGCCTGCGCGGCACCGCCGCGGCCGTCGGTGTCGCCACCGTCATCGCCGCCGTCGGCGGTGCCGCGATCTATGCCGCAACCGAGGGCAGCTCGCATTCCTTCGGGGCGACCCACCAGGCGGTCGGGCAAGGCGGCGGCACAGTAGCTGGCCCCGGCGGCCAGCACGGCTCGGGGGGTGGACCCGGCCCGGCTGCGGTGGGGTCCACGTCGCTGCACGGCGAGTTCGTGGTCCCCGACGGCGCAGGCGGCTACACCACGGTGCTGACGCAGACGGGCACGGTCACCGCGATTTCGCCGACCTCGATCACCGTCCTGAGCGAGGACGGCTTCAGCCAGACCTATGTCATACCGAGCACGGCGGGCAACGCGGGCGCGCCGTTCGCCACTGATGCCCGGGTCGTCGTCCGGGCGACACGCAGCGGCCAGACCGCGACGGTCACCAACATCGGCAATCCGCAACTGGACGGACCCGGCAGGCTGCCGAACTGAGGCGCTACGGCTTCGCGGAGCCGTCAGGCGTGTGCGCTGTCAATGTCACGGCAATCACGTCGGTGCCGCCGATCAGCGCGACGAGCAGTTTCACATTGTTGTGCTCTGCAGAATTCATTCTTGGAACCTCACCTTCCCGGCTTTGTCCATGCCGCCGCCACAGGCAGGTGACTCGGTAAACCTGCAGGTAAAGACCAGTCAGCGCTCCCAATCTGGAAATGGCCTTAAGCAACTGTGCGAATTGACTAGCGACGCCGGGGTGCAACAACCGGCCGTGCGCAGACCCATCTCATACCCTGTGCGTCATGCAGCAGGCCCAGGGACGTCGCCGATGACGCGCTTCCTTCTGCGGCGGCTGCTGAACTACGTCGTGCTGCTGGCGGTGGCCTCGTTCCTGACCTTCTCGCTGGCGTCGCTGACGTTCCGACCCCTGGACAGCCTGCTGCAGCGCAACCCACGGCCCTCGCAAGTCGTCATCGACGCGAAAGCCCACGAACTCGACCTCGACAAGCCGATCCCGGCGCGATACGCGCACTGGGTGGCGGGCGCGGTGCGCGGTGACTTCGGCACGACCATCGGCGGGCAACCGGTGTCGGATGAGCTGTGGCGACGCATCGGGGTCAGCCTGCGACTGGTGGTCATCGGCGCGGTCATGGGCACGTTCATCGGCGTGGTGGTCGGAGCGTGGGGAGCTATCCGGCAATACCGGCTGTCCGACCGGGTGATCACGGTGCTATCGCTGTTGGTGCTCAGCGCGCCGACGTTCGTCATCGCGAACCTTTTGATTCTTGGCGCACTGCAGGTCAACACCGTGCTCGGGGTGCAGTTGTTCGAGTACACCGGCGAGACGTCACCTGACGCGGTCGGTGGTGCCTGGAACCAGTTCGTCGATCGGGTACAGCACCTGGTGCTGCCGACGTTCACACTGGCGCTGGGGGCGATCGCGGGTTACAGCCGGTATCAGCGCAACGCGATGCTCGACGTGCTCGGCCAGGATTTCATTCGCACCGCAAGGGCCAAGGGCCTGACCCGTCGTCGCGCGCTGTTCAAGCACGGATTGCGAACAGCGCTGATCCCGATGGCGACCCTATTCGCCTATAGCGTCGCCGGATTGTTCACTGGCGCACTGTTCGTCGAGACGATCTTCGGCTGGCACGGTATCGGCGAGTGGGCGGTGCAGGGCATCGCCAACCAGGACACCAACATCATCGCCGCGATCACGTTCTTTTCCGGCGCCTTGATCCTGGTTGCCGGGCTGCTGTCCGACGTCATCTACGCGGCGCTCGACCCGAGGGTCCGGGTGACATGACCGAACCGGTGACCACAGAGACCGCGACCACCGCCAAATCCGGCGTCGACGTGGCAGGGTTCGCGTCGCGGCGCGGACTCGTCTGGCGCCGATTCCTGCGCAACAAGCCCGCCGTGGTGTCGCTTGTGTTGCTGGTTGTGCTATTCATCGGCTGCTATGCGCTGCCCCCAGTTCTGCCGTACCGCTACACCGACATGGATTTCACCGCACTACAGCAGCCGCCCTCGCTCGACCACTGGTTCGGCACGACCTCGTCGGGCCAAGACCTGTTGGCCCAAACCCTGCGCGGCATGCAGAAATCCATGCTGATCGGGGTCTGCGTGGCGTTCATCTCCTCCATCCTCGCCGCAACCGTTGGATCGATCGCAGGCTACTTCGGGGGCTGGCGCGACCGCACGCTGATGTGGATCGTCGACCTGCTGCTGGTGGTGCCTAGCTTCTTCCTGATCGCGATCGTCACGCCACGCACCAAACAATCCGGCACCGTGGCCTGGTTGATCCTGCTGCTGTCGGTGTTCGGATGGATGGTCAGTTCCCGCATCGTGCGTGGCATGACGATGAGTCTGCGCGACCGCGAATTCGTCACCGCCGCACGGTATATGGGAGTTAGCACAACGCGGATCATCGTGCGCCACATTGTGCCGAACGTCGCGTCGTTCCTGATCATTGACACCGCGTTGAACGTCGGGTTGGCGATCATGGCCGAAACTGGTTTGAGCTTCTTGGGTTTCGGTGTGCAGACACCGGATGTATCGCTGGGCACCCTGATCGACGACGGCAGGACGTCGGTGACGACGTTCCCGTGGGTGTTCCTGTTCCCGGCTGGCGTTCTGGTGATGATCGTGTTGTGCGCCAACCTGGTTGGCGACGGTCTGCGCGACGCGCTGGATCCCAGCGCCCGGCCGCTCCGAAGGCGTCGGTGATGAGCGTCTCGCGCGAAGAGCAGACAGGCAAGCTGAGCCTGCTGCAGGTAACCGACCTGACCGTGACGTTCCCGACCGATGCCGAACGTGTGAACGCGGTGCGCGGCATGAGCTTTCACGTCGATCCGGGCGAGGTGGTTGCACTCGTCGGCGAATCCGGTTCAGGCAAGTCGGCCAGCGCGATGGCCGTCGTCGGGCTACTGCCCGAATACGCAGAAGTGTCGGGGTCGGTCCGACTACACGGCGACGAGCTGCTGGGGTTGTCAGACGGCCAGATGTCGCAGATCCGCGGCCGGGCCGTCGGCATGGTGTTCCAGGACCCGATGTCGGCGCTCACCCCCGTCTACACCGTGGGTGACCAGATCGCCGAGGCCATTGAGGTGCATCAGCGTGATGTAGGCCGGCGATCGGCCCGGACACGCGCGGTAGAGCTGCTGGAGCTGGTCGGCATCGGACAGCCCGAGCGTCGGGCCAGCTCGTTCCCCCACGAGCTTTCCGGAGGCGAGCGGCAGCGGGTCGTCATCGCGATCGCCATCGCCAACGATCCCGACCTCTTGATCTGTGACGAGCCGACCACGGCGCTGGATGTGACGGTGCAGGCGCAGATCCTCGAGGTGCTGCGGACCGCGCGCGACGTGACCGGGGCGGGCGTCCTGATCATCACCCACGATCTCGGAGTGGTCGCCGAATTCGCCGACCGCGCACTGGTGATGTACGCGGGCCGCGCCGTCGAGACAGCAGATGTCGATGTGCTGTATCGAGATCGCCGAATGCCTTACACCGCAGGGCTACTCGGGTCGGTGCCGCGGCTCGACGCGCCGCAGGGCGCTCGGTTGGTGCCGATCCCAGGTGCCCCGCCGTCGGCGGCCGCGCTGCCGCCGGGCTGCCCTTTCGCGCCACGCTGCCCCCTGACCATCGAGCGCTGTCGCTCCGCCGAACCCGAGCTGCTCGAGATCACCCCATCGCATCGAGCGGCGTGCATCCGCACCGACCAGGTGGCAGGCCGGAGTGCGGCGCAGATCTACGGCATATCCACCGAGCCACGAGCCGTGGCGCCTGCTGCCGATGTCCCGGTGGCCCTGCGGGTGCGCGATCTGGTGCAGACCTACAAACTGACCAAGGGCGTGGTGTTCCGCCGCCAGGTCGGCGAGGTACGCGCGGTCGACGGTGTCAGCTTCGAGCTGCAGCAGGGCCGGACCCTCGGCATCGTCGGTGAATCCGGCTCGGGCAAGTCGACGACACTGCACCAGATTCTGGAACTGTCCGCCCCGCAGTCAGGTTCGATCGAGGTGTTGGGCGCCGACGTCGCCACGCTCGACCGGCTTACCCGGCGCGCGCTGCGCGGGGACCTGCAGGTGGTCTTCCAGGATCCGGTCGCGTCGCTTGATCCGCGACTGCCGGTGTTCGATGTCCTGGCAGAGCCGTTGCAGGCCAATGGTTTTGACAAGAGCCGCACCGACGAACGGGTGGCCGAGCTGCTTGGCATCGTCGGACTGCGCCGCGAGGACGCCAGCCGCTACCCCGCCGAGTTCTCCGGCGGGCAGAAGCAGCGCATCGGCATCGCGCGGGCACTGGCTCTGCAGCCGAAGATTCTGGCCCTCGACGAACCGGTGTCGGCACTGGACGTGTCGATCCAGGCAGGCATCATCAACCTGCTGCTGGATCTGCAGGACCGGTTCGGCTTGTCGTATCTGTTCGTCTCCCACGACCTGTCGGTCGTCAAACATCTCGCCCACCGGGTCGCCGTCATGTACAAGGGCAAGATCGTCGAGCAGGGTGACGGCGACCAGGTGTTCGCCAATCCGCAGCGCGACTACACCCGGCGGCTGCTTGCCGCAGTTCCTCAACCGGAACCGAATCGCAGGTAACGTCTGTCGCCATGAAGATCCGACGCTTCGCCGTGGTTGCCCTCAGTGTGGGTTTGACGGCAGGTCTCACTCTCACCGCCTGCTCCGGCGGCAAGCAGGAAACCCCCTCGGCGGGCGGATCCGCGGAGCTCGGGACGACTAACGACATCAATCCGAAGGACGTCTCCGCCCTGCAGCAGGGTGGCAACCTGCGGTTGGCGCTGACAGCGTTTCCGGAGAACTTCAACTCGCTGCATATCGACGGCAACTCGGCCGACACCGCGGGCATGCTCAAGGCCAGCATGCCTCGGGCGTTCCGGATCGCCGCCGACGGTTCGATGACCCTGAACACCGACTACTTCACCGGCGCCGAAGTGACAGGCACCAACCCGCAGGTAGTCACATGGACCATCAACCCGAAAGCGGTATGGAGCGACGGCACCCCGATCACATGGGAGGACATCGCCTCCCAGATCAACGCGACCAGCGGCAAGGACAAGGCTTTCGCGGCCGCCAGCCCCAACGGGGCCGACCGCGTCGAATCCGTAACGCGCGGCGTCGATGATCGCCAGGCGATCATGAAGTTCGCCAAACCGTACGCGGAGTGGCGAGGCATGCTGTCGGGCAACACCATGCTGCTGCCGAAGAGCATGACCGCGACGCCCGAGGCGTTCAACAAGAGTCAGCTCAACGGGCCAGGCCCGTCGGCGGGGCCGTTCATCATCTCCTCCCTCGACCGCACCGCGCAACGAATTGTGCTGACCCGCAACCCGAAATGGTGGGGAACCCCACGCGCTGCTGGACAGCGTCACCTATCTGGTTCTCGACGACGCCGCGCGAATCCCCGCCCTGCAGAACAACACCATCGACGCCACGGGCCTTGCCACCCTCGACGAGATGACCGTCGCGCGGCGTACCAATGGAGTGTCGATTCGGCGTGCGCCCGGAAACAGTTGGTATCACTTCACGTTCAACGGTGCACCCGGTTCGATCCTGGCCGACAAGGCGCTGCGGTTGGCGATCGGAAAGGCGATCGACCGCCAAACGATCGCCGACGTCACCCAGCGAGGCCTCGCGGACAATCCCGTCCCGCTGAACAACCACGTCTACGTCGCCGGGCAGGAGGGCTACCAGGACAACAGCGCCGTGGTCGCCTTTGACCCCGAGAAGGCCAAGCAGGAACTGGATGCGCTGGGTTGGCGACTCAACGGGCAATTCCGCGAGAAGGACGGCCGCCAGCTGGTCATCCGCGATGTGCTGTACGACTCGCTCGCCACCCGTCAGTTCGGCCAGATCGCTCAGAACAACCTCGCCCAGGTGGGCGTCAAGCTTGATCTCGATGCCAAGGGCGGCGGCGGATTCTTCTCGAACCACATCAACGTCGGCGATTTCGATATCGCGCAGTTCTCCTGGGTCGGCGACGCATTCCCGCTGTCGGGACTGCCCCAGATCTACGCGTCGGACGGCGAAAGCAACTTCGGCAAGATCGGCAGCCCGGAGATTGACGCCAAGATCGAGCAGACGCTCGAGGAGCTCGACCCGGCCAAGGCGCGCGATCTGGCCAATGAGGTCGACAAGCTGATCTGGGCCGAGGGTTTCAGCCTGCCGCTGACGCAGTCGCCCGGAAACGTCGCGGTGCGAAGCACTTTGGCGAACTTCGGCGCATTCGGACTTGCCGATGCCGACTACACCAAGATCGGCTTCATGAAGCCGTAACGCGCTGCACGGTGCGGGGAACCACGGCAGGCAATGCCTGTTCGGCGACGGCCGCCGCGGCGATGCCCCAGATCAGCAGCCTGACCCCGAGGCCACCCGGCGTCGAGTCCAGCTCGTCGGCGCGTGCGGGCAGGTCCGAGCTCAGTCCTTCGTAGGTGGCCTTGATGATGTCCAGCGCGGCGCGCTCGCGAAGGTTGATGGCGGAGTGCCCGGCGGTGGCGAGATTGACCAGCACAGCGCCGGGCACCAGCGACGCGATCGTGCGGGCCACCGAAGGCGGGGTGATGAGGTCGCGGCCACCGGAGATGACGACCGTCGGCCAGCTGAACTTGGGCATCTCATCAATGAGATCGAACGGCTCGGCAACGTAATCGACTTCACCCGACGCGACCTCGCGCCACGCAAGCGCTGGATCGAGTGGCTCGCCGTCGGGCACCGCACCGTAGTTGAGTTCGCGATAGCCGATCCGCTGAACCAGGTCCGGCTCGTGGTGATACGGCGTCTTGCGCTCAAACAGCAGCTTGGTCCCGAGGCCGACGGCGCCCCACAGCCAATCGCGGCCCTCCAGCAGCAGGTCGAGCTGGCGCCTGAGCACAGCGGGCCCCGCCAGCCCGTACATTCCGGCGGCCAGCTGCGCGGCCATTGGCGTGAGCACACCGTCCTCGACCAGCCGCCGAACCTTTGTCGCCAAGTTCAGCTGTTTCGGGCTCGTCGCCACGCCACAGCACACGACGGGTGGCCTCCCGCACGGCGTTGATGTCTTCGGCCGACAGCAGCGGTGAGTCGAGAATCATCGCGTGCACCCGATCCGGGTGCCGCACACCGACTCCGGCCGCGACGTACGTGCCGTAGGAGGTGCCGTAGATGACGGCCTTGTCCACGTGGGCGTCTTCGAGGACCGCGCCCACATCGTCGACCACCTGGTCGATGGACAGCGCCTCTGGGGGCAAGTCGGTGCCGGTGTCGTCATGGCGGGACATCCCGACGCCGCGGTGCTCCACCATGATCACGTCAAGACCCTCGGCTACCGCGCGCCGCCGAAACCCTCGGTAGAGGGCGATGGAGGCGGCGCCGGGGCCGCCGGGTATGACGACGAGCGGATGCGGTGACTTACGGCCGGTACGCACGTAGAACAGGTCGAACTCCTGGTCGCCGCCCGGAGCCGCCTCGCCTTCGACATTCGACCTGGGCCGCACGGGCCGTCGCACCGCACGCACGCCTGGCAACGCGGCCAGCTTGTCGTGCGCTTTGCGACGCTTGGCGTTCATCGTCATCAACACTCATTGTGCCCCGTCGATCGTTCTTAGGTTCGGGGTGATCCAAAGCAGTGCACGCGGCTGCCGAGCGCCGGTAGAACGGTGCCATGACCTCAGTGGATGACGGGACTCGCACCCTGCCCGGTTCGCCTGCATGGGCTGAGCTGCTAACCCAGATCAATGACGGGGCAAAAGAGCGAGATCTCAACGACGAGAACCCTTTTGACCAAGTCGCATCGCTCAAGCGCGCCGGCTTCGGCACTCTGCGGCTGCCTGAACATCTCGGCGGTGCGGGATTCACTGTCCCGCAGCTGTTTTCCACAGTGATCGACGTCGCGCAGGCGGATCCCATTGTGGCCCACATCTTCCGGACTCATTTCTGGTTCGTGGAGGAGCGCCTGCGCACCGCCGGCGACCCGTCGTCCGCCCGCTGGCTGCGCAAGGTGGCCGAGGGCAATATATTCGGCAACGCGTTCAGCGAGAAGGGTTCGCTGGCCGTCGGCAGCCTCGTCTTCAACACCCGGCTGCGATCCTCCGAAGGCGGCGGCTACCGACTGGACGGGGAGAAGTTCTACAGCACCGGCACGCTGTTCTCCGACTACCTGACCGTTGCGATCACCACCGACCACGACTCGGTCGCCACCGTGGTGGTGCCCGCGGACCGCGACGGCGTGCGGCTGATCGACGACTGGGACGGCTTTGGCCAGCGCAGAACCGGGACGGGCACCACCGAGTTCACCAACGTGGCGGTCTGGGAAGACGAGGTCCTCAACGACACGCCATATGACGCCGATCCGGTGCCGACGGTGCAATACGCATCGCTGCAGCTGTTCATCCACGCGGTGGTCGCGGGCATCCTCGCCTCGGTCGTCGATGACGGCATCACGCTGCTGCGGTCGCGGGATCGAAGCTTCAGCCACGCGCTGTCCGAGAAGCCGACCGACGACCCGCTCTATCAGCGGCAGCTCGGCGAGCTCGCCAGCACCGCGTACATCGCCAAGGCCGTGGTTCTCGATGCCGCCGAAGCGATCGGCGCGGCCACCGCCTCAGAAGTCGAAGGGGTGCCGGACCCGCAGCTCGCCGCGGAGGCCCAGCTGAAGGTCGCCAAGGTAAAGGTGCATCTCGACGGCGTCGCAACCGAGGCTGCCACCCGGCTGCTCGAGCTCGGCGGGGCGAGCGCTGCCAGCAGGCAACGCAACCTCGACCGGCACTGGCGCAACATCCGCACCATCACGCTGCACAACCCGGTGGCCTACAAGGCGCGGGTGATCGGCCAGAACCTATTGCACGGCACGCCGGTGCCGGCCAACGCCTACTTCTGAAAGGCAATTCACATGACCCGTCAACTCCACCTCGGCGGATTTCAGATCGCCTCTCAGGTCACGCATTCGCATGCGGCCTGGCGGCACCCCGGCAGCGACACGGGGTTCACCACACCGGAGTACTACCACCGCATCGGCCGGATACTCGAGCGCGGCAAGTTCGACTTTCTGTTCTTCGCCGATCTGCTGGCCGCACCGGTCCGGTTCGGTGACGACATCACCGAGCCGCTGCGCCGCGGGACGCAGGCTACCGCGACGCTGGATCCGTCGATCGTGGCGGCAAGCATCGGCGCGGTGACCTCCAAGTTGGGTATCGCAATCACCAAGTCGGCCACGTACTTTCACCCATACGAACTGGCCCGCATCTTCTCCAGCCTCGATCACGTCACCCGGGGCCGGGTAGCGTGGAACATCGTCACGTCGCTGACCCAGAGCGAGGCGCAGAACTTCGGCCACGACCACCACCTGGACCATGAGTTCAGGTACGAGCGCGCCGACGAGTTCGTCCGCACCACCCTCGAGCTGTGGTCCAGCTGGGATCCCGACGCACTCGTGCTGGACAAGGTAAGCGGGGTGTTCGCCGACCCGTCGCGGATCCGCCCCGTTGACCACGACGGACCGTACTTCCGCTCACGCGGCCCGCTGAACGTCCCGCATTCGCCCCAGGGCCGGCCGGTGTTGATCCAGGCCGGCTCGTCGAGCACCGGCAGGGACTTCGCGGCGCGATGGGCCGAGGCAATATTCGAGATCGACCCGACGCCAGACGGTCGCAGTGCCTACTACGACGACATCAAGTCCCGCGCAGTCAATTTCGGCCGCGACCCAGATCAGGTACTTGTCTTCCCGGCCTTCATCCCGTTCATCGGAGAGACCGAGTCGATCGCGCGCGAGAAGCAGGCGTTCCACAACGAGCTTGCCGATCCCATCTCCGGGCTGATCACACTCTCGGTGCACACCGACCACGACTTCTCCGGCTACGACCTGGATGCACCGGTCGAGGATGTGCAGGTCAGCGGGACGCAGGGTCTGTTCGAGGCGGTGCGCCGGGTGGCCAACCGCGACAACCTCACGCTGCGCGACGTCGGCAAGTTGTACGCGCAGGGTGTGCTGCTTCCGCAGTTCGTCGGGACCGCAGCGCAGGTCGCCGACCAAATCGAGGAATCGTTCAACGCGCGCGAGGCCGACGGGTTCATGGTGTCGGCGGCCCAAACACCGGGCACGTTCAACGACTTCGTCGACTCGGTGGTGCCGGAGCTACAGCGCCGCAAGCTGTTCCGTACCGAATACACCGGCAGCTCGCTGCGTGACCACCTTGGCCTCGACCCGGTGCGGTTCGAGGCCCCCCAGCGGCTTCACGCAGCGAGCTGACTTCAGCCCTTCGATATGCCTGCGCCCGCGAGCCACTTCTTGGCGATGTCCGACAGGTTGGTGCCCGTCGCGGCCTCGGCGTTCATCGAGATCAGGTCGTCAGTGGTGAGCTTTGCCGAAACGGCGTTCAGCGTCTTGGTGATGGTGTCGCTCTGCTTGCCCGACTTGATCAGCGGGACCACGTTCTCCGCGGCGAACAGGTTCTTGTCATCCTCAAGGGCGACAAGATGATTGGAGTGCAGACCAGGATCGGTGCTGAACAGGTCTCCCGCCTGAACCTGACCGTTAACCAGAGCCGTCATCGTCAAGGTGCCGCCCGCGTCCAGCGACACAAAATCCTTGAAGTTGAGGCCGTACACGTCGCGGAGCCCGACCACACCCTGGGTGCGCGTCTTCCACTCCGGCGGGCCCCCGAGCACGAGCTCACCGGCAACCGGCTTCAAGTCCGAGACGGTCTTCAACTTGTACTTGTCAGCCGTGGCCTGTGTCACGGCCACGACATCCTTGTCCTCTGCCGGGGACGGGGTCAGCATCGCAGTTCCGGCCGGTAATTTCGTCGAGAGCTCGCTCGTCACCGCTTGAGGTGTCGCGGCGGTCGACTTCGGGTCGAGATAACTCAGGAATGCGCCCGTATATTCCGGGACCAGATCGATGGAGCCGTCCTTGAGAGCCTGGATGTAGACCTCGCGGCTTCCGATGTTGAACTGCTCCTTCGTCGGAACGCCTGCGGCCTGCAGAGCCTGCGAGTAAATGCTGGCCACCAGCTGGCTTTCGGTGAAGTCCGCCGAACCGACGATGACCTCCGAACCCGAGGATCCCTTGTTGTCCCCTCCGCCGGACAGCGGGTTGCCGCCGCCACCGCCGCATGCAGACAGCGCAAGGACGGAGGCGCAGGCCAGGGCCGACAGCAACGTGCGTTTCTTCATAGTGATTCTCCTGATGTGAGGGTCGGCACCGGGTGGTACCTAGGTGGTGGCCGGCTCGAGGACGGTCGTGGACATGGGTGAGCTGGATTTCGATGCGGTGCGGCGCAGGCCGGGCGAGACGATGACACGGCCGAGCCAGGCGAAGGTGAACTCCAGTGCGAGCGCCAAAATCGCGACAAGTATTGCCCCGCCTGCCATTTCACTGAAGTTGGCCTGCGCTCTGCCGTCGAGGATGAATCGCCCGAGGCCCTGCAGCCCGAGATACGCGGCGATGGTGGCCGTCGAAACGATTTGCAGTGTGGAGCTTCTCACTCCGGAGATCATCAGCGGTAAGGCGCACGGCAGCTGGACCCGCAACAGGATCTGGCGCTTTGTGAAGCCCATCCCCCTTGCCGCGCCGACGGCGTCGGGGTCGGCAGTCTGGATGCCGGCATATGTTCCCGTGAGAATCGGTGGAACCGCAAGCAGGACAAGCACAATGATGGTCGGCAGTACGTAGACAAGCTTCCCGGTCACTATCGGTGAGATCAGGAGGAAGAGCAAAACCAGCAGTCCAAGCGACGGAAGCGCACGCAATGCGTTAGCGGACCCGGCGACCAACGCCTCGCCTCGTCCGGTGTAGCCGATCAGAATTCCCAGCGGCACCGCTATGGCGAGAGCAACCAGCAGCGCGATCGCCGAATAGAGGAGGTGGTAGCCGATCTGAGCCGGGATACCGCCTGAGCCAGTCCAGTTCGTCGGGTCGGAGAGCCATCCGAAGATGTTCACGACGTCACCGTCCTTTGCCGCCAGGGGGTTAAGAGTCTGTTCAGCCAGATGATCAGGCCGTCGAACACGACGGCAAGCACCACGCACAGCACGATGCCGGTGACCAGTGGAACGAAGAGGCGTAGCTGGAATCCCTGCGTGAACAGCGAGCCGAGCTGCGGGATGCCAAGCAGGGCGGCCATGGTCACGATGCTGACGTTGGACACGACCGCGACGCGCAAGCCCGCGGCGATCACTGGGACGGCGACGGGCAGTTCGACGAGCAGAAGCCGTTGCCAACCGCGGTAGCCCATCGCCTCGGCGGCGGCGACCGTGTCGTGTGGCACCGAGTCGAGCCCGTCGGCGACGACCCGCACCAGCAACGCCAACGTGTAAAGCGTCAGCGCGACAACGATGTTCAACGGATCGAGAATCTTCGTCCCAAGGATTGTCGGCAGGATGATGAACAACGCGAGCGAGGGAATGGTGTAGAGCAGCCCTGCGGTTCCGACGATCGCGGCCTGGCCGCGCTTGAATTTGTGCGCCCACCAACCGATCGGCAGCGCAACCAGCAGCCCGACGATCGTCGGCACCAATGTAAGCCACGTGTGGCTGATCGTCAGCGAGATGATCCTGTCGATGTTGGACGAAATCCAGTTCATGCCGCGGTCCTCGCTTCCTTCGCGCGACGGATGGCGTCCATGACGTCGTAATCGGATGCCGTGCCGATCAGCGCCCCCGACTCGTCGGTGATCACGCAGCGGCTGCTCGGACTGGATAGCGCCGAGTTGAGCACGTCGCGTAGCGGGTCATTCCTGGATGCCGAGGTGGCGCTCAGATTCACGTCGCTGTCTTGTATGCACTCGCCGCGGACACTTTCGGTGTCGACCCAGCCAAGCGGCGCCCGATTGTCATCGACGACCAACATCCAGCGTCCCTGCGTCGACGGGATCGTGGACACCGACTGGCCCACCGTGACGGTGGGCTCGTCGTTGAGTTGGAGAAGCTCGTCCGAGTTGTGGAATCCGAGGGCCCGGTAGCCGCGTGCTGCCCCGACGAAGTCGGCGACGAAGGCGTCCTTTGGGGCGGCCAGCAGTTCGGCCGGAGTTGCGGCCTGCGCCAGGGTTCCGCCCTGCCGAAGCACCACGACCTGGTCGCCAAGCTTGAGGGCCTCGTCGATGTCGTGGGTGACCATGACGATGGTCTTGGAGATATCGGCCTGCAGCCGAAGAAACTCGTCCTGAAGCTGGTTCCGGACGATCGGGTCGACGGCACTGAACGGCTCGTCCATCAACAGGAACGGCGGATCCGTCGCCAGCGCCCGCGCCACCCCGACCCGCTGTTGTTGACCGCCCGAGAGCTGCCACGGGTAGCGGCGGGCGAACTTTGCGTCCAGCCCGACACGCTCTAGGAGTTCCATTGCCGCCGAACGGGTTTCCTTCTTGCCACCGCCGAGCAGCCGCGGAAGCGCGGCCACATTGTCGACGACGGTGCGGTGCGGAAACAGTCCGGCGTTCTGGATGACGTAGCCGATTCTGCGACGCAGGGCGACCTTGTCGAGGCTCTGCGTGTCGGTTCCGTCGAGAGTGATGCTGCCCGAGGTCGGCTCGATCAGCCTGTTGATCATCCGCATCGAGGTGGTCTTCCCGCATCCAGACGGACCGACCAGGGTGGTGATCTTGCCATTCGGCGCGGTGATCGTCAGGTTGTCGACGGCGACGGTGCCGTCGGGATAGACCTTGGAGACATCTTCGAATGTGATCATGACTGTCTTTCTGGCAGAGTGGAATTCGGGCGACGACTCAGTCCGGCCGACAGCGAGTCCGCTGCCGAGCCGAGTATTTGGCCATATCGGGCCGCTTGGGGTGTGCTGAGTCGGTAGCTCGGAACGACCAGGCTCAGTGCTGCGACTATGCGCGCTTCGGAATAGATCGGGCATGCGATCGCGGTGACGTCGGCCTCGACGCCGCGTTCGACGATCACGTAGCCCTCATCGGGTACGCGGCCGCGCAGCGCGTGTCCCGCCGCGGAGATGTCCAGCGGAACGCTGCGACCGACCCAGCTCGCGTGCCGAACCGAATGAGTGCCCTCGACAATACTGATGTAGATCGCCGTGCCTGCGTGTCCCTCTACGCTGAGATACGCGGACTCGCCGGTCTCGGCGACCAGCTTCTCCATCACCGGCTTGGCGAAGTCGATCAGCGACTCGTTGGACAGCGCTTGCGCGCCGAGTTGGATCAGACGGCTGCCGGGACGGTATGTGCCGCCGACCTCTTCCTTGGCGACGAACCCCGTGCTCTCCAGCGTTCGCAGGAGCCGGAGCGCGGTACTCGGTGCGAGATCGCACTCCCTGGCACTGTCGGCCAGATTCGCGCCGCCCTTGTCGCAGATGGTGGCGAGCAGGGCGAGTGCGCGTTCCACGGTTCTCGTGGACGGTTCGGCCACCATGACCTCCTCTCACCGAGATGGAATCTACGAGGAGTTTGTTGCGATCAACTCTTCGATGATTTCCACTGAGTAAAATTCAAATTCCATCTAGCGGCAATGTCTGGTTTCGGTGATGATAGGTCTCGTCGCGCATCCGCGATAGGGAACGAGGAGAATTCCATGCTTGTACTTAATGGATCCGCGAGTATCGCCGACGTGGTGGCGCTCGCAGACCGCCACGAGCAGGTCTCGGTTTCGACGCGGGTAGTCGAGGCCGTCGACCATGCGCACCGGGTCGCGGCGGACCTGTCCACCCGCCTCGCCATCTACGGACGAACGACCGGTGTCGGCGCGAATCGAACCACGTCCGGTATCGCCGACCGACACCGAATACGGCATGCGACTGCTTCGCAGCCACGCGGTCGACGCCGGGGACCCCCTTGACGACAGGACGGTGCGTGCGATGCTCGCGGTGCGGCTCGCCCAGCTGTGCGTGCCCGGCGCCGGACTCAACCCGAAGATCCTGTCCGGCCTCGAGACGATGCTCAACGACGATGCCCTGCCCGAGCTTCGTCAATACGCGTCCATCGGGACAGGCGATCTCGCCCCACTCGCGGGCACGGCATTGACCCTGATAGGCGAACGGCCTGCATCAAAGCCATTGACGCCGATGGAGCCGTGGGGCGCCGACAGCGCGCTGCCGTTCATGAGCAGCAGCGCACTCACCGTTGGACGTGGTTGCCTTGCACTGGACGAACTTTCGCGCCTCGAAAGGGCGTCAAGTGTGATCTACACGCTGAGTTTTCTCGCGCTCGACGGCAATGCCGAAGCGCTGTCATCGGTGGCCACGCGGGCATCGGCGGCCCCGTACGTCGCCACCGTTGCCGATCGCCTACGCGCGCTTCTGGCGACGAAAGGCGGGCCGGACCGCAGGCCCGCTCGCATCCAGGATCCCTATGGGCTGCGGGTGTACCCGGTAGCGCAGGCAACTGCGCTGGCGTCGTTGCATTCACTCGAGGAACAACTCGAGCGGACACTCAACACCGCGCAGGAGAATCCCCTCTTCGACATCGAAAACGAAACTGTCGTCCATCACGGCGCCTTCTACCAGGCATCGCTGTCACTCGAATTGGACGGCACCACGCTGGCGCTCGCGCTGACCGCGCCCATCACCCATTCGCGGATCAGAATGATCAACGACCCGGATACCAACGGCGGCAATGCTTTCCTCGCCGCCGAAGCGGCAGGGTCGTCCGGGCTGATGATGGTCGAGTACGTGGCCGCTGGCGCGATCGCCGAGATTCGCAATGCCGCGCAGCCCGCCTCCGCAGGCACGCTCGTGCTGTCGCGAGGGGCTGAGGAGGACGCGACCTTCGCCTCGCAGGGCGCGCAGCAACTCGAGCGGTCCATCGCCGCGTATCGGGTGTTGCTCTGCTGCGAACTTGTTGGCGCGGTGAGGCTCTTGCGGCAACGTCGGCTCGACGACCAGTTCAGCGGTCGCCGTTGGCGACGCGCTTGGACTGGCCGACGTTCTCCCCCGCGACGTCGACGATCGCGACCTCCGTGGGGATATCGCGTTGGCGGAGTCGCTCCTCGACGACATCGGACGGCTTGTATCCGCCGGACACCCGGCCGTAGGCGCTAGGCGCCGCGGATCAAATCCGCGGCCTTCTCGCCGATCAGCACGCTGGGCGCGTGGGTGTGGCCGCGGATGATCGCTCGGCATCACCGATGCGTCGGCGACACGCAGCCCGTCCACGCCGCGCACCCGCAGCTCCGGGTCGACGACGCTGGCGTCGTCGCTGCCCATCCGGCACGTGCTGACCGGATGATAGAGCGTGTGCGACAACGAGTTCAGTGCCCGCTCGAGTGTTTCGTCGCCGAGATCTGTTGCGCCGCGCGGCCTGGCGATCCTGCCGATGATGCCTTTGAGCGCAGGCGATTTGGCGATGTCCGCGCACATCCGCAGGCCCGCCATCAGCGCCGCACGATCGGCACCCGCGTCGTCGGTCAGATACTTCGGATCGATGACCGGCTTGTCCTTCGGGTCGGCCGACCGCAGGGTGATGGTGCCGCGGCTGTACGGCTTCAGCAGTATCGGCGCCCATCACCACGGCGTGGCGGTCATACGGGTCGCCGATACCCTCCTCGAAGTACGGGGCTGGAGCGAAAATCAGCTCCAGATCCGGCAGTTCGAGCTCAGGGCGGCTCCTGACGAACCCGTACGCCTCCCCCACGTTCGAGGTCAACATGCCGCGCCGACGCACGAAGTAGTTCACCAACTGCATCGGCTTCTCGGCGGCGAACAGCGTGTCGTCAGGTACGTCGAATCCGATTGGGACCATCAGGTGGTCGAGCAGGTTGTTGCCGACATCGGGCGCCTCCTGCACCATGTCGATACCGTGCTCGGCGAGATGGCCCCGATCACCGATTCCCGACAGCATCAACAGCTGCGGGCTATTGATCGCTCCTCCGCACAACACCACCTCACGGCGGGCGGTGACGACACGGCGGGCACCCAGCTGCTCGAATTCCACACCGGTGGCACGCTTTCCGTCGAAGATCACCCGTGTCGCGGTGGCTCCGGTTTGCAACGTCAGATTGCGCCGCCGCAGCGCCGGCTTGAGGTAAGCGTCGGCGGTGCTCCACCGGGCACCCTTGCGCTGAGTGACCCGGGTCTCGCAGAACCCCTCCGGCATATCGATGCATTCCTGCGCCGCTGTCAGCCAGGCCGCCGTCGAACTCCTGGGACTGCGTTGGGGCGAGATGACCAGCGGGCCATTCTCGATGCGGTTGAAGTACCCCTCGACATTGGCGTAGCTCCACTGCTCGCCTGCGTGCTCGGCCCACTCGTCGTAGTCGGCGGCGAAGCCACGCACCCACATCATCGCGTTCATCGACGACGAGCCGCCCAGCACCTTGCCTCGCGGCCAGTAGATCTCGCGCCCGTCGAGTTCCTTCTGCGGTTCCGTCAGGTAGTCCCAATCCATTTCGCTGCGAAACAGTTTGGCGAAGCCCGCGGGGATGTGGATGAACTTGTCCTTGTCCCGCGGGCCCGCTTCGAGCACCACCACCTCGACGGACGGATCAGCGCTCAGCCGGTTGGCCACCACCGATCCTGCAGAGCCAGTTCCCACCACGATGTAGTCGGCGTCCATCTGCCGGAGTCTATGAGGCCGTCGGACGTCTCAAGGTCGATTCGACCGCCGCAGAATCCTGGCCACCTCGTTCGGTTTTTCCATCGCGGAGAAGTGGCCGGTATCGGGCAGGGTGATCCGCTCGACCTCGGCCAGTAGAGCGGCGACGCGGTCACGCTCCGCCGCTCGTGACCAGTCTTGGTCGCTGTACACCAGCGTCACCGGAACCGAGACGTCGTGGTAGCGGTCGCGCGCCTCGGCGAATCCCTTGAGGCTGCGATAGATCGCCCGGGACACCCTCGAGTAACCCCTGCGGCGTCCGCTGCGTCGGAGTTCGGCGATGAAGTCGTCCGGCAGCGTGCTGTTGTCGACGACGCCGCCGCGCATCACGCCTTTCATGATCGGCCGGCTCTCCATCACCGCGAAGAGGGGACCAACGCCAGGCGTCGAACGGAGGAGATGATGAATCGGGCGAACAAGTTCCCCCTCTCCAACCCGCTCGGATAGTCGTAGCTGTTGAACGCGACCACCCGGCTCACCCTGTCCTTCAGGTCGACAGAGGCCGACAGCGCGAGTGCGCCGCCCAACGATTCGCCCAGCCAGCGTGACATCGAGCAGGTCGAGGCCTGTGACGAACTCGACCACCGCCGCGCGCAATTCGGGCTCCTCGTACCGGGCTCCGGGCACGATGTCGGACCAGCCCATGCCGGGCAGGTCCACCGCGTAGACGGTGAACGAGTCCCACAGCTGCGGGATGACGCGCTGGAAATAGTCCAGCTGCGTGCGGACGGTGTGCATCAGCACCAGCACGGGGCCGCTGCCTGCGGTGAAGTATCGCAGGCGCGAGCCGTCGGATCGGGTGAAGTACCGGATCAGTGCCGTGGCCGTCGGTCCACGTGTCGGTGTAGGTGCTCATGCGCACACCGTTTCGGATTCGGCCTGCTCCGCGCTAATCGGCACGGGTTGCTGCGCCCGGGCCGGCAGCAGGAAGGCGACGATAACCGCCGCGGCCGCTGCGATACCGGCACTGACCAGAGATCCGATCTGAATGCCGTCCAGGAACGCGGTGTTGACGGCCGCGCGGACGTCGGGAACCACTGTCGGCGGCAGCTGGCCGATGACCTGCTGTGCTGCTGCCATCGAGCGTTCCATTGTCGCGCGAACCGGCTCAGGCAGCGCGGACACCGCCGCATTGCTGCCCAGCCGACTCGAATAGATGGAGGCGAAGACGCTGCCGACGATCGCGACGCCGAGGGTGCCGCCGAGTTCGCGGGTGGTGTCGTTGACGGCGGAGCCGACGCCGGCCTTATCCGCGGACAACGAGCCCATGATCGCCTCGGTGGCCGGCGCCGTCGTCAGGCCGAGACCACCGCCCAACATCAACATCTGGCGTCGCGATCTCGAGGTACGGCGTCCCGGCGTCGGCAGTCGACGCCCATGCCAGGCCTGCCGCGAAGATGGCCAGGCCCGCGACGACCACCGCCGTTGTGCCGATCCGCTCCACGATTCGGGGTCCGACGATGCTGGCGACCGCGATCGAGATGGCGACAGGCAGCAGCCGCACTCCGGTCTCAAATGCGCTGTAGGACTTGATGAATTGGAAGTACTGGGTGATGACGAAGATGAAGCCGAACAAGGTCAGGAAGCCCGCGGTCACCGCCAGGCTGCCGCCAGAGAATCGGCGGTTGGCGAACACCGACACGTCGAGCATCGGGTGCGGTGTGTGCCGCTCCCACAATGCGAAGGCGGCGAGGACGACGGCGGCCGCCGCGAATCCTGCCGCGGTGTGAAGGCTGCCCCATCCCCAATTGGGCGCCTCGATGACGGTATAGACGAGCGCGGTGATGCCGATCGAGGACAGCACCAAGCCGGGCAGATCGACCGGCGGCGCCGCTGGGTCGCGGGAGGTCGGGATGAACAGGACACCGCCGATGATGGCCACCGCTGCCACCGGCACGTTGACCATGAACACCGAGCCCCACCAGAAGTGCTCGAGCAACCAGCCACCCGAGATCGGGCCTGCGGCAACGCCCACGCCCACCATCGCGGCCCACAGTCCTATCGCCTTCGCTCGCTTGGCCGGGTCGGTGAAGATATTGGTGATCAGCGACAGGGTGGTCGGGAAGATCACGGCGGCGCCGACGCCCATTGCGGCGCGGGCCCAGATGAGTGCGCCGGCGGAGTCCACCTGCGACGCGACGGCCGACGTCAGCGCGAACACCGCGAGCCCGGCGCTGAGCCAGGCCCGTCGGCCGAACCGGTCGCTGAGGCTGCCCATCGAGAGCATCAGGCCGGCCATGACCAGCGTGTAGGCGTCGACGATCCATTGCAGTTGTGCTGTGTCGGCGTTCAGTTCGCGCGACAGCGTCGGCAGGGCGACATTGACGATGGTGGCGTCGACGCTGATGACGAAGACGCTCAGGCAGATGAAGGCGAGCGCGGCGATCGGATGATCTTTGAAGATCGGTGTGCGGGTACCCATAGACAGGACCGTAAACCTATTCAGACATGTTTTTCAAGCGATATGACTAGATACTTGTCTGAGTGCTAGAATTATTCCGTGCCAAGGAGCTACCAGCAGAACTGCCCGATCGCCAAGGGCCTCGATGTGCTCGGCGAGCGATGGACGCTGCTGGTCCTTCGGGAACTCATCGGCGGCCCGCGCCGGTACGGCGACCTGCGCGCGCAACTGCCCGGCATCGCCACCAACCTGCTGGCCGACAGGCTTCGCGAGCTGGAGGACGCTGGCCTGGTCGATCGCGAGGAGCTACCACCACCTGTCGCGCGGACCGTCTACACCCTCAGCGAGACGGGCTGGCGCAAGGTACTGCCGGTGGTGAAGGCCATCGCGACATTCGGGCTCGACATGATCGTGCCTGACGACAGCGCGCTGACGCCGCTGAACGGGTTTCTCGCGGGCATCCTGCTGGCCTTCGACCCCGGCGTCGCACGCGAACTGAATGCGTCGTATCGCATCGAGATCGACGATCGCCGTTTCGAATTCGCCGTGGACAAGGGCAACCTGACGGCCGCGCAAGGGCCGCCCGTCGTGAGGGTGACTGCGGCGACAGCCGACATGACCACCGCCCGCCTGGGGGCCACAGCCGCCGAGCGAAAGGCCGCGCTACGCCGCGTGACGTTCGACGGCGACGCCTCCGCGATCGAAACGATGCGGCGCGTCTTCGCGCTGTCGGGAGACCCCGGTCTGCTGACCGCGTAGAGCGCGAGCGGGCGTATTTGTACGGGTCAGTCGGCATGTGGCGTACAAACACGCACACTCGCGGAATTAGGCCGTCAGCTCGATGTGGTGGGCGCCAGCCACGCTCTCGTAGCGCTGCGGGCTGCACGTCAACACGATGACCTGGCCGTCACCACCGACGGCGTTGAACACCGCCCCCATCTTGGTGAGCCGGTCGGCGTCGGTGAAGCCGAGCGCGTCGTCGATGACGACTGGGACGCTGTCCTCTTTTGCCACCAAGACGGCGCCCGCCAGCCGCGCGACGATGCCCAGCTGTTCCTTCGCGCCGCCCGACAGCGACTCGTACGGAACGGTGCGACCCGCCAGCGTCCGGCTGCAGATCCGCAGCCCGCTGTCGATCTCGACCTCGAAGCTGTCGCCGAACACAATGCGGCCCAATCGCTCTACCTGGTTGCGGAACGGGTCGACATAGCGCAGCCGAGTGGCGTCGCGATGGCGGGCCATCACCGAGCGCAACAGCTGCGCGGCCCGTGCACGTCGATGCATCCGCAGATAGTCCGCTTCGGCGTGCTCTCGTTCGGTCTGGGCGGCATCGAGTCGTCCCTTGCGCCCCTCGGTGCCGTAGACCTTGAGCTGCGTCGTCACCTCACGCAGCGCCTCGGCGGCCTCGTCGTAGCGGCTTTCCAACGAGTCAGCCCTGCGTATCGCATCGTTGAGCGCGGCGGTCACGGTATCCGGTGCGCTCCTGGCCAATTCGGCGCCCAGTTCGGCGATCAGTCCCGTCGCGCGCCGCGCCTCCTCACCGTCGGCCTCCGCCTTGATCGCAAGCTCGTCGTCGCTGGCCGTCGACCGCTGGACGGTCAACCTCTCGCGCGCCGCGGTGAGTTCCGCCTGCGCCGCGGTCAGCTTCTCCCTGCTGACGTTGGCGCCCGTCGCCCTCTCCCCCAGCCGCTTCGCAGCGGCCTCTGCAACCTTGCGATGCGTCTCGCAGTCAGCCATAGCCTGCTTGTGTGCGGCCACGGCCGCATCGAGTTCGGCGCGGCCGGCCGACGGGTCGCCGGCATCCCACAGGCCAAGCTCGCCGGGCTCAGCATCGCGCAATTCGGCAAGGCGCGACCGCAATACGTCGACGATGTCGTCGCCGACCAACGCCTCGGCCGTGGCGTTCAGCTTCTCGCGGGACGCGGTCAACTCGCGGCGGCGTTCGACCAGCAACCGCGCCGCACCGACATCCGCGACCCGCGCCTTTGCCAGCGCCGCCGCCAGAACCTCTTGGGCCGCTTCGAGTTTGGCCTGTGTGTCTGATGCCGGAGTTCCCGGCACCACCCGCGCACGCAGCAGTCCCGGAAGTTCGATGTCGATCGGCGAGCTCACACTGGACGTCCATGTGCCGCCGGCCTCGATGGCCACGGCATCACCGTCGAGACGCAGCTCGACGTCGGCGACCGCGACGAGTTCGATATGGGCGGAAGCGAGTTCGGCTTGGCCGGCGGCCCGCTCGACCGCGATGGCGGCGGCCTCGACCGCACGCATGATGTCATCGGTCAGCACGATGCCTGCGAGCTCGCGGTCGACGCGGCCGAGCTCACGCCGCGCCGCGTCGAGTCTGGCGAGGCGCGTCTCAAGTCGGCTGGCCTCGTCGCGGTCGGACAGCCGCTCGACCGCGCGGCGGGCGGCGTCGACGCGGGCCTGGCCGGTCTGCACGGCGGTGCGCGACTGTCCTGCCGCAACCTCGGCCGCCTCCTGCACCTCGGTGGCGGTGGTGAGTTCGTCAAGGGCCTGAGCCGCTGCCGCCTCCAGTCCGGCGATCGCGGCGGTTCGCTCGTCGATGTCGGCACGCAACCGGCGCCGCTCGGTGAGTGCGGCAACCGATGCCGAGTGGGCGCCGTCGACGGCGGCGGCGACCACCTCGGCCTGCTTGAGCTGCTGGGTCAGTGCGGCGACGGCCTCCGCCGCGACGCGGGCCTCGGTAAGACGCTTGGCCGCATCGGCCCTCTCCTCGGCTAGCCGTGACAGGTTGTCGGTCAGCGCGGCATGCCTGCGCACCGCGTCGTCGACCTCCGCCACCGCGGCCGCACACCGGGCCACCTCGTCGTCGGCGTCACGGAGCCGCTTGACCGCGGCGGCCCACTCGCCGGTCGGGCGGCCCGTCGGCGTGTAATAGCGCAGGTATTCGGCATCGATTCGGTCGATCAGCAGCGGTTCGGCACCCGACAGCGCTGCGGCTTCGCCCGCCGCCACATCCAGCGCGCGCGACAGCGCGTCGCACCCCGACAGGTCGACCACGGCGGTTGATGTCGCCTGCAGCACCCGCTGCGCATGCCAGAGGTCCATGTCGACGGTTTCGTCCAGCAGCGCAAGGACCCGCTCGTGCGCCTCGTCTCCAGTGAGCTGCTCGCGGCGTGGCGCCAGTACCGTCAGCCGCGTCTCACAGCGCTTGTGGAATCGCTTGTGGTAGATGAATCGGTAAGGGCCAGTGGAGATTTCGGCAGCGATCTCGGCGCCGACGTCGGCGTGGGTCGGCTTGACCTGCTTGACATCCTTCTTGTTCGATCGATCCTTGGAGTTCAGCAACAGGTCGAGAGCCTCGATCATCGAAGACTTCCCGATCTCGTTGGCGCCGCTGACCACCACCACACCGCGGTCGGGGAATTCGACCTCGCGGTGAGTGATACCGCGGTAGTTGGTCAGGACGAGGCGGTGCAGTTTCATGCCACCCCTTTGTCCACCAGCCGCAGCAGCAGCGCCAGCGCCGCGCGGGCATCGTCGGCGTCCTCACCGTCGGACCGCGCCGTGCTGACCAGCTCATCGACCGCCGCCGCGGCGAACCCACCGATGCCGAGGTCGTCGAACTCACCGTCGGCGGGGATGACCGCGATATCGGTCTCCTTGTCCCACGGCACCAGGGCTGCGAACAGCCGGGCGTACTTGTCGAGGCAGGCATCCAGCGCGGCCTTGTCGGTGACTGTCAGCGACCCGTTGAGCCCCATCCGCACGACCGTGCGCTCCTTGTCCGGCATCAGGTCGAGGTTGATGTCGAGGTCGGCGACGTCGCGGCTGCTGTCAACGGTGCGGCAGAGCGTGACGAAGCGCCACCGGCCGACATGTTGTGCCTCGACGTGCACCGGCAGGCCGGGATCGACTTCGTCGATGTCGACCAGCAGCACGTGACCGGGGTCGGGTTCGATGTCGTCGTAATTGGTGACCTCGGGTGAGCCGGAGTACCAGATCCGACCCGTCGAACCGACCTGTGTGCGAGAGTGCTTGTCCCCCAAGGCGATATAGTGCACGGCGCCACGTTCGACCGCAGCCTCGAGTGCTGCCAGTCGGATCAGCGACGGCTTGTCCTTGTCGGGTTCGAAGATGTCGACGCCACCGTGTCCGACGACGATGCGGGTGACGCCGTCGGCCGGTAAGTGTTCGAGCACTTCGGAAACCAGGTCGCTGGTCGGCTTCTTGGACCGCCACGGCGCGGCGACGATCTGAAGGCCGGGACGCACGTCATGCACACCTGCCCGGTCGAGAACCGTGACGTTGTCGGGGCATTCGGTGGTGAACAGCGCGCTGGTGTAGACCGACGCCGCATCGAGCGGATCGTGGTTGCCCGGGCAGCAGGTAGACAGGAATGCCGATGGCGCGCATGGCCTCGAGCGATTGGCTGACGTCCCGCGGCGCGAGTTGGTTGTCTTCGAAGACGTCGCCCGCCACGACGACGAACTCGGCGCCCGCGTCCTTTGCCAGCGTCCCGATGCCCGCGACGACGTCTCTGCGGGCGGCCGAATACCGTGGCTGCGCCTCACCGTTCAGGAAGTAACGGGTCATGCCGAGCTGCCAGTCGGCGGTGTGCACGAATCGCATCTCGGCCCGCCTTCCTGTCCCGTCGTCTTCGCCTCGTTTTGCCAGGCATCGCGAGTGTAGGTCCGGGCGCCGACAAGTCCAGGGACGCGCATCGGCATGCCCTACGGTTATCGGGGTGACCGATCGCTACCGCACGCTGCTGTTGCTCCGCCACGCCAAGTCGGACTATCCGCAGGGAGTCGCCGACCACGAAAGGCCGCTGGCCCCCCGCGGGGAACGGGAGGCGGCGCTTGCTGGCGATTGGCTGAGGGCACACGCACCCAAGGTGGATGCGGTGCTGTGCTCGACGGCCACCCGCACCCGCGAGACGCTGGCGCGGACCCGCATCGACGCGCCGGTAAACTACGTCGACCGGCTATACGACGCGATACCGGGCGCGGTTATCGAGGAGATCAACAGCGTCGAGTCACTCTTCAGTTCCGACGTCGAGACCCTGTTGGTGATCGGCCACGAGCCGTCGATGTCGTCGGTGGCTCTTGGCCTTGCGACCGCGGATGGCAGCAATACCACCGCGGCTGAACGCATTTCGACAAAGTTTCCGACTTCTGCCATCGCCGTGCTGCGCACCGGCGAGCCGTGGAGCCAGCTGGCGCTCGGCGGCGCCGCCCTGGTGAGCTTCCACGTGCCCCGCTAGGAGCTGGTCGCGAGCGTCAGCTCCATCAACTTGATGACCATCCCGCACGCGTCTATGCCCGGCGTCTGCGGGTTCACCCACCAACCGACGACACCGCCCGCTTCGCTGGCCACGCCACAAGCGCCATTCGGATCGTTGGGCTTCATGACGATCGACGGAACGCCCGCGATCGAGCGGTTCTCGATCTGGTACTTCAGGCTCTGCGCAACCTTCTTCTCGTTGTCCAGGCTGCCCTGCTCGTACCAGAACCGGGTGATGTCGATCAGGCCCGCCGGGTTGGCCGCCTGCCAGCGGCATACCGCGCCGACGAATGTGCTCTGAATGTCCAGCGGGTCCGCGCCGACGGTCTTGGCGAGGATGTCCGCCGTCAGCACCTCACATTCCTTAAGCAGGTTGGGGTACTGCTTGGCCGAGTCGTCATTGCGGGGAACGTCGCTGGATCCCGACTTGGCCGCGGTGCCCTCGACAGTCTTGGTGCAGCCGGTCAGCAAGGTCAACACGGACATCGTGGCGATCAGACCGGCCAGCGCCCTGCGGCTAACGGAGCTGCTCATTTGGCATTCACAATCGCTTGGCGGGTCAGTTCCTTGGCGACGTCGCACGGGTCCGGGTAGGGCTGCGCGGAGAAGCTGATGGACCATTCGATGAAATCGTCCTGGAACTGGATGCCGATCTCGCACAGATTGTTGCCGATCGTTGGGTCGGTGCCGAGGGCGATGAAACCGCTGTGACCTTCGATGTTGATGTCCTCGACGCTGGCGCGCGACAGCTCCTCGGTCTTGCGTTCCCGCCCGATCGGGCTGCCGCGATACCAGGTGAACGAGAAGTGCGGTCCCAGGATGCCGCCGCCCTGCAGCCACTGGCAGCCGACCGAGTTGCGCGCCGTGTTCACCAGGCCGGTGACCCGGGTCTGCTGGGCCAGCGTCTGGTCGGAGATGCCGCCGCACTCGGGAAACATCGGCCCGTGAGTGGAGGCCTGCGCCGGCGCTGGCGACTGCGGCGCACCTGGCGAGTTGGACCCCGAGCTGTCCGAGCATGCCGCAAACACCGGAATCATGGCCGCGGCAGCCACGGCCAGCGCCTTCGCGGACCGCGACTTACCGGTCGCGCACTTGCGGGGGGTCACGCCATGAACTGTAGCGGCAGCCCAGTACCTCAACCACCGACATGCCGATTGAGCTGCCCATTTATCGAATTCTCAGGTGGCCCTGCCGAACACAACTACGTCGCGGGTGGTGTGCGAAAGTAGCGGGATGCTCTGGGCGTTGCTGCGACGGTATGCGGGCCCGTACCGGTCGCTGCTCGCGATCGTTGCGGGGCTGCAGCTGATCAGCACGCTGGCGTCGCTTTACCTGCCCACTGTGAACGCCGCGATCATCGACGACGGCGTCGCCAAGGGCGATCTTCGAACCATCGTGGAGCTCGGCGGCATCATGCTCGCGGTCACCGCGATGCAGGTGGTCTGCGCCGTCGGCGCCGTGTACTTCGGATCGCGGGCCAGCATGAGCGTCGGGCGCGATCTTCGCTCGGCCATCTTCGGCCACGTCACCGGCTTCTCGGCCGAGGAGACGGCGCGGTTTGGCGCGCCCTCGCTGTTGACCCGCACCACCAACGACGTCCAGCAGGTCCAACTATTTGTGCAGCTGACCTGCACGATGTTGATCACTGCGCCGATCATGTCGATCGGCGGCATCATCATGGCGGTGCATCAGAACGCGGGCCTGTCGTGGCTGCTGCTGATCAGCGTGCCGGTGCTGGCGCTGGCCAACTACTTGATCGTGTCGCCGTCTGATGCCGATCTTCCGGCGACTGCAACGGCAGATCGACGGCATCAACCGGGTGATGCGCGAGCAGCTCTCCGGCATCAGGGTGATCCGGGCATTCGCGCGGGAACCGTTCGAGCGCAACCGGTTCGGCGTCGCAAACCAGCGCGCTGGCGGACTCAGCGCTGGAAGCCGGGCGCCTGCAGGCGCTCATGCTGCCGGTCACCACGCTGGTGATCAACATCTCCAGCGTCGCGCTGATCTGGTTCGGCGGCTTGCGGATTGACCACGGCCAGATGCAGGTCGGCTCCCTGATCGCGTTCCTGTCCTACTTCATGCAGATCCTGATGGCCGTGCTGCTGGCGACGTTCATGCTGGTGTTGCTGCCACGCGCCTCGGTGTGTGCCGAACGGATCACCGAGGTGCTGTCCACCACGCCAGGGATCGCCAGCCCGCAGCACCCGGTGCGGCCCGACGCCGTCCGCGGCGAGATCCGCTTGGACAGTGCGACGTTCAGCTATCCCGGCGCCGACCGCCCTGTGCTGCAGGATGTTTCGCTCACCGCAAGGCCAGGCACCACCACGGCCGTCGTCGGGTCGACCGGCTCGGGCAAGTCGACACTGATATCGCTGATCTGCCGGCTCTACGACGTCACCGGCGGGCTCGGTGCACGTCGACGGCATCGACGTTCGCGATTACGACACCGAGCAGTTGTGGTCGGCGATCGGCCTGGTGCCCCAGCGCGGTTACCTGTTCTCCGGCACGGTCGCCGACAACCTGCGCTACGGCAAGGCCGACGCGACCGACGACGAGATGTGGGACGCGCTGCGGGTGGCGGCGGCCGACGACTTCGTCCGGGCCCACGCCGACGGGCTTGAATGCCGGTCGCACAGGGCGGCATCAACTTCTCGGGCGGGCAGCGGCAACGATTGGCGATCGCGCGCGCGGTGATCCGCCGGCCTGCCATCTATCTGTTCGACGACGCGTTCTCCGCACTCGATGTGCACACCGATGCGCGGGTCCGCGCTTCGCTGGGCGATGTCGATGCGGATTCGACAGTGGTGATCGTGTCGCAGCGCATCTCGACGGTGGCCGAAGCCGATCAGATCGTGGTCGTCGACGACGGCCAGGTGGTGGGCGTCGGCACACACGAGACGCTGTTGGCCACATGCCCGACCTATGCCGAGTTCGCCGACTCGCAGTCGTTGGGCGTCCGATGACTCGACCACTCGGCCGACTTCAGCAAGCGCCGACCGAGAGGTCCCGCGACTTCAAGGGCTCCGCCATTCGGTTGGTCAAGCGACTCACGCCGGAGCGCGGGCTGACCTCCCTGGTGATCCTGCTGGGCGTCGCCGGGATCGCGATCGGGGTGGTCGGCCCACGCATCCTGGGCCACGCCACCGACCTGTTGTTCAACGGCGTGATCGGTCGCCAGCTGCCCGCCGGGCTGACGAAGGAGCAGGCCATCGCGGCCGCCCGCGCGCGCGGCGATAACACGTTCGCCGATCTGCTGTCGGGCATGAACGTGGTGCCGGGTCGCGGCGTGGACTTCGGCGCCGTCGGCCGCACACTACTACTGGCGCTGGGACTGTATCTGATTGCCGCACTGTTGATTTGGCTGCAGGCGCGCATCCTCAATGTCACGATTCAGCGCACGATGGTGGCGTTGCGATCCGATGTCGAGGAGAAGGTGCACCGGCTTCCGCTGTCGTATTTCGACTCGCGGCGGCGCGGCGAGGTGCTGAGCCGGGTCACCAATGACGTCGACAACATTCAGACGTCGCTTGTCCATGACGATCAGCCAGCTGTTGACCTCGCTGCTGACGGTGGTGGCGGTGTTGGTGATGATGCTGACCATCTCGCCACTGCTGACGCTGCTCACAGTCGTCACGGTGCCGCTGTCGCTGTGGATAACCCGGGCGATCGCCAGGCGCTCACAGCGGTTGTTTGTCGCGCAGTGGGCGAACACCGGCAGGCTCAACGCCCACATCGAGGAGACCTACAGCGGCTTCACCGTGGTCAAGACCTTCGGTCACCGGGCGAGTGCGATAGAGCAGTTCCGCGAGAACAACGACGACGTGTACCACTCGAGCTTTGGTGCACAGTTCTTTTCGGGCCTTGTCGGGCCCGCGACGACGTTCGTCGGCAACCTCAGCTATGTGGCGGTGGCGGTGGTAGGTGGCGTCCAGGTCGCGACCGGCCAGATCACGCTGGGCAGCATCCAGGCGTTCATCCAATATGTTCGCCAATTCAACCAGCCGCTGACTCAGGTCGCCGGGATGTACAACACGCTGCAGTCCGGAGTGGCAAGCGCGGAACGGGTTTTCGATCTGCTCGACACCGAGGAGGAGTCGCCTGAGGTGGAGGTGGCGCTGCCATCCCTTGACGGGGGTCCGCGCGGCCGTGTCGAGTTCCAGCACGTCAACTTCAGTTACCGGGCAGGCACACCGGTGATCGAGGACCTGTCGCTGGTGGCCGAACCGGGCAGTACCGTGGCGATCGTCGGCCCGACCGGGGCAGGCAAGACGACGTTGGTGAATCTGCTGATGCGGTTCTATGACGTTGACTCCGGGACGCATTCTCGTTGACGGGGTGGACATCTCGTCGGTCAGCCGCCAGTCGCTGCGCTCCCGGATCGGGATGGTGCTGCAGGACACTTGGCTGTTAGGCGGCACCATCTACGACAACATTGCCTACGGTCGTCCCGACGCCAGCGAGGACGAGGTGATCGACGCTGCCAAGGCCGCATATGTCGACCGCTTCGTTCACATGCTGCCCAACGGCTACCAGACGATCGTCAGCGACGACGGCGGCAACATCAGCGCAGGCGAGAAGCAGCTGATCACCATCGCCCGCGCGGTCCTGGCCCGTCCGCAGCTGCTCGTCCTCGACGAGGCCACCAGCTCCGTGGACACCCGCACCGAGCTGTTGATTCAGCACGCGATGGGCGAGCTGCGCCGCGATCGAACGAGTTTTATCATCGCGCACCGGCTTTCGACGATCCGCGATGCCGACGTCATCCTGGTGATGGAGGCGGGCAGGATCGTCGAGCGTGGCAGCCACGACGAATTGCTGGCTAAGCACGGCGCTTATTGGGATATGACACAGGTCTAGCGGGACGCCGAGCGCACGGTTGTTCGCGACCCTCTCGCGATTTGTGTACAACAACAGTGCGCTCGGCGAGCGCGTCTAGAGCTCCGGGCCCTCAGCACGCAGGTCGTCCACGTTCTTCATCGCGTCGCGCAGCTTGGCAAGCCATTCGTCGGCGTGCTCACCGACGAGCCGAACCGACCACGCCAACGCGTCGGACCGGGACCGCGCCACCCCTGCGTCGACGAGGGTGTCAAGCACCTGGCGCTCCGGCTGCTTGAGCCGTGTCATCACCGGTACGGCGATGTGGGTGAACAGGATCCGCTCAGAAGCTTCGTCACCGACCTGCACGCCCCACGCGACCTTGCGGCCGTAACGCGCCTCGGCTTCGTCGGCGATACCCATCCGCTCGGAGCGGGTCTCCTCGCGGAAGCGGGCAACGCGGCCAGAGGTGTGCGCTTCGCTTTCGGAGCCGTCGGCGCCCTCGGGTTCCTTCAGGCGGCCGATAACAGTGATTTCTTCGCGGTCGACGACGACCGTCGGGTCGCCTGCGAACCAGCCGTCGGGGAGCCGACCGGCGAACCAGTCGGCGGCATCGCTTGCATCGGGTTGCTCGGCCTGCTGCCAACCGCCGGAGCGGCCGGACCGTCGGCCATGGATGTGGTGGTGTCTCATGATTACATGATTACACCGTTACATCGCTGATGGAACCGCTTTCACCGCGAGCGAACGGCCTTAAAGACATCCAGTGTCGCGAGCCGGCTGCGGCTGACCTCGGCGAAACGATCCCGCAGCACGCGTTCGATGCGGCGAAGCTCGTCCTCCGCCAGGCTCATGGCCTTCACGACGCGCGACGGTTTGGTACCGCCGTGCCAGGCGATCACGACGGTGCCTCCTGGTCGGACGATTCGGTGCAACTCGCCCACCGCGGCTTCGAGGTCGGGCCAGATCGCCACGTTTCTCACCGAGACCACACGGTCGACGCTGGCGTCCGGAAGACCGGTGCTGTGGGCCGTGCCGAGCTCGAGCCGAGCCCGGCCTGCGCGCACGGCTCGCCGGTTGTGCCGTGTGGCTTGGTCGCGCATCGCCGCAGACGGGTCGACACCACGGATACTCGCGGCGTCGGTGCGTTCGGCGAGCAGCCGGATGAGAGCGCCTGGCCCGTAGCCGATCTCGAGGATGGCGTCCCCGGGTTGCACGCCGAGCACGCCGAGCACGCCGTCCTGGCTGTTGGTCCAGAGCATCAGCCGGCCAGCCAGCCTGCCGAGCCAGCCGCTCGGATGAGCGAACGGGTTGTTGGTTGAGGGGTCGAGGATCCCCAGTCGTGGTTGGGTTGCCATGCCGCCACGTTGGCACTTCAAGCCGGGTTGAAGTCAAATGGAGACATGGAACTCGTGACGATCGGCGAGGCCGCCCAGGTGCTCGGGCTCAATACCTCGGCGCTGCGCTACTACGAGGACAGGGGGTTGGTGACTCCCGAGCGCCAGGGTGGCAAGCGCATGTACGGCCGTGAACATCTGCGCCGGCTGGCATTCGTCCAGCTGATGCAACGCCTCGGCATTCGCCTGGACGCGGCTTCGGCCGTGCTCGACGAACCGAGCGACCAGTGGCAAGTCGTGGTCCGCGAGCAGATCGCCGCGCTCGACGAGCTCATCGCGAGGGCGAGCGGCGCGCGAGACTTCCTCGAACACGCGCTGGCCTGCCGAGCCGATCACCCTGTCGATGAATGTCCCCACATGATCGAGGTGCTCGACAGGCGACTCGATGGACTCACCATCGAGGAGCTCGCCGCCGAAACGGGACAGCCGCTATCTACCGCTTCATGAGCAGGACGGCGCCACCGCCGACCACCGCCCCGATCAGCAGCAGCACGACGAGGGTCGGGCTGACCAACCACCACACCAGTCCCAGCGCGATGATCACCGGCGAGACGGCGAACAGCACCATGCCGGGGTTCTGCTTGATGACCGCGAGGGCGCTCCGCGCCCGGACCCGGTCGATTTCCTTTGCCATGCCATAAGAATGCCAGCGGTTGCCGTCGTTTGGTTCCCATGCCAGGAACTGCCGGGGCAGCCACGTCGCGACGTCGGCAAAGGTCAGAGCTCCAACAGCACCGTCACCGGTCCGTCGTTGACGAGTTCGACCTGCATATCGGCGCCGAACACGCCTGTCTCGACGCGTGCGCCGAGTTGTCGCAGGCTATCGGCGAAGACGGTCACCAGTGGTTCGGCGACGGCGCCAGGGGCGGCGGCGTTCCAGGTCGGCCGCCGCCCTTTGGCGGTGTTGGCGTAAAGGGTGAACTGGCTGACCACTAGAATCGGCGCTCCGACATCACTTGCGGACTTCTCGTCGCCGAGAATCCTTAGTTGCCAGAGCTTTTCGGCCAACCGCTGCGCCTTCGCAGGATCGTCGGTGTGGGTGACGCCGACCAGTGCGAGCAGTCCTTGACCGTCCGGCCGGATGGCGCCGACGACGTCACCACCTACCACCACCGACGCCGAGATCACGCGTTGCACGAGAATGCGCATGACCGCAGATGCTGCCACGGGCGCCTACAGCGAGGCGAGGATGCCCTTCATGGTGTCGATCTCCCGCTGCTGGGCGGTCACGATCGCGCGTGCCATTTCGACGGCGGCAGGATACTGACCATCCTTGATTTCGGTCTGCGCCATGATGATTGCACCTTCGTGATGCGCGATCATCTGCGTCAGGAACAGCTTGCCTGCGTCGTAGATCCTGCGCGTCCTTCAGGGCCGTCATGTCCTGCTCGGACATCATGCCGCTCGTCACCGCTCATTTCGCCGTGCCCGGACATCGGCGGCATCGGAGCGGTGCCCCACTGCGTCAACCAAGCCCTGCATCTGCTGAATCTCCGGGCCCTTGGGCGGCCTTGATCTGATTGGCCAGCTCGGTGACCCGAGGGTCAATGCCCTGCTTGGCCAGCAAGGTGTCGCTCATCTCGATCGCCTGTGTGTGGTGGGGGATCATCTGCTGGGCGAACGTCACGTCGGCGTCGTTGTGCGCCGCGGCCGCGGCTGTTGTGCCTGGGGCGGCGGTCGCACTCGGCGACGCGGAGTGGCCCGCCGGGTGCTCAGGTTCATTGGCGCTGCTACAGCCGGTCGAGATGACCAGCACCGTCAGGGCGCCGGCAGCGATCGGGGTCGTTCGCATCCACATTGTCATCGTTCCTTTCTACACCGCCTTTATACCCTAGGGGGGTACGGTACGGATACTGTAGGCTGGCGAGCATGACCTCCGTCGAGCTCACGATTGATGGCATGACGTGCGCGTCGTGTGCACATCGCATCGAGACGAAGCTCGGCAAGCTTGACGGGGTGAGCGCGACGGTCAACTTCGCGACCGAGAAGGCCCGCGTCGAGTATGGCGACGCCGTCACCCCTGAACAGTTGGTGGCGACTGTCGAGGAGGCCGGCTACCGGGCGCACCTGCCCGAGGCAGCTGCCGCGGTTGACGAGGATCCCGGCGCATCCATTCGGCGCCGGTTGTTGATCTCGTTGGCGCTTACCGTGCCCGTGATCGCGATGGCGATGGTTCCGGCGCTGCAGTTCGCGTACTGGCAGTGGATCTCGTTGGCGCTCGCGGTACCGGTCGTGGCGTGGGGCGCATGGCCGTTCCACCGCGCGGCGTGGTCGAACCTGCGGCAGGGCGCCGCAACGATGGACACGCTGATCTCGATGGGCACGCTCGCCGCGCTCGGCTGGTCGGTATACGCGTTGGTGTCCGGGACCGGCGACATCTACCTCGAAGTCGCGGCAGGCGTCACGACCTTGATCCTTGCCGGGCGCTATTTCGAGGCTCGGGCCAAACGCCGGGCGAGTGCGGCTCTGGAGGCACTGCTGGAACTCGGCGCCAAGGATGTCTCCGTGCTCAGAGGCGGTGACGAACAACGTATTCCGATCGACAGACTGACGGTCGGCGATGAGTTCGTGGTGCGTCCAGGCGAGAAGATCGCCACCGACGGTGTCGTGGTCGACGGCAGTTCGGCGGTGGATGCTTCGATGCTCACCGGTGAGTCGGTGCCGGTCGACGTTGGACCCGGCGACCGCGTGGCCGGCGCCACGATCAACGTCGATGGCCGGCTCGTGGTGCGGGCCAACCGCATCGGCTCCGATACACAGCTGGCACAGATAGCACGCCTCGTCGAGGACGCGCAGAACGGTAAGGCCCAGGCTCAGCGGTTGGCGGACAGGATCTCCGGGGTGTTCGTGCCGATCGTCATCGCCCTCGCGGTGGCGACGTTGGGGTTCTGGATCGCGGTGGGAGGGTCGGCGGCAGCGGCATTCACCGCCGCGGTGGCGGTTCTCATCATCGCGTGCCCGTGTGCGCTGGGACTGGCGACGCCAACCGCGTTGATGGTCGGGACCGGCAGGGGCGCTCAGTTGGGCATCTTGATCAAGGGGCCGGAAGTCCTTGAGTCCACGCGCCGCATCGACACCATCGTCTTGGACAAGACGGGCACGGTGACCACCGGCACGATGACGCTGCTGGACGTGATCACGGCAAGTGGCGAACAGCCCGATGAGGTGTTGCGACTGGCCGGTGCACTGGAGAATTCGTCAGAACATCCGATTGCCAAGGCGATCGCGACGGGCGCGCGTAACAAGGTCGGCGATCTCCCGCGTGTTGAGGAATTCGCGCGCCTCGAGGGCGTCGGCGTGCAAGGCGTTGTCAACGGCCACATCGTGGTGGTAGGTCGTCGGCGGTTGCTCGATCTGTCCGGGGAACTCGCGAAGGCCATGAGTGAGGCGGAATCTGACGGTATGACGGCCGTCGCCGTTGGCTGGGACGGCAAGGCCCGCGGGGTGCTGGTGGTGGCCGACACGGTCAAGGCGACATCGGCCGATGCGGTCAGGGAACTGCGGGCTCTCGGATTGACACCAATCATGCTGACGGGCGACAACGAAGCGGCTGCACGCATGGTCGCGAGTCAGGTGGGTATCGACGAGGTGATCGCCGAGGTGCTGCCATCGGAGAAGGTCGACGCAGTCAAGCGACTGCAAGATCAGGGCAAGGTAATTGCGATGGTTGGCGACGGCGTCAACGACGCGGCCGCGCTCGCACAGGCGGACCTCGGCCTTGCGATGGGCAGCGGCACCGACGTCGCGATCGAGGCAAGCGACCTGACCTTGGTGCGTGACGATCTTCGTGCAGTTCCCGACGCAATCCGGCTGTCACGCAAGACATTGGCGACGATCAAGGGCAACCTGTTCTGGGCGTTCGCCTACAATATCGCAGCGCTCCCCTTGGCCGCCGCAGGCTTGCTCAATCCGATGATCGCAGGCGCCGCAATGGCTTTCAGTTCTGTCTTTGTCGTGAGCAACAGCCTGCGGTTGCGCAGATTCACACCCACCGGTTAGTTGGGGGCGCGGTTCCAGGCTTTGCGCCAATTGCAGAAGCCGCGCATCGACGGACAACCCGAGCACCTTATCGAAGGTGGCTTCGAGATCGTCATAGGCCGCGAGGACGGCCTCCCGATCCGGGGTCGTGCAAGGGGTTTGAGGTCAGTCGCCTTCCGCTGCGGCGCGACGAGCACGGAACAATCCGACGTCGAGCGTGATGTTCTTCAGCTGCCGAGCACCTGCGAACGACCACGTGAACCGTTCGTCGTCCCCGATCGCGTTACGGGTCGATTCCGACACCAAGACCGAACCCGGCCGCGCCGCCCCGGTAACCCTGCTGGCGAGATTGACCGGACTGCCGAACCAATCGCCGGCCCGGCTCACCGCCATGCCTGTGGCGACACCGGCGCGCAGACTTGGGAAGTCGTTGTCGCGTTCGGTGGCGTCGACCAGGTCCATCACCGCATCCAGCAGCGCCACCGGGTCGGGGCTGACCAACATGACCTCATCACCGATCGTCTTGATGAAACGCACCGGCGGAACCGCCACATCGCGGGCAAGGTCGGCAAGGCGATGGGACAACTGCTCGAGGTCTTCGGGCGCCACCACCTCACCGAGGCGGGTAAACCCCACCAGGTCGGCGAAGGCGATCGTCACCAGACGTGCACCCGGAACGCGTTGTCCCTGTGCACGTTCGGTGGCGTTGACGGCCTCGGTCTCCATCAGGTGCCGCAACTGGAGGCGCAGCACCTCGTCGATCATCGGTGCGAGCATGGGGACGACCTCGCGCAGAAACGCTTCGGAATTCTTGGCGATTTCCAGCTCGGTTGCCGTCGGGTCCAGGACCGAGGCCAACACGGCGTATCGCATCACGTCGGCGGTGCGTAACAGGCCCTCGGCGAGCATCCTGGTGACCTGCACCAGCTGGTCGGGCTCCATACCCAGCTCGATGAATTTCCGCGTGAAGGCAGCAGCCTCGGCATCGGCACGCATGTACACGGCGGCATCGGGATCGTCGACGCGGGGCAGCCCCATGGCCTGCTGAATGCGCTGGAGCACGTCGAGGTCGACGCCCATACTTCTCGCTTGCCTCCCTGGCGGAAACATATGTCCCGTCGTCGCCGAGCATCCGACGTGAGGCCAGCAGCATGGGCGCGAAGGCACCGCGGATCTGTTCGACGGTGACGCCCTGCTCAAGCAGCCACGGGATCAGCTCGGCCCGCTCCGCGCGGCGTCTTGTCGTCGAGACCGTCAAGCAGGCCCAACGCCTCGATATCGACGTCAGCCACAGCGCCAACCTAATCCGCGTCGGCCACGCGGGCGCGGAAGAGTTTCACTTCGCTCTTGACGCCCTTGAGGTGGCGACCGCCCGCAAAAGACCACGAAAAGCCGTCGGCTTGTGCAATCGCCTCCCGGACTGATTCGGAAACCAGCACCGTGCCGGGGCGCGCGACGCCGGTCACCCGGCTGGCCAGGTTGACCGGGCTGCCGAACCAGTCGCCTGCGCGGCTGACGGCGCAGCCGGACGCGAGTCCAATTCGCAGCTGCGGAAAGTCGTCGTATTTCTCCGCGGCGGCGAGAAGTTCCAGCGCGGTTCGCAGTAACGCAACCGGGTCGGTGCTGACCAACATCACCGCGTCGCCGATCGTCTTGATGAACCGCACCGGTGCCGAGACGACGTCATGAGCGAGGTTCGACAGTCGGCTGGCCAGGTTTTCGAGTTCCTCCGGCGGGACGGCCTCGCCGAGGCGGGTGAACCCGACGAGGTCGGCAAACGCAACCGAGACGTTGCGCGCGCCGGGCAGTGTGCCTGCGGCGCGCTCGGCGACATTCACCGCCTCCGTCTCCAATGTGTGCCGCAGCTGCACGCGCAACACGTCCTCGCACAACGGGCCGAGCAGCGGCGACACCTGCTGCACCAAGCCTTCGTAGGCCTGGGCGAGCTGCAGTTCCGTGGCGCCGGGTTGGATGACGGCCTCGAGGACGACTTGGCGCATGGCCTCCGCGGTCTGCTCGAGACCGTGGCCGAGCACCCGTGTCACGGCGATCACCTGCTCGCGGCTCAGGCCCATGTTGATGAAGTTCTTTGCGCGGGCCGCGGCTTCGCTGTCGGCCCTGAGCAGGATGGCCGCGTTGGGATCGTCGGCCCTTGGCATGCCGAGTGCGCGCTGGATCGCCTGGAGCAACTCCAGATCGATGCCTTTTTCATCGCAGATCTGACGGGCGGACACCCTCTGACCGTCATCGCCGACGATGCGACCCGCAGGCAGGAGCATCGGCGAGACGGCGCCCCGAATCTGGTCGACAGTAAAGCCCTTGCCTAGCAACCACGCGACAAGCTCGGCCCGTTCGGTGCGCGCCTGGCCTTCGAGGCCGTCGAGCAGGCCTTCGATGTCGGTCTCTTCGGCGTCCTCGGCCACGTGCCCCAACGTATACCGCCACCAAGGGGCAGTATTTGCTTTCGTGACCACGCCGCTGCTGCACGGGCTGCCGCCGATCATCGACGACGATGCGCGCGTGCTGATCCTCGGCAACATGCCGAGCGTGATGTCACTGGGCGCACAGGAGTATTACGCCAATCCGCGAAACGCGTTCTGGAGGATCACCGGCGAGATCTTCGGGTTCGCCGCCGACCGTCCGTATGAAGACCGCACTGCGGCGCTGACGGCCCACGGCGTCGCGGTGTGGGACGTACTGCGGTCGTGCCGTCGCGTCGGAAGCCTCGACTCGGCGGTGGAGCCAGACAGCATGGTGGCCAACGATTTCGGCCAGCTGTTCGAACGTCATCCACAGATCACCCGCGTGTTGTTCAACGGCGCTGCGGCCGAGAAGAATTTCAACCGACTGGTCCGCATCGCGCCGGGTTTCCTTTTCCGCCGACTGCCGTCGACAAGCCCTGCCCAGACCATGCGGTTCGCCGACAAGCTTGCGGCATGGAGGGAAGCAATAACCGCACGTCAATAACGGTCCGGCGGACGTTCTGGACCCCTATCCTCAGTTCAGCAGGACATCCCGGGGGTTACAGATGACGGCGGCAGTGACATGCCGGACATGCGGGGGCGAGCCGCGAGCAGGCGCCCGGTTCTGTGACGCCTGCGGTGCGCCGGTCGAGTCGACCCAGCCGTCAGCCGAGTACAAGCAAGTGACCGTCTTGTTCGCCGACGTCGTCCGTTCGATGGACATCGCGTCGACGGTGGGCACCGAGCGGCTCCGCGAAATCATGGCCGAACTGTTGGATCGTTCGACAGCCGTCGTGAACCGTTACGGCGGCACAGTCAGTCAGTTCACCGGCGACGGAATCATGGCGGTGTTCGGCGCACCAGTCACATTGGAAGATCACGCGTTGCGTGCATGCCTTGCCGCCCACGACATTCAGCGTGAGATGGGTGTCTTTGCAGAAGTCGTCATGACGCGCGACGGAGTCGCGTTGCAGCTACGGATCGGGCTGAACTCTGGCCGAGTCATCGCAGGCGAAATCGGTTCGAGTGCTGCGAGTTACACCACTATCGGCGAACAAGTCGGCATGGCTCAACGAATGGAATCCGCCGCCACGCCGGGCGGTGTGATGCTCAGCGAATCGACTGCCCGCTTAGTTGGGTCCGCCGTCATCCTCGGCGAGCGTGAACTGGTCCGCGTCAAGGGTTCCGACACGCCAGTGCCTGCTCAGCGGTTGGTCGCCATCGGCGACCACCACCTAACGCACCGCGCTGAGACGAAACTCGTTGGGCGCACACGCGAGCTGGACTTCGTCACTGCCATCCTGGATGAAGCCGTCGACGGAAATGGATGCGTGGTCGGTGTTCTCGGGCCACCGGGGATCGGCAAGAGTCGGCTGATCCGCGAAATCGCGGCGATTGCCCGCACGCGCGGACTGCCCGTCTTCACCACATACTGCGAATCCCACGCCACGGGCATCTCATTTCACGTATTGGCGCGCCTGCTCCGAGCGAGTATGGGGATCGACGACCTGGATGCCGGTACGGCGCGAACCCTTGTCCGTGAGCTATTCACGGAAACCGACCCAAGCGACCTGTTGCTGCTTGACGACCTATTGGGGATTCGCGATGCCGGTGTACCGCTGCTCGACATCGCGCCGGACGCGCGTCGCCGGCGACTGACAGCACTCATCAATTCCCAATCGCTCGCTCGCGCGGAACCCGCCGTGTACGTCATCGAGGATGCGCACTGGATCGATGAGGTCAGTGAATCTATGCTCGCCGACTTCCTGACCGTCGTACCGCAGCTACCGTCACTCACGCTCATCACCTACCGCCCGGAATACCGCGGCGTGCTGACGCGGATGACGGGTGCTCAAACTCTCGCACTACGCGCGTTGAGTGATGCGCAGGCCTCGACACTGACCACTCAGCTGCTCGGCGACGATCCGTCGCTTGGCGAACTGCCCACACAGATAGCAGACCGCGCCGCGGGCAACCCGTTCTTCGCAGAGGAGATCGTCCGAGATCTCGCCGAACGCGGTGTACTGCAAGGCAAACCAGGCACCTACCACTTGGTTGGTGACGCAGCCGACGTCGACGTTCCTGCGACCCTACAAGCGGCCATCGGCGCGCGCGTTGACCGCCTTGATCCCGTCGCGAAGAACACCCTCAACGCAGGGGCGGTCATCGGGGCGCGGTTCGACACCGACCTCTTGACTGCTCTCACCGACGACGCCGATATTGATCCCCTCATCGAGGCAGAACTCATCGACCAGGTGCGGTACTTCCCCCGCGCGGAATACGCGTTTCGCCATCCCCTAATTCGCACAGTGGCCTACGAATCACAGCTCAAATCCGATCGCGCCCGATTGCACCGCAAGCTCGCCGCCACGATCGAATCAATGGGGTCGGCGGACGAGAACGCCGCGTTGATCGCTGAACATCTTGAGGCTGCGGCAGACTTACACGCGGCCTTCGCTTGGCACATGCGGTCTGGAGCTTGGGCGATCAACCGTGACTTCGCTGCCGCGCACACGGCATGGCGCAGAGCGCAAGTGGTCGCCGACCGACTCCCTGAAGACGACCCCGACCGGATGTCTATGCGCATCGCGCCACGCACCTTCCTGTGTGCTACTGCGGCCCGACAAGGCGGCCGCGGCGCGGAGACAGGCTTTGCAGAATTGCGCGACCTGTGCACCGCAACAGGAGATCACCGCTCGCTAGCTATGGGCATGATCGGAGTGATCGTCTCAACTGTGATGAATGCGCGGCGCGAAGAGGGGTCGCGACTGGCCAACGAACATGTCCGACTGCTCGAATCAATCGGTGACCCCACGTTGACCCTCGGCCTGCTTCCAATGGCGATCCTCGCCAAGCACGAGACGGCCGAAATGGCCGGCATTCTGACGTTGGCGCAACAGACCATCGCACTCGCCGACGGCGATGTCACCAAGGGCAACCTGATCTTCGGATCGCCTCTTGTTTACGCACTCGCGATGCGAGCACTCGCGAAGGCATCCTTCGGTATCGCCGGTTGGAAGCATGAACTTGCTCGCGCGGTCGAGACGGCCCGTGGGGTCGACCCGCTATCGCGTACGAGTGTGGTGTTCTACTCCTACATCTCCGCCATCGCCTTCGGAATGCTGCTACCTGACGACGCCGCAGTGCGCGAAGCCACAGAAACCGTTGACGTTGCACGGCAGACCGGCGACAACCTTGCGGTCAGCCTGGCCGAGACCACCCAAGCCATCACCCTGATATCTCAGGACACGGCACACCGCAACGTCGGGCTCGACTTGCTTGCGAAGACGCGTGAACGCGCGCTCGGCCACGCGTTCACGTTGACGGTTGGCCCGATCATCGACAGATACCTCGCACAGGAAAAGGCTCGAGACGGCGACCTCGAAGGCGCTATCGAACTGGCTCGGATGGCCGTCACCGGCTTGTCCGCGTCCGTGCGGTGTATCTGGAACGCGCCGGTGACGACGGCATTGGTAGAAGTGCTGTTGCAGCGTGGCGAACAGCGGGATGTCCAGGACGCGCAGGCAGCGGTCGACTGGCTTGCTGCCGTGCCTGCTGACGAGGGCTTCGTCATCAACGAGATCACTCTGTTGCGCCTGCGGGCACTGCTCGCGAGGGCCAAAGGCGACCAGGCCGGGCACCGGGACTACCGCGATCGCTACCGAAAGTTGGCTAACGAGCTTGGCTTTGAAGGACACATGGCCTGGGCCGAGGCGATGGACTAGGAAACCGGCGGGCGGCGTTGCGCCCACGGCCGCGCCTGCTCGATCTGCGCGCCCAGCGACAGCAGCGTCGCCTCGTCGAACGGCTTTCCCACCAACTGGACTGACGTCGGCACGCCCTTGCCATCCAAGTCCCATGGCACCACCGCCGCGGGCTGACCAGTCACGTTGAACATCGCCTGGAACGGCACGCGCGCGGCCACCAACGCCAGCGTGGAGATCGCCCCTCGCCGCTGATAGGCCCCGATGCGCGACGGGCCTAAGGCCGTGCCCGGCGTGATCACCACGTCGACGTCATCAAAGATCGACTGAATGCGTTCGGCGCTTCGCTTTCCGCTCCCCTGATCGACGTCATCCGCGTGTCCGAAATACAGCCCGCCGATCCTCGCGAATGCGCGGGTCCTGGCTTCTAGCCGCTCCGGGTGCGGCAGCGCCTTCGCATCGTCGTAAACACCTCGGAAGTAGCGCGGCAGGGCATGTCCATATACCGCCGACGGCGGATAGTCCGGATCACGCTCGACCACGCTCGTGGCCGAGTTCACGCAGCAGTGCACCGGCCTCGTCGACCGCAGCCCGCTGCGCCCGGCCGACTCGCACGATCAATCCCGGCGGCGCCTTGGTGCTCAACGCAATTCGAAGCCGCCCCGGCGGCCGCTTGGCTGCCGCCACGAATCCATTGCCAGGAGCCGTCACGTCGAGGAACAGCGCGGCATCTTCCACCGACCTCGCCATCGGGCCGTTCACACTCAGCCCGTTCCACGCGTCGTCGTGCGGGGCGAGCGGCACTCGATCCCGCTGCGGCTTGATTCCGAACAATCCGCACCACGTTGACGGAATCCGGATCGAACCCATGCCATCTGAACCCAGCGCGATCGGAGCGAGACCTGCAGCCACTGCCGCACCGCTACCGCCGCTGCTGCCGCCCGGCGTGTAGTCGGTGTTCCACGGATTGCGCGTCGCGCCGAACGTGACGGTCTCGGTGAAGGCCAGAGTCATCAGCTCTGGGACCGCGGTCTTGCCGATGATGATCGCGCCCGCCTCGCGCAGCCGTCGCACGACCTCGGCGTCCCCGGTTCGCGCCGGGCCGTGCGCGGACGTGCCGTATGTCGTCGCCTCGCCTGCGACATCGACATCGTCCTTGATAGCGATGGGAACGCCGAGCAGCGGCAGCCGTTCGCCCGCGTTTAACCGGTCCTGCGCCATACCCGCCTCTTGACGGGCCGAGTCGGCGAGAACAACGCGAAACGAGCGCAGCTCGCGGTCCAGTCGTGCTATCCGATCCAGGTACAGGTCGAGCAGCTCGGGCGCGGTGACGTTGCCGTCGGCGAGCATCCTGGCCTGCTGCGCGGCGCCGGCGAAGGCAAGCTCACGACCATCCACGTCTTCTCCTACCTTCCGTGTGCGGCGGCATATTCGCCGGGAGTACTGCCAAGCATTGTGCGGAAGTCATTGATGAAATGGGCCTGGTCGTACCAACCGAGGCTAACGGCGAGGTCAGCATGATCCACTCCGGGACGGCTTTCGATCTCCAGCGCGGCCTGTTGCAGCCGATAGCGGCACAGCACCCACTTAACCGGAACGCCGACATAGCGGCGGAATACGCGCTGCGTGGTTCGCGCGCTCCACGGCGAATGCGCCATCACCTGCTCCACCCGATGCAGCTGATCGTCGTCGCCCATTCGGTCTACCAGTGCCGTCAGCGATACATAGATCGGATCAAGCTCGCCGCAATGCGCACCGATGAGCTGATCAAGCCGGGCCGAGACTGCATCTACGTCGTCGTCGAGATGGATTGGGCCGCCCAATAACTCGTCATCGATCGGCTGCACGCGACCGGTCAGGGCGGCCGCATCGCGACCGAACCGGGCGGTGAATGCGCCCGGCCGGAATCGTGCTCCGACGACCCGGCCCCGCTCGCTGATCGTCGTGTGGAATACGCGTTCCACGACGCCGTGAACCAGAGTGTTCGGCAGCGGAAAACCGTGGCGCGGGCCGTCATCGCCCCACTCGTGCGTGATGTGCATCGACGGAAACGTGATGACCGTGCTGTCGAAGGGCCCTTGTTCGCGCAGGTCCCAACTGACCGACCAGAAGTGTTCGACGAAGCGCGCCGTCGATTCCGAGGGCGCCCACCGGTTGAGGTCGAACACCGACGTGCTGGCGGGCCTGCCGACTAGACCGCGCATGGGCGCTTCTTGTGTCGTGTTACTCCATTCGCCCACGCAAGTCAGGCTAGCTAGGACTAGTTGATGGGGACGACGTATTTTTCCAAGCGCCCGTGGGAACGTGCCGACGAAACTGGCGGACATGAGCGTCAAACCAATCCCGGACGGCTACACCAGCCTGACCCCGTTCCTCTGCATCGACGGCGCCTCCGCCGCGATCGACTTCTACGTCTCGGTGTTCGGCGCCAAACTCGTCGACCGGATGGACGGCCCCGGCGGACACGGTGGCGCATGCCGAGCTGGACTTCGGCCACGGCCGCCTGCAACTCAGCGACCCCGCCGAGGCGTATCAAATCGCCGGGGTCGATCCGACTGCGCCATCGACCCACTCCATCGCGTTCTATTGCGACGACGTCGACGCCGTCGTCGTCAAGGCCGAGCAGGCAGGCGCCACCATTCGTGAACCCGCGCAGACGTTCGTCACCGGCGATCGTTTCGCGTCGATCCTGGACCCGTTTGGCCAGCGCTGGACCGTGATGACCCGCGTCGAGGACGTCTCCCCCGAGGAACGCGACCGCCGCATGGCCGAGTGGGCACAGGAAAATGTCGGGGGCTGAGCCGCTAACGTGGCGGGGTGTCCTGTGTCTTCTGCGCCATCGTCGCCGGCGAGGCGCCCGCGATCCGGATCTATGAGGACGACGACTACCTGGCCATCCTCGATATCCGTCCGTTCACCCGCGGCCACACCCTGGTCATTCCCAAGCGCCACACCGTCGACCTGACCGACACCGCCGCCGGACACGGTCGCCGGCTTGGTGACCATCGGCCAGCGGATCGCCAGGGCCGCGCGCCAGTCGGGGCTGCACGCCGATGGCAACAACGTCGTCATCAACGACGGCAAGGCCGCCTTCCAGTCCGTGTTCCACATCCACCTGCACGTTCTGCCGCGGCACTGCGGCGACAAGTTGTCCTTCGCCAAGGGCATGCTGCTGCGTCGGGATCCCGATCGGGAGGAAAGCGGACGGCTCTTGCGGGAGGCGCTAGCGCAACTCGACTCTGCTCCGCAAGACTGAGGCGATGGACATCCCACGATGGCTCGAGCAAAACATCGGCGCCCCGCTGCTGATGCTGCACGACAAGATCTACAGGCGCACCGATGGCCGGATAGGCCACATCATTCCCGGTGGCCCGTCAAACCTGATCCTGCACACCACCGGCGCAAAGACCGGTAAGAAGCGCGACAACACGCTCAGCTACGCCCGCGACGGCGATGACTACCTGGTCGTGGCATCAAAGGGCGGCGACCCCAAGGCGCCAGGCTGGTATCACAACCTAAAGGCCAATCCGAACGTCGAGATCAACGTCGGCCCAAAGCGATTCGGCGTGACCGCCAAGCCGGTGACACCGGACGATCCGGAGTACCCGCGGCTGTGGCAGCTAGTCAACAACATGCGGGGCAACAAGAACCGCTACATCGGATACCAGAAGCGCACGACGCGGCCGATCCCTGTGGTCGTGCTGACGCCCTAGAACAGTTCCTTGGCAAGCAGCTCAAGCGTGGTGTCACGCGCAGGTGCGGTCGCGGGATCGGTGCCGCGGCGAGCCGACGCGACCGGGTTGACCATCACCTCGTCGACGCCGAATTCGTCGGCAAGGGCACGCACCTGGTCGGCGGCCTCTGTCGGGGAGCCGACGACGGCACGCCGCAGTGCTCCCTCGACCACTCGCTGGGCCTGCGGGCTTAGTTCCTGCTGCTCAGCGTCCTCGACGAGATCCAGCGGCCCGAGCGGCTGGCCCGTCCGCAGCCGACCCATCATCTGCAGGTTCGGCAGCAGCAAAGCCATTGCCTCATCACGGGTTTCGGCCACCACCGCGTTGACCGTCAAGAACGTCAGCGGTTCGGTCGCGAGGTCACTCGGCCGGAACTCTGAGCGATACACCTCGAGCGCCTCTGCGGTGCCCTGCCCCGAGAAGTGGTGCGCGAACACGTATGGCAGCCCCTTGGCTGCGGCCAGATGCGCCGAATACATCGACGACCCAAGCAGCCACAGCTTCGGCTCCGTTTCCGCCGCAGGCGTGGCCTTGAGGATGTAGTTCTCCCGCATCAGATCCCGCGGCAGCGGCACCCGCACGCCGCGGGCGCTCATCAGCGCCACCACATCGTCGAGATACTCCGGGAATGCCTCGATGTCGCGGTCGTCGCGGCCGGCCGCTCCCCGCAACGCCATAGACGTGACGGGGTCTGAGCCGGGCGCGCGGCCGATGCCGAGATCGATGCGGCCGGGGTGCGCGGCTTCCAGTAGCGCGAACTGCTCGGCCACGGCCAGCGGCGCATGGTTGGGCAGCATCACCCCGCCCGAACCCAGCCGCACCTGCGCCGTGTGCGCCGCCAGATGCGCGATCAACACCGGCGGGCTGGTGGCCGCGACGGCGGCCATGTTGTGGTGTTCGGCCAGCCAGTAGCGGGTGTAGCCGAGCCGATCAGCCGTCTGCGCGAGGTGCGTCGTCGCTGCCAGCGCATCGGACGTCGTCTGGTCCGTGCGCACCGGCACCAGGTCGAGAACAGAAAGACGCATAGCTGAGTCAACACAATCAATATCTGCGAACGTTCCCGGGCCTGCCGGAAGATGTCGTCGAGCATCTCGGGCGTGAGCCTGCCGGTGAAGGTGTTCTGCTGACTCGGGTGGTAGCAGCCGATCAGCGTCACCTCACCCGACAACTGCCGTCGCGCCGTGGCCGAACTTCGGCACAGGCGACGCGACGGCGCCGATCATCTCCAGCGCCGCGCGCCACGCGAACGCCCCAAGCGCGACGATCACCCGGACGTCGGAACCGATCAGCCGCCACTCGGCGTCGAGCCACGGTGCACACGCCGTCGCGCTCGGCGGGTGTCGGCGCATTGCCCGGTGGAGCGCAGCGCACAGCCGCGGCAACCCGAGTGTCGTTGAGCGTCAACCCATCCGCGGCGTCGACACACGCCGCCTGACTGGCCAGTCCGGCGCGATGAAGCGCCGCGAACAGGAAGTCGCCCGACCGGTCGCCGGTGAACACGCGGCCGGTGCGGTTGCCGCCGTGCGCGGCGGGCGCCAAACCGACGATCACCACCCGCGGCCGCAGCGACCCCCAACCCGGAATCGGGCGACCCCAGTAGGGCTGGTCGGCGAACGACTTGCGCTTGACGACGGCGACCTCTTCACGCCACTCGACGAGTCGCTGGGCACGCACGGCACACCGACACCTCGGCGTCGAGTTCCTCGACGGTACCGACCGCCGCCGCCATCGATGCGACGTGCGCTGGCGTCTCGGCCACCGCGGTGCGCGACGTGGCCGGATCACCTGGCCAGCCGGATCCGGGCAGGCACGGGCGAATCGAACATCACGCCGGTACGCGGATGAGCGAGCTTCACACGACCACTGTGCATGCGCGCCAAATTCTGCGTGCCGAGCGGGCCCGCCCGCTGTTAGATTCGGCCGAGATACCCCATGAACTCCACCAAGCGCGGCCCTCTGTTCTTGATCCTTGTTCGCCGCGCTGATGGCAGGCGCAGGCAACGGCATCTCGATCGTGGCGTTTCCGTGGCTTGTGTTGCAGCGCAACGGCTCAGCGCTGGACGCCTCGCTCGTGGCGATGGCGGGCACACTCCCCTTGCTGGCGGCGACCCTGATCGCGGGGACGGCGGTGGACTACCTCGGCCGCAGGCGAGTTTCGATGATCTCTGACGCGTTGTCGGCATTGTCGGTGGCCGCGGTGCCGCTTCTGGCACTCACGTTCAGTGTTGACGTCGATCAACGTCGCAGTACTCGCGGGCTGGCCGCGCTCGGCGCATTCTTCGACCCGGCAGGGATGACGGCGCGCGAGACGATGCTGCCCGAGGCGGCCACCCGCGCCGGCTGGACCCTGGACCACGCCAACAGCGTCTACGAGGCGGTCTTCAACCTGTCCTACATCGTCGGGCCTGGCATCGGCGGCCTGCTGATCGCCACCCTTGGCGGCATCAACACCATGTGGGTGACAGCATCTGCCTTCGGTTTGTCGATCGTCGCGACCAGCGTGCTTCGGCTGGAGGGCGCGGGCAAGCCAGACCGTACCGCCCTGCCAGCAGGAGTGTGGGCGGGAATCATCGAGGGCCTGAAGTTCGTCTGGAACAACAAGGTGTTGCGCACCCTCGCGTTTGTCGACCTTGCGGCAACAGGCCTCTACATGCCCATGGAAAGCGTTCTTTTTCCGAAGTACTTCACCGACCGCCATGAACCCGCGCAGCTCGGTTGGGTATTGATGGCTCTGAGCGTCGGCGGCCTGATCGGGGCGCTGGCCTATGCGCTGCTGTCGAACTATTCGAGCAAGCGGGTCGTCATGCTGACCGCGGTGATGACGCTCGCCGTCGCGATGACGATCATCGCGTTCCTGCCGCCGCTGCCCCTGATACTCGTGCTGTGTGCCGTGGTCGGACTGGTTTACGGGCCGATCGCGCCGATCTACAACTACGTCATGCAGACCCGCGCACCGCAGCATCTCCGCGGTCGCGTGGTGGGGGTGATGGGATCGCTTGCCTACGCCGCAGGACCGCTCGGGTTGATATTGGCAGGCCCCCTTGCCGATGCCGCCGGATTGCACACGACGTTTCTCGCCTTGTCGCTGCCGATGCTGCTGCTGGGCATCGTGGCGATCTTCTTGCCTGCCCTGCGCGAACTGGACTCAGGCGGGCAGATCGACCAGCCGCCGGGTCAGACGGAGTAGGTGCGACCGCAGCGTGGCGTCGTCGAGACCGGCGACGAGCGGGTGCTTGACGGCACTTCCGATCGCCCCCGACAACATGGCGGCTTGCACCAGCGTCCCGGGACCGGTGTCGTCACCGATCAGAGCGGCGTACAACCGCTCGAGGAACGCCTGAAACGGCTTGTGTTCGGCGAGAAACCGGATGATGACGGGATCGGACTCGATTACGCCCACCATGCGGCGCTGCTCGACGGCGAGCTCAATCACCCGCTCCAGCAGCAATTCTCTTGCCTGTGGCTGATCTTCCGCGGCCGCTGCGTCCTCCAGGGCGTCCTCCAGCCGGGCGAGCTGCATCTCGGTGACCGCGATGATGATCTCGTCTTTGGTCTTGAACTGGTGGTACACAGCGGCTTTCGTCACGCCGAGCGCGTCCGCGATCATCTGCAGTGACGTACCACTGACGCCGTGATCGGCGAACAGGGCCAGTGCGGCGACCAAGATCCGGGTCTGGGCCGCGGTACGCGCGATGGCGCCGAACCGACCGACCCCGGTGGACGTCACCCAGTCAGGGTAGCCGATCGGCTACATCGACACTGCGACGCAATACGCGGGGTTTGGCCTGTCAGGCTGCCGTCGGCCCTTTACGCTTCCGATGTGGGGTTGATGTGGCCGTTGATCGGCCGCTCGGAGGGGATGCGGACAATCGTGGCCGCGGTATCGGATCCCGACCTCGCCGGGATTCTCGTCAGCGGACCCGCCGGCGTCGGGAAGAGCCGAATTGTGCGAGAGGCCCTGGCTTCGGTCGCGTCCGATGGCTTTGAAGCGCGCTGGGCGGTCGGCACGACGTCGGCGCGCAAGTTGCCCCTCGGCGCGTTCGCGTCATGGGCCGGGTCGGGCGACACCGATCGTCTGCAACTGGTGCGCGGCGTGATCGATTCGGTGACATCGGCGCCGCCGGGTACCACGGTGGTGCTCGGTGTCGACGACGTGCATCTGATTGACGAATTGTCGACGTTCGTCCTGCACCAGATCGTGCAGCGGGCGGCCGCCAAGGTCGTGCTGACCGTGCGTGAGGGCGAACGCGTTCCGACCGAAATATACGAGGTGTGGAAGGGCGGCCAATTCGAGCGATTGGACCTGCAGCCGCTTTCCGAAGGCGAAGTGGCCGAGCTGCTGGCGGCCACGCTGGGCGGGCGGGTGGATCCCGACGCAGCCAGCCGGCTGTGGAAGCTGACGCAGGGAAACGCTCTTTATCTCCGCAACATCGTCGAGCAGGAGGTAGCGGACGGCCGACTCAGGCAGGAGAACGGCTACTGGCGGTGGATCGGCGAACCGACGATGCCGAGGGGTTTGGTCGAGTTGATCGAGTCCCGCTTCGGGGCGCTGTCACAGCCCGTGGTTGAGGTGATCGACGCGCTGGCCGTTGGGGAACCGCTCGATATGACGACATTGCGGAGGATCGCGGATCCCGACGCCATCGAGGAAGCGAATCTGCGCGGCCTGATCTCGGTCGACGAAAGCGACGCTGGGATCGAGGTGCGACTGGCGCACCCGCTCTACGGCGAGGTAAGACGGTCGCGGTCGGCCGAAACCAGGTTGCGACGGCTGCGCGGAAGGGTGGCGACAGAGCTGGCGTCAGCCCCTGGCAGCGACGACATTCGCAATGTGGTGCGCCGCGCAAGCATGAGTCTCGACTCCGACCTGACGCCCGACACCGAACTGCTCCTTACCGCGGCACGTGGCGCCATCTGGCTGGGAGACTTGCGGCTGGCGGATCGGCTCGCGAAAGTAGCGATCCGCGCAGGCGCGTCGCCACGTGCGTATTTCCTTCGTGCGCATGCGTTGTCGTGGCTGCCCGCGGGCAAGGAAGCCGAAGAGGTGCTGGCCGCGGTGCCCGATTCAGAGCTCACCGACGACGACCGCGGCCGGCTCGCGTACCTCCGCGCCCTCAACATGTTGTGGGCCCTCGGCGACGCCCAACGCGCGAAGGAAATCATCGATGACGCAGCGACTTAGCACCGTGCCTCGCTTCTGGATCGACGCCTTCCTCGCGGTGTACTGGTTTGCAGTGGACCAACCGCAGGACGCACTAAAGGCATCGGAAAGCCTTGTGCTGGAAGATTTGCCGGCCGTTGCGGGCGCCGAGACCGCGTGGGTGCTTGCTGAGATATTGGCGGATACGGGACAAACCGACAGGGCGGTGTCGGTCTCGACCACTGGCTACGCCGTTGCGTCCCGCTTCTTCGACTCACCGCAGATGCGATTCAACATCGCCGACGCGCACGTCAGCGCGCTGCTGCTGGCGGGCCAGATCGACGCCGGCCTCGAGATGGCGGAACAAGTCCGCGGCGAAGCTGCAGAGGTGCCTGGGCCTCCCCAGCTGGTCGGCACCGCGATCGTCGGTCGAGCCGCGCTTTTCGCCGGCCGGCTTGACTCGGCCTGCGCGCTATTGGGAACCGCAGCCCCCGCTCTATCGGCGTCGGGGAATGCGATGGGCTGGGGCTTCCGCTACCACGTCCCGTACGCCATCGCGCTGGCGATGCGTGGGGCGACGGAGGAGGCGGGCGCGGTGCTCGCCGCGCTCGACGAGGCCCGGCGACCATTTCGCAAGCTGGACTACGAGCGCAGCCTGGCCCGTGCATGGCTCGTGGCCGCACAGGGCGCCATCACCGAGGCGATCACCGCGATGCTCTCAGCCGCCGAAACCGCCTCGGCCAAGGGAGAATTCGCTGTCGAGGTGGTATGCCTGCAGACCGCTGTGCAGTTCGGCGATCACTCCGTTGCGCCGCGGCTTGCCGAACTCGAATCGATCGTTGAAGGCCCGCGCGTGAAACTGGTCAGCCGATTCGCAGCCGCGCTCGCGGGTACCGACGCGTCCGAATTGGAGAAAATTTCAACCGGATTCGAGCATATGGGCGACCTCGTCGCGGCGGTGGACGCTGCCGCCCATGCCTGCATCGCATTCCGCCACGGCGACCGGCGGGGCTCAGCGCTGGGATGCTCCACGCGGGCGGAGGCGCTGGCGAAACGATGCGGGGGCATCAGCACACCTGTGTTGCGCGAAGTGAGCGAACCGCTGCCGCTGACCTCGCGTGAGCGCGAGATCGTCCGGCTCCTCGGGTCGGGTTCGTCCACCCGCGATGTTGCCGAGCGGCTCTATCTCTCGGCTCGCACGGTCGAAGGCCACATTTACCGGGCCATGACCAAGACGGGGGCGGAAACCCGCGAAGAGCTCATCCGCATGCTGTACCCCGACCGGTGAACATGGATGCCTCGTAGCATCGACTCATGAGCGCGGAGGCAGTGGCGGCCCTTATCGCCGAATTGCCCGACGGCACGGTCGTCACCGACCCCGACATCCTCGAGTCCTACCGGCAAGACCGCGCAGCCGATCCCAGTGCGGGTACCCCGTTGGCCGTGGTGCGGCCGCGCCGCACCGAAGAGGTGCAAACGGTGATGCGCTGGGCGAGCGCCAACAAGATCGCCGTCGTGCCCCGCGGCATGGGCACCGGGCTGTCCGGCGGGGCCACAGCGCTGACCGGCGGCATCGTGCTGAGCACGGAGAAGATGCGGGACATCACCGTCGACCCGGTGACGCGCACCGCTGTCGCACAGCCCGGACTGCTCAACGCCGAAGTCAAGAAGACCGTCGCCGAGTACGGGCTGTGGTACCCACCGGATCCGTCGTCGTTCGAGATCTGCAGCATCGGCGGCAACATCGCCACCAATGCAGGCGGGTTGTGCTGCGTGAAGTACGGCGTCACCACCGACTATGTGCTCGGCCTCCAGGTGGTGCTGGCCGACGGGACCGTGGTGCGTCTCGGCGGCCCGCGCCTCAAGGATGTCGCCGGGCTTTCGCTGACGAAGCTCTTCGTCGGCAGCGAGGGCGCGCTCGGGGTCATCACCGAGGTGACACTGCGGCTGCTCCCGCCGCAACACGTCGCGAGCACGGTGGTCGCCACATTCGACTCAGTGGAGGATGCGGCCAATGCCGTCGTCACGATCACCGGCAAGATCCGGCCGTCGATGTTGGAGTTCATGGACTCGGCGGCAATCAACGCGGTCGAGGACAAGCTGCGCATGGGTCTCGATCGAAACGCTGCCGCAATGATGGTTGCCGCCACCGACGACCGAGGGCCCTCTGGCGTTGAGGACGCGGAGTTCATGGCAGGAGTGTTCACCGAACACGCTGCGAAGGAAGTGTTTTCGACATCCGATCCGGACGAGGGCGAAGCGTTCGTTGCGGCTCGGCGGTTCGCCATTCCCGCGGTCGAGGCGAAGGGCGCACTGCTGCTCGAGGACGTCGGCGTGCCGCTGCCCGCGCTGGCCGAACTGGTCGCAGGCGTGGCGAAGATCGCCGCCAACCACGACCTGATGATCTCGGTGATCGCCCACGCAGGCGACGGCAACACCCACCCGCTGATCGTGTACGACCCCGCCGACGCCGCGATGGCACAGCGGGCCCAGAAGGCGTTCGGCGACATCATGGATCTGGCGGTCGAGCTCGGCGGCACCATCACGGGCGAGCACGGGGTCGGCCGATTGAAACGACCCTGGCTGGCGGGCCAACTCGGGCCCGAGGCAATGGAGCTCAACCATCGCATCAAGAAGGCCCTCGACCCCGACGGCATCCTGAACCCGGGCGCGGCCATCTGAGCCGCGCGTTTTCGTCGAGATCTGCGTGAGGGTCGTTGTTTGTGCCGAATCACGACCATGGTGCAGATCGCGACGGAGGCGGAGTCGATAGATGAGGCAATCTGAGCGGTGCTATTGACAGGTCACGGTCACTTGTCGTACCAATGAGACATGACAGCTACTCTGTCTCACAGCTCGCCCGCCCGTTTTCAGCTTGCCGACGCCAACAGCTGGCCCAACCCGTGGCCGATGTACCGCGCACTTCGCGACCACGATCCCGTTCAGCACGTCGTGCCCGAGGACAAACCAGACCACGACTACTACGTGCTGTCCAGGCACGCCGACATCTGGGCGGCCGCCCGCGATCACGAGACTTTCTCCTCAGCTCTGGGGCTGACGGTGAACTACGGCGAACTCGACCTCATCGGCCTCGCCGACAACCCGCCGATGGTGATGCAGGACCCGCCGGTGCACACCGAGTTCCGCAAGCTGGTCTCTCGCGGTTTCACGCCGCGGCAGGTCGAGGCCGTCGAACCCAAAGTGCGCGAATACGTTGTCGAGCGCATCGAACGCATACGCGCCAACGGCGGCGGCGACATCGTCGCCGAACTGTTCAAGCCACTGCCGTCCATGGTCGTCGCGCACTACCTCGGCGTGCCGGAAGAAGACCGCAACCAGTTCGACGGCTGGACCGAGGCGATCGTCGCGGCCAACACCGTCGAGGGCGGAGTCGTTGGCGCCTTGGGTACGCTCGGCGAAGCGCTTGGCGAAATGATGGCCTACTTCACGGCGTTGATCGAACGGCGGCGCATCGAGCCCGAGGACGACACGGTCTCGCATCTGGTGGCCGCCGGCGTCGGCGCCGACGGTGACATCGCGGGCGTCCTGTCGATCCTCGCCTTCACGTTCACGATGGTCACCGGCGGCAACGACACCACCACCGGCATGCTCGGCGGCTCGGTGCAGCTGCTTCACCAGCGGCCCGACCAACGCAAGCTGCTCGCCGAAAACCCTGACCTGATCCCGGATTCCGTCGACGAGTTCCTGCGGCTGACATCGCCGGTGCAGATGCTCGGCCGCACCGTGACGCGCGACGTGAAGGTCGGCGACGTCACCATCCCCGAGGGCCGACGCGCCATGCTTGTCTACGGCTCAGGAAACCGCGACGAGCGACAGTACGGCGACGACGCCGGTGAGCTGGACGTGACACGAAAGCCACGCAACATCCTGACGTTCAGCCACGGCGCCCACCACTGCCTCGGCGCGGCGGCAGCGCGCATGCAGTCGCGGGTCGCGCTCACCGAACTGATGGCACGGATTCCCGATTTCGAGGTCGACGAGTCCGGAATCATCTGGGCCGGCGGCAGTTACGTGCGAAGGCCGCTGTCGGTGCCGTTGATGGTGACGTCCTGATGGCCGGCGATTGGCTGGCGGCGCGACGCACCGAGGTGGCCGCGGACCGAATCCTTGACGCCGCCGGCGAGCTGTTCGCACAGAAAGAGGCGGCGGCAGTCGGCATGCACGAAATCGCTTCGGCCGCAGGCTGTTCCCGAGCGACGCTGTACCGGTACTTCGAAAACCGCGAAGCTCTGTACACCGCCTACGTGCACCGCGAGAGCTACCGGCTCTACCGTGAGATGACCGAGCAGATCAACTCGGTGGTGGATCCGCGTGATCGCCTCATCGAGGGCATGCTGGCATCATTGCGCAACGTCCGCGAAAGCCCCGCTCTGGCATCGTGGTTCGCCACCTCGCAGCGGCCGATTGGCGCGGAGATGGCCGAACAGTCCGAGGTGATCAGGGCACTGACGGAGGCTTTCATCATCTCGCTGGGACCGGACGATCCCGAGTTGGTTGCGCACCGGGCCCGCTGGCTGGTGCGGGTGATGACCTCACTGTTCTTGTTCCCGGGACACGACGACGACGATGAGCGGGCGATGCTTGAGGAGTTCGTCGTGCCGATCGTGCTGCCGAGCAGTCGAGTTACCAAGTAGCAGATCACGGGGGTCTACTAGGTGATGTAGTAGCCGCGTCGGTAAGGTTTCGCGGGTGAGCACGCCGACATCCCGCGCCGGGTACGTGCGCGGTGGATTGGTCGGCTTGTGCGCGGCGTTGGTGACCGCGACTGCGCATGCCGGTGCCGGCGGTGGCGCCCCCGCCGGTGGCCCGCTGGTGCTCCTCCTGGTGGTGTGCGCGACGGTGGGCGCGGCGGTCGGTGGAATCACGCTCGAGGGCCGTGTCGCGCACGCTGGGCTGGTCGTGGGCGCGCTGGCCACGGCTCAGGTCCTCGGCCACGTGATGCTGACTGTCGGCGGCCATCACGGGCACGGCGGCTTGTTGATGGCCGCGCCGATGCTGATGCTGCACGTTGTCGCCGCCGTGGGGCTCGGCCTGCTGATCAACGCGGTCGAATATCTGTATGCGGTGTGTGGGTCCGTGCTGTGCTGGCTTCGGATCTTCGCCGCAGGCCACATCCGCCCGACCGCCGGGCAAGGATGGCGACCCACCAATGTCATTGTCGCGCGCCCTATTCTGCTGCGTACCGGGTTGGGGATGCGGGCGCCGCCACAGGCGTCTTTCGTGAGCGTTTAGCGCTCAGAACGCGTATAGCTCCGCTTCGCCGGTCGGCGATTGCGGCACTTCGATTGCGCTCGCGGTCAAGCGCCGCACCCTAAACACTCCCTTTTACCGGAAAGACGAATTGACATGATGACCAACAACAATCCCACCACCAGCACCGCGACTCGTATCCGGCGGGTGGCCACGGCCACTGCTGCGCTGGGTGCGCTCACCGTTCTCGCGGCGGCACCGGCATGGGCACATGTGGAGGTCGAGGCCGACCACGCCCAACCGGGCGCCGAGGCGACTCTGACCTTCGAGGTGCCCAACGAATCCGACAAAGGCGCGGCGACAACAGAACTCACTGTCGCGCTGCCAAACCTCACGTCGGTCAGCACTGAACAGATGCCCGGGTGGACCGCACGACTCGACCGCGACACCGCCGCAGGCACCGTCAAGTCGATCACATGGACCGCCGCGCCGTCGGCGGGCATTCCGCCCGATCAGTTCGCGCTTTTCCGCGTGGCGTTGTTACTCCCGAAGACCGACAGCGTCAGCTTCGCCACAACCCAGACCTACAGCGACGGAACGGTCGTGAAATGGGATGAACCGACGCCGCCAGGAGCCGCCGAGCCCGAACACCCCTCCCCCACACTGGCCTTGGCCGGCGCAGCAGCCGACGACGAGCATGGCGCGACGATGGCCGCCGCACCTGCGCCGAGCAGTAGAGGCGCGGGGTCGGCTCCAGATGACACCGCACGATGGCTGGCAGGCGCAGGCATCGCAGTCGGTGTGGTGGCGGTGGCTCTCACCGTCTGGCGACGCCGCGCCTAAGGCGCAGTCTCGGCGAGTGTTCTACTCGGAGGGGACGCGGGTGAACCGGTGCAGCAGCCAAGCCAGCGGCACCGTCACCACCAACGTCACCACGAACACGATACCGACCGAGCCGGTGTAGATCGGATACCCGACGATCTCCACCATCACCAGTTCCATGATGAGCAGATGGATCAGGAAGATCTCGTAGGAGATCTCGCCGATGAACACCATGGGACGCGACGCCAGAAATCGTGCGTACAGGCCGTTGTCGCCAAGCGCCAGCGGTGCAACCGTCATCGTGGCGATCACGGCATAGAACGCCGCTTTGAACAGCGCCTCGCGCAGCTCGTGGGGCGAGGTGGTGGGCTCCCCCGCGATCGGGGTGGAAGCGATGAAGTAGCACACCACCGCAAGCGGCACGCAGGCCATTGCGTACGCCCGCACGCCCATCTGCTCGAAGACAGCGAGCATCATCCCACCGATGAACCAGGAGAGGTAGGTCGGCAACCACAGTCGTGCGCCGTCGGGCAGAAAACCGGTGGTGTGCACCAGGATCAGCCACGCGGGGGTGATCACCGCGAAACCCGCGAGCCCGGTCAGCAACAGCACCGGCCGCCACTGCCGTCGACACAGCACCACCAACAGCAGGTAGGCCAGCAGCGGCAACGCCACGTAGAACGCGACCTCGACGGCCAGGCTCCACATCTGGGTAAGGCCTTGGTGCAGATACGAATACAGGTAGTTGTCGGTGTAGATCTGCGTCAGCGACAGATTGCGCAAGAACCCCATCACCGTGTGACCGGGATTCGGCCCCGCCGTGCGGAAGTGGTACAGCACATACGCGACGATGACAGTCACCGCATACGCGGGCATGATGCGTCGCACCCGATGCCAGGCGTAGCGGCGCACCGACGGTGACGTTCTACCCGATGCGGCGGCCTTGACCCACGGCCCGAACAACAAAAAGCCGGACAGCACAAAGAAGATCGGCACGCCGATCTCCGTCCGCGAGTACATGAGCCCGACGTAGCCGTGGGTGTAGTGGCCTGTGGTGTAGGCGGCGTGTGTGAGCACCACGAGCAGCGCGGCGACTGCACGGATCCCGGTGAGCGACGCAACGCGCTCGGCCTTGCCGACCGATTCGAGGCCGCCCTGGGCTGCCACGTCCTTCGACAGTGTCATGTCGATTTGCGGTTGGGCTTCCCGGCCTTGCGTGGCGGCCGGTCGGGTTGCAGATTGATCAGGATTCCCTGAATCCGGGTCCGCTCCAACGCTTTCACGGTCTCGTGAGACAGCTTGGCGGGCAACTCCACCAACGAATGGTCGGGACGGATGGAGATGTGCCCGAAATCGCTGCGATGCAGGCCACCCTCGTTCGCGATGGCGCCGACGATCGCACCCGGACTCACCTTGTGCCGCTTGCCAACCGCGATGCGGTAGGTAGCGAAGCCCTGCCCGGGTTTGTGCGTCGACCGGTCGCCGCGGTCGGGCCGCTCGGGCCGGTCGTCGCGGCGGCGCTTCTCGGGCGGCGGCTCGGACATCAGGAACTGCTCGCCGTCGCGTGCCTGTGCGGCAAGCGCAGCGGCGATGTCGACCATCGGGACATCACTCTCGCGCTCGTAGTCCTCGATCATGCGCCGGAACAGTTCGAAGCCGGGAGCGCCGAGCGCGTCGGTGATCGAGTCGCGGAACTTCGCGACGCGTTGCGCGTTGACGTGGTCGACGCTGGGCAGTTCCGCTTCGGTGAGTTGTTGGCGGGTCGCCTTTTCGATGGACTTGAGCATGTGCCGCTCGCGTGGCGAGACGAACAGCAGCGCCTGTCCGGATCGACCGGCGCGTCCGGTGCGCCCAATCCGGTGCACGTAGGACTCGGTGTCGTGCGGAATGTCGTAGTTGAGCACGTGCGAGATGCGCTCGACGTCAAGGCCACGTGCGGCCACATCGGTGGCCACCAAGATGTCGACGGTGCCGTTCTTCAACGCGGCGATCGTGCGCTCGCGCTGGGCCTGCGGAATATCGCCGTTGATCGCCGCTGCGGAGAAACCACGCGCACGCAGTTTCTCGGCGACCTCCTCGGTGGCCTGCTTGGTGCGGACGAACACGATCATCGCCTCGAACGGCTTCGACCTCGAGGAGGCGGGTGAGCGCATCCATCTTGCGCGGCCCGGCCACCTGGATGTAGCGCTGCGTGATGTTCTCAGCCGTGGTGGTTTTCGCCGTGACCGCCACCTCAACGGCGTCGTGCAGATACTTCTTGGTGATCTTGCGGATCGCGGGAGGCATGGTCGCCGAGAACAACGCCACCTGCTTGTACTCGGGGGTGTCGGAAAGGATGCGCTCGACGTCCTCGGCGAAGCCCATCTGCAGCATCTCGTCGGCCTCGTCGAGCACCAGGTAGTCGAGCCGCGACAGATCCAGAGTCCCGCGCTCGAGGTGGTCGATCACCCGACCCGGCGTACCGACCACCACCTGCGCTCCGCGCCGCAGCCCCGACAGCTGCACGGTGTAGGAGGACCCGCCATAGATCGGCAGCACCTTCACTGCAGGCAGGTGTGCGCCGTAGCGACTGAAGGCCTCGGCCACCTGCAGCGCGAGCTCGCGGGTGGGCGCGAGCACAAGAGCCTGGGTCGCCTTGTTCGCGGGGTCGATCTTGGACAGGATCGGCATCGCGAACGCGGCGGTCTTGCCGGTGCCGGTCTGGGCCAGGCCGACGACATCAGAGCCGGCCATCATCGCCGGAATGACCGCTGCCTGGATGGCCGACGGCGACTCATATCCGACGTCGGCGACGGCCTGCAGCACCGATGGGTGAATCTGCAGGTCAGCGAAGGTCAGCGCGGCGTTGGCCGAATCTGTGTCAAGGGACGTCATCGGGGTCTGAGTCTAATGGCTGGAAGTGCGATTCCCGGCCGCGCGCCGGTTCGACCAGCGATTGCGATGACGGTACGGTCCGCTCTTGTGAAGTGGGCGGTGGTGATCGGCGCGGCGGCGCTTGCGCTCGGGGGATGTGGTTCGAGCGACTCGACCGCATCCAAGACACCGGAGCCGACGGTCACATCCGCTGCTCCGGCGACCGCTCGTCCGTCGTCGCCGATGCCGCCGATTGCGGCTCCCACCACGACCGAAGCGGCCGACCCGTGTGCGGTCAACCTGGCCGCGCCCGAGATCATCAAGGCCGTCTCGGAGTTGCCGCGCGACCCGCGCAGCAATCAGGCATGGAACCCCGAGCCGCTGGCGGGCAACTACAACGAATGCGCGCAGTTGTCGGCGGTCATCGTCAGGGCCAACACCAACTCCGCGAACCCGAACACCCGCGCCGTGCTGTTTCACCTCGGCAAGTTCATCCCCACCGGCGTGCCGGACACCTACGGGTTCAACGGCATCGACGACTCGACAACCACCGGCGACACCATCGCATTGAAATACTCCGGCGGCGTCGCGGGCCTCGACAGCGTGGTGAGGTTCCGGTGGAACGGCAACGGCGTCGAGCTGATTGGCAACACGCCCGGCTGACTAGCCCGCCGAGATCGACGAAATGGCGGATTCCACTCGCAGTTTTGCACCCATACGTGAATTTCGGCGACGCTGAGGTGTCGGCTGGCTCACATACAGTGGCAGCGTGTTCGTCGCCGACGACCAAGTCATCTACAGCGCATCCGACCTCGCGGCGGCTTCCCGTTGCGAGTTCGCACTGCTGCGCGCATTCGACGCCAAGCTCGGGCGCGGCCAGAAGGTCGAGGGCGAAGAAGACGAGCTCCTCCGCCGCACGATCGAGTTGGGCGACGCGCACGAACAACGCATCCTCGAAGCGTTCATCGCCCAGCACGGCGACGGCGTGGTCCGGATCGGGCGGCCCGCGTACACGCTGGCCGCATTCCACGCCGCGGCCTATGCAACGGCGGAGGCCTTCGAGCGCCGACCTCCCGTGGTGTACCAAGCCGCATTGTTCGACGACCGGTTCGTCGGCTTCGCCGACTTCGTGGTGCTGGACGGCGACAGCTATCGGGTGCTGGACACCAAGCTTGCCCGGCGCGCAAAGATCCAGGCGCTGCTTCAGATCGCGGGCTACGCTGACGCGCTGCGCGCCATGGGAGTTCCCATTTCGAACACCGCAGGACTGATCCTGGGCGACCGCACCACAGTCGACTACCCGGTTGATGATCTGATCCCGGTGTATCGGCAGCAACGCGACCATCTACGGGATCTGCTCGACGGCCACCTGGCATCCGGCGCGCCGGTCTCCTGGGGTGACCCGGCCGTGGCCGCATGCATGCGATGCGAGTGCTGTGTGCCCCACGTCGTCGAAAATGACGACGTGCTGCTGGTCGCAGGCATGCGGATGACGCAGCGCGACACGCTGATGGCCGGCGGCATTGTCACCGTCGAGGACCTGGCCACTTCGACCGGCCCCGTCGACGGCATGGCGGCGAGCACCCTCGCAGGCCTGCGCACACAGGCGCGGCTGCAGGTGCACGAGCGCGAAGCCAGGGTTCCGCAGTTCGAGATCGCGGACGCAGACGCACTCGGCGCACTGCCCGCGAAGAATCCGGGTGACCTGTTCTTCGACTTCGAGGGCGATCCGCTGTGGACCGACGACGGTGTCACCTGGGGCCTGGAGTACATGTGGGGAGTTCTCGACACGGGGGACAACTTCACCCCGCTGTGGGCTGAGGACCGGCGCTCCGAGCGCAAGACGTTCACCGAGTTCCTCAAGCTCGTACGCAAGCGCCGCAAGCGCTACCCGGACATGCACATCTACCACTACGCGGCCTACGAACGCACGAAGCTCTTGGAGCTCGCAGCTCGATACGGGGTGTGCGAAGACGAGGTCGACGACCTGCTGCGCGCCGACGTGCTCGTCGACCTGTTCCCCATCGTCCGCACCAGCCTGCGTGTCGGCGCCCCGTCATATTCGCTCAAGGCATTGGAACCGCTGTATATGGGCTCGGAGTTGCGCGCTGGTGAGGTCACCAACGCGACCGCATCGATCACCCAGTACGAGCGATACCGCGCACTCCTCGACCAGGGCCGCGCGGAAGAAGCGGCGGGAGTCCTCAAGGAGATCAAGGACTACAACGAATACGACTGCCGATCGACACGCCGGCTGCGGGACTGGTTACTGCTGAGGGCATTTGAATCCGGTGTCACACATCTGACCCGACCTGCCGAGAAAGGCGATCCGCTGCCGCCGCTCGACGACACTGCCCAGACGCTGATGGATTTCGCAGGTGACGGCGTGACCATCGACCGCACACCCGAGCAGACCGCAGTCGCCCTGATTCAGACCGCGCGCGGTTATTTGCCCCGCGAGCGAAAGCCGTACTGGTGGGCCCATTTTCAGCGACTGAATCATCCCGTGGACGAATGGGGAGATACCTCGGGAGTGTTCCTGGTCGAAGAAGCGACCCTGGAGCAGGATTGGCACAAGCCGCCACGAAAGCAGAAGCACCGCAGGCATCTCCGGCTCACCGGTGCGCTGGAAGGCGGGACGCTCGACAGCAGGCCGCAGGCGTTGTACGACCGCCCTGCCCCCATGGGACTGGACGACGAACATCCCGATCGCCGCGCCGCCCACGATGTGACGGTGCTGGAGGTCGTCGAAGTCGAGGGAGTGCCAGTCGAGGTTCTCGTCGAGGAGCTGGAACCCAATGGTGGGCAGTTCACTCAGGTGCCGATGGCGTTGACACCAGCCAAGCCGCTGCGTACTGCGAAACTTGAAGAGGCGATCGAGACATTGGCCACCGAGACGGCGACCGCGGTCGGCGACGGACGGCTTCCTCGTTGCGCTGTCGTCGACATCCTTTGTCGCGCAACGCCGACCACAAAGTCGGGTGAGAGTCTCCCCCGTCTGGTGGACGACATCTCATCAATCACAGCCGCACTCCTCGACCTCGACAAGTCCTACGTCGCTGTGCACGGTCCGCCTGGCACCGGAAAGACGTACACCGCCGCGCATGTCATCAAGTCGCTTGTAAACGATCACGGGTGGTCGATCGGTGTTGTCGCACAGTCGCACTCCGTAGTCGCGCATCTACTCAACAAGATCGTCGAGGCCGGGGTCGACCCTGCGCTGGTCGCCAAGAAATCGAGCCACGACGCCGCGCCAACCGATCGCTTCACGGTGATCGGCGACGACGGACATGCCGACTTTCTCGCCAGCAACAGTGCCTGTGTGATAGGTGGAACGGCATGGGATTTCGCCAACGACGCCCGGATGCCGTCAGCCCATCTCGACCTGCTCACTATCGACGAGGCGGGGCAGTTCTCGCTGGGCTACACCATCGCTGTCGCACGCGCGGCACGCAGCATCATGCTGCTCGGCGACCCACAACAGCTGGGCCAGGTTTCCACGGGCAGCCATCCCGAGCCCGTCGACCACTCGGCGCTCGGCTGGCTGATGGAAGGCCACGATGTGCTGCCTGCGCAGTACGGGTACTTCCTCGAGCGGACCCACCGCATGCACCCCGACCTGTGTCGCGTGGATTCGGCGCTGTCCTACGACAACCGACTGAAACCGCACCCGAAGACCGACGCGCGCACGTTGGAGGGACACGCGCCCGGTGTGCACACGCTCGGCGTCGGCCACGAGGGCCGCTCCACAGCGAGCCCGGAGGAGGCGGCGGTGATCGCGACCGAGATCAAGCAGCTGATCGGTGGGCGATGGACCGACGAGCACGGCTCGCGTCTGCTGAAGCAAAGCGACGTGCTGGTCGTCGCGCCGTACAACACCCAGGTGCTGCAACTGCGGTCCGCTCTTGAGGAAGCCGGCCTCAGCGATGTCCCGGTCGGCACCGTCGACAAGCTCCAGGGCCGCGAGGCTCCCGTTGTGTTCGTGTCAATGTCAGCTTCTGCGATCGACGACATTCCACGCGGAATGCCGTTTCTGCTCAACCGCAACCGGCTCAACGTGGCGATCAGCCGTGCCATGTATCGCACGGTGATCGTGCGCTCGCCACTCGCTCACGGACTATCTGCCGTCCACTCCTGCGGGTCTCGTCGACCTGGGCGCGTTCTTGTCGCTCGCCCCGTGTGATACACCGACGGGATGAGCCTGACCGACACTTTGGCCGGGATCGTGGGCGCCGCGCACGTCATTACCGATCCCGATGTGCTCGACGGCCGCAGTGTCGACCACACCGGGCGCTATCGCGGGCAGGCCAGCGCGCTGGTGCGGCCGGGATCGGCTCGACGAGGTTGCCGCGGTGCTGCGCGCCTGCCGCGACGCGGGCGCCTACGTGACCGTCCAGGGCGGCCGGACATCGCTTGTCGCGGGGACCGTGCCGGAACACGACGATGTGCTGCTGTCGACGGAGCGGCTGCGCGACGTCGGTGAGGTCGACGTCGTCGAGCGACGGATAAATGTGGGCGCGGGCGCGACGCTGGCCGAGGTGCAACGAGCAGCAGCTGCCGCCGGGCTGGTGTTCGGAGTCGACTTGGCCGCGCGTGATTCGGCGACCGTGGGCGGGATGGCGTCGACGAACGCGGGCGGGCTGCGCACGGTTCGCTACGGGAACATGGGCGAGCAGGTCCTCGGCCTCGATGTGGCGCTGCCCGACGGGTCAGTGGTGCACCGGCACAGCCAGGTTCGCCGCGACAACACCGGATACGACCTGGCGTCGCTGTTCATCGGCGCCGAGGGCACGCTTGGGCGTCATCACCGGTCTGGATCTGCGGCTGCACCCGACCCCGGCGCACCGGGTCACCGCGATCTGCGGATTCGACGACCTCGACGCGTTGGTGGAAACCGGCCGTGCATTCCGCGAGATGCCGACGGCATCGCGGCGCTGGAGTTGATCGACGCACGCGCGAGCGCGCTGACCGCCGAGCATGTCGGGGTGGCCGCGCCCGTCGACGGCGCTTGGCAGCTGCTCATCGAATTGGCAGGCGACACAGACCAAACCGAGCGGCTTGCCGACGCGCTCGAGGATGCGCGGCATGTCGGGTGAGCCGGCGGTCGGCGTTGACGTCGGCGCGCAGCAGCGGCTCTGGCAGGTCCGCGAATCGGTCGCCGAAGTACTCGGCGTATACGGACCACCGCTGAAATTCGATGTGTCCCTGCCGTTGTCGGCGATCGCGGGGTTCACGGCTGAATCGGCCGAGCTGGTCGCCAAGCACGCCCCCGACGCGATTCCCTTGCTGTTCGGCCACATCGGCGAGGGCAACCTGCACCTGAATGTGCTGCGCTGCGGACCCGATGCGGAGCGCGAACTGTACGCGGCGATGATGGAGTTGATCGCCCGCAGCGGTGGCAACGTCAGCTCCGAACACGGCGTCGGCACCCGCAAGCGCGACTACGTGTCGATGTCGCGCACCGAGGCCGATATTGCGGCGATGCGCGCGGTCAAGGCCGCCTTCGATCCGTCCGGATACCCTTAACTCCCGCAGTGCTTTTCGCGCTGAATAAGTCGCGGCCTGGCGACGAATGTCTGCCGTAGCTCGACGCGTCGTCGGGGTCCTCGCGGGAATGCCTGCCGTTGGACTCGAACCAGAATGGCCGCTTCTCTGGATGTTCCTCGGGGAGGTAGTGGCGAGCCGCCCGCCCATGACGCGGCGGTGTCTCCTCCCGCGCTGCCGGAGGCAACGGCTGGTAACGCTGTTCTTCGTCGACATGAAACCCGTTGTGCGCGAAGCCGATCGGTTCGACCTTGGGTTGACGGGACCGTCGCCGAGCAGCTCGTCGAGAATGTCCCCCCGCCCTTCGGGCGGGCGGTACCCCCAGCGCCACGCTTCTCGCGGCGGCTCAGCCGCGGGCGGCTCGGGCGTGTCCTCCAGCAGAGAGTGCCACGACTCGACGGGGTCACCATGCCAGACATCCGCAGGGGCATGCAGCACGTGGTCGGCGTGCGACCGCATCGGCTCGGTGACGCTGTCGTCGGCCTGCACAACGGGTCTCCGTCCGTGCGGGTTCGGCCCTTGTCACCGGCGCCGGCTCATCCCACGACACCGTGTACTCGACGTAGTCGTCATCGTCGCCGAACGTCTCGTCGCCGCCGTACTCGACGGCATAGCCGGCGTTGCGGTCGGCGTCGTCCAGGTCGTCGTCTTCGACGAGGCGGTCGGGGTCGCCGAAACCGAGCAGGAAGATCGCCCCCACCACGCCGAACAGCGCGAAGAACGCGGGCAACAGCATCGACTGCGCCATCGCGGCGGCGAACGGTTCGTGGAGGAAGGCGGGCAGCCGGGCCACCGAGCCTTCGCCGGGCGCCTGCGCCAACATCTGCGGCATCTCGGCGCTGATCCGCGTCGTCATGAACGCGGCCATGCCCGCGCTGCCCAGCACCGAACCCACCTGCCGGGTGGTGTTGTAGACGCCGGAACCAGCGCCCGCCAGCTGCGGCGGCAGGTTGCGGGTGGCTGTCGCGGCCAGCGGCGCCCAGATGAACGCCGAGCCGATTCCCATCGCGGTCATCGGCAGCACCAGCCGCCAGATCGGCAGTGGTCGGCGTCATCTCGACGGAAAGCCACGTCATCGCGATCGCCAGCACGGAGAACCCGAAACCGATCACCGGCCGTGGATGCGACCGGTCGACGATCTTGCCGACGAACGGCGCCAGCACGCCGGTGGCGATCGCCATGGGCGCGATAAGTAGCGCCGACCGGGTCGGCGACAGCCCGCACACCGCTTGTGCGTAGAACATCAACGGCAAGAACGTCGCCGTCACGACGAAACCGATGGTCGCGACGCCGATGTTGGACAACGAGAAGTCGCGGTCGCGGAAGATGACCAACGGGATCAGCGGTTCGTTGCGGTTGACCGACTGCCAGACCAGAAACGCTGCGATGAACCCGATGCCGCCCGCGAGGGTGCCCCAGATCCACGGCGCCCAGTGGTGCGACTGGCCCTCCTGCAAGTGCGAACACGATCATGAACATGCCGATCCCCGACAGCAGCACACCGAGCACGTCGAAGCGGTGCTTCTGGGTAGGCAGCACCGGGATCAGCCAGACGGCCAGCGCCAGCCCGATGATGCCGATCGGCACGTTGACGAAGAAGATCCACTGCCAGCCCAGCCGATCGACCAGCACGCCTCCCGCGAGCGGGCCGACCAGCGTCGCAACGCCTGCGGTGGCACCCCACACGCTCATCGCGACCCCGCGGCGGTCGGCAGGGAAGATCCGGGTGATCGTCGACAGCGTCTGCGGAGTGAGCAGGGCAGCGCCGATGCCCTGCACGACGCGCGCGGCGATCAGCATCTCGATGCTGCTGGCGAGGCCACACCACAGCGACGCCGCGGTGAACACCGTCAGCCCCAGCAGGTAGAGGTTCTTCGGCCCATACCGGTCGCCGAGGCGCCCGGCCACCAACAGCGGCACCGCGTACGCGAGCAGGTAGGCGCTGGTCACCCAGATGACGGAGTCATAGGTTGCGCCGAGCTTGTCCATGATCGATGGGTTGGCGACCGCGACGATGGTCGCGTCGACCAGGATCATGAAGAAGCCGACCAGCATCGCCCACAAGGCGTTCCACGGGTTGGCAGGGTCGACTTGCCACCGCGCCCCCGCTCGGGCGCGGCCGTCTTGCCGGTGTTGTCTGCGTTTGGAACATCTCAGGTCGACTAGTTACATAACGATTGAGCCGACGGTACGGACCTAGATATGCCCCGACAAGTCGGGGTTCAATCAGAAATGCGCGTCAGGCTGCTTCTGCGACGGCGTCGCCGGTGACGTCGTCCTCGGTTCCGGCGGCAGGCACGCCGACCGCCAGTAACGCCAGCAGGGCGATCACCATGCCGACCGTCATCACCAAGGCTAACGCGACCTCGCCGTTGCCGAGAACGCCTACCAAGGGCGCCACCGCGGCGCCCAGTCCGAACTGTGCCGCGCCGAGCAATGCGGCCGCCGTGCCAGCTGCGTCTGGGTGCCGTGACAGCGCCACCGCAGGGGCGTTGGGAATGACAAGTCCCATCGCGGCCAGGATCGCCCAGACAGGCAACACGAAGCCGAACAGCCCGCCGACGTGCGGAGACGGAAATGCCGACGAAGACCACGCCGGCAAGCGCCGCCGCGACCAACGCCCACACCACGATCGTCTGCGGACGCGAACCGCCGCAGCAACACCACGTTGAACTGCGTCGCACCGATCAGCGCGACCGCTCCCGCGCCGAACACCAGCGCGAAGGCCTGCTGGTCCAGTCCGTAGTGGCCCTGCAGGACGAACGACGCACCGGCGATGTAGGCGAACAGACCCGACATGCCGAGCGCGGCGATCAAGCACCAGGATGTCGAAGCGGACGTCGCGCAGCACCTCGACGTAGGTCGCGGCGATGCTGCGCACCTTCAGCGGCCGCCGGTGCGACGCGGGCAGGGTTTCCGGCAGCGCCAGCGCCGCCAGTAGAAGCAGCCCGCCCGCCAGAATCACCAGCGCGGCGAACACCCAATGCCACGACGCCTTGAGCAGTACGGCGGCGCCCAGCGACGGTGCCACCACGGGCGCCACGCCCAGCACCAGCATCAGCCGCGACATCACCGTCGCCGCGACGGATTCGGCGTAGAGGTCGCCGACAACCGCGATCGCCACCACCATCGCGGCTGCGGCGCCCATGCCCTGCAGCCCCCGCGCCACGCCGAGCACGGCGATGTTCGGCGCGAACAGGCATATCAGCGACGCCAGCATGTGCAGCACGATGCCGGCCATCAGCGGCCTACGGCGGCCCAGCGAATCCGACAGCGGCCCGACGATCAGCTGGCCGAGCGCCAACCCGGCGAGGGTGCCGGTCAGCGTCAGTTGCGCGACCGAAGAGGAGACGGACAGGTCGTCGGCGATCTTGGGCAGCGCGGGCAAATACATGTCGATGGTCAGCGGGCCCAGCGCGACCAGGGCGCCCAGCACCACGATCATGCGGGCGCGGCTCGGCAGCTTCGACTCCTCGTCTGCGGGTCGAGGCACTCGTCACGTCCACGTCGATCGATGTTGCCATGGAAGTGGTTAGCGCCGCTTCTCAATATTTTGTTCCCCGCGTCACATCCAGTGACCGCGATCACGCTCGGGCACCCGCGGTGCGCCTCCGTTCGTTCGACAAGCGTTAGCCTGAAGGTTCGAACAGGTCGAACATGGTCGACGAGGGGGAGCCGCACATGAGCGCTCGGTCAAGCACCAAGAGCCAGCTGCCCGCTACGAAGAACGGCGCAGACGAAAATCCCAGCGCCGCCGCCAAGGCGCTCTCCCAGATCATCGAACGCGGCGCGCGGGTGCAGGCGCCTGCGGTCAAGGCCTATGTCGACCGGCTGCGCGAGCACAACCCGAACGCGACGCCTGCCGACGTGGTCAAGAAACTTGAGAAGCACTACCTCGCCGCGGTGATGGCCAGCGGCGCTGCTGTCGGCTCCGCTGCGGCCTTTCCGGGGATCGGGACCCTTGCGGCGCTGTCGGCGGTCGCCGGTGAGACCGTGGTGTTCCTGGAGGCGACGGCGGTCTACGTGCTGGCCGTCGCCGAGGTCTACGGCATCCCGGCCGAACACCGGGAGCGCAGGCGCGCCCTAGTGCTGGCCGTTCTGGTCGGCGAGGACAGCAAGCACGCCGTCGCCGACCTGATTGGACCGGGTCGCACCAGCGGCGCCTGGCTGTCCGACGGCGCGGCGACGTTGCCGCTGCCTGCGGTGTCCCAACTGAATTCGCGCCTGCTGCGCTACTTCGTCAAGCGCTACACCCTCAAGCGAGGGGCGATCGTGTTCGGCAAGTTGCTGCCAGTCGGGATCGGCGCCGTTGTCGGCGGAGTCGGAAACCGGCTGATGGGCAAGAAGATCGTCGCCAACGCCCGCATGGCGTTCGGCAATCCGCCGCCGCGGTGGCCGGCGTCGCTGCACGTGCTGCCCGCTCCCGGCGAGCGATAACGAGAACTGCCGTTCGCATACTTGGGCCTGCGGCCGAAGCGTTAGCCTTTAGGCGACGGAATGCGGGTAAACCGCGGACCGTGGGAATACGGGTGGCGAGCGACAACCAAACCGCTTGCCTGAAGCGAAGGAATCGAGGCGAGTGGCGCCGTGAGCTCACCATCACCATTCGGACAGAACGAGTGGTTGGTCGAGGAGATGTATCGCAAATTTCGCGAGGATCCCTCGTCGGTAGACCCGAGTTGGCATGAATTCTTAGTCGACTACTCCCCCGAGCCAACCACCGAAGCGCAATCCAGTGCAGGCAACGGTCAACCGGCCCAGGCTGCTGCCCCTGCCCCCGCCCCGGAACCGGCGCCCGCGCCGAAGGCAGAGGTCGCCGCACCCGCCAAGGCACCAGAACCGGAAAGGGCCGTCTCCAAGCCGGCCGCGCCAGCGCCCCCGCCCGCCGAAGGCGACGAGGTGCAGGTACTGCGCGGCGCCGCGGCCGCCGTAGTGAAGAACATGTCGGCATCGCTGGAGGTACCGACCGCGACCAGCGTGCGGGCCATCCCGGCCAAACTGATGATCGACAACCGGACCGTCATCAACAACCACCTCAAGCGCACTCGCGGCGGCAAGATCTCCTTCACGCACCTGATCGGCTACGCAATGGTGCAGGCGGTGAAGAAGTTCCCGAACATGAACCGCCACTTCGCGGAGGTGGACGGCAAGCCCAACGCCGTGACGCCCGAACACATCAACCTCGGATTGGCGATCGACCTGCAGGGCAAGGACGGCAACCGTCAGCTCGTCGTCGCCGCCATCAAGGGTTGCGAGGCAATGGCTTTCGGCCAATTCATCGCGGGCTACGAGGACATCGTCCGGCGCGCTCGCGACGGCAAGCTGACCGCAGAGGACTTCAGCGGCGTGACGATCTCGCTCACCAACCCTGGCACGATCGGCACTGTGCACTCGGTGCCGCGGCTGATGCGCGGTCAGGGCGCGATCCTCGGCGTCGGTGCGATGGAGTACCCGGCCGAGTTCCAGGGCGCCAGCGAGGAACGCATCTCCGAGTTGGGCGTCGGCAAGCTGGTCACGTTCACGTCCACCTACGACCACCGCATCATCCAGGGCGCGGAGTCCGGCGACTTCCTGCGCACGATGCACGAATTGCTGCTGTCCGACGACTTTTTCGACGAGATCTTCCGCGAGCTGGGCATCCCGTACGAGCCTGTGCGCTGGCGCACCGACAACCCCGACTCGATCGAGGACAAGAACGGCCGCGTCCTCGAGCTGATCGCGGCCTACCGCAACCGCGGCCATCTGATGGCCGACATCGACCCGCTGCGGCTGGACAAGACCCGCTTCCGCAGCCATCCCGACCTCGATGTGAACACGCACGGCCTGACACTGTGGGACCTCGATCGCGAGTTCAAGGTCAACGGCTTCGCAGGCGCCGAGCACAAGAAGCTGCGCGACGTGCTTGGGCTGCTGCGCGACGCGTACTGCCGCCACATAGGCGTCGAATACACGCACATCCTCGAGCCTGAACAGCAGAAGTGGCTGCAGGAGCGGATCGAGGTCAAGCACGACAAGCCGACGGTCGCGCAGCAGAAGTACATCCTGTCCAAGATGAATGCGGCCGAGGCGTTCGAGACGTTCTTGCAGACGAAATATGTTGGACAGAAACGATTCTCGCTCGAAGGAGCGGAGACCATCATCCCGATGATGGACGCGGGGATCGACCAGGCCGCCGAGCACGGGCTCGACGAGGTCGTGATCGGCATGCCCCACCGCGGACGGCTCAACGTGCTGGCCAATATCGTCGGCAAGCCGTACTCGCAGATCTTTTCTGAGTTCGAGGGCAACCTGAACCCGTCGCAGGCGCACGGGTCCGGCGACGTCAAGTACCACCTCGGCGCGACCGGCAACTACATCCAGATGTTCGGCGAGAACGACATTCAGGTTTCGCTGGTCGCCAACCCGTCGCACCTGGAGGCTGTCGACCCGGTATTGGAGGGCCTGGTCCGCGCCAAACAGGACCTGCTCGACAAGGGCGACGGGCCGGACGGCTTCTCCGTCGTGCCGATGATGCTGCACGGTGACGCCGCGTTCGCCGGCCAGGGCGTGGTGGCCGAGACGCTGAACCTGGCTCTGCTGCGCGGATACCGCACCGGCGGCACGATCCACATCATCGCCAACAACCAGATCGGGTTCACCACATCGCCTTCAGATTCCCGGTCGTCGGAATACTGCACCGACGTCGCGAAGATGATCGGCGCGCCGATCTTCCACGTCAACGGCGACGACCCGGAGGCGTGTGTCTGGGTGGCGCGGCTTGCCGTGGACTTCCGCCAGCAGTTCAAGAAGGACGTCGTCATCGACATGCTGTGCTACCGCAGGCGCGGGCACAACGAGGGTGACGACCCGTCGATGACGCAGCCGTACATGTACGACGTCATCGATACCAAGCGTGGCTCCCGAAAGACCTACACCGAAGCGCTGATCGGCCGCGGCGACATCTCGATGAAAGAGGCCGAGGACGCGCTGCGTGACTACCAGGGCCAGCTGGAGCGGGTCTTCAACGAGGTTCGCGATCTGGAGAAGCATGCAGTCGCGCCGAGCTCCTCGGTGGAGGCCGACCAGATGATCCCGGCCGGGATGACCACCGCGGTGGACAAGTCGCTGCTGGCCCGAATCGGCGACGCGCACTTGGCGTTTCCCGATGGCTTCAACGTGCATCCGCGTGTCAAACCGGTGCTGGACAAGCGCCGCGAGATGGCCTACGAAGGCAAGGTCGACTGGGCGTTCGCCGAGCTGCTGGCGCTCGGCTCATTCCTGGCCGAAGGCAAGACGATTCGGCTGTCCGGGCAGGACACCCGCCGCGGCACATTCACCCAGCGCCACTCGGTCATCATCGACCGCAAGACCGGCGCCGAGTTCACTCCACTGCAACTGCTGACGACAAACACCGACGGCACGCCAACGGGCGGCAAGTTCATGGTGTACGACTCGGCGCTGTCCGAGTTCGCCGCGGTGGGCTTCGAGTACGGCTACTCGGTCGGGGACCCGGACGCACTTGTGTTGTGGGAAGCCCAGTTCGGTGACTTCGTCAACGGCGCGCAGTCGATCATCGACGAGTTCATCTCGTCGGGCGAGGCCAAATGGGGTCAGCTGTCCGATGTTGTGCTGCTGCTGCCCCACGGCCACGAGGGCCAGGGGCCGGACCACACCTCGGCGCGCATTGAGCGCTTCCTACTGCTGTGGGCCGAGGGCTCGATGACGATCGCGATGCCGTCGACGCCTGCGAACTACTTCCACTTGCTGCGCAGGCACGGGTTGGACGGCATTCACCGGCCGCTGATCGTGGCGACCCCGAAGTCCATGCTGCGCAACAAGGCTGCGGTCAGCGACCTGAAGGACTTCACCGAGGGCAAGTTCAGGTCGGTGATCGAGGAGCCCACCTACGAAGAGGGCACCGGCGACCGCAACACGGTCAAGCGTGTTCTGTTGACGAGCGGCAAGATCTACTACGAGCTGATCGCTCGCAAGAACAAAGATCAGCGCGACGATGTGGCGATCGTGCGTATCGAGCAGCTCGCCCCGCTGCCGCGGCGGCGGCTGAACGAGACGCTCGAGCGGTACCCGAATGTCGAACAGTACTTCTGGGTACAGGAGGAGCCTGCCAACCAGGGCGCGTGGCCGACGTTCGGGCTCACGCTTCCCGAAGTGTGCGCAGACAAGCTGTCTGGCATCAAACGGATTTCGCGACGGGCGATGTCGGCGCCGTCGTCGGGCTCGTCGAAGGTGCACGCGGTCGAGCAGCAGGAGATTATCGACGAGGCGTTTGCGGACTAGTTCAGAGCCGAGCCCAGCTGCGGCCACCGGTGATGCCCTCGGCTCGGACGCTGATCTCGTGGTGGCCGGGAATGAGGTTGTCGAGTGGGATCACCTGCCCCCCATCGCTTTGCCTGGGTCCGACGACGCGGAATCCCCATTCCAGGCCGTCGGCCAAGATGTGATCGATGATGTTAGGTACGCGGTGGCCGCCCACAATGAGTGAGGTATAGGGATATCCCTTATTTCGCCTTCTGTGAACGTTTCATAGCGTCGTCGCTATGGCAGCAACCGCCGGTAAGGGCGCAGCAAAGCGCCACGGTGGCCACGCGAAGGAGAAGCTCATGAACAGGACACCGGCATTGGCGACCCCGTGCCCTCACTGCCGCAATGGCCAGCGCTTCAGCGCTGTCGCTTACGGTGGCGGTGGCGGTGGCGGTGGCGCCGATCGGGCGCGCCGACCCGCTTGACCCAATCCGCGGCGCCGTCAACGGCGCACGCGCGCAATCAGCCTGCGGGCCCACTGAACTACAGCGTTGCGCTGGAGGGTGAGGCGCAGGCCGCCGTAGGTAATCAGTTGCCGGGGTCCCCACCCGCCCCGCCACCCGCACCGGCAGCAGCACCCGTCGAACAAGCGCCTCCGGTGACTGACGCCATCTCGCTGTCGTTTGGTCCGCCGGGCTTAGGCAGCATCACCGCGACGGCGACGAACTCCTCTGCGGTGAGCGCAAAGTGCACCTACGACGCGACCGGGCTCACCAAGACTCACCGCGACTTTACCGTTCCCTCTACAGGGAGTACCCCTGTGACCTTCAATTTTTCAACACCGGACCCAGCTACCACGTAGTCGTCTCGTGTCACGATGCCAGCGGCAAACAACCGCAGGAAATCGGCCACGCGGAACAGGATGTGTCCTTCTGGACAACCTGAAGGCGACACCTAGCGATCCGGCCGCATGTGTAATCAACGATTACTCCGCTGATTGAGAGTTCCACGATGCTCAGGTGGTGAAAGACGTAGCGCCCCACGGACGGTCACAGCGTCTTACCTTGGATGGATGACCGTTGTAGATCTTCGCCACCACACGGCCGATTACGGATTCGACGGGGACTACCGCGCGGTGGCGGCACCGACGGTAGCGACCATCGTCGCAGCCACAAGTGCAGCGCTGCTCGCGTCGGCGGCCGGAAGTCTTGCGCGAGGTAAGCCCGTCGCCGCGGCGGTTAGCGGCGGAACGGGAGTGTCGATCGCGACGACGGCGGCGCTGTTCATTCGCAGCACCCGCGTCGGCAAATTCGAGGTGTGGGCGGACATCCTTGACGGCCTGCGGCTACGCGGCGACGAAACAGTGCTCGACCTGGGGTGCGGGCGCGGCGCGGTTCTGCTCGCGGCTGCCAAGCTGCTTCCGAACGGCCACGCGATCGGCGTCGATATCTGGCGAGCCGACCAAACCCATAACTCGCAACAGAACACGCTGCGCAACGCCGAACTCGAAGGCGTCGCCGACAGGGTCGAGGTGCGTACCGCCGACATCACCGACCTGCCCTTCGACGACGACAGCGTCGACGTGATCGTCAGCAGCCTTGTCGTGCACAACATTTCGGGCTCGGCCAATCGCGCGAAGGCGATCAGCGAGGCAGCCCGGGTACTTCGCCCGGGAGGCCGCCTCGTCCTCGCCGACATCTGGGCCACCCGCAGGCACGTCCGGCAGCTTCGTGAACTCGGCTGGACCGACGCCCGTCGACGCGGTCTCGGCTGGCGGATGTGGTGGGGCCCGGGGATTGGCACGCACTTGATCACGGCAACGAAGCCGGCCTGAGCACCACCGCAGGTGTCAGCGGTGGGAAACGCGTGAGCCGCGAGTGAAGCCGAGCAGCCCTGCGACGATGAACGGGACCGGCGAGAGTGTGGCGATCATCGCGCTCTTGGTGCCGATGAGACGCTTGCTGCGTAACCCCAGACAAAAGTCGGCACTGTCGCTGATCAGGCCGACGGTGGCCCACGTTCGCAATTCCCCGTCAGCCCCCCGGGCCCAGGCAGCGCACCCACCCGAGCCAAGGACAACGTCCCGGATCCCGATGGTTTGCATGAGCAGCGTTTCCGTCCCGGAGCCGGGTTTGAAGATTCTGTTCGGCGCCACGAGCATGACTGCTCCAACGCCCACGCGTGCCACCGCAACCCACGGCAACAGCGAACGCGATGGCCTGGTTCTGTCGCTCGCCATGTTTGAACCCTAGCCTTCGAGGGCCACTCAATGCGGGACCGGCGGTACCGACTAGCCTCGACCCGAGTCAACTGACACGAGGGAGTGGTTATGGAGGGCTTCGCCGGAAAGGTCGCGGCGGTGACGGGCGCCGGGTCTGGCATCGGACAGGCGTTGGCCATCGAACTGGCCCGCTCGGGCGCCAGCGTGGCGATCAGCGACGTCGACACCGAAGGCCTGGCCGCCACCGAGGAACAGCTGAAATCCATCGGCGCACCGGTGAAGGCCGACCGGCTCGATGTCACCGAGCGCGAAGCGTTCGAGTTGTATGCCGACGCGGTCAAGGAGCACTTCGGCAAGGTCAACCAGATCTACAACAACGCGGGCATCGCGTTCGCAGGCGACATCGAGGTCACCCAGTTCAAGGACATCGAAAAGGTGATGGACGTCGACTTCTGGGGCGTCGTCAATGGCACGAAGGTGTTCCTACCCCACCTGATCGAATCGGGTGACGGCCACGTCATCAACATCTCCAGCGTGTTCGGGCTGTTCTCGGTGCCCGGCCAGGCCGCCTACAACGCCGCGAAGTTCGCCGTGCGCGGATTCACCGAGGCGCTGCGCCAGGAGATGATGGCGGCCGGGCATCCGGTCAAGGTGACGACCGTTCACCCTGGAGGCATCAAGACCAACATCGCCCGCAACATGACGGCGGTCGAGGGCATCGACAAGAACGAGCTGGCGCAGACCTTCGACAACAAGCTCGCCAACACGACGCCAGAGAAGGCGGCGAAGATCATCCTCGACGGCGTGCGCAAGAACCGCGCCCGCGTGCTGGTCGGCCCAGACGCCAAGGCGCTCGACCTCATCGTCCGTGTGACCGGGTCGGGATACCAGCGGCTGTTCTCGTCGGTGATGTCGCGGATGATCCCCCAGGCGCACTAGCCGGACGTGAACACTCCGGCGGCCGGATCGGCAGTTCTGTGGTCCGCATCGGTGTCGTAGTCGAACAGCTCGCCGTATCGCCCCCAGTCGATCGCGGTTAACGGCCGAGCGGGTGGGCGTCCAGCCACGTGTCGGCCACCAGTCCTGGTTCCTTGCCCTCGGCGACTTGGCGGCGCATGTCGGCCAGTGATCCGGTGTCGAGGACGCCTGCCACCTCGTTGAGAGCCAGCACCTGCTGCTCGTTCAGCTCGTTGCGCCGGTACAGCGGAACGAGGTTCTCGGCCTGAATCAGCCCGGTCTTGTCGGACAAGCACCACCAGCTCGGACGGAATATTCGGCGTCGCGGCCGTCGTCCACGCCGCATTGATCTGCCCCGCCCGTAATGCGGCGAACAGTGTTGCACTATCCGGGAATTCGCGCGGCTTGGGCATCGCACACGATCCCACCTTCGACGGCGGGGACGCGCCCGCCAGTGCTCCGGGGATGACCTTTGCACAGCTGCGGACCGCAGCGATCACGTCACGCCCACCCCACGCGTCGGCGGTCCGTTCGGCTCACCGCGATCGCAGGCTTGTCCTCCGCGGATGTCGTGTAGTCACCTGCGGCAACACCTTCGGGCAACGCGGACACCATGGCGCGGTACACCTGCGTGTCCGCTCGGGCGGTGGCGTCGGGCTCGAAGCGCTCGAGCAGTCGACCGGTGAACCCTGGCACGACGCGGACTGTTCCGGAATCCAACTCGCCCACTGGATCCGGCACGGACCGCACATGTGCGGGGCTGCCGTAGAACCGCAGCGCCGCCGCATACAGGTGCGCCACCAACGTCGATTCCGGATCAGACGTGGACCCGACGGCGATAGATGGCGGGCCGCCCTGCCCGCCACAGCCGGCTGTCACCACTGCGATCAGCGCGACGATCGCCAGTGCTAGCCGGCGAACACGCATCGGGCCGATCAGATCTCAGCCGCCGCGGCCACTGCCGACGCGACCGCAGGGCAGACCCGCGGATCCAGGGGGCTTGGCACGATGTATTCGGCCGAGAGGTCATCGCCGACAACCCCGAAGATCGCCTCGGCGGCAGCCACCTTCATCTTCTCGGTGATACGGCGGGCACCGGCGTCCAACGCGCCGCGGAATACACCAGGGAACGCCAGCACGTTGTTGATCTGGTTCAGATAGTCGCTGCGCCCCGTCGCGACGATAGCGGCGTGCCTGGCCGCGATGTCCGGATGAATCTCGGGTCGGGGTTGGACAGCGCGAACACGATGCCATCCGGCGCCATCGTTGCGATCAGCTCTTCTGGGACGACACCACCGGACAGCCCGAGGAACACATCGGCGCCCTTGAGTGCCTCGATCAGGCCGCCGGACAGCCCGTCGGGGTTGGTGCGCTGCGCCAGATCGAACTTCACCGGGTTCAGATCCGCGCGGTGACGGTGCAGGATACCGCGGGAGTCCAGCACCGTCATGTCTGAAACACCGGCAGCCAGAAGGATATTCGCGCACGCCATGCCTGCCGCGCCGACACCCGAGATCACCACGCGCAGCGACGCCATATCACGGCCGAGCACCTTGGTGGCGCCCATCATCGCGGCAAGCACGACGATCGCGGTGCCGTGCTGGTCGTCATGCATCACCGGGCAGTCGAGCGCCTCGATCAGGCGGCGCTCGATCTCGAAGCAGCGCGGCGCCGAGATGTCCTCGAGATTCACCGCGCCGAACGTCGGCCGCAATCGCACCAGTGTTTCGACGATCTCGTCGGGATCCTTGGTGTCCAACATGATCGGGATCGCGTCCAGATCGCCGTACGCCTTGAACAGCGCGCACTTGCCCTCCATCACAGGCAGCGACGCCGCAGGACCGATGTCGCCGAGGCCGAGCACCGCGGTGCCGTCGCTGACGACGGCCACCAGCCGGTTCGCCCAGGTGTATCGGGCGGCCAGGGTGTGATCGGCGGCGATCGCGCGGCTGACCTGCGCGACGCCAGGCGTGTAGGCGATCGACAGCGCGCGCTGGGTATCCAGCGGCGTCTTCAGCTCGACGGAGAGCTTGCCTGCCGCGTGGGCTTCGAAGATCTCGTCGTCGCTGATCAGGACCCGAGGACCCGCGGCGTCTTGCTGCACCGATTCGGTCACGGTCACACGATCACTTGGCGAATTAACGCGTCGGTCATTTATAGCGAACCCCGTGCTCAGATCAGGCCGAGCTCGGTGACCGCGTTGCGCTCGTCGGCGAGCTCGGCGGTCGACTTGTCGATGCGGCCGCGGGAGAACTCGTCGATCTCCAGGCCCTGGACGATCGCCCAGTTGCCGTCCTTGGTGGTGACCGGGAACGAGGAGATCAGGCCCTCCGGCACGCCGTAGCAGCCGTCGGAGAGGACGGCCATCGAGACCCAGTCGTCCTTCGGGCTGCCGAGCAGCCAGTCCCGGGCGGCGTCGGTGGTCGCCGACGCGGCCGAGGCGGCCGAGGAGGCGCCGCGGGCGTCGATGATCGCCGCGCCGCGCTTGGCGACGGTCGGGATGAAGTCGTTCTCGATCCACGCCTGGTCGTTGACGACCTCGGCGGCGTTCTTGCCGCCGACCTCGGCGTGGAAGATGTCGGGGTACTGGGTGGCCGAGTGGTTGCCCCAGATGGTCATCTTCTTGATGTCGGTGACGGCCGCGCCGGTCTTCTTGGCCAGCTGGGAGATCGCCCGGTTGTGGTCGAGGCGGGTCAGCGCGGAGAACCGCTCGTTCGGGATGTCGGGTGCGTTGCTCATCGCGATCAGCGCGTTGGTGTTGGCCGGGTTACCGGTCACGCCGATGCGGACGTCGTCGGCGGCGACCTCGTTGAGAGCCTTGCCCTGGGCGGTGAAGATCGCGCCGTTGGCCTCGAGCAGGTCGCCGCGCTCCATGCCCGGGCCGCGCGGACGCGCGCCGACCAGCAGGGCCAGGTTCACGCCGTTGAAGATCTTGTTGGCGTCCGCGCCGATCTCGACGCCGGCCAGCAGCGGGAACGCGCAGTCGTCGAGCTCCATCACGACACCCTCGAGCGCCTTCAGAGCCGGCTCGATCTCGAGCAGACGCAGTTCGACCGGGCGATCGGGGCCAAGCAGCGAGCCGCTCGCGAGGCGGAACAGCAGGCTGTAGCCGATCTGGCCGGCGGCGCCGGTGACTGCGACCTTGAGGGGAGTTGTGCTCACGTCGGACGCTCCTTGGGCAGGTGTGGATTGCCCGCACCGCGGGCGTGTTGCTTTCGGGGACGAAACTAGCGCACCGGCGAGCGCCCGAAATCTCCGGTCCGGCCTTGGCCGATGAGGCTCATCGCCGCGCGGTCTGACAGGGCGGCTGCGCGTAGCATTTGCAACGGCCCAGCTGGGCATTACCGGCTCGAGGAGGTTCGCGCATGCCGTCATTTCGCGCATTGCCGCCGTCCCTGCGCGGCGTGGTACGAACTCAGCCAGCCCACCACGATGCCAAACGAATTCACGTTCCCGTGGCGCGGGCCATGGTCGACTGCGGCGTGTACGTCGACAGGACAGCGGTTGCCCGGCAAGTACACGCATGCCGCCGCGCTCAACAAGGTGCACGAGCTGGAAAGCGAAGGCAAGGACGCCTTCGTCTGGATCGGGCTGCATGAACCCGACGAACATCAGATGCAGGCCGTCGCCGACGTGTTCTGTCTGCACGAGCTGGCCGTCGAGGACGCCGTGCACGCCCACCAGCGGCCGAAGCTGGAGCGCTACGACAAGACGTTGTTCCTGGTGCTCAAGACCGTCAATTACGTCGAACACGTGTCGGTGTCCCTCGCCCGCGAAATCGTCGAGACCGGCGAGATCATGATCTTCGTCGGGCCCGACTTCGTGGTGACGGTCCGCCACGGCGACCACAGCGGGCTGGCCACTGTGCGCAAGCACCTGGAAGCCTCGCCAGCGCTACTGAAGCTGGGTCCCTATGCGGTCATGCACGCGATCGCCGATCACGTCGTGGACAGCTACCTCGACGTCACGGACCTGGTGGAAACCGACATCGACACGATGGAAGAGGACATCTTCTCGCCGTTGACGCCAGACCAACATCGAATGCATCTACCTGCTCAAGCGGGAGGTCGTCGAGCTTCGGCGGGCGGTCAACCCGTTGACGCTGGCGTTGCAGCGGATGGGTACCGACCACAACGAGCTGATCTCGATCGAGGTCCGGCGATACATGCGCGACGTGCTGGACCACAACATCCAGGCCTCCGACCGCATCACCAGCTACGACGAGTTGCTCAGCTCGCTGGTGCAGGCCGCGCTCGGCAAGGTGGCGATGCAACAGAACATCGACATGCGCAAGATCTCCGCGTGGGTGGCGATCGCCGCCGTGCCGACCGCGATAGCGGGCATCTACGGGATGAACTTCGACCACATGCCCGAATTGCATCAGGCGTGGGGATATCCGGCGGCCCTTGGGCTGATGCTCGTGGTCTGCATGCTGCTGTATCGAACTTTCCGCCGCAACCATTGGCTCTAGCCTTACCGCGTCAGTTCGGCTGCGCTGCGCGCCGCGACGGGTCGAATACGTCGACTCCGTCCTGCTGCCACGCCTCGCGCATCTCGTCGGCGCCTTTGAGTCGAACCCACGCCGCCTCCGTCGCGGTGATCGGTGTCGCGGACAACACAGTCACCGGAGGCAGCGGGGCGGTCAACGCTACGTCGTCAATATCGCTGCGGTCCAACAGAAACGCGGTGAACGGCGCGTAATCCCATAACGGCATCTCGAGATCGATCAGTGCGTCCGGCTCCAGGATCAGCCCTTCGACGGCTGGCGCGGCGGCCAGGATCGCGAGCGAGCGCGCCAGGCCTTTCGGCGACGGCCCGCGCAGCGCGACAACAACCTCGGCGCGCGGACCGTGCAGCGCGTCGGTCACCATCTCCGTTGGGTCGAACATCGGATGGCGCGAACAGCCAAGCGACACATAGTAACTGAGGCCGTCGTCATCAGGTCCAAAGCGCAGCACGTCAATGCGCTCGGTGCCGAGAAACGTCACGCTGGCTTCGTCGGGTTCTCCTGCGATCCCGGCCCTGCCGAAGTGCTCGCGCAGGTGCGCGCCGACCTTCGCCAGGACGTCGATCACTCGGCAGGCGGCGGTGGCGGCGGGATCTCAGGTGCAGCTGGCGGTTCTGGCGCCTGACCGTTCGAGCCGCTCGGGGCGATGGTGAGGTTGGCGCCGGTGTCCGCGTCGAAGATCGTGATCTTGGAGGTATCGAACGCCAGCTCCATGGTCTGGCCCGGTGTCGCCGTCGACTCCGTGGAAACCCTTGCCACGAACTCGTTCTCATTGACCCCTGAATCGGCGGCCAGCTCTGCCAGCTGTGCCGCCTGGGCACCGCCACCTTCGGCCTTGAAATGCACGTACTTGTCGGCGCCGAGGGATTCGACGAAGTCGACCGTCACCTCGAAGGTCAGTGCCCGGATCCGCGCGTAGGTATCGATGAGGGCGGCATCGTCGAGATGCTCCGGCCGGATGCCGACGATCACGTTGTTGGCCTTGGGGTGCTGCGCGAGCAGGTCGTGCACCTCTTGGGTCAGTGTGATATCGCCGAACGGCAGCCGCACCCCGACATCGGTCATCGTGGCAGGGAAGAAGTTCATTGCCGGTGATCCGATGAACCCCGCGACGAACAGGTTGGCCGGGCTGTTGTACAGCTCCTCCGGTGTGCCGATCTGCTGGACCACGCCGGCCAGCAACACCACCACCCGGTCCCCCAGCGTCATGGCCTCGGTCTGGTCGTGCGTGACGTATACGGTGGTGGCGCCCAACCGATTCTGCAGTCGGGCGATCTCCGCGCGCATCTGCACGCGCAGCTTGGCGTCCAGGTTGGACAGTGGCTCGTCCATCAGGAATGCCTTGGGATTGCGCACGATGGCGCGCCCCATCGCCACCCGCTGTCGCTGACCGCCGGACAGCTGGGCGGGCTTGCGATCCAGAAAGTCGGTCAGGTCAAGGATTTTCGCGGTCTCCTCGACCTTCGAGGCGATCTCGGCCTTGCTCATCTTGGCCAGCGTCAGCGGGAACGCGATGTTCTGCCGCACGGTCATGTGCGGGTAGAGCGCGTACGACTGGAACACCATCGCGATGTCGCGGTCCTTGGGCGCCTTCTCGTTGACCCGCTCGCCGCCGATGCGCAGCTCCCCCGACGAGATGTCCTCGAGGCCGGCGATCATGTTCAGCGTGGTGGACTTTCCGCAGCCGGACGGGCCGACCAGGATGATGAACTCGCCGTCGGCGATGGTGATCGACAGGTCTTTCACGGCCGTCGCGCCGTTGGGGTAACTCTTGGTCACCCGGTCCAACACAATTTCGGCCATGGAGCTATCCCTTCACCGCACCGGACGTCAGGCCGGCCACGATCCGTCGTTGGAAGATTAGAACAAAGATAATGATGGGGATGGTGATAACCATCGCGCCTGCCGCGATGGATCCGGTCGGCTCCTCGAACTGCGAGCTACCGGTAAAGTTCGCGATCGCCACAGGCGCGGTGATGGCGCGCTGGGTCGCCGTCAGCGACAAGGCGAGCAGCAGGTCGTTCCAGGCGAAGATGAACACCAGGATCGCTGCGGTGACGATGCCCGGCGCGGCCAGCGGCGCAATCACTTTGCGGAACGCCTGGGCGGGCGTGGCGCCGTCCATCTTCGCCGCCTTCTCCAGATCCCAGGGGATCTCCCGGAAGAACGCCGAGAGTGTGTAGATCGCCAGCGGCAGTGCGAACGTGATGTACGGGATGATCAGGCCAGGCCACGTATCGAACAAACCGATGCTGCGCCACAGGTTGAAGATCGGCGTCACCAGCGAGATCTGCGGGAACATCGCAATCAGCAGCGCGACCCCGATCAGCACCCGTTTACCCGGAAACGCCAGCCGCGCAACGGCGTAGGCAGCCATGCCGCCCACGACGACCGCGATCACCGTGGTGATCAACCCGATGCCGATCGAGTTGATCAGGGCTGAGGTGAAGATGTCGCCGGAGAATATGCCCTTGTAGTTGTCGAACGTGACCTGCGACGGAATCAGCTTGCCGTCCTTGACGGTTGACGTTGGCTTCAGCGACAGGCTCAGGATCCACAGCACCGGGAAACAGCGCGTACAACACGACCAGAATGTTGACGACGGTCCAGCCCGTCGCTCGCCTCGCGCCGACCTTCTCAGTCATCGCCGCTCCTCGTCCGACCCGGGCGCCGACGCGCCGAAGAGCTTGATGTAGATGAACGCGATGATCGCCACCGAGAGGAAGATCAGCACGCTGATCGCCGAGCCGAGGCCGAGATTGAACGCCTTGAAGAGGTTGTCGTAGCCAAGGATTGACACCGAGCCGGTGCTGTTGGCGCCACCGGTAAGCACATAGATGTTGTCGAAGATCCGGAACGCGTCAAGCGTGCGGAACAGCAATGCCACCAGGATGGCCGGTTTGATCAGCGGCAGAATCACTTTGACCAATCGCTTCCACGCGCCCGCACCGTCGACCTGGGCGGCGTTCAGCAGATCCTGTGGCACCAGCGCCAACCCGGCGAGCAGCAGCAGCGCCATGAACGGCGTTGTCTTCCACACCTCAGCGAGGACCACGATCGCCAGCGACGGAATCTGTTGGGTCAGCGGCGCGCTGCCTTCGGGTAGCAGGTTGGCCAGATAGCCGGTGCCCGGCGTCCACGCGTAGTACCAGCTGTACGACGCGGCGACGGTGACGATGCCGTACGGGATCAGGATCGCGGTGCGCACCACGCCCCTGCCGAAGATCGTCCGGTGCATGACCAACGCGAGCGCCATGCCGAGCACGAACTCGATCGCGACCGAGACCACGGTGATGGCCAGCGTCACCACGAACGCCGTCCACCAATACTTGTCTGACAGCACGGTGATGTAGTTCTGCAGCCCGACGAACGAAGTGTCGTCCGGGGTGGCGAGGTTGTACCGCTGCAGGCTCAGCCACACCGCATACCCGATCGGGTAGGCGGTGACCGCAAGCATCAGCAGGACCGCAGGGGTGATCAACAGAAACGCCAGCCGCCGTTCCGACTTCTTGTCGTCGGTAGCGCCTGCCTCCGCGGCGGGGGCCTGCGCACCGGTGATCGGGGGCGCGGTCATGGGATCAGCCCCTTACCGTCGATGGCCTTCTGGACTTGCACTGTGAGCTCATCGGCGGTGCGCTCCGGATCGATGGCGGTGATCGGCGCCAGCGTGACCGAGATTCTCGTCGACACCGCCTGATACACCGGGGTGGCGGGTCGCACCGCGGCGTTCGTGAGCTGCTGGCGGATGATTGCGTACTGCGGGTACTTCGCCTGGAACGTCGGATCGTCGTACAGCGAGGCACGCACCGCGGGCAGGCCGCCCTCGACCGACGTGTACCGCTGATTCTCAACGTTGCGCAGACAACGGATCGCCTCGAACGCCTCCGCGCGATGCTGGCTGGTCTTGGCGACCGCCAGGTTCAGCCCGCCCAGATGTCACCTTGGCGGACTCGCCGGGCTGAACGCCCGGGTAGGGCGCGAACCCGAAAACCTTCTTGCTGGCTTCGTATGCGGACTTGAACTGTTCGTCGGTTGGCGAGAACGTGCCCGGCATCGTTGATGCTGCCTGCCAGGTCGGACTGCTTGTCCAGCGGAAGGAAACTCACCCCGCCCTTGACGGCGTTCTCCAGCATCGACGGGAGCACGAACGGCCAGTTCACCTCGAGCGCCGCTTTGCCCTGCTCGAGTGCCAGTCGCGCGGTGCCCTCGTCGGTCTGGGTGATCGACGGGTCGGCTCCGGGTGCCGTAGCAACGTCCTTCATGACCTGTAGCGCCTTGACGGTCGCGGCGCGATGCTCGGGTGTGTCGGTGAGTGTGACGCTCTTGCCGTCGTCGGAAAGCACTTGACCGCCAGCGCTTTCCAGCAAGGTGTTGAACCACACAACCAGACCCTCGTATTGCTTGGCCTGCACGGCGATCCAGCTGGGCTTGCCCGCGGCGTGCAACCGCGTCGCCTCGGCGACCATGCCGTCCCACGTCGCCGGCGGATCATCCATCAAATCGGCGCGGTACCAAAGCAATTGGGTGTTCGTCGTAATTGGCGCGGCGTACAGCTTGCCCTGCCATTTGGCCGTCTCGAGCGGCCCGGGCAGGGTGTTGCTGGTGGCGTCGGCTTCGGCCTTTCCCGACGGATCGTCCGAAAGTGGCAAAGCCCAACCCGCTTCGGCGAACTCGGCGGTCCACACCACGTCCAGTGCCATCACGTCAAGCGTTTTGTCGTTGCCGGTGAGCCGGCGCGCCAGCTGCAGTCGCTGATCGTCAGCGCCCTTCGGCAAGCTGACCTGCTGGATGGTGAAGCGGCCGCCCAGTTCTTCGTTGCAGCGCTTGGCGACTGCGGTGAAGGTGGCCATCTCGTTAGCCGGCGTGTAGTAGTTGATGACGATTCCGCCGCCGCCCGAACCGCACGCCGTCAACGTTGATGCCGTCGTCAGCGCGGCCAATGCCGCAGCACCTAGCCGCCGAGCGCGCACCGATCGCCTCCCGTCCGCCGGGAACCTCCCGCGGGCAAACCGTAGAGCCACATGCGCGTGATTTGCAACACTTCGGCTGCGCGCGTCGCACAACGTTACTCAATCGCGAGCGTGCGGAAACTGCCTGTAATTGGCGGCGTGTCGGCGTACAGACCCGCACGCTCGCGGGTGAGAGCGCTAGATCGTCAAGCGCGCCAGCAGATCCCGGCCGTGTTCTGCGCCCTGCGGGTCGCACAAGACGTCGTAGCGGCCGGCGACGAGCTGCATCGTCGAACTGAAATCTCTTGTGCCGCGCGCCATCGCATAAGGGATCGCCGAGGTGATCAGGCCGAAGAACACACCGGCGATCAGACCAGTCACCAGCGCGCCCCACGGGCTGGGGCTGAAGAAGCCGAGAATCAGGCCGATGAACAGGCCAAGCCACGCTCCGGTCAGCACGCCGCCGCCGAGCACCTTGGGCCAGGTCAGCCTGCCCGTGACGCGTTCCACCTGCATCAGGTCGACGCCGACGATGGTCACCTGCTGCACAGGGAACTGTTGATCGGACAAGTAGTCGACGGCGCGTTGCGCCTCGGCGTACGTCGGGTACGAGCCGATCGGCCAGCCCTTCGGTGGGGTGGGCAGGGCGGCCGGGGTACCGCGTCCGGAAGTCTGCGCACCCGGCGTCACGCCTGGGGCTTGTCCTGGCTGGAACGGGCTGGTCATCGGTCTTCCATCTCCTCTATGCGCGCCTGAAGGTCGTGGCTGCTCTCACCAGGACCAACGCTCCCGCCGCCGCAATGGTGCCCTGCAGTTGCGCTAGGTTGATCAGCATGACAAATCCCGGCGAGGACGCAGGCCAAACGGCATCATCCGACTCCGGTGGCGGGGGGTCGGAGCCGTCATCGGGCGGCTACGAAGCGCCGCCGATCGAGCAGTCGCCGGAGCAATCGAGCCCGCCCGAGCCGCAGCAGCCCGCCTACAACCCGCCCCCGGCATACACCCCACCATCCGGATACGAAGCGCCCGGATACGAGGCGCCCGGCTACCAGCAGGCGTCGGGCTATCCGCCCCCGAACTTTTCGCCGCCCGACTACCCGCCGCCGGCGACGCAGGACTATTCCGCGCCCGGCGGTGCACAACCCGGCTACCCGCCGCCCTACCCCGGCCCGCCCGGCTACAGCGCGCCGTCGTACCCGCCCCCGCAATACGGGACGCCGCCGCCTCCCGGCTACGGGGCGCCCCCGCCTCCCGGCTACGGCCCGCCGCCGACCGGATATCCCGCGCCGGACTACTCGGCCTATGGGCAGCCGAGCCAGAAGACGAACCAGATGGCAATCGCGTCGATCGTCGCCTCGGCCATCGGCGTGCTGTGCGGCATCGGCTCGATCGTCGGTATCGCGCTGGGCATCGTGGCGCTGAACCAGATCAAGCAGACGCGCGAAGGCGGCCACGGGCTTGCCATCGCAGGCATCGCCGTCGGCGGGGTGACCCTGCTGCTCAACATGATCTGGACGATCATCGCCTTTAGCAGTTGACGATGACCGCCAGCGACCCCGAGCAGCCGTCGCAGCCAGATCCGTATGCGCCTGTCGATTACCCGCCGGATGCGGGTTTGCCTCCGCCCGTCTATCCCCCGCCGTATCCCGGTGCGGCGGGTTACCCGGGCTATCCGGGCGCCCCCGGCTATTACCCGGGTGCCTACGACCCGTACCGGCCGACCAAGCCGCCCGGCACCAACGGCAAGGCGGTCGCGGCGCTTGTGACGTCGTTAGTGGGGCTCTTCTGTTGCGGCCTTCCGTCCATCGCGGGGCTGATCCTCGGCATCATCGGGATGCGCGAGACCAAACGCACCGGCCAGGACGGCTACGCGATCGCGCTGATCGGGACGATCATCGGCGGACTCGTGGTCGCCGGCTGGGTGGTCTATCTGCTGCTGTCGATCGGCATCTACGCAACCAACTGGCAGTGGGCGCCGTAGCCGTCTAGCTCGGCGGCCGGAACGGTTCGGCCGTGCGGTCCATGCCTGCGGCGCGGCCCTTTCCCGCGATCACCAACGCCATCTTGCGGCTGGCCTCATCGATCATCTCGTCGCCGAGCATCACCGCACCGCGGGCGCCGCCTGCGCGGGATGTGTGCCACTCGTAGGCCTCAAGGATCAACTCGGCGTGATCGTAATCGGACTGGCGCGGGCTGAAGACCTCGTTGCCGGCGGCGATCTGGTCGGGATGCAGCACCCATTTGCCGTCATAGCCCAGCGCCGCCGACCTGCCTGCGACCCGCCGGAAACCGTCGACGTCACGGATTTTCAGATAGGGACCGTCGATCGCGAGGACACCGTGCGTGCGGGCGGCGATCAGGATCCGCATCAGCACATGGTGATGCGCGTCGCCGACGTCGTAGCCCTCGGGCTGCTCGCCCACCTCGAGCGTGCGCATGTTGAGACTGGCCGCCATGTCCGCGGGCCCGAGCACCAGAGCCTGAACCCGAGGCCCCGCTGCGATCGCGTCGATGTTGGTCAGGCCCTGTGCGTTTTCGATCTGCACCTCAATCCCGATGCGGCCCAACGGTAGTCCGTGCGTTGCCTCGAGCTGGCTCAGCAGTAGGTCCAGCGCGTGAATGTGGGAGGCGTCAGTCACCTTGGGCAGCACGACGATGTCCAGCGAGGCGCCCGCCGTACCCACCACCTCGATGACGTCGGCGTGGGTCCACGGCGTCGTCCAGTCGTTGACCCGTACCCCGCGCAGCTGGCCCGCCCAACCCGGCTCGGCGAGCGCGACGGCGACCTGCGTGCGCGCCCCGGCCTTCGCATCGGGTGCGACGGCGTCCTCCAGGTCGAGGAACACCTCATCGGCGGGCAGTGCCTTCGCCTTCTCGATCATTTTGAGGTTGCTGCCGGGAACCGAAAGGCACGTTCGACGGGGCCGATACGAGTTTTCCACGACCCCACTCTCTACCCTCTACAGATATGGCGGCGGTGAACAGGGTCTATGCGGCCCGACTCGCGGGGATGGTGGTGCTTGGTCCCGACGGCGAGTCCATCGGCCGTGTCCGCGATGTGGTGATCAGCATCGGAGTCGCAGGCCATCAGCCGCGAGTGTTGGGCCTTGTCGTCGAATTGCTCACCCGCCGAAGGATTTTCGTTCCAATCCTGCGGGTGACGGCCATCGAGCCCAATGCAGTCACACTCGCGACGGGCAACGTGTCGCTTCGCCGGTTCTCCCAGCGCCCCAACGAGGTGCTGGTGCTCGGCGAGGTGATCGAAACCCGGGTCCGTGTCGACGATCCCGATCTGCCGGAGCTGGCCGGAATCGATGTCGTCGTGGTCGACCTGGGCATCGAGCAGAGCCGCACCCGCGACTGGGTCGTCACGAAGGTCGCCGTGCGCCCGCAGCGCAGGCTCGGCCGCCGCAGCAACGTCTCCATCGCCGAATGGAATCAGGTGCAGGGCCTGACCCCGTCCGGACTGGCGATGCCCGACCAGGGCGTGGCTCAGTTGCTCGAACAGTTCCAGGGCCAGCGCCCGATCGAGGTAGCCGAAGCGATTCGCGAGCTGCCCACCAAACGCCGCTACGAGGTGGTCAAGGCGCTCGACGACGAGCGGCTCGCCGACGTGCTGCAGGAACTGCCCGAGGACGAACAGGCCGACGTGCTGATGCAGTTGGAGACCGAACGCGCGGCCGATGTGCTCGAGGCGATGGATCCCGACGACGCCGCCGACCTGTTGGGCACGATGACACCTGCCGACGCCGAGCGGTTCCTGCGCCGGATGGACCCCGAGGACTCCGAGGACGTGCGGCGGCTGCTGAGCCACTCGCCCGATACCGCGGGCGGGTTGATGACGTCCGAGCCCGTGGTGCTGGCCCCCGACACCACCGTCGCCCAGGCGCTGGCCAGGGTGCGCGATCCGGACCTGACGCCTGCGCTCGCGTCGCTGGTCTTCGTGGCGCGCCCACCCACCGCTACGCCAACCGGTCGCTACCTCGGCTGTGTACACCTGCAGCGGCTGCTGCGCGAACCGCCCGCCGAGCTGGTCAGCGGCATCCTCGACAAGGACCTGCCGACCCTGAGTCCCGAGGACGGGCTGTCGGCGGTGACTCGCTATTTCGCTGCCTACAATCTCGTCTGCGGTCCAGTCGTCGACGAGGAAAACCATCTGCTCGGCGCGGTGTCCGTCGACGACGTCCTCGACCACCTGCTGCCCGATGACTGGCGGGAACGTGAGGAACCCGAGCTGTCCGGCGCCGAAGGGGTGACATGAGCGACCTGTCGGCGCGCCAGCGGCTGGACACCCCGCGCACGTCACGCCGATTCGCGCCCAACTTCGACGTCGAGGCCGTCGGCCGGATCAGCGAATCGTTCGCGCGATTCCTTGGCACTGGTCGATACCTTGCGCTCCAGACCATCTTCGTCATCATCTGGATCGGACTGAACCTGCTTGCCGTCAAATGGCAGTGGGACCCGTATCCGTTCATCCTGCTCAACCTGGCGTTTTCCACCCAGGCGGCCTACGCGGCTCCGCTGATCCTGCTGGCGCAGAACCGCCAGGAAAACCGCGACCGGGTGTCACTGGAAGAAGACCGTCGGCGCGCCGAACAGACCAAGGCCGATACCGAGTACCTGGCCCGCGAACTGGCGGCGCTGCGGCTGGCCGTCGGCGAGGTCGCCACGCGCGACTACCTGCGCCGCGAACTCGAGGAATTGCACGAGAAGCTGACCGAGCTGCAACATCCACAACCCTCCGCCGACGGTGACGCGGCCGGTAAATCGGACGGCTCGGAGCGGCGGTCCAAACGAAGGGGCTGAACCGGCTCTAGCCATTGCTGCAACAGGGGATTCGAGACTAGGTATGGTGACTTGGTTCCCACGTCACCGCAGACCAAGGACGGTTGAGTGCACATTGGGGGAGTAGCCGCCCTTGACGCAGCGCGGCGCCGAGCAGGGCGAGCCATGCGCAAGCCTGCATTCGGCGTTGCAGTCATCTCCCCCCTCATCCTCGCCGGCGCCGTCGGAGCTTCCGCACCATCAACCGTCGCGCCGATTCGCGATTCGGCAGTGACGCCACTGGCGGCCGTCGAATCGTCGTCAGGAAGCCGCTCGGGTGTTTCGGTCGTCGCGGTCACCAAGACACCGACCCCGTTTCACATCGCCGCAGGGTCGGTCTCTGCTCCCCCGCCATCGATGGTAGTGAATTCGCCTGGGTCGCTTCGTATTCCAGCGATGGCGTTGTCGGCGTACCGCAATGCCGAGCGCATTATGGCTGCGGCCTCCCCGGCCTGCGGGGTGAGCTGGAATCTGCTGGCGGGCATCGGACGAATCGAATCGATGCACGCCAACGGCGGCGCCACTGACGCGAGTGGGACCGCGGTGCGGCCGATCTACGGGCCCGTGCTGGACGGCACGTTGCCGGGCAACGAGATCATCGTGCAGAGCCGCAGCAGCGACCGAGTGAATTACGCGCGGGCGATGGGCCCGATGCAATTCCTGCCAGGCACGTGGTCCCGATACGCCAGCGACGGCGACGGCGACGGCAAGGCCGATGTGCAGAACCTGTACGACTCGACGCTGGCCGCGGCTCGCTACCTTTGCAGCGGCGGACTGAATCTGCGCGATCCGAATCAGGTGATGGCCGCGATTCTGCGGTACAACAACTCCGTCGCCTACGCCCGCAACGTGCTGGGCTGGGCCGCGGCATATGCGACCGGTGTGGTGCCTGTGGACCTGCCGCCGATCACGGGGCCCGTCCCGCCGCTCGGCGACGCCCACCTGGATCAGTACGAAGGCCTGGGTCCTGGTCTGCCGCTGAACGCGCTCGGGCTGCCTGCCACCGATCCCTTGGCGCTGATGCCGGTCATGCTGAACGGCGATGTCGCGAGCCAGCTCTATGCAGGTCAGAGCCTCGGCCCGCTGCCTGGTCCGGCCCCGGCCTACGTGCCCTCGACACCCCAGACGGAACAGCCGACAGCTCCGCCCTGGCTGCCGCCGTGGATGCAGCAGCAGCAGCAGGCACAGCAGCCGCAGCGGTCGCCCCAATGCGCGGTGTTCTGCATCACGACCCCGCCAGCGGCGCCTGCTCCGGAATCGCTGCCCGCAGCGCCAGGCGATGCGCAGATGCTGATGCCGCAGGCACCGCCCGCGGCTCCGGCACCGGCCGAGGAACCCGCCGCGGTGCTGCCTCCGGCTCCCGGTCCCGCGCCAGGCCCGGCTGCCTGACCACCGGTAAAGAACGCCCGCCGAGTCGGCCTAGACTCGGTGTTGATGTCCCAAACTCCCACTGACCTGGAAACCTCGGTCCGCGCCGGCCTGAGTAAGGTGATCGACCCCGAACTGCGGCGCCCGATCACCGAACTGGGGATGGTCAAGTCCGTTGAGATCAACGGAGACGCCGTTCACGTCGTCGTTTACCTGACTACTTCGGCCTGCCCGCTGCGCGACGAGATCGCCAAGCGGGTGGAGAAGGAAGTCAGCGGTGTTCCCGGTGTCGGCCAGGTGACTGTCGAGCTCGACGTCATGAACGACGAGCAGCGCACGGAACTTCGCCGCAGCTTGCGTGGTGACTCGGCCGACCCGATCATTCCGTTCGCCCAGCCCGGCTCGATGACGCGCGTCTACGCCGTCGCCTCCGGCAAGGGTGGCGTGGGCAAGTCGAGCGTCACCGTCAACCTCGCCGCCGCCATGGCCGCTCGCGGGCTGTCGGTAGGCATCGTCGACGCTGACATCTATGGCCACTCGGTGCCGCGCATGCTGGGCACAACGGCCAAGCCGACGCAGGTCGAGAAGATGATCATGCCGCCGATCAGCCACGACGTGAAGCTCATCTCGATCGCCCAGTTCACCAGCGGAAACGTACCGGTCGTGTGGCGAGGGCCGATGCTGCACCGTGCATTGCAGCAGTTCCTCGCCGACGTCTTCTGGGGCGACCTCGACGTCCTCCTGCTCGACCTTCCGCCCGGCACGGGCGACATCGCCATCTCTGTCGCCCAGCTCATTCCATCGGCTGAGATTCTCGTCGTCACCACCCCGCAGGACGCCGCGGCCGAGGTCGCGGAGCGCGCCGGTGCGATCGCCGTCCAGACCCGACAGCGCGTCGTGGGCGTTGTCGAGAACATGTCGTGGCTCGAACTGCCGACGGGCGAGCGCATGGAGATCTTCGGATCCGGTGGCGGCCAGAAGGTATCGGAAAGTCTTACCCGGGTGATCGGTGCCGAGGTGCCACTGCTCGGTCAGATTCCGATGGACCCGTCGGTCGTGAGGGCGGCGACGCCGGCCTGCCGCTGGTGCTCTCAGCGCCGGATTCTGCAGCAGGCAAGGAGTTGCGCTCCATTGCCGACGCGCTGTCGAGCCGCAAGCGCGGGCTGGCAGGCATGTCGCTCGGCCTCGACCCCGCAGGCCGCTAGTTTGCGAAGTGCCTCTTCGTCGTTGAGGGGTGCAACCGAAGTGAGGATAAGCAGCATCCTTATCCTCACTTATCCATAATATGAGGGTATAATGGGTTCATGTCCTCAGATCCCTGGCCGTCGCTCGACTGGGAAGAACACGCGTGGGTGCCGAAGATCTCGCCGGAGCTCGTCTCGGCGAGCGTACGGAAGCGACACGCAGGCGCCTATCGATCCGCAGTCGTCCCTCCGATTGCCAACCTATCTCCGCGCTTACCCGGCGAGGTCGCGTCGCTAGCGGAAGACGCATCGGTCGAAATAGCGCGATTTGACGCCGAGCTCGGTACAGAGGTGGCCCCGTTTGCGTCCGTCCTGTTGCGCTCTGAATCTGCATCGTCTTCGAAGATCGAGAACTTGACATCAGGCGCTAAGGCAATTGCGTTGGCAGAGCTAGGAAGCACCGCAAAGAGCAACGCCACCGAGATCGTAGGAAACGTCGCTGCGATGCGGGCGGCTTTAGAACTGGCAGACCGGCTTGATGGAGATGCAGTGCTTGCCATGCAGGACGCACTGATCCGCCAGCACGCGCCGGCCATCGCGGGCAGATGGCGAGAAGAACAAGTCTGGATCGGTGGGGACTCATTCGGTCCGCACGGCGCGGAGTTCGTACCGCCACATCACGAGCGCATACCCGCTTTGATGGATGATCTGATCAAGTTCACCGGCCGGGCCGACCTGCCGCTCCTCTCGCAAGCCGCCATCGCCCATGCACAGTTCGAGACCATCCACCCGTTCGCCGATGGCAATGGACGGACCGGGCGCGCACTCATTCACGCGATGCTTCGCGGGCACGGCCTTACGCGAAACGTCACCGTGCCGGTTTCAGCCGGGCTACTCATCGATACGGGCAGCTACTTCGACAGCCTCACCGCATATCGTGAAGGCAATCCCGCATCAATCATCGAGAAGCTAGCGCAAGCATCATTCGCGGCATTAGCTAATGGTCGGCAATTGATCCTCGAACTCAGAGGCGTCCGAGAGGATTGGAACCAAAAGGTTCGGGCAAGGCGTGACGCCAGTGCTTGGCGGCTCGCGGATGTGCTCATCCGCCAACCTGTTGTAGACGCAGCCACTATCGCGGCGGAGCTGAATACGACTACCAAGAATGTGCTCCGCGCAGTCGATCCGCTCGTAGACGCGGGCGTTCTCACTGAATTCACTGGGTTTGCACGTAACCGAATGTGGCAATCCCGAGAGGTTCTCGCCGCCCTCGACGGATTTGCCGCGCGCGCAGGCCGCCGCAGCGGTGTGTAGCGAAGTGCACCCATATCGGCCACCGAGATCGACGAAATGGTGGATTCCACCCGAACTTTCGCGCCCGAACGTGAGTTTTTGCGCAGGGCCGCTAAAGCCTCACGACGCCTTCACTGCGACGCCCGGCCGCAACGCCCCTGGTGAGCGGCCCGTGTGCCGCTTCACCAGCCTGTGCAACGTCGCCGCGTCGGCCAACCCGACCGCGCAGGCGATCTGCTCGAGCGGCATCCGGGTGGTGCGCAGCAGATGCAGCGAGCGCTCGAGGCGCACACGTTGCACGAGTTGAAGCGGGCTCAGGCCGACGGCCTTGCCGGTCCGCCGCGCCAGCGTGCGCGGGCTGAGGCCCGATCGGCGAGCCAGAGAGTCGAGCGTGTGCGGCTGGTCAAGCCGGGAACGCACGAACGACTCGAGATCCGCGACGGTTGCGTCACGGGCCGCCAGGTGTGACGGAATCAGGAAGCTCGCCTGGGACGTGCGCTGATCGGCTACCAAGCGGTTGGCCAGTTCGTCGGTCAGCGCCGCTCCGCCGAGATGCCGCATCAGGGCCAACATCAGGTCGATGTGCGCGAAGGCGCTCCCGGCAGTCCAGATCGGCCCGTCCCGCACCACCATCTCGTCGATCACGACGCGCGCCGCGGGTGCGACGCGGGCGAGGTCCGCGCCGAGCCACCAGGTCGTCACGCATCGGCGCTCGTCGAGGAGGCCTGCGGCGGCCAGTACGAACACCGCGGTGCAGGACGCTGCGATATCAGCTCCCCCGGCGTTTGCACGTGTGAGCCAATGGCAGGCGGCGGCGACGTCGGCCGAATCGAGCCGGTCTGCGATCTCCTGAGGTTCCGCGGCGCCGAGGCCGGGTGTCACGATCACGTCCCGCGGCCGTGCACGGGCGAGAGGCTGCGCCGCCGCAACGAGACCACCGCGCAACACCACCCGGCTTTCCGACGCGACGAAGCGTAGGTCGAACGCGGGTTCGCCGAGGATGCGATTGGCCGCGGACACCACGTCGATCGTCGTGCCCACCGCGCTGGCGCTTGCCCCGTCCAGGACCAGAACATCGATGCCAAGCATGTGGCGAATTATGCAAGAAAATTGTCATTCTCGCCACTGGATTCGGGCGGGCCGCTGCCGGAGAGTGGGTGTCATGCCTTTGATGCGAGTCACGATGACGCCCAACGCTTTCGACGACGCGGGCAAGAAGAGCCTGGTGGCAGCCCTCACCGAGGCGGCGTGCCGCGCCGAATCGGTGCCCCGACCGGCCCGAGAGCCGAATACGCGCACTGGTGCTCCTCGACGAGCCCGCCCCGGCCCGCTTCTACTCCGCAGGCGTGCCCGCCGACGACGCGGTCGCTGGCGTGTTCATCGACTGGCAGGTCAGCACCGGGGTGCTCGACGGCGCTCGCAAGGCTCGGTTTGCGCACGAACTTCAGCAGGCGGCGGAGTCTGCCGCAGGCAGCGACGGCGGCAGGATGGTGGTGACGTCGTGCGTCATCCACGAAGTGCCGGAAGGGCAATGGGCGCAGAACGGGGCCATCCGCCGCCTGCCGGAAGTCTCGACTCTGGCCGGCTTCGAGCATTTGACGGCGATCGCGTCGCCCGGCTGATGGTCGTGCGCCCGGCAGAAGCATTGGCGCGCAAGATGATCGGCGAGCCCGGCTCGCTTGGTTTAGGTCGCGTCGCTGTCGAACGGCGTGGTGGCCGGCGGCTCGGGTGGCGCGACAGGCTGCGGCGCCGGCGAGGACACTGGCTTCTCTGTGCTGGTTTCGGGCTTGTCGAACTTTCCCGTGAAGATCGAATCGTCGCCGTCGAGCAGATGTTTCGTGAGCGCGGCCCTCGGTGTCATGCCGCGCAACTTGTTGAGTTCATTCAGCGGCTCGCGCAGGTCCTCGAATTCCGGGCCAAGGTCTTCGCGCAGCTGACTGGTGGCGCCGCTGACGTAGTCGCGGGCCTGCCGCAGCGCTCCCGACGTCCAACGGATGGCGCCGGGCAGTTGCTCGGGCCCAAGGATCACCAGACCGGCGATCACCAGGACAAGCATCTCGCCCCAGCCGACGTTGGCGAACATGATTACGCGCTGTTGTCGGCGCCGGGTGTGACGGTCAGCGTGACGTGGCGGCCGTCGCGCACTACCTCGATCGGCGCCTCTTGACCAATGTTCAACTGGCGCACCGCAACCACGAACTCGTCGGCGTCGGCGACCGTGCGGTTGCCGACCTTGACGACGACGTCGTTCTCCAGGATTCCGCCCTTCTCGGCGGGGCCACCGGCTTTCACGTTGGCAACCTGCGCGCCCGAGGCGATGTCATTGCTCACCGAGCGAGCGGTCAGGCCCAGCGTCGGGTGGGCGATCTTGCCGTCCTTGATCAGTGACTCGACGGTCTTCTTGACCTCGTTCACCGGGATCGCGAAGCCAAGGCCGCTGGCGCTGTCGGACAGCGACTTGCCCGCTGTATTGGTGCCGATCACTTCGGAGTTCATGTTGATCAGCGGCCCGCCGGAGTTGCCGTGGTTGATCGACGCGTCGGTTTGCACGCCGTCGATGACGGTGTCGGTGTCCGAGCCCTCACCGGAGAGCGGCACCGGACGGTGCAGCGCACTGATGATGCCCTGAGTGACGGTGCTGCGCAGACCCAGCGGGGCGCCGGCCCCCATCACCTCGTCGCCGACCTTGAGCTTTTCGGAGTCGCCGTGACTGGGCCACCGTCAGGTTGTCGACGTTGTCGACCTTCAGGACGGCGAGATCGGTTTTCGGGTCGCGGCCGACGAGGTTGGCGGGCACTTCCTTGCCGTCGTTGAACACGACCGTCATCTTGTACTGGCTCGGGTTGGCGGCGGCCTCGGAGACGACGTGGTTGTTGGTCACGATATAGCCGCGGCCGTCGACAACGACGCCGGAGCCTTGAGAGCCCTCGGAATCGCTGACAGCCTCGATCGTCACCACCGAATCAGCAATCGCCGCAGCGACTTTCGCGAACTGTCCATCGGGTGGCGCGGAGTTGTTGTTCGTTTGCAGCGTCACCTTCGAGGTAGTGAACGCCTCCACGACCCTCGGCGGTCTTACGGCCAACCCAGCCGCCTGCGACGCCGATCACCAACGCGGTGATGGCGAGGACCGCCAGCGCGCATAAGAGACCTTGCCGCCGAACAACACTCGCGCACGCCGAGCTTGCCCATGCGGCGGTCGACGGGGCGGGGGCGTACTGGGGCAACGCGGGGCTGCCCAGCGCCGCGGCGGCGCCGGGATTGCGCCATGGATCGTCCGGTTCCTCGGCGCCCCCGTCGTGTTCGGCCTCCAGCGCGCCCGCATCGGCGGGGTGCCGCTGCAGCGAGTCGCCACCCGCGTACGGCCGACCGAACGCCTCGGCCAGCACCCGGTCCGGCGCCTGGTCCTTCGGTGTGTACTCGCCCTGATCGCGGTAGCGGTCCAGACCCACGAAGGATCCGTCGACGCCGTCGGGCCGGCCGAACGCGCGACGCGAAGCCGGATCCACAGGCGGACGCGACACAGGGCGCGGTTCGAGGCGCTCGCGCCCGGACTGGTCCAGATTGGTCACCCGTTCATCACCCTCTGCTGGAGCGCCTGCAATGGCCTACGCAGGTCGCAGCTCGACTTCGCATCCACCCTACCGGCGCTTACGCCGAGAGCGCCCTGCGTCGTCAGCTAACTGCGGCTGATCCGTCTGCTCAGGCGACTGCTGCGGAGTGTCATGCGGAATCTGGGACAACATGCCGAGCAGGGAGCTCGGGACGACGATCGGGCACGAATCCCGCAACGCGGAACGGGCCTGACGCTGGGCCTCAACCTCGTTCGCGCACTGCGGGCACAGCGACAGGTGATGCGCGGCGCGCAGATGCGCGGTCATCCGTAGCTCGCCGTCGACGAACGCCGCGACGGCTTCTGTCGAGAGGTGCTCAGTGGACCCGAACTGCCGCGGACCTACCGGCTCGTCGCTTTGCGAGGCGAACCGCGCGGGCAGCCAGGAAAACGCTCGGCGGAACACGTGTCCCGGGTCGACCATCACCCAGCTCCTCTCGTTTAGTCACGTCGCATCGACGGTGCTGACTTGAATGTAGCGCGGGAGGCTGTGGCCTACCCCGCGAACCGTCAGGCTGATTTGGCCGTGTCGTCCGCGTGGCTCGCCAGATAGTCGCGCAGCGCCTGGCGTCCGCGGTGGATCCGGCTGCGCACCGTGCCCAGCTTGACGCCAAGCGTGGCGCCGATTTCCTCGTAGGACAGACCTTCGATGTCGCACAAGACCACGGCGGCGCGGAATTCCGGCGGCAGTGAGTCCAGCGCGGCCTGCAGATCGGGGCCCAGTCGCGAATCGTGGTAGATCTGCTCCGGGTTCGGCTCGTCGGCAGGCACCCGGTCGTAGTCCTCGGGCAGCGCCTCCATGCGGATGCGGCCACGCCTGCGGACCATGTCGAGGAACAGGTTCGTTGTGATGCGGTGCAGCCAGCCCTCGAACGTGCCTGGCTGATAGTTCTGCACCGAGCGGAAGACACGGATGAATGTCTCCTGCGTCAGATCCTCGGCATCGTGCTGGTTGCCGGAAAGCCGGTAGGCCAGCCGATACACCCGGTCTGCATGCTGACGCACCAGCTCGTCCCAGGACGGCATGGTGGTCTGGTCGCCGGTCGCATCGAACACCGCGGTGCCGGTCAACTCGTCGGACGGCCTACCCAATCCCCGTCGGTGTACTGCTCGACGTGTGCCATGGACACGGGGGCCAGCTTCGTTGTGGTCGTCAGATCCTCCTGGTCACAGCCGCCATCACCCATCGACGACTCGATGTCGACGGCAACGCGCTTGCCCACATGGTTATTCCCATAACGCCAGCGTCCGCCGTCTTCCATGCGAGTAACCGTCTCCGACCCGGGTGTGGTTGGCATATGAGCAATCTGATTATTTCCTGAGAAAGAGCGCTACCCATTTTTCGACCAGCAGAAACAGGTTCCTTCGGGGGTCCGATTCTCCCCGTCGGGCGCGGGGCGTGTCGCGTTGGCGGCCCACCACGGTTAGCTACGCTGCGGGCATGGCCGGCATCGACGACATCATCGGAGGCGGACCGCAGAGCCGCGCCGAATCGATCGTCACGCACGCCGAGGGTTCGATCTCCGAAGACGCGATAGTCGCAGGCGCCCGTGAGCGGGCCGTCGATATCGGCGCAGGCGCGGTCACCCCTGCTGTCGGCGCACTGCTGTGTGTGCTGGCCAAACTGACCGGCGCCAAGTCGGTCGTCGAGGTCGGCACGGGTGCGGGTGTCAGCGGACTGTGGCTGCTCTCAGGCATGCGCGAGGACGGCGTGCTCACCACGATCGACGTCGAGCCCGAGCATCAGCGGCTGGCTAAGCAGGCGTTCACCGAGGCCGGCGTCGGGCCGTCCCGAACCCGGTTGATCAGCGGGCGGGCCCAGGAAGTGCTCACCCGGCTGGCCGACGAGTCCTACGACCTGGTGTTCATCGACGCCGATCCCGTCGACCAGCCGCAGTTCGTCGTCGAAGGGGTGCGGCTGCTACGACCGGCGGCGCGATCGTCGTGCATCGGGCGGCACTCGGCGGCCGGGCAGGCGACGCGAACGCCAATGACCCCGAGGTCAGCGCCGTCCGTGAAGCGGCGCGGCTGATCGCCGAGGACGAGCGGCTACCCCGGTGCTCGTTCCGCTTGGCGACGGCCTGCTCGCCGCAGCGCGCGACTGCACTTGAACGTCACACACCTGCCAGGTCGCGAATCCCGCGGCCGATGAGCATCGCCCCGATGATCAGGAACAACACCATCATCACCGCCTTCTCGTTTGATAGCAGCCATCCCTTGGCACCGACGAGGCGGGCGCGCGCGGCCTGCCCGCCTGCGAGGTAGGCCGCCAACGGCACGGTGATCGTCACAGTCGACAGCGCGACGAACGCGGCGGCCACGATGGCAGCCGTTGGGACAGGCAGCCGCGCGGCGGCGATGTCCAGTCCCGACAGGAACCCCAACGAGAGGCTGGACGGGTCGACGACGCTCACCAGCAGGCCAAGGCCTACCGAACCTTTGGCGGTCAGTCCATCAACCCGACGCGTCAACAGACTTGGCCGCGAAGGCTCGTTGCGCCGTCGCCACATTCGGTAGGCAAGCACGATCAGCAAAACACCGATCACGATCCTGGCCACCGACATCGCGGGCCGCGGGTGACCGCGGTGCGCCAGGCCCGGATCGTCGATCAGCGAGAAGATCACCAGCCCGGCTGCGACGAGCAGCGCCAGACCGGCAATTCGCCCGATCACGAAGCCGACACCCTTGGCCCTTGCGTCATCGGAAACCAGGATGAGCACGATCGCGATGATCGGCAGCGGCCCCGCCGCCAGCGCAACGGCAAACGGCAGGATCTCCCCGATCGCATTACCCACTGGACGCCTTCCTACCGCGCAGCCACAGGTGACGTCGTGGAAGTACCCATCAAGCTGCGATTTGTGTGCGCTTTGTTGCGCTCAGCGCTCCGCAACGCGCACAAATCCCGATCTTTACGGATTTCTGACGGCGTGGGTGCTTACCGTGTACTGAACGCGTGTTTAGCGTACTAAACATGCGTTCAGCGTCAGACGATCGAACGGCCATCGCCCGGATCCGCGATGCCGCGATCGACCAGTGGGGCAACACGGGTTCAACGTCGGGCTTCGGAGCATCGCCGAGGCTGCGGGCGTGTCCGCCGCACTCGTGATCCATCACTTCGGATCCAAAGACGGCCTGCGGAAGGCGTGCGACGACCACATCGCCGAAGAGATTCGCACCGGCAAGTCGGCATCGATGCAGTCCACGGACCCCGCGAACTGGTTCGCCCAGATGGCCGAGATGGAGTCGTACGCGCCGATGATGGCCTACCTGGTGCGCAGCATGCAGTCCGGAAGTGAGCTGTCAAAGATGATGTGGCAGAGGATGATTGACAACGCCGAGGAGTACCTGGAAGAGGGCGTGCGCAACGGCCTGCTCAAGCCGAGCCGTGACCCGCGCGCCCGCGCCAAGTTCCTCGGGCTGACCGGCGGCGGCGGCTTCTTTCTCTTCATCCAATTGCACGACAACCCAACCGATCTGCGCGCCGTCCTGCGCGACTACGGCGAGGAGATGACGCTACCAGCCCTCGAGGTCTACTCGGAGGGGCTGATGACCGACTCGACTATGTACGACGCATTCCTCGAGGCGCGTGAAAAAGGCATCCCGTTCACGACAACTAAAGAAGGAGAAGAAAATGACGGCTCAAGCAACCGGGCCCCAGCCGCGGGCTGATACCACACGGTCGCAGCTTGCTGTCGAAATCCGGGGTCTGTCAAAGTCTTTCGGCCGTACCAAGGCACTCGACGGCCTCGACCTGTCCGTAGCCCCCGGTGACATCACCGGATTCCTCGGGCCGAACGGCGCGGGCAAGTCGACCACCATACGGGTGTTGCTCGGACTGCTGCGCGCCGACGGGGGCAACGTCCGGCTGCTCGGGCGGCGATCCCTGGCGCGATGCGGTCGCGTTGCATCGGCGAATCGCGTACGTGCCCGGCGATGTGACGTTGTGGCCCAACTTGACCGGCCTTCAAGCCATCGACTTTCTGGCCCGCCTTCGTGGCAACGGAGTCGACACCCGACGCCGCGACCAGCTGATCGAACGGTTCGAGCTCGACCCGCACAAGAAGGCGCGCACCTATTCGAAGGGCAATCGGCAGAAGGTGGCCATCGTCGCTGCGTTCTCCACCAACGCCGAGCTTTACATCCTCGACGAGCCAACCTCGGGCCTGGACCCGTTGATGGAGAAGGCGTTTCAGATCTGCGTCGAAGAGGTAGCCGATCGTGGTGCCGCCGTGCTGCTCTCCAGTCACATCCTCGCCGAGGTGGAGAAGCTCTGCGACAACGTCACCATCATCCGCGCCGGACGTGCGGTGAAATCCGGCACGCTCGAGGAGCTGCGCCACCTGATGCGCACCACCATCTCGGTGCGCACCCGGGGTGACGCCCTTGCACTGCAACAGGTTCCGTACGTGCACGACTTCAGTGGCAAAGACGGGTATGCACGGTTCTCGGCGGACCGCAACGACCTGGACTTCATCATGGAACATCTCACCGAACTCGGGATCGAGGAACTGACCGTGACGCCGGCGTCGCTTGAGGATCTTTTCCTGCGCGAATACCAGGGAGCGAACCGATGACTACCGCCGTTGCGGCGCCGCAGGCGGGGCGGCACGAGGCAACCCAACCTGGATCACCGTTCACCGGTGCGCCCAGTCTGCTGCGGCTCGCGCTGCGCCGCGACAGGGTCCGGTTGTCCGTGTGGATCGCGATCCTGACGCTGATGATGGTGTACGCCCCGAACGCGGTCAAACTGGCCTACCCCGAAGAGGCGCAACGGCAGGCCAGGGTGAATCTGCTCAAGACTCCCGCCGGAATGATGTTGGGCGGTCCCATGTTCGGGGGCAACGAGACCGACCTGGGCGCGATGATGGCCAACGAGCTGATGCTCACATTGATCATCGCCACGTCGATCTTGTCCATCATCACGGTGATTCGGCACACCCGTGCCGAGGAGGAAAGCGGTGCGGCGGAATTGGTGCTGTCATCGGTCGTCGGCCGATACGCCCGCACGTACGCCGCGCTCATCCTCGTCGGCGGCGTCAACGCCGTGCTGGCGGTCACGATGACCCTGGCGATGTCTGCGATCGGCTTCTCGATCGTCGATGCCGCGGCGATGTGTCTCGGGATCACGGGGGTGGCCATGGTGTTCGGCGCGTTGGCCGCCGTCACCGCGCAGCTGTGGCGTCAGGCGCGGACCGCGTCCGGAGCGGCGATGGCCACGCTCGCGCTGGCTGCGCTGGTGCGCGGAATCGGGGACGCCATCAACAACTCCGGAAGCGCCCTGAGCTGGTTCTCCCCCATCGCGTGGGCCCAGCAGATGCGCGCGTTCGTCGACCTACGCTGGTGGCCGTTTGCTCTGCTGGTGGCGCTCACGATCGGGCTGATGGTCCTGGCAGCCTGGCTGGAAAGTCGGCGGCAGTACGACGACGGGAACATCCCGTCCGCAGGCGAGCGCCCGAACGCGCGCCCCATCACGGGCGTGTTCGGCCTGCATCTGACGCTGCAGCGGGGCCAGACCATCGGCTGGACCGTCGGACTGTTCCTGGCGGCTGGCATTTGGCTCGATGACCAAGTCGCTGCTGGACGCGGCGAAGGACAACCCACTGCTTCACGAGTGCTGACGGCGCAGGGCAACGACGGTGTCTACACGACGATGACCCAGTTCCTCGCGGCCGCGGCCACCGCCTACGTCGTCGGCGCCGTGCTTCGGGTGTACTCCGACGAGCAATCAGGGCTTGGCGAGGCGGTGCTGGCCCGTGCGGTGTCGCGCTGGAGTTGGCTGCTCACCGCGGTGGCTTCGGCGTTGGTGGGTTCGACGGTGCTGATGTTCTTCGCCGGGCTGGGTAACGGGCTTGGTGCAGGCATCACGCTCGGCGAACCGCACTATCGCGAGGCTGACGCTGGCCGGACTGGCATACGTTCCTGCGATGGCGGTGCTGGCGGGCTTCGCTGCTCTCGCTGTCGCCGTGAGACATGTGTGGATCGGTTGGCTCGCAGTGATTTTCGTCGCGACATCGCTGTACTTGGGAGCACTGTTGCGGTTACCGCGCTGGCTGATCGACCTGTCGCCGGTCGGCCGAACCACGGCACCGTCGCACTATCCGTTCGTCACGTTGACGGTGATGGTCGTCGTCGCCGCGGCATTGACACTACTCGCCGGCGGGATCTACCGCCGCCGCGACGCAGCCTAGGAGAAAGCTGCGCAAGCCCGAGGTGCTGCGACGTCGCATGCGGTCGGGGCCGATCGCCGAGACCAGGCCGGCGCAGAAGGTGGCGACGGTCGGCATCGTCACGACCGTGGTCGCGGTATGCATCGTCAGCGCCTTGGATCACCGGTTCGGGTGGTCGCATGTGCCGATACCGATGGTGGTGGTGGGCAACATCCTCGTCGCGGCTGGGCTCGGAATGGCGCTCATGGTCGTCAACCAGAACGAGTACGCCGCCGCGACCATCACCGTAGAGGCGCAGCAGCCGGTGATCTCGACGGGGCTCTATGGCGTTGTCCGCCATCCCATGTATGCGTTCGCGACTCTGATGATCGTGGGTATGCCCCTGGCTCTCGACTCCTATTGGGGCCTGGTCACTCTCGTGCCTGCCGTGGCGGTGTTCGCATTTCGGATCATCGATGAAGAGAAGATGCTGCGGCAGGAGCTCATCGGATACGACGAGTACACGCACAAGGTGCGCTACCGGTTGGTGCCCGGCATCTGGTGACGGCGGGCCGACCGCCACACGACGAGGAACACCGCGACCACCGCGAACCGCAACACCGTGTTCGAGATCATCGTGGCGTTCGGCTCCGTCAACGCCATGTAGACGATGTCGAGGATCCCGCTCGTCAAGTGCAGCACCACCAACGTCGTCACGATGAGGCGCAGGGCCGCCCAATCGGTGATGCGGATGGCGCCGAACGACAGCACCGCTACGGCGAGTTCTGCGGCAGCGACGAGATAGACGAGCAGATAATCGGGTCGGGCTATTGTGATGCCCACCATCGAGGGGATGGCGGTGGGAAACGCGGTCAACACGACGGCCCCGGCCAGCGTGATCACCCCGTGGACAAAGAAAACCGCGCGCAGTGTCTTCATGCCATTCCTCCTGTCATGCCAGCAGGCTGCCATCCGTCATAAAGATGACGACTGGTAAGGGCGGAGTATGACGTGAGGAGGTGCGAGGTGGACGGGAAAGCATTCGAATTGCACCGTCCGCATCTGCGGGCAGTCGCCTACCGCATGCTGGGTTCGCCGACCGAAGCCGACGACGCCGTTCAGGAAGCGTGGCTGCGGCTGGATCGCGCCGACGTCGGCGACGTCGGCAATCCGCGCGGCTGGTTGACGACGGTTGTTGCCCGCATCTGCCTGGACATGCTGCGGGCGCGCAGCGCACGGCCCGAGGAGTCGCTCGACGAGGCGAGAGCGATCGCCGCACCCGATGCCGTCGACCCAGAGCAGGAAGCGGTGCTTGCCGATTCGATCGGCGTGGCGCTGCTCATCGTCCTCCAGACCCTGTCGCCTGCCGAACGGCTCGCGTTTGTGCTGCACGACATGTTCGACCTTCCGTTCGCCGAGATCGCGCCGATCGTGGGCCGCTCGGAGAACACCGCAGCGCAACTCGCCTCGCGAGCACGACGACGCGTGCGGGGCGAGACGCCACGCCGCGCGCGCGGCAATAATTCGCAGCCTGCAACAGATTTGGCGTGCCAGCGCCGACTCGTCGACGCGTTCTTCGCCGCGGCCCGAAACGGTGACTTCGATGCGCTGCTGGCGGTGCTCGACAGCGACGTGGTGCTGCGCGCCGATGCCGCTGCGGCAGGCACCCCGACGACGATCCGCGGCGCGCAGGCGGTGGCCGCCAGCGCCCGCGCCTTCTCCGCCAACGCGCGGTTCGCCGAGCCGGCCTTGGTTGACGGCGCCGTCGGTATCGTCGTCGCCCCCAAGGGAAAGCTGGCGCTGGTGCTGCGGTTCAGCGTCGAAGGCGACAAGATCACCCAGATCGACATCGGCGCCGACCCGGCCCGCCTGAGCCGCCTCAGTTTGGCCGTCCTCGAATGACCTGAGCCCATAATGCCTGTGTGGAACTGCTCACCGGCTTCGGGCTGGCCACGGCCGCGGGATTGAACGCCTACATCCCGTTGCTGGCGCTCGGCCTGCTGTCGCGGTTCAGCGACCCGGTGACGCTGCCGCACGGCTGGGCCTGGCTGGAGAACGGCTGGGTCGTGGCGATCGTCGCCACACTCCTGGTCGTCGAGATCGTCGCCGACAAGATCCCCGCACTCGACAGCATCAACGACACCATCCAGACGTTCGTCCGGCCGACGGCGGGTGGCATCGTGTTCGGGTCCGGCACGGCCGCCCAGACGTCCGCGGTGGCCGAGCCCGGCGCCTTCGCGCGTCGGGGCACTGGATTCCGATCGCCGTCGGCGTCGTCACAGCGCTTGTGGGGTCGCTGACCAAGTCGACAGTGCGGCCCGCGGCCAATGTCGCCACCGCGGGGATGGCGCCCCCCCCGTCGGCCCCTCGGGTTGGTGTTCGCCGCGATCCTGCTACCGGCGCTGGTGGCCGTGGCCGTGGTCGCGATGGTGTGGGCGGTGATACGGATCGTGCGTCGGCGACGACGCAAAGCCGCTGCCCAAGGCTAGGCCCACAGCTTGCTGGGGGACTAGATCCAGACGCCCTTACCGACCGCGACCACTCCCCCTGCGCTGATGGCAAACCGGTCGCGGTCCTTCTCCAGGTCAACGCCGACCATCTCGCCGGGTCCCACGACGACGTTCTTGTCCAGGATCGCGTGGCGGACCACGGCACCGCGGCCAACGCGGGTGCCCGGCATGAGCACGCTGCCCTCCACGATCGCGCCGTCATCGACCACGACATTGGACGACAACACCGAATTGCGTACTGACGCAGCCGAAATGATGCTGCCAGCCCCGACCACGGACTCCTGCGCCGAGCCGCCGTTGACGAACTTGGCCGGCGCCAGCATCTCCGACTCGCCCCGGATCGGCCAGCGCTTGTTGTAGAGGTTGAACACCGGGTGCACCGACACCAGGTCCATGTGCGCGTCGTAGAACGCGTCCAGCGTCCCGACGTCGCGCCAGTAACCGTGGTCGCGTTCGGTCGCACCCGGCACCTCGTTATTGTTGAAGTCGTAGACGGCGGCCATGCCGTCGGCGACCAGGCGCGGAATGATGTCACCACCCATGTCGTGATCGGAGTGGTCGTCGTCGGCGTCGGCCCGGATCGCGTCGATCAGCACCTTGGTGGTGAAGATGTAGTTGCCCATCGAGACGAACGTCTGCTCCGGGTCGTCGGGTGTGCCCGGCGGATCGGCAGGCTTCTCGACGAACTCGCGGATGCGGCCGGACTCGTCGGCGTCGATGCAGCCGAACGCGTTGGCCTCGGCCCGCGGCACCCGGATACCGGCGACCGTCGCCCCCGCGCCGCTTTCGATGTGGAACTGGACCATCTGTTCGGGATCCATGCGGTATACGTGGTCGGCGCCGAACACCACGATGTAGTCGGGGTCTTCGTCGTAGATCAGATTCAACGACTGATAGATCGCGTCGGCGGAGCCGGTGTACCACCGTGGGCCGAGCCGCTGCTGGGCGGGCACCGGCGTGATGTACTCGCCGGCAAGCCCAGACAGCCGCCAGTTCTGCGAAATGTGGCGATCCAGCGAATGCGACTTGTATTGGGTGAGGACGCAGATGCGCAGGTATCGCGCGTTGACCAGATTGGACAGTACGAAGTCGATGAGCCGGTACGCGCCGCCGAAAGGAACCGCCGGTTTGGCTCGGTCCGCCGTCAATGGGTATAGCCGCTTGCCCTCCCCGCCGGCCATGACGATGCCGAGGACGTGTGGCAACTCCCTCATGATCCAAACCTATCCGCAGGTGCTGCACTCGGCTAGGCATTCGCACTATTGATCGCGAGGTCTCGGGCTGTCTGTCAACGCAATTGGTGCGACGACTCCGCTCGGCAACTACGGTCATGGATATGCGGGTGGCGATGATGACACGGGAATACCCGCCCGAGGTGTACGGCGGGGCGGGGGTCCACGTCACCGAGCTCGTCGCGCAGCTTCGCCGCCTCTGTGACGTCGACGTGCATTGCATGGGGGCGCCGCGTCCAGGCGTCATCGTGGCGCAGCCCGATCCGGCTCTCAAGGGCGCCAACCCGGCACTGTCGACGCTGTCGGCGGACCTCAACATGGTCAACGGGGCGTCCAACGCCACTGTCGTGCATTCACACACCTGGTACACGGGCATGGCCGGGCACCTGGCCGCACTGCTGTACGACATTCCCCACGTACTGACCGCACATTCGCTCGAGCCGATGCGGCCGTGGAAGGCCGAACAACTCGGCGGCGGCTACCGGGTGTCGTCGTGGGTGGAGAAGACCGCGGTCGAGGCCGCCGACGCGGTGATCGCGGTCAGCTCGGGCATGCGTGACGACGTGCTGCGCACCTATCCAGCGCTGGATCCCAACCGGGTGCACGTGGTGCGCAACGGGATCGACACCGACGTCTGGTACCCGGTCGAGCCGCAGAACGCGGACGACTCGGTCCTCGAAGAACTCGGCGTCGACATGACGCGACCGATCGTGGCCTTCGTCGGGCGGATCACCCGGCAGAAGGGGGTCGCGCATCTCGTGGCGGCGGCCCACCATTTCGCGCCCGAGATCCAGCTCGTGCTGTGCGCGGGCGCACCGGACACCCCGGAGATCGCGGCCGAGGTGACTTCCGCCGTGCAGGAATTGGCGCGGGCACGCACCGGTGTGTTCTGGGTTCGAGAGATGCTGCCCATCAACAAGATCCGCGAAATACTTTCCGCAGCAACCGTTTTCGTATGTCCGTCAGTGTACGAACCGCTCGGGATTGTGAACCTGGAGGCGATGGCGTGCGCGACGGCCGTGGTGGCCTCCGATGTCGGCGGCATCCCCGAGGTGGTAGCCGACGGTCAGACTGGCGTGTTGGTCCACTACAACCCCACCGACCCCGCGCACTTCGAACTGCCACTGGCCGCTGCGGTCAACTCGCTGATGGCCGATCCGGCGAAGGCGCGCAAGTACGGTCAGGCCGGGCGGCAGCGCTGCATCCAAGAATTTTCGTGGGCGCACATCGCCGAGCAGACCTTGGAGATCTATCGAAAGGTGTCTTCTTAGAATTCGGCGCGGAAACACGTCGCCGGAATCGCTAGCTGGTGACACCCTTGAGCTCGTCGCCGAGGGCGGCGGCTTCGTCCGGGGTCAGTTCGACGACAAGTCGGCCGCCGCCTTCCAGTGGTACCCGCATCACGATGCCGCGCCCCTCCTTGGTTGCTTCCAACGGACCGTCGCCGGTCCGGGGCTTCATCGCCGCCATCGAGTGCTCCCTCCAAATGAGCCGGCCCGCGTCAGCGGGCGTACAGATCTCCCCCTATTGTTCCCTATCCGCGGCGCTCGGTGTGCAAAGACCCGGCTAAGGCCGCCGCGACGGCGCGTCATCGGCCACCGGAACCCAGCAGTCGGCGGTGTGGTCGTCGACCATTCCGGTGGCCTGCATCAACGCGTATGCCGTCGTCGGTCCGACGAATCGGAAGCCTCGGCGCTTCAATTCCTTGGCCATCGCGGTCGATTCGGGGGTCACCGCGGGAACGTCGGACAAGTTGGCGGGCCGTGGTCGAGGCGGCGGCGCGAACGACCACAGCAACTCAGCGAGATCGACGTCGAGGTCGGCGGTGACACGCGCGTTGGCGATGGTGGCTTCCACCTTCGCACGGTTGCGCACGATGCCGACGTCGGCCATCAGCCGGTCGATGTCGCGTTTGGTGTAGCGGGCGACGCGGCCGACGTCGAACCCGTGGAACGCGCGGCGGAAGTTCTCCCGCTTGCGCAGGATGATCAGCCAGGACAGGCCACTCTGGAACGCCTCAAGGCTGATCCGCTCGAACAGCGCCGCGGATTCCCGCAGCGGCTGCCCCCACTCGGTGTCGTGGTAGTCCCGGTAGAGGACGAAATCGGCTGGCGCCAAACGTGTCTGGTCGATCCAACCGCAACGGATGCGGCCGTCGTCTTCGACGGTCACGAGTCGCGGTTGCCATCGGATTGCAAGGCGTGGGCGCCGCCTTCGGTCGGCTCGTCTGCGTCCTTCGGGGTCGTCAACGATGCCGTGGGCGGCGCGCACCGCATCGAGTTGGCCGCGCAGCAGATCAAGCTCCTGACCGAGCCTGTCGAGCACCCAGTCGACCTCGCTGGTCTTGTAGCCACGCAGCGTCTGGGTGAACTTGACGGAGTCGACGTCGGTGCCGGTAACACCGGAGGCAGGTAACACGGTGGCCGTGGTGGCACGCGGCAGAGGCGGCAACGGCTCACCGCGGCCGAACAGCACGCTGCCCAGTCCGAACAGCACGACAGCCACCAGGATCAGCACCACCAGATACAGCAGAACCAAGGTCACGCCCTCGATACTGCCCGACGGCCCTGACAACGCGTCGGATTAGCCCCTCGTCGAGTCCGGACGGCGACTGAGCGCCCGCAGCGTAAACCGACTCAGGCGGGGCGCCCGGTTCGCCACCCGGACGAGAGCCCGGTCGGCGACGCTTCATCGTTGCAATGGGCGCTGGCGTCAACGCCGCGTGCTCGGGCGTGGCCTGGGAGGCCGGTCGCTGATCATCGCGTCTGTCGGCCACGACCTGGTGAACCGACCACCTGCCGGGCACACCCTTCAACTCGTGCTCCCCACGTGCTTCGAACTCGACGCCGGAGCCGAAGACCAGATCCCGGACGGTGGCCGAGACCAACACCTCGGCCGGCCCGGCCAGCGCCATGATGCGAGACCCGATGTGCGCCGCGACCCCACTGATGTCACCGTCGACGACCTCGCACTCGCCTGCGTGCACGCCCGCCCGCACTTCGACGCCTTCCTCGCCCGCGTGCCGGGAGATCGCAAGCGCGCACCGGACCGCGAGTGTCGGGCGGTCGAACGTCGCAAGCACGCCGTCACCCATGGTCTTGATGAGCGTGCCGTCGTGACGCTCAACCTGGTCACGCACCGCTGCGTGGTGGGTCGCCAACAGCGTCGACCACCGCTCGTCCCCCATTTCCACCGCGCGCGCCGTGGACTCCACGATGTCCGTGTAGAGCACCGTGACAAGCTTGCGCGAGATGGGTCCGCGGGGCGCGCTACCGCCGACGAAGTCCTCGATGCCTGCGAGCATGTCGTCGCCGTCGTACCAGCACATGTGCTCGGCCCCAGGTAGTTCGAGCAGCTTTGCCCCGGCGATTGCGTCGGCGGTCCACCGCGCGGCTTCAATTGGAGCGACGTCCGCGGTCCGGTGGATCACCAGCGCCGGCACGTCGACGGCGCCGGTCGCACCCGTGACGTCGTAGTCCCACATCGCGTTGATCATCGCCCGCGCCATGCCGGGACTCGCGCAGGCCCGCTCGAGGTTCGGGGCCAACCTTCGGTACACCATATTCTCGCGCGCATACGGCGACAGGGTGTGGAACATCGCCCCATCACCCCAGTGGTCGGTGGAGTGTCGGAGCATCGCCCACATTGGTTCGAATCGGGGCTCGGCGCCCGGCAGGAAGTCATCGCTGGGGATAAATCGCGGCGGCGCGCCGGACACTGCGATCAGGGCCTCGACGCGCTCGGGGTGCGTTGCGGCCAGCAGGATCGCCGGCGGAGCCGCCTCCGAGAGGCCGATAACCACCGCCCGCCGCGAGCCCGCCGCATCGAGCACGGCGAGAAAGTCGTCGGCCCGCTGCTGCACGGTCGGCTTTCCAACGACCGGATCGGACAGCCCGGTGCCGGGCTTATCGAACAGCAGGAGGCGCCCGATCGATGCCAGCCGACGAAGAAACGTGGTCGCATACGGGTCCGCCCACATGAGGTCGAGGTGCGAGACCAGGCCTGCACCAAAGATGATGTCGACGGGCCCATCGCCAATCGCCTGATAGGCGATGCAGATGTCCGCCCTGTGCGCATACTCGACGTCGACCGTCACGTCGCTACCGCCTGTGTGTCCCCCGCATAAACGCTGATCGTCCCCTGTCGAGGCCGCCAGGTCAATTAGCCGGGCGGGCGCCGGTGGCTATCCGCGGGCGCAGTGTGATCATCGGAGGACGGTCGTCCAGCGACACCCCGGAAACGCGCGGGGTGTAGTCGTCGCCGTCGGCGAAGTACTGCGTCAGCGCCACGCCGGAGTCCGGAACGCCGCAGCGTGACAGCAGGGTGGCGATGACTTGGCGGCTCATCGACGCGAGTTCGGTCAGCGGCCGGTTGCGGTGCGTGCGCACGCCGAGGTTCACCTGGGCGATGGCGTCCAGGCCGAGGCGGTCGTAGGTGTCGACCAGCAGCCCGATCTCCACGCCGTAGCCGGGCGCGAACGGCAGCGAGGTCAGCAGCTCGCGGGTGCCGGCATATTCGCCGCCCAGCGGCTGCATCAGGGCGCTCAACTCGGGACGCAGCGATGCGAGCAGTGGGCGCGCGACCAGCTCGGTGACCCGGCCACCGCCGTTGGCGTCCTCGCTGCCGCTGATCTTCAGCGGACGCCGGTAAAAGCCCTTGACCAGGTGCACGCCTTCGGTGGTGAGCAGCGGGCCGACCAGCTTGGGCACGAACATCGGGTCCGGGTCGATCAGGTCGGAGTCGACGAACACGATGATGTCGCCCGTCGCGGCCGCCAGCGACCGCCACAGCACCTCTCCCTTTCCGGGTTGCGCCTCGACTTCGGGCAGCGCGACCTCGCGGCTGATCACCCTGGCACCCGCGGCGATCGCGCGGATCTCGGTCTCATCGGTGGAGCCGGAGTCGAGCACGATCAGTTCATCGACCAGTCCGCCGAGCAGCGGCGTGATGGTCTCCACGACGCTGCCGACGGTTTCTTCCTCGTTCAGGGCCGGCAGCACGACAGAGATGGTGCGTCCGGCCTTGGCGGCTTCCAGCTCGGCGACGGTCCACGACGGTCGGTTCCAGCTGTGGTCGGTCAGCCATCTACCGGTGACGACGTCCGTCCCGGGTAGTTCTGGTGTCAGTGTCATGCCAGTCCCCTCACCGTGCGCGTCGGCGGACGCACGCCCTGAATCGACGCGACCATTTCCAGCACGCGTCGAGTGGGTCCCACTTCGTGCACCCGGAACATGGCAGCCCCGTCTGCGGCCGCCAAGGCGGTCGCGGCCAAGGTGCCTTCCAGGCGTTCGGTCAGACCCACACCCAGAGTTTCCCCGACGAAGTCTTTGTTGCTCAGCGCCATCAGGACGGGCCATCCAGTGTTAACAAGGTCTTTTACGTGGCGCAACAAACTAAGGCCGTGGTAAGTGTTCTTACCGAAATCGTGCGTCGGGTCGATTAACACCGCGTCACGGGCCACTCCGACCGCCACAGCGCGCTCTGCGGCCGCGGTCACCTCGGCGACCACGTCGTCGACGACGCCACGCTCAGTCGTGCCGTAGTTGACCCGAAACGGCCGCGTCCGCGGCGTCGCACCTCCGGTATGCGAGCACACCAGGCCCGCCCCGAACTCGGCGGCGACCTCGGCGAGGGCCGGGTCATGACCGCCCCAGGTGTCGTTGATCAGATCGGCGCCCGCTGCGCACGCCTGTTTGGCCACCTCAGAGCGCCAGGTGTCGACGCTGATCAGCTGGTCGGGGTAGGCGTCGCGCAGCCATTCGATGAAGGGCACGACGCGGGCGATCTCCTCGTCGACACCGACGGAGTCGCCCGGGCCTGCCTTGACGCCGCCCACGTCGACGACGTCGGCGCCCTCTTCGATCACCCGGCGGGCCGCCGCCTTGGCGGCCTCATCGGTGAAGGTGGCGCCGCGGTCGTAGAACGAGTCCGGTGTCCGGTTCACGATCGCCATGATCAGCGCTCGATCACCGGCCACCGGGCGGCCCAAGAACGTCGACAACACGCCCTCCAGGCTACGGGCGTGCGATTTCGGCGCGCTTACCGTCGCTCAGCATGGTGTCGCTCAGCATGGATTAGCGCGCCCAAATCGCTACTTCGGCTTCTTGCCCGCCTTCACCTCGTCCAGGTACGTGTCATAGAACGGCACATAGCCCTCGTCGCGCCCTGATAGCACGTAGATCGGGTCGTCGTTGTCGCCGCTATACCCCTCCTTGCGCAGTTCGACCTTCTGGCTCTTGAAGGTCGATGTGTGCGCCAGCTCGCCGACGACGCGGGCGAACAGCGGCACCGCGTAACCGGGCAATCGGTCGTATGCCGCCTTGGCCAGCGCCTTGCCGTCGAACTCCTCGCCCTCCTTGAGTTGGACGGCAACCATGCCCGCCCGGCCGCCGGTGCCCGGCACCTCGACGCCGAACACCGTGGCCTCCTCGATCTGCGGGTCGGTGGAGATGGCCGCCTCGACCTCGGTAGTGGCGACGTTTTCGCCCTTCCACCGGAAGGTGTCGCCGAGCCGGTCGGTGAAGGCGGCATGCCCGAAGCCCTGCGACCGCATCAGGTCGCCGGTGTTGAACCAGACGTCGCCCTCTTTGAACGCGTCGCGCACCAGCTTCTTGTCGGTGGCCTTCTTGTCGGTGTAGCCGTCGAACGGCTGGAAGCTGCTGACCTTGCTCAAGAGCAGGCCGGGCTGGCCGTTGCGCACCTTGCGGGCTCGGCCGTTGGCGTCGCGCACTGGGTCGCCGGTGTCGGGGTCGTATTCGACGAACGCCACCGGCGTCGGGCAGATGCCGGTGGACTTCGGCACGTTGAAAATGTTGACGAACGCGGTGTTGCCCTCGCTCGCGCCGTAGAACTCGCAGACCCGCTCGATGCCGAACCGCTCGGTGAACTCGTCCCAGATCGCGGGGCGAAGCCCGTTGCCGCAGATCACCCGCACCTGGTGTTTGCGGTCGGTGGGCTTCGGCCGGCTGGTTGAGCAGGTAGGCGCAGATCTCGCCGATGTAGATGAATGCGGTGGCGTCGTAGCGGATGACGTCGTCCCAGAACTTCGACGCCGAGAACGACTTGCCCAATGCCAGCGCCGCACCCGAGTTGAGCACCGACGACAGCGCGACCGTCAACGCGTTGTTGTGATAGAGCGGCAGGCAGCAGTAGAGGGTGTCGTTGCTGTTCAACCGCATGCCGAGGCCGCCGAACCCGGCTAGCGCCCGCAGCCATCGGTAGTGCGTCATCACGCTGGCTTTCGGCATGCCGGTGGTGCCCGACGTGAAGATGTAGAAGGCCTTGTCCTTGGCCAGCACCGCCGCCGTCGTCGCCGGATTGCCTGTCGGCGCGGTCGGCGGCCATCCGCTGCACTTCATCGACGGTCATCAGCCCTGTGGTGTCCGCGCCGCTGTCAGTGATCGGCTCGATGAAGTCCGTCTCGGCGACGACGGCCTTCGCGCTGAGCAGTCCGATGCTGTGTTTGAGCACGTCGCCACGCTGGTGGTAGTTGAGCATTCCTGCGATCGCGCCGCACTTGACCGTGGCCAGCATGAGCAGCACCGACTGCGGCGAGTTGCGCAGCATGATGCCGACGACATCGCCATGGCCGACGCCACGCGCCGCCAGCACCGCGGCGTAGCGGTTGACCGTCTCGTTGGCCTCGCGGTAGGTGATCTTCTCGTCGCCGAACTTGATGAACACCTTGTCGGCGTAGCGGACGGCACGGTCCTGGAACACCTTGCCGATGGAGGTCTTCGCCGACGGCCTTGCCCCGAATCCGGTGATCACGCCGCGCAGGATGGTCGGTGCATCCAGCAGAAGCCCGGGCACGTGGGACGCGATGTCGAGCAGCCCGACGCTGCTGCGGGTTCCCGAATTCTGGTCGGTCATGCGGTGCGTCCCCTCCGATGTTCGTACGTGCGCAACACCCTAGTGACCGCGGTCATAGGGCCGGTGCGCACACCGCCATCGCAGCGTCGACGTCGTCGACCACGACCAACCGGTCCAGCGCACCCCTTGCGACGTAGCCGCTGTCGACCAGCCCGGACAACCAGGCCAGCAGGCCGTCGTAATGCCCCAGCGGGTCGAGCATGACTACCGGCTTGTCGTGCATGCCCAGATAGCCGGCCGTCCAGGCTTCGAAGAACTCCTCGAGGGTGCCGATGCCGCCGGGCAGCGCGATGAACGCGTCGGCACGGTCCTCCATGACCTGTTTGCGCTCGCGCATGGTGTCGGTGACGACCAGCTCGTCGGCCTCGGTGTCGGCCACTTCCCGGTGCACCAGCGCCTTGGGGATGACGCCGACGGTTCGGCCGCCGCGGGCGCGCGCCGCCGCGGCCAGGGCGCCCATCGCCGAGACGTTTCCTCCGCCGGACACTAGCGTCCAGCCGCGCTCGGCGATCGCTTCTCCGACACGGACGGCCAACGACAACAACTCGGGATGCGTTGGCCCGGAGGCGCAGTACACACAGACCGCCCATTCGCGGTCGAGTTCTGGGGACACATGGAAAACGTAGCCTTAGACTCCGGCGGTGCCTGTTGAGTGGGTGACCGCGCCGCACGAACCGGCACTGGAGTTGATCGAAACCGGTGTCCGCGAGCGGGCCGGAACTGTGTTGATCGGTTCCGCGGGTGTCGGCAAGACGTGGCTGGCACACGCGGCGGCAGAACGGTTGGCGTCGCAGTTCGAGCGCGTCGACTGGGTGGCACCGACATCGCCCGCGGTTCCGTTCTCCGCGTTCAGCCACCTGATCGACGTGCCGAGCACGGGTAAGACCGCGGTCGTACTGCGAGACGCGCGCGAGTCACTTGGCGACGGCAGGCTGTTGGTTGTCGACGATGCGCATCTGCTGGACAAGCTGTCCGCGGCGCTGGTGTACCAATTGGCGGTCGGTGGCACCGCCAAGCTGATCGTCACGGTCGCACCGAACGGGACTGTGGCCGAAGAGATTTCAGCCCTATGGCGAGACGACCTGCTGACGCGAATCGACATCGCACCGCCCGGCCATGACGACAGCAGGCTGGCCACCCTTGTCGAGGAGTTCGTGTCGGCGTTGCCGGGTCCGACGCACCGGGTGCTGGAGTACCTGGCTGTCGGGGATCCGCTTGCGCTCGACGACGCGGCGGCGCTGGCGGGGCGCGAGACCGTCAGCGACGCGGAAGCGGCGGGCGCGATCGTCATCGACGGCGACCGCATCCGTCCCGCGCATCCGCTGTTCGTCGACGCCGTTCGTGACGCGCTGGGCGGACCGGAGATGCGCAGGCTGCGCACCGAGCTGGTGGATCGGTTGGCCGCCTCGTCGCGGCTTGGCGTGGTAGAGCGGCTGCGGCTTGCGGTGCTTTCGCTGGACAGCGACAGCCCGCAGCCGGTGGCGGACTTGGCCGCGGCGGCCGAAGAATCGCTGCGGCTTGGCGACCTCGAACTCAGCGACCGGTTGGGCCAGGCCGCAGTCGATCGGTCACCCGACTTGGCGACACGTTTGACCTTGGCCTACGCGCTGGCATGGCAGGGCCGAGGCCGGGAGGCCGATGCCGTGTTGGCCGCGGTGGACCCGTCGACACTGTCAGAGGCCGAGCTGATGGCGTGGGCGCTGCCGCGCGCGGCCAACCAGTTCTGGATGCTGAGCGAACCCGAGCGTGCGACGGCATTTCTGTTGACGACGCGCGGCAGGGTATCCACCCCTGCCGCCCAGACCACGCTCGACGCACTGTCGGCGACGTTCGCGATGAACGCGGGCAACCCCAGCCGCGCCAAGCAGATCGCCGACGAAGTGCTGGCATCGCCTGCGGCCGACGACACCGCGATTGGATGGGCGGCGGCCGCAGCGGCGCTGAGCACGGCCCGAATGGGCCGGTTCGATGAGGTCGACGCGCTGGCCGAGCGGGCGATCGCCGCGGGGCATCCCGGGCTGTTGCGATTCACCAGCGGGTTCGGTCAGACGACGACGCTGCTGATGGCCGGTGAATTGGACCGTGCCCGGGCGCTGGGTCAGCAGCTGACCGATTTCGCCCAGATGCAACAGCCGGGCCGCGCGATCGGCGAGGTCCTGGTGGCCGACGTTCTGATCGCCAAGGGCGAGCTCGAGTCGGCGGTGTCGCTGTTGAAAGGCGCTGCGGCAGCGCTGGCGCCGACCGGGTATTCGTGGGGGCCGCTGGCGTGGATGCTGTTGGCGCAGGCGCTTGGACAGCTGGGTGAGACGGTTGAGGCCGGAAAGATCTTGTCCCGGGCGGAATCTCGGCACGGGCTCAAGTCGATGCTGTTCGCGCCGGAACTTGCGCTTGCGCGCGCATGGACGATGTCGGCACGGGGCGACAACCATGGGGCGGTCGCTGCGGCGCGCGACGGCGCGAAGGCAGCCGAGCGAGGCGGCCAGTCCGCGGTCGCGCTGCGCGCATTGCACGACGCGGCTCGGCTCGGCGACATTCGGGCGGCCGACGGGATCGCACGGCTGGGAGCCGAAATCGGTTGCCCCTTTGGCCAATTGGCACTCGACCACGCCCGCGCGGTTGTCGCAAAGGACGCGGCGGCGCTGAATGATGTGTCGGCGCGGTTGGCCGCGTTTGGTTTGAAGCGCTCAGCCGCCGATGCCGCGGCGCAGGCGCGCGGATAACAGCGGACCCGAAACTGCTGCACAGGACCAGAGCTGGCCGCACCTAAGATTGTTGGCTGATGGCTGAGCTGAAAGGTGTCGAATGAGCGTGGTGGACGCGCAGCGGCGTGTCATCGGGCCAGGCGAACGACAGATTTGAACAAGAATTAGACATGTGTGAGATCTCTCGTGGAAGGCACGGAAGGGACGGCGGGTGCCGTCGTCAACTCACATGACTTCAGGGTATGCGCGAGGTCAACCGGATAAATATCGCCGCAGCATGTCCGTCGCGGCCGTGATCCGGGAGACCTCGACACGCTCATCGGTGCGGTGCGCGAGGTTGGGGTCGCCGGGCCCGTAGTTGACCGCAGGAATGCCCAGTGCGGCGAACCGCGCCACATCCGTCCAGCCGTACTTGGCGCGGACCTGGCCGCCTGCCGCGTCGACGAGCGCGGCGGCCGCAGGCTTGGCCAGCCCGGGCAACGCACCGGCCGCGGAGTCGGTCATCTCGATTTGCACGTCCAGCCCGTCGAGCACCCCTTGGACGTGATCGAGCGCCTGTTCGACGCTGCGGTCGGGGGCGAAGCGGAAGTTCACCGTGACCGATGCCGCGTCGGGAATGACGTTGCCTGCCACGCCGCCGTCGACACGCACGGCGGACAGCCCTTCCCGATATGTGCAGCCGTCGATGTCGACGCTGCGGGGCTGATACGCCGACAGCCGGGCAAACACCTCGCCCAGTTTGTGAATCGCGTTGTCGCCCAACCACGATCGCGCAGAGTGCGCGCGGGTGCCCGCGGCACTCACGACGACACGCAGCGTGCCCTGACAACCGGCCTCGATCAACCCACCTGACGGCTCGCCGAGAATGGCGACATCGGCGTGCAGCCAGTCGGGCAGCTCACGTTCGACGCGGCCCAGCCCGTTGGCAGCGGATTCGATCTCCTCGCAGTCATACATCACCAGCGTGAGGTCGTGCGCGGGGTCGGCGACCGTCGCCGCCAGATGAAGGAACACCGCGTCGCCGGACTTCATGTCCGAGGCGCCGAGGCCGTGCAGCTCGCCACCCTCGAACCTGCTCGGCAGGTTGTCCGCGGCGGGGACAGTGTCGATGTGGCCGGCCAGAAGCACCCGCGATGGCCGGCCCAGGTTCGTTCGGGCCAGCACCGCGTCACCGTTGCGGACTACCTCAAATCCTGTGGTCTGGTCGCGCAGCGCGGCCTCGATCTCGCCGGCGATGCGCTGCTCGTGCCGCGACTCGCTGGGGATGTCCACCAGCGCCGCGGTCAGGGCGATCGGGTCGCCACGCAAATCCAGGCCCACACTGCTTGAGGCTAGTCGAGTACGGTTTTGGACCGTGACTTCTGCTTCAGGCGTCGGCCTGGCGACCATCGCCGCCGACGGATCCGTACTCGACACATGGTTCCCCCAACCCGAGCTCGGCGGCGACGGTCCGACAGGCACTGTGCGCCTCTCGGTCGCCGCGGTGCCCGACGAGTTGGCAGCGCTTACCGGCCGTGACGAGGACCGCGACGTCGAGACAGTGGCGGTGCGCACGACCATCGCGTCGCTGGAGGACAAGGCGACCGACGCCTACGACGCCTACCTGCGGCTGCACCTGCTGTCGCACCGGCTGGTCGCCCCGCACGGCCTCAACGCCGACGGCCTCTTCGGCGTGCTCACCAACGTGGTGTGGACAAACCACGGGCCGTGCGCGATCGAGGGCTTCGAGGTGGTTCGGGCGCGGCTGCGCCGGCGCGGACCAGTGACGGTCTACGGCATCGACAAGTTCCCGCGGATGGTCGACTATGTGGTGCCGTCCGGGGTGCGCATCGCCGACGCCGACCGCGTGCGGCTGGGTGCGCACCTGGCGTCGGGCACGACCGTCATGCACGAGGGCTTCGTGAACTTCAACGCCGGGACGCTTGGCAGCTCGATGGTCGAAGGGCGGATCTCTGCCGGTGTGGTCGTCGGCGACGGCTCGGACGTCGGCGGTGGCGCGTCGATCATGGGCACGCTGTCGGGCGGCGGAACCCAGGTGATCTCGGTGGGCAAGCGCTGCCTGCTCGGCGCCAATGCTGGCCTTGGCATCTCACTCGGCGACGACTGCGTCATCGAGGCCGGCCTGTATGTGACCGCCGGGACGAAGGTGCAGACCGCCGACGGTCAGACGGTCAAGGCGCGCGAGCTGTCGGGCGCCAACAACCTGCTGTTCCGTCGCAACTCGCTGTCGGGCGCCGTCGAGGTCGTCAAGCGCGACGGCACGGGCATCACCCTCAACGAGGCCCTGCACGCCAACTAGTTTTCCGACTCCCGCGAGCGCGGCATCGGGCGTAGGTTGCGTTCATGACCCAGCCGACGGTCGCACTGTTTCCCGAACCCGGCGCGTGGGGGCCGACCAACAACCTCGTCGCTCTCGGAAATCACCTGCGGGAGCGGGGTATCCGCACAGTCTTCGTCATCGAGGAGTCCTTCGAGGGTGAGCTGGCCAGGCGCGGCTTCGAAGAGCGCCGGATGCGGTTGGCGCCGCCGCCCGAGGGTGAAGAGGCCGTCGGTGGCGGTTGGGCCGACTGACGGAGATCTGGTCCGAATTGCGACCCGATGCGATCGTGCACGACTGCGTGGCCAGCTTCCCGTCGGTGTCGCTTGCTGGGTGCCCGTGGATTCGTGTGGTGTCCACAAATCCCCTTGAGGTCACCGACCCCGACATCCCGCCGTTGTTCTCCGGCTACCCGTCAGGCGACCGCAGCGGCTGGGACGACTTCGCGGTCGAATATCGCCGGCTGGTCGATCCCCTCGTCGAACGGTCATCGACGTTTCACCAGCAGTGCGGCGCGCCACCGTTGCCGGATGGCGAATTCCAGTACGAATCACCGTATCTGAACCTCTACATGTACCCGGCCGAGCTCGACTACAAGCGGTCGAGGCCGCTCCATTGC